>CAZBXW010000003.1:0-411150 GCA_964496285.1 uncultured Phycisphaera sp.
GTCCCTTCTCGTACCTCTTGAGCGTGAGCCGGGGACGCTCGGCTCCGGGGACGTCCGAGGAACGGTGCTTCTTCTTTTTCTTGTTCTTCTTCGACATGACCGGACTCCCAATCGCCCAGCCGCCGCGCCCGCGCCGTCACGACCGGGGCTTGCCCGCCACCACCTTGCACACCCGCCGCTTGCCCACCTGCAGGACTCGTTCGTCGGTGAGCTCCACCTTCGTCTGAGCGTCGGTGATCCTTTCACCCGCCAGGCTCACCGCGCCCTGCGCCAGGAGCCGGCGCGCCTCGGCGTTGCTCGGGGCGAAGCCCACGCTCACGAGCAGCTTGAGAATCCCGATGGGCGATTCGTCCACCGTCTTGACTTCCAGGTCCGTGGGAATCTGGTGCTCGCTGAAGCGCTTGCGGAAGGCGTCGCTGGCGTCCTGCGCCGCGTCGGGGCTGTGGTAGCTCTCCACGATCACCCGCGCCAGCACGTCCTTGGCCTGTCGCGGGTGCGTCACCCCCGCATCCAGCAGGCTGGCGATCCGCTCCTCAGGCAACGCCGTGAGCAGCTTGAAATAGTTGGGCATCAACACGTCCGGGATGCTCATGAGCTTGCCGAACATCTCCGTGGGCTGCTCCGTCAACGCCACGTAGTTGCCCTTGCTCTTGCTCATCTTCTCGTGACCGTCGAGCCCCACCAGCAGCGGCAGCACCATGACCACCTGCTTCTCCTGGCCCGCGCGCTCCTGCAGCTGCCTGCCCATCAGATTGTTGAACGTCTGGTCCGTCCCGCCCAGCTCCACGTCCGCACGCACCACCACCGAGTCGTACCCCTGCATCAGCGGGTACATGAACTCGCTGAGCATGATCTCGCGGTTCTGCGCCATCCGCGTGGCGAAGTTCTCGCGGTGGAGCATCTGCTGCACCGTCACCTGTCCGGTGAGCCGAAGCACGTCCGCGAAGCTCAGCTGCGAGAGCCACTCCGAGTTGCGTCGCACCTCCAGCTTCCGCGGGTCGACGATGCGCGTCACCTGGTCGAGGTAGGTCTGCGCGTTGCGCGCGATGGTCGCGTCGTCGAGGATCGGCCGCGTGCTGTCGCGCCCGGTCGGGTCGCCGATCTTGGCGGTGTAGTCCCCGATGATCAGCACCGCGGTGTGCCCAAGGTCCTGGAACTGCCGCAGCTTTCGCAACACCACGCTGTGCCCCAGGTGCACGTCCGGCGAAGTCGGGTCCATCCCCAGCTTCACCCGCAGCGCCCGCCCGCTGCGCAGCTTGGCTCGAAGCTCCTCCAGACTGAAAAGCCCCTCCACGCCCCGGGCCAGTTGCGTCAGGTTGGTCTCCAAGTCCGTCAGCATGTCGTGCCCGAGGGGAGAAAGCCAAGCGATGCAGCGGGGTCTGGGGTCCGGGCTTCAGGGGTCCGGGTCTGCGGGGTGCGTCAGGCGTGCCTCGAACATTTCGGGGCACAGATCGCCTGAGGTGCCACGCGACCAGCCCGGATTGTAGAGCAACTCCCCGCGCTTGAACACTCCATCCCCGCACTCGTCCCGCGGGGGAGGGACGCTTGCCTGCGGACCGCCTTGCATCAATCGCGTTGCCGCCGCCCGAGCAGGCCAGCCCCGAGCCCCCGCATGGCCGGGGAGGTCGGCTCGCGGAGGAGGATGATGCCGTTGATGCCGATGGGCAAATAAAAGGTGGGCGAATAAAAGGTGTCAGGGCGAATAAAAGGTGTCAGGATGATTTATGCGGGCGAATAAAAGGTGTCAGGATGATTTATGCGGGGTTCAATGCAACCGATCGTCATCCGTGTTTGTCTTGCGTTCGTGGAGTGGCGGGAGGTCAGGGGTTGGCGGGTTGGATGGGGTTTTGGAGGGAGCCGAGGGATTGGATTTCGAGTTGGAGGTTGTCGCCGGGGTGGAGCCAGAGTGGGGGGGTTCGTGCCATGCCTACGCCGGGGGGGGTGCCGGTGAGGATGAGGGTGCCGGGGAGGAGGGTGGTGTCGCGGGAGAGGTGGGCGATGAGTTCGGGGACGCTGAAGATCATGTCGGCGGTGGAGCTGTCCTGGACGACGTTGCCGTTGAGGAGGGTGCGGAGGCGGAGGTTGTTGGGGTCGGGGACTTCGTCGGGAGTGACGAGGACCGGGCCGAGGGGGCAGAAGGTGTCGAAGCTCTTGCCGCGGACCCATTGGCCTGAGCCGCCGGTCTTTTGCCAGCGTCGCGCGGAGACGTCGTTGGCGATGGTGTAGCCCAGGACGTGGCTCAGTGCGTTGGCGGTGGAGACATTTCGAGCGGGGCGGCTGATGACCACCGCGAGTTCGCACTCGTAGTCCACTTCGCCCTGAGGGTCGGCAGAAGCGGGGATGCGGATGGGCTGATTGTGGGCGATGACGCAGCTGGTGGGCTTCATGAAGATCACGGGTGACCGCGGGATGGCGGCCCCGGTTTCGCGGGCGTGTTCACGGTAGTTCAAGCCGATGCAGAAGATGTTGACCGGAGCGATGGGCGGGAGGATCTGCGCCAGGCGTGCGCGTTGGTCGGTAAGGCGCCAGGGGCCCAGGTCGGGGCCGTCGAGCAGCGGGAAAGAGGTATCCGGGGATGGGTAAATCCCCGGCTGGGTATGGAGGGGAGTGGGGTCGCAGCCCAGGCGTGTTTGGCCGGTGTCGTCGATGAAGCGCAGGACGCGCATGGGCGGTGGGTTCAGGGCGTGTGGTCGGGGACGAAGAAGGGCGGATCAAGCACAGCGTTGACGGGCAGCACGCCCAGGTCGAAACAGAACTTCACAGGCTGGACGAAGAATCCCGCAGCGTTGACGCTGTCCCAGTTGCCGGGTCGCTCGCCGGCGAGGTAGGACTCGACGGGGAGGTCCGCTTTGGGGTCGAGGGTCAGCGTGGTGATGGCTTCGGGGTGCTCGATGGGGCAGTCGTAGAAGTAAACCGGGCCGTGCGTGGTGAGGCCCAGCTCGTAGGAGACAGGGGTTCTTTCCCAGTGCGAGCGGTCGATGCCTTGGAGGGAGGGAGCGTCGTGAGCGGGGGCGGGGTCGGCGGCCAGAGCGGCAGCGAGGATCGCTTCCTCGGCGGGGTGGGCTTGTCCCGCGGGCTTGTTGGGCGGGGATTCCTGGAGGATGGGCGTGTCTTCGTCGAGGACGCGGTAGTTCTGGTCATCGCCGCCGGCGGGGCCTGCACAGCCGACCGCTCCGCCGAGCCAGTACGCCAGCGTGGTCCAGGCCGCGATCCAGATGATCTTGTTCATGGGGCGAACTCCAAGGCGGGATCCCGAGTGTCGAATCGGAGCGGAGATGATACCACGAGCAGCGCGTCGGACGAAGGCGCAGCGCGCTCAGGGGGTGGTCATCTGGACGCTGCCGGTCTCGTCCACCTGCGCCAGGCCCAGTTCGCGCAGGGCGATTAGGGCGGCGTTCTGCTCGGCTTCTTTCTTGGAGTTGGCCCAGCAGGGGGAGAAGCGGCGGCCGTTGATCTCGACGCAGACCTCGAAGGCCTTGCTGTGGTCGGGGCCTTTCTCGTCGAGCAGGACGTAGAGCGGCGTGCCGGTCATGTGGCGCTGGGCGTGCTGCTGCAGGACGCTCTTGAAGTTGTGTTGGTGGGCGCTGTCCGCGGCTTCGCGGATGTAGGGCGTGACGTGCTGAAGGATGAACGCCTTGGCCGGTTCCATGCCGCCGTCGAGGTAGATCGCGGCGATGACCGCCTCGAGCGCCGCGGCCACGACGCTGCTGGGCAGGCTGGGCTTGCCGGTCATCCCTTTGCCCAGCGTCATGAGCGAGGCCAGGTCGAGCTTGGTGCTGATCAGGGCGCAGACGCGACGGCTGACCACGGCGCTCTTGATCTTGGTCAATTCGCCCTCGAGCAGGTCGGTGTAGTTTCGGAAGAGGAACTCGCAGACGACAAAGCCCAGCACCGCGTCACCGAGGAACTCCATGCGTTCGTTGCTCTCGAGGCGGTGGCCGGCGCTGGAGGCGTGGGTCAGCGCCTCGGTGAGCAAGGCGTCGTTCTGGACGGTGTAGCCGACGATCTGGGCAAGTCGGTGGCTTAATTCGCTGGGCACGGAACCTCGTGGAATAGTGAAAATGCCGACGGAAACGCCTGAATGAGTATGCTCTGCCGCGCGGCGCTTGTCAATGATCTTTTGCGCCACTACGCTGCCTGCCATGGAGCGATTCCTGACGATGGGCGTGTGGGTGCTGCTGGTCATCGCCGCGGCGTCCGGCGCCGCGGAAGAGCAGGGCATCTTCAGCGTCAAAGAGGTTCGCCCCGGTCAGAAGGGCTATGGCCTAACCGTCTTTCAAGGCGCAGCGATCGAGCCCTTCGCGGTGGAGGTGATCAGCGTCGAGCACGGGACCACGCCGGGCAAGAGCGTGGTGTGGGTGCGCTGCCCGGAGGAGCGGATGCAGAAGACCGGCCCGGTACAGGGCATGAGCGGTTCGCCGATCTACCTTTGGGACCAGGGCGAAGCGCAGGAGTTGGGCAAGGGCGGGCGACTGCTTGGCGCTTTCGCGTTCGGCTTCGGCATGGTCAAGGAGTGCCTCGTGGGCGTGCAGCCGATCGAGCACATGCTCGAAGCGGCCGAGCGTGCCAAGGAACCGGCGGCCAGGCGAGCGCAGCCGTCGGCGGAGGGGGCGATGGCTGCCGCGGCGCTGCTGCGCAGCGCCCAGGAGCAGCGGCTGCATCCGGGGGTCCTGGCGCGTTTGAGCGCGGTGTCCCGTCTGCTGCCCGCGCCGCCGGGGTCGCCGCTCGGGTCGGCGATGTCGGAGGCATCGGCGCTGCCGCGCGGTCCCCGGTCGCAGCACGGAGCGGTGTCGAGGATGCTGCTGCCGCTGAGCGTGCCGGGGACGTCGGTCTCGCCGCTGCTCGAGCCGCTGCTGCGCGACGCGGGGCTGACCTCGCTGGCGGCCGGCGGCAAGGGGCTGCCCCCGGGCATCGATCCGCGCGAGCTGCGTCTGTTGCCCGGAAGCGTCCTGGCGGTGCCGCTGGTCTTTGGCGATATCGAGATGGCCGCGGTGGGCACGGTCACCACCGTGTTGCCCGACGGGCGCGTGCTGGGCTTTGGCCATCCCATGTTCGGTCAGGGCGAACTGGCGGTCCCGATGGCCGGCGGCTACGTCCATATGGTCGTCCCGTTGCTGACCGTGAGCTTCAAGCTCGGCGGCAGCGGGCCGATCCACGGCGCCCTGGTCCGCGACGAACAGTCCGCGGTCGTGGGCAGGCCCGACGGCAGGTACCACGCCGCTGCCGTGTCCATCGCGGTGGACATGCCCCGGGTCGCTCCGCGGCGGTACGACGTGCAGTTGGTCCATCACCAGCGGATCACGCCCATGCTGCTGGCCATGCTCGCCGGCGCTACGCTCAGCGCCGACCACGTCCCGGGCACGCTCACCACGCTGCGCACCAGGGCGTCGCTGCGCTTCACGGGCCAACGCGAGATCGCCTTCGAGTCGCTCTGGCCCTCGGCGGCGGAGATGGCGGTCGTGGGTGAACTGGCGATGCTGGGCATCACGGCGCTGCAGAACCCCTTCGAGGACGTGGCGCTGGACGAAGCGAAGATCCAGATCGAGGTCGAGCCGGTCCTCCGCGCCGGGACGGTCGTCGAGGCGCGACTGCGGCAGGCGGAGGTCGCGCCCGGGTCGCGCGTGGCGGTGAGCGTCAAGGTGCAGCCCTACAACGCCGTCGCCTACACAACGGGGCTCGAGCTTACCTTGCCGCAGGACCTGCCCGAGGGCGACTACCCGCTGGTCCTGGCCGACGCCGCGACCTATATGCAGTCGGTCTTCGCCTCCCAGCCGCACCGCTGGCGGGTCGAGAACTTCGACCAGATGCTCGCGAGCCTGCGCGAGGTCTACGCGGTGCGCAGCGACGCTCTTTACCTGATGCTCCAGCGCAGCGAGCAGGGTCTGGCGGTGGGTCGGCGGGAGATGCCACAGTTGCCCTCGAGCCGCCGCGCCCTGATCGCCTCGCCCACCAGCACGCTGGCCACGCCCTACGTTCAGTGGATCACCGCCTCCACGCCCACCGAGCAGGTCGTCTCGGGGTCGGTCCCCTTTACGCTCACCGTGCGTCGGCAGCCCGGAGAGAAGAAGTAGAACCTTTGACCCTCAGCGATCCGCTCGGACCACCGATCATGACGAAGAACACCTTTTGGTTTGTGGGCGTGTGCGTGTGCGTGTTGGGCTGGCAGGGGCGTGAACCGGCGCTGGCGGTGCAGCCCGGACGCTGGACGCACACCAGCGAAGCCGACTACGAATCGGGCAAGAAAGACGCCACGGTCGTGACCAATCTGGGCGACGTGAAACTCGCCGCGGGCACGAACGCTCGGGCGTCGCTGCCGGAGGACTCGAGCATCGTCTACGACCTGCAGCCGCTGGGCCAGACGGTTTACCTCGCCGCCGGCCCCGAAGGTCTGCTGCTCAAACTCGAGGGCGACCAGACCACCGAGCTGGCCAGGCTCGAGGGCGAGCAAGTGTTCTGCCTGGACGTGTCGAAGGACGGACAACTGCTGCTGGGCGTGAGCGGCGAGAAATCGCGGGTGGACATGCTTACGCCCGAGGGACTCAAGACGGTGGTGGAACTCCCGACGGTGCGCTATGTCTGGGACCTTCGGGTGCGTGGCGATGAGCTTTTTGTCGCCAGCGGGACGGAGGGCAAGGTGTGGCGGGTGGACCTGTCCAAGGCGGATGGCGCAGCGGTGACCGAGATTCTCGACGCCAAGCAGGCCAACGTGATCTGCCTGGACAGCGACGCGCAGGGGAACCTCTACGCGGGCACGGACACGGACGGGCTGGTGTATCGGCTCACGCCCGGGGCCGCGGGATTCACGAGCTTCGTCATCTACGACGCTGCGGAGCCGGAGATCGGTGCGTTGCTGGTGCTGCCGGACGGGACGGTTTACGCCGGGACCGCCGACGCGGAGCAGGCCAAGCCTGGCCGACTCGAAGAGGCCGCCAAGGAGCAGCAGGGCAGACCCGAGGAGCCCGCGGAAGCGCCTGCGCAAGACGGTGCGGAGCCCCCGGCCGCGCCCGCGCCGCCGGAGATCCCCAACGTCCCTCCGGACGCCGAGCCGCGCGAGGACCTGCCCGCCTCGCCCAGCGGGCGCAGCGATCCGATGCCCGGCGCGTCCGAGCCGGGCGTGGCGCTGAATCTTGTGACGCCCCCGACGGTGGCGCTTAACGCTGAGCCTGCCGACGCCGACCATCTCTCGGAGGAACCGGAGCCATCGCCTGTGACGCCCGAGCAGCGCGACCGTCTGCGTGAAGCGATCCGATCGCAACTGCTCAAAGCACGGCAGACCGGCAGCGTTCAGGGTCTGGGACCGGGTCAGGCGGGCTTCGCCGGTGGTCGCACTACGCCCGCGCCGCCGCCCGGCACCGCCCGGCCCACGCCCACGCCCGCGGCCCCCGCCAAGGAGGGTAACGCCATCTACCGCATCAATCCCGACGGGTTCGTCACCGAGGTCTTCCGTGAATCGGTGATGATCCTGCGTCTGCTGCCCGACCCGTCGCACCCGCAGCGGCTGCTCGTGGCCACGGGCAGCGAGGGCCAGCTCTTTCGCATCGATCCCGCCGCCGAGGAGACCACCATCCTCACCGACCTCGAACCGCAACAGATTCCCGCGCTGAGTGTGCAACGCATCGGCGATCAATCGCGCGTGTTGCTGGGCACCGCCAATCCCGCCTCCGTGGTCGAACTGAGCCAGGGCTTCGCGGCGCAGGGCACGATGACCAGCGCCGCCCTGGACGCGACGCAGATCAGCCTCTGGGGCAAGGCGCAGCTCGTGGCGGTCAGCCCGGCGAACACGCAACTCTTCTTCGAGACGCGCAGCGGCAACGTGCAGGACCCGGAGGAGGCCGCCTGGAGCCCGTGGTCCCCGCCGCGACCGGTGCCCCCGCCCGCCGAGGCGCTGTCGCCCGTGGAGCTGCCCATCGAGGCTCCGCCGGCGCGCTTCCTGCAGTATCGACTGACGCTGCGCAGCGACGGGAGCGAGTCCCCCGTGGTCGACCGCGTCGAGCTGTCCTACGTCGTGCCCAACCTCAAGCCCACGATCAGCGCGTTGAAGGTGTCCAACCCCTTCGACACCACCGGCAAGCCCCCCGTGGCAGCCCCCGCGCCCGGCACGCCCGACCAGCCGCGCACCCCCAATCGCACCATCGAGTGGGAAGCCGCCGACCCCAACAACGATGGCTTGAGTTACACCATCGAGTACCAGCTCGCCGGCAGCGATGCCTGGCTCCCGCTGGCGGAGAACCTCACCGCGCTCACCTTCGAGTGGAACACGCTGCGGGTGCCCGACGGACGTTACCTGTTGCGCGTGATCGCCTCCGACGCGCCGGGCAACACGCCCGACATGGCGCGCACCTCCACGCGTCAGAGCGATCCGGTCCTGATCGACAACGCCCCGCCTCAGGTCAAAGATCTGCGCCCGGAGGTGCGTGGCCGAGCGATCCGTCTCACGGGCTCCGCGGTCGATGCCCACTCGCCCATCCGTGAGGTGCAGGTGATGGTCAACGGCAAGGAGCCTTGGCGCGCGGTGCTGCCCACGGACCTGATCTTCGACTCGACAAGCGAGTCGTTTGAGGTTAGCATTGATGGGCTCGCTGCCGAGCTCAAGCCGGGGAAGCAGGTGGTGACGCTGCGGGTGAGCGACGCGCAGCAGAACGTGACTTACCAGTCGGTGGTGGTCGAGATTCAACCGTAACGCAGGAAGCCCGCGATGTCCACGCATTACCACAAGAAACGCAGCCTCAAGAAACGCTCCCGCAAGTGGGGCTTCCGCGCCCGCATGAAGACCCGCGGCGGCCGCGCCACTCTCAACCGCAAACGCCGCAAGGGCCGCAGCGTCAACGTCCGCCGCAAGTTCTAGGTCTAACCCCATCCATCGTTAGCAAAGACTGGCGCCACTGGCGGCTCGCGCGTCAGTGATCGGTGCGCGCCTCACGGCATGGGTTTCTGTTCGTCGCCGACCTTCGTCATCCATTGCCGCAGCAGCTCGCGCAGGTCGGTCTCGACGCTGTGGTGCTCGGGCTTGCCCGCGAGGTTGCGCGTCTCGTAGGGGTCCTCGACCAAGTCGTAAAGCTCCGGGTCGTAGGTGAAATTGTGGATGAACTTGTGGGTGCGGGTGCGGACCATGCGTTGGTGGAACCCGCGTCCCGCGTTGCCGTCGTAGCCGCCGTAGACCGCCCGCCGTGGTTGGCCCACACGCGAACCGATGCACTGCGAGAGCAGCGATCGGCCCGAGGTCGCCTCGTCGCGCACCACGCCCGTCATCTCGCAGAGCGTGGCGTGCAAGTCGAGGTGGTCGGTCAGTTCGGCGCAGCGTCGCGGGCTGCTCTGGGCAGGGAGCTTCACCAGCAGCGGCACGCGCACCGCCTCATCGTAGAGGCAGTTCTTCTGGAACAGCGCGTGTGACCCGAGCATCTCGCCGTGGTCGGAGGTGAAGACGACCATGGCGTCCTCGAAAAGCCCCGCGTGGTCCAAGGCCGCGAGGACCCTGCCCACGCAGGCGTCGAGCAGCGCGGTCATGCCCATGTACATCGCCCAGGCCTTCTGCCAGTGCTCCGCGGTGACGTGCGCCCCGAGCTGCCCGGTGAGGTGCGTTAGGTGCAGCGGAGGCTGCCCGGCGTACCAGCGCCCCACGGTGGCGGGCAGTTTCACCATCTCGGGCTGAACCATGGAGGCAAACTTCCGGGGGGCCCAGAGCGGGGGATGCGGGAGCCAGAAGTTCACGAAGAGCGCCAGCGGCCGATCGGTCGGCCCGCGCGCGTAGCGTTCCACCGCCGCGGCTGTGTGGGTCGCCACGGCGTTGTCGTAGAAGAGCTCCTCGCGCAGCGGGAACTGTCCGACGCGGGAGCTGACGGCGGTGTGGACCACCGGCTTACCCAGGTCCATGTCGATCACCGGGTCGCGGAAGGCGGTCAGGTCGCCCAGGTAAAGCCCACGCTGCGTCAGGGCGTGGTAGTGGTCGGTAGCGCCGCTGGGCCCGACGAACTCGGCGTCGGGGCAGCGCTGCTCGACGGAAGGTTCGGCGCGGAGGTGCTGGACGCCGGCGTGAATGACGCGGTAGCCCCGCGCCAGCAGGTCGGTGGGCAGCAGTGTGACGCCCTGACGGACCACGCCGAACTTCCGCTCGTGCGTGAAGAACCCGTTGATGATCGCGCCGTGGCGGAGCGGCTCCAGACCGCTGAGCAGGCTGGCCTTGGCGGGCAGGCACAAGGGGCAGGGGGTGAAGTGGCGCTCAAAGACGGTGCTGCGTCGCGCCAGGATGTCGAGCTTGGGGGTGAGCCTGATCGCCGGCGCCAGGGCCGCGGCGCCGTCGGGGTTCCTGGTGTGGTAGGCCCCGAGCATGTCGCAGCGCAACTGGTCCGCGAGGATCACCACCAGGTGCGGACGAGGGGCGTCGCCCATACCGGACAAGGCTAACGGGGGACCGGCCTGCGCCGCAAGCCGCTGCGCGGCGCCGTGGAACGGTCGGCGGTTTGCCGCCCGGCGCGGGCTTGTGGCATAATCCTGCCCCATGCCCCCCACGGCTCTGGTCCACGACGAGCTTTACGTGGCCCACGACACCGGCGCGGGCCACCCCGAGAGGCCCGACCGACTCCGCGCCGTCATCGACCGCCTGCGGCAGTCCCGGCTCTGGGCGAACCTGCATCACCTTCGCCCCGAGCCGGTGGACATCGCCACCGTTCATCGCGTCCACGACCGTGACTACCTCGAACGCTTCCGCGTCACCTGCGAGACCGGGCTGCCCTACATGGACGACATGGAGTGCGTCGTGTGCCCGATGAGCTATCAGGCGGCGCTGCTGGCGGCCGGGGGCGTGACGATGGCCTGCGACGCGGTGCTGCGACGGGACGCGCAGAACGCCTTCTGCGCCGTGCGCCCGCCGGGGCATCACGCCGAGTTCAGTCGGGCGCTGGGCTTCTGCTTCGTCAACAACGTCGCCGTCGCCGCGGAGCACCTCATTCACCAGCGTGGCCTGGATCGAGTGGCCGTCGTTGACTTCGACGTGCACCACGGCAACGGGACCCAGCACACCTTCGAGGCGCGCAACGACGTCCTGTTCATCTCCATCCACGAGGACGGCCGCTTCATCTTCCCGGGCACCGGCTTCGCCCACGAGACCGGCCGCGGCCCAGGCGAAGGGTTCACACTCAACATCCCCGTCATGCCCCACAGCGGCGACGAAGACTACACCCACGCGTTCAAGTCCCAGATCCTTCCCGCGCTGGACCGCTTTGAACCGCAGTTCCTGCTGCTCAGCGCCGGGTTCGACGCGGCGCGCAGCGACCCCCTGGCGCACATCGACCTTTCCATCGAGTGCTTCGCCTGGATGACTCGACAGCTCAGGCTTGCCGCGGAGCGCCTGTGCAAGGGACGACTGGTGAGCGTGCTCGAGGGCGGCTACGACCTGTCGAGCCTGACCCAGGCGGTGGAGGCGCACGTCAACGTGCTCTGCCAGCCCACCGGCGGCGACGACGACATGGCGATGAAGATCGGCATGTGAGGGCGCTACGACAGTTCGCGCGCAGCCCACGCCATCCGTGGCAGGGATGGGCGCCACTGGTGGCGGGTCCACCCGTGTGAGGGAGCAGCGCTCCACTGACGTGCAAGCCACCGCTGCCGCCACAAAGTCCGCGCGGGTTCCACGACGAACCCTTCGCATCGCGCTCAGACGCTGCGACGATCGAGCGGCGAAGATCAGGAGGCCTTGGCGGCGCGCTTCTGAGCCTCGGCGAGCAGTTCACGTTCCGCCTGCTGCCAGTTGATCAGGTCTTCGCCGGCGATCCGACCCTTGGCGACCCAGATCTCGTAGGCTCGGGTGGCGATCTGATCCTTGGTGGGCGGCTCGATCACCAGCACTTCCGCTGGCGCGGCGGGCAGCACAGCGGGCGTGGCTTTCTTGACGACCACCGACTTGGCGGCGGGCTTGCGCGCCTTGACCGAGACGCTTGAGCTGGTACCCAAGGTCTTGCTCGGAGATGATGAATTGCGTTTGGCCATCGGAACTTCCTTTTTCACCAGACCCAGAAGCGACATAAAGCACCTCGTAAGTTAGCACTTCCTGAATCGCGACTCAACGATGAGAACGCGATGAGGATCGCGTGAAGCAAGTCGCGGACCAAAGGGAGCAGAGCCCCCGCGCCCACGTCTGCCGCGAGTCTGCGTTGCTGGAGGAAGTGAAGCCCTGACCATCCGATGCGCACTCCGCACATCTGCTAGGCAGAGCCTTCCATGGCCCGCAACGCCCTTGCGGCGTTAAGAGATTATACCTCGCCCGCTCGATTGCGAAACACCCATTAAGGGAAATCCGCAATAATTCAGGTGATTTTCAGCGACTCGGCGTCGATCGCTGTTCATCGTCGGCGCGGGGCTGAGCGCTCGACTCACATTGCGGGCAGCACCGGCAGCGCCATCACCACTCCGGCGCGCCGCGCCATCAGGCCCTGACTCGGACCGCTGGGCTGCGCCGCAGCCGGGTCCGCTTCGTGCTCCACTTCGTCGAAGGTGACGTAGGGCAGGCCCAGGTCGCGCAGCATCTGATGGTCCATCTCGGCGGAGCGGCCGAAGGTCGTCAGGTAATTGCCGATCAGGAAGCTTGAGCCGCCGGCGAAGAACATCCAGCTCTGCATGTCGCGCAGGATTTTCTCGCGGCCGCCGGCGATCTTCAGCTCACGGTCGGGAAGGATCATGCGATACACCGCCACGATGTGCAGCGCCTGCAGCGGCGTGAGGTCCGGGCGCCTGCCGAAGAGCGGCGTGCCCGGGATCGCGTTGAGGAAGTTGATCGGCACCACGTCAGCGCCCAACTCGCGCAGCTCCAGCGCCAGGTCGATGCGGTCCTCCCACGCCTCGCCCATGCCGAAGATCCCCCCGGAGCAGATCGACAGGCCCGCGGCCTTGGCGTGGCGGATCGTGCGCAGGCGGTCGTCGTAGCTGTGCGTGGTGGTGATGTTCGGGAAGTGCCGACGCGACGTCTCGAGGTTGTGGTTGACGCGCTTCACGCCCATGTCGCGCAGCCGACGCGCCTGCTCCGCCGAGAGCTCGCCCAGCGTGGCGCAGGGACGGATGCGGCCCTGTTCCGCGGTGCTTCGGAAGAAGGGCTCGAGCCAGTCCAGCTCGCGCGGGGTCGGGCCTCGCCCGGAGTTGACGATGCCAAAGCTCGAAGCGCCGTTGAGCTGCGCCTCGGCTGCGGCGCGGGTCATCTCCGCCACGCTCATCTTCGCGGGGGTGACGTGCGTGTCGTAGTGCTTGCTCTGGGCGCAGTAGCTGCAGTCCTCGCTGCACGCCCCGACCTTCGCCGCCACGATCGAGCAGAACCTCACGCGCTCGCCCACGAAGGCGCGACGCACGCGGTTGGCCCAGTAGAACAGGTCGTAGAGCAGCGCCCCCTGAACGTTCGCCAGTTCCTGCGCTTCGCTCCGCGTCAGCACCCGTCCGCCGAGCACCGCCCTGCCCAGCTCCTCGATCCGCTCCGTTGTGACGCATCCCTGCATGGTTCGTGGTTTCCTTGTGACTCAGACGAGACGAAACCGCGGGTGTCGCAGATCAGAGTCAAGAAAACTTGACAGGATGACAGGACGAGAGCTTGGATCCGATCCATGTCCTGATCCTGTGATCCTGTCGAAACGTATTGATCTTGAATCCGCGACGACAGGGCTGAATCGGCGTCATCCGTGGTTGCGATCACCGACCGCCGCCGCCCTTGCGATCCACGGGCTCGGGCACCGCCAGGTCCAGCAGCGCCGCGAACTTCAATTGCTTTCGGCCAAGGTCCGCGTCGTAGATCATCAGCTTCTCGTTGATGTTGTCCAGCACGAAGACCGACTCCACCTCGCCGCTGGTCCGCGCGGTCATGAACGTGAAGTTGTCGCGGTTGACCACCATCTCCGCGTGCGCGGTCGAGGCGGTTCCCAGTCGGCTCAGCAGCAGGCCCCCGAGCACGAAGGCGCTGGCGATCAGGCACGCACAGGCGGTTTCGATACGAGTCATGGCAAGGCTCCTTACCGCAAGTTGATTTCGCGATCTCGCGCTACACGCTGGCACCGGACCCTGGCGGCCCAGCGGGTCGGTGTCACCCATGGAACTCAGCGGTCCACACGCTGGTTGCGCACGTCGGCGCCGACGTCCCGGCGGGCGACCAGCTCCGGCTTGCCCGTGTCCGAGTTGTAGATCACCCACGCCATCTGGCCTCGCGCCAGGTCCAGCACGTACACGCCCGACTGCTGCGCCCGTCCCCGCAGCGGGCCGGCGATCATCACATAGTTCCCCCCGCGCCCGCCCAGCTGCGCCTGCGCCGGTGCCGGCGTCAGGCTCACCACCGCCAGCGACGCGATCAGCACCAAGTTCAGCACCAGCAGCACGCCCAGCGATTTGCGATTCATGACCGACTCCTTTGCGCTCTTGGACGTTCGACCACGCGACGCGGTTCCCGGGCTGCTCAGTCGCGGTGCGAACGCTTGGAACTCATCATCGACGCCACCGCCACGCCCCCCGCCAGCACCAGCGCGATCACCATCGTCACCCAGAGCGAATCCGGTCGCCCCGCCTGCGCCAGCGTCAGCAGCGTCGTGGCTACGGCTGTCATGCCCGCATGTTAACGCTGCCGCCAAGCCCTGTCGAGCCAACTCCAACCGATCCCCGGACCCGCAACCCCCAACCCCTCTCCCCGCCTCGGCTGCGCAGAGTACCATGCCCTGATGTTCAACGTCTGGTGGACCTGGGTGCTGCTGTCGTACCTTGTGGGTTCGATCCCCTTTGGCCTGCTGCTGGGGCTGATGCGTGGCGTGGACATCCGCAAAGCGGGCAGCGGCAACGTCGGCGCCACCAACGCGGGTCGGGTGCTGGGCAGACCGTGGGGCGTCGCCTGTTTCGCGCTGGACGTGGGCAAAGGATTCGCCCCGGTGCTCACCGCGGGCGTGATGCTGGGCTGGGCGGGTCAGGTTGACCTGGCCTCGGGCGACGCCTGGCGCTGGCTGGCGGTCGCCGCCGCCGCGGTGGTCGGGCACGTCTTCCCGGTCTGGCTGGCGTTCAAGGGCGGCAAGGGCGTGGCCACTTCCCTGGGCGTCCTCCTGGGATTCTGGCCCACGCTTACCCTCCCGGGTCTCGTGGCGCTGGCGACCTGGGTTCTCGTTGTCCTGCTCACGCGTTACGTCAGCCTGGCCAGCGTCGCCGCCTCGCTCGTGCTTCCGGTGGCGCTCCTGATCATCAGCCTGGCTCGCGGCCTGGACCTCGCCTCGCTGCTCCCACTGCTCTGCGTCACCACGCTCCTGGCCGCCCTGGTCGTCTTCCGCCACCGTTCCAATCTCGTCCGTCTGCGCCAAGGCACGGAATCCAAGATCGGCGCAAAGGACAAGCCCACCACGGGGACCGCGGAACGACTCAGTTGAACCGCCGATGAACGCGGATGAACGCCGATGCAATCCGTGTTTTCATGGTCTAATCCGCGTTCGTCGGCGTTCATCGGCGGCTCAGATCGATCACCCGGAGATTCCGACTGTTGCTGCCCGAGAGGGAGCGCATCCGTCCTCCTCCGGCTCGATCCAGTGATCCGGTCAAGGACGGCTCGACTCGCCCCAGCGCACCGGCAGCGCGTGCCGCACGCCCACCAGGTCCAGCGCCCGCGCCACGGTGTAGTCCACGATCTCCTCCACGCTCCGCGGCAGCATGTAGAACCCCGGGTTCGCTGGGCAGACGATCGCGCCCGCCAGCGTCGCGGTCTCCATGTTGCGGATGTCCACCAGCGACAGCGGCGACTCGCGATGCACCAGCACCAGCCGACGACGCTCCTTGAGCGTCACGAACGCCGCACGGTGCAGCAGGTTGTTCGACGCGCCCGTGGCCACGGCGCTGAGCGTGTTTGAAGAGCAGGGGATGACGATCATGCCCTCGTGCTGGAACGAGCCGCTGGCGATCGGAGCGCCCACGTCGCGGTAGTTGTGCAGCGTCAGCCTCCCGCGCGGCGCGTCGGGGACGAACTTTTCCGGGTCCAGCCGCTCAACGCCCAGCTCGTCGTGCAGCAGCCGCTGCCCCAGCGGGCTGACCACCAGGTGCACCGCCACGTCTGCGTGCAGGAGCAGGTGCAGCGCCCTCTGCGCGTAGACCGCGCCGCTGGCGCCTGTGATGCCCATGACGATGCGTCGCTCCGACATGCCGCCATTCTAGCGCGATCGCGTGACGACGACGACCTCCACCGCCTCGGGCCCGACCTCCACCGAGCTCAGCAGGGCGTCGCGGGTGGCGCTGTGTCGCCAGCGCGCCGGGATCTCACCGCCCCGAAGAGCCGCGGAGAAGGCCTCAATATCGCGCTGCTTCTGCGGGTCCGTTGCCCCGCGGCGCAGCGCCGCCAGCAGCGCTTCCATGGGCAGGGGCAGCTTCCCCGCCTGGACGTGGCTGACCCCCAGCACCACGACGCCCTCGCGCAGCACCCTGGGCCTAAGCTCCACGCTCACCACCTGGTGCAGGTCCGGCACGTCCACGCGGAAGGCCAAGACGATCCCGCCCGCCCGCGGCGCCAACATGGGCCAGGAGAACTCCCGGGGCAGCGCGATCCCCTGATGCTCCAACCAGCCCGGCAGATGCAGCTCCAGCCAGGCGTTGGCCTGATCCAACGGGATGCGGAAGCGCGCCGCCGCGGTGTCTGTGTCGCCCAGGCTTAGCAGGCCGTTGACCACGTGGCGCTGCAGTTGCTCCGCCATCGCCGCGCGCTCGGCGCGCGGGGTGCTCGAGCGCCACTGTTGTTGCAGCCTCCAGTGCGCCGGGTCCGAGCGGAGCATCGCGTAGCCCGTCGCCACCATCAGCATCGCCAGGCCCAGCAGCAGCACCAGCGCACGCGTGAAGATGAAACGCATGGGGACCGGTCGGCTCACGGCTGGGGATTTGCTTTCCACAGGCGATGCTCAGGCCTGCGCCAGCGCTCGCGCCGTATGGAACAGGCGTTGGTGCAGGATCTCGTGATCGGTCATCGCCGCCAGCGCCGCTTCGAGGGCTTCGAGTCGCGCCTCGGAGTGCCGCGGCGTCGAACCCTCCGCGCCACGCAGCAGTTCGTCGCCCAGCGCCTCGGTGGCGTGGATGAACCAGTGCGGCGGACTGGGAAACCGCGGGGCCCTCTCGGCGGCGCGCACGTGAGCGTACACCGAGCGCTGCAGCGGCCGATCGATCCACGCGGTCGGCGGCGCGTCCACCGTGCAGAGGGCGCGCGGCCCCTCGAAGCTGCGCAGCGTCCAGTGCACCGCTGACGACACGTTGTCCGCGAACAGCACCTCCACGCAGCGGCGCTCACGCGCCGCGCGATCCTTCAGGGCCAGAGCGTCATCGGCGCTGTGCGGATGCGTGAGCACCACGCAGCCGACGCGGACCTGCTGCGCCAGTTGCTCGAGCGTGACCCCCGTGGACCCCAGGCGCACCGCTGCGTCGCCGGCGATCATGCGTCGTTGCCGGCGTGACTCCTGGAGCGGCAGCAGGATGCGCTGATAGCTCGGCCAATCTTTGGCCTGTCGCGTCTCACGCAGGGCTTGCACGCACAGCGACTCGCAGGCGAGATAGTCCATCGCCAGCAGCGCCGCGCTGGCCTGCTCCATCAACGAATCCGTGGCACTGGTCATGGGCGCGATTCTACCGCGTCAGCCCACGAAGCGTCGGTAGATCGCCCGCACCGCGTTCTCGAAGTCGCGCGCGTCCACGCCCACGATGATGTTCAGTTCGCTCGAGCCCTGGTCGATCATGCGGATGTTCACGCCCGCCTCGCCCAGGGAGCCGAACACCTTGGCAGCCATCCCGGGCGTCTGCGCCATGCCGCGACCGACCACGGCGATCAGCGCCATGCTCGGCTCGACCTCCAGCGCGTCGGGC
The DNA here is from genome assembly GCA_964496285.1 of uncultured Phycisphaera sp. Taxonomy (GTDB): domain Bacteria; phylum Planctomycetota; class Phycisphaerae; order Phycisphaerales; family Phycisphaeraceae; genus CAZBXW01. The sequence goes on from CAZBXW010000003.1 coordinate 17,830, forward strand.
TCGCAGCGCTCGCGCAGTTCTTCGAGCACCTTGTCGAGCTTGCCCTTGAGTTGGCTGTCCGCCACCACCACGCTCATGGTGTCGATGCCGCTGGGCGTGTGCTCGTAGCTGATGCCCTGCTCCTCGAGCACCTGCAGCACGCGCCGCCCGAAGCCCACCTCCGCGTTCATGAGCGTCTTTTCGAGGCTGATGACCGTGAAATCCTTGCGGCCGGCGATGCCCGTGATGGTCCGGCTGTGCGCGATGGGCTGGGCCTCGGGGACGATCATCGTGCCCGGGTCGTGCGGCGCGTTGGTGTTGCGGATGTTCACCGGGATGCCCGCCTTGCGCACCGGGAAGATCGCCTCGTCGTGCAGCACGGTGGCGCCCATGTAGGCCAGCTCGCGTAGCTCACGGTAGGTCACCACGTCGATGGGCTTCGCGTCCTTGACGATGCGCGGGTCGGTCATGAGCACGCCCGAGACGTCGGTCCAGTTCTCGTAGACACTCGCCGCCGCGGCGCGGGCGACGATGGCGCCGCTGATGTCCGATCCGCCGCGCGAGAAGGTCTTGACCGACCCGTCCGCCGCTTGGCCGTAGAAGCCCGGCACCACCGCCCGAGGGCAATTCGACAGGCGTTCGCCCAGGGCTTTCTGCGTCCTCTCGTCGTCGAGCCTGCCGCGGACGTCGAAGAAGATGAAGTCCGCCGCGTCGATGAACTCGTATCGCAGCAGGTCCGCCACGATCAGGCCGTTGAGATACTCGCCCCGGCTGGCGGCGTAGTCGGCGCTGCCGCCTTGAGCGCCGATGCTCGCGATCTTCGCCTTGACCTCCTGGAGCTGAGGCTGGAGGTCGAGCTTCAGGCCCAGATCGCTCACAATGCCCAGGTAGCGCTGCGCCACCAGGTCCCAGGTGGGCGTGATGTCCACGCGCTGCTCCGCCTGGGCGTGGCAGAGATAGAGCAGATCGGTGATCTTGCGGTCGTCGCTGCTGCGCTTGCCCGGGGCGGAGGGCACGACAAAGCGACGCTCGGGGTCGGCCTGGATGATCGCCTGGACCTTACGGATCTGAGTCGCCTCCGCGAGTGAGGTTCCGCCGAACTTGCAGACTTTGACGCCCATGACAAGTCTCCTGTCGCGAATCGGGCGGGCAATCTACAGCGCCGGGGGCGATTTGGCCAGAGATTCGACGGGATCAGAGATCGAGATAGGACGCCAGCCGCGCGGAGAGTTCGCGCATGCGCGTGACGGAGAGTTTTCCCACGGGCTTGACCAGCCAATGCCGATTGAGGGTGACGACCTGATCGGGTTGGAACACGGTGATGTGTTTCAAGCCGGTCTCGCGAGGGCTGACCACGACGTGGTGCGACAGGCCGCGGTTGACGCTGGTTCCCGGGACGACGGTGACGGTGAGCGCAGCGGTGGCGTTGAAACTGTCGCGTGAGACGACGACGGCGGGCCGGGTGTCGCCCGCCTCTCCGGCCGCGGGATCGCCCAGGTCCACGATCCAGACCTCGCCTCGTCGTGGGTTCAAGATCGTTGGCCCCGCAAGGCGCGTCGGCCGGCGTGGGCGGCGAGATGGGCGGTGACGTTCAACGCATGGGAAGAAGGCTTGGCGTAGGCCTCGCCCGCCGCTCGCCAAGCGTCGTCCTCGCGCTGTCGAGCGACGATCCGGTCCAGCGCCTGCGCCGTGGTGCAGCCCTCGCTTCGCGCCAGTCGGGTCAGGTATTGCTTGGTCTGTCGGGTCACGCGCATGGTCGCGGTTCGCATGGTGACACTCCTGTGACGAGACTGTCACTACTGTATCGGCCGCACGCTGTGCCGACAAAAATCGCTGCCGTTGCCCGCCACTCGACAAGACGACGGGCGTTCCTATACTGTCGGGTCACACCCTGGCCCGGGTGGCGAAATTGGCAGACGCAACAGCTTGAGGTGCTGTCGGGAGTTAAATCCCTTGGAGGTTCGAATCCTCTCCCGGGCATTGGTTCTTGGGGTTCGGGGATCGGGGTTTGGTTGCGGGGCAGCTGGGGTAGGAGCGTTTAGGGTGTAGGGTTTGAGTGCAGAAGCATCGCCTCTGAACTTCCCACCCTGCACCCTAAACCCTACACCCTCTAGCCCTCCACACTTCGATCCGATCCCCGCACCCCAACCCGCACGGATGCTCCGCGAACTGCACATCTCGAATCTCGCGTTGATCGAGGACGCTCGCATCGAGTTATCGCCGGGGCTGAACTGTTTCACCGGTCAGACGGGCGCGGGCAAGAGCCTGGTGCTCGGCGCGTTCGAGTTGCTCCTGGGGCTGCGACAGGTGACGCCGAGCCAGGTGCTGCGACCGGGAGCGGAGGAGGCGCGGGTGTCGGGGGTGTTCGAGCTGCACGACGCGGAGCTTCGCCGTCGGGTGGCGGAGGCGGCGGACCTGCCCGGCGCCCAGGCCGCCGGCGAACTGCTGATCACCCGCAAGCTCTTCGCCACCGGGCGGTCGAGCGTGAGCATCAACAACCAGCCCGCCACCAGCGCCATCGTCCGCGGCGTGGGGGAACTGCTCGTGGACGTGCACGGCCAGCACGACCATCAGTATCTGCTGCGGCCCGGCAACCAACTGGCGATCCTCGACAGCTTCGGCGACCTGACGGAGAAGCGCGAGGCCTACCGTGAGCTCTTCGACCAGGTTCGCCGGCTCGAGGCCAGGCGCGCGGAGCTGCGCGCTTCGTCCTCGCTTCGCACGCAGCAGCGCGACCTGTTCGAGTTTCAGCTGCAGGAGCTGGACGCCGCCAAGCTCTCTGCCGGCGAGTACCACGAGCTGCGGTCGCGTCACGCTCTGCTGTCGAACCTGCAGCGGATCCGCAGGGACGCCGCCGCGGCTCACGCGGCGCTGCACGAGTCGGAAGGCTCGATCACCGACCGGCTCCAGAGCGTGGCGCACCTGCTGAGCGACCTGGCGGAGCTCGACGAGCAGCTCAAGCCCCTGGCGGAGCAGGTGCGCGCCGCCGCCGCCGCGACCCAGGACGGCGCCTTCGAGCTGGGTCGATATGTCGATCGCCTCGACGTGGACCCGAACGAACTGGCGGAGGTCGAGGATCGGCTCAACACGCTCAACCGTCTAATCGCCAAGTACGAGCGCAGCGGGGCGATCCTCGCCGGTGCGTCGGACCCCGCCGCGGCGCTGCTGGACTACCGCGACCGCGTGGACCGCGACCTCCGCGCTCTGCTGGGCAGCGACGAGCAGCAGGGTGCGCTGGATTCGCAGATCTCCCAGGCGCGGACGCAACTGGAGCTTGCGGGTCGGAAACTCTCGACGCAGCGACGCGCCGCCGCGGCCAAGCTCAAGCCGCTGGTCGAGGCGCAGTTGAAGGACCTGGGCATGGCCGAGGCGGAGATGGCGGTGGAGTTCGCGCCCCCGGCCGACGCCGCTTCGGGCCTGGAGCAGGTGGAGATGATGGTGCGGACCAACCCCGGTCAGCCGGCGCGGCCGCTGCGCAAGATCGCCTCGGGCGGCGAGCTGTCGCGCATCATGCTGGCGTTGGAGTCGATCCTGGCGGCGGGCGATCGGGTGAGCGTGCTGGTGTTCGACGAGATCGACGCCAACGTGGGCGGACGGATGGGGACGGTGATCGGCGGAAAACTCAAGAGTCTTTCAAGTGGACCTGTCGGCCACCAGGTCTTGTGCATCACGCACCTGCCGCAGATCGCCGTGTACGCGGATCGTCACCTGCGCATCGCCAAGAGCGTGGCGGGCCAGGGCGCGAAGAAGCAGACGCGCACCACGGTGACGCAGCTCACCGGCAAGGAACGTCTGGAGGAGTTGGCCGAGATGCTCGCGGGCAAGAGCGTGAGCGACACGACGCGCAAGCAGGTGCGCGAGATGCTCCAGTCGGCGGGGGCGTGAGTCTCACACCTTTCGGTCGAGGATGCGGTACTGGATGGCCTCGGCGACGTGGCGGGCGTCGATGGGTTCGCTGCCCTCGAGGTCGGCGATGGTGCGAGCGACGCGGCGGATCTTGTCGTAAGCGCGGGCGCTTAGGCCCAGTTCGGTGGTGGCCTGCTTGAGCAGGGTCTGGCAGGACTCGTCCATCGGGGCGAGCTTGTCCAGATCGCGGCCCGACAGCGCGGCGTTGGGCGTGAGGGTGGAGCCGTTGCGTCGGGCCTGCGCCGCCCGCGCCGCGACGACCTGGCGACGGATGGTGGCGGTGTCGGTGCCCCTGCGCTTGGAGGTGAGCTGCTCGAAGGGGACCGCTGGGACCTCGACGTGGATGTCGATGCGGTCGATCAGCGGGCCCGAGATTTTCGAGAGGTATCGGTCCATGGCGCGCTGGCCCACTTCGTCGCTGGGCTTGTCGCCCTTGGGCGTGGGGTTCATCGCCGCCACGAGCATGAATCGGGCGGGGAACTTGAGCGACCCGTGGGCGCGGGCGATGGTGACGTGCCCGTCTTCGAGCGGCTGCCGCAGGGTTTCGAGCACCGGCCTGGGGAACTCGGGCATCTCGTCGAGGAAGAGCACGCCGTGGTGCGACAGGCTCACCTCGCCGGGCTTGGGGATGGCTCCGCCGCCGACCATGGCCACGGGGCTGGCGGTGTGGTGCGGGGTGCGCACCGGGCGCGCGGTGAGCAGGGGACTGCCGCGGGGGATCTGGCCCACGCAGGAGAACACGCGCGTCACCTCCAGCGCTTCGTGGCGCGACAGCGGCGGCAGAACGCCGGGCAGGGCGCGCGCCATGAGTGTCTTGCCCGTGCCCGCCGGTCCGATCATCAGCACGTTGTGCGCCCCGGCGGCGGCGATCATCACGGCACGCTTGGCGGACTCCTGGCCTTTGATGTCCGCGAAGTCCACCGACACGCTCTGCTGCTGCAGAAGCGAGTCCACGTCCACCTCGGGGTGCGGCTCGATCTCGTACTGCTCGTTGAGGAAGCCCACGACCGAGGCCAGGGTGTCCGCGGGATAGACGTTCACGCCCCCGACCGCCGCCGCCTCGGAGGCGTTGGCCGCGGGCACGATGACGCCCGGGAGCTTCATCTGCCGCGCCAGCATCGCCAGGTTGATCGCCCCGTGGATCGGCCGCAGTCGACCGTCCAGCGCCAGTTCGCCCGCGAAAAGCAGGGATTTGTGCCTGCGGGTCCGCACCACCTGACTGGCCAGAAGCAGCCCCACCGCGATGGGCAGATCGAAACTGGGCCCCTCCTTCTTCATGTCCGCTGGCGCCAGGTTCACGAGCATGCGCGACAGCGGGAAGGGGTAGCCCGAGTTCTCGATGGCGCTGCGGACGCGCTCGATGGATTCTTTGACCGCGGCGTCGGGCAGCCCCACGATGGTGGTCTTGGCCAACCCCCGGTCCGCCACGTCCACTTCCACTTCGCAGGCCACCGGATCGATCCCCTGGAGCACGAAACTGTGCACCTGCGCGAGCATGGCCCAAGTGTAACAGGCCTCGCCGCAGCAACGAGCAATGGCCCGGGATGCCCACGGGACGCCAGACGCGATGGCAGCGTGTCGAAGCTCGCCAGGCAGTTTTCTCGCTGGGACAGCCAGCTCCTGCGGAACCGTTCGTTTGCGCCATAAAGATCAGGCAAAATGTCATTAAACGATAAACAAAAATAGTTTACAGCGATCTCATGACTGATTGCTTGGGGGTTGAAACTCGGAACTGACTACCGCAGTCTCTCAGTTTGACAGAAGATTTTTTCATATTATATTTATCGCGCCTGAGTCTCAATATCGTAATTTGTGTTCTTCACCCCAAAGGAGCAGATCATGTTTAGGTGCAGCGCTTTTCTTATCGTTCCCGTCTCTTTGCTTGCAGCTTCTTCCACTGCGGTTCACGCGCAGGTGGACACCCTCACCACGGTTGTCAACAGCGCCACCGCGACCAACGGCAAGAGCCTCGCTTCGTTTGCGTACAACCCCCTCACCGAGCAGATTTTTGTCAGTTCATTCGGCGCCACGCCCTTTGCCGCTGCGGGTGCGGTGCGTCGAATCGACAATCTCAACACCACGCCCACCGGCACGGACATCCTTTCCGAAGCCCAACTGCAGCTCTACTACCGCGAGAACGATGCCTCCCGCAGCGTGTCCACGCCGCTGCAGAGTGGCTTCCTCTTCAATCCGCAGGCCATCGGCGCGATCCCCGCTTACTCGCAGATCTGGGTCGCGGACGCTGCCCTGACTCGCCTCCCCTACGGAAGCACCACCGTCGATCCCGCCGCGACCAAACGCGTCTACCGTTACGACCCCTTTGCCACCGTCACCACGCATCCTTTCAACAACGTCACGCTCACCACGCTCGCCAACTTGCAAAGCGTGCTTTCCACCGCCAACACCAGTTCCAACTGGGGCAGACAGTTCGCCTGGTCGAGCGATGGCCAGTTCCTCTACCACAACGATTCCAGCACTGTCTTCGGCGGCACCTGGAAAATCAACGCAGCCACCGGCGCTGCGCAGCGCATCAACACCGCCTCCGCCAACACCGAGCCGGCGGTGCTCAACCTCGGCGGGGGCATCGACCGCATCATCTTCCGTGGCACCACCGAAGCCGGAAACCTCGGCGGACTGGACTTCATCGACCACAACCTGAACACCAACACCACCACCTCCGTCGCTGTTTTTCTCTCCGCCGCGGCTCTGAACGACTTCCTAGACCGTCCCGCCGGCGCCGCCACGCCCACCACGTTCTCCATGACCAGCGACGCCCAGGGCAACCTCTATTTCAACGACACCGCCAGCGGCGGCGGCGGCACGCGCACCGTCACCAAGATGGACAGCTCCGGTCGCCTGGTGAAAGTCTTCTCCTACGCGGAGCGACAGGACACCTTCGACACCAACGGCACGACCACGCCCAACCCCAACAGCAACACCCTTCGCATGCAGACGCGCACCGTGACGCATCCCACCGCAGGTTCGATCACGCAACTGATGTACGCCGAGTCCAGCCCGTTTAACTTCATCGCGGGTGCTTACATCTTCGACGAAGGCGACTTCGATCGTGACGGCGACGTGGACAGCAGCGACCGCTCCGCGTTCCTCGCTGCCTTGGAAACCCGTGGCACGCCCATGTCCGGGTCGCTCTCGACCGAAGCCCGCTACGACCTCAACGGCAACGGCAACATCGACTGGAAGGATGTCAAGATCCTCCAGCAGTTCCTTGGTTTTGCCAACGGCGATATCAATCTCGACGGCGCGGTGGACTACACCGACCTGGACACGATGTTCGCCAACTATCACACCCAGGGCGGACCGGCGAACAAGACCTGGGCACAGGGCGACCTGGCCAGCCTCGATCCGTTGGCGACGACCTACAGCGCTGCCGCCATCGACGCGAACCTGGTGAACTTCGTGGACTTGCAGGTTCTCGCTGCGAACTGGAGCCTGACCGCGCCCACGCTGAGCCAACTCCTTGGGCAGGGTTACACCGGGTTGTTCCTGGACGACACATTGGCGGCCTTCTCGATCCCGGAGCCGGGCAGCGCCGTGGTGTGGACGGCGCTGATGCTGGCGATGATCCGAGGCGGCAGCGCGGGGCGCAGGGGTCGAAGCACATGGGGCTTGTGAATCTCAAATCTACGTCCGGGCCAACGGGATCGCCCCTGCCCGCGCTTGCTCGCCGAGGGCTGACGCTCGTGGAACTGCTGGTGGTGGCCTCCATCGTGTCGCTGCTGGTGGGGCTGCTTCTGCCGTCGATGCGCGGCGCTCGGCAGGCGACGATGCTGGCGATCTGTCGCTCCAATCTTCGACAGATCTATCTCGGCAGCATCAGTTATGCCACGGACTTCGGCAATCGCTTTCCGGATCAGGTGACCACGGGTCGCTTCTCGCACCGGTTGCCTCCGGGCGCGATCAACGGCGGGGCGGGGGGTCTGCCCGAGGTGTACGGCTGGGCCACGGTGCTCGACCGGAACAAGCACCTGCCCTACGCGCGTGGGGTCTGGGTCTGTCCGGCGCAGGCGTCCTGGATGCGCGACAACGGGATCACCTACGCCTTTAGCATTGCGGGCAATCTCTCGAACACACAGCTGGGACAGTTCAACCCCAAGACCGAAATCCTCTGGGACAACTTCACGCTCTATCCCGGGCTCACAGGATTCATGGGGCCGTTCTCCGGCTACAACATCCCCACGTTCGAACGCACCTACGCTCATGCCCGCGCTCTCCCGGGAAGCTCGGACGATATCGTGTCGCTGCGTGTCACCGGCGAGGTCAACGTCAGGCGAGACTATCCATGAACCGCTGCAGCATTGCCTGCGCCCTGACCTGCCTGTCGGTGTGGATGATGATCGCGCCTTCGTTCTCGCGGGACGCGGAGCTGGACCCGCAGCAGCTCGACTCCAAAGCAACCGTCGAACGCCGTCCGCTGCTGGACGAACAGGCTTATCGTGAGCAGTCGGAGCTGCTCCGCGTGCTCTATTCGAAGCCGCCCGAACAGTGGCCGCCGGCGACAGTGGACCGCTCGGTGCAGGCACAGGAGCTGGGCCTGGTCGGTGATCCGCCGATCCCCGATGACAACCCGCAATCGCCCCAGAAGATCGAGCTGGGCAGGATGCTCTTCTTCGATCCGCGACTCTCGGGCAGCGGCGAGATGGCCTGCGCGTCGTGTCACGACCCGGACCTGGGCTGGGCCGATGGTCGGACCACCGCGTTCGGTCGGCGGCGCGTCACGCTCGAACGCAACACCCCCTCGGTGCTGTTCAGCGGGCATTGGACCGCCTTGTTCCACGACGGCCGCGCCGCTTCGCTCGAAGATCAGGCTCTGCAGGTGCTCCACAACCCGCGCGAGATGAACGCGGACCTCCCACGGGTGATCGCGCAGCTCGCCCAGACACCGCAATACGCCCAGAGGTTCGGGGAGGTGTTCGGTCCCGGCCCGATCACGCCCCACATGATCGCCCAGGCGCTGGCGAGCTTCGAGCGCAGCATCAAGGGCGGTCAGAGCCGATTCGACGCTTTCCTGCGCGGGAAGAGCCAAGCCCTGTCGGACGCGGCGATCCGTGGCCTGCACCTCTTCCGCACCGCGGGACGCTGCATGAACTGTCACCACGGCCCGCTGCTGACCGACCAGAAGTTTCACGATCTGGGCCTGTCGTTCTACGGTCGCAAGCTCGAAGACCTCGGCCGCTACCGCGTGACCGGGCAAGCCTCCGATGTCGGCGCCTTCCGCACCCCCACGCTGCGTAACGTCACAGCCACCGCGCCCCACATGCACAACGGACTGTTCGACCTGCGCGGCGTCCTGGTGCTCTATCGAGCGGGCATGCCCACGCTGCGTCGCAAGCCAGCTCAGTTGGAGGACCCGTTGTTCCCGACCAAGTCGCCGTTGCTGCAGCCGCTGCCCTTGAACGATCACGACCTGGACGACCTGACCGCGTTTCTCGAGTCTCTGCGTGAGCCGCGTCGTCGGGTGCGTGCCCCAGAGCTGCCGGGGCTGCACCCACCTGAGCTCGAGCAGTCCCAGCCGGGATTGTGAGAGTTCATCTTCGCTGGCTCTTGATTGCGCACCATTGACTTTGTGTTCCGCGGCGCTATGAATGATCCGTGGAGATGAGGCCCGGGCGTCCGCAAGAGTCCGGGTCTTCCACGGTCCCCCCAACTCGGGCTGAAACTCCCCCGACTCAGCCCGGGTAACTGCCCCAGGCGGTGTCCCCCCCAAGCCGACCTGGGGTTTTTTTATCAGCCCATGGCGCGTCGTCTCGAAGAGGTCGTTCGGCCCTGGTCGAGCCGCTGCGGCATTCAATAACCCCAAACGGTCCTTGGTCTAAACCGCCCAGTCGATCCCGTCGATGTCTCCGTGGAGGGGGTCTAGCCTGACCTCCCGAACGTGGCGGCGTTGTCGTTATCGGAGGCGGTCGCAAATACCATGGCTTTTGGATTCACCAAGCCGCGTTGCTCGCCCATCGGGGTGGACTTTGGCGCGGACAGTCTGAAGCTGCTGCAGGTGGCGCCGACCGATCCGCCGCAGTTGCTCGCCGCCGCCTACGCCGAGATTCCCGAGGAAGCGCGGTTCGAGCCGGCGGCGCGCCACGAATTCGTCTCCAGCAAGCTACGCGACCTGCTGCGGACGCAGCCGTTCAAGGGCAAGACCGCGGTCTGTTCGATCCCGGCGTTCCAGACGCTCATGCAGCCCTTCCAGGTCGTTAGCACGGACCCCGCTGAGTTCGCCGAGGAAGTGCAGACGCAGCTTCGGCAGCGGATGAACGTGGAGCCCTCGCGCATGGTGCTGCGGTACTTCGCGGTGGGTCCGGTGGCGCGTGAGGGCGCCGCCAAGCAGGAGGTCATCTGTCTCGCCGCCAGCCGCGAGACGATCATGCGTCATGTCGAGACGCTGCAGAAGGCGAGGCTCGACGTGGTGGGCATGCACGACGAGCCCTCGGCGATCCTCAAGTCCTTCTGCCATCTTCACCGCAAGCCCGAGGACGAGCAGCGCACCACCTGCTTCGTGGACATCGGCGCCGCCACCACCAAGGTGGTGATCGCCCACGGGTCGGTCCTGGTGTTCGCCAAGGCCCTGCACGCGGCGGGGGACGATCGGACCCGGCAGTACGCCAAGGCCGCCAAGTGCAGCTTCGGCCAAGCGCGGCGCAACCGCATGGCGCAGGCGGGGCTCGAGGCCGACGGCGGCGTGGCGCTGGCGCCGCAGCCCGACGTGGCGATCGAGGGCGAGACCCTCGAGTGCCTGATCGACGAGTTGCGCCTGTGCGTGCGTTACCACGGCAGCCTGTTCCCCGGCCGGCCCATCGAGAAGCTGGTCTTCGTCGGCGGCGAGTCCCGTCACCTGACGCTCTGCCAGTCGATCGCCAAGGCGTTGCGCATCGGGGCGCAGCTGGGCGATCCACTTAGTCGGCTGGTGCAGATCAACGCGCCACGCCCCTCGGCGATCACCCCCGATTTCACGCAACCGCAGCCCGGCTGGGCCGTGCCCCTGGGCCTGTGTCTGTTCGGAGACTCCCCCAAGTAGCCTTCCCGCCTCCCACGAGGACGACTCCCATGGCCGCCACCACTGACAACTTCCTTCCCGAGGACTACCTCGAACGCCGCGCTCAGCGCCGCACCAACCTCATCAGCCTCACGCTCTTCGTGCTGGTGATGGGAGGCGTGGTCGGAGCGTTCTTCATCACCGATCGGCAGCGCCAGGAGGTGCAGGCGCTGCAGCGTCAGGTGGACGCCCAGTACGAGGACGCGGCCCGTCGCTTGGAGCAGCTCGACGAGCTGCAGAAACGCAAGCAGCGCATGATCCGCAAGGCGCGCATCACGGCGCAGCTGCTGGAGCGCGTGCCGCGCAGCATCCTGCTGGCGGAGCTGATCAACAACATGCCCGCGTCGCTGAGCCTGGTGGAGTTCGAGCTGGCGAGCAAGGTGATCACGCTCCCGCCGCCGCCGGGCCAGACCGCCATGGACCGCGCCAAGGAGCAGGCCAAGGAGAAGTCGCTGGCCAAGGAGCTGGGCGACGAGGTGGAGGTCAAGCCGGTCGAGGTCTCGCTCATGCTCGTGGGCGTGGCACCCACCGACGTGCAGGTGGCGCAGTTCATGACCGCCCTGGGCAAGACCTCGCTGTTCACCGACGTGAGCCTGGTCTTCAGCGAGGAGAGCAAGGTGCAGGACGCGGCGATGCGTAAGTTCCGCGTCGAGATGAGGCTCAACGGCGAGATCGACACCCGCGCCTTCGAGCCCAAGATGGTCAAGCGTGAACTGAAACAGAACCCCATGGCGGACAAGGCGGTGATCACACCCGAGGGCGCCCTGACGCCGGTGGGCCCGGTGATCCCTCCGGCGCGCACCGCCGAGGCGCCCCTGGCCGACTGACTCCCCCGATCCACCCACCGGAGACCCTCCCATGAAGTTCGGCATCCGAGAGCTCGTGTTCCTGATCCTGCTCATCGCCACGCCCGTGGCGTCGTACGTGTTCCTCTTCGAGCCTCGACAGCGGACCATGGCCGAGGCCCGCGCCGAGATCCGAGGCAAGCAGGCCAAGCTGGCGCAGCTCGAGGCCGCCACCGCCAACATCGCCGACCTGGGCCGCGAGATCGACCATCTCACCGAGGCCATCTCGATGTTCGAGCAGAAGCTCCCGGCGCAGCGCGAGGTCGAGGTCATCCTCAAGCAGGTCTGGGAACTGGCCAGCAAGCACCAGCTCACGCCCAAGAGCGTGCGCACCGACAAGCCGCTGAACACCGCGGCCTACTCGGAGCTGCCCATCAAGATGGTCATCGTGGGCGACTTCGACGGGTTCTACAGCTTCCTGCTGGACCTGGAGAAGCTCCGCCGCATCACCCGCACGCCGGAGATGAAGCTCAAGAAACTCACCGGCGGCGACGACCAGGGCCAGATGCAGGCGGACCTGATCCTGAGCATTTTCTTTGACGCCCAGGCCAACGCCCAGGACGGAGGGACACGGTCATGACGCGAGCCGGTGGAACGCCACGCACGATGCCCGGGATGGAAGCCCTGCAGAGCGACGAGAGCCAGAAGACGCTCTCGCTCATGGGCGGGGTGGTCAAGCCCGAGGGCCTGCCCGAGGCCGACGCCGCCTTCGGTGTGGCCAAGGGCCCGAGCAAGCTCTTCTCGCAGGGGACGCTGCTGATCCTGCTGGTGGCCTGCATCGCCGCCGGCTCGATCTACGCCATGAAGGCCGCCCAGGGCGAGATCGCGCTCAACCCCGCCGCCAAGGAGGTCGAGGCACGCGTCGAGCAGGCGCTGGCCAAGCTCACCAATCCTCAGGCCCTGCCCCAGAACGATCCGCTGCTCAAGCGCAACCTCGACGATCTCTTCCGCGACACCGCCGCCATCATCGCCATGTTCAGCGACGACATGACGCAGCGGCAGGTGCCCATCGAGTTCGTGCAGAAGAACCCCTTCCTCGTCTGGCAGCCCGCGCCCACCGTCGTCAGCGACGCCGCGCCGGTCAACGACGACCGCGGCGTCAAGAAGCTCCGCAACGAGCTGAGCAGGCTCAAGGTGCAGACCATCATGTTCAGCAGCCGACCGGTGGCGGTGATCGACGGCGAGATCGTCCAGCCCGGGGCGCAGCTCGGGTCCTTCACCGTCAAGGAGATCAAGCAGTTCTCCGTCGTGCTCGAGGCCGCCGGCCAGATTTTCACGCTGGCGATGGAGAAGGACGAAGCGGGAAAGAAGCGGTGATCCATGGCCCAGGGCTCCAACGACAACTGGCTCGCGGGCATCGACCCGCCCGACCCTGCGTCCACCGCGGGCGTGCCTCTGTCGCCCGGCAAGGACGCGCTCTCGGAGCTCTGGTCGCCCGACGATGACGCCGGCGCGGTCAAGGACCTGGGGCAACTCCTGCTCGACCGAGGCGTCCTGAACGCGGCGCAGGCCTCCGCGGCGCGCGGCGTGGTCAGCAAATCCCCGGGCAAACCGCTGGCGCAGGCCTTCATCGAGGCCGGCGGCGAGGAGATCGCCGTCCAGCAGGCGGTGGCGGAAGTCCACGGCATCGCCTTTGAACGCGTGGACGCCTCGACCATCGATCAGCGCATGACCACGCGCTTAAGCGCCGAGTTCTGCCAGGCCAACGGCGTGGTCCCCCTCCGCATGGCCGGCGCTCGGCTCGTGCTGGGCGTCACCCGACCGGAGAATCTGCTCATCGTCGACGAGGTGCGTCACAAGCTCGGCGTGCCCGTCAAGACCGTCGTCGTCGCCGCCAGCGACATCACCAAGGCGGTGCAGGCCTTCCGCGAAGAGACCTCGGCCGAGAACGAGGTCAACGTCGACGAGATCATCGGCGGCGTCGAGGAAGACGACGTCGAGGTCGTCCAGACCAAGGAAGAAGCGCTCGACCTCGAGAAGATGGCCGGCGAATCCCCGGTCATCCGCTTCGTCAACTACCTGATCTTCAACGCCGTCAAGGAGGGCGCCAGCGATATCCACATCGAGCCCCAGGAGAAACGCCTGCTCGTGCGCTACCGCATCGACGGCGTCCTCTTCGAGCAGATGAACCCGCCCCACGGCATGCACGCGGCCATCATCTCCCGTTTGAAGGTCATGGCCAACCTCGACATCTCCGAGCGACGGCTCCCGCAGGACGGTCGCATCCGCGCCATGGTCCACGGCCGAAAGCTCGACCTGCGACTCTCCACCCTGCCCACCGCGCAGGGCGAAAAAGCGGTGCTCCGCATCCTCGACAACCGCTCTATTTCCGTCCCGCTCGACAGCCTGGGCATGAGCGAAGACAACCTGCTCATGTGGAAGCGGCAGATCGATCAGCCCCATGGCATCCTCCTCGTCACCGGGCCCACCGGCAGCGGCAAGACCACCACGCTCTACGCCTCGCTCTCCATCATGGACCGCGCCTCGCTGAACATCTCCACCGTCGAGGACCCCGTGGAGTACCACCTCTCCGGGATCAACCAGACGCAGGTGTTCGACAAGATCGGCATGACCTTCTCCGCGGCGTTGCGGGCGCTGCTGCGTCAGGACCCCGACGTCATCATGGTCGGCGAGATCCGTGACGCGGAGACCGGGCGCATCGCCATCCAGGCCTCGCTCACCGGCCACCTCGTGCTCTCGACCCTCCACACCAACGACGCCCCCTCCTCGATCACCCGACTGATCAACATCGGTGTGGAGCCCTACCTCATCGGCGCCGCGGTCAACGCCTGCCTCGCGCAGCGGCTGGTGCGAAAGATCTGCGACCACTGCAAGGTGCAGGAGCCGCCCGACGAGAAGATCGCCGACCATCTGACGATCCATGGCATCGCGGTGGACCAGGTCTGGGTGGGCAAGGGCTGCGACAGGTGCCGCAACACCGGGTACGCCGGGCGACTGGGCCTCTACGAGATGCTCATGCTCGACGATCACCTGCGCGATAAGATCGCCTCGAACCCCTCGGTCACCGAGTTCCGCCGGATGTGCATCGAGCACGGAATGGTGACGCTGCGCGAGGACGGGTTCAAGAAGGTCGCCACGGGCCAGACCACCGTGGAGGAAGTCCTCCGCGTCACCGAAGCCGCCATCTAGCGCGAGCCGAGGCGTCCGGGGCGTCCGGGGCGTCCGCGCCCGCGGCGTATCGCCACGACGCAGAGGCTCGCGGCTGGGACGTGGCGTTCGCCTTAGTCGTCCGTCGCCACCGTCGCGGCGCGGCCAAGCCCAAGGCGATAAATCATCGTCACCGTCAGCAGCAACACGCCCCAGCCCGCGAGCAGCGGCCAAGGCCCCGGCCAGCGCGGTTCCAGCGCCCAGATTGTGACCATCATCAGGATGATGCCCACCGCGTTGATGGTGAACTGCGCCGCGAGCGTCCGCAGGCTCTGACGCATCTCGAAGCTGGTGAACACCCCGGCGTAGGGGAACGTCGTCACCGCGCCCAGCAGCGTCGACGTGGACGCGTACATCACCAGGCCCACCCCAAAGACGATGGGCATCTTGAGCCACCACGGCGTGGTGCTGCGGCCGCCCGGCTCGTGGGCGGGTCGGTAGGTCGCCACGTGCAGCAGCCACAGCGCCACGAAGAGCGCCGCGATCCACAACGGAGACACCGTGCGCAGCGGTCGCACCGCCGCCGCCAGCGCCACGTAACTCAGCGCCGAGACGGGCACCGCGTACACCAATTGCAGTTTAGCGCGGCGATGCAGCAGGTAGACCAGCCAGTTGTACCCGATGACCAGCATCAAGCCGGTCAGGTGCGTGGCGTTGATGGGCATCCGCGTGGCGAGGTAGCCACAGGTGAAGGGGACCGGCAGTGAGTAGACGAGCGCTTTGGCGCGCGGGTGGTGCAGGTAGGCGATGGTGGTGACGAATACCGCCAGCGCGGCGGCGGCGGGCACGTACTGCTGCAGCGACTCGAGCACGGGCGAGGGATTGTAGCTTCACAGGGCGATCAGGCGGCGCGACGCAGCGGCAGGGCGGCGCGGTCCACACCGAGCAGTCGGTCGCAGACTTCGATCTCGCGTTCCATGCGCTTGGCAAAGGTGTAGTGCTCCAGCACGCGCAGCCGAGCGCGACGGGCGTATTCCTGCCGGATCGCATCGCTCACCAGGAGCGGGGCGATCTGCCGGGGCCAGTCGGTCTCATCGCCGTCGAGGAGAACGCCGCAGCGGCCTTCGTCGAGCACTTGGCTCACCGCGCCCACGCGGGTGGCGGCGACGGGGACGCCGGTGGCCATCGCCTCGAGCAGCGCGTTGGGCAGGCCCTCGGTCCGGCTGGGCAGCAGCAACACGTCGAACTCTTCGTAACACTTCCGGGGGTCGCTGCGCCAGCCTCGGAAGTGGACGGCGTGGGCGATGTTCAGGCCCTCGGCGAGGGTTTGCAGGTGCGCGCGTTCCGGGCCGTCGCCCACGAGGTGCATCTGCGTGTCGCGGTGATCGCGGTGCACCGCGGCGAAAGCGCGGAGGGCGCGGTCCACGCCTTTCTCGCCGCTCAGGCGCGCTACGACGCCCAGGGTCATGGGCGACCGGCGGGCGCGGGGTGTATGGAAGGTGTACTCGTGCGGGTCGATGCCGTTGGGATGGTTCACCACACGGGCGGCGGGGATGCCCAGGCGGGCGCAGTGATCCAGGTGCGACGGACTGACGCACAGGACACGGTCGTAACGCCTCAGGCACCAGTTGTCGAGGTGGTGATAGAGGCGCGTGCGCCAGGAGTGCCAGGTCCAGCCGTGGACCGTGGTGAGGAGTTTCATCCGGTGGAAGCGGGCGATGAGAAGGCCCAGCAGGTTGGACTTGTAATCGTGGCCGTGCCAGAGGGCGACGTTGAGCTGTCGGGTCAGTCGCAGCAGTTGCGAGAAGGTGCGCGGGTCGAGCGGACCGACCTCGGGGATGGCGTGGAACTCGCAGCCCAGCCGCTGCGCCTGCTCGCGCAGCGCGAGGATGCCCGGGTCGTTGCGGGGGTGGATGTAGGCGGCGGCGCAGCGATAGCCCGCGGCGATCGTGGGCGCTGCGGAGCGCGCGATCGTTTTGTCCGGCCCGCCGCCGCTGCCGGCGACGACGCGGACGTGCAGCACCATCGGCATGGACTTGGATGCACTTCCGGGGGTCACAGCATGATTCCGGGGCAGTTGGCGCAGCCGTTGTCTTTGGCCTGGGCGTCGGTGAGTTTGCGTTTGAAGCTGCGCCGCGCCATGCGGTACTTCTCGCTGTTCCAGATCTTCCCAAAGGGCTGCTCGAAGACGTTGCCGATGTCCTCGCTGACCTCGAAGGAGCCGCAGCAGGTGACGACCTGGCCGTCCCAGTTGATGACGCTCTGACGCCAGGGCCAGGAGCAGTCGAAGATTTTTCTGCCGTTGAACCGGGTGAAGTCGATGTCGTCGGTGAGCATCTGCCGGTAGATGTCCAGGCGATGATCCACGTCCTGGGGCAGCCACTTCTCGATGTGCTGTCGGGTCTTCTTCGAGAGCAGATCGGGAGCGAGTCCGAGCGGTTGAAGCTTGGAGTCCTTTCCCGCGAATCGGGTGTTGAGCGCCGCCCAGGAGAAGACGGGCTTGCACCCGAGCGAGGCGGCCAAGGCCTTGAAGGCATCCTTCTCGTGTTCGTTGTAGCGTGTGACGACGAAGTTCAGTTGCACCTGTGGCGAGCGGCTCTTCATGCGGTCGCGGGTCTCGAGGATGTGGCGAATCTTGGCGACCGAGTCGTCGAACTTCTTGCCGGGCTGATAGAGCTCGTAGGTCGCCTGCGAAGCGCCGTGGAGCGAGCAGGTGAGCAGGTCCAGCCCGGAGTTCACGAGCAGCTCCGCCTGCCCCTTGGCGGGCTTGAAGGCGTGCAGGTTCGAGCTGATGTAGGTCCACACGCCCTTGTCGTGGGCGTAGCGGATCATGTCGAAGATCTCCGGCACGATCAGCGGATCGCCCCACATCGAGAGGTCCAGCGCCAGCAGGTGCCGGTGCGTGCGGTCCACCAGGCCCTTGAACTGCTCCATCGACATCTTGCCCTTGGGCCTGCCCTCGATGCCCAGCCCGGTGGGGCAGAGTTGGCAGTGGGTGTTGCAGATGTTGGTGGATTCGATCTTCATCTTGTACGGCCGACCCACGACCCGCTCGGTCTTGAAGCGGAACTGCAGCTCGACCAGCGCGAGATTGGCGAGCTTGAGGAAGGAGAGGTAGCGATGGTTTCGCCAGAGGTGGAAGACGGCGCGGGCGATGAAGTCCACCGCCTCGACCACGCGGGTCAGGGCGGTGAAGCGGCGCGGCTGCCGTTTGAGGTAGCCGGTGTAGGCGACGGTGCGCGCCAGCTGACGGTCCAGCACGAGGTTCAGAGCGGTCATGGCGTGGCGAGTCCTTCAGTGGGGGTTGGCGTGGGCGCGGCGATCGGGGGCTTGGGTCGGACGCGGCGCTCCAGGCGTCGCGGGGCGGCGTCGCGGCACTGCTCCACCGCCGCGGGCATCACGTTGGCCAGCACCGCCAGGAGCCAGGAGACCTCGAAGAACTCCAGCGAGAGAAAGACGGCGCCGAGCATGAAGACGATCAGCCCGGTCTGCACCGCCAGCGCCAGGTGCGCCGCCTGGTGCAGGGCGTGGGTCTGGTCGCTGGCCAGGCGGCCCAACGCCACCGCTTCGCTGGCGATCCACCTCGCCTGCTCGCAGCGCCACAGGCTCAGGCTCAGGATCGCGAGGTAGACCATCGCCGCGGGGATGCCCGAGTCGGCGGCGATCTGCAGGTATTGGCTGTGGATCGTGCGGTTCTCGCGGTCGGCGCCGTAGTTCTCCGAGTAGAGGTTCGAGTTGCGGATGCCCTGCCCGGTCAGCGGCTGGTCCCACACCAGCGACCAGGCCGCGGCCCAGCTGTCGAAGCGCAGCTGGACGCTGTCGTCCTGCTGGTACTGGGTGGTGGTCATGAAGCGTTGCCGGATCTCGTTGCCCGCCAGGAAGGAGACGGCCAGTGTCAGGAGCATCGCCACCGCCACCGTCTGGGCGCGCGAGCGGTGGCGCAGCAGGAGCCAGGCCACGCCCACGAGGCCCGCCACCATGGCGCCGCGCGAGTAGGTCATCATCACCGCGTGCATGATCAGCAGCGACACGAAGGCGCAGGCCAACCGCGCCCAGTAGCCCGCGGCGCTCATGCCGAAGGCGTAGGCGAAGGGAAGCCCGATGGCGATGAGCAGCCCGGCGCCGTTGTTGTCCAGCCCGCCGAACCCGTTGTGGAACACGTCCAGCCGACCGTCCACCACGTAGGTGTAGTTGATCTCCCAGGCGATGAACCCCAGCGTGAGCAGGGTGACGCTCGCCAGGGTGCGGACCTGCCAGAGCTGGTCGATCACAAGCATGGCCGCCAGCGTCATGAGCAGGATCTTGGCGTACTCCTGCCCCCAGTGCTGCGCCACCGCCGGGTCGTAAGCGGCGATGCAGCTCAGCCCCAGACAGCCGGCGAAGGCCATGACCAGCCAGCTCGCCGGCAGCAGCCTCGCGCGACCGATCATGTTCGGCAGATGCAGCGCCAAGCTCATCAGCGACATCAGCGCCGCCGCCAGCGACCAGCGCCAGTCCTCCGGCAGCGCCCAATCCCACAGGTACTGCGGACGCAGCAGCGCCAGCAGGTAGTAAAGCGTGATGGGCCAGAACGGGTGCAGCAAACCCCCCAGCCCGCCGGTCACGAGCAGGGCCACCAGGAAGATGAGTTGCTTCATCTTGAGGAGCTCCTCCATTGTTATCCCGCCTTACGCAGCGCCTGCGGCAGCACCGGCAGAGAGATGGCGACGCCCGTGATGGCGCGCACCGCTCGTCCGATCGCCTCCGCGGCTGTGTCGGTCGAAACTCCATCCACGCACACGTCCCCGTGGTCGCACTGTCGCTTGTAACACGGCCCACAAGCGACCTTGGCCACGAGTTTCTCCCCACGCCCGAACAGATCGATCTCTTGCTCGCAGGTCGGCCCGAACAGCGCCACCACCCGCTTGCCCAGCGCCACCGCCACGTGCATCGCCATCGTGTCGCCGGCGAAGACCGCCTCGCAGTGGTCCACCAGCGCCGTGAACGTCGGCTCGTCGAACTCGCTGCCCGGGTCGATCACCCGCGGCCGCGCTTCGCCCGTGACGCGTTCGAGGATCTCGTCCATCGCCGGCCGCTCGCCCGGCCCGCCCAGCAGCAGCACCTGCACTTCACGCTGCTCCCGCAGCACCCGGGCGATCAGCGCCGCCGTCTTTGACGCCGGCCACATCTTGTTCGCGAACACGCGCCCGGCGCCCACGTTCACCCCCAGCGTCACCGCGGCGGGGCTCCAACCTCGTTCCGCCAGACGCACCGACACGCGGTCACGCAGCTGCGCGTCCACCGGCAGCTCGTAACGCTGCCCGCGGTAGGGCCAGCCCATCGCTTCGTGGATCAATCGGGGGTAGCTCTTGGTGTTGCGATGGAACTTCAGCTCGTCGCTCAAGCCCAGATGGAAGAAAGCGCGGGCCTCGGGGTTCAGCGGTATCGGCGTGCCGAAGTCGCTTAGGCCAAAGCCCAGCTTCCGTCGCGCCAGCACCGCGTTGGCCAGGGCGCAGGGCGCAGCTTCCTTGTCCAAGCTCACCAGCAAGTCGAACCGCTCCTGTTGCAGCACCATCGCGGTGGCCATGTTGAACTCCAGCGTGCGATGGATCAGCGGATGCTCGCGGATCATTCGGCAGCCGTTGTCCAGGCTCACCCACGTCACCTGCGCCCCGGGCAGTTGGCGGTGAATCTCCGGCAGCAGACAGAGCGTCCGCACCACGTCGCCCAGCGCCCCGAGCTTGATCACCAGCACCCGCGCCGCGAAGGGCTCGTACGAGGTGCAGCCCGCGCAAAGCTGGTTGCGATGGCAGGGTTTGTCGCCGCGGTAGTGACGACAGTCCGGCGCCAACGCCTCCGGCGGCGGTGCGTGCGTGCGGGTGTGTGATGCGAATCGTGTCATCCCAGGTTCTCTGCGCAGCACACGCGCTGCAGTCGATACATCCGTCAACATCGACTTCTTCGCCACCTCAGTGAAGAGCGATCACGCCCCGTTTGTGGGCAGAAATGAAGCGTCCGGTAAGTCTCAGGGGTCAGGGGTCAGGCGGCAGGAGTCGAAGAAGGGGCGAAGCTGACTTGGGCCCCTGACGCCTGGCCCCTGACTTCTGACTCCTTTTTCCTACGCCAGAGCGCGGGAGTGGCAGATCTGGCCCAACGCGTCGCAGGCGTACTTGACGTCCTGCCGGGTGAGGAAGGGTCCGAAGCTGAATCGCGTCATGCCCCCGAGCCTGTCGGTGCCGAAGGTCTGGTGCGCCATCGGGGCGCAGTGGATGCCGCTGCGGGTGAGGATGCCAAAGTCGCGTTCGAGCAGGTCCGAGAGCGCCTGCGGCTGATCGAAGCCCTCGACGCGGACGGAGAAGACGCCGCACCGGTGCGCCACGCCCGGGGGTCCAAAGAGCGTCAGTCCGGGCATCTCGCCGGTGTCGGTCAGGCCATCGAGCATGACACGGATCAGGTCCTGCTCGTGCTGCCAGAGGTTCTCGACGCCGCGATCGAGGATCCACTGCACGCCCTGCGAAAGCCCGACGATCCCCAGCGTGTTGTGCGAGCCGGCCTCGAATCGGTCGGGCAGGAACTCGGGCTGCGTATCGCGTTCGGAGAGCGACCCGGTGCCGCCCTCGCGGATGGTGGTCATGCGTTTCTCGATGCCCGGTCGGATGTAGAGCAGCCCGGTGCCCAGCGGACCGAGCAGGCCCTTGTGCCCCGGCGCCGCGAGCAGGTCGATGTGCATGCTTTGCACATCGATGGGGACGTGCCCGAGCGTCTGGGCCGCGTCCACGAGGTACGGCACGTCGTGCTCCCGCGCGATGCCGCCGATCGCCGCGATCGGTTGCAGCGTGCCGGTCACGTTCGAGCCGTGAACCACCGCGATCAGGCAGGTGTCTCGGGTGATGGCGCGACGGACCGCCTCGGGATCGACCAGGCCGGTCGTCGGATCGCAGGGCAGACGCGTCTGTGTGATGTGGGGATGTTCGCACAGCGCCGAGAGCGGTCGCAGCACGGAGTTGTGGTCCAGCGCGGTGGTGATGACATGGCGCGGCCGCGAGGCGTCGGCCCCGACCACGCCGCGGATCGCCAGGTTCAGCGCGTCGGTGGTGTTGAGCGTGAACACAACGTGATCCGGGCTCTGTCCGTGGAAGAGCGAGCACAACCGCTCCCGACATTGCTGGATCAATCGGCCCGACTCGCGCGACTCGGCGTAAGCGCCGCGGCCGGGGCTGGCGCCCAGCTCGGTGGCGTAACGCGTCATGGCCGCCAGCACATCCGGCGGCTTGGGAAAACTCGTCGCAGCGTTATCGAGGTACAGACGTCGGGGCGCCAGCGCGTTCATGCTCTCATTCTAGCGGCGTCCCGGACGAACCTGGGCGCAATCGATCCGAGCCGGGCTGTCCACAGCCCGGAGCGGGGGGTTGCGTCTATTGAATCGGGATGCCGAAGAAGGTCGCGGGTCTGCGCTGCCGCTGGTGCGTTTCGAGTCGATTCACCTGCGCCCGCAGCGATGCGGGAACCTGCTCACTCGGAAGCTGGGCTGTGAGTTGTCGCAGCAACTGCAGGGCTTCGTCGTGGCGGTTGGCCGACTCCAACTCGCGCGCTTGTGCCAGGGCTTGCGCCACGGTGGTCTGGATGGCCCGGGGATCGATCTGGGGGGCTTGAGCGTCGGGCGTCACGGGCTCGTCGAAGATCGACGGCGCCGCGGGCGAAGGGGTAGCGGGACTGGGATCGAGGCGTGGCGCGGGCGGCTCAGGCAGTGCTTCCGTCGCCGGCGGCGTCGCTGGGGCGCCCGACCGCAGCATCACCACCGCCACGATCAGCAGCAGCACCAGCACGTTGAGCGTCACCAGAAGCCAGGTCGTTCGCGACGAACCGGCGGGGGCCGCGGGCGCGGCGGGCGATTCGGTATTCGCCGGCGAAACGGCGTCGCTGCTGGGGGCGAAGTCCAGCGCCTGGGGCTTGTCCGCCGGGGGCGGGGTCGGCTCCATCCGCAGCAGTCGCGACGCGTTGGCGGCGGGCGGCTCCGCGGCGGTTCGAGCGGCGGGCGCGATGATCTCTTCGAGCAGGTCCATCCCCGGCATCGTGGGCGCGGCCTTCTTGGCGGGGGCAGCGCTTCCGCCCTCCACCTCGCTCCCCGAGACCGAAGCGGTCGGCGCGGCGAGCTTGCGTTGCTCGGCCTCCAGCAGCCGCAGCGCCGCGGACGCCTCGGCCTCGGTGGCGTACTGCAGTCCCAGTTCGTTCCGCTCGGTGACGGGGCGGAACGGCTCGTGGCAGGCGGGGCAGCGTTTGTCCTCGGGCTTGACTTTCTCATTGCAATGATGGCAGTAGCCCAGCAGGTGCGCCACGCCCGGCACGTTCCGCGCCACCGACCAGAACTGCCGCGTCGTGGGCCCGCGCAGCACCGTCGTGGGCCTGATCCGTCCCGCTTCGATCTGCTTCACCAAGGTTTCGTAATTGCACCCGGGGCGGAACGGGATCGCCGCGTCGCGCACGTACCACGGGCCCATCGCGATCTGCGTGGCGCGACGCGAGAGCGGCTCGAACAGTCCGTGGCAGACTTCGCACAGCTCGGTCTGCGTCGTCTGGGTGTGGCCACAGTAGGGGCAGAGCACGGCTTTGGGGGTTTTCTCGGCCAAGGGAGGGAACCTCGGTTCTTGACCGCGCCGATGCTCGGACGTAGCGTGACGGGTCTATGCCCACGCGTCGCGGTCTGATTCTTATCGGCTTTCTGGCTTGGGCTCTGGCGTGCTGCCAGGCGCAGTCGCCGCACCATAAGACAGTGTATCCATCCCCGCCCGCCGATGCCCTCGGCGCCAAGCCCGTGGCGTTTCTGGACGGTCAGCCGCTGACGCTGGCGGACCTGCGCACGCCGCTGCTCGAGGCGGTCGGGGGGGAAGTGCTCAGCGATCTGGTCCTCGAACGCTCCGTCCAACAGCAGCTCGCACAACAGGGCCTGGCCGTGACCCCGGAGCTGATCGAGCCCGAGCGTGAGGTGCTGCTGCGGTCGATGAGCAGCGAGGCGGACCAGGCGCAGCGCTTGTTCAACGAGGTGCGCAACCGCCGAGGGCTTGGCGAGTGGCGGTTCAAGCAGTTGCTCGCCACGCGGGCCGGGCTGCGCTTGCTGGTGAAAGACCGGGCGAGGGTCGAGGAGTCGGCGGTGCGTCGGTTGTACGAGCTGCGCTACGGGGCGCGTTACGAGGCCAGGCTGATCGTCGTGGGATCGGTCGCCGAGGCGGCGCAGGCGGCGCAGCGGGCGCGCGCCGGGGAGTCCTTCGCGGACCTGGCGGTGGCGTTGAGCACCGATTCGAGCCGCGCCCAGGGCGGGCTGATCCCCCCCATCAGCCCGGCGGACCCCACCTATCCCGCGGCGCTGCGCGGCGCGGTGCAGAGCCTGACGGTGGGCCAGGTCTCCGACCCGATCATGCTCGAGCAGGGCTTCGCGGTGCTCAAGGTCGAGGGCAAAACCCAGCCCCAGTCGGTCGCGTTCGAGTCGGTCCGCGCCGAACTCGAGGCGCTGGCGCTGCTCGAGGCGCAGGAGCGCCTGATGCAGCAGCTCGCCCGGACGCTGATGGACCAGGCCAAGGTCAACGTGCTCGATCCGGCGCTGGGCAAGAGCTGGGAGAACCGTCGGCGACAAGAGAGATAGTGGTCTCGCGAGGCTCGCGAAAAGTGCGAAGAAAGAGAATGGTCGAGGTCAATCTTTGTTTTGTATGATCTTCGCGTCCTTCGCGTGCCTCGCGAGACACTTTTGGACTTCACCATGCAAGTGAGATACGCCAGTCGGATCGAGCGTCTGCCGCCTTACGTTCTGGGTCGGCTCAAGCAGATGATCTACGACCGCCGCAAAGCCGGCGCCGACGTGATCGATCTGAACATGGGCAATCCCTCCGATGCGCCGCCCGAGGCGGTAGTGGACAAGATTCGAGAGGCGGTGCTCGACCCGCGCAACAGCCGGTACTCCGTCTCGGCGGGCATCTACAACCTGCGCCGCGACATGGCGCTGAAGTACCGCAGGAACTGGGGCGTGGAGCTGGACCCGGACACCGAGGTGATCGCCACCATCGGGTCGAAGGAGGGGTTTAGCCACATGTGCCTGGCGGTGCTGGGCCCGGGCGACATCGCGGTGGTGGCGGACCCGGCGTTCCAGATCCACACCTACGCGGTGATCCTCGCCGGCGCCAGCGTCATCGCCGTCCCGCTGGGCAACGACGACGCCTTCCTGCAGCGCATCGAGAGCGTGCTGACGCACCTGACGCCCAAGCCCAAGCTGGTCATCCTCAACTACCCGCACAACCCCACCACCATGACCGTCGAGGCGGAGTTCTTCGACAAAGTGGTGGCGCTGGCGCGCAAGCACCAGGTGCTGATCATCCACGACTTCGCCTACGGCGAGACCTGCTTCGACGGGTACAAGGCGCCGAGCTTCATGCAGGCCGCGGGCAGCAAGGAGTTCGGCGTGGAGTTCACCACGCTGAGCAAGCCCTACAACATGGCCGGCTGGCGCATCGGGTTCTGCGTGGGCCACCCGCAGATGATCAAGGCGCTCTCGACCATCAAGGGCTACTACGACTACGGCATCTTCCAGGCGGTGCAGATCGCCGCGATCATCGCCATGCGCGAGGGCGACAAGCACATCCAGGAGCAGAACGCCAAGTACCAGGCGCGGCGCGACGTGCTCTGCAAGGGGCTGCAGAAACTCGGCTGGCAGGTCGAGTCGCCGCGCGCCTCGATGTTCGTCTGGGCCAGGGTCGCCCCGGAGCACCTGGCGCCCTTTAAGGGCTCCACCACCGAGTTCGCCCTGGCCATGGTCGAGCAGGCGGAAGTGGCGATGACCCCCGGCGCCGCCTTCGGCGACCTGGGCGAGGGTTACGTCCGCATGGCGCTGGTCGAGAACGAGCACCGCATCCGTCAGGCGCTGCGGCAGCTCGAGCGTGCCGTCAAACGTTCGCCCGCCACGGTCGCCTGACTTCGCCCGCGCCGCGGCCGCGGCGCTACGGCGCGGGCTTGGCGGTTGACTCGGGCAGCGCCCGCAGCAGCACCTCCGCCGCGGTCTGGGTGCACGCCTTGCCCGCGTAGAATCGGCCGATCTGCTCGATGGCGCGCTGCTGCGCCGCTCGCGCCCGGGGTAGACGGATCAGCTCGTCCACGGCGGCGAAGACCGGCTCGACCTGACCGAAGTGCGGCACGAACTCGGGCACGACGTGCGGCCCATCGCTCCCCGGCGGGGCGCAGATCAGGTTCGGCAGCGAGAACGTCCGCGTGTGAATGATGAATCGGCCCGCCAGGTTCCACGTCCACCACGAGGCGTTGAAGAGCACGACCATCGGCTTGCGGTGCGCCGCCACCTGCAGCGTGGCGGTGCCCGAGACGACCAGCGCCAGGTCGGCCCAGTCGAGCACTTCGTCGGCCTGATGCACCCTCATGTCCAGGCTGCGGGGCCAGCCGCCCGAGCCGCGGGCGCGCTGCGCGGTGATCTGGCGCACCTGCTGCTGGGCCGGTTCGTGGGCGGCGGCGACGCAGCCCTGCAGCCCCGGGTGCGCCACGCACAGCCGCTCGAACACGCTCAGCAGCGTGGGCCAGTTGCGCTGCACTTCGCTGCGGCGCGACCCGGGCAACAGGGCGATGCGCTTGGGCGGATCGTCGGGCGGACGACCTCGGGGCCGCTCGAACACCGGGTGGCCGATGAACTCCGCCGCCACGCCACGCTGCTCGAACCACTGTGGCTCAAAGGGCAGCAGGCACAGGACGCGGTCGGTGAGTCGGCGCAGTTTCTTGATGCGCCAGGGTGCCCAGGCCCAGAGCTGCGGGGCCGCCAGGTGCAGGATCTTCGCCTGGGGCTGCAGATGGCGCACGGCGGCGCAGATGGACCAGTTGGCCGCCGGGCTGTCGGTGGGCACGTGCAGCGCGATGGGCTGCTGCCGAAGGAACGCTTCGAGACGCTTGACGCGCCGGCGGTGAGAAAAGACCTGCGCCACGCTGTCGAGGAACATGGTGGGCTTGAGCGTGCTGTGCTCAAGGATGTGGGCGCCGGCGGCGGCCATGCGCTCTCCGCCCAGGGCGAAGATAGGAAGCCCCGGCCGATCCGCGCGCAGGCGGGCGATCACCGCCGCCGCCAGCGCGTCGCCGCTGGGCTCGAAGGCGGTGAAGAGCACAGCGGGGCCGGTCGTCATCGCGGTAGTGTAATGGATGAGCGCCTGCCTAGACGCTACAGGCGCACCCAACGATCTCGGCGCGACAGCCCGGCCATGGGGAGGTGACCGCATCGGCACGATGATCTTCCTTAGGGCCAGGCATCATGGACGCCAATCGGGATCCATCCAAGGGCAAGGGCGAGGACCATGGGATTCGCGCCGAGGTGTCGTCCGACGCGATGAGCGTGGAACTGATCCTGCCGCCGCTGCTGATCGGCGACGCCCTGAGCGACGCGGCGTGTCGCGCGGCGCTGCGCGAGGCGAAGGTGGAACTCGACGAGTCGGGGCGGGCGGCGATCGTGGCGATGATCGAGTCGCCCCCGCCTCCGGGCCTGAGCGAGCGCCGCGTCACGGTGCAGCGCGGCTCGCCGGCGCGGGACGGGACGGACGGTCGCGTCGAGTGGCTGGTGAAGACGGCGGCGGACGTGGCCGCGACCGAGGCGCGCATCGACTTCTACGAGCAGCACGCCTTCGCGCAGGTGCAGTCGGGCCAGGCGTTGGCGCGGGTGCATCCGCCCACCCGGGCGCAGCCGGGGCGTGATGTGCTGGGGCGTGTGCTGCGCGGGCGCGACGGTCGCCCGGCGCGGTTGACCACGGACAACAGTATGCAGCTCGAGAGCGACGGTCGTCTGGTGGCGCGGATCGGTGGTGCCTTTCGTCACGACGACAGAAGCGCCACGGTTCAGCCCCTGATCGAGATCCGCTCCGCGGTGGACTTCTCCACCGGGAACATCAACTTCAAGGGCGATGTCCACGTCAGGCAGGGCGTGCGTGACCGGTTCAAGGTGTGCGCCACCGGCCGCATCGAGGTCAGCGGTCAGATCGAGTCCGCGGTGATCGTTAGCGGCGGCGATCTGGTGGCACGCGGCGGGATGGCGGGGCACGAACGCGGCAGTGTCGAGGTGGGCGGATCGCTGATCGCACGCTATCTCAACAACGTTCATGGCGTGGTCCGCGGGTGGCTGTGCGTGGACCGCGAGATCGTCGATTGCAGGCTCGAGGTCGGCGGCGAAGTCGATTCGTCCCGCTGCGCCATGTTCGGCGGCGAACTGCTCCTACGCGGCTCAGCCCACCTGGCGATCGTCGGCGGCGCCAGTGGCACGCGAACCGTGCTCTGCTGGCCTACGCCGGGACGCGCAATCCTGCTGGCGGACCGCTTGATTCGGGACGGAGTCCTGCTTCGCTTCGGGCATCGAACCTACGCCTTGAACAAAGATCTCCGAGGTCCTGTGCGCGTCTTTGAGGATTCGAGCGGGCACGTGTTGT
Source organism: uncultured Phycisphaera sp. (assembly GCA_964496285.1). GTDB lineage: Bacteria > Planctomycetota > Phycisphaerae > Phycisphaerales > Phycisphaeraceae > CAZBXW01. The sequence continues at coordinate 46,143 of CAZBXW010000003.1, forward strand.
ACGTTCGTAACGGATGCTCTGCAATGCCTTTAGCGGGCGTATCGCGGGTGGTGCAGTCCGCCGTCTAAGTGGCTACGTTGTCTAGGGATGTCCCTACGAGCGTCAAATTGCGTCAAGCTGGTTCTGCGATTTGGTCGATAGCCACAAGGACAGGGGTGGGTCCAGGAGCGCAGCCGTGGCTGACACGACGCGTAATGCTGGACGTGGCCAGAATGCTTTATCGGGGGGGCCAACCCCGCGCAAGACCGGTGATCGCTGGCCGGCGCTGCGCATCGATCGAACGGGCAGGGTGCTGCAGTGCAATGCTGCAGCCCTTGAACTCCTGGAGCGATGCGCCCCAACGCTTTCCGGTGATGAACCTCGCCGGGTCCGTGACGACTGGAGAGTCGCGCTGTGGGATCGCATGGACACCAATACCGATGTGGCGCTCTGCCGGATCACCGATCCGCAGGGGCAGCACCGTCTGGCGGTGGCGATCCGAGTGGCGGATGCTCCGGAGGAGTTGCGCGTGGTGGTCTGTGCTGCGGAGCCGGATCCGACCGCGATCAGTCCGCTCTGGGCGGACCTGCTGTCGTCGCTGGCGAATCCGGTGATGACCAGTCTCCAGCCGCGTCGCATCGCCGCCTGACGCTCGCGCGACCCTCCTTGCCCAGATCGAGGGTATCGCCATGAAACTGAGTAAGACCTCGGCCCACGCGGCGCTGGCGCTGGCCTACCTGGCCGGCCGCGCTTCCGACGGTTACGTCCAGGCGCGCACCATCGCCGACCACCTGCACATCCCCACCGACAGCGCCCTGAAGATTCTCCAGGCACTGACCCGACGAGGCATCCTCCACAGCCAACTCGGTCGCACCGGCGGGTACCGTCTGCTGACCGATCCCTCCCGGCTTTCTCTGCTGCAGATCGTCGAGGCGATCGACGGTCCGATGGTCAGCGAGATGCCCGTGCATCAGCCGCACCTCTGCGAGGCCATCGACGCCCTGCAGCACGTGTGCGACCAGGCGCGCGACTTGATCCGTCAGTCCTTGGCCAACTCCACCATCGCCGACCTGACGCGCCACGACATCGCGCCCAAGGCCGCCTGATCGCCTTGGCGTTCCCGGGTTGAACGGTCCTCGATCGACCCCGATCCATCGGTTGTATCGATAGGCGTCACCGGCGGCGCGTTCGCCGGTGACCGGCGTGAGCGAGTTCTCGGACCGCGGCGCGCTTTTCAAGCTGGCCACAGCCGCAGTTCCCGGTCCAAGCTAAAGCGTGGCAGGGACTACGCCGATGCTTCCTAGACGGAAAACGGAAAGCGTGTTTCTGTTTTTACCGGACGCAAACGAGGCTCGGACGCCGCATCGCAAGGAGAAAGCCCATGTCTTCCGCATTGGCCAGCGCACCGGAAACGACCGCCGCGAACCCTTCGACCTCCGCTCAGACCTCGCGCCAGGTGTCTGGGGCTTCCGGGGCTTCCGGGGCGTCCGGGGGCGAGGGTGAACTGCTGCAGCTCGTGAGTTTCGTCGTGGGCAGCGAAGAGTTCGCCATCTCGATCCTCAGCGTGCAGGAGATCAACCGGATGATGCAGATCACACGCGTGCCGCAGAGTCCGCCGTTCATCGAGGGCGTGATCAATCTGCGGGGCAAGATCATCCCGGTGATGGACCTGCGCAAGCGCTTCGGCATCGTGGTCAAGGACGACGCGCACAACAACGACAACCGCATCATCGTGGTGGAGGTCGCCAATCGGGTGATCGGGTTCACGGTGGACCGCGTGAACGAGGTGCTGCGGATCGGATCGGACATCGTCGAGCCGCCCCCGAGCATGGTCGCGGGCATCGAGAGCGACTATGTCGACGGCGTGGGCAAGCTCGACGATCGCCTCCTGATCCTGCTGAATCTGGAGCGGCTGTTCACCAGCACGGACCTGGAGCAGACGGACAAGGCCGCGTCCAAGAGCGCGGCGTGACCCGCTCCCGCAGCGCGGCGAGGACGCCGCGGCTGTGGGGGACGGAGCAAGCCACTCTCTCGGTTCCTCGTTTCCTCGATCCCTTGCCCCGGAGTTCGCATGGCCACGACCGCGATTCGCATCAGTGACGCCCAGTTCGCCAAGCTGCGCAAGGTCGTCTACGACCGCGCCGGGATTCACTTCCAGGAGAGCAAGAAGTACGTGCTCGAGAGTCGGCTCTCGCGCCGCCTGGAGGAGCTGGAGTTCGACAACTTCGATCAATACCTGATGTTCCTGACGACCGGGCCCTACCAGCAGGACGAGTTTCAGGAGATGTTCAATCGCATCACCATCAACGAGACGAGCTTCTTCCGTAACGAACCGCAGCTGGACGTGTTCGAGCGGGAGGTGCTGCCCAAGCTGCTCGAGGCCCGCCGCGCCACCAAGCGGCTGCGCCTCTGGTCCAGCGCCTGCTCCACCGGCGAGGAGCCCTACACCCTGGCGATCCAGCTGCACCGCTCGCTGGGCGTGCGACTGACCGACTGGCGCATCGAGATCCTCGGCACGGACATCAGCGAGAAGGTGGTCACCGCTGCGCAGGAGGGACGATTCACCTCCTACTCGATGCGGACCGTGGCGCCGCACGTGCTCTCGCGGTACTTCAAACAGGACAACGGCCTGTACGTCATCGACCCGACGATCAAGAGCATGGTGAACTTCGAGATCCTCAACCTCAAGGACTCGCTGGCGGCCAAGCGCTTCGGGACCTGGGACGTGATCTTCTGCAGGAACGTGATGATCTACTTCGACGACCCGATGAAGCTGCACTGCGTGAAGCTGTTCCACAGTCAGCTCGCCGACGACGGGACGCTCTTCATCGGGCACAGCGAGACGCTGCGGGGCGTGGCGGTGCCGTTCGAGCCGATGCCCCAGCCGCAGGCCTTCGCCTACAAGAAACTCAAAGCCGCGTAGAGGTGAACGATGTCATCCGCCATGGACCCCAGCCTGCTGCAGGACTTCCTGACCGAGTCGGGCGAGCTGATCGAACAGCTCGACACGGACCTGGTGAAGCTCGAGGCCGCCGCCAACGCCGGCGACCCGGGCACAGCGGAGCTGTGCAACTCGGTGTTCCGCGCCCTGCACACGGTCAAGGGGGCGGCGAGTTTTCTGGGGCTCGAGTCGGTGATCCGTTTCGCCCACGTGGCCGAGGACGCCCTGAACCGTCTGCGCAAGGGCGAAGTGCGCGTGACCTCGAAGGTGATGGACACGCTGCTCAAGGCGGTGGACGTGCTGCGCGGGCAGATCAACGATCTGAACCGCGGACAGGAGGCGAGCGAGTGCCCCCCGGAAGTGATCACCGCCCTCAAGGCGATCGTCGAAGGCGCCGCGGCAACGCCCGAGACCGCACCGAACCCCGCGACACCCGCGGCTGCATCACCCGCGCCCGCCGCGGACCAGCCCAGCGCCGCCACGCCCCTGAAGCTTCCCCCGCAGAAGGCGGACCTCGTGGAGTTCATGGTCGCCGACCTCAAGGACGGCTCGAAGCAGATCGAGCAGTGTCTCGCCCAGGCCAAGATCAGTGGCACACGCCCCAACGCCGCGGAGCACCTCACCGAGATCGCCCAGGCGATGTCACGCACCGCGGACTTCTTCGAGCTGGACTGTCTGACTCGCCTGATTCGTGGCCTGGAAAAAGCTGCGCCGCGACTGGCGGAGATTCCCGAGGCCCTGCTCGACGAGACCCTCCTCCGCCTGTCGGCCATCCGTCAACTCGTTGACGAGCAGGCCGCGGCGCTCTCGCAGGCCCTGGCGCTGAGTTGGCCCATCGACACCCTGCTCCAGCGTCTGGCGTCCCTCGTGGAGGGGCAAGCGCTCGACGCGGGCGTCACGGGCCAGCACCAGGGCGACGTGCGCGCCCTGCTCGTGCTCGACGGCGTGATCGCCGGTGAGAAGACCGAGGCGGCCGATCCCGCCAAGCCGCAAGCGAAGACGCCCGCGGCGGCGGCGCCCGCGGCGAAGGCGGCGTCCAACACCACCGTTGCCGAGCAGACCATCCGCGTGGAGGTGGCGCGCCTGGAATCGCTGCTGAACCTCGTGGGCCAACTCGTGCTCACCAAGAATCGGCTCACCGGTGTGACCCGTCGCCTGCGCGAGCAGACGCTGCCGCACGAGCTGAAAGAGGACCTCGCCGGCGCCGCGGGCGAACTGGATCGGCTCACGGGCAACCTGCAGGTGGGCGTCATGCGCACACGGATGCAGCCGCTGGCCAAGCTCTTCGAACGCTATCCCCGCGTCATCCGTGACATGGCGCGCATGACCCACAAGAAGATCAACCTCGAGATCGTGGGCAAGGAAACCGAAGTGGACAAGAGCGTGCTCGAACTGCTCTCGGACCCGCTGGTTCACATCCTGCGCAACAGCGCCGACCACGGCTGCGAACCCCCGGAAGCGCGCCTGAAGAGTGGGAAAAGCGACACGGGCACGATCCGGCTCTCCGCCGAGCACCAGGGCTCGCACGTGCGCGTGGAAGTGGCGGACGACGGCAAGGGCATCGACCGCCAGGCGGTGGGACGCAAAGCCGTCGAGAAGGGCATCGTCACCGCTGAGGATCTGGCGAAGATGTCCGACCCCGACGTGCTGGCGTTGATCTTCGCCCCCGGGCTTTCCACCGCCGAGAAGGTCAGCGACCTCTCCGGCCGCGGCGTGGGCATGGACGTCGTACGCACCAACGTCACCAAGATGAACGGGCAGATCAACGTCAGCTCCGTTCCCGGCAAGGGCACGACGATCGAGATCCTCATCCCGCTCACCGTGGCGATCATGCCCGCGATGGTCGTGGGCGTGGGCAAGCACCTGTACTCCATCCCGCTGCAGAGCATCATCGAGATCGTTCGACCCGAGGACACCGCGGTGCATAGCGTCAGCGGTCAGCCGGTGATGCGCCTGCGCGACAGTGTGCTGCCGCTGCTGGACATGCGGGCGCGACTGAACGAGACCGTCTCGGCGAGCAGGAACCGCTTCGCGGTGGTCGTGGGCGTGGGACACCAACGCGTGGGCCTGGTCGTGGATCGGCTCATCGGCCAGCAGGAAGTGGTCATCAAGCCTCTGGACGACGAGTACACCAGCGGCGGGCCCTTCAGCGGCGCCACCATCCGCGAGGACGGTGACGTGAGCCTGATCCTCGACGTGGTGCAGCTCGTCCGCAGCGCCAACACGGTCGGTGCTGCTCCCGAGAAAGCGGCGGCGTGAGATGAATGCACGAGGAACAAGGAACCAGGAACAAGGGATGAACAACGAAGAAATGAAACAGTGACCGGACCCTGACTCGACATTCGTCATTGTTCATCCGGTTTGCGTTGATCATCGACCACAGCCCATTGATAACAGGAGACCCTCATGGACAGTTCTTACATTCTTCCCTTCGTCAAGAGCGTGAGCAACGTCTTTCAGACGATGCTGCAGCTGCCGGTGCAGGTGGGCAACCCGGAGCTCAAGCAGAACGGCAAGCCCAGCTACGACGTGTCGGGCATCATCGGGATGTCCGGCGATGTCGAGGGCAACGTGGTGCTCTCCTTCCCCACCGCCACCGCGGAGCGCGTGGTGAGCCTGTTCACCGGCAGCGACATGGACCACGCCCACGAGGACTTCGCCGACGCGGTGGGCGAGCTGGTGAACATGATCTCCGGCGGCGCCAAGAGTCAGTTCAAGAGCAAGAGCGTTTCGATCTCTTGTCCGAGCGTGGTGATCGGGTCGGACCACCTGGTCTTCTCGCGCAAGGACGTGGTGTGCATCCATATCCCCTGCAGCTGCGACAGCGGCGAGTTCGCGGTGGAAGTGTCGATCCGACAGAACTCGCCCGCGGCGCAGGGCTTGGCCAGCGTCGCCACCAACGCCTGAACGTTCAAACCTCAACCTCGCGGAGTGCGATCATGAAGATTCTTCTCGTGGACGACTCGAAGACGATGCGGAACATCCAGAAGGGCATCCTGGCGCAGCTGGGCTACAGCGAAGTGCAGGAGGCCTGCGACGGGCTCGACGCGCTGTCGAAGGTGGGCGCCGAGCCGCCGGACCTGCTGCTGGTGGACTGGAACATGCCCAACATGGACGGGCTGACGTTCGTCAAGCAGTTCCGCGCCAAGGGTGGGCGCTCGCCGATCATCATGGTCACGACCGAGGCCGAGAAGAGCCGGGTGGTCGAGGCGATCAAGGCGGGCGTCAACAACTACGTCGTCAAGCCCTTCACGCCCGACAGTTTGGGCGAGCGGATCAAGGAGACGTTGGCGCGCGCCGTGGCCGCGGCGTAGGCCGATCGGCGTCGGTCGGGCGTAAGCGTCGGCAGGGGGGGTCATGGGCAGGCAGCCATGACCACGACAACCCAGGGCGAATCTCGCGCGGCGTTGCGCGTCAACGTCGCGGCGGATTGTTCGCAGGCCGAACTGCTCATCCCCGGTGACTTCCCTCGGGTCATGCTCAACGAGCAGTTCTGCCTGGCAATGCTCAAGCAGTCAGGGGTCCACGTGAACGCTCAGGTCGAACAGTCCGTTCGAGAACTGCTCACGCGGCTGCCGCCCGTCGGTGGTGAGCTGCGCGGCGTCGTCGCTCGCGCCACGCCCGCCACGGACGGCGAGGACGGCCGCATCGAGTGGGTCCAGCCCGCCCCCGCGGGTGAATCCCCCGGCGCCAAGCCCGCGGCCCGGTCGCACTACGAGCGTTGCGCCTTGATCATGGTCGAGGCCGGACAGGTCGTCGGGCGTGTGCTGCCGCCCAAGGACGGCGCCGACGGGCAGGACGTCCTGGGCGGAACCCTCCGCGCCAGGCCCGGCAAGCCCGCGCAATTCACCCACGACCACACGCTCATCCGCGACGCCTCCGATCAGCTCATCGCGCAGTGTCAGGGCGTGCTCCTTCGCGGCCCCGAGAAGCTCGCGGTCCAGCCTTGCATCGAGGTGGACAAGAGCGTGGACCTGTCCACCTGCAATCTCAACTTTCCCGGCAGCATCCTCATCCATCAGGGTGTCCGTGACCGTGTCGTGGTCAAGGCCGGCGGGAACGTGGAGGTCCGCGGCCTGATCGAGGCGGCCACCGTCGACTGTGAGGGCGACCTGCTGGCCCGCGGCGGATTCGCCGGCCGCGAACGCGGGCACGCCCGGGTCAAAGGCTCGCTCTACGCCAAGTACCTCAACAACGTCGAGGGGCAGGTCGGCGGCCATCTCCAGGTCGACCGCGAGGTCATCAACTGTCAGCTCACCATCCACGGCCAGGTGCAGTCGCCCCACGGGGCGATCATCGGCGGCAAGGCGGTCGTGACCGGCAAGACCCACGTGGGAACCCTCGGCAGCGACGGCAGCGTCCCCACGCAATTGGTCGTCGGAGCCGTCCCGAAGCTCGAGCCCAGCGCCGCGACGCTTGCCGCTCTGGTCGTCAAGTTGCGCGAGCATCACGACGCCCTGGTCGCGGAGAACAAACGCATTGATCAGCTCACCGGCGCCAAGTCGCGCATGACCAGCGCCGACAAGGAACGCAGGACCGAGATCATGTACGAACTGCAGAGCCTCTGCACCGCTCTGGCACGCGGCGAGGCGGCCCTGACGCGGGTGCAGCAGGCCATCGAGCAACGCCGAACCGTCGACGTTCTCGTCGAGCTCGAACTGCACCAGGGCGTGGTCATCACCCTCCGCGACCAGAGCTTCAAGATCAGCAAAGAGGTCCGTGGCCCGGTCCACATCCAGCGACAGGGCGGCGACATGGTGTTCTCTCGACAGGACGGCGCCACGGCCCCGCTGGCGCGGATCAGCGAGGTCAGAGCCGCGGCGTGAGCGGAGAGGGTGGTCCCTATGCGTGTGCTCGTGATTGACGATTCGGCGTTCATGCGACGCGCCATCAAGCAGATGCTCGAGACCGACCCGGCCATCGAGATCGTGGGCCTGGCCAAGAACGGACGCGAGGGCGTGGACATGGCCAAGAAGCTCACCCCCGATGTCGTCACGCTCGACATCGAGATGCCCGAGATGGACGGCTTGACGGCGCTGCGGCACATCATGCGCGACTGCCCCACGCAGGTGCTCATGGTCAGCTCGCTCACCACCGAGGGCTCGCACGCCGCACTGACGGCGCTGAAGCTCGGCGCCGCGGACTTCCTGGCCAAGGACGTCTCGCAGGTCTCCCTCTCGGTCACCAAGATTCAGGAACGACTCGTCCAGGCGGTCAAGCACCTGGGCGCCGCGGGCAGGTCCAGGCTGCGGCGCGTCTCGCCGTCCACCGAGAAACTCGATCAGCCCCCGGTCTTTCGCGCCGGACAGTTTGACGTGGTGTGCGTGGGCTCGAGCACCGGGGGCCCGCCGGTGCTTGAGGAGATTCTGCCCGCCATGCCTGCCGAGAGCTCCGCTCCCGTCGTCGTGGCGCAACACATGCCCCTGCTCTTCACCAAATCCATGGCTGAGCGTCTGGCGCAGTCCTGCCCGATGCGCGTGGTGCACGTGGAGAACGGTCAGCCCCTCGAACCGCGAACCATTCATATTTGCCCCGGCGGGTCGCACACGCACGTGACGAAAGTCGGCCTGGCACGATACTCGCTCAAGGTCTCGCCCGAGCCGCGTCAAGCGCTTTATCGGCCCAGCGTCGATGCCTTGCTCGCCTCCGCCGCCACCGCCACCGGGGCGCGAACCCTGGCGGTCGTGCTCACGGGCATCGGCGAAGACGGCCTGCAGGGCGCTAAGCAGCTCAAGGACCGCGGCGGCACCATCCTCGCTCAGAGCGCCGAGACCTGCGTGGTCTACGGCATGCCCAAGGCGGTGACGGAGAACGGACTGGTCGTCGCGAGTCTTACACCTAGACAGATCGCCCAGTCGCTCGCCACGCTCGCGCGGTCGCCGCTGGCCAGGAGCGCCTAACGCGGCGCACCGATCACCGCGCGAAGACTCCCCTGCGCTGCCTCGAGCAGGCGCTGCGCTTGTGCCGCGTCCACGTTTCGTCGCGCCATCACCAGCGCGGTCTTCACTCGGCCCCGAGCTTCTTCAAGCAGGCGCAGCGCCGCCTCACGCGACAATCCTGTCTGCGACGTGAGGATCCGCGCCGCTCGGTCGATGAGCTTGGCGTTGCTCGCTCGGAGGTCCACCATCAGGTTCCCCCACGCTTTGCCCAGTTGCACCATCACCGTCGTGCTGAGCATGTTTAGCGCCAGCTTCGTCGCCGTGCCCGCCTTCATCCGCGTCGAGCCCGTGAGCACCTCCGGCCCCACCTCCAACCTCACCACGCAATGGGCCGCCTGCGGCCGAGCGCTCCCGCACGTCACTAGTGCCGTGTACGCCCCGCGCCGCAGCGCCCACGCCAACGCCCCAACGACGTAGGGCGTCGTCCCGCTCGCCGCGATCCCCACCGCCACGTCGCGCTCATTTACGCTCAGCCGTTCCAACTCCGCCACCGCTCCGTGCGGATCGTCCTCCGCGCCCTCTGAACTTCGGCGCAGGGCGCCGTCGCCCCCGGCGATGATCCCCGCCACCTCCGACGCGTCGCAATGGAACGTCGGCGGACACTCGCTCGCGTCCAGCACGCCCAGACGCCCGGACGTCCCCGCGCCCAGGTAGATGAGCCGACCGCCTCGACGCATCCGCGCCACCGTTTCCGTCACGAGCATTTCCAGTTGTGGGAGCGCGCGTCGCACCGCTGCCGGGACGGTCGCGTCCTGATCGTTGATGAGCTCCAGTGTCGCTCGGACCGAGAGCGTGTCCAGCTCACGCGAGGCGTCGAGCCGCTGCTCCGTCGGCAATGCCCCGCGGTCCGGCACGGTTGGGCGCTCGCTCATGCGTCTCTACAATAACGCTCGGATGCATCCGTCGCCGCGCGCCATGTGCCTGATCGTCGTCGCTCTGCTGGCGCTGCGCGTGATCTACCTTGTTTTTCTGAGCCCCTACGAACTCGTCGGCGACGAGGCCCACTACTGGGAGTGGTCGCGCAGGCCCGACCTGTCGTACTACTCCAAGGGCCCGGGCGTGGCGTGGACCATCCTGGCCTCGACCTCGATCCTCGGGCACAGCGAGTGGGCCATCCGTCTGCCCGCGGCGCTGGCCTCGGCGCTCACCGCCCTGGCGCTCATGTGGCTGACGCGACTGCTCTGCCCTGAACATCCCACCGCGCCGTTCTACACCGCCGCCGCCTTCATCCTCAGCCCGGTCTACGTCGCTCTGGCGCAGCTCATGACCATCGACGGCCCGTGGGTGCTCTGCTGGGTGCTCGCCGCGTGTTGTTTCCAACGTCTGTGTCATTCCCAGCGACGCTTGCTCCCGTGGATCGGGTTCGCGGCGGCGATGGGCGTGGGAGTCCTCTACAAATACACCATGCTCCTTTTCCTTCCCGGGGCGCTGGCCTACGTCATCGTCCATCGCCGCGCCCTGGCATGGAAACGTCGCGACCGGGTGTTGGGCGTCCTGGCGCTGGCGACGTTCGTGGCCACCACGCTCCCGGTGGCGATCTGGAACCACCGTCACGGCTACCCCACGATCACCCACCTGATCGGTCGGCTATACCTTCCGGGGGGTGATGAACCGGCGGTCTTCGATTGGACGCCGACGTGGTTTCTTGAGTACGCCGGGGCGCAGGTCGGGATGTTCGGCGTGTTCCTCCTGGTGCTCATGGCCTTGGGCGTCTATCACTTCGGGGCAGAGCAACGATCGATACTCTACATGTCTCTGCCGATCATCCTGTTCTACCTCGTGCTGTCGGTGTTCCGGCGCACGCAGGGCAACTGGGCGGTGGCGGGCTACGCGACACTGCTGCCGATGGCGGGGCGACTCGTGGCGATGGAGTACCCGCGCTACACCCAGATGGTTCGAGACTGGCGATTGCTTCCCGAGCCTCGCCCCAAATGCGGTCTGTTCCGTCGCAGGCCCGAGACGCTCGTGAGCGGCCTGTGGGACTGGAGCGTGGCGGTGGGCGTCGGCGCGATGGTGGTGGTGATGGCGGGGCCGTGGGTGCTCGAACTCGTGGGCGAACCGGCGGCGCGGTTGCGCGGTCGCATCCGTGGACACCGGGAACTGGCCACTCAGGTGGACGCTGCGGCGCAGCAGCTTCGCGCCCAGGGCGAGGACCCCTTCTTCGTGGCCCTGAGCTATCGCACCGCGGGCCTGCTGGCGTTTTATCTTCCGGGGCAGCCCGTGGTGCGCTGCGCCCAGACGCCCCTGGGAATGCGCCGAAACCAGTACGACTACTTCCCCGACGCCCGCTTCGACGACCCCGCCTTGACGGGCAGAGTCGCGGTCCTGCAGGGAGCATCTCCCAAGCGCTGGCGCGAGGTGTTTCACTTCGAGCGCATCGAGGAGGTCAATCCCCAGCGGCGCATCAGCATCGGATGGGGCTACCAGCCCTTGGAAAAACCCACGAACCCGAGCGCGGCGAACGCTTCGCACCCGTGACCCGTGGCAGCGTGATGGGCACGCCGTCGCACGCCAGAGCGCCGAGCACCGCCATCGCCGCCGCCTCGCGCGCCGCAGTGGGGACGCCCAGTTCATCGCTCAAGCGAACCACGGGGAATCGCTGTCGCAGTTCGGTGAGCAGCGCCGCGTTGTGGACCGAGCCGCCCGCGAGGATCAGTTCGTCCGCGCGCGGGGCGCGTTCATGCAGCGTCTGAGCGATGGCGGCGCAGGCGGAACGCGCCAGGTTCATCGCGGGAACGCGGGGCCATTGCTCAGCCCATTGCATCGCCTCGTCGCCCGTGCCCAGCGAGCGACCGCCCCGGCTCTGCTTTCGCAGGACGCGGAGCAGGGCTTCGTACGCCCGCGGGTGAATCCCGCCGCGGAGCGCCGCCTCTCCGCCTGCGTCGTAGCGACGTTTCAATCGGGCGCGTGCCACTGCGTCGAGCACCTGGTTGCAGGCACACACATCACCGCCCCGAATGGCGCCGACGCCTCGGCCGCGCGGCGGCAGGAGCGTGATGTTGATAAACCCCCCAAGATTCACGATGAGTCGTCGCTTGCGAGGGTGCGCGAAGAAGACCCAGTCCGCCAGCGGCGTGATCGGAGCGCCCTGCCCGCCGCACGCCAGGTCCGCGCCGCGCAGGTCGCAGACCACGGGCACGTTCAGGCCCACCGCCACGGGCATCGGGTCCACCGCCTGCCAGGAGTGTGGAGGACGATGGAAGACGGTCTGCCCGTGGAGGGCCACGAGGTCGAGGCGGCGGTTGCCCACGAGTCGGCGGATCAGGCGCAGGTGTCGCAACGCCGCGTCGCGGATCGCAGCGGTGATGCGATGGGCGGTGACGGGACGCTGCTCGGCCAGGTCGCGCCAGGTGCAGAGGAGCGGGCCGAGCGACGCGGAGCGGTGCGCGAGGACCGTGGCGCGGAGTTTCAATCCCCTGCCGGTGACGTGCACCAGCGCCGCGTCGATGCCGTCGAGACTGGTGCCGGTCATGCAGCCCACGACGAAGCGCGTGCGGGTCATTGCAGCACGTTACCCAGGTCGTCGTCGTTGGGCGAAGTCACGGGGGCGGGGCGGAAGCCCAGTTGGACGTGACGCCCGCCGGTGGCCTCGGCGAGCCTGCGGAGCGTGGCCTGCTCGTCGAAGTCGAAGAACTGGATGGTGTCGATGCGGGTGGTCCTGCCTGAGTCGAGCTCCGCCACCGCCGCCAGCAGCGTGTCGGGCGTGACCTCGTCGCCGCGTGAGCCGGTGAGCCTCTCCGAGAGGATGCGGATGCGTTGGGGCTTGAGGTCCATGGCTCGCTGCAACGCCGCCAGCGGGTTGGAGGAGCCCCGTGGGATGAGGCGACCCTCGCCGCGCAGCCAGGCGACGGCGGCGGATTGCTGCTCGGCGTCGGCGGGGCGCAGCCCGCCCGGCTCCCACTCCACCGCGGTGCCCGCCTGGAAGAGGATCACCGTGAAACGCTGCGTTGCCTTGAGCGAACGCAGTTGTCTGCCCAGCTCCTCCACCGCCAGTGGCAGCACATCGATCATCGACCCGGACACGTCCACGAGGAACGCGACGGACTCATCGCTGTCGGTGTCGAGCGCCGCAGGCGTGGGCTGGGGCGCAGTCGCGGGAAGGGTCTGGGTGGACCGGCCCGGCTCAAGCGGTCCCTCGACGGGCTTGTCTTTCAACGCCTGCAACGAGGCACGCTGGGCTTCGAGCTCGCGCAGCACCGCGTCGAGCTTGGCCGCCACCGCCGCCTCACGCTCCAGGCGGGCTGCCTTCTCCTCTTCGCTCTCGACCGGTTCACGAGATTCTTTCACTTCGGTCAGCACCGACTGCAACAGCTCGCGCTGCTCGGTCTGTGCGGAGCTCTGACGCACCTGGGTGAGCACTTCGTCGAGCATCCGCCGCTGCTTCTCGTCGCTGCGCGTCTGGAGCGTTTCGAGCGAGGCTTGCAGGTCCTCCTTGGACCGAGCCTGGGCGAGCTGAGCCAGGATCTCCTGACGCATCTGCTCCCCGCGTTGCCGATCGTTCAGCAGCAGATACGTGTTGACGCCCAGCGCACCGAGCAGTAGCAGCGCCACGAGCGCCCAGGGCCAGCGTCGCGCGGGGCGTGCCGGCGCTCCGGTCAGGAGCAGTTCCTGCCGCAGGGCTGGAGTCAGGTCGCTTAGGCGGATGACCGCCACGACGTTCTCACCGGTGGCGGGCCGCTGCTCGCGACGCACCACCTGGACCACCTGGTTGTTCGCGGGTGGATCGCTCGGGGGAGCTTGAGACTGGGCGAGGAGGGGCTCGTGGGAGCTGGCGAGGGCCTCCTCGTGAAGGCGAGCGAAGTCGGAGGCGGCGATATCGCCGGCGGGCGGAGCGGGCCTCTCCGCGGCTACGCCGTCGAGCGACTGGGGCCGGCGCGTCACGACGAAGTAGGTGCGTCCGAGCTGCACGCGGTCGCCGTCGTCGAGGGTGCGACGCCCCAGGACGGGTTCGCCGTTGACGAAGGTTCCGTTGCTCGAATCCAAGTCGGCGATCACCCAGTGGTCGCCGTCGGGCACGAGCGCCGCGTGGCGCTTGCTCATCCGCGAGTCTTCGATGGGCAGGTCGTGGCAGTGACGCCCCAGCTCGATCGTGCGTGAGCCGTCGAGCTCGAAGACTCTGCCCTTCTGTGGACCACTGGCGATCACCAGGATGAGCGGCACAGTTCCCTTATTGTCGGCCAGCCCGCGCGTGGAATCAAGGAAAAAGTGGCTACATTGGGATCGGAAATCGCGGGAGGGGTGCATCCCAGGCTTAGACCCTCCCACACGCAAGAGGGGGGTCAGATCGACGAATCGGTCTTGCTCAGGCCCATCGCCGGACGGGGGTCGAGCTGGACGAGCATCTGCTTTTGCAGTTGCTGCGCCTCTTGAGCGTCGGCGACATGGTCGCTGTGGCAGGCGGCCTTCTGGCCCTTGTGCGCTAAGCGATGAATGGCTTCCGGGGTGAGATGGCCGCGCTGTTCCAGGATGATCCGTTGCTCCTGGGTCAGCGCGGCGCTGCGCGCGGGTTGGCCTGGATCGTAGCCCTCGCCCTTGCCGCTGGCCCAGTCCTGGATCTCCTTGCTGATGCGGACGCTGCACCAGTCGTGGCCGCACATGGCACAGAAGTCGGTGTCCACGTCCAGGTCCTCGTCGTGGTAGGCGCGGGCGGTGTCGGGGTCGAAGGAAAGCTCGAAGTGCTTCTGCCAGTTCAGGGCGGCGCGCGCCTGCGTGAGCTGGTCGTCACGGTCGCGCGCCCGGGGGATGCCCAGCGCCACGTCGGCGGCGTGGGCGGCGATCTTGTACGCCACGCAGCCCTGTTTCACGTCGTCCTTCTTGGGCAGGCCCAGGTGCTCCTTGGGCGTGACGTAGCAGAGCATCGAGGCGCCGTGGTAGGCCGCGGCGGTGGCGCCGATGCAGCTGGTGATGTGGTCGTAGCCGGGGAACATGTCGGTCACCAGCGGGCCCAGGACGTAGAACGGCGCGCCGTGGCAGAGTCGGCGCTGGAGTTTCATGTTGAACTCGATCTGGTCGAAGGGGACGTGTCCGGGGCCTTCGATCATGACCTGCACGCCCATGCGCCAGGCGCGTTCGGTGAGCCTGCCGAGCTCGACGAGTTCAGCCAGTTGGAGCGCATCGGAGGCGTCCGCCAGTCCGCCGGGCCGACACCCGTCGCCGATGGAGAAGGTCACGTCGTGGCGGCGCATGATCTGGCAGATCTTCTCCCACGCGGTGTTCATCGGGTTCTGCTGGCGGTGATGGATCATCCACTTGGCGAGCAGCGATCCGCCGCGGGACACGAGGCCGATGAGCCTGTTTCGGGCGAGTTTGAGGTGTTCGCGCAGGACGCCCGCGTGGATGGTGAAGTAATCCACGCCCTGGGCCGCCTGGTGCTCGAGCGTGTCGAGGATGATGCCTTCGCTCAGGTCCTCGATCTTGCGTCCGATGATCATGGAATAAATCGGGACGGTGCCGATGGGCACGCGCGCCGCGTGGAGGATGGCGCAGCGGGTGGCGTCGAGATTCCCGCCGGTGGACAGGTCCATCACGGTGTCGGCGCCCCAGCGTTCCGCCCAGCGCAGTTTCTCGACTTCCTCATCGGTGGACGAGGAGATCGGCGAAGCGCCCATGTTGGCGTTGATCTTGGTCTTGCTCGCTCGGCCGATGCACATCGGGTCGAGCTGGTGGGCGAGGTGCGCCTTGTTGGCGGGGATGACCATCCGACCGGCAGCCACCTCGTCGCGCACCTGCTCGGCGGTGAGGTGCGGCTCGCGCTCGGCCACGCGGCGCATCTCCGGCGTCACCACGCCCAGCCGCGCGAACTCGAGCTGCGTCGATGGGGTGAAATCCTTGGGCGCACGCCAGGACGCGGCGTGTTGCGGCTGCGTCGGGTTGACGCAGACCCAGTCCGTGGGCATGAAGTCCCACGCCGTCTTGTCCGAAGGCTCGGGCATGCCCGGCGTGTCGGGCGAGGAGAACGACCAGGCGGTGCCAATGCGGGGGCGGTTGGCGAAACTGCCGGGTGTGGTGACCCCCGGGAGTGAGCCGGGGTTCTCGCCCAGCGGTGGCAGTTCGAAGGGCGGGACGGGTTGAATCATGGCAAGCTCCTCGTGCGACGTCGAGAAGCGCCCTGACAAGAAACTTCCGCGGGGGCTCGCTTCCCTACGCCGGTGTGAACTGGGTCAGGTTCCAAGGGTGTGATCTCAGTCCCCAGCGGGGACACCCCTAGCGATTTGGTGTCAGTATAGCAGGCGTGAAGCGATACGATGAGGTCGTGGAGACGATCACCGCGATTACACCCACAAAGGCCAACGCCAGGCGCGCGACGGTGAAGGTGGGATCGCGCCCGGTGGCGACGCTGGCGCTGAAGCTGATCGAGGAGTTGGGACTGACCGTTGGGCGGACGTGGGACGAAGCGACGGCCAAGCGACTGGCGGAGATGGTGGAGCTGGACAAGGCGCTGCGGACAGCGATGCGCATGGTGGATCGAAGAGCGCTCAGCCGCAAGCGGCTGGAGGAAAAGCTCAGCGCAAAGGGCTTTGATGTCGCGGTCGTGACGACGGTGGTCAAGCGGTTGGAGTTGATCGGCGCGGTCAACGACGCGGCCATGGCGGAGGCGGTGGCCACGCATCAACCGGCGGGGGCGAGCCTGATCCGCGACAAGCTCGAACGTCGGGGCATCGACGAAGAGCTCGCCGAGCGAGCCGCGTCGGCTCACGAAGCCGACCCCCGGACGCTGGCACGGGAGCAGTTGAAGAAACTGGCAAGATTCGATCCCGCCACGCAGCGCAGGCGGTTGTTCGGATTCCTCGCCCGGCGGGGATTCACCGAGGAACAGGCCCTGGATGCGTTAGACGCCCTTGGTCTTCGAGACGAGTCGGACGCCCTCGATGCGTAGCTTCTTGTCCACCGCTTTGGTCATGTCGTAGAGCGTCAGGCAGGCCAGGCACACCGCGGTGAGCGCTTCCATCTCGACGCCGGTCTTGGCGGAGATCGAAGCGGTGGCGGTGACGCGAAGTCGCGTGGGCGAGACGCGCTGAAACTCGACGTTCACCGCCTCCAGCGGCAGGGTGTGGCAGAGCGGGATCAGTTCGTCGGTGCGTTTGGCAGCGGCGATGCCCGCGATGCGTGCCGCCGCCAGCGCCTCACCCTTGGGCAGTCGGCCTCGCAGCAGTTGGTCGAGTGTCGCCTTGGCCGCCACGAAATCCCCGCGCGCCGTGGCGAGCCGCTTCACCACGGGCTTATGGCCCACATCGACCATGCGCGCCAGGCCGCGGGCGTCGAGGTGGGACAAAGGAATGTCGGATGTCCGGACATCGCAGCGGTTCATTACAATGAGTGTATGGTGTTGCTCCAACATCCGACATCCGACATCCGACATCGAACATGGCTGGCCCTGGGGCTGGCGATGTTCAGCTTCGCCGCTCTACCGGGCTGCGTGGAGCGGACGATCACGATCACCTCCACGCCCTCGGGGGCGCTGGTCCATCTGAACGACGAAGAGGTGGGTCGGACGCCGGTGACGGTGCCCTTCACGTTCTACGGGGTGTACGACGTGCGCCTGGAGGCCGAGGGTCACCAGCCGCTCTGGACGAAGCAGGAGGCCAAAGCTCCGCTGTGGGAGACGCCCGGGCCGGACCTCGTGGCGGAGGCGATCCCCGGGGCGAAGGTGAGCCTGCCCTGGCACTTCGAGCTGCAGCCCGTCGGCCAGGTCAACGAGGATCAACTCATCGACCGCGCCAAACAGATGCGCGCCTTGACCGGTCGAGCCGACGAACCGGGCAAGTGACGCGACGCAGCATCAGATCCTTCACCACAGAGCACACAGAGAGCACAGAGGACAGCCAGTCCAGTTCATCTTCTTCGTGCCTTCGCGATCTTCATGTCTTCGCGTCAAAAATCGAGTTTTCAGAGACCCCGTTCGATTGTTCCCTGCGCTCTGGTTTTCTCTTTGTGTGCTCTGTGGTGAAATCTCTTTCTCACGCTTCTTCGACAACGATCTGATTGCCGCGGACTTCGACGACGCGGAGGGGCCGACCGGGTTCGACCCATCGCGCCAGGGCCACGACGTCCACGACGCACCCATCGAACTCGGCGCGGCCGGAGGGCCGCAGCGTGGATACCGCACGACCGGATTGACCCACTCGCACCGCGCCGCCGGCGATCACCTCCTCGCCGCTGAGGTGCTGCTGCGGCGGCACGAGCGTGACGGTCCCGCCGTCGGCGGTGGGGGCGGTCATGGGCGGGGGATTGCTCAGGATCAGTCGGTTGAAGAAGGGGACCTGCCCGAAGTATCGGGTGATGAAGTAGAAGGCCACGCCCGCGGGGATCAGGCCCAGCAAGCTCCAGAAGACGCTGGCGCGGAGGGCTTCGCCGGTGCCCGCCGCGGGAAGGGGCATGAAACCCTGCCCGGTGGTGGGCACGACCATCAGGACCAGTCCGACGAACATGGCCACCATGCCGCCAGCGCCGAGCACGCCGAACCCCGGGGTGACGAAGACCTCGATCAGCAGCAGGACGAGCCCCAGGGCGAAGACGATCAGGTGCCAGACCTCCGCCAGGCCCACGAGGAAAGGAGCGCCGATGAGCACGAGCAGCGACAGCCCCGCGAGCAGTCCCGGAAGCGTGGCGCCGGGCGCCTGAGCTTCGAGGTAGGCGCCGATGAAGAAGACCGCGATGAGCACGGCGCGCACCACGCTCAGCGACAGGAAATAGGCCACGGGCAGGATCCAGTGCTGCTCGAATCGGCGCAGATCACCGGCGTTGAGGAAGGCCTTGAGGTCCGCCTCGCTGGCGATGGGCTGCGTGGCGGGATCGTTGCGCGACAGGCCCAGCTCGAAGGCCTGGTCCTGATGCAGCGTCAGCAGCGATGCGCCGTTGTGGACCTGTCGCACCAGCGTCCACTGGCCGCGGTCGGCGTCGCTGGCCAGCTCCGGCGCCACCGGGGGCGCGGCGGCGTCGCTCATCGCCACGCCCTCCACCATCACCTTCCTGTCCGACTGGTGCACGAGTCGGCGGACGCCCGTGTCGCGCTGCTGCACCAGGAAGACCTCCACCCCCAGCTCGCACATGGCGTGGAACATCGCCTGGTCGTACCCGCCGCGCCGGGCGCTGTCGGCGAACTCGGCGAGGATCGGCGAAAGCTGCTTGGCGCGCTCGGTGGGCGAGAGGTTCATGCCCGGAGCGATCGGGGCGCAGTCGCCCGCGGCGGAGGCGGGCGACATGACGATCTGGTTGCACGCCGCGGCGATGAGGATGCCCGCGGAGTAGGCCTTGTTGTTCACCCACGCCAGCGTGGGCCGGGGCAGCGTCTTGAGGTACTTGCTGATGTCCAGCGCGCTGGGCACCCATCCGCCGTATGTGTCCAGTTCGTAGACGATCAGCGTAGCGCCCTGCGCCAGGGCCTGCTCGGTGCGCGCCTTGAGGCTGTCGAAGACGTACGGATGGATGATGCCTCGGACGGGGATGACCGCCACGACGGCGCCGCCGGCCATGGTCGGCTGCGCCGCGGAGGCCGCAGGGGTCGGCCCCGGCGTCGGTGTGGTCGCCTGGCCCATGAGCAGCAGGGCGATCACGACCAGGAGCGTGCGTCGAGCGGTGCGCATGGCGAACCCTCAATCCACCGCCGCTGTCGGCTTCGCCGCGGCTGAGGAGGTGGCGACACCGCTCAGCGCCAGCATCCGCTGCATCGACACCAACGCCCAGTGCTTGACCTGCGGATGCACGCTCACCTGATTGACGATCTTCCCCTGCGCCAGGTTGTCCATCACCCAGAGCAGGTGCGGCAGGTCGATGCGGTACATCGTGGTGCACAGGCACTGGCACCCCGAGAGGATGCGTGCTTGAACGCCGCGGGTCGCCGCCTCGGTGCACAAACGGTTGACCAGGTGCACCTCGGTGCCGATGGCCCATCGGCTGCCGGGCGGCGCCTGCCGCAGCGCCGCGATGATGCCCTCGGTCGAGCCCACCACGTCGGCGCGCTGCGCCACTTCGTATATGCACTCGGGATGCACGATCACCGTCACGTCGGGCCAGTCGGCGCGGACCTGGTCCACGTGCTCGGGACGGAAGAGCTTGTGCACCGAGCAGTGCCCCTTCCAGAGGACGAAGGTCGAGCGGCGGATCTCCTCCTCATCGCAGCCGCCCAGGCCGTTCATGTCCTTGGGGTCCCATAGGCACATCTGCGTGTGGATGTCGTAGCCCAGCGAGGCGGCGGTGTTCCGGCCAAGGTGCTGGTCGGGCAGGAAGAGGATCTTGATCGCTTCGTCGTCGCGGCGCGGCTGGGTGCCCCCGGCCAGCGCCCACTCGAAGACGCGGGCGCAGTTGGAACTGGTGCACACCGCTCCGCCGTGCTCGCCGCAGAACGCCTTGATCGCCGCGGTGGAGTTCATGTAGCAGATCGGGACCACGCGGACCCTTGAACCCACCACCCGCCCGATCGCGTCCCAGGCTTCGAGGGTCTCTTCGTAGCCCGCCATGTCCGCCATGGAGCACCCGGCGCTGAGGTCCGGCAGGATCACCGCCACGCCCTGGGGCGCGAGGATGTCGGCGCTCTCGGCCATGAAGTGAACGCCGGCGAAGATGACGTACTTCGCTCCGCTCTCTCGGACCCGCTGCGCCGCGAGCTGGCTGAGCTTGAAGGAATCGCCCGTGAAATCCGCGAACTGGATCACCTCGTCCTGCTGGTAGTGGTGGCCCAGGATCACCAGGTCCCTGCCCAGCTGCGCTTTTCGCGCACGGACGGCGGCGACGAGCTGCGAGTCGCTCATCGAGGTGTATCGCGAGGGCAGCGCCGGTTGCCAGAGCATGAGTGGGAGTCCTGGGGGCGACGCATTATAGGGTCGAGGCTCGATAGACTATCGGTCATGTCCAAGATGCGCGGCGGGATGGAGTTCGTCGCGGGCAGGCCGATCCGACTGCCGCCGCCGCCGGAGTCCCTGTCGTGCGGCGTGCTGCGTCTGCGGTGCCCGGAGCGCCCGGAAGTGGTGGTGGGTCAGATGGTGCGTCGGGGCGACCCGTTGACCCGGCCGATCCGCGAGAGCGTGGCGTTCCACCTCAGCCCGGTGGCCGGGACGGTGCGTCGGGTGCAGCCGGCGGAGGCGGCGGGCGCCGGGTATGACGTGGTGGTCGAGCCTTCGAGTCCCGCTTCGCCCACGACGCTGGACGTGGCTCCGCCGCGCGGCCGCAAGCTCGACGTCTGGTTCAACGCCATCCGTCAGATCGGCCCCTGGCACGACAACGACGGGAACGTGGGCCTGATCGCGCAGCTCGACGCGGCGCGCGCCGCGCCGCCCGACACGCTGATCTGCGTGGGCCTGGACGCCTTTGCGCCCATCGCCGACCGTTCGAGCCTGCTGGTGAGCTTCCCCGACGATGCGGTGCTGGGCACGCTGGTGCTGGCGGACCTGCTGGGCGTCAAGCAGGCCACGATGCTCGCCGCCAAGACCGCTCCGGTGCTGGCGCGGCTGCGCCAGAGCTGCAGGAACTATCGACTCAACCTTACGGCGGTGCACAACGTCTACCCCGCAGCCGAGACCACGCTGGTGGTGGCCCACCACGCCTCGGGCCGACGCCGCCTGCCGCACGGATCGAACCCCGTGACGCGCGGCGTCGTGGTGGTGACGCCTTGGACCGCGATCCGCATCGGGCGTTGGTACACGCTGCGTCGGCTGGACGTGGCGCGACCGGTGATGATCGCCTGGCCCACGCTCGACGCTCCGCTGACCGCTCATTACGCCCTGCCCGGGCAGGAACTGTCGAGCGTCGATCCGCGACTGGCGCCGCCGATGGCCAAGGGACTGGTGGTCGAGGGCAGCCCCATGACCGCCCCGAGGCTCGATCACACCACCGACGCGCCCGCAGTGGTCAGCGGCTCGGGCATGGTGTGGACCGTGCTCAGCGAGCTGCGCGCTTCGCCTCCCGGTGCGTGCATCTCGTGCGGGTGGTGCGGGGAGGTCTGCCCCACGCGGCTTCAGCCGATCCACCTGGCGCAGCTCTGCAACAGCCGACGCGACGACGCAGCCATGCTCGACCAACTGCCCTGGTGCGTGGATTGTGGGTTGTGCAGCTACGCCTGCCCCGCGTCGATCCCCCTGGCGCAGACCCTGCGCGGCACGGTGGCGGCAATGTCGAGGATGCTGTGAATCTCAAGCGTTTCAACGAAACTCATCCGCAGATGACATCGATGGCACAGAATCGATACAACACGAATGAATGCTTGGCAAGGATCCTCCGAGCAATGGATGAATCGAATCCCCGGACTCATCCGGTCATCCTGTCCGCTCTTGCTTCCGAATGGGATCTGAGAAGTCTGCGTCATCTGCGGGTCCGTATCCTCGATCGAAGATGAACCAGCAGCGATCACCATCGACAAGCATCGCGGCGCACGGCCCCCCGTGGCTCGGACCGGTCCGCCACGTCACCGAGTTCGACCTGCACTGGCTGGCGGTGGCGACGGTCATGCTCGCCGCGGCGTTGCTGTTCTTCGGCTGGCGCGCCATGGTGCTGGTGACGGTGACGGCGGTGTCGGCGGTGGGCGCCTTCGTGCTCATGCGCATCGTCGCCAAGGTGTTCCGGCCCACGGGCCCGCACGATTCGAGCCTGCACGCCCTGGTCCTGGGGATGCTTACGGGTCTAGCGCTCCCGGTGGTCAAGCAGCCGGCGCTGGTCACGCCCTTGCTGGCGGGACTTCTGGTGGGCATCAGCGCCAACGTGGTGGGCCGAACGCACCGCCTGCGACTCTCGCCCGTGGCGCTGGCGGTGCTGACGATGTGGCTGCTGCCGATGCTCCTGAACCCGTGGGACACCGCCTTCGTGCATCGCCGCGGATTCGACACCGCTGCGGGCGTGCTCAAGCCCGCCGCCGCGGTGATGGGCGACGTGCTGGATCATCCCGCGACGCCCGCGGACCGGCCCTGGTGGTCCCCGCCGCACGACACCCACGACGCGATGCATCGGCCAAGCCCGTTCCAGCGCCTGCTCACCGAGCAGGACACGATGCTCCAGCATCGGCCTCGGATGCTCTGGGCCTTCGCGTCAGGGCAACTGCCGCGGGTGGGCGAGCTTCTTCTGGGCGCTGCCCCGGGCGCCGTGGGCGGCAGCAGTCCGCTGCTGATGATCCTGCTGGGGCTGGTCATGATCCATCGACGTCAGGCGTCGCTGCTGGCGGCTTGCGCCGCGGGCCTGGCGGGACTGCTCACCCTCCTGTGCATGCCCGTGATCGGGGACCAGAACTGGAGCATGTTGGCCACGCACCTGCCCCGGCTTGGGCCACGCGCCGCGGTGACCTTCCTGGCGTTCTGGATGCTGGCTTCGCCCTTGCCGCTGATCATCCTGATCCTCTCGCCCATGACCCAGCCGACGAGCCTCTGGGGCCGGGCGGCGTACGGCGTGATCGTCGGTGCGTTGGGCGTGGCCGGCGCTTGGTTCGCCGGCGCACCGCCGGCGGCGATGGTCGGTCTGATCATCGCCGGCGCTCTGTCGCGGCCCATGGACGCCCTGCACCGCGGCGCGTTTGTCCGGTGACGCTGGGCAAGTCGTTCTCGACAGGATTGCAGGATCAGCAGGATGCAGAGGATTGAGCTCCAATGCGTGACTCATCCATCCTTTCCATCCTGTTGATCCCCTCAGAAAATCTTCACCCCGTGCCGCTGAGTTTGCGCACGGTATGGTCGAAGCTCTTGACCATGGCGATGCGCATGAGGTAGACGATCAGACCGTAGCCCGCCGCGGCGATCAGGGCGCCAAGATACAAACCCAGTCGGCCCAGCGCCGGGTTTTCCGCGAAGTGCTCGGCCGCCTCCCACGGATTGACCAGCAGCATCAGGCTCGTCACCGGCGAGAAGCTGTTGACGATCGGGCCGACCACCGGCAGGCCCGCGGCCATGTTCCAACCGCAGAACCCCAGCACCATCGAGAGCAGCCCCACGATCGCCACCGAGGGCACCACCGCCCCGAGCACGCCGCGCGCCTTAAGCGACCAGCCCATGCCCACCATCACGCACAGCGCCACGAAGGGCACGAGATTGAACGCCGCGATCAGGCCGGCCTCGAAGAGCACCAACTCGTGGTCCACCGAGTTGGCGGCGGCGAAGGAGCTGGTCGTCGCGCTGGGCCATCCCAGCGCCACGCCCAGCATGGTGTACAGCCCCATCAGCAACAGCGTGCCCACCGGCACCGCCAACAGCAGGCCCAGGAAGCTCACCAGTCCGCGCAGCTTGCCCCACACGTAGCTCGCCGGCGTGATGGGCGTGGTGAGCATCAGGTCCAGCGTGCCGTCCTCGCGTTCTTTGCTCACCGCGCCGGCGCTCATGTAGATCGCCACCAGCACGATCACCGCCAGCTCCAGCAGCAGCATCGCCCGCAGCGCCGCGTAGAACACCTGCGCCGCGGACAGCCGCACGCCGCTGGCGTCCGTCAGCGCCGGCAGGCCTCCGAAGTGATACAGCAGCAGCAGCGCCACCGCGGCGCCCAGGCCCGCCGCCACGAAGCCCCAGCGTGCCAGGATCGCCCCGGCGCGGCTGCCGCGCGTGTGCGCCTCGCGCCAGGCCACCGGGTTGCCCCGCACCTTGCGCGGCGGACGCCGACGCTCGCCGCCCGACGACAGCCGCAGCCAGCGACGCACCGCCGCGAACCGGACCTCCTGCCCCACCTTGCGCAGCTGCACCGCGCTGAAGACCACCAGCGCCCCGCTGAGCGTCAGGCTCAGCGACGCGAAGGTCGTGAACGGACGCGTGACGTAGCACCGCAGGATCGTGGGCAGGTGCGCCACCGAGTCCTGCGGCGGCGGGCGGTAGTTGGCGCTGTTGAGCGACGCCTCGAGCACCAGCAGCGGGTGCAGCGGCGTGAGCCAGGTCGTGCTGTCGGGCACGCTCACCCAGCGCCGCAGCAGCGCCACGTCCAGCAGGTAGAAGAACAGCAGCGACCCCGACACGCCGATGACGAAGGTGAAGATCGCCCTGCGACCGGCGGCGCGCATCACGTTGAGCGTCACCGCCACGGCGCCCACGACGATCGCCGTCAACCCCGCCACCGCGAAGGAGACGAACACGCTCACCACCGGCACGCCCCCGAAGATCAGCAGCACCGCGAAGAGCGGCAGCCCGCTCAGCAGCAGCGCCAGCACGAAGTACAACCGCGACAGCAGCGTCCCGAGAACCACCTGCAGGTTCGTCAGCGGTGTGGAGAGCAGGATGTCGAAGGTCGCTTCGCTGCGCTGCGGGTCGATGGCGCCGGCGGTGAAGAGCGGCGCGAGCAGGCAGATGAAGACGACCTGCCCGTAGGAGACCAGCGCGAAGATCTGCGTCCCGGTTTTGGCCAGTTCGGTGATGTTCACGTCCGCCTGCAGTCCGCCGCCGGCGAGCAGACCGATAAGCACCAACGCGATCATCACGCCCAGGTAGCCCATGCGCACCCACAGGTGCCGGGCGCGACGCGACCCGCCCTGCACCACGCGCACGACGATGGGATTGGCGGGCAGCAGATACCAGAGCCAGCGGTAGAACCAGTCCACGCGATCATCGTATCGACTCCCGCCCCCAGCCGGGCCGCTGCGCGGCCCCGGCGTTGCGACGCCGCCCGGCTTGCTAACGCACCTCTTACACCCGGTCGATATGCTACGCAGAGGTCCAGAAAGCATGGGCGCAATGCGTCATTATGATTGTGCGATTATCGGCACCGGACCGGCGGGCCAGAAGGCCGCGATCCAGGCTGCCAAGCTCGGCAAACGCGTCGCCATCATCGAGAAGACCAACGTCCTGGGCGGCGCCCAGGTCAACACCGGCACGCTTCCCTCCAAGGCGTTGCGCGAAGCGGTGCTGCACCTCACCGGCGCTTCGCAGCGCGGACTGTTCGGCGAGAGCTACCGCGTCAAACGCAACATCACCGTCGGCGATCTGATCGTCGTCTCGCAGCAGGTGATGCGCCGCGAGTGGGAGATCATCCGCGACGCTTTCGACCGCAACGGCATCGACCTGCTCTGGGGCGCCGCCCACTTCGAGGGGCCGAACCTGCTCCAGATCGAGCGCGGCCAGGAGACCGAGCTGCTCACCGCCGACCACTTCGTCATCGCCACCGGCACCCGACCCGCCAAGCCCAGCTCCGTTCCCTTCAACGACCGCAACGTCTTCTGCTCCGACACGCTGCTGACGATGCAGGCGATCCCCAAGAGCATGATCGTCGTGGGCGGCGGCGTGATCGGCACCGAGTACGCCTGCATCATGGCCACCCTGGGCGTCCGCGTCACGCTCATCGAGGGCAAGAACCAACTGCTGGGCTTCCTCGACAGCGAGATCGCCGAGGCCTTCCAGTACCACATGCGGCAGAAGGGCGTGACGCTGCGCATGGGCGAGAAAGTGTCGGGCATCGAAGAGCTGCCGCCGAACAACGGCGATGGCGTGCTGGTGCAGGCGACGCTCGAATCGGGCAAGAAGCTCCGCGCCGCCTCACTCCTGTACGCCGTGGGCCGACAGGGCGTCTGCGCCCAGCTTCGACTGGAGAACGTGGGCATCGAGTACGACGACCGCGAGCGTTTGAAGGTCAACGAGAACTATCAAACCAACGTGCCGCACGTCTACGCGGCGGGCGACGTCATCGGATTTCCCGCGCTGGCCTCGACCGCCATGGAGCAGGGCCGCCTGGCGGTCTGCCACATGTTTGAGCAGCCGGTGAACTCGATGCCCGAGCTGTTTCCCTACGGCATCTATGCCATGCCCGAGGTCTCGATGGTCGGCAAGACCGAGCAGCAGCTCACGCAGGAGGGCATCCCCTACGAAGCGGGCGTCGCCTCCTATAGCGAGATCGCGCGCGGCCAACTGCTGGGCGACATCACCGGCTCACTCAAGCTGCTGATCCATCAGGACGACCACCGCATCCTGGGCGTCCACATCATCGGCTCCGGCGCCACCGAGCTGATCCACATCGGTCAGGCGGTCATGGCGCACGGCGGCAAGGCGGAGTACTTCACCAACTCCGTCTTCAACTTCCCCACTCTCGCCGAGGCCTACAAGGTCGCCGCCTACAACGGCCTGAACAAGCTCGCCCACGTCTGAGCGCTCGCGGCTTCGCTCCCACTTCGATTGCGGAACAACGGGCGGTGGACACCCCGGCTCGGGACCTATCATGCCCCTGTGCGGGCTTGCATCAATCATCTTCTTGCGTGGGCCTGTCTCGCGGGCCTGCTGGGGATTTCAATCATGAGCCACGCGGCGGAACCGACTTCACCCAAGCACACCAACGCCCTGGCCAAGCAGACCAGCCCGTACCTCCTGCAGCACGCCCACAACCCGGTGGACTGGCACCCCTGGGGCGAGGAGGCTTTCGCGCTGGCACGCAAGCTCGACAAGCCCATCTTCCTTTCCGTGGGCTACTCCACCTGCTACTGGTGCCACGTCATGGAGCGGCAGTGCTTCGAGAACGAGGCGATCGCGGCGATCATGAACGAGCACTTCGTGAACATCAAGGTCGACCGCGAGGAACGCCCGGACGTGGATGACATCTACATGACCGCGGTGCAGCTCATGACGCAGCGCGGCGGCTGGCCCATGAGTGTGTTTCTCACGCCCGACCTCAAGCCCTTCTGGGCGGGAACCTACATCCCCCCGGAACCGCGTTACGGCATGCCCAGCTTCCCGCAGGTGCTGCGTTCCCTCAGCGACGCCTGGAAGGACCAGCGACACGAGGTCCTCGCTCAGGCGCGGCGCGTCACCGAAGCGGTGACGGAGCACCTGAACGAGGAAGACACCTCCGGCGAGCTCTCGGTGGCACTGGTGCAGCAGGCGGCCAATCAGCTCATGCGTCGCTACGACGCCGAGCACGGGGGCTTCGGCGGGGCACCCAAGTTCCCGCAGGCCTCGAACCTGCTGCTGCTCATGGCGGTGCAGCGCAACAACCCCAACGACCAGCTAGCCAAGGCGATCGCCCACACGCTCGACCGCATGGCGCGCGGCGGGATCTACGACCAGGTCGGCGGCGGTTTCCACCGCTATTCCACCGACCCAAAGTGGCTCGTCCCTCACTTCGAGAAGATGCTCTACGACAACGGGCAACTCCTGGAGGTCTACGCCAAGTGGGGCGGGTTCGAGGCGACGGTTCGGCAGACGTGCGAGTATGTCCTGCGCGAGATGACCGACGCCAGCGGCGCTTTCTGGTCGGCGCAGGACGCGGAGGTCGAGGCGCTCGAGGGCGGCAACTACCTCTGGGACTTCCCCGGTTTCACGCAGGCCCTGGGCGACGAAAAACTCGCTGACCTGGCCGTCGATCTCTACGGCATCAACCTCGGGCCCAACTTTCAGGACCCGCACCACCCCGACGCCCCGGCGGGCAACGTCCTCTTTCGTCCGCTCTCCGACGCGGAGTTCGCCGCCAGGCACAAGCTCGGCGCCGAAGAACTCTCTGCCACGGTGGTCGAGATCAATCGTCGCCTGCTGGCGGTGCGCGACGGTCGCAAGCAGCCGGGCACCGACGACAAGGTGCTCACCGCGTGGAACGGGATGATGATCGCGGGGTTGGCGGTCGCGGGCCGGACGCTGGGCGAGGCGCGTTACGTTGCCGCCGCCGATCGCGCCGCCGAGGCGCTGCTCACTCAGTTGCGCGCCGCGGACGGTTCGTTGCTGCGCACGATGCGAGGCGGGCGAGCGGCGATCCCCGCTTTCCTGGAGGACTACGCCTTCCTGATGCAGGGCCTGCTCGAACTGCACCGCGCCACCGGCCAGCCGCGGCGGCTGGAGCAGACGCTCGAACTGCTGGGCATCGTTCAGGAGCGTTTCGCCGACCCGCGCGGCGGGTACTTCGACACCCTGGCGGGCCAGAGGGACCTCTTCGTCCGCACTCGCACCGCTCACGACGGGGCGATCCCCAGTGGCAACTCACGCATGGCGCACAACCTACTGGACCTGTTCGAGCTGACGCGCGACGAGGCGCACCTGGCGCGTGCCGCGACGTTGCTCGGCTCCTTCGGCGGCAAGCTCCAGACCCTGGGGGCGAACATGGCGCACATGCAGCACGCCCTGTTGCGCGCTCTGGAGTTGGGCGTGCCCGCCGCCGATCCGCGCCGCGTACCCGCGATCGCGGCCTCGGGCCCGGTCACGCTGCGACTGGAGCCTAACCCGGTAAAGCTGGACCAGCCCTTCTCGCTCACGCTGGCCATCGCCAAGGGGCATCACCTGAACGCTCACGACCTGCGCGACCGGACGTTGATCCCCACGACGCTGTCGCTGCACGAGGGCAAGGGCTACACGTTGGAAGTGGTTTACCCGCCGGGCGCGGAGCGGTACGAGGGCCGCGTTGTGCTGCGGGGCGTCGTGCGCGCCGAAGCGGGTGCGACCGGCTCTCCCACGCTGGTGCTGCGCTACCAGGCTTGCACGGGCAGCGAGTGCCTTGCGCCGCGCGAGGTGGAGCTGCCGCTCGTGGTAGATTGATCGATCTGTAGCGCCGGGCACAGCGGCGCGTGCCTCACAGCAGCGATGATCGACACCCACTGCCATCTCACCTATGACGGACTGCACGACCGCGCCGAGGCGGTGGTGGCCGCGGCGCTGGCGCAGGGCGTGACCCGCATGATCTCGGTGGGCACAACGCCCTCGGACACACGAAAGGCGTTGGAACTGGCGGAGCGGCTACCCCCGATACGCGTGGCAGCGGGGCTTCATCCGCACTACTGCGCCGACTTTACCGACCGCTCCGCCACGCTCGACGCCATGCGCCCTTTGGTTCAACTTCCGGAGGTGGCGGCCATGGGCGAGATGGGTCTGGATCGACACTACCCGCAGCCGCCCATCGAGACGCAGAAGCGGGTGTTCGGCTGGATGCTCGAGTTGATGCGTGAGCACGACAAGCCCGCGATCATCCACAATCGTGAGGCGACCGACGAGACCCTGGCGATGATCCGCGACTCTGCGGTGCCCGCGGAGCGGTTCGTGTTCCACTGTTTCACCGGCAGCGACGCGGAACTGGACGCGATCCTCGAACTCGGAGCGATGGTGAGCTTCACCGGCGTGGTGACGTTCAAGAACAGCGCGGCCCTGGCGGCGTCGGCCACACGCGTGCCGCTGGAACGGATCATGGTCGAGACGGACGCTCCGTTTCTGACGCCCGAGCCGTATCGCAGGGTCAAGACCAACGAGCCGCGCTACGTCATGGAGGTCGGACGATTTCTTGCGGGCAAAAAGGGCTTGTCGGTCGAGGAGTTCGAGCGTCGCACCGACGCCAACGCGGCGCGTTTTTTCAGACTTTGAAGCGCTTGGGTCGGAGGGAAGCGGATCGACGCGACCTCCCGCGGCGGTGGGCGGGTCCGGCTCGAGACCGACAGCCTGGCCCGGCGCCGTCGCCCCGCTGCCCCAGGCTGCGCCGTGGCGCCTCTTGGAGCGACCCGACCGGCTGGTACACTTTGGGGCATGCCTACTCGTCGTCGCCCAAACTTTCTGTTCATCATGGCGGACGATCACGCAGCCCACGCCATCAGTGCCTACGGAAGCCGCATCAACCAGACGCCAAACCTGGATCGCATCGCGCGGGGCGGCATGCGCTTCGACAATTGCTTCTGCACCAACTCCATCTGCACGCCCAGTCGAGCGGTCATCCTGACGGGCACGCACAGCCACGTCAGCGGCGTCACCACGCTCAGCACGCCCATCGACAATCGCCTGCTCATGTTCCCGCAGGTCCTGCGGGACGCGGGCTATCAGACCGCGTTGTTCGGCAAATGGCACCTGGGCGAGGGCGAGAGACACTGCCCCACCGGGTTTGACGACTGGGCGGTGCTCCCCGGGCACGGCTACTACTTCAACTCCGACTTCATCTTCAAGGGGCCCAATGGCGGGACGCGGCGCGTGGTGCCGGGCTACATCACCGACCTGATCACGCAGATGTCGCTGGATTGGCTCGAGAAGCGAAACCCGGATCAACCCTTTTGCCTGCTCACGCATCACAAAGCCCCGCACCGACAGTGGCACTCCGACGAGGCGCACGCGGGGATGTACCTGGGCCAGTTCATGCCCGAGCCTGCCACGCTGCAGGACGACTATCGCACCCGCGCCTACGCGGCTCAGGCTGCGACCATGCGCGTGGGTGTGCACATGACTCGACTGGACCTTCAGGCGGAGATCAACCCCAACCTCCCGGAGCACGAAACTCGCGCCTGGGCCTACCAGCGCTACATCAAGGCCTACCTCCGCGTGGTCGCCTCGATCGACGACAACGTCGGTCGCATGCTCGACTACCTCGATCAGAAGGGGCTGACCGACGACACCGTGGTGATCTATACCTCGGACCAGGGATTCTTTCTGGGCGATCATGGCTGGTTCGACAAACGCTTCATGTACGAGGAATCGCTGCGGATGCCGATGCTGGTGCGTTACCCGCGAGAGGCCAAGCCCGGGAGCGTCAACCGCGACATGATCTCGAACCTCGACTTCGCGCCGTTCTTCACCGATCTGGCGGGCCTGCCCACGCCGCCTTCTTTTCAGGGCCGCAGCTTTCGTCCCATGCTTGCCGGCCAGACGCCCGCCGACTGGCGACAGTCGCTCTACTACCGCTACTGGATGCACCGAGCCGACCACAACGTCGCGGCGCACTACGGCATCCGCACCGACCGATACAAGCTGGTTTACTACTACTACGACGGGCTGAGGCAGCCCGGAGCCGGCGCTGCGCCCGAGGGCAGCCACGCCCCCTCCATCGACGGGCGCGAGCCGGAGTGGGAGCTTTTCGATCTCCAGCGCGATCCCCATGAGCTGCTCAACGTCGCCGCAGACCCGGCTTACGCGGCGATTCGTCGGCAACTCACCGATGAGCTGCACCGCCTGCAAACGCACTACGGCGACCAGCGTTACCCCAAGGACCTCGACTAAAGCTCCGTTGCGCAACGAAGCACGGTTGACAGGGCGGGGACAATCCGTGAGAATTGCAGCTATCTTTTCACAAGGCGGGTCTCATGAACAGGCGAACATGGCTGGCGTCGGGCGCGGGATTGGCGGCGGGTTTGATGCTCTTGGGCGGGTGCAGCAGTTCGCAGCCCATCACCGGCCAGACCGTCCGCGACGACATGAGTCCCGAGCTTGACTCCATGGCCATGACCTCCGAGCAGCGCAAGAACGCCAACGCTCGCGCCGTCGACACCACCGGGCGGCAGATCGCTGACGACTGGGACTCCTTCTGGCTCATCAAGCGCCCGCTGCGCCTGAGCGAGTACCAGATCCCCTGACTTTCATTCTCGCTCGCAAGCCGGGGATCTGCCCATCCCCGGATCTGGGCGATCCCACAAACCCCGTTCCTTCCTCGGCTACGACTCTCGCTCATGAATCAGCGCGCCGGTTGGCGCGGTGACTCCAAGCTCTCTGATCGAGTTATCGGCTGACGGGAAAATGCCTCGGGAATCCCCACCGCACGGGTTCTGCAATTTAAAGCGAATGATAAAAAGAGTCGATGCACTTACAGGAATTGGGGGGACAGTCGCGACCCATGCTACGGGCACCTCTTCCGGAGACCACGCATGTCCGATCCCGATCCAAAACAACTGCTCGCGGCGCTGGCCAAAGCGGAGAGCCTGCGCGACAGCTCCGGCCCCGGCGCGGGGCGTCGCCAGTATCAACGCTTCGTCATCCGCGGCGAAGCGGAGCTGTACCCGATGGACGGGAATCGGCTGGACAAGACCCCGGTGCCGGTGGTCCTGCGTGACGTGGGCCGCGGAGGAGTGGGCTTCGTCGTGCAGAACCCTTTGCCCTCGCACTCCAACTGGCGCATCTGCTTTGTCGATCACGGTCATGTGATCAACCACCAAGCCATTGTCGTGCGCTACGCCCAGGAGATGTCGCAGGGCGTCTTCCTCACCGGGGCGCAGTTCTGCGCCGAGACGGGATTGTTGTGCCTGCTGGGCGTGGACCCGGCGGCGATAGCCGTTTCCAACGACGTGGTCCAGGAGACCTCGGTGGACCGACCGGCGGTGTTCCTGCCTCCGAGCGAGGTGGCCTGACCGGCGGGACGTGGGCAAGCCCCACACCGCTCGCGCCACGCCGCTAGGCGTGGAGACTCAGGTCGCGAAGGTGCATCTCCGCGCGTCGCCGACCCTGAAACGTCGAGCATTTGGGCTCGAAGACCACGTCGAGGGTGACGCCCGCGGGCAGTCGTGGCGCCAGGTCGCCCAGGCCGAACCCGATCGCCTCCGCCAGACGGTCGCCTTGGCGCAACAGCAGTTTGAGGTGCTTGCCCGAGCCGCCCACGCGCAGGGCTGGTCGCTCCACGACCACGCCGGTCGCAAGGAGCAGCGGTGCGGGATTCCCGCGGCCGAAGGGCGCCAGGCTGCCGATCCGTTCGCACAGTTCTACGCTCAGCTCCGCCAACGGGCACAGGGCGTCGATCTCCAGCGTCTTGCGCAGCTCGTCGGCGGCGATCTTGCCATTAACGAAGGCCACCAGGTCGCGGCGGAACTCGTCGAGCAGGCGGCTGTCCATGCGCACGCCCGCCGCCATCGCGTGGCCGCCCCAGCTCTTGAAGTGTCGGGCGCAGTGCGCCAGCGCCTCGTGGATGGACACACCGATGACCGACCGCGCCGAGCCCTGCGCCTGAGCCGTCTCCGGGTCGATGTGCAGCATCACCACCGGTCGGGCGAACTCCTCGACGAGTCGCGCCGCCACGATGCCCACCACGCCCGGGTGCCAGCCCTCCTTGCCCACCACGATGGCGCGACTCTCGCGCGAGTCGTACCCGCGCTCGATCACCATCTGCCGCGCCTCGGCGAAGATGGCGCGCTCGGTGGCGCGGCGGTGTTCGTTGACCTGTGCCAGGTCCAGCGCGATCCGCATCGCCGTGGCCGGGTCGTCGGTGGTCAGCAGTCGCACCGCGTCGGTGGCGTGGCCCATGCGACCGCAGGCGTTGAGCCGCGGGCCCAGCACAAAGCCCACGTGGTAGGCGTCGATGGTCTCCTGACGCAGCTTCGAGGCGTCGATCAGCGCGTTGACCCCAGGCAGCCTCGTCCGCTTGATCTGCCCCAGGCCGAACGTGGCGATCACGCGATTCTCGCCCCGCAGCGGGACGACGTCCGCCACCGTCCCCAGCGCCGCCAAGCTCAGCAGGTCCAGCAGATGGCTTCGGAACTCCGCCGGGAGTTTCTCCGTGTTGAAGTGCAGCCGCGCGATGTGCCAGGCGAGTTTGAAGGCCACCCCCGCCCCGCACAGGTGGGGGAACGGATAGGGTCCGGGGTCTGCATCCGCTCGAGACTTCGCGCCGTTTTGCTCGACAAGCCCCGGATGCACGATCGCGTGGCACGCCGGCAGGTTCGTGGCGTCGAACTGGTGATGGTCCGTGATGATCAGGTCCACGCCCGCGTCCGCGGCGACCTTCGCCGGTTCGGGCGCCGTCACGCCGCAGTCCACGGTGACGATCAGCGGCGGAACATCAGCAACCGGTCGACCATTCGCGAGCGAAATCACCCCCCGATCCCCGATCTCCGCACCCCGCACGCCGACCAATTGCCGCATCGCCTCCGCGTTCAGGCCGTAGCCCTCGTCGATGCGATGGGGGATATAGATCGCCACCGTCGCGCCGAGCGCTCGCAACGTGTGCCAGAGGATCGCGCTGGCGGTCACGCCGTCCACGTCGTAATCCCCGTAGATCACGATGGGTTGTCGCCGCGCGACGGCCTGCAGGATGCGTCGGGCGGCGCGGTCCGCCCCCGGGAGCAGCGCGGGGTCGTGCAGCTGAGTCAGACGAGGACGCAGGAAGGCCTCGGCGAGCGCGGGGTCGTCGAATCCGCGCCGGTGCAGCAGTTGAGCGATCAGCGGCGGGAGCGACAGCCCGTGCGCCAGCACCGCAGCGGAAGCCTCGTCGGTGGCCCGCTGCTCGGGCATCCGCCAGCGATAGACCTCGCCGACCCCTGTCATCACGGGCATCATACCGCCACGGAGGCGCGGAGCCCTTGCACGAGCTCGTTGTTCGTAAAACTCCGGTGCAGGGCCGGGAACGCAAGCCACGAGAACGCCGGCGTAAAATCCCTGGCTCGCTCTTGGGAGACCCCGCCATGACCGCCGCGATCGCCAGTCCGACGCCTTCCGAGAACCTGAGCGAAGAACAGACCGGCGTGGCCAAGACGCGCGTCAAGTGGTACCGCGTGCCCGTGAAGCGCGAGGTCCTCTCGCAGCTCAACAAGCGCAGCGATCTGCTGGCCCTCGCGCAGACGCTGGGCTTCCTCGCGGTCGTGCTCGGCGGGGCGGCCCTGTGCGTCTACTCCGCCGTGCATGGGCCCTGGTACCTCACCGCGATTCTCGTCTTTCTCAACGGGCACACCTGGCAATTCCTCATCAACGGTTTCCACGAACTCATCCACGAGTCCGTCTTCAGGACACGCTTCCTCAACAAGGTCTTCCTCAACATCCTGAGCTTCCTGGGCTGGTACAACCATCATTGGTTCTGGGCCAGCCACACCGAGCACCACAAGTTCACGCTCCACCCGCCCGACGACCTCGAAGTGGTGCTGCCTTATTCCTTCGACCTCAAGGGCCTTTGGAAGTGGGGCATCGTCAACTGGCGCGGCCCGTACGGGCAGATCCGGAACACGATCAGGTCCGCCCGCGGCTTGATCGCTCCCAACGACAAGTGGACCAACGCGCTCTTTCCCGCAGACAACAAGCACAAACGCTGGCTTCTGCAACGCTGGGCGATCATCGTCCTCGTGGGCCAGGGCCTGATCGCTGCGACTTTCATCGCCCTGGCGATCCTCGTCCACCCCGGCTATCTCGTGGGCATCCTGGCGGTCAATTTTCCCACCATGTTCGGCTCCTGGCTCCATCAACTCTGCAACTCCGCGCAGCACATTGGCCTCAAGGACAACGTCCCGGACTTCAGGCTCTGCTGCCGAACCATCTACCTCAACCCGTTCGTTCAGTTCCTCTACTGGCACATGAACTATCACATCGAGCACCACATGTACGCCGCGGTGCCCTGTTACAGGCTTGGCGCTCTGCACCGCGCCATCAAGCACGAACTGGCGCCCTGCCCGCGAGGCCTGTACCAGACGTGGAAGCAGATCGCCGAGATTCAGGCCAGACAGAAGGCAGACCCCAACTACCAGTACGAGCAGCCCGTGCCCACGCCGGCGCGCCGCGCGGGTGAGAAGCTCGGATGATTGCGCCCCGGTCGTGCTAGGATGGACGTGGTGGAGTCGCGTCCAACCGCAGGGGTGCCACGTGCGTCTGCGTGCATTCAGAGGATGGAGCTGGGGTGGAGCACTGGTGCTCGTGGCCACAGCGGTAGCCTGGTCGCAAGCGGAGCGATCGCTCTCGCCCCAGGACGCCGACCGTCTGTCGGCGATCCAGCGTGAGATCCAGGACCTCGAAAGCAGCGTCCTGGGCACGCACGAGGGCTACCTTCGGGCGGGTCAGGCTGTGCGTGACGCGGAGCAGGCGGTCAAGAGCCATCGCGCTGCCCACGAATCCCAGCGCGACGCCGACGCCGACTACTCCGCCGCCCGTTCCGAGCACGACGAAGCGAACAATGCCTTTGAGCAGACCAGCGCGGCGTTGCGCGCCCTGTTGCGCGAGCAGGGCGAACAGTTGGCGTCGCACTCCCGCGCCAAAGCGGAGATCGCAAGACTCAAGCCCGTGATCGTGCGCCTGACGCGCGAGGTCGAGCGACGCGAGAGAAACCTCGCCGCCTTGGAGCAGTCTTCCGATGAGAGCGCTGAACGTCGCGCCCGACCAGGTCAGGACACGGCGCAGGACAGCAACGAGCACAGCATCGGCGACGCCCGGGAGAAGCTGGAGCAGGCGCGCAAGGAACTGACCGACGCGAACGCGGGGTTGTCCACCGCGCAGACCGCCCAGGACGCCGCCGACTCCGCGTCGGAGCAGCTCAAGCCCCGGGTCGCCGACGCCCGCACGCAGAACACCCAGGCGCGCAAGCGACAGGTCGAGAGCCAGACCCGACTCAGCGCCCTGCAGCGCGAATGGGACAGCAAGCTGCGCAGCGACCCGCGCACGCACGAGCTGGACGCCACGGTGCTGGCCGCGCGCGATCAGCTTGAGCACGTCCGTCGCGCTGCGCTCGAGTCACTCTCGACTCAAGCGCGTTACACCGAGCTCCTGGGCGAGCGCGACGCCATCGAACGCCGCCGGGGCCTGTGAGCCATCTGCTATAATCAGGTTTTCGCTTCGCTTTCGCCCCCGCGCAAGGACCACCGATGGCCACCAGTTACGGCGCCCTTTGCTCCGACTTCTACGTCAATCAGAAGCTGGCGCTGAAGATGGACCTTCCGGGCGACCGCGAGACCATCCTGCACCTCTTCGACCGCGTGCGCAAGAGCGTGCCGGGCATGGACCGCTTCCGCCGCTATCGTGGCGAGCTGGCGCTCGAGTCCAAACGCGAGGCCGAGTACCGCTGGCTGGCGCTGCGACGCACCAGCATCCGCACCGGGCACGTCAACCCCGACTCCGTCGAGGCCGCCCTGAAGCTCCACCGCCTGGTCCTCGAACTCGCCCCGTTCCACCTGACCATCAGCCCGCTGGACGTGGACTTCGTCGAGCTGCTCTACGGCTTTGACCTCGAGTGCAAGAACAATCACGACGAGATCGTCTACGAAGCGCTCTTCGGCTCGGGCCCGATGGCGCGGCTGCTCCGTCCGCCCAACGAGCCGCACGCCAAGGTCACCGACGTCCAGCCGCTGCTGGGAATCTCCCTCTCACGCAGCGGCGACCTGCAGGCCTACTTCGAGGTCAAGACCCGCACCCGCAACCGTCGAGGCTCGGCGCGCCGATACCTCCACGAGCCCATCAGCCTTTTTCTCACCGTGCGGAAGTACGGCCCGATCCGCAGGATCGAGGACCTCAAGCACGTCTTCGACCATCTGGCGCAGAAGCTCGAACACCTCGCCGCCGAACGCTTCGTTCCCGACGTGCTCACCCCCATCGCCCGCGTCATCACCACCGGCAGCGGGTGATCACAGCGTTGCGGGCGCAATCTTGAGCGCCGGACGCCAGCCGTCGGTGGCTGCTCACGGTCGCCTGGGCTCTTCCACCCTGCGCAGCGTCAGCCGGGTGACGAGGAACATCGCCGCCGACAACGCGCACAGCCCGGCGAAGATCATCGCCGCCACCGACCCGTGCGCTTCCCAGACGTAGAGGGTGACGATCGTGCCGACCGCAGCTGCGCCGGCGTAGAGGATGATCAGACGCGCCCGTTCGATCCAGAGCTCCCACAACTCTTGACGCGGAAGCGTCCGATGAATCCCCGCCATGGAGCCTTTGTCGTATGCGTTCCCACAGGCGGGGCACTGGCCTCGTGGCGGTGAGGCGGTGAGGTCGTGTCTGCACTTCCTGCAGAGGGAAACGGCGGGCGCTGGAGAGGCGCTTCTCACCCGGCGCGTCGCGGTGTTCGGCGCTTTGGGATCGAAGATCAGCGGCTCCGAGGCGTCGTCGTCCTGCTCGTAGACGTAACTGGTGATCGCGGCCAGGACGAGCACGAACGTGACGAACCCACCGCTGACGAACAGCCGCGGATTGAACAGGCCCCCGGCGCCGGTGCAGACCAGACCCATCAAGGCGATGAGCGAGACGATCACGGTCCGCACCCGGCGGAGCAGCCAGCGTGTCCGTCGCTCCGCCAGATCGCCGTAGCGCAGCCCCTCGCCGGTGCGTCCGTTGTAGCGCCGCCCGCACTCGGGGCAGCGGCCCTCCTCGGGCAGCCCCAGCAGCGCGTAGCCGCACCCGGCGCAGGTGTGTTCGTCGCGCAGCACCATGCTGGGAGTTTAACCCCCGCGGGCGATTGCCCTACAATCCCGCTCCATGAACGCCACACCCAAGAGCTTCCCAGCGGTCCTGATCGTGCGCGACGGCTGGGGGCGAAATCCCAACGCTTCGCACGACAAGTTCAACGCGGTGAAGCTGGCGCACACGCCCCGCTGCGACGCCCTGCTGCGCGAATACCCTTGGACGGTCATCAAGACCAGCGGCGAAGCGGTGGGCCTGCCCGAGGGCACCATGGGCAACAGCGAAGTGGGACACCAGAACATCGGCGCCGGGCGCGTGGTCTACCAGGAGTCCGTCCGCATCACCGTGGCCATCCGCACCGGCGAGTTCTATCAGAACAAGACGCTGCTCGACGCTGTCAACGCCGCGAAGAGCACCGGGCGAAATGTCCACCTGCTGGGCATCGGCTCGGACGTGGGCGTCCACGGCCTGCTCGGGCATCTCTATGGTTGTCTCGAACTCTGCAAGCGGCAGGGACTCAACGGGGACCGCGTCTTCATCCACCTCTTCACCGACGGGCGCGACTCGGGGCCCTACACCGGCAAAGGCTTCCTCGAACAGATCGAGGCCAGGTGCCGCGCGATCGGCGTGGGTCGCATCGTCTCCATCGTCGGGCGCTACTACGCCATGGACCGCGACAACCGCTGGGAACGCGTCAAGCAGGCGTACGACCTGCTCACGGGGAGCGCTGAGCCGCAAGCGGTGTTCGCCACTTCCGGGGCGGCGATGCAGGACTACTACGACCATCCGACCAATGACTCGCAGACCGGCGACGAGTTCATCACGCCCCGCGTCGTCGGCGACGACCACGCCCGCACTCGCATCGCCGAGGGCGATACCGTGATCTTCTACAACTACCGTGGCGACCGTCCGCGCGAGATCACCCGCGCCTTCGTTCTGCCCGATGAACAGTGGGCCAAGGTCAAACCCTCGCCCGACACCGGGAAACACGGCTTTGACCGCCTCCGGAAGTTGAATCTCACCTACGTCACGATGACCGCGTACGAAGAGGAGCTGGGGCAGTATGTGCGAGTGGCGTACCCCAAGCCGCCGAAGATGGCGGACATCCTCGGTGAGTATCTCTCGAAACTGAGCCTGCGCCAGTTCCGCAGCGCCGAGACGGAAAAGTTCCCGCACGTCACGTTCTTCTTCAACGACTACCGCGACGAGCCCTACCCCGGCGAGCAGCGAAAGATGGCGCAATCGCCCAAGGTGGCAACTTACGACTTAAAGCCTGAGATGAGCGCCCCGGAGGTCTGTCGGTTCGTGCTCGACGAACTAGCCAAGCCCGCGGATCGGGTCCCGCACTTCATCCTCGTGAACTTCGCCAACGGCGACATGGTGGGCCACACCGGCAAGCTCGACGCCGCGATTCAAGCGGTTCAGACCGTGGACCAGTGCGTGGGCAAGATCGTGGACGCCACGCTCAAGCATCCAGGCGGGTTCGTCCTTGTCACCGCGGACCACGGCAACGCGGAGCAGATGTTCGACCCCGACACCAACGCCCCGCACACCGCCCACACCACCTACGACGTGGAGTGCATCCTGGTGAACCGCGCCATCCAATCGCTCGCCTCGGGCGACGCGGCAACGCCGTCAAAAGGCCTGCGCCTCGGCGGCTGCCTCGCGGACCTGGCGCCGACCGTGCTCGCCCTGATGGGCCTGCCCCACCCCGGCGCCGCGATGACCGGATCATCGTTGCTAAAATGAAGACTCACCACCGCTGCGGGTGCGGGCCGAAGGAGGCGTCGTAGTAGGGGACGATGCACCGGCCGGGGGGTGATACTTCGTCGAGCGACTTGCGGTCGGCGTCGGTGAGTTTCACCTCCAGCGCGCCGAGGTTGTCGTCGAGCTGCTCCATCGTGCGCGGGCCGATGATCGGGGCGGTGATGGCGGGCTGACTCATGTTCCAGGCCAAAGCGAGTTGGCTCACGGAACAGGACTTTTCCTCGGCGATCTTCGCCAGCCGCTCCACCACGTCGAACCCCTTCTCGGACGCGAGCAGATTGCTGCGCCAGCCGGTCTCCTGGAGTCGTGCGCCCTGCGGGGGCTTCTGGCCACGACGATACTTGCCGGTGAGGAAACCGCTCGCCAGCGGAGACCAGGGGATGATCGCCAATCCGTAAGTCTGCGCCACCGGTATCAACTCACGTTCGATGCGACGGTCGAGCAGGTGGTAGGGGGGCTGCTCGCTCACGAAGCGATTCAGGTGATGGCGCTCGCTGCACCAGAGCGACTCGACGACCTGCCATGCGGCGAAGGTGCTCGTACCGACGTATCGAACCTTCCCGGCGCGGATCAGATCGTCCAAGGCGCGGAGCGATTCGTCGATGGGACAATCCGGGTGCGGGCGGTGCAGTTGGTAGAGGTCGATCCAGTCGGTCTGGAGTCGTCGCAGCGATGCGTCGCACTGCTCGACGATCCCGCGGCGGCTGTTGCCCCACTTGTTGGGGTCCAGCGGGTCGTCCTTGTGCATGTTGCCGTGGACCTTGGTGGCGAGGAAGACGTGGTGTCGGTGGCCGTTGCGTTTGAGCGCCTCGCCCACGACCTGCTCGCTCTTGCCGTCGTGGTAGACATTGGCGGTGTCGAGGAAGTTCAGGCCACGGTCGAGGAAGCGGTCGATCATCGCGCAGGAGGAATCGAGGTCCGCCTGACCGCCGAACATCATGCAGCCCAAGCAGAGCGGCGAAACGCGGACACCGGTGCGACCGAAGTAGCGATACTCAAGGTTGGTGGGCATGAGCACTCCTTGTCAATACATTCGCGTTTCTAAGGCCAGACGACGACTTCGCGTTCGAGGGTGACGCCGAAGCGTTCGCGGACGGTTTTCTGGGCGTGGTCGATCACCGCCAGGACGTCGCGCGCCCTGCCGGTGTCGTCGGCGGTGACGAAGTTGGCGTGTCGTGTGGAGACCTCCGCGCCGCCGACGCGGTAGCCTTTGAGCCCTGCCAGATCGATGAGTTTTCCGGCGGAGCTGCCCGCGTGAGGCGAGCCTTCGGGGAAGGCGTCGGCGGGGGGGTTCTTGAAAGCGCAGCCGGCGGAGTGGGCCGCCAGCGGTTGACTGGTCTTCTTGTAGAGGAAGACCTCCTTTACGCGCTTCATGATGGCGTCGGGATCGTCGCTGGTGAGGTCGAGCACGATCTCGAGGATGAACTTGGCGACGATGTTGCTCTTGCGGTAGGAGAAGACCAGGTCGTCACGGGTGCGGGTGTAGACGTAGCCGGTGCTGTCCATGACGCGGACGCTCTTGACGCAGGGGCCGATTTCGCCGTAGGCGCCGCCGGCGTTCATGCGGACGGCTCCGCCGACGCTGGCGGGGATGCCCGCGAGACATTCGAGGCCTGCGAGTCCGGCGCGCGCGGTTTCGAGGACGAGCTTGGCCAGGTCGTAGCCTGAGCCGACGGTGACGAGATTGCCTTGGATGCTCACGTGTTTGAAGCACGGATCGTTCAATTGCACGACCACGCCGTCCACTCCTTCGTCGCGGACCAGGAGATTAGCGCCGCTGCCCAGGACGTAAACCTTGACGCCCTTCTCGGTGCAGCGGGCGGCGAGCGCGGCGAGTTGCTGCACGCTCGAGGGCCGGGCGAGGATGCGCGCCGGTCCGCCCAAGCCGTACCACGTCAGCGGCCCGAGCGGGACGTTGAACTCGTGGGGGATGTGCATGTCCTGAAGAAGTCTTTCCATCTAATGGGTTGCCTTATCGATCCAACCGCCGCCGAGGACTTCGTCGCCGTCGTAGCAGACCACCGCTTGCCCGGGGGTGACGGCGGAGATCGGCTGGGCAAAGCTGACTTCCATGGTGTCAGCGCCTGTGAGGCAGACACGTCCGGGGGTGGGCGGCGAGTTGTAGCGGACCTTGATTTGGCAGCGTCGCGGCGTGGTGGGCGGGTCGGTGAGCCAGTTGGTCTGCGAGGCGATGCAGCCGGTGACGAGCAGGCTCTCTTTAGGCCCGAGCGTCACGGTGTTGGCGGCGGCATCCTTGTTCACGACGTAGAGCGGCACACCGCGTGCCACGCCCAGGCCGCGACGCTGGCCGATGGTGAACTGCTGTTGGCCCTCGTGCTCGCCCAGGACTTCGCCTTGTTCGTTGAGCAGCGCCCCGCGCGAGAATCGCTCGGGCGAGCGGCGACGCAGCAGGCCCGCGTAGTCCTGGTCGGGCACGAAACAGATCTCCTGGCTGTCGGGCTTGTCGAAGACCGGCAGATCGAGTTCCCTGGCCAGGTCACGGATCGCGGGCTTTTCATACGCGCCCACGGGGAGCAACATGCGTGAGAGTCGATCGGGCTTGGTGCCAAAGAGCACGTAACTCTGATCTTTGCGAGGGTCGACGCCGCGGAGCAGTTGCGTGCGGTCGCCGGTGCGCGTCACCCGGGCGTAATGCCCGGTGGCGACGTAGCGAGCGCCGAGTGTGGCGGCGTAATCGAAGAGTCTGCCGAACTTGAGCCAATCGTTGCAGCGGACGCAGGGGTTGGGCGTGCGACCGGCGTGGTACTCGCGTTCGAAGTAGGTCACGATGCGGCTGAAATCGCGCTGGAAGTTGAGCACATAGAGCGGGATGCCCAGCTTGGCGGCTACGAGGCGTGCGTCGCAGGCGTCGTTGACGGAGCAGCAGCCCTGCTTGTGCGCGAGAGCCGGGCTGCCCAAC
The DNA here is from genome assembly GCA_964496285.1 of uncultured Phycisphaera sp. Classification (GTDB taxonomy): domain Bacteria; phylum Planctomycetota; class Phycisphaerae; order Phycisphaerales; family Phycisphaeraceae; genus CAZBXW01. The sequence continues at coordinate 89,358 of CAZBXW010000003.1, forward strand.
GCAGCCGGGCTGTCCAAAGCCCGGTGCTCCTCCGACGCCCCGGAGGCTTCTTCTCCCGTGGGATCGACGCCGTGGCGCATGAAGCAGCCCACGACTTCGTAGCCCTGGCGCAGCAGCAGGGCCGCGGCGACGGAGGAGTCCACTCCGCCGCTCATCGCCAGCAGCACTTTTGGGCCTTGGGGCGTTCTCATGGATTTCCCATTCTAGTGGTGGCGGTTGGCGCTTGCTGTGCGTGACGGTGAGGTTTAGGCTATCGTGGCGCGAATCCTCATTACAGGAGTGCTGCGATGCGAAATGAGATCAAGGGGCGTGGTCTGACCGGGGTGGCGATGTCGATGCTGCTGCTGTGCGTTGGCGCGGTGCGCGCCGCGGCGCCGGCGGTGCTCGACGAAGTGCCGGCGGACGCCCCGATGGTGGTGATCGTGCCCAGCCTGTCGAAGATGAACGAGGGGGTGCGGATGATGACCAACACGCTTGGGCTGCAGGTGCCTGAGATGGCCGACGTGCTCAAGCAGTTCAAGGCGCAGACGGGCATGGAGCAGGGGATCGACGACGAGGGCTCGCTGGCGCTGGTGCTGCTGGACGCGGGGCTGGGGATCGACGCGGCGAAGCAGGGGGGCGAGCCGCCGCTCGTGCTCCTGGTGCCGGTGACGGACTATGCGGCGTTCATGAAGAACTTCAAGGCGCAGCCGGCGGCCGGCGTGACCGAGGTGGAGATGCCCAACGCGGGCGGCCCGGGCTTCGTGAAGCAGCAGGGCAAGTACGCAGTGCTCAGCCCCGCGAAGGAGCTTGTCGAAGGTTTTGCGGCGGGCAAGGCGGCGGGCGCGATGTCCAAGAGCGTGGGCGTCTGGGGCGATCGTTGCATGTCGGGGAGTCTGGTGTTCGCCTACGTCAACGCTCAGGTCGTGGCGCCGGTGCTCTCGCCGAAGATCGACCAGGGGATGACCGAGATGGAGCAGGCGATGGCAGGCGACCCCAACGCCGCGATGGTCAAGGACGTGATGGCGCTCTACACCCAGGCTGGCAAAGCGGTGCTTCGCGACGCGGAGGGGCTGGTCGCGGGGATGAGCATCGACGAGCTGGGCGTGCGCATGGACCAAGCGATCCAGTTCAAAGCGGATTCGCCCACGGCGAAGTTGCTCGGCAACAGCGGGCCCGCCAAGGCAATGCTCGACCGTCTGCCCGACGAGCCTTACCTCATGGCGATGGGCGCCGACCTGTCGGGCGTGGACATGGTGGCGCTGCTCACGCCGATGGTCGATGCGATGGAGAAGCTGCCGAATCTCGGGGCGATGATGGGCGCGATGCGACCGTACCTGAAGGTGATGAGCCAGGCTTCGGGCATGGCTCAGGTGATCCCGATCCCGCAGAATATGCAGCTGGGCGCGGGCAACCCCTTCGCGGCGCTGAGCATCATCCGTAGCGCCGACGCACCGGCGATGCTCGAAGCCAACATGGCGGCGATCAACGCGATGAACGGATTGAAGATCGCCATGCCCGACCTGGGCGAAGCGGCGGCGATCTCCTACACCACGCAGTACTTCCCCAAGGCGCTGGAGATCGACGGCACGCCGGTGGATCAGTACTCGGTGATGTTCAATCTTCCGCCGGAGATGATGCAGAACAACCCCGCCGGTCCGATGTTGGCGATGATGGGCATGACCGGTCAGAGCGGATACGTGGCCGCTTCGGGCAACTACATGGTGATGACCGCCACGCCCGACGCCGGGGCGATCCGCGGGCTGCTCAACGCCACGACGCAGGACAAGGGCCTGGGCTCGCAGATGCTCCTGGAGCAGGTGCGTGGTCAGCTCACGCCCGAGCCGATGATGGAGTACTACCTGAGCTTCTCCGGCGCGGTGAAGATGGTCAACGGTTTTGCAGCGATGTTCCTGCCCGCGCCGCTGCAGGCGCCGGATGACCTGCCCCCGGTGGCGATGTCCATATCGTGCAAGGACGGCGGCGTCGCCGGCCGGTTCTACGTCCCGCTGTCGGTGATCAAGGCTGGCAAGGACATCTTCGATCAGGTGCAGGGCGCGATGAACCAGCAGGGCGGCGGCCCCGCCCAGGACGCCCCGCCCGCCGACGACGACGGCGCGAAATCCCCGCCCCCGGCGCCGTTCTGATCAAGCAACCTCCGGTGCGAAACCGCACATTTCGTAGGTGACGCAGATCTGAATCAAAAAGAAGAGTGGACAGGATGACAGGATACGAGCGTGGATACGATCCACGAATTCGCCCTGTCGTCCTGTCAAGAATGATTTGGATCGAATCTGTGCCCTCCGCGTCATCTGCGGATCCTCCTGCTCTTGGCCCGTGGCTCGACGGATCGGGTGCGCTTCCGTACCATCGCGGGGATGAACATTCTTGTGATCGGCGGCGGCGGGCGTGAACACGCGCTGGGCTGGAAACTCAAGCAGTCCAAGCAGTGTGGGCGGTTGCTCTTCGCCCCCGGGAATCCGGGCACCGCCGCGATCGGTCAGAACGTTGAACTCACCGTCGAGCCCGTGAACACCAAGAACGCCGACGCCATCGCCCACTTCTGCAAACAGAACAAGGTCGAGCTGGTGGTGATCGGCCCGGAGGACCCGCTGGCGCAGGGGCTGGCGGATCGGCTGGCGTCGGTCAAGGGTCTGAGCGTGTTCGGCCCCGTCGCCGCCGGCGCGCGCCTGGAAGCGGACAAGGCTTACTCCAAGCAACTGATGCGCAGCGCCCTGGTGCCCACCGCGGAGGCGAGGGTTTTCAGCGACGCCTCGGCGGCGATGCACTACGTGGAGAATCACGAGACGCCCGTGGTGGTCAAGGCGGCCGGGCTGGCCAAGGGCAAGGGCGTCATCGTCTGCGACGATGCGCGCCACGCCGCCCACGCCGTGCGCACCGTCATGATCGATCGCGCTTTTGGTGACGCGGGCGACACGGTCGTCGTCGAGGAGCGACTCGTGGGGCAGGAGCTTTCCGTGCTGGCGCTCGTGGACGGTCGCAACATCTTTGTGCTCGATCCGGCGCAGGACCACAAGCAGGTCTTCGAGGGCGATCAGGGGCCGAACACCGGCGGGATGGGGGCTTACACGCCCACGCCCTTGGTCACCGACGCCCTGATGTCCACCGTGGAGCGCGAGGTGTTCGTGCCCATCGTGGACGCGCTGCGTCGCGAGGGCGTGGATTTTCGAGGGGTGCTCTACGCGGGGCTGATGCTCACCGCCGGTGGGCCGAAGGTCCTCGAGTTCAACTGCCGCTTCGGCGACCCGGAGTGTCAGCCGCTCATGATGCGACTCAAGGGCGACCTCGTGGAGATCATGCTCGCGGTGACGCGGGGCAGGCTTGACGAGGTGGACCTGTCGTGGGACCCGCGACACTGCTGCTGCGTCGTGCTCGCCAGCGGCGGCTACCCCGGCGCGTTCGAGAAGGGCAAGCCGATCACCGGCATCGACGCGGCAGAGCAGGACCCGCTGGTTAAGGTCTTCCACGCCGGCACCGCCAAGGTCGGCGGGCAACTCGTCACCGCGGGCGGAAGGGTGCTCTCCGTCTGTGCCCTGGGCGATGACCTGCCGCAAGCCCAGCAGCGCGCCAACGCCGCCGCACGAAAGATTCATTTCGACGGCGTCCACTTCCGAAGCGACATCGGCTCCCGCGTCATATCGCAGTCCGTGAAGCGTTGAGAAAAAGTGATCCGCAGATTACGCAGATTACGCAGATTCAGTCCGATTCATTTTTTGACAGGATCACAGGATGAATTCATGGATCGGATCCATGCTTTTATCCCTTCATCTGGTCCACTCTTGTCTTTGATTGATTCGGTGCAATCTGCGTCATCTGCGGATGTGTTCTTCACGCGCTGGTGGAGATGGCGGTCTGCTGTGCGCCGGCGAGGGTCGGGTCGGAGCCGGCGCCGGGGGTCATCTGTTTCATCGCCAGTTGCCAGGTTTCTTTCTCGTACTCCAGCAGGCGGATCGCTTCGAGCACGGGCTTGGCGTCGTGCTGCATGTTCGCGTCCACGAGCAGGCGGTAGATGAAGATGTAGAGGGCCGAGAGCTTCTCGCACAGCTCGGGCATGGCCTGGTGGTTGAGACTGCTGGAGAGTTCGAGCACGATCTTCTGCGCTCGCATCAGGGCGTGGTACGACGATTCGTGGTCCTTGTCCTGCAGCGATTGGGCGGCCTGACGGCAGAACTTGATCGCTCCCTCGTAGAGCATCAGGCGCAGCTCGCTGGGGCTGGCGGTGAGGATCTTGGTTCGCAGGTACGGGTTGGGACCACCCTGGGGCGCCATCGTTGCGTATGTATCGGCCACGAACGGCCCGAGGCGTGAGGCGTCGCCGCCGCGGCGCACCTGTTATCGGACACTCGCCGTCAGCCCGGGCCCTGGCGTAGGATGCGTCGATGCCACTGCTGCTTCCGCCGCACTATTTCCTGCTCGGGCTGCTGCTGATGACGACGCTGCACTGGGCGATCCCGGTGGCGCGATGGGCCGATGCGCCCTGGAACTGGGCGGGACTGGCGCTGCTGCTTTTGGGCCTGACGCTCTCGGCCAGCGCCGCGTGGCTGTTCAAACGTCGCGGCACCGGGGTCAAGCCCTTCTCGCCCACCACGAAGCTGGTGCTCGAGGGGCCCTATCGCTGGACGCGCAATCCGATGTACCTGGGCCTGGTGCTGGCGCTGCTGGGTGTGGCCACGCTGCTGGGGTCCGCCTCGCCGCTGGCGGTGGTCCCGCTCTTTGCGATGGTGATCCAGGGTCGATTCATCGTGCGTGAGGAGAAGCTGCTCGAGGCCGCTTACGGGCGGGACTACCTTCGCTACAAGCAGCGTGTGCGTCGCTGGCTCTAGGGTCGGGGCGTTGTTCGACTCCACGGCGCAACTTTCGTATCATCCTCGCCATGAACGGCAGAGGATTTACGCGTGGCCTGATCCTGACTCTCGCCGCCGGGGCGTTGGCGTCCTGCGCCAGTCCGCTGGAGCGATCGCTGGAGCAGAAGCTCCGCGAGGAACTGTTGGCGACCAACGCGGGCTACCGACAGGCGGTGGCGGCGGGGCCCGTCGTCGAGCTCTCTCGCACCCCCAGCGACACCCTGGCGGACATCGACCCGGCTCGACAGGAGGAACTCAACCGCACCTCCGGCCCCGAGGCCTACCGCACCGGAGAGATGGAGCTCGAAGCCGACCTGCTGGGCAAGACCGATTCGCCGATGGTCGGCATGACGCTCAAGCGGGCGCTGCAACTGGCGGTCCAGAACAACCTCTCGGTCCAGGGTGCCCGCATCGTCCCGAGCGTCAGCGACACGCTCGTCACGCAGGCGCAGGCGGCCTTCGACGCGGTCTTCTTCGGCGAGTGGGCCTTCTCCGAGCTGGACACCGTTCGGCCCCCAGCCGTGGGCACGGGCGTCGAGGCGACCTTCGGGTCCACCCAGGAACGCATCTCCGGGCTGAGCACCGGCGTCCGCAAGCGACTGACCACCGGCGGGCAGATCTCCGCCACCAGCGAGTTCAACTACAACCGCCGCAACCCCCCGTTCTTCACCCAGAATCCTTACTGGGACTCCAACGTCGCCCTCTCCATCACCCAGCCGCTGCTGCGCGGGTTCGGCGAGGACGTCAACCGCTCCGAGATCCTGCTGGCGCAGAGCGCCAAGCGGCAGAGCGTCGAGGACTTCAGGACGCAACTGCTCACCACGCTGGTGGACACCGAGGCGGCCTACTGGAACCTGGTCTTCGCGCAGCAGCGGCTGCTGATCCAGATGAAGCTGCTGGAGCGGACGATCGACGACCGCAACAAGCTGCGCGACCGCCTGGAGTTCGACGTGACGCGCGTGCGCATCACCGAGGCCAACAGCTTCGTGGAGATCCGCCGCAGCGAAGTCATCCGCGCCCGGCAGCAGGTCCGGGTGGCCTCCGATGCGCTCAAGCAACTGGTCAACGCCCCGGAGCTCTCGGTGGCCGGCGAGGAGCTGATCAAGCCTCTGGACTGGCCCGCCGACGCCCCGGTGAAGTTCAGCCTGCTCGACGCGGTGGCCACCGCGCTGCGCGAGCGTCCGGACCTGCGACGGGCGCTGCTGCAGATCCAGGACGCCTCGATCCGGCAGCGCGTGGCGGACAACCTGCGACTGCCGCGCGTCGACGCCTCGGCCACGGTGCGGTTCAACGGCGTGGACAGCAACCTCGGCGGCGCCTACGACGTCACCACCGACGGTGATTTCATCGACTACATCCTGGGCGTCCAGTTCGAGGTGCCCATCGGCAACCGTGGCCCCGAGGCGCTCTACGAGCAGCGCAAGATCGAGCGTCGCGGGTTCGTCATCGCTTACCGCAATCAGGCGCAGGTGGCGGTGGTCGAGGTCAAGAACGCCCTGCGCGACCTGATCACCGCGTACGAGCTGATCGGCGCCTCGCGCGCCGCCCGGCTCGCCGCCGCCGACAGCCTTCGCGCCATCGAAGCCCAGGAGGACGCCGGTGTGGCGCTGACCCCCGAGTTCCTGCTGGACCTGAAGCTCTCCACGCAGCAGCGATTGGCGGACACCGAAACGCAGGAGATCCGCGCCTTGGCGGACTACAACACCGCCATCGCCAACTTCTACCGCGTCCTGGGCACGCTGCTCGAGTACAACGGGTTCGACTTCCAGGAGCCCGAGAAACCCACGCCTTGATCGCTCGGGCGGGGGCCTACCTCCAGCCTAAATGCTTTAGCTGTTCCGCCATGAGGCGCGTGGCCTGGCCACGGTGGCTGATCGCGTTCTTGTGCTGCGGCGTGATCTGTGCGGTGGTCTTTCCCAGTGAGGGCACCAGGAACAACGGGTCGTAGCCGAATCCGTTGCGTCCGCGCCCGCGCTCGGGATGCGTCGGGTCTTCGCACTCGCCGGGCAGCAGGATGCGCCCCTCGATCGTGCCGCGGACGAGCAGGTGAGGGGCTGAGAGCGCCATGGCGCAGACGAATCGCGCCGTCCGCTGTGCGAGGGGAGTCTCGCCCAGGCGTTCGAGCAGCAGTTGATTGTTGGCGGGATCGACGACGCTGCGCGCGCCGGTGACGCCCGCATAGCGGGCGCTGCGGACGCCCGGCTCACCGCCCAGCGCATCCACCTCAAGCCCCGAGTCGTCGGCGAGGCAGGGCAGGTTCGTGGCGGCGGCGTAGTGCTGCGCCTTCTTGATCGCGTTGCCCTCGAAGGTCGCGGCGTCCTCCACCGGTTCGTCGATCGCGGGCAGGTCAGCCAAACCTGCGAGGTCGAGCGCCAAGCCGCAAGCGGTCAAGACGGCGCGGATTTCCTCGAGCTTGTGCGGGTTGCTCGTGGCGATGAGCAGTTTCATCGCAGCTGGACCGTGTAGGTGTGGTCCGCCAGTGCCGCCCAGCTCACGCAGCCGTCGGGCTCGAGCACGGTGGTCACCGGTTCGCCGTCGCGCAGGACCATGCGCACCTGTTGCTTTCCGGGCGGTCGCAGGGTCAGCGTGTCGCTGCGCATGGCGTGGATCGTCGCCTGCTGTGCTTTGCCGTGGTTCCACGTCAGGTCCACGGTGTAGCCCCCGCGGGCACGGAATCCCTGGAAATGGCCGTCGCGCCAAGCCCTGGGGAGAGCGGGGAGCAGGGCGATCTCCCAGGCGCCGTTCCACCGCCGCGATCCGGCGCCGTGGCCGAGGGGCTGCGACTGCAGGAGCATCTCGGCGATGCCCGCGGCTCCGCCGAAGTTCCCGTCGATCTGGAACGGGGGATGATCGTCGAAGAGATTGTTGAGCGTGCAGCGGCGCAGCAGGTGGGAGAGATGGTCGTGGGCCGTCTCGCCATCGAGCAGTCGCGCAAAGAGATTGACCAGCCAGGCGCGGGACCAGCCGGTGTGTCCGCCGCTGTGTCGGAGGCGACCTTCGAGGCTCTCTCGCGCCGCCTTGGCCAGGACCGGCGTCTTGCGGGGGTGGATCATCGTGCCCGGGTGCAAGCCGAACAGGTGTGACATGTGGCGGTGGCCCGGCTCATCTTCCTCGTAGTCCTCGATCCATTCGAGGATGCGCCCCGTTTTCTTGCTCACACGCACCGGTGCCAGTTTCGCCAAGGCGTTCCTGAGGCGACGAATGAACGCCGCGTCGAAGCCCGGTTGCTCGTCGCGCAGCACTTCCGCCGCGTCGAGGCAGGCGCGGAAGAGTTCGCTCACGATCATCAGGTCCATGGTGGCGGCGTAGGTGAACTGGGCCGGCTTGCCCTTGACCGGCACAAAGCTGTTCTCCGGCGAGTGCGAGGGATTGGTCACGAGCTTGCCGGCCACCGGGGAACTTTTCGGGGCGATCACGAGGAAGTCCAGGAGAAACTCCGCTGCCCCGCGCATGAGCGGATAGCCCTGTTTTTTGAGGAAATCCACGTCACGGGTGAAGAGGAAGTGTTCCCACGGGTGCAGCGCCAGCCAGGCAGCGCCCATGGGCCAGATGCCCCAGATGCCATCGGCGGGAGAGGTGAACCCGAAGACGTCGGTGAGGTGGTGCACGACCCATCCGCCGCAGCCCCAGGTCTTGCGTGCGGTCTCCTTGCCGGACTCCACGAGCGTCTCCATGAAATGGAGCAGCGGCGTGTGACAAGCGGAAAGGTTGGCGACCTCCGCCGGCCAGTAGTTCATCTGCAGGTTGATGTTGGTGTGGTAGTCGCTGCTCCAGGGCGGGTTGAGCAGGTCGGTCCACATGCCCTGGAGATTGGCGGGCAGTTGTCCGGGACGCGAGCAGGCGATGAGCAGGTAGCGGGCGTATTGGAAGTAGAGCGCCGCCATCGCGGGATCGGGTTTGCCTTGGCGGAAGTTGGCCAGTCGTTCGTCGGTGGGTTGGTTTGAGCGTGTGGCTCCGAGCCAGAGCGAAGCGCGGCGAAAGAGCGATTGATGATCCTCAATGTGCGCCGCCTTGAGTTCGTCAAAGCTCTTGCCTCGAGCGAGGGTAAGTTTCTTTTCGCATTGAGAGGCGGGATTGCCGCCCCGGAAGCTAGTGCCCGAGGCGATGAGGATGAGCACCTCGTCTGCACCGCAAATCTCCACCCGGCCGTCGCGGTTGGTCATCGTTCCACCGGTGGGCAGGACCAGCGCCTGGCACTCAAAGCGCATGCCCACGTAGCGGCCGGTCTGGTGGTGGCGACGGGGAATCTTTCCGCGCAGCGCGATGCAGTTCTCATCAAGCGTGACGCAAGAAGCGTCGGAAGCGCGGTCGAGCGTCAGGCGGTAGTTCTGACTCCGAGGACTCGACGCGCTTAAGCGGATGGCGATGACGCCGTGGGGCGCGGAGGCGAAGAACTCACGCCGCATTCGGACGCCGCCTTTGCCGGCGCTGTAGACGGAAGCGCCGATGTCGAATTCGACCCAGGCAACGGCGGTGTCGAGGTCCAGGCCGCGCTGGTAGTGGGCAGCGCCGGTGCGATGCCAGGGATGCTCGTAGTGGATGCGCAGCTCGCCGAGTGTCTGGTAAGGATCGATGCGGGGCGGCACGCTCAGCAGGGTTTCACCGGCGAGTTTTTCGGCCTCCGCATGGCGGCCCTGAAAGAGCAGGCGACGAATCGTGGGCAACGCCTTGAGCGCCCGGGGATTATTCCGGGGCCGGGCGTAGCCGTCCCAGAGCGTGTTGTCGTTGAGGTTGAGCAGTTCGCGTTCGATCCCGCCGTGGATCGTAGCGCCCAGGCGTCCGTTGCCGATGGGCAAGGATTCGGTCCATTGGGAAGCGGGGCGACGGTACCAGAGGCAGAGAGCGGGGGGCACGAGTATGGGCGTGACTGAAGTCACACCACCTTCAGACCCGGAACCTCCGGGTGGGGGTTACATGTTCCACCAGTTCAGGTCGATGGTGGGGAAGATCACGTCGTGGATGTCCGCGTCGAGGACTTCGTGGCGTTCGACCTCGTTGAGCTGTCCGAGGTAGGCCTCGTTGTCGTCCACGCGTTCGGCGATCTCGAGCAGACACTCAAAGCGAGCCACGTGCTGCATGAAGCGTTTGATGCCGTAGTCCACCGCCTGGCCGCGGCGGATGACGAAGGGCCAGTCCGAGGCCTGCATGAGCAGCAGCTCGCGTCCGGCCTTCTCGAGGAGTTGGCGGACCTTCTCGTTGTCGCGCCACTTCAGGGTGCAGGTCGCTTTGCCGAAGCTCGCCTCGCAGCGGTACTCGATGTCCCACATCCAGTTGACCTGCTCGTTGGTCCAGACGCGATGGTCGCCCTTCTCGCCCCAGGAGCCCTCGGGCAGCGAGACCACTTTGTCGCTGGGATTGTTGCGGACGAACTCCTCGACGGTGGAGACGTCGATCTCCGGGTCGGCGTTCATGGACATGAGCAGGTCGCGCAGGAAGCGTGGGCCCTCGTACCACCAGTGCCCGAAGAGCTCCGCGTCGAAGCAGGCCACGACGGCGCCGTACTTGCCCGTGTGATGTCGGTGCGCCCGCAGTCGGTCCTTCACGAGATTGATGAAGTGGCTCACGTGCTGGTGGATCGCCTCGGGCACGTTGTCGGGGTAGTAGAGGTGCTTCTCGCCCAGATCGACCTTGGGCCCGGTGATCTTCCAGTACCGCAGGCCGCGCCGGGCGGACCATTTCTTGTGGAACTCGAGGTAGCGCCCGTCGGCGGGATAGCCCACGGCGCCGGACCAGACCTGCTCGCAGACGATCGGGTCGCGCGCCAGCGCCACGGCGCGCGAGAGCCCGGTGCCGTCGGAGTTTACGCCGTGCGCCTCGTGGACGCTGCGCCAGCCGCGGGAGCTGTACTTCTGCGCCTCGTCCCAGCCGACCTTCCACCACTGTCCGTTGTTGAAGATCTGCTCGGAGCGGGAGGCTTCGATGAGGTGGTGCTCGACGAAGAAGTGGGTGACGCCCTCGTCGGCGACGAGGTGTTCGATGCCGATGCGGTAGGCTTTGCCGCCCCACCCGATGGGCGGGTTCCAGGCGCCGCCGGGGCGGTAAGCGCACTCGGGAAGCCACATGCCGCGGGGACGATACCCCAGCAGCCGCTCCGAGGTCTGCACCCCGGCGCGAATCTGGGCGCGGATGCTCGAATCCTCGTAGAGCAGCGGCATGTAGGCGTGTGTGGCGTTGGAGGTGAGTATCTCGATGTGGCCGGCGCTGGCGCGCTGGGCGTACGCCTTGGGAATGTCGCGGTTGATCTTGGCGAACTGTTCCTGCAAGCCGCGGAAGGTCTCCTCCCAGCGCGTGGCGAGGTACTCCATGTGCCCGTTGTTGATCCGGCGGAAGTCCTCGCGGTCGGCTCGGGCGCGGGCGATGCGGTCCTCCAGGTAGTGCTCAAAGCCCCTCTTGAAGTGCTCGTGCGCCAGCTGCTCGAGCAGCACCGGCGTGAGCCCCACAGTGATCCGCGGCGGAGCGTTGAAGAACAGGCACTCGTCCACCATCGCCAGGATCGGCAGGTAGGTCTCGGCGGCGGCCTCGTAGAGCCAGTCCTCGCCGTGAGGCCAGGTCCCATGACGCAGCACATAAGGAAGGTGGCCGTGAAGGACCAGACAGAAGCTTCCCAGAGCGTTCTTCATGAGAGACTCATCATAGCTGATTCGTCCTCCGCGCGACGCATCGCCCCGACCCACAGCAATTCAACCGACTCGACCCGACTTACCGATGAACTGCCCATAGCATGAGGGGTGAATCATGACGGCGACCTCGACCATGACCCACAGTCCTGACCACGAACGACCGACCCTGGCGGGCAGACACGTTCACTTCTGCGGGATCGGCGGGTGCGGGATGTCCGGGCTGGCCAGGCTGGCACGCAACCTCGGCGCCCACTGTACCGGAAGCGACATCGGCACCTCCGCCACCGTCGAGGCGTTGCAGCGCGACGGGTTCGATGTCGCCTCGCAGCAGTCCGTCGCTTCGCTCCCCTCCGACGCGGACCTGCTGGTGGTTTCCGCCGCCATCAAGGGCGATCATCCCGAGGTGCTCGCCGCCCAGGCGCGGGGCGTGGAGATCGTCAAGTACGCCCAGCTGCTGGGCCGCCTGATGATCGGGAAGACCGGCTTGGCCATCGCCGGGACCCACGGCAAGAGCAGCACCACCAGCATGCTCACGCACGTGCTGCAGTGCGCCGGTCGTGACCCGAACTTCATCGTCGGCGCCCACTGCGCCCAGATCGGCGGGGGCTGGGGCGCGAGCAAGATCGGCTCGGACCTGCTCGTGGCCGAGGCCTGCGAGTTCGACCGCTCCTTCCACAACTTCCACCCGCGGTTGGCCGTCATCCTCAACATCGAAGAGGACCATCTGGACGTCTACAAGGACCTGAGCGAGATCGTCGAGGCCTTCCGTGTCTTCGCCCAGCGCCTGCCCTCCCGCGAGCAGGGCGGCTTCCTGCTGATCAATCACGAGATGCCGCATCGACTGCCCGTCACCGCGGGCCTGGACTGCGACGTGCAGACCATCGGGTTCGCCTACCAGGCGGACTGGCGCGTGGGCATCAAGAACGGCCACGCCCGGCTGCATCACCAGGGGCAGGCGGTGATGGAGTGGACCAACCCGCTGGCGGGCGACCACATGGCCTACAACGCCGGGGTCGCCGCGGTGCTCGCTCATCGCGTGGGCGTGGCGTGGGACGTCATCTCCCGCGCCCTGTCGAGTTTTCAGGGCCTCGACCGTCGCATGCAGCGGCTGGGCTCACGCCAACTCCCGGGCGCGGGCGGATGGGTCAACGTCGTGGACGACTACGGCCACCACCCCACCGAGATCGACACGACGCTGCGCGCGCTGCGTTCCCGGCTCAATCCCAGGCGACTGCTCTGCGTCTTTCAGCCGCACCAGCACAGCCGAACACGCTTCCTGATGGAGCAGTTCGCCGCGAGCTTCGACACCGCCGACGTGGTGATCGTGCCGGACATCTATTTCGTGCGTGACAGCCAGGCCGAGCGCCACGCGGTTTCCGCCGCGGATTTGGTCGACCGCCTGCGCAAACGCGGCAAGCAGGCGATGCACCTGTACCCCTTCGAGGCGATCGTGGAGCAGCTGCAGCTTATCGCGCGCGACGGCGACCTCCTCGTGACGATGGGCGCCGGCGACGTGTGGAAAGTCGCGCGCGACTTCCTGAGCACATAGCGCCAACCGCGAAGCGGCGATTCAGGTTCCGAGACGCCGCACCCTTGAAGCCAACTCGAACGCCTTGACCGGGCCGCTTCTCGCGCTAAGGCGATACACCGGGCGCCACGCGCCATCGATCAGGTCCTCCGCGGTTTCCAGGCGATCGGCCCAGTCGGCGTCGACCCGAAGGGTTGGGCGTGAGTGTTGCCGCACCCGGATTCGGCTGGGCCAATGCCCTTTGGTCCCGCCGGGGCTACCATGTGCGACACCGCTTGCTCGAACAAGAAAGCTCGTCCCATGCCCACGAAGCTCGGCGACTGGAAGAAGGAACTGGACCTCATCGCCAAGGTGATGCACGAGGTCAGCCACGAGACCGACCCGCAGGTCATCGGCCAGAAGTACGGCGCCGCGGTGCGCACGCTCTTCCCGCACGATCGTTGGTTTGCGGTCAGCGCCCGGGGCCTGGAGCAGCCTCGCTACCGCGTCACCCGCAGCAGCACCTGGACGCAGACGATCAACCCGTGGGAGGAGAAACACCGCCTGCCGTTGCTCAGCGGCGGACTGTTGAGCGAACTGATCTACTCGAATCAGCCGCGGCTGATCGAGGGCCTCCGCTTCAGCGAGGACGACCCGGCGGCGGAGTACATGCGCGGCATGAGCACCCTGCTGTTCTGCCCGCAGTTCGAGAACGGAAAGACTGTCAACGCCACCGTGCTGCTCTGGGACGACCCGGCGAAGCTGGACAAGGACTGGATTCCCATCCTCGTCTGGCAGACGGCGCTCTACGGCCGCGCTACGCACAATCTCATCCTTCGCAAGGAGCTGGCCAAGGCTTACGCGCAGCTCGACGATGAGCTTCGCGTCGTGGCGGAACTGCAGCGCACGCTGCTTCCGATCCGGTTGCCCACGCTACCGGGCGTGGACCTGGCGGCCTACTACCAGACCGCGCGGCACGCCGGTGGCGACTTCTACGATTTCTTCCCCCAGACGCACGGGCGCTGGGGCATCTCGATCGCCGACGTGTCCGGCCACGGCGCCTCGTCAGCGGTCTTGGGCGCCATCGCTCACGCCATCGCCCACACGCACCCCGACCCGCCCGCGCCGCCCAGCAGCGTGCTCAACTTCGTCAACGCCCACCTCACCACGCTCTACACCCGACTCTCCGGCACGTTCATCACCGTGTTCTACGGCGTCATCGATCCCAACACGCGCTCGCTCACCTACGCCTGCGCCGGTCATCCGCCGCCCCGGGTCAAACGCGACGGTGCGATCACCGGCCTGGACCAGATCGGCGGCGTCCCGCTGGGCCTGATCGCTGAGGAACGCTACGAGGACCACTGCGTCGAGCTGCACCCCGGCGATACGCTGCTCTTCTACACCGACGGCATCACCGAGGCGTTCAGCCCACAAGGGGAGCTGTTCGACGTCGAGCGGCTCGATGCGATCCTCGCCCAAACGCACGACTCGGCGCAGGCGCTGGTGGACGCGGTGGTCGCCGCGGTGGAGCGTCACACCGGCGGGGCGGTCCCTCTCGACGACCGCACCATCGTCGCCGCCCGCTTCGCCTGACGTCGCGATCCCCCGGAAAATTCCGCGAAAAAGCGTGCTTTACCACGCTCATCGCCCTTGGTATGATGCTCGGCTCTTCGTCCTTGGGCCAGAGCGGCCCTACGGGGCGGTGGGAGCAACGTCATGGCCAAGAAAGAAATCACCTCCGTCTTCAAGATCCAGGCCCCCGGCGGGCAGGCGACCCCGGCTCCGCCCATCGGACCGGCGCTGGGACAGAACGGCGTCAACCCCGGCCAGTTCATCCAGCAGTTCAACGAACGCACCAAGAGCTTTGGCGGCAAGGTCGTGGGCTGCGTCATCACCGTCTACAAGGACCGCACCTTCACCTTCGAGATCAAGCAGCCGCCCAACAGCGTGCTCATCAAGGACGTGCTCAAGCTCCAGAAGGGCTCGGGCGTTCCGAACAAGGAGAAGGTCGGCAAGATCACCAAGGCGCAGCTCGTGGAGTTGGCCAAGACCAAGAGCCCCGAGATGACCGCCCACAGCGTCGACGCCGCGGTGCGCACGCTCGCGGGCACCGCTCGCTCGATGGGCGTGGATGTCGAAGGTTTGTAACGCGGTGGATCGAAAAAACAGTCCGGCCAACCACGAGCCGTGAATCGTGGGAGACCCAGGGACGTGTCTCGCGTCCCGCAGTCGTGAGGATCGCCCGATGGCGAAGGAATTTCATGGCAAGCGTTTCCGGGCGGATTGCGAAGGCTGGGACCGCACCAAGATCGTTCCCCTGAACGACGCGGTCACGCGCCTCAAGACCTTCCGCAAGACCAAGTTCGACCAGAGCGTGGACATCTGCATCCACCTGGGCATCGACCCGAAGCAGGCGGATCAGCTCATCCGCGGCGCGGTGGCGCTGCCGCACGGCGTGGGTGCCTCGAAGAAGGTGATCGCCTTCTGCAAGGACGACGTGATCGCCAAGGCCAAGGAGGCCGGCGCGATCGAGGCCGGCGGCGACGAACTGGTCAAGAAGATCGAGGCCGGCTGGATGGAGTTCGACGTGGCCATCGCTTCGCCGGACATGATGCGTGTGGTGTCCAAGCTCGGCAAGGTGCTCGGGCCCAAGGGCCTGATGCCCTCGCCCAAGAGCGGCACGGTCACGGCGGACGTCGCCACCGCGGTGCGCGAGTACGCCGCGGGCAAGGTCGAGTTCCGCAACGACGCGGGCGGCAACGTCCACGCCGTTGTGGGCAAGCTCAGCTTCGAACCCAACAAGATTCAGGAGAACGCCCAGGCGTTCATCGACTTCATCCAGAAGCTCAAGCCCTCTTCCGCCAAGGGCCAGTACGTCAAGAAGATCACCCTCAAGGGCACGATGACCCCCGGCGTGCTCGTGGCCATCTGACCCCCGGAACTGCACCGGGCCCCGGACAGCCCGGCTCGGACAGGAACAACACCATGAGCAAACCCGTTAAAAACCTCATCACCGCCCACTACAAGAAGATTTTCGCTGAAGTGGATGGCGCGGTGCTCATCGACATTCGCGGCATCAAGAGCAACGAGACCAACAAGCTCCGCACCGGGCTGTCGAAGCACGGCATCAAGGTCACCGTCGTCAAGAACTCGCTGGCGCGCCGCGCCTTCGACGGCACCAAGATGTCGGGCATCAGCCCGCTGCTGCAGGGTCCCAGCGCCATGGTCTTCGGCGGCGACAGCGTCGTCTCCGTCGCCCGTGAGCTCATCGCCCAGGTCAAGGAGATCCCCACCATCGCCTTCAAGGGCGCGCTGATGGACGGCTCGCTCTTCCAGGCGGACCAGATCGAAGCGCTCTCGAAGTACCCCACCCGACAGGAGGCGCAGGCCAAGGTCGTGCAGCTCCTGCTTTCGCCCGCCAAGAGCCTCACCGCCTCGATCCTCGGGCCGGGCAGGAAGATCGCCAGCCTCGTCAAGGCCATCCAGACCAAACTGGAGAAGGGCGAACCCATCGCCGCCAAGGCCTGAGAATCACTCTGATTTCTTCCTCATTGGCCCTTACGGGTTAAATCCGGGCAACGTGCCCGGACCTCTGCGGAAAGCGTTGATCGATGAAAGGTAGATCGTTATGGCAGAAGCAGCAGTCATGGAACTGGGCGACAAGCTCGCGGGTCTGACCCTCAAGGACGCGGTGGAACTCGGCGCGTACCTGAAAGAGAAGTACGGCATCGAACCGGCCGCGGGCGGCGCGGTGATGATGGCCGGCCCCGCCGGCGGCGGCGCCGCGGCCCCGGCAGCCGAGGAGAAGACCGCTTTCGACGTCGTCCTCAAGGCCGCGGGCGAGAAGAAGATCCAGGTCATCAAGGTCGTCCGCGAAGCCACCGGCCTGGGCTTGAAGGAAGCCAAGGACCTCGTCGACGGCGCTCCCAAGACCGTCAAGGAAAACCTTCCCAAGAAGGAAGCCGAGGAATTGGCCGAGAAGCTCAAGAAGGAAGGCGCCGAGGTCGAGCTCAAGTAAGCTCCGCTTCGCATCGATTCGCTTCCACAAACCCCCGAACCCTCGGGGGTTTTTCGTTGGACAGCCCACGATGCCATCGCGGGCTTCACAACCCGTCCGTGTTCGCCGCGATACACTTGCGCCCATGGCTTTGGACCTGGCGCACATCCTCGACCCGCAGGGCGCGGTGGCGCGGCGGATGGGCCAGCGCTACGACCATCGCCCTCAGCAGATCCAGATGATCCACGCGGTGCGTGACGCCTTTGCCAAGCGCGAAAAACTCATCGTCGAAGCGGGCACCGGCGTGGGCAAGAGCTTCGCCTATCTGCTGCCCGCCATCGCCCACGTGCTCGACGCCCGCGGCATGGAAGTCCCGCCCAAGGTCAAGCCCCGCGTGGTCATCTCCACGCACACCATCGCGCTGCAGGAGCAACTGCTCGAGCGGGACATCCCGCTGCTGCGTTCGGTGCTGGGCGAAGAGTTCACCGCGGTGCTGGTCAAGGGCCGGGGCAACTACGTCTCGATCCGTCGCTTTCAGCGCGCCAAAGAGCGGGCGGAGCAGCTCTTGGTCGATCACGACGAGCACGCGAGCCTCGAAGCGATCGGCGACTGGCTCAAGACCACCACCGACGGCTCCACCGCCACGCTCCCGCAGCTCGCCAGGCCCGCCGTCTGGTCGCACGCCCAGAGCGACGCCGAGGACTGCCTGGGCAAGCGATGCCCGAACTTCAAGCCCTGCTTCTACCAGTCCGCCCGGCGGCGCATGGAGAACGCGGACCTGCTCATCGTCAATCACGCCCTGTTCTTCGCCGACCTGGCGCTGCGCGCCGAGGGCTTTGGCATGCTCCCGGACTACGACGCGGTGGTGCTCGACGAAGCGCACACCGTCGAGGACGTCGCCAGCGAGCACTTCGGCGTCTCCGTCAGTCGTTTCGGCGTCCGGCTGCTGCTCAACAGCCTGTACCAGCGTCGCGGTCGCGGCAAGGGTCTGCTCGCCAATCTCGCCCACCAGCGCGGCGTGGACCAGGAACTCGTGCAGCGATGCGTCACCGCGGTGGGCAACGTCGAGTACGCCTGCGACGAGTTCTTCGACGCCCTGGCGCACTGGCAGCAGGAGCACGGCCCACGCAACGGGCGCATCCCCGCGCCCGGGATCGTCCAGAACACGCTCTCGCCGCTGCTCGAAGATTTGTCGCTCTGCCTGAAACTGCTCCGCGACAAGGTGGACAGCGCCGACGACCGGTTGGAACTCAACGGCTACGCCCGTCGCGCCCAGGGGCTGGGCGGTTCGCTCACCGCGCTGGTCGACCAGACCGTTCCCGACAGCGTGTACTGGCTGGAGGTGGACCGCAAGGGCCGCAGCCCGCGCGTCACGCTCACCGCGGCGCCCATCGACGTGGGCCCGCTGCTCCGTGCCCGGCTCTTCGAGGCCAAGATCAACGACCAGACCCCGCTCACCGTCGTGCTCACCTCCGCGACGCTCGCCACGGGCAGCCCGGACGATCATCCCTTCGCCCACATCAAGCGTCGCCTGGGGCTCGTTGAGGGCGCCACGCTGCTGCTGGGTTCGCCCTTCGACTACGCCAGTCAGGCCAAGGTCATCGTCGAGGCGGACCTGCCCGAGCCCAGCGAGGCGAGCCACCTCGAGAGGTTGGTACCGCGGTTGATGGAGCACCTGGAGCAGAGCGAGGGCGGGGCGTTCGTGCTCTTCACCAGCTACGACCCGCTGCGTCGTTGTGCCGAGGTGTTGCGTCCAAAGCTCGAACGTCTGGCGATGCCTCTGCTCGTGCAGGGCGAGGGAGTGCAGCGGTCGCGCATGCTCGAGTTGTTCCGAGGCAACGAACGCAGCGTGCTCCTGGGCACGGACAGTTTCTGGCAGGGCGTGGACGTGCAGGGCCGCGCGCTGCGCAACGTCATCATCACGCGGCTGCCCTTCGCGGTGCCCGACCGACCGCTCATCGAGGCGCGTCTGGAACGCATCACCGCGCGCGGCGGCAACGCCTTCATGGAGTACTCGCTGCCCGAGGCGATCCTCAAATTCAAGCAGGGCTTTGGCAGGCTCATCCGCTCCCGCACCGACACCGGCTGCGTCGTCGTGCTCGACAGCCGCATCGTCACCAAGCGCTACGGTTCGTCTTTTCTCAGAGCGCTGCCGGGGTATCCGGACCTGGCGGTGGAAGTCCGAAAGAAGGTGCGTCAGTAACGGTCGATGCTGGCGCAGACTTCCTCGTCGGCCGAAGCGCGACGCATGAGCGGGGCCTGCTGCACCGCGGGGCCGGTCTGACGCTGCGGGAGTTTCACCGGGCCGATCAGCTCGCACGACAACACTTCCGGGGGCAGTTGCATCACGCCCAGGACGCGGCTGGGCAGGTCCGCGTCCACCGCCACGCGCAGGCCGTTGATGCGTAGCGACACGACCTTTCCCGCCTGGTGGATCTCGAGCAGGACCTCGGCGAGCCTGCGCCCGCCGGCGGCCCCGGCGCACTGGCGCAGGAGCGTCTTGAGCTTGACCAGCTCGCCGTTGAGCGGTCTTCCGCCGTGCTCCGCCGGGTGGCGCAGCGTGACGCGGACCGCCTCGGTGAGCATCTCGGCGGCGCGCTCGACGGGGACCACGGACTCGACAATGAGGTTGGGCTCCTCGCGGCGGCGGTCGATCCTGCCCTTGAGGATGACGATGCGGTCGAGCTCCAGGAGCGGGGCCGCCAAGGCGTAGGCCTCGCTGAAGACCACGCCCTCCAGGGCGGCGCCGTCCTGTTCGAGGGTGATCATCGCCATCTTCTGCCCGGCGCTGCGGCCGTTCTTCACCAGCGTGGGTCGGACACGACTGAGCATGCCGCCGACGATCACAGCGGTGTCGGCGTAGCGCGACTTGGCGCCGGCGACGCTGTCGCTGGTGAAGCGGTCGAGCGTGGGTCGGTGCTCGTCGAGCGGGTGGCTCGAGACGTAGAAGCCCAGGACGCTCTTCTCAAAGGCCAAGGTCTGGCCCGGTGACCAGGGTTCCACGCGGGGCAGGACGAACGCGGCGTCGTGCGCCTTGGCGGCGGGCGAGGCGGCGGCGCCGCCGAAGAAGCTGAGCTGGCCCGAGTCGCGGTCGGTGGCGGCGCGTTGGCCGGCCTGCATCGCCGCCTCCAGGCCCTGCACCAGCGCCGCCCGCTGCTCGCGCCCGTGGATCGAGTCGAACGCGCCGCACTTGATCAGAGCCTCGAGCGTGGCGCGGTTGACCGCCCCCATCGGGACGCGCTCGCAGAAGTCCAGCAGACTCTTGAACGCGCCCGCGCCTTTCCTGTTCGAGCGGGCAGCGATGACGGCGGCGATCGCCTTGTCGCCCACGCCTTTGACCGCCGAGAGACCGAAGCGGATGTGCCCGTGGTCCGGGTCGCGCGGCTCGTCCTTCTCGAAGACGACGGTGAAGTCCACGTCGGAGAGGTTGATGTCCGGCGGGCGCACGTCGATGCCGCGCTTCCCGTTGGGGCGCATCACGCTCCTGCACTGGGCGATGTACTCGACCACCTTGTCGGTGCTCACGGACTCGTAGCTGAGCAGGGCGGCCATGTACTGCACGGGGAAGTAGGTCTTGAGATAGGCGGTCTGGTAGGCGGTGATGGCGTAGCCGGTCGAGTGCGACTTGTTGAACCCGTAGCCGGCGAACTTGAGGATGAGGTCGAACAGCTCCTCCGCCTGGGGCTTGGCCAGGCCTTTCTGTTCCGCGCCCTGCACGAACCGGGGCCTGACCGCGTCGATCTCTTTCGTTTTCTTTTTCGAGATCGCCTTGATGAGCGAGTAGGCGGCGCGGAGCGGGATGTCGCCCAGCTCGTGGACGATCTGCATCACCTGTTCCTGGTAGACCATGATGCCGTAGGTCTCGGCGGTGAACTTGGCGACGATGGGGTGTCCCTGCGGGACGGCCTGGCGTCCGTGCTTGCGGTTGTTGTAGTCGGGGATGAGGTCCATCGGCCCGGGCCGGAACAGGGCGTTGGCGGCGATGAGGTCTTCGAGTCGGTCGGGCTTCATGCCCAGGATGGTGTTGCGCATCCCGCCGGACTCGAACTGAAAGATGCCCGCGGTCTCGCCCCGACGGAAGAGGTCGAGCACCTTCTGGTCGTCGTAGGTCAGGCGGTCCAGATCGAGCGGATCAGCGGGGGGTGTGGTGGAGCCACTCAAGTCGCTCCGCCTGACGGTGGCGGCGATGACTTCTGGGGACAGGGTGGCGCGGATGAGCGACTTGGCGCGTTCGATGATCGAGAGCGTGCGCAGGCCCAGGAAGTCCATCTTGAGCAGGCCGACCTTCTCGCAGGTCGGGCCGTCCCACTGCGTGACGATCTGCTCGGCGGTGTCGCTGTCGGAAGCGTTGTTGGAGGCCTTGTAGAGCGGGACGATGTTCTCCAGGGGCTGCGTGGCGATGACGACGCCCGCGGCGTGGACGCCGGCGTGCCGTGCCAGACCCTCGAGCTTCCGCGCGGTGTCGAGCAGCTCGCGGTGCGCGGCGCTCTCTTCGTAGAGCTGCTTGAGGTCGGGCTCCTGCGCCAGGGCCGACTCGATGGTGGTGTTCAGTCCGTCGCCCACGAGCTTGCAGACGCGGTCGACCTCGGAGAGGGGGAGGTTGAGCACCCGGCCCACGTCGCGGATGGCGGCGCGCGCCTTGAGGGTGCCGAAGGTGATGATCTGCGCCACGTGGCCGTATTTCTGCCGAACGTAGTCGATGATCGCCTGCCGCCCGTCCTGACAGATGTCGATGTCGATGTCGGGGTACTCGGAGCGGTCCGGGTCGGTGAAGCGCTCAAAGAGCAGGCCGTAGCGGATGGGGCAGGCGTTGGAGAGGCCCAGGCAGTAGCCGACCATCGTGCCCACGCCCGAGCCGCGGGCGTTGACGGGGATGCCCCTGCGGCGGGCCTCGTTGCAGAAGTCCCAGACGATCAGGAAGTAGGCGGAGATGTTCTTGTCCGCGAGGATGCGCAGCTCGCGTTCGAGCCTGGCGCGGATCTCCGGGGTGACGCCGGTTTCGCCGTAGCGCCACAGCGCCCCGGCCTCCGCCAGCTCGCGCAACGCCGCGTCGCAGTGGGCCTTGAGTTCCGCGGCGGGGGTCGAGTGTTTGGTGGCGTCGAAGGGCTGCAACTCGTACTGAGCGCAGATCGCGGCGAACCACGCGGTGGACCCGACGCGGTCGGCGGCCTGCTTCGGATCCGCCTTTCGCCGGGTGATCTGCACGACCGGGGTGTGCCTGGACTTGAGGTCCAGCTCGACGTTGCATCGGTCGGCGATGGCGCGGGTGTTGGCGATGGCCTGCGGGTAGTCGGCGAAAAGCTCCGCCATCTGACCGGGGCTCTTGACGTAGAGCTGCCTGGAATAGCGGAGGCGGTTGGTCTCGGCCTTGGTCTTGCCCATCGAGATGCAGCAGAGCGTGTCGTGGGCGTCGTAGTCTTCCTCGTGCAGGAAGTGGGCGTCGTTGTCGCAGACCAGCGGGAGATCGAGCTCCCGCGCCAGTCGGACCAGGTGCTCGTTGATCGCTTCCTGCTCGGGGGTGTCGTGCCGCTGCAGCTCGATGAAGAAGCGGCTCTGGCCCTTGTCGTTGACGCCGAAGGTCTTCTGGTGCCAGCGGGCTTCGTCGAGGGCGGCGGCGAAGTGCGCTTGGTCGCGCGTCTGGACGTATCGGACGAGCAGGGCGGCGATGCTGGACCCGAGGTGGCCGTTGATGGCGATGAGTCCATCGCTCCAGCGTTCGAGCGTGGCCTTGTCCATGCGGGGCTTGTAGTAGAAGCCCTGGAGGTAGGAATCGGAGCTGAGCTTGAGCAGGTTCTTCCAGCCGGTGAGATTTTCCGCCAGGAGGACGAGGTGGTATCCGCCGTCCTGCACGCCGGTGCGTTCGCGGCTGCGGCGGTCGCCCGGAGCGACGTAGGCCTCGATGCCCAGGACGGGTTTGATGCCTGCTTCCTTGGCGCGGAGGTAGAACTCCACCGCACCGAAGAGGTTTCCGTGGTCGGTAATCGCCACCGCGGACATGCCCAGCTCTTTGACGCGGTCGACCAGCCCGACGCGGACGATGCGGTCCTTGTCGTCGCGCAGCGACGCGATGCGGTTGCCGCCGTCGAGCAGGGAGTAGTGGCTGTGCAGGTGCAGATGGACGAACGTGTCCGCTGCGGGCGAGTTGTTCACGCCGGTGTCGCTAGCCATCCCTGGCGTCTCCTGATCGGTGAAGCGCGTAGTTTACCAGCGAAGAGGCCAAGCACGAATGGGGTCGATGGGAACGACCCGTCCATCGGCGGCTCGAACGGATTGAGTTTTCAAGCGTGCATTCACTCCTGGGCTGCGGGCGGGGCAGCTTCTTCGAGCAGCCGCTTCAGGTCCGCCAGCACCGGGTCGTTGCTCCAGACTTCGCCCACGTAGTCGCGGACGAATCGGCCCTGGGCGTCGATGATCAGCATCTCGATGCGGTGCTGGATCTGCCCGGTGCTGGAGTAGCCCACGCCCATCTGGAACTCGGCGGCGAAGTCGGTGAAGGTCTCCTTGTCCGGTCGCAGCAGGGTGACGCTGGTGAACTTTACGCCCAGGTTCGTCGCGTATTCCTTGAGCTTCTCCGGGGTGTCGTGGTGCGGATCGTAGGAGACCATGAGCAAATGGAGCTTGTCGGAGAGCTCTTCCTCCGCCAGGCGCTTCTCCAGCTCGCCGATCGTCGCGGTCATGAGCGGGCACATGTTGGGGTTGGGGCAGCGGGTAAAGATGAAAGTCATGGCAATGGGCCTGCCCCGGAAATCGCTGAGCTTGCGCGAATGACCCTCGTGGTCGGTGACAGTGAACTCGAAATCAAAGGGCACGCGTTTGTCCGGCTCGGTCCACTCGCTGGCGCGTGCCTGGGCCTTTTCTTCCGGATCAAAGGGCTTGCGGGCAACCTCGACCAACGCCCGCACGGGGGGGTCCTGCGCCTTGTCGGCTTTCTGAGTTTCTTCGGTCGGCGCAGGGCAGCACGAGTCCTGCTGCGGCGCGGGCTCCTCCGCCAGCGCCAAACTCGAATACACGAACACGAGGCAAAGCCAGCCGGTGCGACGCATGACAAGCTCCCTGGCCCCCGCCAGTGCTCCAGTATAGGTCGCGCATCGCTTGCGTGGTGGGCAGCGAACGCTAGAGTCTTGGACCGTTCAATCTCAAGGAGTCTTCACCGTGACGCTACCCATCGCTCTGCAGCTCTACACCGTGCGTGAGTCCATGAACAAGGACGTGGAGGGCACGCTTCAGCAGGTCGCCGCCGCCGGCTATCGCAACGTCGAACTGGCGGGCTACTACAAGCGCACCGCTGAGGACTTCAAGAAACTGCTCGACCGTTTCAAGCTCACCGCCATCGGAGCCCACGTGAGTCCCGACGCGACGGAGGAGAACATGAAAAAGCTCGCGGACGAGGCGAGGCTCTTCGGCTACCGCTACGTCGTCACCTCCGGTTTTCCCGGCTTCCAATGGGGCAAAGACCCCACCGTCGAGGAGTGGACCGCGGGCGTCAAGAAGCTCGCCCAGATCAGCGAGCTGGCCAGGAAGCACGGGCTGACCTTCTGCTACCACAACCACAGCTTCGAGTTCGTCAAGCTCGCCGGGGGCAGCCAGCGCCCCATGGACATGATCTACGACCACCCGGCGCGGATCGCTGCGGAGCTCGACGTCTACTGGGTCACGCACGGGCACGACGACCCCCTCGCGTGGATGGATCGCCTCACCGGCCGCGTGCCGCTGCTGCACGTTAAGGACATGGCCCCCGGAAGTGAGCGGAAGTTCTCCGAGGTGGGCACCGGCGTGGTGAAGATCAAAGAAGTCGTAGCGCGCGCGGCGAAGGTCGGCGCTCAATTTCTGATCGTCGAGCAGGACTCGAACTGGATCGACAGCGACCCGGTGAAGTCCGCGGTGATGAGCCTGCACAATCTGCAGCGAATCGCTGGGCGCTAGTCGCGTCCGAAGCAAAGTAAGAATGGTGGCGCAGCAGCGGGTGAGGACCCGTTGGCCTGGTCGCTGTGGCGCGCGCCTTGGGCGTGGCGAGCGGCGTTCGTTGCTGTGCCAGGAAATCCGATAACCCAATTTTCAAGATTTTCTGTGGAAAAGTGACGATGAGTGTTGCAAAGTGGGTTATCGTGGGTTATAGTGGTAGACACCTCGACGGGGAACGCATGCTTTGGTCTTTACTGGGACTTACGAGCATACGATCGACGCCAAAAACCGCTTGGCGATCCCCTCGGAGCTGCGCCAGCAGGTTATCGGAGCGCGAAAACCAAAGAGTGAGGAACCGGTTTACTTGTACGTGACACCTGGCGAAGGGCAGGCACTGTGTCTTTACACCGAGGAGGGGTTCGAGAAGCGTGCGTCGGATTTGGATCAGAGCTTGTTGGATTCGGAAAGACTCTTGGAGTACGAACGCCTGTTGTTCAGTTTGGCCAATCGGGTCGAGATCGATGCTCAAGGAAGAGTGCGATTGCCCGAGAACCTGCTGCAGATGACAGGCCTGAAGGGTGAAGTGGTGTTGCTGGGCGTGAAGGACCACATGGAGATCCGCGATCGCGCTGCATGGAAGCAGCGACTCGCAGAACTCCTCCAGCAGCAGTCGAGCTGGCTCATGAACCCGCGGCGGGCCATGGGGCAGCAGGGCCGACCCGCGACGTAAGCACGGAAGCTCCGTCGGCGGGACGGTCGCAGATCGATGGACGTTTGCGTCGGTCAGGTCGTCAGGGAGTCTCATAACTCTTAACCGTTGGGGGACAACTAGAAAAGCGTCGCCGGGCGTCATTGAACCATCAGCGCGTACCGGCGAACGAGGCGGCGAGCATCAGGCGAGGGCGCAACGGAGTCGTGCCGCCCTGCTGTTAGGAACTTGCCGACCCGATCGTGTTCACGGACGAGCCGATCGGCGTCAGGTGGCCAGAGCATCGGTGATCGGGTGTCCGCACCTGGTTTTCCACTGGCAAGGGTTCTTAACGCAGGCGGCCCCTTCGCTTACTTGACAGGGCGACCTATTTCGCCCATACTCACGTTCTCTTTCTCCTCCGCCATGCCCCCGGCCTCGTGCTGGGGGTATGGTTTTTTAAGAGCCTTCGCTCCCCTCCTGGCAATCAACATTGAGCAATCGCTTCAGCGCTGCCGCGAAGCCAGCTGCCTCTCTGCTTCGTAAGATACTCTTATGACTGTCTCCACCGCTTCGGCACTTTCCGTCACCGGCTACTGCGACCAGCTCGTGGCGCGTGCTCAGGCCGCAGCGCGATCGCTCATCGCCAGCGATGGGCAGTCGCGTCAATCCGCCCTGATCCGCGTGGCTCAACGCATCGAGCAGGCTACCTCGGCGATCCAGAGCGCCAACCGCAAAGACCTCGAAGGGGGCACAGCTGCGGGCCTGTCCGCTGCCATGCTCGATCGCCTGAAGCTCGACGACAAGGCCATCACCAAGATCGCCGCGTCCGTTCGGCAGATCGCGCAGCAGACCGACCCGATGGGACAGGTCATCGAGGGTCGGGTTCTGCCCAACGGACTGCGGCTGGAGAAAGTCCGCGTGCCCATCGGCGTGATCCTGATGATCTACGAGTCGCGACCCAACGTCACCTCCGACGCTGCGGCCCTGTGCGTCAAGGCGGGCAACGCGGTGATCCTGCGCGGCGGCAAGGAGGCCCTGCACTCCAACACCGCCCTGGCCATCGCGGTGCGACAGGGCCTGACCGACGCCGGTCTGAACCCCGATGCGGTGCAGCTTGTCGAGACCACCGACCGCGCCGCGGTGGGGCAACTCCTCCGCATGGAAGGACGCATCGACCTGGCGATCCCGCGCGGCGGAGAGTCCCTCATCCGCGCCGTCGTCGAGCAGGCGCGCATCCCCGTCATCAAGCACTACACCGGCAACTGCCACGTCTACATCGACGCCCGCTGCGACGACGACATGGCGGTCCAGGTCTGCCTCAACGCCAAGGCGCAGCGCCCCGGCGTCTGCAACGCCGCCGAGACCATCCTCTTTCACAAGGACGCTGCCGAGCGCGGACTGCTCATCAAGGTCTGCGAGGCCCTGCACCGCGCCGGCGTGCAGATCCGAGGCGACGAACGCACCCGCACCCTCTTCCCGCAAGCCGTCCCCGCCGTCGATGCCGACTGGGGCATGGAGTACCTCGACCTGATCGTCGCGGTGGGTGTCGTGCCCAGCCTCGACGCCGCCGTCGAACACATCAATCACTTCGGCTCCAAGCACACCGACGCCATCGTCACCCACGACTACGACTCCGCTCAGCGATTCGTGGCGCAAGTCGACTCCGCCAACGTCTTTGTCAACTGCTCCACCCGACTCTCCGACGGAGGGGAGTACGGCTTAGGCGCCGAGATCGGCATTAGCACCGACAAGCTCCACGCCCGAGGCCCCATGGGCGCCGCCGACCTGACCACCTACAAGTGGGTCGGGTACGGCAGCGGACAGGTCAGGAGCTAAGGCCATTATTCATTGGTGATCGATGATTGCTCATTGGCAGACAGGGTGCACGTGAGCAACAGGGCCCAGCTTCATGACCCCATCAGCATTCAGCCATCCGCCATCAGCAATTCGTCTGGTCGTCTTCGACCTCGGCGGCGTCATGATCCGACTCGTCTCGGGTTGGGCCGAGGCCTGCGCCATTGCTGACCTTCCAATCGAGTCGATCCCCCGCGACGGCCAGGTGCGTCGGCAGCTCACGGACCTGTGCAATCGTCACGAGCACGGCGAGTTCGACGAGGCGACCATGTTCGACCGCGGGGCTGCGCTTACGGGACTGCCGCGCGACAAGTTCGCCGCCGCCTTCCTCGGATGGATCAAGGACCCTTACCCCGGCGTCGCCGAGGTCGTCCAGCGCGTCAAGCGGTCCGGTCTGACCACCGCCTGTCTCTCCAACACCACCGACGCTCACTGGCGCTTGATGAACCACGACCCTCGACACAAGCTCCCGCTCCACGAGCTGCACCACCGCTTCACCAGCTTCCAGATCGGCGCCATGAAGCCCCACCCGCGCATCTACGAGCACGTGGAGAAAAGCACCGGCGCCCCGCCGGGGTCGATCCTCTTCTTCGACGACTACCCCGCCAACGTCCAGGCTGCACGCGACCGGGGCTGGCATGCGCACCGCATCGACCCCACGGGCGATCCCGCCCAACAGATGCTCGAGGAACTCTCGCGTCGCGGGCTGGTCTGATCCCCAAACGTCTTAGGGTGAGCGATCCGTCCCGTGGGTCGCGCGCTCGGCTTTGCGCAGACGGTCCAGGATCGCAAGACCCAGTCCGCGCTCCGGCGGCCTCTGGGCGTAGATCACGCGCAGCCCCGCCGCGTCCAGTCGGTGCAGCGCCGCAAAGAGGTTGCCCGCCGCCTCGCGCAGATCGCCCCTGGACGTCAGCACCTCCACCGCCGCGAACCGGACCCCAGGCTCGACGCGCTCGAACGCCAGCAGGCCCGCGTCGGTCGTCTCCTCTTGCCCGTTCCAGAAACGCAGCGGCGTCCGCGGCGCGTAGTGGCCCTTGAACTGGCCCGGGGCGTGCGGTCGCTCCCGCGGCGAAGCGTCCAGGCTCAACTCGCCGATCACCGCGTGCAGTGCCTCCACCTCCACGCCCCCGGGCCTGAGCACCGTCGGCCGCGGATTCGTCAGGTCCAGGATCGTCGACTCCACCCCCACCGGGCAGCTCCCGCCGTCGAGCACGAGCGGCACATCTTCGCTCAACTGCTCCCGGACGTGCGCAGCGGTGGTCGGGCTGAGCAACCCAAAGCGATTGGCGCTGGGCGCCGCCAAGGGGGTGCCCGCGGCCCGGATGAGCCTCAGCGCCACCTCGTGGGCCGGCATTCGCACCGCCACCGTGGGCAACCCCGCGGTCACCAGGTCCGGGACCACGGGCGTTCGTGGCAGCACCAGGGTCAGCGGCCCGGGCCAGAACGCCGCGATCAGCCGTCGCGCCAGCGCCGAGACCTCGCCCAGTTCCGCCGCCTGCTCCGCCTGCGCCACGTGAACGATAAGCGGGTCGAAGAACGGCCGGCGCTTGGCCTGGAAGATCGCGGCGCAGGCGCGTGCGTCGCGCGCATCAGCGCCCAGCCCGTACACCGTCTCGGTGGGGAAGGCCACGAGCTCCCCGGCGCGGATCAGCTCCGCTGCTTCCGCGATGCTCCGCTCATCGGCGCTCAGGACGCGCATCGTCCAGATGATATCGACGCCGTCAGAACGCGGGCACGCGGCGTTCCCCGCGCTCGGGGCGTCGCATCGCGACGCTTGGTCTGACTAACTTCCCGCCAGCATCAGGTGCCGCTTCATCGCCAGGGGCGGGTCGAAGTTCAGGTCGCTGACGTTCACGCCCTCGTGCAGCGCCACGAAGAGTTCTTTGTCGCACTGCGTCAGGTCCACCGTTTCGCCGGGCTGGTCGTTCTCGCGCAGCACCGCGGGGTGGGGGATCGTCTGCACGATCGGGCGGCAGGGCTCGTGCGTCTTGTGCTCCACCACCACCGCCCAGCGTCCGTCGCTCAGACGCACCACGCTCCCCGGAGCGTAGGGCGGCACGACCGAGAAGAGCGCCCGCAGCGCCTGGGCGTCGAACTGCTTGGCCATGGGCCTGGCCAGCAGCGCCCGCAGCGCCCAGACCACGGGCTGCGGCGGCAGGCCCAGCGGAAACCGCAGCCGATCAAACTGCTCCGCCAGGCCCACGATCCGCGCGAAGACGTGGATGCGCTTGTCACGCAGCACCGGAATGCCCTGGCCCGCGTATCCCGTGCCGTCGTATCGCTGGTGATGGTTGAGCACCACCGTCGCCGCCGAAGGCTCCACGCTGCCGCGCACCAGTTGATAGCCCAGCAGCGGGTGCTGACGCCAATGCGGTTCGCTCTCGTCGCCGGTCCTCTTGTACGCCTCGACCACCTCGGTGGGCAGCCGCGTCACGCCCAGATCGTGGAGCATCGCGCCCAGCCCCAGGTTGATCACCTCCGCCGCCCGGGCCGGGTCGATGTGCGGGCGCTCGCGCACCAGGTAACCCTCGAGCTTCAGGCCCATCAGCAGGCTCAGGTACGTCACCGTCGCGCTATGCCGCATCAGGTCGCGGTCGCTCTGCGCCATGTCGCCCAGGAACACCGCCGCCTTGGGGCTCGACACCAGGCGGTCGATCAACTGGAGCAGCGTCCGCCGGTAGAGATCGAAGCGAAGGCGGGCGCTGGTCTCCTGCTGCGTCAGTTCGAAGCAGTGCGTCACCTGCTCCAGCACCGCGTGCTGCTGCTCCACCAGCACCGGGTCGATCGTCGCCTCGAGGAACGACAGGCTCGGATAGCGCACCCAGACGTGACGCACGCCCAGCTCGAGCATCCGGGCGATCACCGCGCCGCTGAGCGGATACTCCACCTTCAGCAGCGTCACGTCGCGCCGCTGCGGATGCACCACCGGCAGCGCCAGTCGCATCCCCGCCTGAGCCTGTCTGAGCTCCACGCGAAGCAAAGCCCCCTCCAAGGGTCGGGTCGTTGAGTTATCGGAGACCTCGGCTCGATCCGCAGGCCTCCGCACGACTACCGGACCTTGCCCCGCGTCCGGCCCAAGTTATCGTCCGCTTGTGACGATGCTACGGTCTATGCTGCGCTTCGCCGCCCACGATAGGCCCCGCGTCCTGATGCTCACGCACCGCGTGCCCTACCCGCTGGACCGAGGCGACCGCATCCGCGCCTTCCACATGTTGCGGACGCTCGCGCCGCACTGCGACGTGGCGCTGGCGTCGATGAGCCAGGAGCCCCTCACTCCCGAGCAACGCGACGTCCTGGCATCGCTGACCGAGCGCTGCGCCGTGCGACGCATCGATCCGCGCTGGAGCAGGCTGCGCGGTCTAGCGGCGCTCGCCACGGGCGGCGCCATCACCCCCGCCTGCTTCTTCCGCCGCGATCTGCGACGGACGCTCGAGCAGTGGCAACGCGAACGGCCCTTCGACGCGGTGCTCACCTACTGCTCGGGCATGATCCGTTACGCCCGAGGGTTGGCACCGGCCGCTCGCCACGTCCTGGACCTGGTGGACGTGGACAGCGCCAAGTGGGCCCAGTACGCCCGCCAGGGCCGCGGTCCGATGCGATGGGTCTACGCCGCCGAGGCGCGGCGTCTGCGGCGGATCGAGGCGGGAGGGAAGGATCATCTCGACGCGGTGGCGGTGGTCAGCGACGCGGAAGCGGCGGTCTATCGTCAGACGGTGGGCGATCATCCGCGCCTGACCGTGCTGCGGCACTCCATCGACGCCGACTACTTCGCGCCTGCGCCGCAGGCGCAGACGATGAACCTGCTCTTCACCGGCGTGCTGAATTACCACCCTAATGTTCAGGGCGTGCTCTGGTTCGCGCGTGAGGTGTTGCCGCTGCTGCGTTCGCGTTGCGGCGGATCGCTGCGGTTTCAGATCGTCGGCCGCGAGCCTTGTGCCGAGGTGCTGGCGCTGTCGGGTGTGCCCGGTGTCGAGGTGGTGGGCTCGGTGCCCGACGTGCGCCCGTACCTGCGTCGCGCCGCGGTGGTGGTGGCGCCGCTGCGGATCGCGCGTGGGGTGCAGACGAAAGTGCTCGAGGCCATGGCCAGCGCCCGGGTCGCGGTCTGCTCCTTCGGCGCCGCCCAGGGCATCCTCGCCACGCCGGGCGAGCACCTGTTCGCCTGCGACTCGCCGCGTCACTGGGCCGAGCAGATCGAACTGGCCCTGGGCAACGTGGCGATGCGGGCGCGCGTGGGTCGCTTGGCGCGGGAGCGGATCGAGTCCCACTACCGCTGGCAGTCGTGCTACGCGCCGCTGTTGGAGTTGGTCACCGGCCAGAGTCGCCACCGCGCGGAGCTTCGCCGCGCCGCCTAGCGTCAGGGTCAGGGCAGCCCGATGTCCTCGTTCCAAAGGTCCGGCCGCTCCGTGATGAACCGCCGCATCAGCGCCACGCAGCGAGCGTCGTCGAGGTTGATCAGCGTCACGCCCTGGGCGCGAAAGAGGTCCTCCGCGCCCCGGAATGTGCGGTTCTCGCCGATCACCACGCGGCCGATGCGCAGCAGCAGAGCGGTCCCCGTGCACATGACGCAGGGCGAGAGCGTCGAGACCAGCACCAGTCTGGGCCAATCGCGCCGCCGACCCGCCTGGCGCACACACACGACTTCAGCGTGAGCGGTGGGATCGCCGGTCTGAACGCGAAGGTTGTGTCCGCGAGCCACGACCTGTTCGGCGTCGGGATCGTAGAGCACCGACCCGATGGGCAGGCCGCCCTCGCGCAGACCCAACTCCGCCTCGTGCAGCGCCTGGTCCAGCAGTTCCCTGTCGCTGAGCATGGCGGGTTATGCTAACGCGATGGGCGTGCTGTCGCTGCTGGCGCTGGCGTGGGGAGTGCTCATGGCGCTGGCCATGGCGGGCCTGGCGCAGCGCATGACCCGACCGGCGAGGCTGACCTTCGCGGTGGCGCTGGCGCGGAAGTGGACCACCGAGCCGGCGGACCTGGGCCTGACCGCCCAGGAGCTGAACTTTCGCTTCGATGACCGCTCGACCTCGCCCGGCTGGCGCATCCGAGGCGAGAACCCCAACGGTCCGGTGGTCGTGCTCGTCCATGGCTGGAGCAGCGGTCGCATTGGGCTGCTGCTCAAGGCACGCCACTACCTCCCGCACGCCGGCGCGGTGATCCTCTACGACCAGCGGGGCCACGGCGAGTCCACAGCCAAGCGGGCGCACCTGGGCGGACGCGAACGCGACGACATCGCTGCGGTGGTGGAGCAGGCGGCAGGCGAAGCGGACGGCGTGGTGCTCGCGGGCTCGTCCTACGGCGCGGGCATCGCGCTGGACGCGGCGGTGCGCTGCGCCAGGTTGAGGGGCCGAGTGCGGGGCGTGATTCTGGAGGGGCCTTATCGTCTGCCGATGGAGCCGATCGAACGGATGTTGCGGCGCGCCCGCTGGCCGGCGCAGCCGCTCTGCACGCTCACCGCGCTGGCGATGTTCCCCTGGCACCGCCACGGGTGGGGCTACGACCGAGTGAAGCTGGCGCGGCGTTGGGCTGGGCCTCTGTTGGTGTTGCACGGCAGCGACGACGAGGTGTGCTCCGTGGAGTCCGGGCGCGCCATCGCGGCAGCAGCGGCGCACGGCCGCATCGTCGAGTTCCCCGGCGGGCGTCACGGCGGGCTGTACCGACACGACCCGCAGCGTTACGCCGCGGCGCTGGCCGACTTTTTCGCATCGCTTAGTGGGGCGCGGACCGCGGATAGAATGACGGTTCTGCCATCGATCTCTTCAGGAGCCGCCTCGCGTGAGCCCGACCCGGCCGCTTAGCATGTCCCCCGCGCCGCCGATCGACCAGGTGGGCGTGGAGGAACGTGTCGCGCGACTGAACAGCCGCAGCGTGAAGAAGTCCTCGAAGGCGCATGCCCTGAGGCTGGCGCTATCGATGATCGACCTGACCACGCTCGAGGGATCGGACACGCCGGGGAAAGTGGTGCAGCTCTGCGCCAAGGCCAAGCGTCTGCACGAGGCGATGCCGGGGTTGCCGGCGGTGGCGGCGGTGTGCGTGTATCCGACGCTGGTGACGGTGGCGAAGCGCCAGCTGCGGGGCACGAGCATCCGCGTGGCGGCGGTGGCCACCGGGTTTCCCAGCGGGCAGTTCCCGCTGGAGGTGAAGCTCGAGGACACGCGCCGCGCCGTGGGCGATGGAGCGGACGAGATCGACATGGTGATCTCGCGGGGCCGATTCCTGGCGGGCGAGTATGACTACGTCTTCGACGAGATCGCCGCGGTGAAGTCGGCGTGCGGCGGGGCGCACCTGAAGGTCATCCTCGAGACCGGCGAGCTCTCGACCTACGACAACGTCCGCCGCGCCAGCGACCTGGCGATGCACGCCGGGGGCGACTTCATCAAGACCTCCACCGGCAAGGTCAGTCCCGCCGCGACGCTGTCGGTGACGCTGGTGATGCTCGAGGCGATCCGCGACCACTACTACGCCACCGGCAGGCGGATCGGCATGAAGCCCGCCGGGGGCATCCGCGCCGCCAAGCAGGCGATCCAGTATCTGGTCATGGTCCGCGAGACCCTGGGCGACGACTGGCTCACGCCCGAGCTTTTCCGCCTCGGCGCCAGCACGCTGGCCAACGACATCCTCATGCAGCTGGCCAAGGAACAGAGCGGGAGCTATCAGTCGCTGGATTACTTCTCCAAGGACTAACGCATGACCACCGCTTCGGTCGCCCTGAACTTCAAGAGCTCCTGGAGCTACGCCCCCGCGCCGGAGTCGGCGGCGCACGTGGAGCTGCGCCGGGAGTACGGCTTGTTCATCGACGGGGGCTTCCGCGCCGGCAGTGGCAGGCCCCTGGACACGATCAATCCCGCCACCGGCAAGCGGATCGCCTGTGTCGCCTGTGCCGGCCCGAGCGACGTGGACAAGGCGGTGGGAGCGGCGCGACGGGCGTACGAGCGGGTGTGGTCGAAGATGCCCGGGTCGGAGCGGGGCAAGTACATCTACCGCATCGCGCGGGGCGTCCTGGAGCGCGCCCGCGAGTTCGCGGTGATCGAGACGCTCGACGGCGGAAAGCCGATCCGTGAATCGCGCGACGTGGACGTGCCGCTGGCCGCGGCCCACTTCTTCTACTACGCCGGCTGGGCGGACAAGCTCGCCTACGCCTTCCCCGGCGCCTCGGCGTCGCCCCTGGGCGTCTGCGCTCAGGTCATCCCCTGGAACTTCCCGCTGCTCATGGCCGCCTGGAAGATCGCCCCGGCGCTGGCCTGCGGCAACACCGTGGTGCTCAAGCCCGCCGAGACCACCCCGCTCACCGCGCTGAAGCTCGCCCAGCTCATCGAGGAGTGCGAACTGCCCCCGGGCGTGGTCAACATTCTCACCGGCGCCGGCGCGACCGGCGCCGCACTCGTGAACCATCCGGGCGTGGACAAGGTCGCCTTCACAGGCTCCACCGAGGTGGGCAAGCTCATCGCACAGTCGCTCGTGGGCACGAAGAAGAAATACACCCTGGAGCTGGGCGGCAAGGCTGCCAATATCGTCTTCGACGACGCCCCCATCGACCAGGCGGTCGAGGGCATCGTCAACGGCATCTTCTTCAACCAGGGCCACGTCTGCTGCGCCGGATCGAGGCTGC
Organism: uncultured Phycisphaera sp.; assembly: GCA_964496285.1. Lineage (GTDB taxonomy): Bacteria > Planctomycetota > Phycisphaerae > Phycisphaerales > Phycisphaeraceae > CAZBXW01. The sequence continues at coordinate 124,379 of CAZBXW010000003.1, forward strand.
TCGTGCAGGAGTCGATCTATCCCACGCTGCTGCGCAAGCTCCAGGACCGCATGCAGACGCTGATCGTCGGCGACCCGATGGACAAGAACACCGACATCGGCGCCATCAACTCGCGGCAGCAGTTGGACAAGATCGAGGGCTACCTCAAGATCGGTCAGGACGAGGGCGCCACGCTCTGGCAGACCGCCGCCGACCTGCCCGACAGCGGAGGGTATTTCTGTCGGCCCACGCTCTTGCTCCACTGCGCCCAGAGCCATCGCGTGGTGCGTGAGGAGATCTTCGGCCCGGTGCTGACGGTGCAGACCTTCCGCACCGTCGAAGAGGCGATCGAGAAGGCCAACAACACGCCCTACGGACTGTCCGGCGGAGTCTGGACCGACAAGGGCTCCAAGATTTTCAAGGTCACCGCCAAGCTCCGCGCCGGCGTCGTCTGGGCCAACACCTTCAACAAGTTCGACCCCGCCTCGCCCTTCGGAGGCTACAAGGAATCCGGCGTGGGCCGCGAGGGCGGCCTGCACGGCCTGAGCGAGTATGTGAAGCGGAGTTCATTGGCGACGTGAAAGGACTTCACCACTGAGCACACCGAGCACACTGAGAACGAAGGGGTCAAGGCGATGAGAGCAGATCAAACGATGGATGATCTCTGTGTCCTCTCTGTCCTCTTTGTCCGCTGTGGTGAATGCGTTGAAGTCCATACGATCTGAACGACCACCCTCAATCCGAGCGCGAACGCATGAAGCGCAACGTAAGATCATCGACCCTGGCCAGACGTGCGCGTCGTTCCTCAGAACCGCAGGAGGTTGCGTCGCGCGAGCAGACCAGGCGGCTTGGCGTGCTCAAGACCTACAAGCTCTACGTCGGGGGCAAGTTCCTGCGCACGGAGTCGGGGCGTTACTACAAGCTCGAGTCGCCCACGGGTCAGACGCTCGCCAACGTGTGTCTGGCGTCGAGGAAGGACCTGCGTGAGTCGGTCGTCGCGGCGCGGGAGGCTCTGCCGGACTGGAGCGGTCGCAGCGCCTACAACCGGGGGCAGATTCTCTATCGCATCGCTGAGATGCTCGAGGGCCGGGCGGCGCAGTTCGCGGCGGAGCTGATCCTTCAGGGGGCTGCCCCCGCGGAAGCTCGGGACGAGTTCGCCGCCGCGGTGGATCGGCTGGTCCACTACGCGGGCTGGGCGGACAAGTTTCAACAGCTCTACAGTTGCGTCAACCCCGTGGCGTCGAGTCACTTCAGCTTCTCGGTTCCCGAGCCTGTGGGCGTCGTGGGCGTCATCGCCCCGGAGGAGGCCTCGCTGCTGGGGCTGGTCACGTCGGTGGCACCGGTCATCACCGGCGGGAACACCGCCATCGTGCTCGCCTCGCATCGCAAGCCGCTCTGCGCGGTGAGTTTCGCCGAGGTGCTGCACACCTCGGACCTTCCGGGGGGTGTGGTGAACATCCTCACCGGCACGCGCAAGGAGCTGATGGAGCAGTTCGCTTCGCACATGGACGTTGGCGCGTTGGTCTGCAACTCGGTGGGGAAGGACGAGGAACAGGCGATTCGCGGCGGAGCGGTCGCCAATCTCAAACGAGTGGTGCGTCGCGAGGCGTTGGACCTGCGGAGTGCAGCGGCGCAGGGCCCTGATCTGATCATGGACACGATGGAGATCAAGACGACGTGGCATCCGGTGGGCTTCTGAGCCCCTTGCGTGCGGGGGCCGGGGCACTAGGATCGTCGTCCGATGCTCGAGAAGTGGCGTCACCGTGCGCTCATGGCCTGGTCGGGCCTGGTCGGCAAACATCCCTTTCGGGTGCTGGGCCTGTGCCTGGCGCTGGCGTTGGCGTCGGTGCTCTTCACCCTCTGGCGATGGCACTTCCAGTCGGACCGCAACGCCCTGATCGACCCGGGCCTGGAGTGGAACCAGCGCTTCGTGGAGTGGACGCGGTCGTTCAGCGGGACGTACGACCTGACGGTGGTAATTGATCTTGGGCGGGGCGAGGTGACGCCCGAGGCACGGCGTGCGGGCGAGCGTTTGGCCGACGACCTGGGCGAGGCGTTGGAGCGTGAGAAACGGCACGTGGAGCGCGTGGCCTGGCGGTTCGAGGTCAGCCGCGCCAGCCCGCGCGCCATGCGCATCCTGGACCTGCCGGAGTTCGAGGCTCGGCTGGAGCAACTGCGCCAGGCGCAGCCGATCTTCGCCAGTCCCACGCCCGGGGAGTTGTTGTCGGCGGTGACGCGTGGTTTCGTGACCCCCAGCGAGCCGACGGACCCCTCGACGATGGCGCGGCGCATCGCGGGGCTGACCTCGCTCGTGGACGCGATGACCGGGGCGATCTCCGATCCCGCGTCGGCCGAGCAAGCGTGGCGAGCGGTGGCGCTGACGGGGACCGCGGCGCGGGCGTGGGAGTACATCGCCAGCGCGGACGGGAGGCTGCTCTTCCTGCGGATCACGCCGCGGCGCGACGCGCAGGCGCTCGGGGCGTTGTCCGAATCGATCCAGGCGATCCGTCGCCTGCTGGCGCAGACGCTGGCGCGTCACTCGGGATCAGGCCTGACCGCGGGTCTCACCGGCATCGAGGCCATCGAGAACGACGAGACGCGCGCCGTCACCCGCGACAGCACGATCGCCTCCATCGTGGCGCTGATCCTCGTGGCGGGCGTGATGATCCTGGCGTTCCACAGCTTCCGCACCCCGCTGCTGGCGCTGGCGGCGCTGGTCATCGGCATCGCCTGGTCCTTCGGATTCCTCTTCCTGGCGGTGGGCCACCTGCAGGTCCTGAGCGTCTTCTTCACGGTGATCCTGCTGGGGCTTGGCATCGCCTACGGCATCCACCTCGCGGCACGCTTTGAGCTGGTCCGTCACCACCACCCCGACGACGAGGCTGGATTCGCCCTGGCGTTGGACGACAGTTTCGAGACCATGGGCCCGGGCATCGTCACCGGCGCGGTGACCACCGCCGCCGCCTTCGCCACCACGGTCTTCACCGACTTCCGCGGCGTGGCGGAGATGGGCCTGATCGCCGCGGTGGGCGTCATGCTCTGTCTGCTGGCGATGTTCACCGCCTTCCCGGCGCTGCTGCGGATCTGCAAGCCCCGGCACCGCGACGTGCGCCCCATGACCGACCGCGTGTTTCATCTCTTCGAGGAGCGCTGGCTCACGCCCTTCGTCCGGCACCCGCGCTGGACGCTGCTGGCGTCGGGGGCGGTCCTGGGCGTGTCGCTGCTGGCGACGAGCCGGATGACCTTCGACTACAACCTCGAAGCGCTGCTGCCGCGCGGCGTGGACAGCGTGCGGTGGCAGCGGCGGATCGTCGAGTCCGGCCAGTCGATCTACAGCGGCGTGAGCATCGTGCGCGACCTGGAAGAAGCGCGGGCGCGGGTGAATCGGTTCCGCGAGATGCCCACGGTGGGCGAGGTTCGCGGCGTGGGCCTGCTCTTCCCGAAGGACGAAGCGCACAAGTTGCAGCGATTGGCGGAGGTGCGCGCCTCGTTCGGGCCTGAGCCGACGGTTGACGCGGCCGGGGCCCCCGACGTCCAGGGTCAGCTCGTCCTGTTGCAGGGTTTGATCCTGCAGTCGCGCGCGATCATCCCCGAGGCGCTGCGGAGCGAAGTGGACCAGCTCAGCCGCTCGCTCGACCGCGCCGTGGCCACGCTCGCGGCGCTGGAGCCTTCGCGCCGCGCCGACCGGCTCGCGCTGCTGCGCGAGAGCTACGCCCGTTGGCGAGGGCGGCTGCTGCAGGCGTTCGATCCGGCGCCGCTGACGCTCGACGATCTGCCCGAGGAGTTCTCGCGCTCCTACAGGGGGAAGGACGGCCAGATCGCCTTGGAGGTCGACGCCGACACCACCGAGCGCGGCCGCCACGCCGCCATGAGCCCGCTGGACCCGCGTTTCCTGCCCCGCTTCGTGCGCGACATGCGCACCGTGGACCCCAACGTCACCGGCGTCATCGTGCAGTACTACCAGTCCGGCGATCTGATCCAGCGGTCGTACCTCTGGGCCGGCCTCTGGGCGCTGGCGATCGTGTTCGGGATGGTGCTGGTGGACTTTCGCCGGCTCGACGACGCGGTGCTCTCGCTGGCGCCCGTCTTCCTTGGGTTCACCGCCACCTTCGGGATCATGTGGCTGCTGGGCATGAAAGTGAACCCGGCGAACATCATCGCGCTGCCGCTGATGTTCGGCATCGGCGTGGACAGCGGCGTGCACATCATCCATCGCTTCCGACAGGACGCCACCACGCGGCCTTTGGGTCTGACCGACGGCACGGGCAAGGCCATCACGCTGACCAGCCTGACCTCGATGATCGGGTTCGGCTCGCTGATGCTCGCCTCGCACCGTGGGATCTTCAGCCTGGGCTTCGTCATGACCGTGGGGCTGGGTCTGACGCTGCTGGCGTGTTTGACCATGATGCCCGCCTGGCTGGAGCTGCGCGCCCGTCGCGCCGAACGTGAGAGTCGGACCCGACCCAGCCGGGGTGCGGGCTGATGCTCAGGGCTGGTTGCGAGGGGCGGCGGCGCCGACGGCGATGGTCTGTTGTGTGCCCGCGGCGAGCGTGAGACGGTAGCTCACCAGCGAGGCCTCCTGGGCGGTGGCGGCGTCGAGCGTGAGCGCCATCGCGGTCACGCCCGTGCCCCAGCGCGAGGAGGGGAAGTCACTCGTGCCCTTGATCGCGTTGAGCGTGGTGCGGAAGTCGGTCGTGAGCTCGTACGCCACGTCCGCCCCCGGCAGCAGGTCCAGCGGCGCCGCGTAGCTCACCAGGTCGCCGGTGACGGTCCGGTCGATCATCTGCACCTCGGACAGGTCCGGGGCGTCGCTGCTGTTGGTGTCGAACTTCCAGAGCACGAGGTAGTCCGCTCCCTGCTGGAGCACCCGTCGCGAGGAGCGGATCGCGCCGCCGAGCCGGGAGGTGAGTGTTTTTTCCTTGACCACCACGCCGCGCAGATCGCGGGCGCTGCTCGTGCCGTAGGCCGCGGCGTTGACGATGCTGCCCACGCCCAGCGCGACCAGGCCCATGCCCGCCAGCGCCAGGATCAACTCCGGCAGCGAGAGACCGCGGTGTCGCGCTCGCTCACGGGGGTTCATGGCGCAGGCTCCGGCACAAAACGCGTGAGCGTCCATGACCGCTCGGTGGGGTCGGTCACGGTGACGGTGATGATCAGCCCGTTGATCGTGCCGCCCAGGGCCGCCACGTTCTGTGAGCCGTACACGCACGTCACGCTCCGCGCGAAGGCGTTGAACTCCACCGGATAGGCGGCGTCGGCCGCGTCGGTCACGGCGCCGGCGGCCTGGCTGAAGTTGTGATAGTCGTCGGCGTTGTCGAAGAGCGAGCGCAGCGTCTCGCCGGCGTCGGGCCCAGCGTCGGGAGAGGCCTGCGGGTCGGCGTAAGGCTTCGAGAGCACTTCCTCGACCATCGCCTCGACCAGCGCCACGGCGCGCTGCTCGTGCAGCGCCGCGTAGGTCTGCTGCTGGCCGGCAACGATGGCCTGCGTGACCGCTGACACCACGAACGCCAGGATCGTCGACGCCAGCAGCACCTCCGCCAGCGTGAATCCGTGACGCCGATTCGGTCCGTGCTTGCGCTCCATACCGTCCATCTTCGGGTTATCGCGCGCACCGCTTGAAGCGATCGTAAGGGCGCCGGGCGGTTATGGGACGCCGCCCCGCGTCTTAGGCGGCACAGTCGGCAAACTCCACCGCCTCGGAGGGCCGATCCTATCTTCATGACCCGCGCGGAGCGACATGCCTTCACGCTCATCGAAGTGATGATCGTCGTCGTGGTGCTGGCGATCCTCGCGGCGCTGGCGGCGCCCATGTTCGGACAGGCGCACGAGACGACGTTGCGCACCGCGGCGCAGCTGCTCGCGGCCGACCTGGCCTACGCCCAGATCGAGTCCATCGCGCACGGCGACGACCCGCGGATCGTCACCTTCGACAGCGTGGCGCATCGGTACTTCATCGCGGCGCAGTCGGCGCCGGCCACGCCGATCACCAACCCGGTGGGCAACGTCCCCTACGAGGTGGTGTTCGGCCAGGGCCGCGCCGCGACGATGGCGGGCGTGACCATCCAGGGCTACGCGCTCAACGGCGACGCGGTGCTGGGATTCGGGCTCTACGGCCAGACGGACCAGTCGGACGTGGCCACGATCACCCTGGCGCTGCTGGGTCGCAGCGTGACCGTCAGCGTCGATCCGATCAGCGGTGAAGCGACGGTCGGCTCGGTGAATTGACCCTCCCGCTTTGCTCTAGATAAAACGAAAGTCCGGCACGGCCCCGGCGCGCAACGTCTGGTCCGCCTCGTCGAAGAAGCGATCGAGGTGCTTCCTGCTCGTGTAGAGTCCCAGGAGGGAGTAGGTCAGCGTCGCCGTGGCGGGCGTGCGAACGAGTCGCTGGCCCTGGGTCTTCTTCACGAGGTCGGCATAGACCTTGGCCAGCGCCTTGTGCCTTCCGTCGTGCGTGAAGATGCCGCCGTGGTTCGAGATGTCGTTGGCCTTGGGCATGTCCATCAGCGGCCAGTTGATGAAGCCGTTGGCGTGCGGGAGCAGCGCATCGATGAGGGTGCGCGTGTAATCGGCGTGCTGCTGCTCGGAGCGGTAGGGCAGCGGGCAGAGGAACGCCGACTCGCCCCCGCCGTACCAGCCGAACTCCTGGATCACCACCGGCTTGCCGTAGTGATCGAAGCGCGACATGGCGACGCAGGCGTTGAGCCAGTAGCGCAGCGGTTCGCCGCCGTCGAGTGGATCGCCTCGGCCGTTGGGCACCGCCTGGCACGCGGGGTAGGGATGGTGCGTGACGAAGTCGAACAGATCGTGAATCCAGACGTTGTGAAAGCCGTTGGCGAGGAAGAGGTCCTGGTCCGGGCTCAGCCAGGTGTTGTTGCCCGAGCAGATCATGTGGCCCGGGGCGACGCTGCGGATCACGTCGCACTGCTTCTTGCACCAGTCGTAGCCACGGTCGTTGAGGTAACACTTGAAATCGAATGGCCGGGGATGGAATGGATTCTCCTCGAAGGCCACCTTGCCCGGCACCTGGTCGAAGGAGTCGTGGTTCGAGCTGTAGGCGCGGTTCATCGCCGCGACGCTGCCGTAACGTATGGCGAGCCAGCGGGGCCAGTCGGCTTTGAGCATCGCGTCCACCCGTGCCTCGTCGGGACTTCCGGGGGTGGTCATGTGCGGACGATTCCAGTAGAGCAGTTCGTTGCGCAGGTCCCACGCCCAGATCGCCGGATGCCCGCGATAGTGGCCGCAGAACTTGCTCCAGAAGTCGCACGACTCATCGAGCGTCTTGCCGCTGTCGGCGAGAAGCTCCACGTCGAACCAGTCGTTCTTCCGGGGGTATCCGCCCACGGGCATGAGGTACACGCCGTACTTCTCCGCCAGCGCAATGAACGCGTCCCAGTTCTTCATTCCATCGGGCTTGAGTTGACCGCGGTCGTAATCGAAGACCTCGTTGGTTCCGATGGCCTGTCGCAGACAGTTCAGGCCCAGCTCTGCCATGCGTGCGAAGCGTCGCTCCACGTCGGCCCTGTCAAAGTGCTGGAACAGCGTGCCCTGCCCCGGGTGCTCGTCGTTGAGCATGTTCCCGCCGATGGGCGTGACGTACTGCGTGGTCCCCACGTGGACGAAGTTCCAACGATCCGGCGCGACGGTGACGGGTTTCATGATGATCTCGGCTTGGTGATATGAAAGAGCGAGAAGGTTGATCCGCACTATTCGTTGATGATGCGGGGATGCTCATTCACGGGTCGCAGAGTATAATCTTTCGGCCGCGATCAACGCCGACTCGCATGAGCCAGACGCCCAACCCCGACATTCCCGCTGCCACTCCCGACGTCGCCGCCAAGCCGCGAACCTGGGGTCAGGCCTCGGACGCGGTGAAGAAGGGGGAAGTGCCAGCGGGGCTGTGGATGCGATGCCCCGAGTGCGAGGCGATGCTCTTTCGCAAGCAGGTGGAGCAGAACCTGGACGTATGCCCCGATTGCGACCATCACTTCCGCATCAACGCGCAGAAGCGGGCGGACCAGATCTGCGACCCGGGCAGCTTCGAGCCGATGTGGGAGGAACTCGCCCCGGTGGACGCGCTGTCGTTCACGGACCTCAAGCCCTACAAGGATCGGCTGGCGGGCGAACGTCGCAAGACGCGGCACGCGGACGCTCTGCTGTGCGGCAAGGGATTCATCAAAGGCCGCGGCATCGCGCTGGCGTGCATGGACCCGGCTTTCATGATGGGCTCGATGGGCAGCGTCGTGGGCGAGAAGATCACCCGCAGCATCGAGCTGGCGATCAAGAAAGACCTGCCTCTGATCGTGGTGAGCTGCTCGGGCGGCGCCCGCATGCAGGAGAGCAGCCTGAGCCTGATGCAGATGGCCAAGACCTCCGCGGCGCTGGCGAAGCTCGACGAAGCGGGGGGACTATTCATCAGCGTGCTGACGGACCCGACCACCGGAGGCGTCACCGCCAGCTTCGCGATGCTCGGCGACGTGATCCTCGCTGAGCCCAAGGCGCTGATCGGGTTCGCCGGCCCGCGCGTGATCGCCAACACCGTTCGGCAGGAGCTGCCCGAGGGCTTCCAGCGCGCCGAGCACCTGCTGGCCAAGGGCTTCGTCGATCGCGTGGTCCACCGCAAGGACCTGCGCTCGGAGATCAGTCGGCTCATCGACTACGCCGGGAAGTAGTCGGCCTCGTCGCCCCCGGGCGTCCGTCGTATGCAAAACAACCACCGCAGTTCGCGACGCGGCGCCGCCGTTCCCACGCTTTTGGCGATCGGTGCGTTGCTGGCGGTCGCGCTGTTCCCCGGATCGGTCGGGGCGCAGTCGCCCGCGCTGCAGACGTTTTCGAGCCGGTTCTACACGCTGCACACGAACCTTCCGCGCGAAGAGGCGGCGGCGTGGGCCAGCCACATGGACGCGGTCTACGCCGAGTACGAGCGGCGGTTTGGCGAGTTCCGCCGTCGCAACGCCAGCCCCGAGTCGCTCTACCTGCTGGCCACGCGCGAGGACTATCTCGCCACGCTCAGCCCGCACCGCATCGACGCCTCGAACAGCGCCGGCATGTTCGTGGTTCAGCCCTCCTTCGCCGGGCTGATCACCTGGACCCACGAGCGCAACCGCTCCACCACCCGCCAGACGCTCCAGCACGAGGGCTTCCACCAGTTCGCGTTCAGCCACATCGGGCAGGAGCTGCCCATCTGGGTCAACGAGGGTCTGGCGCAGTACTTCGAGGACGGCATCCTGGCGCGCGGCAAGATGCACCTGGGCATCGTCAACGCCGTGCGCCACGCTCAGGTGCTCGCGGCGCTCGGCGAGGGCCGCGCCATCGACTTCGATCGTCTGCTCACCATGAGCGACGACACTTGGAACCGCGAACTGAGCCAGAGCCCGCAGCAGGCCGGGCTGAATTACGCCCAGAGCTGGTCGATGTGCCACTTCCTCATCCACGCCGAGAAGAACAAGTACCGCCCGCGTTTCGACCAGTACCTTCGTTTGGTGTCTCAGGGCCACGCCTCGGACCGCGCCTTCCGTCAGGCCTTCGGCGCGCCGGATCCCACCGCCTTCCGCGCCAAGTGGGAAGGCTACGTCCGGGCGCTTAAGCCCGACACGCTCTCCACCGCGGTGCAGCGCATGGAGTTCCTCGCCCAGGGCCTGAAGTACCTCCGCAGCGAGGGCAAGCCCACGCCCGCCACGCTCGAGGCGCTGCGCGAAGCGCTGCAGGCGGTGCGTTTCCGACTGTGGGTCACCGCCGCCGGCGTCCGCGCCGAACTGGACTCCATGGACGCCCGCGTCTATCGCTTCACCCGTTCCAACGACAACGACGCCGCCTTCGAACTGCTCGAACCCTCCAGGGACGATCAGCCCCCGCGCATCCTCGCCCGAGGCCTCAATCCCGAGCCCACCCTCCTCTGGCTCCACGATCCCCAGGACGGTCTGACCACCGACGTGGAGTTTCGTTGATCGAGAAAGAATGCTTCTTGACAGGATGCCCAGCGATTCGAGCATTTCATCGCGATGCGGAGGCGGACCGCTCGGGCGTGAGGATGTCGCTGATCGCCAGCTCCGCGCCGGGCATCTCGCGGTTGGCCTGCTCCAGCTTCTCCCGGCTCGACACCACGCACACGCGCTCCGTCGCGTCAGAGCCGAGCACCTGTTCCAACGCCACCCTCACCTGCTTGAGCGTCACTCCGAGCAGTCGCTCGTAACGCTCCTGCCGCAGGTCCGTGGTCAGCCCCAGCAGGTGTCGCGAGAGCGCCAGCGACGTGGCCTCGGCCGGGCGGATCGGCGTCTCCTCGCCCTTGGCGGTCCCGATGATCGAGCGGTCCACGTCCGCCTGCGTCCAGGCGGCGGCTCGCACGTATGCCAGAGCGCCGCGATAGACGTCCAGCGTCCGCTTCACGTTCGGGTCGCGGTACGAGGTGAACATCGCGCGCTGCGCCAGCGGCTCGTAGCGGAATCCCGCGCCGTAGGCGTTGCCCTTGAGCCTCACCTCGCTCAGCACGTAGTCCATCGAGAGCATCCGCGCAGCGACCGTCAGCGCTGAGGAGCGCGGATCGCTCGCGTGCGGCGCGGGCAGCACGCTCACGCAGTACGCCACCTGCATCGGACCCGCCAGCCCTTCGCGACGGGACTCGGGGGAAAGGTTGAAACCGGGCGCGGCGGTGCTCGGCGTTGAGGACCCGAATCGTTGGGCCCATGATGCGAGCCGCTGGCACAGCGCGCGGTAGCCGGCCTCCGATCCTGTGAAGCTCACGGTGCACTGCCCGCGCGCAGGCAGGGTGTCGCGGATCGACTCCACTTCGGTCATGAGTCCTTCACGATGATCGTCGTACCGCTCGATCAGCTCCTCCAGCGCCGCGAGTTGCGGCAGATTGTGCAGCGTGTGCTGGAGATACCCTTCGGCCGACATAAAACGGCAGGCGTGATGCGTGGCGGTGTTCTGCCCGTCGTGGACCAGTGCGGTGCGCAGCGAGGCGCGCGACTGCACCAGCACGTCGCGCAGCCGATCGGCGTCACGAGGATCGACGCCAAAGAGCAGTCGCTCCAGCACGTCGAGCGCCGGTTCGAGCCGATCGTCGAGCGCCTTCATCGCCCAGCGTAAGCCCCACACGCCGCGCGCGGCGTCGCCGCTGTGCAAACACAGGCTTGGCCAACAGGCGATCCCGCCGGTGTTCGCCGCTTTGCGCCGTGCGGTCTGCTGGAAGTCCCAGTCCCCCGCGCCGAGCTTGGCCACCGCGTCCGTGAAGCGCGGCAGAGCCAGCCACTGCTCGTGGCTCAGGCCGCGCAGCTCGAAGTTCAGGTTCAGGTAGTTCACGCCGTTGGAGAACACCTCGTTGCGCAGCAGGTCCACGCCCGCGATGCTCTGCACTTGCGTGGGGATGACCCGGCAGCGTCGGGGCAGGTCGGACACCTTGAGCTGGGGGAGCAGCGCCAGCGCTTCGGGCGGATTGGGCTGCCCCGCCTCGGCGCGCACCGCCGCGGCGTTCTGCGCCACCTGCCGGACCTGCTCGTCGCTCAGGGTCGCGCGGACCGTGCGCATGCGCTGCGCCAGTTCCTCGTCGGAGCGCTGCTGCCAGAGCGGGTCCGGTCGCAGCACGGTGGTCAGTCGGTGCGGATTGCTCAGAAGCCCATCGCGGATGACCGCCTCGAAGAAGCCGGGCGCTCGGGCTTCTTCGCGCAGCTTCGCCAGATGGCCGGCGGCGTCGAGGAAGGTCAGCGGATCACGACCGTAGACCCATGCCGCGACCACGCGCCAGAGATTGGTCAGCGGGAACTGGGCGGTGATCTCGAGATGGTGGTACGCCGCCTGCTGGAACGCCGCGTCGATGAGTTCGGGGGGGACGCCTTGCTCCGCGATGCGACGGAGTGTTTCGAGCGTGAGTTGCTCCAGGGCCGCGGCGCGATCGGGTTCGCTGCCCTTGATCCCGACGCCGAAGGTCAGCTCCTGCCCCGCGTCGGCGTCGCCGGTCATCACCAGGTTCTGCCCGAGCTTCGAGTCGATGATCGCCTTCTTGAGCGGGGCAGCCTCGTTGCCCACGAGGATGAGGCTCAGCACGCCCCAGAGCAGCGCCTCGCGCGGCTGCGTCGCTTGGCCCACCCGCCAGCGCAGCGCGATGTAGGTCTTCTCCGTGAGCGGTTGGCCCTCGTCGGCGGGGTAGGTCTCCGTCAGGGTTCGCGGCGTGTCCCATCGCCGCTGCATGACGATGCTGGAGTAGCCGTCCTGCCTCGTGAACGCCGCCAGTCGCGGGGCGAGGAAGGCGAGGTGTTCGCGGGTGGGGATATCGCCGTAAAGAAAGATGCGGGAATTGCTGGGGTGATAGAACCTGCGGTGGAACGCCACGAGCTGGTCGTAGGTCAGGTCGGGGATCCTGCGTGGGTCGCCGCCGGACTCGTGGGCGTAGACGGTGTCGGGCAGGAGTGGCCGCAGCGCCAGACGGTGGAGCCTGGCTTCAGGGTTGGAGAACGCGCCCTTCATTTCGTTGTAGACGATGCCGGTGACGGTCAACTCGCCGGTGGGTTGGTCCGTGTCCGCGGGGGTGAGGTGGTGTCCCTCGCGCTGAAAGGTTCGTTCGGTCAGCAGCGGATGAAACACCGCGTCGAAATAGACCTCCGCGAGGTTGAAGAGGTCCTTTTTGACGTTGCTGGCCACGGGGTAGTAGGTGGCGTCGTAGCCGGTCATCGCGTTGATGAACGTGGCCATGCTCATCTTGACCATCTCGAAGAACGGCTCGCGCACGGGGAAGCGCTGCGAGCCGGCGAGGACCGCGTGTTCGAGGATGTGCGGCAGGCCCGTGTCGTCGCTGGGCGGCGTGGGGAACGTGATGGAGAAGAGATTCTCCGTGTCGTCGTTGTGCAGGTGCAGCAGTTGGGCGCCGCTGGCCAGGTGCTCCAGCTCGACAGCGGTGGACCGCACCGCGGGCACGGGCGTGATCCTGCGGACGATGAAGCCTTCGATGATGTCGTTGAGTTGCATGGGGATCTTTCGTGAGTCAGAAGAATACACTTTGACAGGATGACAGGATGCGCAGGATTAACAGGATGGAACAATGGGTGTCTCGATCGTGTCGATCCTGCGCATCCTGTGATCCTGCCAAGAATGATTGTGCCTGAATCCACCGGTCAGAAATCGAGCACGCCGGTGAAGGAGCTTAACCCCAACGGCTCTTTGGTGAAGAACGGCTCGGCGTAGTCGCAACCGATCCGGCTGCCCATGTAGCCGTTCATCTGGCGGAGCCAGGCGACGATCCTGCGATTCTTTTCGGGCGTGACGAACTGCGACTCGTAGGCGAGGATGGCTTGCTCCTTCAGGTCCATGAAGCGCGAGACGTCCACGCAGAAGCTCGGGTCCGCGACCCAGCGCAGGTGCGTGCAGTAGTAATAGAAGACCCACTTAGGGTAGATGGGCTGGCCGGGGAGCTTGATCTTGGTGAGCTTGGCGTCGAAGCGGGCGTCCTCGACGATGCGCGTGGTGGCGCGGTGGTCGGGGTGGGCGTCCTCGGGGTAGGGCACGAAGAGCACCGAGGCCCGGTGCTCACGGATGACCGAGGCCACCGCGTGGCGGGCGGCAAGGGTGTGCTGCACCTCACGGTTCTTCAGTTCGAGCAGGCGACGCTTCACGCCCAGGAGTTTCGCGGCTTTGGTCCATTCCTGTCTCCGCTTCCGGGGCGAGCCGTGGGGCGTGGGTTCGCCGTTGGTCATGTCCAGCAGCAGGACACGGTGCCCCTGCGAGACGAGCAGGGCGATGGTGCCGCCCATGCCCAGTTCCTGATCGTCGGGGTGCGGGCCTGCGACGAGTATGTTGGCCATGGTCAATCCTTCGTGGCGAGCAGTTGGGCGTAGAGTGTTTCGAGTCTACGCGTCATGATGCCCAGGTCGAACCGCTCCAGAGCATAGGCTCTGCCTTGCTCACCGAGTTGCTTGCGTTCGTGAGGGTGGCTGAGCATCCAACGCAGCGCGTCGGTCAGGGCGTGGCGGTCGCCGGCGTGGACGAGTCTGCCGGTCTTGCCGTCGACGCAGACCTCGCCGATGCCGCCGCTATCGTAGGCGACCACGGGCACGGCGCAGAAGAGCGACTGCACCAGGCTTCGCGGTTGACCTTCCTGGCGCGAGGGCAGCACGCTCACGTCCAGGGCGTGGATGAGCCTCGCCACGCGATCCGGGGGGACCAGTCCGCTGAAGATCACACGCTGCGACAGGCCCAGTTCCGTCACGCGCTGGCGCAGGGCGGGACCGTGCCATCCCTCGCCCACGAGGAGGATGCGCAACTCGGGGAGAGATTCGAGAAGTCTCGGCGCGATCTCGATGAGGTCGTCCTGACCTTTGAAGGGGTCGAGCCGGGCGACGAGTCCGATCACCTGGGCGGACTCTGGAATGTGCAGCTCCGCGCGGCTGGTGTTGCGCTGCTCGACTGTGGCGGGCGAGAAGTTCCGGGGGTCCACGCCGGAGGGGATGACGCGGTACTGCTCCTGGCGGCCGATACGCCTGTGCAGGAACGTGTCGACCATCGCCTGCGTGACGCCGACGATCGCGTGGCACTGCTTGGCGGCGGCGCGCTCCAGGGCGACGTAAAGCCCATTGACGAAGGCGGTGTTGCCTTCGTGGAAGGGTAAGCCGTGGACGGTGTGGACGATCGCCGGGACGCGCTCTTTCCAGGCGGCGGCACGACCGAGGATGCCCGCTTTGCTCGAGTGCGTGTGCACCACGTCGGGCTTGATGCGACGGATGAGCTTGCGCAGCGCGCGGTAGCAGATCGCGTCATGCACCGGAAGCACCGCGCGACGCAGCGATCCGACGCACACCAGCTCTGCGCCGCTTTGGATCGCCTGCTCCTGCAGTGAACCCTCGGGGCCGTAGATCGGCCCATACACCAGCGTCACCCGATGGCCCGCCTCGACTTGAGCGGCGCAGCTGGCCACGGTGTTCTGCTGAGCTCCGCCGAGGATCAATCGGGTGATGATGTGCAGGACGGTCATGGTCGGAGATGGAGGTTGGAGGATGGATGCTGGATGAAGGGTGATTGATGATGTCACAAAGGAAGCAGGAGTGAGGTGGCGATGTCACATCATCACTATTTCATCATCCATCATCCATCACTCGTACCTGATCCACTCCAGCCACAGGCCGTTGGGGGGCAGCGTTTGACCGGCAAGCGAGCGATCGCGGTGGGCGAGAACTTCGTCGATCACCGTGGGTTCGAGTCGTCCTCGCCCGACCTCCACGAGGGTGCCCGCGATGATGCGGACCATGTTGTAGAGGAAGCCGTTGCCCGCGACGACGATGTGCGTCTCGTGCTGGTCGGGACAGGGTTCAACGCGGCAGTCGTGGATGGTGCGCACGGTGGTCAGTCGCCCGTGACCGGCGGCGGAGAAACCCTCGAAGTCATGCTCGCCTACCAGGCGGCGCGCCGCGTCGTTCATGCGCCCCAGGTCGAGCGCCTGCCAGCAGTGATAGACGTAGTGGCGACGGTCCAGCGGCTTGCGCTCGTGCGTGAACATGCGGTAGCGGTACTGCTTGCTCACCGCGTGGCGGATGTCGAGTCCCTCCGGGGCGAGCTCGGCCCTGACGACCTCCACATCCGCGGGCAGTCGCGCGTTGAGCGCTTCCGCCAAACGGTCGAGGGGGATGCGACAGATCGCCTCGAAGACCGCGACCTGCCCGAGCGCATGGACCCCCGCGTCGGTGCGACTGGCGCCGCTGAGCACGATGGGCTGCCCGAGCGTGCGCGAGAGAATCTGCTCCATCTCGCCCTGCACCGTGCGCAGCGGGACGCCGTGGGGCGGGTCCTGGCGTTGCCAGCCGTGAAAGAGCGTTCCGTCGTAGGCGACGGTGAGCTTGTAACGCTGTGAGGGAGACTCGCTCACGACCAGACCGTGGGGACGAGCCCGCTGCGTCGGATGCGAGCGTCAGCGGTGACCAGGGGGACGTTCAGGTGCGCCGCGGTGGCGACGACGACACGATCAGCGGGGTCTCCGTGGTCCCAGGGAAGCTCCCCGGCGCGGCGGGCCACGTCGCTGTCCATGGGGATGACGGTGACGACACGGGCGTCCAACGCCGCGGGCAGCCAGGCCGAATAGGGCATCGCCAGGCGCACACGGTCGCGCCGGACCAGGCAACTCAGCTCCATGACACTCATGGCGGAGATGTAGAAAGTCTCCTCCTGCTCCAGGGCGCGACGCGCCGGGGCGGGGACCCGCGCGTCCCTGCCCATCCACCAGACCCAGGCGTGCGTGTCGAGGACCATCACGGTTCGTCGCCGATCTGGTCGAACACCGGGTCGGTGGGTCGGTCGTAACGCAGGACGGTGCCTTTCAAGTTCACCGGGGGCGTGCTCTGCGGCGGGACCAGTCGCGCCACGGGTTTGCCTCGCTTGGTGATGATCCACGACCGACCGTTGGCGGCCTCGTTCAGGAGCGACAGGCACTTGGCTTTGAACTCACCGGCGGGGATGGTCTGTATCTTCCTGACCATAATGTGTGACCATAGTCACCAAGCGATCAGGGGTCAACCGGCGCGGACGCCCCGAGCAGTTCGTCGGGTTGAACTCCCATGCCCTCGCACCACCGGCGGTAGGCGATGGGGGAGACCTCGCTGGGCTTGATCTCGCTGCGGCCGCCCCAGAAGACCGCGGTGTAACGCAGGTCGATGCCTGCTTCGCGGAGGTGGTCGTCGATGGCGGCCTTGTGCGCCAGCAGCAGCGCCTTGTCCGACCCGTGCGCCACGCCCATGATGTTGACGTGCTTGAACTCGGGGCCGGCCTCGCGCCAGTAGGCGTGGGTCATGATGTGATGCCTGCCCACCTCGCCCCCGGCTTGCAGTTCGCTTCCGGGCGGGACCGCCCAGTGGAACAGGGCGTTGTAGCGCGTGACGGTCGAGCCGTCTTCGAGCTTCTTGACGTGCTCCAGAAAGGTCGAGAAGCGGCCGATGATCCTGCGCCGGTCCAGGTCCTCCGCGACGTTGAAGAACTCCTCGAGCGAGACGCCCGCTTCGTGCGCTCGGCCCGCCCAGAGGTTGGGGCCGATCTCTTGCGGCGCGAACTCGCGCTTCAGCGCCATGAGGATGCGCCACTCCTGATCGTTCAGGGTCACCACGCTCACGTCCTGCACCTTGGCCGGCTCGTCGCTGCGAGCGCCGGGTTCGAGCGTGCGACGGCGCACGTGCCCCACGCCCAGGGCGAAGAGCTTCTTCGCGGGCAGCAGTTTGAACTTCTCCGCGCCGGTGCGCTGCATCAGGAATCGACAGTGTTTCTCCAGCGAGAACGGATGCGGGACTTTCAATGTCGTCCACAGCCTGTACTCGCTCCCGGGGGTGGCGGCGTCGGTGGAACGGACGACGACGTGGCCGGAGTACGGGTCCTGCTGGAACATGAAGTCGAAGGCGGCGTCGAGCTTGTCGGCGGGGACCTTCCAGGCCACGAGGGCGCCGGGGGCGAGGTTGGTGGACATGAGCGTCTGCCGGACGCGGCGGATGGTCCCGGCGCGGAGCATGGCGACGATGCGCTGCGTGACCAGGGCGGTGTCCAGTTGGGTCTGCTGCGCGATGTAGGCCAACGGGTCGCGTTGGAACCCCGGGACGTGGTCCTCTGAGACAGCGAGGATTTGAGCGTTCAAGGGGTCGGAGATGAGAGCGGTCGGGGTCATGAGGCGGAGCGGGGCGGTCAGTACTTAAGCCCGTTCTCGCGGAGGTGGACGGCGGGCTGACCGCCGACGTAAGCGCCGCTGCGGGCAACGCCGACGAAGATGTCGTGGTCGCCCTCGACGTCGACGTGGCAGACGACCTCGCACTGAAGCCAGGCGAGCGACTTGGCGAGGATGGGCAGGCCGCCGATCGTCTCGGGCACAAGATCGAAACCCAGGAAGGGGTCCTCGCTGGGGTCGATGCCGCCGACGAACTTGCGCATGATGACGCGATCGCCCTCGGGCAGCTGGCACAGGCCGAAGTGTCTCGACTCGCTGATCAGCGGCATGATGGTGCGCCCCTTGGCCACCGCGACGCTGACCATCGGCGGGGCGAAGCAGACCTGCTGCACCCAACTGGCGAGCATGCCGGCGCGACGGTCCTCGTGGCGAGCGGTGAGGACGAAGAGTCCGGAGGGGATGCGACCGATGGCGGCGGCGATGCCCGCGGTGACCGGGGCGGTCTCCGGCGCAGCCGCCGCTGCTGCGGGGGTCGCCGAGGCGCCGGGCTTGTGCTCTTTTCGTGGAGCGCTCACAGCGGTTCAGAATAGACGGGCCGAGGGCTCAATGCAAAGGTCGGCTTCACGTCGCCGCTCACTCGAAGGTGCAGATGTACTGCGCGATGTCCGAGTCCACCGCGATGTCGAAGGCGCTCTTGCCCGGCACGCGGAACGTCTGGCCTTCCGTGTAGGTCGTCCACTGCGTCTGACCTTTGAGCCGGACCTTGCACACGCCCGCGGTCATCTCCATCTTCTCCGGGGCGTCGGTGTTGAACGTGAAACTGCCGGGGTAGATCAGTCCCACGGTCTTCTTCGACCCGTCCGCCAGGAGCACGCTGTGGCTGACCACTTTGCCCTCGAAGTAGACGTTGGCTTTGCACACCACGGTGACGGAGGCGAATTGGGTCGGGATGCCGCTGGACACGCGAGGGACCTTTCGCAAGAGGGAGATCGCGGTCGGGATTGTACCGTGGGATCGTGTGCTGATTCGACGGGGTAGAATGGTGGCAGGAGGTCGCTGGGCTACCGAGGCTTCGTGATGGCGATGGACCGTGTCGAGCAGCGGCTGCGGCGAGTGACGCGGGCGCTGGACGCGGCGAACGTGGCCTACGCGGTGATCGGGCTGCCCGCGCTGATTCGGATGAAACTCACCTCGTTCCGCGACGTGGATCGTGTGCACCTGGCGGACCTGCTCGCCACCGGATTGATCGACGCGGCGGTCCTCGCGGCGTTGCCGGTGGAGCTGCGCGACCGACTGGAGGAGGTCCGAGGCTCGATGGATGTCGAGGACGAGCGGTAGGGCGCGCCCGCGTTACAATCCCGCCATGGACGAGATTCCGCTCAACGACGTGGCGGTGGGCGATTGCATCGCGACGATGAACGCCTGGCGCGCCGGGTCGCTGGACCTGATCTTCGCGGACCCGCCCTACAACATCGGCTACAAGTACGACCAGTACGAAGACACACGCGACGACCACGAGTACGTGCAGTGGACCCGCGATTGGATCGACGCCTGCACACGCCTGCTCAAGCCCACGGGGAGCTTTTACATCCTCATCGGCGATGAGTACGCCGGCGAAACGCGCATGCACCTGAAGAAGCTCGAACGCGAACGCAGCCTCGTGCTCCGCAACTGGATCATCTGGCACTACACCTTCGGGCAGAACTGCAGACGCAAGTTCAACCGCAGCCACGCTCATTTGTTCTACTGTGTCGGGCCCGCGGCGTTCGACGACAACGAGAGTTTCACCTTCAACCGTGACGCGATCGCGGTGCCCAGCGCCCGGCAGATGGTCTACCAGGACCTGCGCGCCAACCCCACCGGTAAACTCCCCGACGACACCTGGTACCTCCGACCGCAGGAGACCGACGGGAACTGCTTCCGCGACGGCGAAGACACCTGGTACCTCTCGCGCCTCTGCGGCACGTTCAAGGAGCGACAGGGTTGGCACCCGTGCCAACTGCCCGAGTCGCTGCTCGAACGCATCGTCAAGGTCAGCTCCAACGAGAACGACATCGTGTTCGATCCCTTCACCGGAAGCGGCACGACGCTGGCGGTGGCGGCGCGGCTGAATCGTCGCTGGCTCGGCTGCGAACTCAGCGCGGAGTACGCGGCCAAGGCCAAGCAGAGGGCAGAGCTCTCCGCGCTCACCGGCAGCACCGTCGTGCGCGCCACCGAGACTCGTCGTCGACCCACCAAGAAGAAGCCCGAACCGCACCGCTCCGCGGGGCGTTATCGCGAGTGACGCCGCTGTGACCTTGCAGGAAACATCCACGCCCATCGCGCCCACGACCTCGGCTCGCCGCATCCTGCTGACCGGGTCCGCCGGCGGGATCGGGCGATCTCTCTGGCCGGCCTTGCGCGCACGCGGCCACGAGGTGCGCGGCTTTGACGTCAGGCCGACCCAGGGCCTCGAAGGGGCCATCACCGCTTCACTCACCGATCCTCAGGCGGTGCGCGATGCGGTGCGCGATGTTGACACGGTGCTTCATCTCGCGGCCACGCCCAACGATCTTGACTTTCTCACGCGGCTGCTGCCCAACAATCTCCAGGGCGCGTTCCAATTGCTCGACGAAGCGGCGAAGGCAGGGGTGAAACGATTGATCTTGGCCAGCACCATCCAAGTGGTCAACGGGCTTCTGAGCGAAGGCCGCACCGTGGGCGTGGACGAGGCCAAGCCCGACAACCATTATGGTCTGACCAAGCTCTGGCTCGAGCACGCGGGGCGTATCGTGCACAGGAAACACGGCACATCCGTGCTCGCGGTGCGCATCGGCGCCTGCCCCACGTCCGCACGCAACGCTCGCTGGACCCAGTCGCACGAAGCCGAGATGGACCTTTACCTGAGCCTGCCCGACGCGGCGCGGTTCTTCATCGCTGCGGTCGAGGCGCCCCACGTGGGCTACGAAATCGTCTACGCCACGAGCCGTCCGCGCGGTCGGCCACGGGTGGACCTCGAACCCGCTGCACGCCTGCTGGGCTACGTCCCCCGCGATACCTACCCCGAGAATGTCCCCACCGAGTAAGTGCTGCACGCACGGCTGTGGTACACTTAAGCGTTCGCGATTCTTGTTCCCAGGGGAGAACGGGAGCACCCATGGCCACGACGATGGCACAATCGCCCGCAACCGCTGCTGCGCCCTCGCCGATCGACCGCCTGGGTCTTTGCAAGGAGCACTGCGCCGTCTTTGGCCTGCAGTGGGGCGACGAGGGCAAGGGCAAGATCGTGGACCTGCTGGCGGAACGCTACGACCTGATCGTCCGTTACAACGGCGGCGCCAACGCGGGGCACAGCGTGCAGGTCGGCTCCGAACGCTACGCCCTGCACCTGATCCCCTCGGGCATCCTCAACCCCCGGAAGTTGAATGTCGTGGGGAACGGTGTCGTGCTCGACCCGGCGAAGATCCTCGATGAGATCGCCGGCCTGCGGAAGCGCGGCGTGGCCATCGGCGACAACCTCCGCATCAGCGATCGAGCCCACGTGGTCATGCCCTACCACAAGCTCATGGACGCCCTGCTGGAGCAGGCGGTCGCCGGCGCTCGGGGCGACGCGAACAAGATCGGCACCACCGGGCGCGGCATCGGGCCCTGCTACGCCGACAAGGCCCTGCGCTCCACCGCCATCCGGGTGGGCGAGTTGCTTCACGAGGCGAGCTTCCGTGACCGTCTGACCCACATCGTGACGGTGAAGAACGCCGTGCTCGCGGCGCTGGCGGCGCAGTGCGGCCAGGCCTTCGAACCGCTCGACGCCGGCGCCATCGCCCACGAGTACTTGGGTTACGCCCGTGAACTGGCGCCGCACGTCTGCGACACCACGCACCTGCTGCACCGGGCCATGAACGACGGGCGCAAGCTGCTCTTCGAGGGCGCCAACGCCACCATGCTCGACATCGACCACGGCACCTACCCCTTCGTCACCTCGAGCAACTGTTCCTCGCTGGGCGTGCACACCGGCGCGGGCGTCCCGGGCCACAAGGTCACGCAGGTGCTGGGCGTGATGAAGGCCTATCAGACGCGCGTGGGCGGCGGACCGATGCCCACCGAGCTCCACGACGCCACGGGACAACGCATCCGTGAGGTGGGTCGCGAGTACGGGACCACCACCGGACGCCCGCGTCGCTGCGGCTGGCTCGACCTGGTGGCGCTGCGCTACTCGGGCATGGTCAGCGGCGCCACCGCGGTGTGCGTCATGCTCCTGGACGTGCTGGCGGGGCTGCCCTCGATCAAACTCTGCACCGGGTACAGCGTCAACGGCCATCGCCTCGAAGGCTTCCCGGCGGACGCCACGGTGCTCGCTCAGGCGCAACCGATCTACGAAGAACTCCCCGGCTTCGCGGAGTCCATCAGCGATTGCCGCTCCTTCGCGGACCTGCCCGACGCGGCGCGCGCCTACATCGAACGCATCGAACGCGCGGTGGGTGTTCCCGTCCGCGTGGTGAGCGTCGGCCCGCGACGCGATCAGACGATCGTGCGATGAGTCGCGATGGATGATCGACGAATGATGATGAATGAAGGATGAACTGAGAAAGCACTCGTCATGCCCACGCCCTCTGACATCATTCATCACCCGTCATCGATCATCAATGATCGCGATGCGCTGACCGCTCGCTCGCTGGCCCAACTCGGGTTGCCCGCTTCCGCGCTGCCGCGTCACGTGGCGGTGATCATGGACGGCAACGGTCGCTGGGCGGTGGCGCGGGGCAAGAAACGCATGCTCGGCCACGTCGAGGGCGCCAAGGCGGTCCGCGCCATCGTCACCGAGTGCGCCCGCCTGAAGCTCGACGTGCTCACGCTCTACAGTTTCTCCATCGAGAACTGGAAGCGTCCCGCGGACGAGGTCAACTTCCTGATGGACCTCTACGTCGATTATCTGCAGCAGGAACGCGCCACGATGCTCGAGAACAACGTGCGCTTCGCGCAGGTGGGCCGACGCGAGGGTCTGCCGGTCCGCGTGCTCGAGGAGCTCGACCGCACGCTGCGCGCCACCGCCCACTGCACCGGGCTGACGCTGGCGCTGGCGCTGAACTACGGCTCGCGCACCGAGATCACCGACGCGGTGCGCGCCATCGCCAGCGAGGTCCAGGCCGGCAGGCTCAAGCCCGCGAACATCACCGAACAGACCGTCTCGCAGCACCTCTACACCGCGCAGCTCCCTACGCCCGACCCCGACCTGCTCATCCGCACCGCCGGCGAGATGCGCATCAGCAACTACCTGCTCTGGCAGATCTCCTATGCGGAGCTTTACGTCGCCGACGTGTGCTGGCCCGACTTCTCCGTCGAGCACCTGCACCAGGCCTTCCGCGCCTACGCCCAGCGCCAACGCAAGTTCGGCGGCGTGGCTGAGGGACACGCCCAGACTACGAGTTGAATCGCGAAGGCGCGAAGCAACCCGCTCGACCATGGCGTGCGTTCCTTGAATAGCCCATGAGGAGCCGTTGATGGTCGCCGATGAACGCGGACAAGACCATGAAAACGTGATTTCATCGGCGTTCACCCGTGTTCATCGGCGGCTCGATCCAATGGTTCACAGGCCCAGTTCTGTGTCCTTCGTCCTCTTCGTCTCTTCCCATTAAGATCGTCCACCCGATGCACACGATCCACATCCGTAACGTTACGATCGGTCCCAAAGCGCCGCTGGCGATCATCGCGGGGCCTTGCGTGGCGGAGTCGCGCTCGCAGTGCCTGGGCATGGCGGAGAAGCTGCAGCGGCGCTGCTCGTCGCTCGGGCTCGGCTACGTCTTCAAGGCCAGCTTCGACAAGGCCAATCGCTCTTCGATCCGGAGCCATCGTGGGCCCGGACGCGATGAAGCGCTGCGCTGGCTCGACGAGGTCCGCTCGAAACTGGGCGTCCCGGTGACCACCGACATCCACGAAACCGCGCAGGCCAAACCCGCCTCGGAGGCGGTGGACCTGCTGCAGATTCCCGCGTTTCTTTGCCGACAGACCGACCTGCTCCTGGCCGCCGCCGGCACGGGAAAGCCCGTCAACGTCAAGAAGGGGCAGTTCCTCTCGCCGGGCGAGATGAGCAGCGTGGTGGAGAAGCTCACCGAGGGCGGCGCTCGCGACATCCTGCTCACGGAGCGCGGCTCGTTCTTCGGGTACGGGCGGCTGGTCAACGACTTCATCGGCGTGGGCGACCTGATGGACCTGGGACACCCCGTCTGCTTCGACGTTACGCATTCCACGCAACTCCCGGGTGCGTCGGCTTCGCGCGACGCCCGGATCACCGGTGGACGGCCGGACCGCGCCCCGCTGCTGGCGCGCGCCGCGGTGGCCGCCGGCGTTCAGGCACTCTTCATCGAGACCCACCCCGACCCCGCCAAAGGGTTGTCTGACACCGCCACCATGCTGCCGCTGAAACTGACCCTGAAACTCCTCGAAGACCTGGCCAGGCTCCGGGCGGCGATGAAGTGAATCAGATCCGCAGATGACGCGGATTTCGCAGGTTCAATTCAATACTTTTTGACAGGATTACAGGATGCATTCATGGATCGAATCCATGCATTTATCCTGTAATCCTCTCTGATAACTCTTTGGTTCGAATCTGCGCAATCTGCGTGATCTACGGATCACTTCCTCACAATTGAGAGCAGTCGCGCGGGTAGGTCTCCGCGCGGGATCCACTGCGGGGATTGGTCGCTGAGCAGGTACGCGCCCGCGCGGTCGCCGGTGACCATGTCCAGCGTGTTGGCCACGAGGTAGTCGGCTCCGCTGGCGCGGCGTGAGGCCTCGGCCACTCGGATCAGCTCTTGCGGGGTCAAGCCCACCTCGAGTTTGAACTTCACCAGCAGTCCTCGGAAGTTCCACGCGGTTCGGAAGAGGTCCACGAGTTTCTCCGTGCGCTGGCCCAGGATCGCCATCTCGCGGTAGTGG
This sequence comes from uncultured Phycisphaera sp., assembly GCA_964496285.1. Classification (GTDB taxonomy): domain Bacteria; phylum Planctomycetota; class Phycisphaerae; order Phycisphaerales; family Phycisphaeraceae; genus CAZBXW01. The sequence continues at coordinate 148,887 of CAZBXW010000003.1, forward strand.
CTCTTGACCTTGCCCGCCTGGGCGTGGCGGACGGTCCAGGTCTGAGTCCCGTCGGGCTGATCGCGTCGCTCGACAACCTCGAAAGCGCCGCTGGGGCGATAGTCGGCCACGGCGGCGGACATGAACACCGCGTCGTAGTGCTGCGTGGTCATGCGCTCCTGCAGCAGGGCACGCAGGTCCGCGTGCGATCGGAAGCCCCACGAGGAGAGTTGCGGCTGCCGGTGCTGCAGGTGCGTGGCGTTGCTGGTGAGCAGGTCCACCTCGCCCACAGCGGTCAGCGCCTGCGCAATGCCGAACCCGGTATTCCCGGTGAAGATGTTGCCCCAGTCGCGCACCAGGTCGATGGCTTCTCGGGTATTGCCTGCGGTGAGAAGGAAACGCGGCATGGTCGGTTTTCACGCTTTCCTAACAGGGCACGGGCCAGTGGATATAGAATAGGTGGCGTTACGGTTCCTGACGAGCGCGACGCGAAGAACAGAGGTCGGAGCGATGTCATCGCTGCAAACCGATACGGAGCGGGGCCCGTTTAGCCTGAGCGAACTGGGGCGTGACCGCGGCCCGGTAGGCAAAGGGTTGGCGACGCTGGCGCGGCCAACGCTGGAGTGGCTTCTGGCGATGCCCACGCTCAACGGTATCTACGCCGACGCCGCGGCGTTGCCGGCCGACCGTCACTTTGCGCAGCGCGCCCTGGACGCGATGCACGTGGAGTACCTGCCCTCGGAGCAGGAGCTGGCGCGCATCCCGCGCAGCGGACCGCTGGTGGTCGTGGCCAACCATCCCTTTGGCGGGCTCGACGGGCTGATCCTCATCGCGCTGCTGCAGCGGGTCAGGCCCGACGTGCGGGTGCTGGCCAACTTCATTCTGGGCATGGTCCCGGACCTGCGCGGCTTGTTCCTCTATGTGGATCCCTTCGGCGGCAGCGGGGCGGCGCAGCGCAACGTCGGCGCTATGCGCAACGCCATGCGCTGGGTGCAGAGCGGGGGCGTTCTGGGCGTCTTCCCGGCCGGCGAGGTGTCGCACCTGAACCTGCGCCGACGCAGCATCATGGACCCGCCCTGGAGCGAGACGGTCGCACGGATCGTACAGCGTACGAAGGCCCCGGTGCTGCCCGTCTACTTCGAGGGACGCAACTCGCGGCTCTTCGAGCTGCTCGGGCTGATGCACCCGCGTCTGCGCACGCTCATGCTGCCGCGTGAGCTGGTGAAGAAACGCCACAGCAAGGTGACGCTGCGGGTGGGCAACGTGATCGCCCCGCAACGCTGGGAACGCTTTGACAATCCCGGGGAGATGACCGCCTACCTGCGCGTCCGCACCTACATCCTTCAGGGCCGGGGCGAAGCGGGGAGCGCCGAGAAGGACGAGGAATCCCAGGCTCCCCACGCCGCGACGGCCCCCGTGATCGACCCCGTGCCCGTGGAACGGCTCGAGGACGAGGTGGCCCGCCTGCCCGTGCATCAGCGACTGGCTTCGGTGGGCGATCTGAGCGTCCACTACTTCGCGGCGGAGCAGGGCGCGGCGCTGCTGCGTGAGATCGGCCGCCTGCGTGAGATCGCCTTCCGAGCCGTCGGCGAGGGCACCGGACGCGAGGTGGACCTGGACCGCTTCGACCCGCACTACCTGCACCTGTTCGTCTGGAACCACGAGAAGCGTTTGATCGTCGGCGCCTACCGCATGGGCCTGACCGACCGCATCGTGGCGAGCCAGGGCGTGAGCGGACTCTACACCTCCACGCTCTTTCACTTCCGCAGCAAGGGCGATCTGCTGGCGCAGCTCAACCCCGCCATCGAGCTGGGACGCTCCTTCGTGCGCGTGGAGTACCAGCGTGATTTCGCGCCGCTCACGCTGCTCTGGCGCGGCATCGCGCTCTACGTGGCGCACCATCCCCGCTACCGCAGGCTCTTTGGACCGGTGAGCATCTCCAACCGCTACTCCTCGCTCACCCGCTGGCTGCTCATGGCGTTCCTCGAAGCCAGTGAAGCGGCTCCGGGCGGGTTGTCCAAGCTCCTCTCCCCGCGCCATCCGCCCCGACTGGCGCCGCGACGCGACTTCGACGAGCGAGCCGTCTCCACGCTGGTGCGTGGCGTGGACGAGGTGGACGAACTGGTGCGCGACATCGAAGCAGATCGGCTGTCGATGCCGGTGCTGCTCCGGCAGTACCTTCGGCTCAACGCCAAGCTGCTGGGGTTCAACGTGGACCCGGACTTCGGCGACGTGCTCGACGGCCTGATGCTTGTGGACCTGACCCGCGTGACGCCCGCCATCCTCGTGCGCTACATGGGCAAAGAAAAATACGCCCAGTTCATGTCGCATCATGTGCAGCAGTAGTCTTGTGACCTGGAAGATTCTTCGTCGCGGGGCGGGGGGTCTGCGCTGCTCGCTCTTTGGCTCGCCACGGCTCGCTCTTTGGCTGCGCCGCTCGTCCCCCTGACCCGCGACAATCCTATATCCATCACCCATCTTCGTTTGCGTCATTCATGAAACGGGTCTACACTGCTGTGCTTAACCGAGCTTCGTCCCGGCCCTCCCTTGTGACACGGGAGCTTCCGCGGGGACGCAGGCGATTCAAGGAGCACACCATGGCTGTCACCGCGGAACGTAAGACGCAACTCATCAGCGAATATCGCCGAACCGACACGGACTCGGGTTCGCCGGAGATTCAGATCGCCCTGCTCACCGAGCGGATCAACGACCTGACCGGCCACCTGAAGAACCACCGCAAGGACCACGCTTCGCGGCGCGGGCTGCTGATGATGGTGAGCAAGCGCACCGGGCTGCTGCGTTACCTCGAACAAGTGAACCGTGAGAAGTACCTGGAAGTCATCGGACGACTGGGACTGAGGAAGTAGGACGAAAGTCGGTGTCTCGCAAAGGCGCGAAGAACGCCAGGAGAGACTTGAAAACAGAATCCCCTTCGCGCTCTTCGCGTCTTCGCGAGAACCTCCGATCGGGATCGACAGCGAATCGGCCCGGCCCGCACGGACGCGTTGTCCGTGAACGACAAGGCAGAGGGCAGTCGGCTCTGAGCGTTGGCCACTCCCGCAGCGCTTGCAGCCTTCTGTCGTCTGCCTGTGCAAGAGGGACTGGGCTTCCCCGCGACGTAGGGCCACTGGGCGACGCGGCGGAACACCAGTCCCACCAGAGGCAGAGGACATCCTTTCATGGCATACGCTCGTGTTGAGTTGGAAGTCGGCGGTCGCACACTGAGCATCGAGACCGGCAAATGGGCCAAGCAGGCCGACGGCGCGGTCGTCGTCACCTACGGCGAGACCGTCGTGCTGGGCACCGCGGTTCGGGCAGCCCCGCGACCGGGGATCGATTTCTTCCCGCTGACCGTGGACTATCGCGAGAAGCTCTCCGCGGCGGGCAAGTTTCCCGGCGGGTTCCGCAAACGCGAGGGCGCCCCGAATCAGAAAGAAACGCTCACCATGCGCAACATCGACCGCCCGCTGCGGCCGCTGTTCCCCAAGGGCTTCTTCGACGAGGTCCAGGTGCAGTGCTGGGTGTTGGCGGCGGACGGTCAGAACGAGCCGGACGTCCTGGCGGGGATCGCCGCCAGCGCGGCCCTGCACATCAGCTCCATCCCCTTCGAGGGGCCGGTGGGCAACGTGCGCGTGGCGCGGGTGGACAAGCGCTTCGTCGTCATGCCCACCGCGGCACAGAACGAGTTTTCCGACCTGGACATGCTGCTGTGCGGGCACAAGGACGGCCTGAACATGATCGAGGTCGGCGCTCACGAGCTGCCCGAGGACGTGGTGGCCGACGCGATCGCCTTCGGTTACGAGCACATCCAGAAGATCGCGGCGGCCATCGAGGACCTCCGGGTCAAGAGCGGCAGCAAGCCCAAGGTGTGCGACCTGTCGCTCCCGGCGGCGGACGTGGCGGAATTGGTGGGCGGCAAGCTCGCGGGTCCGCTGCGTGAGGCCAAGACCTTCGCGGGCACCAAGCTGCAGCGCGCCGAGAAAGTCGACCAGGCGATCAAGGCCTTCTTCGAGGCGAACTTCCCCAAGCCCGGCGACAGCGCCACCTTCGCGCAAGTCAAGGCCTACGAGCAGCGCCTGGCGCACGCCAAGCTCGCGGTGCAGGACCTCGAAGAGAAGATCACCCGCGACATCATCCGTGCCGGCGTCCGCACCGACGGCCGACGGTACGATCAGCTCCGACCCATCGAGTGCCACGTGGGCGTGCTGCCGCGGGTTCACGGCTCGGCGCTGTTCCAGCGCGGCGAGACCCAGGCCCTGGTCACCATCGCCCTGGGCACCGGCAAGGACGAGCAGATCGTCGACGGCCTGGGCGAGGAGTACGCGGAGAAGTTTTATCTGCACTACAATTTTCCGCCCTTCTCCGTCGGCGAAGCCAAGCGGATCACCGGCCCGGGTCGCCGGGAGATCGGCCACGGCAAGCTCGCTGAGCGTGCCCTGCTTCCCGTGCTCCCGCCTGTGGAGCAGTTCCCCTACACCGTCCGCGTCGTGAGCGACATCCTCGAGTCCAACGGCTCCTCGAGCATGGCCAGCGCCTGCGGCGGAACCCTCGCGCTCATGGACGCGGGCGTGCCCATCAAGCGGCCCGTGGCGGGAATCTCCATCGGCCTGATCACCGCGGACCAGCCCGGCCAGAACGAGGTCTACCTCACCGACATCCAGGGCGAAGAAGACCACTTCGGCGACATGGATTTCAAAGTCACCGGCACCTCGCAGGGCATCACCGCCATCCAGCTCGACCTGAAGATCCGCGGCCTGTCCGTGGAGCAGATCCGCAAGACCTTTGAGCTGGCGAAGAAGAATCGTCTGGAGATCATCCAGATGATCCTGGCTGCCATCCCCTCGCATCGGCCGACCATCTCCAAGTACGCCCCGCGCATCCTCACCCTGCACATCCACCCCGAGAAGATCGGCAAGCTCATCGGGCCCGGCGGCAAGACCATCCGCTCCCTCGAAGAGACCACCGGCGCCACCATCGAGGTCGACGACGACGGCACCGTCATCGTCTCGGCCGTCGGCGCGGGCAAAGCCGAGAAGGCTGTCGAAGAGATCGAGCGACTCTGCGCCGAGGTCAAGGTCGGCGCCGTCTACACCGGAAGGGTCACGACCATCAAGGACTTCGGCGCTTTCGTCGAGGTCATCCCCGGGCAGGACGGCCTGTGCCACATCTCGGAGTTGGCCGAGGGCTTCGTCAAGAAGGTCGACGACGTGGTCAAGCTCGGCGACACCGTGCGCGTCAAGGTGCTGAGCATCGACGAGCAGGGCCGCGTCAAGCTCTCCCGCAAAGCCGCGATGAAGGAGGAAGCTGTCCCCGCCGCCGGCCAGTGATGCGAACCCCGCACGGGGCCTGTGATCGGCATCCCTGTTGATATGGCCCGGCCATCTTGGCTGGGCCTTTTTTTTGCGTCAAACTCATCTCAGGACCCAGCCGGGATGGCTGGGCTATATAACATCGTGCGTCACCGGATCAGCGGCAGCACCGCCTTGAATCGCTCCGTGCCCGCTTCGTGGACCAGTTCCAGGATCGCCGCCTCTGCGGTGGTCGGCAGCACGCCCGCCTGGGTCATGCGCAGCACCGCCGCGTCCATGTCGCTCCTGCGCCGTGAGCACACCGCGTCCAGAGCCACCGCCACCGTCAGCCCCGCGTCGAGCAGGTCCAGACACGTCTGCATCACGCACACGTGCGCCTCGATCCCCGCCACCACCACCGCCCGCGCGCCCAACCGCTGCAAGTCCTGTCGCACCGGCTCCACGCACGCGCTGAACTTGAGTTTCTCATGTCCCGGAGGAAGCTTTCCCGCCAGTTCAGGCACCGTCGCGCCCAGTCCCTTGCGGTACTGCTCCGTCACCATGATCGGCAGCTTCAGCGCCTTGAACGCATCCACCAGCAGCGCACCACGCGAGAGCGTTCCCGCCGGGTCGAGCATGTGCGGCAGCAGCTTCTCCTGCATGTCCACCACCAGGAGCACCGTCGAGGCGAAATAGAGCCGCGGCGTAGGCATGCAGACAGAATACTCGGATTGGACCGGCTGGTGATTTGACACCTCCGCCCTCGCCGGGCAACATTGCTACATGGAAGCCAACTCTTCACTCGATCCTTCCCAGGCCACGCTGTTGTCGAGCAAGATCGTCGGCGAGGGCATCACCTTCGACGACGTGCTTCTGCTGCCCGGACGCAGCGATCTGGTCCCGGCGCAGACCGACGTCTCGACGCAACTGACGCGCAAGATCCGCCTGAACATCCCGCTGCTCTCGGCCCCGATGGATACCGTCACCGAAGCGGCGCTGGCCATCGCGCTGGCGCAGGAGGGTGGCCTGGGCGTGATCCACAAGAACCTCTCGCCCGACGCCCAGGTGCGCGAGGTCGCCAAGGTCAAGCGCTCCGCCAACGGCGTCATCACCGATCCGGTCACGCTGCCCCCGGAAGCGCCGGTCAAGGAAGCGCTGCGACTGATGCAGGTTCAGAACGTCTCGGGCGTGCCCATCACCGACAACGGCACGAGCACCGGCAGAGTGGTGGGCATCCTCACCCGACGCGATATGAAGTTCCTGCCGGACAAGGAGCAGCCGATCCAGCAGGTGATGACCAAGGACCGCCTGGTCATGGCCGCCCCGGGAACCACGCTCGAACAGGCCGAGGCGATCCTCTATCAAGCCAAGGTGGAGAAGCTGCTCCTCGTGGACGCGCAGCAGCGGCTGGTGGGCCTGATCACGATGCGCGACATCGACAAGTTCGCGCAGTTTCCGCTGGCGTGCCGGGACTCGCGCGGCAGACTCCGCGTGGGCGCCGCCGTGGGCGTGCAAACTTCCGGGGGGATCGAACGCGCCGAGGCGCTCATCGCCGCCGAGGTCGACGTGATCGTGGTGGACACCGCGCACGGCCACAGCCGAAACGTGATCGAGACGGTCAAGGCGATCAAGCGGCGCTTCAACATCGAGGTCATCGCGGGCAACGTGGCGACGCGCGACGGAGCCTTGGCGCTGATCGACGCCGGCGCCGACGCGGTGAAGGTGGGCATCGGCCCCGGGTCGATCTGCACCACCCGCATCGTCTCGGGCGTGGGCGTGCCGCAGATCACCGCGATCCTCGGGGCCGTCGCGGGCGCGGCGAGCGCCGGGACGCCGATCATCGCCGACGGGGGCGTGCGTCACAGCGGCGATATCAGCAAAGCGATCGCAGCCGGTGCGTCGTGCGTCATGCTCGGCTCGCTCTTCGCCGGTCTCGACGAATCCCCGGGCGAGATGATCATCCACAAGGGGCGACGCTACAAGAGCTATCGCGGCATGGGCAGCGAAGGCGCCATGATGGCCGGCTCCGCCGACCGTTACGGTCAGACCGGCACTTCCGGGGGGCCCAAGAAGTTCGTCCCCGAAGGCGTCGAGGGCCGCGTCCCCTACCGCGGGCCGCTCTCGGACTTCGTCTACCAAATGGTCGGCGGACTCCGGGCCGGCATGGGCTACTGCGGCACGCAGACCGTCGAGGAGCTCCGCAGGAATGCCCGCTTCGTTCGCGTCAGCGGCGCCTCGATGGCCGAGTCGCACCCCCACGACATCATGATCACCAAGGAATCGCCCAACTACTCACCGGGCTACCAGCTCGAGGAGTAACGCCAGCGGCCCACCACTGCGTCGGCTTGGCCATCACATCATCAGACAAATTGATCGTCTTACGCTTGACGCGGGCTCCATCGTCAACGATCATCGCTCCTCGTTGTTGGCGATCCGCTGCCACGGCTCATATGAAAGGGACACTCCCTTGAATCTCTCCCGAAGTCTGATCGTGATCTGCTCCGTGACGCTGCTGGCCTCTGCTCTTTCTGTGCATGCAGAAGAAGGACGGGAACCCTCTATCCAAGAACACACCCCCTGGCTCGAAGGCGAAAACCTCACCGGCGACTGGCTCGGCACCCGACCCCAACTCGAAAACGCGGGCTTCACCTTCGAGGGCTTTCTCATCTTCGACTACACCGTCAACCTCGCCGGTGGGGCTGACACCCAGGGCGAGGCGCTTCGCTATCTATTTGACCTCTATTTCTTCTTCGACACGCAGAAGATGCTCGGCTGGGAGGGCGGCCTGTTCAGCGTCACCTTCCAGCACCAGAACGGCCAATCCGCCAGCGATGAGGTGGGCGACGTCATGGGACTGAGCGGTTACGACGCGGACGGCCGCACTCAGCTCGACGAACTCTGGTACCAGCAGCTCTTCTTCGAGGAGCTTTTCCGCCTCAAGGCTGGAAAAATCGACGCCAACCTCGAGTTTGGACTGCCCCTATACGCCGGTGAATTCATCCACGGCGCCAGCCCCACCACCGTCACCAATCCGCTTCTACCCACCTACCCCGACGCCGCCACCGGCGTGGTCCTCTGGGTCCAGCCGCCCATCGGGGGTCTATCCTTCGGCGTGGGCTGGTTCGACGGCGCTCTGGGCGAAGGCGTCACCACTGGCGACCAAGGCCCCAAGACCTTCTTTGAAGACAGCCCCTCCGACTGGTACCTCATCGGTGAAGTCCGCTACGCCTACACGCTCGCGGACCATCTCTCTGGTCGCATCGCCTTGGGCGCCTGGGGCCACACCGGCGACCTGCCCGCCTTCGACGGCTCCACCAGCGACGGCACCGCGGGAATCTACGCCATCCTCGATCAGACGCTCCTCAAAGAAGACCCCCAAGGCGAAGACGACGCACAGGGTCTGACACTCTTCGTCCACCTGGGCCACACCGACGATGATGAGCTTTCGTCAGTCTGGTTCCACGCCGCCGCCGGCCTGGTCTGGACCGGCCCGATCCCCAGCCGTGACGACGACGCCATCGGTTTCGCCATCAACCACGGCGAACTCTCCGACGCCCCCGGAAGTGGTTTCACCGACAACGAAGAACTCGCCTACGAGCTTTTCTACAAACTTCAGCTCACGCCTTTCTTCGTCATCAAGCCCGACGTGCAATGGATCGTGAACCCCGGCGGCGCGGGAGCGGACGACGCGTTGGCCGTCACGCTGCAGGTGGAGGTGAGTTTCTGAAGTCGAGCCTCGCGTAACGCTAATCGATCCAGCGCGCCTGGTAGCTGGTGGAGACGCCGGCGCCGTCGCCGGGGGGGAGGCCGGCGTTGAGGTTTTCGAGTTGTTCCTGGTTCATGGCGCGGTCGTAAATGGCTAAGCGTTCGAAGGTGCCCAGGAATGGGTTGGTGCCCAGCGGAAGATTGGCGAGCACAAGGTTGTAGGTCGAGTCCCAGGTGAGCAGGTTGCCGGTGACGTCCTGCTCTTTCACCAGCACCGCGTTGCGATAGATGCGGAGCTTGTCGCTGCCGAAGGTGACCAGAAGGTGCTGACGCTCACCGGCGACGACACCGCCGTCGCTGCTGATGGCGGGGGGGTTGGTGCCGGTGGTGCTGGTGCGGGCGCGGAGGGCGTGTTGGTCGCCGGCCTGGTAGAGGTCGAGGTTGGTGTTGGTGCCGGAGTTCGGGCCGTACCAGAGCAGCCTGCCCGAGCCTGCGAGCGAGGCGGGATTGACGATGGCTTCAAGGGTGTACTCGCCGGTGGCGGTGACACCGTTGCGGACCTTGTCGGGTGGGCCCGCGGAGCGAAGGAGGGTGGAGCTGTTGAAGGTGAGTCCTCCGCCGGTGACCCAGGCGACGGCTTGAGTGTTGCCGACGGAGAGGTCCAGAGCGGTGCCCAAGCCGCTGGTGTCTTTGACGAGGTAGCTCGGCTCGGTGCGGTCGCCGATGTCCTGACCCTGGTAGACGCGTTGCACCTGCGGGGCGTCGAGCACAGCGTTGTAGATGCGCACGTCGTCCAGGCGTCCCTGGAAGTGTTCGTTGACGGGAAGATGGGTGAGGTCGCCTGCCGTGGAGGTTCCCGCGCCCAGGACGATGGGCTGGTAGTTGCCGATGTTGCCCGAGCTGGCGCCCAGTCCGCCGGGGTAGTCGATGGTCTGCTGCAGAGCGCCGTTGAGGTAGAGACGAAAGCCGCCCGCGCCGAGGGTGACCGCGACGTGGTACCAGGTCGAGGTGCTCAGCCCGCTGGCGCTGGCCTCGAAGTCGTTGCCCGTGCCGTAGGGCGAGGAGCCGCTGGTCTGAACTCGGGCGCGAAGGGTATTGCCCGAGGTGTAGACGTGCAGGTGTCCGCCGGTGTCGTAGCCGGAAGAGTCTTTCGAGAAAAGGGCGCGGTTGCCCAAGAGCGATTCGCTGTAGAACCAGAAGCTGACGGTTCCGTGGTCGAGGAGGTAGCTGGTGTGGTGGGGGATGCGGACGAAGTCGTTGCTGCCGTTGAATCGGATCGACGTGCCGGTGTGGGCGCGAGCACCGCTCTGGCTGAAGGTGACGGTGCTGTGCGCCAGAGCGGGGCTGGTGCCGGTGGCGTCGGCGACGGGGACGATGCCAAAGCCCGGCTGATCGAGGTCCACGCGCAGGCGGGTGCTGCCGCTCATGGTCAGGTCGTCGCCGACGAACACTCGGCCGTAGAGCACCGCGCTGTCGCTAAGGGTGAGATCTCGCCCGGTGCGGATGTAGCCCGCGACGACCGTGTTGTTGCGAAGCAGGGTGTCTTTGGTGTTGCTGTACTGGTGCAGCTCGAAGCGAGCGACGGCCTGGCTGTCGGCGTTGATCGTCGAGCTGTTCTTGATGTCCACTTTGCCGTTGGTGTAGAGGCGAAGGCGTGACCCGTTGGAGACGACGATCGATCCGCCGTTCATCGTCACGTCGCCCGTCACCTGAACGCGCACGTCGCCGTTGACGGTCACGACGGCGCCGTTGTTGATCGTGAGCTTGCTGTAGGTGGCGTCGCTGTTGATGCTGTGGTTGCCGCTGTTGAAGACCTTATCGCCCTGGCTGCCGGGCATGCCCGTGGGAGCAGCGACCGTGGGCAGCGTGAACTGCACGGACTGTTCGTAGCGGTCGCCGGTAATCACCGCGGAACCTGAGACGCTCACCACCGAGGAGGGATTGGCGCCGGGTCGGTTGTAGGTGGAGCCTTGTAGATAGGCGTTGTTGCTCAGGCTGATGCCCCAGTTGGAGTTGGTGTTGCTCAGGAGCGTGACGGGCAGGTTTTGATTGCTGCCGCCGAAGGCGCCTTGGGCGCCGCGGTAGCCCTCGATGCGGGCGCTGGAGGAGAGCGTGAGGATGTTTTGCAAGGCGATGGCGCCGCCGCTGCCGTTGTCGTCCAGAGTCCAGTGCCCCACGAGCTCGACATCCGGGGGCGACTCGTCGAACTCGTAGAGGACGAGCAATTGCGGGATGACGCCGCCGGAGCTCTTGGAGCTTGGCTGAACCACGACGGTGGCCATCGCTTGACGGTTGGGCGCATTGCAGGTGGCTTGGGCGATGACGCCGGCCACGCCGGTGGGCACGGAGTAGTCCGCCGCGGTCTGCGTCGTGCTCGACAACTTCTCCTCCAGGCCCTCCACCAGCGGGGCGGTCCAGGTGTAGGAACGATTGGGTTCGCCCACGCGAGCCGCCGAGACGACCATGTCGCCGCGCGAGGTCTCGACCGAAGCGCAGGTGATGGCGGGCGGGCCGGCGTTGGTGGCGGTCACCGCGGCGCGGATGGGCGTGGCCTGGCTCACCTTGGCGTACAAGCGGGACGCAAAGCTGGGATCGGTGCGCGACCCGCTGGTCCAGGTGGCGCGGAGCGTGGAATCGCTGGCGGCCTGAAGATTCGCCTCGCGCAGGTAGTAGACATAGGTCCGATTACCCACGCCGGTGGACTCGTAAGCCGAGCAGGCGAGCGTCATCGCCTGGTGGCCGTAGGTCAGGCTCGTGAGCGAGGTGTGCGTCTCGGCGCCCGCAACCACGACGAGCAGGCGGTCCTCGCCCGCCACCAACGGGATGCTGCTGTTGGAGGTCCAGTTGTTCAGGGCCGTGACGGAGTCGGTGCTGATGCCCGACTGTGCGCCCCACTCGAGGGTGCGCTTGAGCAGTTGCTTGCCTTCGTCGGTGAGGTGGTCCATGGAGAAGCCCGAGAAGGGCGAGAGCGCCCGCCGCCCCGGTGAAGCCGACCCGCTGACCATCGCCTGGCCCACCTCCAGCGCCGAGACCACACGCAGTTCCGTGCCGACCTTCCACGCCAGCGGCCGCGCCGCCCCGGCGACGGTGCCCGAGAGATGCTCGATGCGACCGGCGACGCTGCCGACCGTCAGCTCGCCGATGGCGAAGGGCGAGGTGATGTAGTGCGTGGTGTCTACGATGCGCACGACGCTGTCGGTGTAGGAGCTCTGCGAGCTGGAAAGACCCAGCTCGTCGTTCATGTCGCCCTCTTCGTAGACCACGCCCAGCTCGGTGCCCGCCAGTCGCGTGCCGGTGAGGCTGCTGCCGCCGTCGTCGGGCACGTAGACGACGTGGACGCCGGTGAGCGCCGTGTCGAAGGTCGGCTGCGAGGCGTCGCCGCGCACCAGCGTGACGGTCCAGCCCCAGCTTTCGATCAGGCTCTTGCGCGACTCCTCCAGGGGCGTGAGCGAATCGGTGTCCGCCACGACCATCAGCAGCGTGATCGAGCCGCTGAGCGAGTTGGAGGAGGTGACCACCGCCCTGGAGACGTGAGCCACGCCGTTGTGCCTGGCGGTGACGATGACGGTGGCGGGGTCGGCCGGATCGTCCGCCAGGTCGCCGTCGCTCTCGACCACGCCGTCGCCGTCGCTGTCCTGGCCGTCCATCACCACCACGGTGTAGGTCCCGCCCGAGAGCGACTGATCGAGCACCCAGGCGCCGTGGGTCTGCAGCGTCCGCCAGTCGGGGTGGGCTTCGATGTACGCCAGCGCGCTGGCCAGCCCGGACTCGGCGATGGCGCGGGCGCTGGCGTTACGGTTGACGTTGCGCGCGATGCCCGCGGAGGTGCTCTGAGTGGCGAGGAACCCCGCCGCCAACGTCACCGCCAGCACCACCGCCAGCAGCACCAGCAGCATGGCAAAGCCATGATCAGCTTGTCGATCGCGCAACGGTCTCAAGGCCTCGCTCCCAAGCCTCGGAAGGCGGTCCCATGAGTTCATCGGCTCACGCGTGTCGAGGGATAACTCAGAATCGGACTCGCACTCCCCTCCGCGAAGCTGTGACGTCCGCTAACTGCGCCGCATCTCGTGTGGATCGATCCGGTATGATCGTCGCCCGGTCCAGGAGGGGCGGCCATGGCCATCGATGCTCGTCTGCGCCAAGACATCCAGCGACTGCTGCGGCTGCTGGACGAGGTGATCTTTGAGCAGCACGGGCCGCGGGTGCTGCGTCTGCTGCGTGTGCTGCGCGGTCCGAGCGGGCGCGGCCGAGGCGGCTCGGCGCGGGGGCGGTCGTTGCGGCGGCGGCTGGAGCTTCAGGACCTCCGCGAGGCGCGCCCGGCGATTCGGGCGCTCTGCGTCTCGCTGGACCTGGTCAATCTCTGCGAGGACCGGCACCGCGTCCGCGTGCTGCGTCAGCGGGACCGATCACAGCCGGAGCGGGCGCGGCCCGAGTCGATCGCCGCGGCGATCCTGCGCCTGCGCCGGCGCGGGCTCGGCGCCGGGGCGATGCAGCGCGTGCTCGACCGCTTGTGGCTCGAGCCGGTCCTTACGGCGCACCCGACCGAGGCCAAGCGTCGTGTCGTGCGCGACAAGCTTCGACTGGTGCGCGAGGACCTGGTCGAGGCCGGCCGCGACGATCTGACGCCGCGCGAGCGCGCCACACTTGATCTTCGCATCCGCGCCGAGCTGACGGCGATGTGGCAGTCGGACCTGCTGCGTCCCTCGCCGCCCACCGTGCTCAACGAGGTCAACCGGGGGATCGTCGTGGGTCGGTCGATCTGGCGCGTGGCGCCGCGCGTCTACCGTGACGTGTTCGAGGCGCTGCGGTACGCCTACCCGCGCCGCGCGTTCGACCTGCCGGCGTTCCTGCGCTTCGGGTCGTGGATCGGCGGCGACCGCGACGGGCACCCCGACGTCACCCCCGAGGTCACCGCCCGCGCCATCCTGATGAACCGCCGCGCCGCCATCGAGCTGCACCTGGAGCAGGCGCAGCGCGTGGCGCAGCTGCTGTCGGTCTCCAGCCGCCGCGTCCCGGTCAAGGCGGCGCTCGGGCAGCGGCTGGAACAGGCGATTCAGGCCTGGCCCGAAGTGGTCCCGATGGTCGAAGAGGACCCGCCCAGCGAGGTCTATCGCCGCTTCCTCCGCGTGGTCGTGTGGCGCTTGCAGCAGTCGCACACCCTGAGCGACATGACGCGTCCGCCGCGCGGGGCGTATGGCCGCGCCTCCGAACTGCTCGACGACGTGCAACTGATCCACGACAGCATCGTCGAGGCGCGGGGCTGCCGCATCGTCGAGGGCGACCTGACCGATTGGCTCTGGCAGATCCGCGTCTTCGGCCTGCACCTCTTCAGGCTCGACCTGCGCCAGGACTCGCGATACCACGAGAAGGCCTTGGTCTCGATCTTCCGGGTGATGGGCCTGTGCGACGACTACGCCGCCCTGACCGAGGAGCAGAAGCAGCGACTGCTGCGCGGCACGATGCGTCGCGCCGCCGCGATCGACCGTGGTCGGCTCAGCGCCGAGGCGAGGCAGACGCTCGAGCTCTTCGACCTGCTGCGCCAGACGGCGCAGTGGCTGGGCATGGAGGTCTTCGGCGGGCACGTCGTCTCCATGTCGCGACAGCCCAGCGACGTGCTCGAGGTGCTCTGGCTGGCGCACCGCTGCGGGCTGGCGCCGCGGCATCGACTGCCCATCGTGCCGCTGTTCGAGACCATCGCGGACCTGCGGAACGCCGGGGCGGCGCTGGCGGGCATCCTGAGTCAGGCGGACTATCGCCGACATCTGCGAGCGCAGCGCCACGAGCAGGTGGTGATGGTCGGTTATTCCGACAGCACGAAGGACGGCGGGTACCTCGCGGCGTGCTGGGAGCTCTACCGCGCCCAGGCGGAGCTTCACGCCGCGGGGAAGCGCGCCGGGGTGCGGGTGGTGGTCTTCCACGGGCGGGGCGGTTCGCTCGGCCGCGGCGGGGGACCCGCGGCGCGCAGCATCCTCTCGCTGCCCGAGCACACCGTGGGCGGCGCCGTGCGCATCACCGAGCAGGGCGAGGTGCTCGCCGAACGCTACGACGACCCGCGCATCGCGCACCGCCACCTCGAGCAGGTGCTCTGGGCGCTGCTGCAGGTGACCGCCGCCCCGCGTCAGCGTCTGCCGCGCCGCTGGCTCAAGGGCATGGACGCGCTGGCGCAGCAGGGGCTCGAAGCGTACCGCCGGCTCGTGGATCACCCGGGATTTTTAGGATATTTCCGCGCCGCCACGCCCATCGGCGAGATCGAGCGGCTGCAGATCGGGTCGCGCCCGGCGCGACGCGCCCCGTCGCAGACGCTGGGCGACCTTCGCGCCATCCCCTGGGTGTTCAGTTGGACGCAATGTCGGCAGATGATCCCGGCGTGGTACGGGCTGGGCGCCGCGGTGGCGCGCATGACGCGGCAGAGCCCGGGCAGCACGAAGCTGCTGCGCGACATGTACCGAGGCTGGCCCTTCTTCCGGGCGACGATCGACAACGCGGCTCTGGCCTTGGCCAAGACGGACCCCGCCATCGCGCAGCACTACGCCCGTCTGGCGGCGGACCTGCCCGACGCCGCAGAGGTGTGGCGCTGCATCCTGAGCGAGTTCCGCGCCAGCCGTCGCGCCGTCTGCTCGATCATGGGCGTGGCGAGCCTTCTTCAAGACATCCCCTGGCTCAGGCACTCCATCCGGCACCGCAACCCGCTGATCGATCCCCTGAACCTGTTCCAGGTGGAGCTGCTGCGCAGGGCCAGGCACGAGGCGATCCAGGGGTCGCCCCAGAAGCTCGCGGAGCTGCGCAGCCTGATCCGCCTGACCATCCAGGGCGTCGCTGCGGGTCTGCGCACGACGGGGTGATGCGTTCTTCACCACGGAGCACACGCAGCACACTCAGACGAGACAAGAAGGAGAGCTGGAGAATCTCGCGTGGCTGTCCTCTGTGTGCATTGTGCTCTCTGTGGTGAAAACGCTTTAGAGGGCTAAGGCGTCGAGCGTTTGGCACGGAAGTAGCGGGTGAGGATCTCGCTGCACTCCTGCGCCAGGACGCCGGTGACGAGGGTGAGTCGGTGGTTGAAGCGGGGCTCGTCGCAGAGCTGGTGCAGGGTGCGGGCGCAGCCCATCTTGGGGTCCGCGGCGCCGTAGACCAGCCGCTCGATTCGCGCGTTGACCAGAGCGCCGGCGCACATGGGGCAGGGTTCGAGCGTCACCGCGATGCTGCACTTTTCCAGTCGCCAGGAGTTGAGTTTTGTTGCCGCTTGTCGCAGGGCGAGCACCTCGGCGTGTGCGGTGGGGTCCTGGTCGATCTCGCGACGGTTGTGAGCGGCGGCGAGCACCTGACCCACGCGATAGACCACCGCGCCCACGGGCACTTCGTCGAGCATCGCGGCGCGCTGCGCCTGCTCCAGCGCGATTCGCATCATCTCCAGGTCGTGGGCTTGGGACATGGCACCAGACTACCCGCTGGGCGCCTTGGCCGTATGATGGTTTCGAGGGGTGGGGGGCTTCTCAACGAGGGTCAGCGTCATGAGTGATGGATGGACCCGGGGCGTCATCCTCGGATTGCTCGCGGTGATCGTGGGCGTGCCGTTTCTGCTGCGGCCCGCGTCGCGGGACGTGGCGTTGTTGCCCGACGGGTCGAACCACCTGGTGATCGTCTCGCCGCACAATGAGCAGATCCGCTCGGAGACCGCGCGCGGCTTCAACGAGCATCGCCGATCGCGGGGCCTGAGCCCGGTGCGGATCGACTGGCGAGCCTCAGGCGGAACCAGCGATATGCGCAAGATGGTCCTGAGCGCCTTCGAGGCTGAGGCTCGCAACGCCCAGCGCGACGGGCGGCCCATCGGCGGCATCGGGTACGACCTGTTCTTCGGCGGGGGCGACTTCGAGCACGACACGCTGGCGCGCGGCGTAAGTTTCAAGCTCGACGATCAGGAGGTGAAGTTCTCCGTCACGGTTCCGATCGAACTGCCCGAGGGGCTGCTGCAGCGCGTCTATCCATCGCCGCTGATCGGCGATGCGCCGCTGTATCACAAGGAGCTGAAGTGGGTGGGCGTGGTGCTGGCGAGCTTCGGGATCATCTACAACAACGATCTGCACACGATGCTGGAGCTGCCCGCGCCGCGGGCATGGGACGACCTGCAGAGGCCGGCCTACTTCGGTCAGGTGGCGCTGAGCGATCCGGGCCATTCCGGGTCGGCGGCGGCGGCGTACGACGCGGTGATTCGGCGTCTGGGCTGGGCCGAGGGCTGGCGGCTGCTGCGTCGGGTGTTCGCCAACGCGCGGTATTTCACTTCCAGCGCCACGAAAGTTCCGGTGGACGTGTCGGCGGGCGAGGCGGCGGCGGGGATGTGCATCGATTTCTACGGACGATTCCAGGCGGGCTCGGTGCGTGCGGGTCGGGTGGGTTACTTCGATCCGCCGCGGATGTCGCAGATCAACGCCGACCCAATCAGCATCCTGCGCGGGGCGCCGAGCCAGGAGCTGGCGCAGCGTCAGGGCCGGCCCGCGATGGAGGGATTGGCCAACCAGTTCGTGATCTGGCTTCTGAGCGAAGAGGCGCAGAACCTCTGGCAACGCAGGCTGGGCGAGCCGGACGGGCCGAGGCAGTTCGAGCTTCGGCGGCTGCCGATCCGACGCGATGTCTACGCCCCGGCGAACATGGCGACGTGGACGGACACGGTGAATCCTTTCGAGATCGCAGCCCCGTTTGGCGAAGGTGTTCCGAGTTTCTATCAGATGGTGGCGCCGGTCGCCAAGGCCATCGCCATCGACGTTCACGACGATCTCAAAGCCGCTTGGCGGGCGATGCACGATCACCCGGATCACCCGCGGCGAGCGGAGATGTGGGCGCTCTTTGACGCGATGCCCGAGGACCTGGTGATCGAGGGTCCGCCCCGGGATTGGGTGCGGGCGAAGCGGGCGCGTTACGAAGCCGACCGCGAGGCGATGGGCGAGGATCGTCTGCGGTGGACCCTGATCTTTCGGGAGAAGTATCGACGGATCGTGGCGCTGGCGTCGCGGTGAGGCGGTCAGGTGATTGGGAATCCGAGGACGGGTCCATCCCAGGCCTGGGGGGGCGAGGTCAGGGGGAGTGGGGGTCGTCGTCTTCGTCCTCGTCGGGCTCGCGCACGTCGGCTTTGGCGGGTGAGCCGATGAGTTCGTCGTCGTAACGCTCCTCGAGTTCGCGGATCTGCTTGGCGAGCTTGGTGTTCTTGCGCACCTCGTCGCTGACGCGCGCTTCCCATTCATCGCTCTCGCCGCGCATCCCCGCCAGGTCGACGGGGATGTTGAGGATCTGTGCCAGACGCCGGGTGACCGCCTCGATGCTCGGGGGGTTGGTGCCTTGGAGGTAGCCGGGGATCTCGGCGACGAGGCTGGCCATCTGAATGCCCTGACGTTCCACGAGGGTCATCAGGAACGAGGAGAAGCTCGAGGGTCCCTGGTAGGCTGAGCGTCGCACGCCGGCGGCGGCCATGGCGTCGCGCAGCAGGGGGTTGGAGGCGGTGATGTACAGGCGAGCCTGTCGGGTGTGTGGGACCGCTCCTCCGAAGCTGCCCACGGAGAGGATCTGTTTGATTCCCAGACGATCGCAAAAGTGCAGGACGCAGTCGGCGAAGCTCTGCCAGTTCAGGTGCGGCTCTTTGCCCACGAAGAAGACAAGATTGCGCTTCTCGTCGCAGTAGAACGTGTTGCTGGGCAGGTCCAGGCTCTGGATCAGTCCCTCGTCCAAGGTGATCTCGGGGCGGAACATCGAGGCGATCTCCATGGTCCCGGGAAAGGCGTAGAGATAGAAGCCCTCGGGATCGATCATGGCGATGGGCTGAGCGTCGGTCTGCTCGACGAGGCGTTCAACGGTGCCCGTGGAGACGTCTCCGCCGTCCATCCATCCGGTGAAGGAGAGGATCAATCGAGCCTCGTGGAGCTTGGGCGTGGAGAGGATGCTAAGACGATCCGAGGGCATTGCCACATGATAGCGGGGTGCTCAAGCCCAGGACGGATGCGTGGGCGCAGCGAGAGCCGGGCGGCCAGAGCTGGGCGAATCGGGGGCGCGAGGGGTTTAGCTGCTGGAGGTGGAGACGCGGTCGTCCTGGCCCTTGGGCGCTTGCGCGGGCTTGGGCTGGTGTTTCTTCCAGAACTGAGCCTTGTCGAGGATGGATCGAGGCTTGTTGAAGGGCTGCCAGGTGTAGGTCCGCTGTTGGTCGAAGAGTTTGCCCTCGTTCTGCTGCGACCAGGCGAGCCAGTCGGGCCCCGCGACGCCCAGGTCCTGGCCGGTGAGCGTGCTGAGTGAAACTCCCGCAGCCATGGCGACGCTGTACTGCGGGTCGTCCAGGGCCGCGAGCAGCGCGGTGAAGACGCGGATCTCGGGATACTGTCCCAGGGCGTAACAGACCGCTTGCCGCACGTCCGGGTCGGTGTCTTCGCGCAGGGCCTTGAGCAGCGGGGCGACCGCTTCCTCGGCGCTGTGGATCTTCTGAAGCGCCGAGGCGGCTTCCCAGCGGACGAAGCTGGCCTCATCGCTGAGCCGACGCACCAGGAGGGTCACGTCCTGCACCGACCCGTGCAGACCCAGCGCGTGCACCGAGGCGGCGCGCACGGTGGCGTCCGGGTCGTCCGCCAGCAGGCGGTAGGTGCGGACGTAAGGCTCCTCGCCGCCGAACTTCGAGGCGCTGAGCATGGCCACGCTGTTGCGCCGCTTGTCGGGGTCGTAAACGTTAAAGGCGTCACGCGCCACTTCCCCGGGCGAAGGTGGGAACCACTCTTCCTTCAGACCCGCGAAGGGATCGTTGCGTTTGTCGCAGGCGTGCAGGGGCAGAATCCCCGACAAAGCAAGCAGGAGGGGCATGAGTGCGGACGAGCGGCTGGACGCCATGGAGCCAGAGTGTATCGTCACGTTGCGTTAAGAGGCAAGCCGTTGGCGTGGGGCGGCCTCACGGGAGCCGAGGGATGTCGCGGTGGCTTAGGAAATCCTGGGACGTGGCACAACTGGCGCGGCCGGGGCTGGCGTTGTCGGCGGTGAGCAACGGGTGGATGGTGGTGTTCCTGGCGCGGAGCGGACTGGACCAGGGGGTGAGCGGCGGCCTTGTGGTCGAGGGCGGCCTGCCCCTGGTGTTGGCGTTGACCGCGTTGGTCTCGGGAGGGCTGCACGCCTACGGCATTGCGCTCAATGACGTGCTCGACGCCCGCCACGATCGGTTGTTTGTGCCCGAGCGGCCGATCGCTGCGGGAAGAGTGTCGCAGCGCACCGGCGTGATCGTGGCGCTGGTGGGCCTGCTCGCGGCGCTGGCCGCCGCCGCGGTCCTGGGCACCGGATCGGTGTCGCTGACCCTGGCGGTGGCGGGGGGAATCCTCTTCTACAACACCGTGGGCAAGCACTTCGCGGTTACCGGTATCGTCACGCTTTCGCTCGTCCGCGCTGGGCACATGTTCGTCCCCTGCCCCACGCTGGGCTTTGTGTTTCCCATCGGGCTGGTGATGACGCACACGCTTCTGGCCACCGCCATGGCGCACGCCCAGAGCGGCAAGCGTCCGCGTCTGCACCCGCGCGAGGTCTGGCGTTTGGCCGCCGCCTGGGTCTTCTGGACCCTGGCGCTGGTGGGTTGGATGTCCTCGCGCGGGACGCTGGCGCTGAAGCAGGACTCGGGCCAATGGTGGATCGTCTTTGGCCTGGCCACGGTGTTCGCGGTGCTGGGGTGGCGCGCCACCAGCATGCCCACGCCGCTGCGACACCGTCGCACGGCGGGCGCCCGGACGCTCAACGCAGCCATGCGCGGGCTAATGCTCTACGACGCTGCCTGGCTCATGGGGCTGGGATTCTTCGCCCCCGCAGCGGCGCACCTGACGCTCTTCCTGACAGGATGGGCGATGGACCACACACTGCGATGGGGCAACGGTTCGACCGCTCCTCTTCGGATCAGCGCGGGCCGCCGTGCCGAGTCGGTGCTTTGAGACGTCGGGGCTGCTCAGGAGATCGACTTCTAACGCGAAGGCACCACGTTCACGAAGACACGAAGAAGACGATTTGAAGACAAGGGAGAAATCTGACAGTGGAGCATAGACTCGTCAGGAAGGTCTTCGTGGCTTAGCGCTCTTCGTCTCTTCGCGATTCAACTCGATTTTACAGAGGCCAAGCTTGATGCAGGCGCAAAAAAAACGCCGCTGGCTGGTCGGGGGGGGTCCGTACGATAGCCAGGCGGCGGCGTCAGGGACGCATGAATGAAACTGGCACTCGTGGCCAGACATTCACTATTTGGAGACGAAACACAAGAAGCCTGACGTAGAGAGCAATCGGTCAATGAGTCAAGCCGACTTTAACGAATGCGGAATGACGGTGTCAACATAAGTGGCACATTACTCTTGAATTAGGGAATACACCTACCTTAAGGTGCATCGCCGAGCAGTTCGTTGGTTTCGATAACGGCGCGTGCCAGATCCGCCAGTTTGCGTCGTGAGTCGCGAGCCTGTTTCTGCAGCCGCTTCATGGCTTGGTCTTCAGTGAGGTTGAGCTTCTGCATGAGCAGGCCCTTGGCGCGTTCGATGGCTTTGCGTGCTTCGAGGGCGTCGCGCAGCTCCCGGGTTTCGTGACGAAGCTGCGCCTGATGACGGAAGCGCGACCAGGCCACCGCCAGCGTGGCGCGCAGCTCGTCCACGCCCACGGGCTTGAGCAGGTACCCGAACACTCCGATCTTCGCGCCCTGCTCCACGAAGGCGGCGTTGCTAAAGGCGCTGAGCACCACCACCGGGATGCTCATCTGACAGAAGAGCACCTGCGCCGCTTCCAGACCGCTCATCACCGGCATGCGGATGTCCAGCAGTGCCAGGTCCGGCGTCTGACGCTTGGCCAAATCGATCGCTTCGCTGCCGTTGCTCACCGGGCCGACCAGTTCGCAGCCCAGCGAGCGCAACTGCGCCGCGAGGTTGGCTGCCACGAGATGCTCGTCCTCCGCCAGTAGGACACTGCGCGGAAGCACGCCGTCAACGCTCAGCGGTGGCACGTCAAGCGACATAGTCACGTTTGTACTGGTCACTTCTCGCTCCCCCGAGAGACATTGTCCAGACGCTCGGACAACGCTCGAATCAGGGTAACACAATTCCGCAAACTTGCACAGGCTTCTTTCAACCAGTTGGCTCGCGGCGAAGAGAGGTGTCAGCTCCCTTCGAGGCGCGGGCCAGGGCGTTATAATCCCCTCTCCCTCGCGGGGCCGTAGCTCAATTGGGAGAGCACTAGCTTTGCAAGCTAGGGGTTGCCGGTTCGATCCCGGTCGGCTCCATTGATCCGCTGGATTTCTCCACGCTCCGCCGGGCTGTGGACAGCTCGGCTCCAAAAACTGGGGATGTACCCATCCCCGGATGCCCCCGGATGCCCCCGGATGCCCCCGGATGCCCCTGCCTCAACTCGCCTCGAAGAACCTCGCGTGGGTCCCCCCCGGACCCACCTTGGCGGAGACCTGTTTCCCGCAGCGTGGGCAGCGTCCCTCGTACGCGGTTCCCGCCGCGTTGCGATAGACGCGCGTGTAGACTTGGCAGCACTGCCAGTGCACCGCCAGCCAGGGGCGACCGGTGAGCGACGAAGATCCCCGCGTTGCCTCGTGCGCTGCGCCACGCTGCTTGAGCGACTGGATGTCCACGATGTAGTCCGGGCCAGCCATCATGGGCGTATATCGGCCTGAGCCGCGCCGAGGCTCAAGTGCCCGTGGCCGGCAGTCGCGATGACTTGTGGCCTCGGGTCGGGCTGGCCATAATGCCTCGCCCGAGCGGTGCGGGGCGTCCCACCCGTGCCGGGCAGCTTCAAGGATTGTCCCGTGCCCACGGATTCGCCCCCAGCTCCTGCCACGCCCGCCCTGTGGTTCTTCTGGCACCCGCATCAGAAGCTTTGGAACTGGTCGCTGGTGGCCTGGCTCGAAAAATGGGTGCCTACGCGGCTGGGTCGGCGGATCGCGGTGCGCGTCATTGTCCTGATCGACAGCGCCGTGCTGGCGCTGCGGGCGCTGCTGCGCAGGCTGATGATCCTGGGCCCCGCCAGGCTCCTGGGCCTGCCAGCCCTGCCCGATGCGGCGCGGATCATCTACCTCGACATCGGCACCCACCGCGAGGGTTACGAGATGGAGCACGTGCTGGACCGCGTGCTGCCGGGGTTCTGTCCACGCGTGGCGGCGTACGGTTTCGAGGCCGGCGGCGCGTCGTACCGCCGCGCCGCGGCGAAGTTCGCCGCTCGCCCGGGCGTCACGGTGCTGCACATGGCGCTCTGCCACCACAAGCCCGCCAGCGGGACCATCCGCCTTTACCACAGCACCGGAAGCCTGGGCGACTCGCTCTATCGACCCACGGATTCCTTCGAGGACGTGCCCGCGGTGCGGCTGTCAGAGTGGATCGCGCAGCAGCGGCTGGACCTGCCCCGGTGCATCGCCATCCTGCGTATGAACATCGAGGCTGCCGAGTTCGACGTCATCCGCGACCTGGTAGAGAGCGGTCAGCACCAGCACATCGACGGGTACTTCGGCATGTGGGACGACGTCTCGAAAGTTGATCCCCGCAACGACGCGCCCTTCCGAGAGCTGCTCAGGCGGCATGGCATCCACCCGCTGACCTTCAACGGCCGCGACTTCGCGTCCAAGCTTCGGCTCTTCGCCATCCGCTACGACATGCGCACCCACATCTACCGCGGCTGGCTCCGCAAACGCCCCTTCCTCGAACAGTCGACGAACGCCTAGCCTGGCGATCGCACCTCGGTAGCATGGGACCATGAAGAAGAGTCGTGCCCTTACGGCGCTGCTGTTGCTCACGCCGGCGGCGAGCGTGGGGGCGTATGTGGGCATGGTGGCGCTGCCGGGGACGACGGCGGGCAAGACGGTCTTTCTCCTGTGCAAAGCGTGGATGGTGCTTCTGCCGGCGGCGTGGCACGTCGCGGTGGATCGGCAATCGCTGACGCTGCCGCGCTGCTCCGCACGGTGGGGCAATCTTTGGGCAGCTCATGTCAGTCACGTCTTTGCCGACGTGGCGATCTTCGTGATCGGCTGGGGGATTCTGTTTGAAGGGTGGGGGGCGGTGTGAAGCATCCGGGCATGAGGACATGCC
Source organism: uncultured Phycisphaera sp. (assembly GCA_964496285.1). Classification (GTDB taxonomy): domain Bacteria; phylum Planctomycetota; class Phycisphaerae; order Phycisphaerales; family Phycisphaeraceae; genus CAZBXW01. Next base: position 172,915 of record CAZBXW010000003.1, read on the forward strand.
CGGCTTGAGCCGCTGCCGGTCACGCGGCGGCGCGCAGGTCGGAGCGCTCGAGGTAGTCGGCGAGTCGGCGGCTGTCCTGGGCGGTGCGGAATCGCTCAAACGCCAGGCCCATGCGGATCGGCCCGGGCTCCGAGGCTTCGTCGTGGTGACGCACGATGCGCCCGCTGGCGGTGAACGTGAGTGTCTCGTGACCCGGCAGCATCGCTCGGACCTCGACCACGCTCCCCGTGACCAGCGCCGCGTCGAGCTCGAAGCGCATCCCCGTGGCGCTCACGTCGTAGACGTACCCGGTCCAGCGGTAGCGCGCTTCGCCCTGCGGGCGCACCCGCAGCAGCGTGTACATCGCGGGCACTTGCAGGCGTGGCGCTTGGCGGGCTTCGGCGGCGGGGGAGGGGACCGGAGCGGAACGACGGTTCGCGGTCATGATGATCAACCCCAAAGTCCCTCTTGGACTCAAGGCCCCGAGCGGCGTGGACGGGACAGCTTTCCTATCGGGTCGGGCCGACCCGAGGTTTAGCGGCGATGATTTCTTCAGCAACGCCTGATAAGAACCGTCGCGAGGGGACTGACGGAGGTTGCGGCCAGCGGGTGATGCTGCTAGGAATGCGGCATGGTCACGCCTCGAGCGCCCCACCGTCTGCGGTCGGTGACGATCAAGCCCTTCGCTTCGCGTGCCCCGGGGAGTGTGCTCATCGAGCAGGGGCGCACGCGGGTGCTGTGCACCGCCAGCCTCGAGACGGAACTGCCGGGCTGGCTGCGTCCACGCGACGGTTCGCCCGCGACCACCGGCTGGGTCACCGCCGAGTACGCCATGCTCCCGGGCTCGACGCCCGGACGCAAGAAGCGAGGCCCCGACAGTCGCGGCACCGAGATCCAGAGGCTCATCTCGCGCAGCCTGCGCGCCGGGGTGGACCTGCGGAAGATGCCCGGCGTCATGGTCACCTGCGATTGTGACGTCCTGAACGCCGACGGCGGGACGCGCACCGCTTCGATCACCGGCGCCTTCGTGGCGCTGACGCAGGCGCTGGCCTGGGCCAGAGCGCAGGGACTGATCGCGCAGGACCCGATCCTCACGCCCATCGCCGCGGTGAGCGTGGGCCTGGTCGCCGGCCGGGTCTGCCTTGATCTGGACTACGAACTGGACAAAGAGGCTCAGGTGGACATGAACGTGGTCATGGACGGGCGCGGGCGATTCGTGGAAGTGCAGGGGACCGCGGAGCGGATGGCGTTCACCAAGCCGCAGTTGGATCAGATGCTGGCGCTGGCTCAGACGGGGATCAAGAAGCTCATCAAGGTGCAGCGGAGCGCCTCGCCTTCGCGGCGGGGATAGACGGAGGCTCGACGGCGCATGCCCTGGACGCTGTATCGCTACATCCTCAAGGACCTGCTTCGCCTGCTGGTGTTGAGCACCACGGCGCTGGTGGGGGTGATGGCTTTCGCGGTGGCGATCAAGCCCATGAGCGAAGGTCTGCTGGGCGCCGCGTCGCTGCCGCGCTACCTGGGGTTCATGACGCCGCTGTGCCTGGTGATCGTGCTGCCCTTTGGGGCCGCGTTCGCCGCGGCGATGGTGTTCACGCGACTGACCAACGACAGCGAGGTGCTGGCCTGCCGCGCCTCGGGGATGAGCTACACGATCCTGCTCCTGCCGGTGATCGCGGTGGGGATGGGGTTGATGGTGGGTCTGTACGCGCTGTCGAACTACCTGGTGCCGCGGTTCTACAAGTCGGCGGAGCTGATGCTGCAGGCGGACCTGACGCGGCTGGTGGTGGCGCAGGTGCGCAAGGGCCAGCCGGTGTTGCTGCGTGACTGGGTGCTCTACGCGGACGCGGCGGACGACACGCAGCCTCCGCCGACGATCCCCGACTCGGCGGTGCAGCCTGGCCGACTCATCATGCTCCGCGGCGTGGCGGTGGGCCGGGTGGACGACCGAGGTCGCCTGCGTTCCGACAGCACCGCCGAGCGCGCCGACGTGCTGGTGTGGAACCTGCCCGAGGCGACGTGGGTGACGCTGCAGTTGCGAGGGGTGACGCACTTCGAGCCCGAGTCGGGCCAGATGGTGCGTGTGGCCAGCAGCGAGGTGCCGCCGCTCCGTGTGCCCAACCATTTCGACGACAAGACGATGTTCCTGAGCCTGGCGGAGCTGCGCAATCTGGCGGTGAGGCCCGAGGCCTACGGCGGGGTTCGCAACGCTCGGGAGCAGTTGCTGCGCGCTTACGCGGGGCACCAGTTGCGATCGCGTCTGGAGCGGGCGCTGCGCGACGAGCGCGCCCGACGCAGTGTGACGATGATCGGCCCCACGGGCGATCGTTACCGGCTCAAGGTCCCCGGGGTCGGTCGGGTGGAGGAGGTGCTCACGCTCGAGACGGGGCCAGCGGGCGAAGCGATCGTGGTGGAGCGCGAGGTGGACGGGGCAGTGGTCCGGCGGAGCGAGGCGCAGCGCGGCGAGCTGCGCGTGGTCGCGGGCGATCCGGACCCCGAGCCGCGAATCCAGATCACGCTCCAGGACGTGCGCGAGGTGGACACGCGGCTGGCCGGTGTGGGCACGGAGCACAGCGAGGTGCTCCTGCCGCGCCTGCGCTGGGGCGAGCCGATCTCGTCGGAGCTGTCGCGCCGAAGCACGTTCGAGCTGGTCGGGCTGGCGCAGGCGGAGTCGGCCTCGGCGCCCCTGCGCGAGGCGGTGGGCGACCTGCGCTTCGCCCTGTCGCTGCTGGGGCGAAAGGTGGTCTCGCAGTTCCACAACCGCGCCGCCGTCGCGGTGGCGGCGATGCTCGTGACGCTCTTCGGCGCGGTCCTGGCGATGTGGCTCAAGGGGTCGCTGCCGCTGGTGGTGTTCGGCTGGTCGGCGCTGGCGGCGTTCGTCACGCTCATGGTGGTCCGTGGCGGAGAGAATTTCGCGGTGGACCTGAAACATCCCCTGACGCTGGGCCTGGCCCTCACCTGGGCGGGCAACCTCGCACTGGCCTGCGCCGTGGCGGTCGTGTTCGGCCAGTTGCGCAGGACGTGAATGGCAAGGGACGGAGGGATCGAGGCCATGCTTTGAGGACGCTGGACTGGTACATCCTGAGGCAGTTCTTCATCAACTTCGGCATCGTGCTGCTGGTGATGTTCGGGCTGTTCATGCTCGTGGACACGATCGTCGATCTGGACGAGTTCGTGAAGGCGGGCAAGATTCTCGCGGAGCGTCACGGCGGCTGGCCAGTGCTCTGGTCGCTGTGGGTCGTGGCGGACTGGTACGGCCCGTGGTCGCTGCTGTTCTACTCCTACTTGAGCGGCATCGTGGCCTCGGCGGCGATGGGCTTCACCCTCGCGGGACTGGGCAGGACGCGCGAACTGGTGGCGATGGTGGCCGGCGGGATCAGCCTGCATCGCGTGGCGGCGCCGGTGATCGTCGGCGGGTTCGTGCTGGGTCTGCTCTCGCTTCCCATCCAGGAGCTGGCCATCCCCGCCTTGTCGCAGAAGCTCGCCCGGCAGAAGTCCGAGGTCGGTCGTCAGGCGATCCGACGATTCGCCATTCGGTACCTGCCCGACGCGCAGGGGAGCCTGTTCAGCGCCGCGGCGTTCAACGGCTCGGCGGGCACGCTCACCGGACTGACCGTGCTGAGGCGCGACGCCCAGGGTCGGGTGCTCGAACGCATCACCGCCGAGACGGCGCACTGGAACGAAGCCCGCAAGGGCTGGGACCTGCCCGGGGGCCACAAGATCAAGCCCGACATCGGCGCCGGCGTGGAGGCGGTGGACTTCATCGCCACCGACCTGACGCCGCGCAGGCTCATGGCGCGGCGGGCCTCGTTCTACCCCGTGCTGCTGAGCGTCGCCTCGCTGCAGGAGATGGCGTCGATCGCGGCGGATCGGCCCGACGAAGCGGGGCAGTTCCGGCGCATCATGCACAGCCGCTTTAGCCTCATCGCCGTCAACGTCCTGATGATGGTCATGGCCCTGCCCTATTTCCTCTCCTGCAATCCGCAGCACGTGCTCACCGCCTCGGTCAAGACCGCGGCGATCGTGATGGGCGCCTGGGCGCTGGGGCTGGTGCTGCTCCTCACGGGCATGGGGCTCTTCAACCCGGTCACCGCGGCCTGGCTCCCGGTGGTCGTCTACCTGCCGTTGGCCGCGGGCATGCTGATGGCGGTCAGGACGTGAAGAGCTGTTGCGCCGGTGGACCGGTGGCTTGATTGAACCGGCGGGGCGGGAACCTCCGATAACGGGGGTATGAGCCGCGCCATCGGTCTGTCGTTGTCCGTTGCACTGGTATTTGCTTCGCTCTGCGGCGCGGAGGTTTCGTCGCTGAAGCGGCAGGTGGCGCTGTTCGACTTCGAGGAAGCGAAGTTCAACAACTTAGAGTCGCTGCCGCGGCACTGGTACGTGATCGGACGGCGGCCGGACACCTCGGACCCGAACTTTTCCAGGCAGCCTCTGCACCAGGAGCTCGCGCGACTCACGGGCTACCCGCACTTCACCGAGGTGCGTTTCGACCGCCCGCAGCAGGAGGCGGGCAATCACGCGCTGCTGCTCAAGCTCAGCGGGGGCAACGCCGGCGCCTACGTGGCGGTGGGCACGCTGCCGGTGGTGCCGGGCGGGGACTATCTGGTCACCGCGCGGGTGCGGACCGATGGGCTGCGTCACGCCCGAGCGGTGCTGCGGGCGTACTTCGTCAACGCCGCGGGAGAGCGTCTGGAGCAGAGCCAGCGTCAGAGCGAACCGATGCGGACCGACGGACGCTGGCAGGAGTTGGCGGTGAAGCTGCCGGGCGATGACGAGGCGGCGTCCTGGCTGGGGATGCAACTGGAGCTGTTGCAGCCCGAGCGTTCGCCGCGTTCGCCCCTGGGCGGGCAGCAGGTGCTGCTGCAGGACGTCTCGGGGCAGGCGCTGTTTGATGACGTGGCGGTGTGGCAGTTGCCCCGGGTGAGCCTGCGGACCGACAGCGAGGTCAACATCGTGCGTCAGCCGCGCCAGGTGTCGCTGCGCATGGACGTGCGCGACCTGACGGGCCATCGGATGCGGGCACAGACGGTGGTGTACGACCATCGGCTGCGCGAGGTGGCGCGCACGGAGCAGGAGGTGGGCGGTGGGCTGCCCACGTCCTGGCGATGGAATCCACCGCTGCGCGGGGCGGGTTGGTACCTAGCGGACCTTCGGGTGCGTGGGGAGACCGGCGGCGCGGTGGTGGCGCGGGCGGTCTGTTCGTTGCTCTGGCTGGGCCCGGCGCAGGCGACGGAGTCGAGCGAGGGGTCGCGGTTCTGGCTCGACGCCAGCGGCGTGCCGCGCGAGGAGTTGGCGTTTCTGCCGCAGATGCTCGAGGCCCTGAAGCTGCGCGGCGCGGTGGTCAGCGCTTTTGATCCGCAGAGCGATCTGCAGGAACTGTCGCGCAGCGGCGGAGCGCTGGAGCGCGTGGTGCAGGAGGTGCTGGCCGGGGGCAACAGTGTGGAACTGAACCTGGCGCCCCTGCCTGTGGAACTGGCGCAGGGTCTGAACCTGGACCCGGACAAGCCCTTTGGGATGTTCGCGCATCGGCCCGGCGACTGGGAGCCCTACCTCGCGCCGGTGATGCTGCGCTTCGGCCAGCGCGTGTCGCGCTGGCGTCTGGGCGAGGCGCGGTCGGGCGATGCCTTCTTCTTCGAGCAGTACCCGCGCATGCTGGCCACCGCGGCGCACCACGCGCAGCAGTTGGCGCCGCAGCCGCGACTGCTTGTGCCCTGGCGCGTGCAACAGTCGCCGCGCAGCGATGGGGCGTCCGCCGCTGTGGGATTTGCGCTGCACGTGCCCGAGGGGGTGACTCCCGCGGCGCTGCCCGAGCACCTGCACGCCTGGCGTCAGCGCAGCGATGGGACCAGTGCCCCGGAGGCGGAACTGGTGCTCGACCTGGCGCTGCCCTCGGCCACGAACATGAGCCACGCCAGCCGGATCGATCATCTGGCGCAGCGGATGATCTACGCCTGGTCGGCCGGGGTCTGGGGTCTATCGGTTCCAAGTCCCTGGACGCGGAGCGACGATCGACAGCTGTCGCTGCTGCCCGATCCGCTGCTGGGGGTTTTCGCGGTGGTGTCGCAGCAGTTGTCGGGTCGGCGCGTGACGGATTGGCTGCCGCTGAGCCCGGGGCTGCGCTGCGCGATCCTAGAGGGTCCCTCGGGCGGGATGCTGGCACTGTGGAGCGACGGGGCGTCCCCGGAGCAGGCGGTGATGCACGAGTACCTCGGTCCCTCGCCGGTGATGGTGGACGTCTGGGGCGAGCGTCGCCCGGTGCCGCTCGTGCAGGGCAAGCACCGGGTGCAGGCGACCTCCACGCCGATCTTCATCGAGGGCATCGACGCCAAGCTGGCGTTGTTCCGCGCCGCCTTCAAGCTTGACGATCCCTTCATCGAGAGCCGACAGACGCCCCACGAGCGAACGCTGACCATCCGCAATCCCTGGTCGCGGACGATCAGCGGGTCGATGCTGGTGGTGGGGCCTGAGAACTGGCGCATCTCGCCCACGAAGCACTTCTTCTCGATCGCCTCGGGTCGCAGCTCGACGGTGCCGGTGACGCTTTCGTTCCCGGTGTCGGAGGTGACCGGTCCCAAGAAGTTCACGGTGCGGATGGACTTCATCGCGGACGAGCACTACGTGGTGGACCTGAGCACGGAGATGCAGCTGGGCCTGCGCGACATCGGCTTCGACGCTTCGGTGGGCAGCGAGAGCAACCCACAGGGGGGCTTGGACGCGGTGGTGACGAGCCTGGTGACGAATCGGAGCAATCGGCCGGTGTCGCTCTACGCATTTGCGTCGATGCCCGGCCAGCCGCGTCAGGAGCGGATCATCGCGCGACTGCTGCCGGGGCAGACGACGGTGCGACGGTTTCGTTTCACGGGCGCCGGCTCAGACGAGGTCCTGCGAACCACCCCGCTGCGAGCGGGCCTTCGTGAGACCGCTGGGCCCGCGATGGCGAACGTGCTTCTGACCGACGGGTCGTAGAACCGGCACATACAAATACCGAACAGAACGACCTATGCGCACAGCCAGGGCGCGTCTTGTGTTCACGATAGCATCAGACCATTAAGATAGACCGTGCTGTCGTTCTGGCACACGAGGTCGCGAAGCAGTGCTTAACCACAGCACGCCAATTTGACATTAGTGGACACAATAGAATCATTCTACAATTGTGAATGAAGCGTCATCATCGCATTTGTTGGTTCCGAAATCCAGTTGTACCAAATAGAAAATGTTCAAATATTAGTTGTTATGATTGGACCGATGTATATCATAGTTGATGTCAGGTGCATGACGAATGTTGCTACGGTTTTATCCCTCCTTGGTCCGTTTCTGTGCAGTGCGAGATTTGGGCTGTTTGAGAAAGTGTGTGAGATTGGTTCCTCCTGTGTCGTTCGCAGGTTGAGTCTGATGAGTGTCGACGCGAACGAAGCAACCCTGGTCGCCTGCCGGATGCCCCGCCGAAGTGTTCCGTTAATGATTGACTAGTTTGACGCGCTGAGTAGTCGCAGTGTTGGCTTGCGGGGGAACGAGGTTACCATGGCGCAGCCCGATGACAAGACCAGCGGAGGTTCCAAGACGCCTAGTCGAAGTGCGGGGCCTGCGGGGTCGTCGGGGGTTCCGGGGGTTCCGGGGGCTCAGGGCGCTCCCGGGGGCGGCGCTGCGCAGTCCGGGGGCAAGCCTGTGGCGGGTTCCAAGCCCGCGACCTCCCCGGCGCAGGGCAAGGCTGCGGAGGCCTTCAATCCGGAAGAGCTCAAAGGTCAGCGGATCGGGCGAATCCTTCGCAAGATGGGCAAGGTCACGCGCGAGCAGATTCAGGACGCACTGGGGCTGCAGAGTCAGCGGCGTGTCCCGCTGGGTCAACTGCTCATCGAGCTGGGTTATATCTCCGAGGCGGACGTCAACGCGGCGCTGGCGATTCAGGCGGGCATGGCCAAGCTCGACCTGGACGCGGAGGAGATTCCCGAGAGCGTGATCCAGACGCTGCCGGCGGAGATGGCGATGAACTACCAGGTTCTGCCGGTCCGCTACGACAAGGAGTCCAACACGCTGACGGTGGCGCTCAAGGACGCGAACAACTTCCGGGCGCTGGACGACCTGAAGCTGCTCATGGGCTACAATATCAAGGCCCTGGTCGCCGACGCCAAGCAGGTGGAGAAGTCGCTGACCAAGTACTACGGCGACGAGGAGGAGTCGCTGGCGGCGCTGGTGGGCGAGTTGGCGGACGACGCCTCGCTTGAGCAGCTGGCGGACCGCGGCGATTCGATTGATCTCGCGGCGCTGATCGAGGCGGCGGAGGACAACAAGGTCAAGCGCCTGCTCAACCTGGTGCTCATGCAGGCGATCAAGGACAAGGCCTCGGACATTCACTTCGAGCCTTTCGAGGACGAGTTCAAGATGCGTTACCGCATCGACGGCGTCCTCTACGAGATGATCCCGCCGCCGCGGCACCTGGCGATGGCCATCTCCAGCCGCATCAAGGTCATGGCGGACCTGGACATCGCGGAGCGGCGGCTGCCCCAGGACGGACGCATCGAGCTGACGGTCAACAGCAACCCGGTGGACCTGCGCGTGGCGGTGCTGCCCACGATGTTCGGCGAGTCGGTGGTCATGCGCGTGCTGGACCGCTCCAACGTGCAGCTGGACCTGGACCGCCTGGGCCTGAGGCCCGACGACCTGGAGATGATGCGCCAGCTCATGCACAAGCCCAACGGCATCGTCATCGTCACCGGGCCCACCGGCAGCGGAAAGACCACCACGCTCTACGCTGCCCTGGCGGAGCTCAACCAGATCGACACCAAGATTCTCACCGCCGAGGACCCGGTCGAGTACGACATCAACGGCCTGTGCCAGGTGCAGATCAACCCCGCGGTGGAGCTGACCTTCGCCAAGGCGCTGCGCAGCTTTCTGCGGCAGGACCCGGACATCATCCTCGTGGGCGAGTGCCGCGACCTGGAGACGGCGCAGATCTCGGTGCAGGCCTCGCTCACCGGGCACCTGGTCTTCACCACGCTGCACACCAACGACGCCCCGAGCTCGATCATCCGACTGCTCGACCTGGGCCTGGAGCCCTTCCTCGTCACCGCCACGGTCGAGGGCATCGTGGCGCAGCGGCTGGTGCGGAAGATCTGCCCGCGTTGCAAGGAGCAGTTCAGCCCCAGCGAGGAGGAGCTGATGGAGCTGGACCTGACGCCCGAGGACGTGCAGGGCCGGGTCTTCTACCGCGGTCGCGGCTGCGAGAACTGCAACAACAGCGGCTACAAGGGCCGGATGGGTCTCTACGAGATCATGATCCTCGACGACGAGATGCGCGAGCTGATCATCCAGAGCGCCTCGACGCAGGTGCTGCGTTCCGAGGCCCGCAAGCGCGGCATGCGCACCCTGCGCGAGAGCGGGCTGATCGCGCTCTACGACGGTCTGACCACGATCACCGAGATCGTGCGCGAGACGATGGCCGCGGACTGATCGGGCGACGTGGCGATCCGGCGTCCCGGCGATTGGGTGATTTGACGGCTTGGCGATGTGAGAAGTTTTACCCCCCCCCGCAGCGACGCCCGGACAGTGGCGTCGCCCTCGAAGGAGCACCGGTCATGCCCACCTACCAGTTTGAAGCCCTCAACGACGCGGGCAAGCCGCAGAAGAGCACGGTCGTGGCCGCCAACGCCGACGAGGCGCGCGCCAAGATCCGCACCATGGGCTTGTTCCCCACCGAGATCCGCGAGCAGAAGGCCAAGAAGACCCGCTCCGACAGCGGCGGAGGCAAGCCCGGCGCCGCGGTCAAGCCCGGGGGCAAGAAGAAGTGGACGGAGATGTCGATCACCATCGGCGGCGTCAGCGGCAAGCAGCTGACCACCTTCACCCGTCAGTTCTCCACGCTGCAGGACGCGGGCCTGCCCATCCTGCGTTCCCTGCAGATTCTCGAGCAGCAGCAGAAGGGCGGCATCCTCAAGAACACGCTCCGTGCGGTGCAGGAGGACGTGTCGGGCGGCTCGACGCTCTCGGACTCGATGGCCAAGCACCCCAAGGCCTTCGACAAGCTCTACACCAAGATGATCGCCGCCGGCGAGATCGGTGGCGTGCTCGACGTCATCCTCCAGCGACTGGCGGAGTTCATGGAGAAGGCCGCCAAGCTCAAACGCAAGATCATCGGCGCCATGGTCTATCCCGCGGTGGTCATGACCGTCGCGGTGGTCATCGTCATGGGCATCATGATCCTCATCGTCCCGCAGTTCGAGAAGATCTTCGACGACTTCGGCACCGAGCTGCCCGCCCTGACCACCCTGCTCATGCGCTCCAGCAAGTGGCTCGCGGGCACCAACCCCGATCAGACCATCCCCGGCGGACTGCTGATCATCTTCGTCCCGGTCCTCTTCTGGCTGGCGGCCAAGCTCGTCCGCAAGACCGCCATGGGCAAGACCGTCATGGACAACACCGTGCTGCGTCTGCCGGTGGTCGGCGGGCTGATCGCCAAGACCAGCATCGCCCGGTTCACCCGCACCCTGGGCACGCTCATCAACGCCGGCGTCCCCATCCTCGACGCCATCAGCATCACCCGCGAGACCACCGGAAACTACGCTTACTACAACGCCCTGGCCAAGGTCCACGACTCGGTCCGTCAGGGCGAGAGCTTCGCGGAGCCGCTGCGCCGCGCCAAGGTCTGCGACACCATCGTCGTCAACATGATCGACGTGGGCGAAGAGACCGGCGACCTGGACAAGATGCTCCTGAAAATCGCGGACAACTACGACGACGAAGTGGACACCGTCGTGGGTTCGATGGTCTCGCTGCTCGAACCGATCATGGTCGTGGCCCTGGGCGTGATCGTGGGCTTCATCGTCATCGCCCTGTTCCTGCCCCTGGTCAAGCTCCTCCAGGGCGTCCAGAGCTGAACTCCAACCCGCGCAGCGACGCCGCACCGCGGCGTGCCGCCCCGCACCATGCTCACCCCGACCCTCCCATCCCGAACCGCCATGACCTTCGTCGAACTGCTGCTGTCGCTCTGCGTGGTGGCCGGTGGCTGCGGGGTGCTCGTGGCCTTGGGCGAATCGCTCCGCGCCGACCACGCGGAGCTGCAGACCCGAAACACCCTGACCGTCCTTCGCGCTCGACTCGTCGAGTACCGCACCGCACACGATGCCTGGCCCGTCGGTGACGCTGCAACGGTCCTCGCCCTGCTCGAAGCGGACCCCGGCGTCGGACCCAGCGTGCGACGCCTGCCCCGACACGACGGCTACGGCAGGCCCTGGGTCTACCGTCTGCACAACGGCCAAGCCGACTTCCTCTCCTTCGGCGGCGACGGAAGGCTGGGCGACCCCAACTCCTCCGATCCCGACCTCCGCGCCGCCGCTGCGGACAACCTCTACGGCGTAGAAACGCAGGCAGCACAACCATGACCCTCACGACTCAGCGATCAAGCGATCATCCGACAAAGGCAAGGGCACTCAACGCCTTGGCGTTCTCTTCGCGTCCGACATCTCGTCCCGCCTTCACGCTCATCGAGATGCTCGTGGTCGTGGTCATCATCGTGCTGATGCTCGGCCTGGTCATCGCGGCGGTGGGCTCGTTGACCAACAACGCCGCTGTGCGTCGCACCCGCCTCACGCTCGGGGCACTCAAGGGCATTGCGGAGAACCTTGACGTGAGCTACCAGACGATCATCGACCATTCGGTCACGCCCACGCTCCCCGTGGGCATGGCGGCCACCGCGGTGGACAGCGACATCGAACGCTTCGTCTACGGCGCCTGGAGCACTTTCATCCCTGAAATCCAGAGTCAACTGCAGGCGCTGCAGAAGGACGTCTACAACCCCGGAAGCATGGTCACGCTGGTGGGCAAGGTTTATCCGAGCAACTTCTCCGTGGCCGACGGGTTCGGCTCCCCGCTTCGCTACCGCATGTTTGTCCCCTTGGCGGACCTTAGTGCCAGCACCACCGACGGGGACCTGCCCGCCCGAACCAAGGGCAACCCCGCCTCGAGCAACCCCTCCGACGCCAGCGCCAGACGCGACCTGGCCCTGCCCTACTTCGCCTCCGCGGGCATCGACACTGTCTGGGGCGACTCTCAGCCCACCGTCAACGCCCAGGCCAAGGACAACCTCTACAGCTACGACATGAATTGAGGTGGAATATGAAAGACACCACGGGGTCAAGCGAGCGAACGACGATGGACAAGGGTGTCAGCCCCTGGGGGTCCTCGTCACGTTCGACATCCGCCATCCGCCATCCGACGTTCTTCCTCCGCGCTTTCACGCTCGTCGAGCTGCTCACCGCCATCGGCATCATCGCCGTCCTCGCCGCTGCCGTTTTTCCTGCCGTCCGCGCCATTAACCGCACCGGCGGTCGGGAAGCCGGCGTCAACACCATCGCCGTCGCCGCCACCACCGCCCGAACCTACGCCACCAAGCTTTCCAGGGTGGACCTCAAGACCATCGGCAACCCTAATTTCACCGCCGCCACCTTCAGCGGCGTGGCCATGCTCTTCACCCCCAACGGCGAAATCCGCATTGTCGAGAACGACCAGGCGGCGATCTCGACCGGCAGCTCATTGTTGGAAGAGTTGTCGCCGTCCAGGAACGGCTTCACCGATATGCAGGACGTTGAATACATCCAACTGCCGCGAAACACCGGAGTGGTCGGCATCACCAAGGCCAATCAATCTTATCCCTATCTCTATCCGCCTCCGTTCGCTGTCCGATACGACCGCGGCGGCAGCATGATCATCGGCGATACGAACGATCGCAAGGCCTACTACGACTCCAATTACGATGGCCAGATGCGGACTTCCACCGGGACGGGGTACGACCGATCTTCCCCTTACTTCGCCTCAGCCACGCATTACAACCCTGACGATTGGGACTCGCGGCGGCCCGGCTACCCCACAGGCTCCAGCACCACCGACAACCCCGGCCTGCACACCAATACCTCCAAGCACAAACTGCCGTTTGAGGAGGTCGAGACGGTCATTGGCGTTCTGGTCTTTAGCGACCCTGATTTCAGGGCCGCCGGCCATAACTTCCTGCCCGACACGTCGGTGGGTCAGCGCCCCATCAACTCCAGCGCGCGGGCCTGGTTGTTGGACACCGACGCCAGCGGGAACCTCAAGAACAGCAAACTGCTCTTGTTCAGCAGGCTCACCGGCAACATCGTCAGAGAGTGACCGCTGTCCGATCCACCTCTCCCCTGGGAGAGGGTTCGGGTCAGGGCATCAACGCACGAGAAAGTCATGGACATGAACACGCAACGCTTTAGAAAACATGTCCCCTCATCCCAGCCCTCTCCCAGAGGAAGCGGGGGTAAGAGGGCTTTCACGCTTATAGAGCTCTTGGTGGCCATCTCCATCACCATCATCATGCTCGGGATCATCAACCAGATCCTCTTCAGCACCACCGAAGCGGTGAGCATGGGGGCGGGCACGAGCGACATCATCGGCGCCTCGCGGGTGATCGGAGAGCGGATCAGCCGCGACGCGGCGCAGATGCTCACCCCATCGCAGAACATCCTGGTGATCATCAACCGCCGCGCGGGCGATCTGGACAGCAACGGAGTCTTCGCGGCTCCCCCTACCGAGGGCGTGGCGGTCATGGGCCCCGGTGGCGAGTCGATCCGCCGGTGGGTGCGCTCGGACCACCTGGTCTTCTTCCGCGCGGTCAAGCTGCCCACGTCCGATCCCGCCTACGAGCAGCCACTCTGTCCGCAGTCGGCCACATCACTCTCGAACGACCTGGTGGGGCCCATTGACGCGGGCAGAATCTGGTACGGGCACGGCTTGCGCACCCGTCCCGACGGCACCTCGGACGTCGGGGCACTGCTCGGACACCGCACCGCCAATCTGGGGGTCAACGCGGTGGCCAGCGATTGGATTCTCTGTCGTCACCTGCTCATGTTCGACTCCGCCGCCGCCTTCAATTACACCTCGACCGCACCGGCGTACACCAATAACGCCACGGTCTCCAATCATCTGGCCAGCGGGCTGACGCTCAACAGCGGCGTGACCGATCTGGCGCGAGTCACGCGGAGCACCGTGGTCTCGGGCGTCTCGGCCAACTACGCCGTGGAAGCCCCGAAGCTCGCCTTCGAGACCAATCGATTGCTCGTCAACCCCACGCTCAACGGCTCGGTGCTCGCAGGATCGAACGTGGCCCAAGGCCTGGCTCGGATGCACTCCATGCTCGCGGCGCGGGTCAGCGACTTCATCGTCGAGTTCGCCGGCGATTACGTCACGGGAACAACCATCGTCGGGCCCGCCGACGGGAACATCGACACGCACACCGACGGCAGCATCAAGTGGTACACCGATTTCTCCACCAAGAACGGCCCCGCCGCCACCGATTGGCCCAACACTTGGCAGCCCGACGTGGACAACACCGCGTTCCAGGACGGCGGGTCCGCGCCGATCTACACCAACGACGCCAATGGCGGCGTGTTCATCTGGCGTGCCGGCGGGACCAACTATCCGCATTTGATCCGGATCCGTTACAGGCTCAACGTCAGCAGCGGAAAGGTTGGCGACGGCAGGGCCGACCCGAGCGACCCCTATAGCGCCGCGGCTCGTGAGGGTGACCCCGGCGCCGGCCGCTGGTTCGAGGTCATCATCCCCGTCAATCGTGGATGAGCACCTGGATATAGCCGCGTCATCTTGACGCGGTGTCTGCGATGTTCGATGACGGTCCGTGAGTCCACTGCGAAAGGAATGGGTCATCATGCGATCCGACAAACACAACAGGACAGGCACGCCAGCCCCTCGGTGGACCGCGACCCGCGCTCGCGACGTTGTGCGTCGCGGCAGTGTGCTGCTGCTGGTGCTGGTGGTCATCGTGATCCTGGCGCTGCTGGGCATGACCTACCTGGCGGTGGCGCGGGTGGACCTGCGCACCACCTCCGGCTCGCAGCGCGACAACATGGAGACGATCATCGCCGCGACGATCGGCCAGATCCAGGGCGTGCTGCGTGACGATCTGATCGACGGGAACGGCACGACATTCAACACCGATAATGCGGTGGCGGTGAGCGGCGTCAACACCGGCTACGACGAGCCGTATGACTACCCGTGGACGAACCAGTCAGGGGACATGGTGCCCGATCCGGTAGCTGCTTCGGGCTCGGGCTGGCCCGCGCCGACGGGCACGGCTGCAAATGTCAAGGGCGGAGTCAACGACGATGCATGGTTAGCCGCATCCGCAACCACTGGATCAACGGGCAGTGAATCCTGGCCCAAGATCACCAATCTCAACGGCATTTGGGTGCGCCTCCCAAGCAGTACGGGCGCCGCTCTTCCCGAGCAGAACTTCGTGGACAACGGCAGCAATCTTCGACGGGACGTCAATCTGAGCGTCGCGGCGGGCGGCGACCTGGGCGTAACCGCAGCAGCGTTCGAGAGCAACGGCGTGGACGCCGACGGCGATGGCATCCTCGACAGTCGATGGACCTGGGCGCCGATCCGGCAGATCGGCAGCACCATGTACGTCATCGGTGTGCGCATCATCGACAACTCGGCGCGCGTCAATCCCAGCGTCTCGTGGTACACCGACGGCACTTCCGATAGCGAGTCGCCGCGCTGGTGGGCGCCGGTGGACCTCCGTGTCACGGGCGCGGCTTCCGCGGGTGGCGCTCTGGGCGTCGACCGCGGCGACCCGGAGTTCGTCGACTGGGCCGGCTGGGTCTTCAACAACCTGGGCCACACCCACGCCACGCGCTGGGAGTTCTGGAACGCGGTGGGCGGCCCGGCCTCGGGCTTGGGCGGCAGCACCACCGCTCCGGTGCTCAACCCCGGGCGCTCCGCCGCGGCCGAGGTGGAGTTGATGAACGCCAACGGCTTGAACTCCAACACCAAGGCTCCGATCGAAGAGACCTCGACGGGGATGCCCACGCTGCTGCGCGAAGACGGCAGTGCCGAGACGGTATACACCGATTTTGATTCCTCGGTCGACGATTATTTCCAGAACAACTCGCGTCTGCGGATGTCTCACTACAACGGTTCGAGTCAGCTCGCCACGGCGCAGCACGGCGGGACGCCGCTCAACGGCGGGGTGTTGTTCAGACTGTGGGAGATGTGGGACAACAGTGATATTCCTCTGCGAACGGCCAAGCGAGCCACGTTCCTGTCGGTGCTCAGGGATCAGGACATGCCTTTCGCGGTGGCCGGTCCGTCAGCGCCTGTGGGGGGCACTTACGGTGCTGGCGGTGAGTTCACGACCCTGGATGATCTGTCGGCGCAGTATTTGGCAAGCGCGATCGATGCTTTCGATCAGGACGCTGACTTCGACGGTGCGCCCGATCTGGACAGCACGGTCACGGAGATCAGTGGTCGGTTCGGGATGGAGGCATTGCCCTTCATTTCGGAGGTGTATCTGCAGGGGGCCTACGTCATCACCTCGACGACACCGGCGTATGTCGCCGCGGGGAACTACACGAGTGTCTTGCACTCGCTGCAGGGTCATGTCGGGTATGTGATCGAGCTGTTCAATCCCTTTAGTTCGGCGGTGCAGAATCTGGAGCATGTTCGCGTCCGTGTTTCGACGAACAACGGGACGAGTTGGACCGTGGTGGGCGGTCCCACAGGGACGTTGTACTCGCTGCTGGGCGGCGCAGGGTCGGCTGCGCAGACGGGTCTGAACAATAAACAGCTGGCGGGTCGGACGGGGATCGTGCTCTGGCGCAGCTCGGGCGACGGCACAAGCCCCAAGACCGCGATTCCCTTTACAACTCCCGCGAATTGGCGCGAGCCCCTGACGGAGTTGACCGATGCCATCTACACACCCACGGGCGCCCAGACCGTCGCGGAATATTTGTCCGTCGAACTCCAGGTGAAAGTCGATCCCACCACCAGCAGTTCGGGCACGCCCAGCGATCACTGGGTCACCTACAGTCGGTTGCGCCATAACAACACCGACACCACGATCGGATGGCAACAGTTGGGGCTGGTGAACAATTGGAGGATCGGGACAGGCGGTTACAACACGGCGCCCTATGCAGGTCCTTTCGCCCTGGAGGCCGGCGCGACAAACGCCGTGAAATATCGGCGGTTC
The DNA here is from genome assembly GCA_964496285.1 of uncultured Phycisphaera sp. Taxonomy (GTDB): domain Bacteria; phylum Planctomycetota; class Phycisphaerae; order Phycisphaerales; family Phycisphaeraceae; genus CAZBXW01. The sequence goes on from CAZBXW010000003.1 coordinate 189,902, forward strand.
ATGATCCGTAGCGCCTACGCCAACGCCACGGCGCTGAATCTGCTGGCGGTCAAGAGTCCTTTGGTCACCGCGGGCGAGTTCACGGGCAACGGAGTGTCAGTGGTGCGACCGGCTCAGTGGCCTGTGCCTGTGACTCCTGCCAATCAGGTCACACCCCCGTTCACGGCGATGTACGCTGAGACCGGACAGATCGGTCAGGTCGGGGTGATCGCCAAGAACTTTAGCAACACCGCGGGGACTTTCGCGGCAAATCGTAGCGCTCCGGCCTCGGCGGTCTGGTTGACGGACCCGTCCTGGGCTCAACGCGCCTATGCGTTGGACGACGTGGGTGTGCGGTACCCCACGGACCTGCTGCGGGTGATGTGGGTCGGTCCGACTGCGACCAAGACCTACCCGGAGGTCTTCACCGGGGCTGGGGTGAGCACCACGCTCTCCGAGGATTCGGCGGGGAACACCGATTTGACACGATGCAGGATGCTCAACCCCTACTACGACGGTGCAGATCCGACGAATTGGGATGTGAATCTCGCCGCCACCGGCTCGGGCAATCGCCGCGTAACCAGGGCCCAGCTGCTCATGGATCGCGTCGTGGCCACCCGCACGCAGGACTCCACTGTGCCCATCTTGGGGCGTATGAACCTGAATACCGCGCCAATCGCCTTGATCGAGAAGACTCTGCCTTTGACCAACGCCTCGACCCCGGACGCCTCGTCGTTTGTGGCTCATCTGAAGTCCATGAGAGAAGGCACTCTGGCGGGGCGGACGCGCGGCTCGATCCCCGGGATCGCCTCGTTGGGCGAGTTGATGCAAGTGACTCCGCGGTTTGCAGGTGCGGTAGGTAATACGTCAGGTACCGACGCCTGGGCGCGTGATTCGAGTTTCACCGCAGCGACGGACAGTCGAAGCGTGGCCTTCGACGGCGGCGGCAATCCGTTGACCAGCGGGCCCGTGGACGACCGCGCCGAAGAGGTGCGACTGGCGGGCATGCTGGCCAATCTCTACGGCGTGCGCAGCGACTACTTCACCGCCTACGTGGTGGTCCGAGGCTACCCGGCGAGCAATTGGAACAAGGGGCCGATCGAGGCGGCGAAGTTCATCGTCGTGCTCGACCGCAGCAAAGTCACCTCGCTGGCGGACTCGCCCCGCATCGTGGCGTACCGGCGCTACTGATTCCAGAGGGTGCGCCCCGAAGGGTCAAGACACGCGATGCCTGAACCAATCGTCATCTGGGGCGCATCCGGCCACGCCCGAGTGCTGGCCGAGATCGTGGGCAGTTCAGGCGCCTACGAGCTTGTCGGTTTTGTCGACGACCAGAACACGCAGCGTGTGGGCCAACTCATCGACGGCACCAAAGTGCTCGGCGGTCGCGAAGCTTTCGAACCGTTGCGTGAGCGAGGCGTCAGACACTGCGCCATCGGCGTGGGCGACTGTCGCACACGACGCCGACTGGGCCTTGATGCCCTGGCGATGGGGTTCGACCTTCCCCCATTGGTTCACGCCTCGGCTCATGTGGCGGCTTCCGCGGCGCTCGGCGCGGGGACGATCGTGGCGGCCCAGGCGGTGGTGGGCGTGGGCGCGAGGGTGGGTCGGCTGACCGTCGTCAACACCGCTGCCAGTGTGGACCACGACGTTCAGGTCGGTGAGGCTTGTCATATCTGCCCGGGCGTGCATCTGGCGGGCAACGTGGTGCTGGGCGAGGAGTGCTGGATCGGCATCGGGTCCTGCGTGATTCAGTCGGTGCGCATCGGCGCTCGGTCCTACCTCGGCGCGGGCTGCGTGGTGGTGGACGATCTTCCAGCGGATCACCTGTGCCTGGGGCATCCCGCCAGGCCTGTGCGCGGCATCGATCATCATCCGTGAGTCGAGGTCGGCCGGTGACGCTCGCCGCGGCATGAACCTGCGCTGGGGACGAGGGCTCGTTATAATGCTGCGCATGAAGTGCAGCAGCCCATGGAATCGCGGTGGAAATAGGCGACTCGGATCAGCGGGGCGAAGGGTTCAGTCCTGATGAAGTCCGATGTTGTCATTCGCGCCCGAGGGCTGAGCAAGCGCTACGAGATCGGTGAATTGGTCTCCGCAGGTCGACTCGTGCGGGCGGTGGGTCGGTCGCTCGGTTTGGTCAATGGCTCTGAACCGGTGGAGGGCAAGGACTTTATCTGGGCCTTGAAGGACGTCTCTTTCGAGGTGAAGCGCGGCGAAGTGCTGGGGATCATCGGCCGCAACGGCTCGGGCAAGAGCACGCTGCTGAAAATCCTCTCGCGCATCACCAAGCCCACCGCGGGCACCGCGGAGCTGCACGGGAAGGTCGGCTCGCTGCTGGAGGTGGGGACGGGCTTCCACCCTGAACTCACGGGTCGGGCGAACATCTACATGAACGGCTCGATCCTGGGGATGAGCAAGCGGCAGATCGACGCGCGGATGGACGAGATCGTGGAGTTCTCGGGCGTGGAGAAGTTCCTGGACACGCCGGTGAAGCGTTACAGCTCGGGCATGTACACCCGCCTGGCCTTCGCAGTGGCGGCTCACCTCGACACCGACATCCTGATCTGCGATGAGGTCCTCGCGGTGGGCGACTTCGCCTTCCAGAAGCGGTGCCTGGGGAGGATGAGCGACCTGGCGCAGAGCGGCAGGACGGTCTTGTTCGTCAGCCACAATCTCGCGGCGGTCTCAAGGTTGTGCGTGAATTGCATCGTGATTCACGGGGGCGAGAAAGTCACCTACGACCTCACGGACAAGGCAGTTTCGACTTACCTGGCCCTCGGTCAGGTAGATCATCGCGGGGCGACACTGGGGCTTTACCGTCGAGCTGACATTCAGACGGGACTGTTGGATTCAGTGCTGGTGAATCAGCAGCCCTTGCCCGGCGAAGTGGTCGTCGAGTGCAACAAACCGCTGGAGGTTGAACTGCATGGGCAGACGCGGACGGGAGTGATCCGCGACTTTCGTGCGGGTATTCACGTGGAGACGGACGACAACTACCGGATTGTTTCGTTTGCGACTCCCTGGTCGAATCTCGGGCACGTTGACGTGGAGGGACGGTTTCAGTTGAAGATGAGGTTGGATCGGTTGCCGCTGGTCCCGGGTCGGTACTTCTTGTCGGTCGGAGCAGGATCGCGGGGGGAAGTTCTTGAATGGCTCGAAGGAGTGGGTCAGCTCAACGTCAAGTCACCCGCTGCCATTGAAATGGGTTCTGAGCTGATGCCCAGTTACCGGGACCACGGGTATCTTCTCACGGACGCAAGGTGGGAAATCGAGAGCGCCCCATGATTCGACGCAACATCGTACAGCTAAGGTCGAGGCTGGGGTTGGCGGTGCGAACCATGCGCGCCACCCAACATTTCCAGCGGCATCCACCGCTGCTGGTGATCGGGTCACCGCGCAGCGGCACCACTCTGCTCTTGCGCCTGCTCGCGAGTCTTCGCGGCGTGACCGCTCAGTTCGAGCCGTACTGGGTGTGGAAATCCGTGCTCGGGCAGGCGAAGGATCACAGCTACAGTCACGTGCGACGTCGGCGAGACATCTGGCGATTGCGTGCCGCGTTCTACAAGCTCGTGCAACCCCACCACCCGGTTTTGCTCTTTAAGGACCCTCGCGACAGCATACGTGTACCGCTGACTCGGCGGGTGTTTCCCAATGCCCGGTTTGTTCATATCCTGCGCGATCCGCGTGACGTGATCGCGTCGATGGCCAAGACCATTGGGTCGGGAAAGTACTCGGAGGTTCCTGGCGACGGGTGGGGACACGTCTACATTCCCGGCTACGAGCGGCTGCTGAACATGCCCAACTGCGTCAAGGCTGCTTATCAGTGGCAGTGGTGCGTGGCGAGCATTCTCCGCGACCTAGGCCAGGAAGACAACGCCTCTCTGCTCACCATACGCTACGAGCAACTCGTGGAGGCGCCGGCCGAGACGATCCGGCGTATCGCGGGGTTCGCAAAGCTGGATCTGGACCTGGCTTTGCTGGAGCGCATGCTACCGGAAGTCAGCAGCAGGATCAGTCAGGGCGAGGCACAGCCGCCGCGTTCGCAGGGCAAACCCTCGACAGATTCAGTCTCGCTCACGGGGGTCTTCACGGGCGACGCCGGTTCAGGAACCACTTCCACCGGGGAGCGCATCGGGAAATGGCGCAGTGAGTTGACGCAGGAGATGATCGAGCAGTGCGAGGCCCTGATCGGACCCACGCGGCGGATGCTTGGGTATCCGGACGCCTGAGCGGCCAGTGCCCGGCGAGTGGCGACGAGTGACCCCTACCATGAGTGATGTAGACGACAGCTCACGTGGCTTCATCGACGTCAGACCCGAACCGCTGCGGTACATGCACACCCACGTGGCGTCGCTCACCGTCCACGACATGATCCCCCGCGCGGTGCCCATGGGATCGCGGGTGCTGGACGTGGGGTGCGGCGTAGGCGAGCTGGCGCATTGCATCGCCACCACACGCCAAGCGCAGGTCACCGGCGTCGAACCCAACGCGGAGCGAGCCCGAGCCGCGCTCGAACGTGGAATCACCGTCCATCAAGGCCACCTCGACGACGCGGTGATCCAGCGACTGGGGGTCTTCGATGTCGTCGTACTGGCAGATGTGCTGGAGCATCTGGCGGATCCCATGGCGATGCTGGAGTTGTGCCATCGGGTGATGTCGCCCCACGGCAAGCTGCTGCTTTCGGTCCCCAACATCGCACATTTCTCGGTGAGATGGGAGCTGCTCATGGGGCGTTTCAACTATGAGCCCTGGGGGATCATGGACGCCACCCACCTGCGCTGGTTCACCGCCACGACGCTGCAGCGGCTTCTTGCCGCCTCGGGCTATCGCGTCGTCACCATGCAGACCACGCTGAACACTTACCTGCAGTTCTTCGACCGCCATCTGCCTTGGTGTTGGATGAACCACTCCGTCCGCCGTGCGGTGCTCAAATCGGCACGACGCGTCGCGCCGAAACTGGTGGGCGTCCAGTTCGTGGTGGAGGCGCGACCGATTTATCAACCGCCCGCGATCACGGCGTGATCCGCTTGACCCAGATCGCGTCGACTCGGATGTAGTTGTTGATGTTCGCGGCGAGTTGGTCCTCGGGCGCTCCAGAATGTAGATAGTCAGAGCCGATCACGCGGATGGACGGGCCTGTCGGTGTGAAGTTGGTCAGGAGCGCAAAGGGGGTGCTGGTGGGTCCCACGGGAGGAGCGGGGCCTGTCGGCAATGCGCTATGGTTGACGCGAATAGGGGCAATCGGGTCCGTGCCATCGCCGTTCTCCACACGAAAACGAAGAACCGAGGACTGCGTTCCACCCACCGGCCACGTGGCGTAAACCGCGTAATCGATTCCGGGTTCAAGATTGCTGATGGTCCATGTGCAAGTATCGCCCGCATAAGCTGCGTTGACCTGGTTGTAGCGATTGTTGCTGTTGACACCGATACCACCTCCGGCCCAGCCCGCGCCGCTGTCCGTGTAGTCCCCGGTGGGCAGCGGGTCGCTGTCCGAACTGCCCGGGATTGATTGCGCCCAGACCGTATCGTCGTTGTCCACGACCACGTCCACCACGGGCGAAGTGCTCGGCGGCGAAGCGGTCTCGGTGGCAATGACGAAACGGGTGATCAAGCGAAGCGGGCTGGCGGCGTTGACGGCCGAGGCGCGGCCGTACCAGATGTGGCGCGGGCTGCCGATAATGGGAACGTTGGTGACCAGGGAGTTGGTCGCGGCGTCGATGGAGGTGACACGGTAGTCATTGCCGTCGCTGTCGAGGAGCCAATCGCCGGGACGGAAGTATTGGCTCGCCAGGTTTGCGGTGCTGAGCGTGATCTTCGAGCCGCTGGTGGCGGCGAGGGTCTCGCGGCGCAGCAGCGGCACCGCGTTGTCCAGTCCCGCGTCCTCGTCGTAGGGGTTGGCGTTGGTGTAGTCCGTGGGCGAAGCGGTGTCCCACTCACCGCTGACTTGCCCACGGTTCTTCGCCAACACGAAGACGAAAAAATCCCACTGCACCGAGGCTCCGGGCCGGCGACGCGCCATCGGAACCCAAAAGATGGAGCGGTTGGCCAAGACCGCTTCGGCGGCCGGATAGCTACGCGTATTGACGGTGAGCAGCGGACCGCTGGCATTGTCGCCCATGACGTTGCGTGGCGGATCGGAGAAGGGCAGCGGACGAACGCCGTCGAGCCAAGTCGCGTGCGTATCGATCCAGTACGGGTCAGACCCGGCCAGTCCAGAGGGGCTGGCGCTCTCGATCTGCGTCGTCGGGAACAGGCTGCGCAGAATCGCCTCGGCGTTGCGCGCCACCTGCTGGGCGTCCACGTCCTGCATCGTCTGTTTCTGCAGCGTCACCGCTACGGGGAAGATGGCAGCCACCGCAACGAAGCCGATGGCGAAGATGGCCATGGCGATGACGATCTCGAGCATCGTAAAAGCCCATCGCCTCACCCCCCGGAAGTCTCGCAAGCCCCGGACACCCCGGTACGACCCCGTGCAGCGGGCAATTCGCATGACGCATCTCCAAGAAGAGGGATGGACACCATGAACTCTGGGCCGCATTGCACAGCCCGCCGACGGTCACTCCCCATCAGAAGTATACGCTAAATCAAGCCTGTGGCAAGAGTTTTTTTGACCGACGAATCGATCCCGACAACTCGGCGTGAGGTGGGGGTTCAGATGATGTCCGCCACGGTCTGCTCCGCGCGGCGGAACAGGACCAATCCTACGATCAGCAGCGCCAGCATCACCAGGGGCGGCGCCCAGAACCAGGGGCCCGGATCGTTCATGTTGCCAAAGACCGCCCAGCGCGCCAGTTCGGTGGGCAGGAACATCGGGTTGAGCTGGTAGAGCCAGTAGTAGTCCGGGAGCTTCTCCTGCACGAGACGGGCGGGATATGCGATGGGCGTGGCGTACATCCAGAACTGCACCACCACGGAGCTGGCGAAAAAACTCACGTCGCGGTAGCGCAGGCTCAGGGCACAGACCACCATGCCTACGCCCAGGCCCACGAGCAGGACATACAGGCAGACCGGGATGAGCACCAGCATGCGCAGCTCCGGCCAGACGTTGTAGGACCCCATCAGTCCGAGCTGAATGACGAACTGGATTCCAGTGGTGGTGAATATCCCGATGAGCGCCGCCAAGGGCAGGACCAAGCGTGGGAAATAGACCTTCTGGACCAGAGGCTTGTTGGCCTGCAACGAGTTGGCGGTCGAGTCGAAGACCGAGCGCATGAAGGTCCAGGGCAGATTGGCGATGAAGGCATAAAGGACGTAGGGCTTGCCATCGCCCGCGGAGATGCCCGCGAGTTTGCCGAACACCAACGCGTACACGAGCGCGTTGACCAGTGGTCCCGCCGCCGCCCAGGCGAAGCCGAGAATGCTCTGTTTGTACCTGCCGCGCAGCGCTCGGGCGCCCCACATCCAGATCAGGAACCGAAACTCCCAAAGCTCGCCCAGCGCCAGAGGCTCGAGCAGCCGCGGCGGACGAATCAGTGTGACCGTGCCGGTGGAGGCTGCGGTGAGGTCCGTTTGATTTGCGCTGGTTCGACTCGAACTCAAAGCCACGCTCCCATGGCTGCGAAGCATTCTTGAGTAGGAGCACGCAGCCGATTGCGGATTATAACGATGCCCGCCCTGCGCGGGTGGGTCGGTCATAACGCCACTTGTCAAGGCGAACCGTCGTCAGCGGACATCGGCGTGGTGTGCACTCACAATGGACTGACGAGACGAACTTTATGAAATAATCGCAAAGACGGAGCCGGTGACAGTTTCGGCCTAAAAGTGGATTTATCCACAACGGAGCGAGATGACTGATGATCGATTGACATGAAACAAAGTCTCATTATCATGCGAGCCTATGATCAGTTGAACGCCGGTCTCAATTAGGAGTTACCTGTGGTCACAAGCTCGTACCGATCGTCTGAGTGTCGCAAACTTAGGGCTCCCTCGGCCCCGGCAGCGTTCACGCTCATCGAACTCCTCGTGGTCATCTCCATTATCGCTCTGCTCGTGGGCATTCTGTTGCCCGCCTTGGGCAGCGCCCGCGATATGGCACGCGGCGCGGTGAGTCTGAACAACATGCGGCAGATCGGCATCGCATTGACCGGGTACGCCACCGAGTTTCAGGGCTTCATGCCCATGCACTCCTCCACGCTCAGCGGCGACAAGCCGCGCTGGCCCGATCACATCTACCCCTTCATCCAGAGCACCAAGGTATTTCGCAGTCCGAACCTCACGCCCGAGGAAGCGGTACGCATGAACAAGCCCTTCTATCACACCACCACCGCAGGCGGCGCTGGTCCGGGCGTGACGGTCGAGTATCACGGGGGATATGGCTACAACTTCCAATACCTGGGCAACGCTCGGTTCCTGCCGACTTTTCACGCCAAGCTTGAGCGTGACGTGACGCAGCCCGTGCAGACAGTGGCGGTGGGGGACACGAACGGCTCGCCCAGCGGCCCCGTCGGGGAAGCGGTCTACGTCTGCGATCCGCCGTTGAAGTCCGCACGCGGCGCTCACCCCGACGGACGCGCTTACTACGTCAGCGGCGCCGAGGAACCCTCGGGCGACGCCTCCTCTTATGTCCGTCGCTCTTTCCCTGCGGAGCGCAACAGTGGCCGCGCAGGGTTCACCTTTGTGGACGGCCACGGTGCGATGATGACCATGGCCGAGGTGGACGACTTCAACAAGGACGGCATCAAGGACAACGGGTACTGGAACGGCCGAGCGCAGCCGAACGTCGGGGCGGATGTCAGCGTCACGCGGTGAGTGGATACACCGGGCTGCGGACCGCCCGGCTCAGATCGCTTCCAAGCCGGGGATGTAATCATCTCCGGATTTCCTTTGCTGAATCCTGCTACTCTCTTCCGAGAGTATCGCATGGCTGCATCGGTCACCGAACCGCTGAGTCGCGCTTTCGAGCACACCGGGCGTCAGCTCTTTCAGCCCTTCGTGTTCCCGCACTGGCTTTGGCTGGGGTGGATCGCCTTCCTGGCGCGCCTGGCGCAGGGCGGGGGCAACTATCTCAACTATGTCAGCAACGTCCCGCCGCCGGACGATCCCAAGGCCGCGATCGAGCAAGTCAAGGCCTGGGTCGAGGCGCATCTGACGCTGGTAGTGGTGTCGGGGCTTGCGTTGGTGCTGCTGGCCACCGCGCTGTACTGGCTGGCGCTTTGGGTGCGATGTCGTTTCAAGTTCGTCTTCCTTCACGCGCTGGCGCAGCAGGGCGTGACCATCAAGCAGGCCTGGGGCGAGTTCCGAGTTCAGGGCAACAGCCTGATGTGGTGGCTGCTGGGGTTCATCGGTGTGCTCATGCCCGTCCCGCTGCTCATCTTCGGCTTGGGGCTGGCGCTGGCGTGGAACGACCTGACCCACTGGCGCTGGGGCGTTGGCTCGATGTCCGCAATCGTGCTGGTAGTGGTGCTGACGATGCTCCTGAGCTTGGTCACGATGATCGTGCTGCTCTGGCTGGAGTGGTTCATCGTGCCGATGATGTACCACCATCGCGTCAAGGCGACCAAGGCCTGGCGACTGTTCAGGAAAGAGGTGCTACCCGGGCGTTTCGGGTCGGTGGTGCTGTTTCACCTGATGCAGATTCTGGCGTCGCTGGTCATCGCCGCCGCCGCGTTCGTGGTGGTCTGTGTGACCTGCTGCACCGCGGCGCTGCCCTACGTGGGGACGGTGGCGATGCTGCCGGCGATCGTGTTCGCCAGGTGCTACAGCGTCTATTTTCTGCAGGAGCTGCGCCCGGACTGGGTGATCTTCGCGCCGCCGCCACGGGGAGTCGTTGATGGATTGCCCGTCGCTGCCCCGGTTGCGCCGCCGCCCGCGGGCGGAGTGGGTTAGTTGTTCGACGCCTCGGGCGATGCGATGAAGGTCGAGAGATCGATGAAATAGTTGGGGCCCGGCTCGCCCTGGGCTGCTTCGCTCAGCAACACGCGGGTGTCCTTGATCGAGGCGCGCAGGAGTGTGAAGCGGCAGGCACGTGCGGAGTCCAGCGCCAGCGGAGCTTCCATGGCGCTGCCGATCCGCAGCGTCAGGGTGCGGACGCGTTCGATGGCCTGTCCCTGCTGGGCGAAGTGGAGCCAGATGCTCACGTGGTCCGGGCGGTCGGGCAGATCGGTGGCGGAGAGATTCACCGCAAAGCCCAGGTCGGCCATGGTGGCGGGGCTGATCTCCAGAGGCTGAATCTCTGCCGGGGCGTCTGGGACCTGCGCCGCGACGGCGGGGGCGGCTTCGACCACGGCGGGGAAGAAGCCCACGAAGGCCACCACCTTCTGCCCAGCGGGGGAGCGAACCCAGTTGACGAAGTCGCGCACCGGCGGGTCCGCCAGTTTGGGGTTGAGGTAGTAGTAAAGAGGTCGGCTCAAGGGGTACTTCCCCGCGGCGACCTGGTCGAGGCTGGGCCAGACGCCCGGGTCGTCGCGGTGGGTGGCCAAGCGGATGATGCGAGCGCCCTCGGCGTAAGCGATGCCGCCGTACCCGATGGCGCCCTGATGCCGCGACACCGCGGCGGTGATCAGTGCGGTGGAGGAAACGTCCATCGCCTGGGGCGAGAACTGGCGGTCCTTGAGCACATGGTCCTACATGAAAACGCGCGTGCCCGAGAGTTTGTTGCGGTTGTAGATGACCACCGCTTGATCGTGACCCCCCACCTCCTTCCAGTTGCGGATGTCGCCGACGAGTAACTGCTGAAGTTGATCGACGGTCAATTGCGAGATCATGTTGTTGTTGTGGACGTAGACCGCCAAGGCGTCGCGCGCCACGATGATTTCTTCCGGCTCCACGCCGTAGAGCTCCTTGAAGCGCGCGATCTCGTGCGGCTTCAACGGACGCGACGAAGCGCCGATCGGGACGCGTCCCTCCAGGAGCGCTGCGACGCCGGTGTTGGAGCCCAAGCCCTGCACCTGCATTCGGACCTCGGGTCGGTCGGCGGCGTACTGACTGCCCAGCTCGCGGTTGAGCAGCAGCATCGTGTCCGATCCTTCGATCTTGATGGTGTACTGCGCCAGCACCGGCGCAGCGCACGCCAGCCAGAGCATCGCCGCAAGGCCTAGTTCGAACGCCCGCGCCGTCCGGACGAATCGGTTCGCTCGGGCACGGTGCGCCGCTGAAGTCTTGAGCACGACTCAACTCCTTTCCTCAGGTGTCGCCAAGGGCGGCCTTCGAGCAACGACGCACGCACCAAGGACCGCGGGGCGAAGGGCAAGTCCAACTCGTTAGTTTAAGCCAAGGACTCGCTCTGACCGCGCAACTTCGCCGCGACTTAACTCAAAACTCATACATCATGAGTATCCCGAAGATTCATGTAAGCCCGATGTCGCACCCTCTGGTTGGCGCAGGGTTTGCGAAACATGTTTCAGGTTGAAGGAGTTGATGCTAGTCTGTGAATGTGGCGCAGGCGATGCGAGGTTTGACGCAGCCCTGGGGTCCGCTGTTGGAAGCGGTGCGCGGCTACCGGGCGCGTCACGCTGGACGGGACCTGCTGGCCGGGATCACCGTGGGCGTGGTGGCGCTGCCTCAGTCCATGGCCTACGCGGTGATCGCGGGGGTGCATCCGCGTTACGGGGTCTACACGCTGATCCTGCAATGCCTGATCGGATCGCTGCTGAACTCGCAGAAGCTTCTGGCGTTGGGGCCTATCAACACGCAGAGTCTGCTCGCGGCTTCGGTGGCGACCTACGCCCTTCGCACCTCCGGCACCACCCACGGGACATTGTACCTGCAGATCGTCTTCGCCCTGACGCTGCTCAAGGGCGTGACGCAATTGCTCATGTCCGCGGTGCGACTGGGGGCACTGGTCAAGTACGTCAGCAGCAGCGTGATCGTGGGCTTTACCGCGGGGGCGGGGGTGCTCATCGCGGTGGGGCAGATGGGGCCACTGCTGGGTGTTGCTGCGTCGCATCAGAGCGCCTGGCCCGGGCTGCCGGGCGTGGTCATGAGTCTTTGGCCTCAGCTCAGTGAGGTGGCGTATCCGGCACTCATGACCGGCGCGTTGGCGATGGCGGTGATGATGCTCAGCCGAGCGGTGTCGGTGCTGGTTCCCGGTGCGTTGCTCGCGATCGTGGGGGCGGCGCTTCTGGCAGCGGGCATGGGATGGAATGAGGCGCAGTTGCGCATGGTCCCCGCGATCACGGCTGAGCTGCCGACCTGGACCTTGCCGATGGAGGGGCTGGCCTACTGGGAGTCGCTTCTGTCCGGGGCGGTTGCGTTGAGTCTGCTGGGTCTGATGGAAACCTACGCCATCGGCAGAGCGGTGGCGTCGAAGACCGGCCAGCACGTCAACGCCAACCAGGAGCTTTTCGCTCAGGGCCTGACGCATCTCGTCACCGGATTTCTGCAGTGCATCCCCGGCTCGGGCAGTTTCACGCGCACGGCCCTGAACCATCGCGCCGGGGCGGCCTCCGCGTTTTCAGGAATCATCTGCGGCTTGTTCGTGCTCGCCGCGGTGACGATGTTCGGCTCGTGGGCGAGCTACGTGCCCAGCGCGGCCTTGGCGGGCGTGCTTGTCGTCATCGCGGCGGGCCTGATCGACTGGGGCTACTTCCTCCGCGTCCTCCGCACCAACCGTGGCGACGCGGCCGTCTGCTTCGGCACGCTCCTGGCCACGCTGTTACTGCCGCTGGCCTACGCGGTGCTTCTGGGGATCGCGCTGAACATCGCGCTCTATCTCCATCGCGCTTCAAAACTGCACATCGCGCAGGTTGTCACTCCCGGCAGCGCCGCAGCCTCCCCCTTTCTCGAGCGGCCGCTCACCGACCGCTCCGGGCAGGAGTCGGTGCTCTTTCTTCAACTCGAGGGCGACCTCTTCTTCGCCGTGGCCGACGAGTTGCAGGACCGCTTCACCGCCCTGGCGCAGAGCCCGGTGCGCGTGGTGATCCTGCGTCTGAAACGGACGCACGGCATCGACACCACGGCGCTCGACGTGTTCGACCGTTTTGTGCGCCAGATGCGACAACGCCAGGGCCACGTCCTATTGTGCGGAGTCAAGACCGAGTTGATGAGCGTGCTCGAAGCCTCGGGCTTCATGAAGGTGATCGGGCGCGAGAACGTGTTCGAGGCTTCGGTGGGCGTGTTCACCAGCGCCAAGCGTGCCTTGGCGCGCGCCCGCACCCTCGTGGGCAGCTCCATCGATTCGCGCAGCATGCGTGGCCTGGACTCTGAAGACGAGAACGCTCCGGAGTATGTGATTTAGGGTTCGGGGCCGAACGAAGCCGGGGATGTAATCATCCCCGGATTCGAGGGTATAGGGTAGGGGGGATAGGGTGTGCGGTTTGGCCAGAGTGTCAAAGCACCCTACACCCTCCACCCCGTTCCCCGTTCCCCGACCCCGCACCCCGCACCCCAATCCCACCATGAAACTTATCGTCCACCAGGCAGCGTTGGGCGACTTTGCGATGTTGCTGCCTCTGCTTCGCGGGCTGCGTGGGCCTACAACGCTCGTGGCGCCGGCGTCGCACGGTCGTCTGGCCACGCGTGTGCTGCCCAAGGCTGAGATGATGGTGCTGGACGTCAACGGCGCTGCCTGGTCGCGCATGCACGCACCCGAAGCGTCCTCGCCGCTGCCCGGCAGCGCTCGACTGGTCGTCAGCTTCGTCAGCAGCGGGCGCGACGCTTGGATGGACAACGCCCAGCGTTTCTGGCCCGGGGCGCGCATCGTCGCCGTTCAGCCCCGCCCGCCCACCTCCTGGACCCGCCACGCCAGCGACTGGCACCGACGACAACTGCTCGATCAGTTGGTGGACCTGAGCCCCAAGCTCCCGGCGCCGCGCCACAGCCGGACCGGACCGATCCTGCTTCACCCCGGCAGCGGTGGGGCGCAGAAGTGCTGGGCCCCCGAGCGATTCGAGCGATTGATCTACAGCCTGGTGCGCAGCGGCGAGAGTGTGCGGGTGGTGCTGGGCCCCGCCGAGGCGCAGCGCTGGCCCGCCGCTGAGCTTGATCGCTGGCAACGCGAGTATCGCGCCGGGCTCTGTCGCACCCTCGACGACCTGGTGGACGTGCTGCTCAACGCCCGCATGTATGTGGGCAACGACGCCGGCCCCACGCACGTGGCGGCGCAGCTGGGCGTGCCCACGCTGGCGCTCTTCGGGCCGACCTCCGCGGCGGTCGGGGCGCCGCGCGGCGCCAATGTCATGGTGCTCGCCCCGGCGACGCCGACCCCGATGGACTGGCTCTCGCCCACGGTGGCGCTGGCGGCGGTCCACGCCTTCCTCGACAGCTCGCACGATCAAGCAACTCGTGAGGCACGCGGCGCGGACCGAGGCAGCCCGGTTTGACCCGGACTGCCGCGCGGGGCGTGACCGTTCATCAACGCGACACGGGACTACTCCAAGGGCACTTCTTCCGGGTCGGGCAGCGCTTCGCGGATCGCCGCCACCGACGCTTCACGCGAGGCACGCACTTCGTCGAGTTGTTCGAGGCACTGCCGCTCGACTTCTTCCGCCAGCTCCGGCACCGCCAGACGGTTAAGCGTCGCCACGCAGAGGCGACAGTGACGCTCGATCGACCGCACGCAGGCGTAGGAACGACGGTTCACATTCTGCACCGCGCCGCGGGCGGCGGCGACGGCGGCCTTCTCCTTGCCCGCCTCGAGCAGCTCCGCGATGCGCTCCACGGCGCGCTCCGTGGTGTTCGTGTTGGCTTCCACACAGGCGTCGGCCAACGCGCTGGCGCGGGCGATGCAGCGGTCGGCCACCTGCTGCGGATCGGGCGCCGCCTGCACCACGCCGGCCAAGAGCACGGCCAGCACAGGCAGCATGAGCCTGATATTGCTGTGAATCATGGGACATCTCCTGAGGTTAGGGGTTGCACAAATCTGGGGTCACGCCCCCCGGGTCCGGGAGTGCAACGCCGCCACGGTGGGGTGTATTGCATGAGCCGGGCGTGAATCCCGCCCCGGGGCAGGCTAAGATGCGTCGATGCGCATACTGCTCGCCAACCCGCGGGGGTTCTGCGCCGGCGTGAACATGGCCATCCAGTGCGTCGAGGAGGCCATCAAGATCGTCGGCACACCCCTCTACGTCTATCACGAGATCGTGCACAACCGTCACGTGGTGGACCGCTTCGTCAAGGAGGGCGTGATCTTCGTGGACGGCATCGACGAGGTGCCCGCCCACGCCACGGTGGTCTTCAGCGCCCACGGCGTGAGCCCGGAGGTGCGCAACCGCGCCAAGGCCAGGCAGTGCACGCTCATCGACGCCACCTGTCCGCTGGTGACCAAGGTGCACATGGAGGCCATCCGCTACGCCCGGCAGGGGTACAACATCCTGCTCATCGGGCACGCCGGCCACGACGAAGTGGTCGGCACCGTGGGCGAAGCCCCGCAGGCGATCACCATCGTGGAGTCGCCCGCCGACGTGGAGAAGCTGCCCCTGGGCGAGAGGGACAAGATCGCCTATATCACGCAGACGACGCTGAGCATGGACGACGCCAACGCGATCATCGCCGCCATCCGCAGGAAGTTCCCGCACGTCAAGGAGCCTCCCAGCGAGGACATCTGCTACGCCACCACCAATCGCCAGCTCGCGGTGCGACAACTGGCGGACGAAGCGGACCTGGTGCTCGTGGTGGGCTCAAAGAACAGCTCCAACTCGGTGCGTCTGACGGAGATCTCGCAGACCTCGGGCACGAATGCCTACCTCGTGGACGACAAGACCGAGATCGACCACGCCTGGTTCGCGGGGGTTGAGACGGTGCTGGTGACCGCGGGCGCTTCAGCGCCCGAGCACCTGGTGCAGGAGATCATCGACGACCTCGTGGCTCGTTACCGGGGGCAAGTGGAGGAGACGCACGTGGTCAACGAGGACATGCACTTCGAGCTGCCGCTGAGCCTGCGCGTGCTGCGCGACGGTTCGCCGGCCAGACGCTGACCGCGGGTTTTCGAATCTGACCGGAGTGCCGGGTGAAGACCGGATTGACCGGTTTTGATCCGAGCGCGATCGATGGGTGTGCGTGGGGTGAATCGTTCTTGGACGGGATTACAGGATGCGCAGGATCGACAGGATCGAATACTCAAATGATTCCATCTTGTCGATCCTGCGCATCCTGTTGTCCTGTCAAAAAATCCCCCCGCGATCGTCTGCATCTCCAACCAATCCCGTGTCCCCCGGATTCAATCCGGTCTTCATCCGGCCATCGGGTCAAGGACGATCAAACCCCGATCACGCGGACTTGATAGCGCGCATCAGGGCGTTGCGGGCGGCGGGGTTGGGGGCGGCGGTCAGGGCTTCGTTGAGCGCCTGGGGCTGGCCGGCTTTCTTGATCTGACGCACCAGGTCCAGCAGGTGCGACTCGCGAGTGCGGGCGAAGTGGTCGAAGCCGCGCTCCAGCTCGGAGCGGGAGTACTTGCTCAGCGGGTCGTTGAGTCGGGTCTGCGCCACCGCCCAGTCGATGAGGCTTCGCGCCTCGGTGGAGAAACGGAACGACCCGAGCGTGGCGGCCAGTCGCGCGGGCAGCGTGGCGAAGGGGTCGATCATCGGCTCGGGCAGCTCCCACAGCTCGCTGTGGCCGTGCTTCTTCCCCGCCAGCGAGTCGAGCCAACCCCCGTTGGATTCGGGAGACTTGGGTTTGGGCCAGTTGTTGCTTTGCCGATCCGTGGCGGAAGAAGCGGTGCTCATGTTCGATGGGCTTTCCTGTAAGGTCAGTGGCGCTACAGCGGTGTTGAGGGTGACTCGTCCATGGTTGGGGAAGAGGACGACCAGCCGCTGTGCCGGGGCGCCCTCGTGTTCGATCGTCGAGACCTGATCCACCGTCCCGCAGCCCCACTCGGGCCTGCGAGCGTGGAGGATCACGTCGCCTTTCCTGAATCTCTCCGTCGGCGGCATGCGGTCCCTCGCCGGCTCACCACGGACGACGCTCCGCCCCTGGGTCGCCGCATGCACGCCCGCGGCCGTGGGACGCGAGCCGACTCACCGATTTCTCTTGACGGTAGAACCTTCAGATCATCGGCCAGAGCGGCGGGACGCCTTTGAGGTTTCGCTCAACTCCGGTGCCATTATACGCGGTTTCTCGCGACATGCCAAGTTGGTGGATAAACGCGCAGTCCCGCCGGCGGTGACGATCCGGCGAGTCCCGCGGTGTTATCTCCCGCACAGGCTTCGCAGGAAGTCGCGCATCCGCACCGCCAGCTGCTCGGTGGAAAGCTCGACCTCGATGCGTTGACGCGCGTGGCGTCCAAGACGCTGGCGCAGTTCCTCGTCGCTCCAGAGCCGATGCACCGCACGCGCCAGCGCCGGGGCATCGCCCACCGGCGTGGTCAGGGCGTGCTCCTCATGGCGCACGAAGTCGCGCGTCACCGCGGTGTCCGTCACCACCTGGGCCTTGCCCATCGCCATGGCTTCGAACAGCGCGGTGATGCCCCCGGCGTGCTCCATCGCGTGCAGCGAAAGCACCACGAACCGCGCCCGGGCGTACAGATCACGGAACGCCGGGGCGTCCAGACGTTCGCTCACGAAACGCACGTTGGGCGGCGGAGCCTTCCCGTGGCGCGGACGCCATCGCGTCTTGCACACGAAGGGGACCTCCGGCAGCGTCCGCACCGCCTCCATCAGCGTGGCGTAGTCGCGCGACATGTCGTCGCCCACCATCAGCACATAGCCCTGGTCCGGCTCGTCCGCCGGGACAAAGAACCTCTCGTCCACGTTGTACCCCAGCCAGCCCACCGGCGCGGTCAGTCGGTACTCCCGTTGCAGGTGCTCGATCTGCGAGGTGCAGAGCATCAGCAGCCCGTCGTAGCGCGGCAGAACGAATCGCTGGATGCGTCGCAGCAGCTTCCACGGATTGCCCAGGCTCGCGTCCCAGAGCACCACCCGCGCCCGAAAGAACAGCACCCGCCGCAGCAGCAGGATCACCAGCGCGTTGCACTCGAACACCGACACCACCACGTCCGCGTCGCGATGGAACAGCATCACCCGCAGCGCCCGCAACGGATCGATCGCCCGCAGGAACGGGTTCTTGCGTCCCAGCGGGTTCCACGGCGGATCGTGCGGCGGGAGCAGTCGCCAGCGTTCGCCGAGGTTTGCCAGCTCGTGCAACGCCGAGTTGCTCGGGCTCTTGAGCGACCGCTCCGAGTCCGCCGGCGCGTCCCAACGGTGCGGCGGAAGGAACACGATCCGCAGCGGCTGAGGGTTCGACGTGGGTTGGGGCATGGCGTGCGTTTCGTTGCTGACTCCGGGGGGGCGCCGACGCTGCGGGTTGTGGTGTGGGTCTTATCGACCCGAGCCCGTGGTTTCCTGAGGATAATGCGCCACGGTGGTTCGCCCGGCGGCCCGTGGGTTTACCTCGCAGCGGAAACAGGCTACTCTCTCGCTCCACCGCGATGAAAGCAGCCCCGCCTGGCCGGGAGGGGCATCCAAACCCTAACCCCAATACTTCTCCCCTTGCTCAAAACTCCCTTTCACCAGTTCCATCTCGACCACCAGGGAAAGATGGTGGACTTCGCCTCCTGGCAAATGCCCATCATGTACTCCTCCATCCACGAGGAGCACCAGATGGTCCGAACCCATGGCGGACTCTTCGACGTCTCGCACATGGGACGGATCAAGTTCTCCGGCCGCCACGCCCGCAAGCTGCTGGACCGTCTGCTCACGCGACGCATCTCCGACATGGCCGAGAAGACCTGTCGCTACTCGCTCATCTGCAACGAGCGCGGCGGCGTCATGGACGACGTGCTCGTCTACCGCTTCGAGGACCATTGGCTCCTCGTCGTCAACGCCAGCAACCGCGAGAAACTGATGGCGCACTTTCAAGCCGTTGCCGCCGACATGGCGGTGAAGATCGAAGACCAGACGCTCAGCACCGCCATGGTCGCCCTTCAGGGTCCGAAGGTCATGGAGATGATCGGGCAGTTCTCGCGCGAGGTCCCGGCGCTGAAGCGATACGCCTTCTGCACCAAGAACCTGCTCGTCCTGAAGATGATCATCTCGCGCACCGGGTACACCGGGGAGGACGGCGTGGAGGTCATCCTCGGCGCCAACATGGCGGCGATGGCGATCAAGCTGCTCCTCAAGGAAGGCTCGACCGATCCCAACGTCGTCAAGATCAGGCCCGCGGGGCTCGGCTGCCGCGACACGCTCCGCACCGAAGCGGGCATGCCGCTCTACGGCCACGAACTGACCGAGGAGATCGACCCGATCAGTGCTGGCCTGTCCTGGGCGGTGAGCCTCGACAAGGACCAGGACGAGAACGGCGAGAAGTTCATCGGGCTCGACGCGCTCAAACGCATCGCGGCTCAAGGCCCATCACGCAAACTCGTGGGCTTGAAACTCGACGGCAAACGCACGCCGCGGCAGGGCATGCACGTCACGCTCCACGACGCCATCGTCGGCACCGTCACCAGCGGCTGCCTCTCGCCCACGCTGGGCTACCCCATCGCCATGGCCTACCTCGACACCGCCCACGCCCAAGCGAGCGAATTGACGGTGGACCTGGGCGCCCAGAAAACCGCGGCCCAGCTCGTCCCGCTGCCGTTCTACCGGCGAGGTGCGACACCTCATCGCTGACCACGTGTGTGAGAAGCGGGGCGCCACCGGCGGCTTGTCCGCCAGTGATCGGCCCGCGACTCACTGAGCCGGCGGGCGAGCCGCCCGTGGCACCCGCTGCGCTCGGTCTCGGACTGCTCCGGCTGCTCCTCCAACCTATCCATTCACCTGTCCACTACCGCCTCTTGGAGAGTGTCAGAGATCGCTTCGATGGGTGTGTCACGACGTTACCGGATATGCTGTGATTCCACTGAGGCGAGGACGTGATGCCGAGCGATCCCGTTGCGCTCATTACCGGTTCGTGCGGCTTGATCGGTTCGGAAGTCAGCCTGTACTTCCACGAGCGGGGCTACCGCATCCAGGGGCTTGACAACAACCAGCGTGCGGTTTTCTTTGGGCCCGAAGGCGATACGCGCTGGAATCGGCGTCGTTTGAGCCACGCCATCCCGGGGTACGAGCATCACGAGATGGACATCCGTGACCGCACGGGTGTGGATGGGCTGATCGCCGGGCTCAGGCCCTCGGTGATCATTCACACCGCGGCGCAGCCCTCGCACGACAAGGCGGCGGTGATTCCCTTCGATGACTTTGATGTCAACGCGGTGGGCACGCTCAACCTTCTCGAGGCGGCCAGGCGACACTGTCCCGAGTCGGCCTTTATTCACATGTCCACCAACAAGGTCTACGGTGATCGGCCCAACACCATCGCGCTCCGGGAGCTCGATACGCGCTGGGACTACGCCGACCCCGCGTTCGCGCACGGCATCGCCGAGGACTTCTCCATCGATCAGTCCAAGCACTCGCTCTTCGGTGCCTCCAAGGTCGCTTCGGACGTGATGGTGCAGGAGTACGGGCGATACTTCGGCATGCCCACCTGCTGCCTGCGAGGCGGATGTCTGACCGGCCCCAACCACTCGGGCGTGCAGCTCCACGGGTTCCTGAGCTACCTTGTCAAGTGCAATCTCGAAGAGCGTCCCTACACGGTGTTCGGCTACAAGGGCAAGCAGGTGCGCGACAACATCCACAGCCACGACGTGGCCGCGTTCATGCACGCCTTCGCCCGCTCGCCGCGGCGGGGAGAGGTCTACAACATCGGCGGCGGGAAGGAGAACTCCTGCTCCATTCTCGAGGCTTTCTCCATGACCGAGCAGTTGACGGGCAAGAAGCAGCGCTACACCTACTCCGACGCCGCCCGCGTGGGCGATCACATCTGCTATTACAGTGACCTGCGCAAGATGAAGCAGCACTACCCGGGCTGGACGATCACAAGGTCGCTGTTACAGACCGTGCGTGAGATTGTGGAAGCCTGGCGGGTGCGGACGACGCAAGGCTAAGGGGGATCGGGAGCGATGCGGATTCTCGTCACCGGCGTGTGTGGTTTCGTGGGCAGCACACTGGTCCGCGCCTGGGCTCGCGAGGGGGCGGGGCACACGATCGTGGGTCTGGACAACCTCAGCAGGGCGGGCGCGGAAGCGAATCGGACCGAGCTTCGCAACCTGGGCTTGGAGCTGCACCACGGCGACCTGCGACTGGCCAGCGATGTCGAAGCGCTTCCCGCGGTGGACGTGGTGATCGACGCGGCGGCCAATCCCAGCGTGCTGGCGGGCGCGGACGGGAAAAGCTCCTCGCGGCAGGTCGTCGAGCACAACCTGCACGGCACGCTGCACCTGCTGGAGTACTGCAAACGCCACCGTGCCGCCCTTATTTTGCTCAGCACCAGCCGGGTGTATTCCATCGCGCCGCTGGCGTCGCTGCCGCTGCTGGAACGCCAGGGCATGTTCGTCCTGGACACCTCGCGCTCGCTGCCGCGGGGCGTGTCGGCTGCGGGGGTGGACGAAACGTTCAGCACCGCGTCGCCGATCTCGCTCTACGGCGCCACCAAGGCGGCTTCAGAGGTGATGGCGCTGGAGTATGGAAGCCTCTTTGATTTCCCGGTGTGGATCAACCGCTGCGGCGTGATGGCGGGCGCGGGACAGTTCGGCCACGCCGAGCAAGGCATCTTCAGTTATTGGCTCCACGCCTGGCATGCCCGGCGACGGCTTCGCTACCTGGGCTTCGGGGGCCAGGGACTGCAAGTGCGTGACGCGATGCACCCGGCGGACCTGTTGCCGCTGCTCGACGCCCAGATGAACCACCGCGGCGTTGCACAGGATCGCGTGTGCAACATCAGCGGCGGTCCCGCCAACGCCATGTCGCTGCGGCAGCTCTCCGACTGGTGCGCCGCAAGATGGGGCGAGCGTACGGTCGCCCAGGTCAAGGAGGATCGCCCGTTCGACGTGCCCTGGCTGGTGCTCGACAGTTCCCTGGCGCAGCGGCGATGGGGCTTTGCACCCAGACGCTCGCTACCGGACATTCTCGAAGAGATCGCCCGTTTCGCCCAGTCGCACCCGCACTGGCTCGACGAGGTGGCGTCGTGACTCCTGCGCCTTCGCCCTTGAAGATGCTCTCGGTGGTCATCCCCACACGCGACGAAGAGGGGTGCATCGCGTCCACGGTCGAGCATCTTCATATCGAGTTGCGCTTGCGTGGGGTGCCGCACGAGATCGTCGTGGTGGACGACGGAAGCACAGACGCCACCTGGTCCATTCTGCGGAAGATCGCCAGCCACATGCCCGAGCTTCGTCCGGTGCAGAACCCCGCGCCGCACGGCTTTGGGCGAGCCATTCAGTGCGGTTTGAACGCGTTCACCGGCGACGCGGTGGTCATCATGATGGCCGACGAATCCGACGACTGCCGCGATGTGGTCCGATACTGGGAGGAACTGAACAAGGGTGTGGACTGTGTCTTTGGCAGTCGATTCATCAAGGGCGGAGGCGTCATCGACTACCCGCGATTGAAGCTCTGGATCAATCGTCTGGCCAACGCCTTTATCCGCATGCTGTTTCGTCACAAGCTCAACGACACGACCAACGCCTTCAAGGCCTACCGCAGGACGGTGATCGACGGCTGTCGGCCGCTGCTCTCGCCTCACTTCAACATCACCGTGGAGCTGCCGCTCAAGTCGGTGGTGCGCGGCTTCACGTACACGATCATCCCCATCACGTGGCGCAATCGCCGACATGGACAGGCCAAGCTCAAGATCAAGGAGATGGGCAGCCGGTACTTCTTCATCGTGATGTACGTTCTGCTGGAGAAGTATTTCAGTCGGGGCGACTACCGATACCAGGGCGATAAGCCTTGACCGACTTTGGGCGGCGATGGGTCATCCGTTGAGGATCGGTGTTCCGATAATCCCTCGAATCCCGCCTTTCTGAGCGACGCGGGCGGTCAAGCGGGGGTCGCATCGGACCGACCTTATCAGTGGAGTCGAGCCGGAGGAAGCATCACCTTCAGCGTCGGCTGGGGACCGTCCCGAGAGGAACGCTCTTCATGGCATCCACGCCGGTCAAGCAGGGGCTGGAGATTTACCTGCGACAGATCGACGAATCGCGGCTGCTCACGGCGGAGCAGGAGCGCGAGCTCTGCTGGGCGATCATGCAGGAGAACTGCCCGCAGGCGCGGGACCGGATGATCCGGTCGAACCTGCGTCTGGTGGTCGCCATCGCCAAGCGTTACGCCAATCGCGGGCTGCCGCTGACCGACCTGATCGAGGAAGGGAACATCGGGCTTTTGCGTGCGGTGGAGGCGTTCGACCCGGATCAGGGGGCGCGATTCTCGACCTACGCCTCGTGGTGGATCAAGCAGGCGATCAAGCGGGCGCTGATCAACTCTGGCCAGCCGATCCATGTGCCGGCCTACATGGTGGATCTGATCGCGCGGTGGAAGCGCGCCACGGCGGAGCTGGAAGAGCGCCTGGGCCGACCGCCCACCACGCCGGAGCTGGCGCAGGCGCTGGACCTGCCGCCGCGGAAGATCCGCATCATCCGCAAGGCGGTTCGCGCCATGCAGCGACCCACGCAGACCAGTGCTGGACTGAGCGAGGACTCGCCTCTGCTGAGCGACATCCTGCACGACGACAAGACGCCCGCGCCCGAGCAGGCGGTCCTCGACCGCGACGACATCCAGACGATCCGACGGCTGCTCGAACAGATCGACCAGCGTGAGGCCACCATCCTGCGCCTGCGCTTCGGGCTGGACGGCAAGGAGCCGTTGACCCTCAAGCAGATCGGGGCGCAGATCGGGCTCACCCGCGAGCGCGTGCGGCAGCTGGAGATCGGCGCCCTGCGCAAGCTCAACAGCCGCATGACCAGCGATCGACCCTTGACCCTGCCGGGCCAGGAGTCTCCGCTGCGGAAGACCGCTTGAGCGGCTGCGTTGCCTCCGTTGGGCCGCCTACGTACACTCCGACGATGCCCCGCACGGGCGTGCTGCAACGGGTTCGATCGCTGCCCTCGCGGCTGGGGTTCCACCGTGACTGGTCGCTGATCCTCCTGGCGGTGATCGTGGGGCTGGCGGCCGGGCTGGTGGCGGTGGCCTTCGAGTTGATGGTCGAGTCCTCGGGCCGTTTGTTCTTTGGTTCGCTCCGCCAAGGCATCATCGGGCGCTTCCCCGTTCTTCAGGCCTTCGTGCTCGTGATCCTGCCGGCGATCGGCGGGCTGGCGGTCGGCGCCGTGCAGCACTATCTCTCGCGCCAGCCCGCGGGCCACGGCATCCCCGAGGTCATCGAGGCGCTGACACTGCGGCAGGGCGTGCTCCCCGGACGCACCGGCGTCTTCAAGGCCATCACCGCCTCCTTCACCATCGGGTCCGGCGGGTCCGCGGGCGTTGAAGGGCCCATCGTGCAGATCGGGTCCGTGCTTGGCTCCAAGGTCGGGCAGTGGCTCAAGCTCGACCGCGAGCAGATGCAGGCGATGGTCGGCTGCGGGGCGGCGGCGGGTCTGGCGAGCATCTTCAACGCCCCCATCGCTGGCGTCATCTTCGTCATGGAGGTGCTGCTCCGCGATTTCTCGCTCAAGACGCTCATGCCCATCGTCGTTGCCTCGGTGTTCGGCGTGGCGGTGGCGCAGTCGGTCCACGGACGCAACGAGGCGATGTTCTCGCTCCCGGCCGCGGTGCAGCCGATCTTCCAGTTCGCCGACCTGGGCTGGTTCGCGCTCCTGGGCGTGCTTTGCGGCATGGTGGGCTACGCGTTCACGAGGCTCTTCTATCTCGTCGAACGATTGTGGCACCGTTCCGGGATTCATCCGGCTCTGCGTCCGGCGCTGGGCGGGGCGATGCTCGGCGCCATGGCCAGTGTGTTCGTCTATTTTTTCCCGCAGCCGGTGCACGACTACGCGCCGCCGGCGTTCTTCTCCAACGGGTACTCGGTCATCGAGGCGCTGTTCCATCCCATGTCCTACGCCTCGGAGCAGACGATGGGCCCGGGTCTGGCGCGGGCGACGCTGGCGTTCCTTCTGGCGGCGCTGCTGTGCAAGATCGTGGGCACCGCGCTGACGCTGGGGTCGGGTGGGTCGGGGGGCATTTTCGCCCCGAGCCTGTTCATGGGCGCCACGCTGGGCGGGGCGGTGGGCCTGCTCGTTCAGACGCTCACCGGTTCCACCGCGGTCTCCCCCGCGGGCTTCGCCCTGGCGGGCATGGCGGGCGTCCTGGCGGCGGCGGTCCGCTGTCCGCTGGCGGCCTTCCTCCTGGTCTTCGAGCTCACCCGCGACTACAAGGCCATCCTCCCGGTCATGCTCGTGGCCATCCTCGCCACCATCGTGGCCCAGGCGCTGCTCCGCGAGAGCATCTACACCCTGGCGCTGCGCGAGCGCGGCGTGAAACTCTCGAATCTCCGCGACGCCACCGTGCTGCGACGGGTCGAGGTCGCCAAGGTCCCGCTCTTGCCCGCGGCGATCGTCAACCCCGGCGATCCGGCGCAGCGATTGCTCGACTTGGCGGCCCAGTACTCCGTGGACGACTACGTCGTCCTGGACCACGAGAACCGCTACCTGGGCATGGTCGTGGGCGAAGTGGTGCGGGCGGCGATGCTGCAGCGCGAGGCCCTGCCCCTGATGGTCGTGGCGGAACTGTTGCGCACCGACCTGCCCACGCTCCGTCGAGGACAGACCCTCGAGACGGTCGTGGAACTGCTCAGCAGGCACGACGTCTCGAGCCTGGCGGTGGTCGATGAGGACGGGCATGTGGCGGGCATGCTCACCCGCGCCGCCCTGCTCAAGCACTACCAGAAGATGCTCGACGAAGGTTGACCGCCCTCGCGGATCGGATCTCACCACAGAGCACACAGATTTCACCGAGCGAAAACCAGGAACATAAAAACCGTAATGGCTGCTCTCTGTGCTCTCTGTGTCCTCTGTGGTAAAAATCTCAGATTCGATTCCTAACGATAAGGCTACGGCGTGGAACAGCAGCGATACACGTTCGGCCGGTCGATGCGGCTGTCGGGGCGGCGCGCTTTCGCTTCGGTCTTCGCGGGCAAGGTGCGCAAGACGGTGGGGCCTCTGACTGTCCACTCGCTCCCCAACGACCGTAGCCACCCGCGCCTGGGGCTGACCGTGTCGCGCAGCGTGGGCACCGCCGTCAAGCGGAACCAGATCAAACGCCTGCTGCGCGAGGCTTTTCGTCTCATGCAGCACGATTGGCCCTGGGGATATGATGTCGTGGTGGTGGTTCGGCCGCACGCCACGCTGACCCTGGCGGAGTATCAGAAGGCATTTTTCACCGCGATGCGCTCCGTCCACCAGCGCTGGTCGGAACGTTGAACGCATGCTCTCACGGGCGATCATCCTGTTGGTCTATGTTTATCGCGGCACGCTGGGGCTGTTCCTGGGCGGTCAGTGTCGTTATGTCCCTTCGTGCAGCCAATACATGATCGACGCGGTGCGGAAGTACGGCGGTATTCGAGGCCTGTGGCGGGGGATCCGACGTATCGGACGCTGCCATCCCTGGGGCGGCGGCGGCCACGACCCGGCGTGAGAAACGGTCGATAATATGGAACCACAGAGGCACACGGATTCACTTTGCGGGGAGCTCGGAATCGTTTTCTGCTCTTCATCTGTGTAATCTGCGTCATCTGCGGTTTCAAAGTATTTCCTGAATGACCCTCGTCACCGACATCATCGAGCATCTGCGGCGGCTGGTGACGCAGCCCATCGGCGAGCTCAACCGTGCCCAGCGCACGGCTCGGTACCTGGTGGACTTCGCCCGGCACTGCACCCGCACGCTGGCCAAGGACCGCGCCCCGCAGATGGCGGCGGCGCTGACTTACCGCACCATCTTCAGTCTCGTGCCCACACTGGTGCTGAGCCTGCTGGTCTTCAAGGCGTTCTACCGCGACGACGGGCAGCGGATGCTCAACGACTACGCGGGCAGACTGCTGAACCTCGAAGCGCTGACACAGGACAGCGAGGCCAGGCAGATGGTCGAGGGCACGATCAGCGAATGGGTCTCACGAGCGTTTGACGTGAACGCCAACGCGGTGGGCGGCGTGGGTCTGCTGCTGCTGATCTGGGGCGCTATTGCGCTGCTGGTGACGGTGGAGCAGTGCTTCAACCACATCTACAACGCGGCGTCGGGCAGAGCCTGGCACAAGCGGGTGGTGATCTATTGGAGCGTGTTTACGTTGGGGCCGGTGCTGGCGAGCGTGAGCATGTACCTGGCCTCGCACTACGCGGCGGCGGCGGATGTGCTGCCGGTGGTTGGGCCGATCTTCGCCTGGTTGCGGGGGTTCACGACGCTGGGACTGAGCTGGCTGCTGTTGCTGCTGCTCTACGTGCTGGTGCCGGCGACGAAGGTGCAGCTGCGGGCGGCGGCGATCGGCGCCTTCGTGGCGGCGGTCCTGTGGGAGATCGCCAAGTGGGGCTTTAAGCTCTACGTCGCCGAGGCTTCGCTCACGAGCATCTATGGCTCGCTGGGGCTGCTGCCGCTGTTCCTGCTCTGGCTCTACCTGAGCTGGCTCATCGTGCTCTTCGGGCTGGAGATCGCCTACGCGTTGCAGACGCTCGGCGGCTTTCGCTTAAGCGAGAGGCAGGAGCAGTTGGAGTCGCAGTTCGTGGGCGATCCGGTGTGGGTGGTGTCCATCTTGTCGCTGGTGGCGCGGGCGTTCGAGCAGGGCAGAGGGCTGACGGTGGCGACCCTGTCGAACGATCTGAATCTGCCGCTGCGCACGGTGTCGCAGGTGAATCTTCGGTTAGAAGAGGCGGGCCTGATCCATCGCGTGCAGAACGAACAGAGCAGCGACGTGGCGTTTACCCTTTCGGTTCCGCCCGCGCGAGTGAAACTGGCGGACCTGCTGGACCTGGGCAGGTCCTGGCGATCGTCGCATGAGACCGGGTCCTCGCAGCGCCCCGACGCGGCGGCGCTTGCTAAGATTGTGGATTCGCAGCGGCGGGCGCTGGGGCAGGCCACGCTGGCGGACCTGCTGCAAGAGAGTGGCCAAGCAGCCAAGTGACCGAGCGGTCAAGTGGCCAGGTGAGGATTGAAGAAGGAATTGTTTTGCGCACTTGGCCGCCAGGCCGCTCGGCCACGGGGCCACTTCGAGACTTCTCCATGACCCTCGCATCCCCACCCACCGCCGCACCGCCCGAGCTCTCCCGAGAGGAGATTGCGCGCTACAGTCGTCACCTCATGCTTCCGGAGGTCAACCTCGACGGTCAGCGCAAGCTCAAGGCGGCGCGGGTGCTGGTGATCGGCACCGGGGGCCTGGGCGCTCCGGTCTCGATGTATCTCGCCGCCGCGGGCGTGGGCCGGATCGGGCTGGTGGACTTCGACACGGTCGATCTGTCCAACCTGCAGCGGCAGATTCTCTTCGACACCGCCGACGTGGGTCAGTCCAAGACCCAGCGCGCCGCGCGCAGACTCACCGCCATCAACCCGTATCTCAAGGTGGACGTCCACGACGTTCGATTCTGCGCGGACAACGCCCTGAAGTTCATCGAGCCTTACGACCTGGTGATCGACGGCACGGACAACTTCCCCACGCGCTACTGCACCAACGACGCCTGCGTCATGCTCGGCAAGCCCAACGTGTACGGGTCGATCTTCCGTTTCGAGGGGCAGGCCACGGTGTTCGACCCGCGCGAGGCGCACAGCCCGTGCTACCGCTGCCTGTATCCCGAGCCGCCGCCGCCGGGGATGGTTCCCTCCTGTGCCGAGGGCGGCGTGCTGGGCATCCTTCCGGGGGTCGTGGGCTGCATCCAGGCGACCGAGGCGATCAAGCTCATCCTGGGCGTGGGTCAGACGCTCGTGGGGCGACTGCTGCGTTACAGCGCCCTGGACATGACCTTCAAGACGATGAAGCTTCGCAGGGACAAGAGCTGCCCGTTGTGCGGTGAGAAGCGCACGATCACCCAGCTCATCGACTACGAACAGTTCTGCGGCATCCGCGGCGAGGAGAGCACCACCATCATCCAGCAGGGCCCGATCCCCGCCATCACGGTGGGCGAACTGAAGCGGAAGATCGACGCGGGACACTTCGCCCCCGGAAGCTCGAAGCGAAGCAGGCTCATCGACGTGCGGGAGCCCATGGAGCACCGCATCTGCAACCTGCCCCAGGCCACGCTCATCCCGCTCGGAACGATCCCCGCCCGGCTCGAGGAGTTCGAGAAGGACGTGGAGTACATCGTGCACTGCAAGATGGGCGGGCGCTCGGGCCAGGCGGTGGCATTGATGCGATCGGTGGGCCTGAACGCCATCAACGTCGCCGGCGGCATCACCGCCTGGGCGCGCGAGATCGACCCCTCGGTCCCGACCTATTGAGCGAGCCAAATTCGGGGCAACCCACCTTGACCACCTCCCTGACCAGTCCAGCACCGACCCCCTCGCAGGCGCGCAATCTCGCGGAGGTGATCGACCGTCTGATGCGGTTCGACGGTTCGCCCGAGGCGTTCCTGGGCGAGCTGTCGCGCGTCATGTGCGAGATGGGCGGCGCCAAGGCGGCGGCCATTGTGCGCAGTCAGTCGCAGCCCGCGCAGGGTCAGGAGAAGCCCGCGATGGGCGTCATGCTGCTGGGCGTCCATCCGCCGATGACCCAGCAGGGCCAGCCCCCGGCGTGGCTGGGACGCGCCATCGGCGTGCTCTCGAACCCCGAAGTGCTCACGCAGGTGCAGGCCGGGGCGGCCCAGGGACTGTTCGAGATCGAGGCCGACTCTCCCGAGCGGCGGCTGTTCCTCGTGCCCGGGCGTCGCGGCGGGGCTGCGGGCGCCGTGGCCACGCAGCTCTTTGTCGTCTTCCTCGTCGAGTGGTCCGACTACCAGACGATGGCCATCCTGCGTCAGCGCCTCTCGCTCATGGCGGGTCTGCTGGCGCTCTTCGACGTGCGCATGGGCTACCAGCAGCGCACCGCGGCGCTGCAGCAGATGAACGCCGCGGTGGAGGTGCTCGCCGCCAGCAGCGAGCAGGGCCGGTTCCGCGCCAGCGCCATGGCGTTCTGCAATTCGTTGGCGGCGCGCTGGTCTGCCGAACGCGTCACGCTCGGGTTCCTGCGTGGGCGTTACGTCCGCCTGCGCGCCATGAGCCACACCGAGAAGTTCACCCGCAAGACCAAGCTGGCGCAGGACGTGGAGTCGGCGATGGAGGAGTGTCTGGACCAGGACGAGGAGGTGATGCACCCCGCCCCGCCGGGCACGCCCGCCGGCGCGGTGGTCAACCGCGCCGCCGCGGCCCTGAGCGAGCGCCACGGGCCCACCCGCGTGCTGAGCATCCCGCTTCGCCGCGAGGCGCAGGTCGTGGCCGTGGTCACCCTCGAGCGCGCCATGGACAAGCCCTTCACCACCGACGAGCTCGAGACGCTGCGGCTGACCAGCGACCTGTGCACCGCGAACCTGATGACGCTCCACGACCACGACCGCTGGTTCTACGAGCGCTGGGCGGCCGATTGGCGTCAGATGCTCGCCACGCTGGTGGGGCCGCGCTACACCTGGGCCAAGGTGATCGCCGCGGCGCTGCTCGCGGCGGTCCTTCTGATGGTCTTCGTCAAGGGCCCGTACCGCGCCGACGCTCCGTTCGTGGTGCAGGCGGTGGAACGGCGCGTGGTGCCCGCGCCGTTCGCCGGTTACATCTTCGAGGTGAACGTCGAGCCTAACGACCGCGTCGAGGCGGGGCAGTTGCTCGCCAGGCTCGACCGCTCCGAGCTTCAGATGCGCCTCACCGCGGTGCGCAGCGAGATGGTGGCCGCCGAAAAGAAATCCGAGAAGGCTTTGCAGGAGGGCAAGACCGCCGACCATCAGATCGCCCGCGCCGAGGCCGACCGCGCCGCCGCCGAGGCCAGGCTGCTCGACTTCCAGATCTCCAAAGCGGACATCGTCGCGCCGATCGCCGGCGTCGTGCTCACCGGCGAACTGAAGCGGCAGCTCGGCGCACCGGTGGAGGTGGGCAACATCCTTTTCGAGATCGCCCCCATCGAGTCGCTCCGCGCCGAGCTGGCCGTGGACGAGCGCGACGTGGCCTCCGTGACGCCGGGGATGACCGGCACCCTCGCGAGCGTCTCGACCCCCGGAACCTACTACAGGTTCCAGGTCGAGCACGTCAACCCCGTGGCCGAACTGGTCAATCGTCGCAACGTGTTCAAGGTCCGCGCCAAACTGCTCGAACAGCCCGAGGACTTCAAGGTGGGCATGGAGGGCGTGGCCAAGGTCGATCTGGGCCGACGCAGCTACCTGCGCATCTGGACCCTCGACGCCGAACGCTGGCTTCGCATGAAACTCTGGATTTGAGGAGTGACGAGTGACGAGTGAGGGGCGAAAAACAACACCCACCACGAGTCACCCGTCACCAACCACCAGTCACCACGAACGATGTCCGTCGACCGCCCTACATTCTCCGAGAGCTG
This sequence comes from uncultured Phycisphaera sp., assembly GCA_964496285.1. GTDB lineage: Bacteria > Planctomycetota > Phycisphaerae > Phycisphaerales > Phycisphaeraceae > CAZBXW01. The sequence continues at coordinate 221,048 of CAZBXW010000003.1, forward strand.
GTACCGCGTGGCGGCGCTCAAGCCGCGATTGCGATGCACGGTGCAGACCTACCGCCAGCACTACCGCGGGCGGATGTGGCAGGTCATGCGCGACCCGGCGACCAACCAGTTCTATCGCGTGGACGACGCGGCGTACACCTTCATCGCGATGCTCGACGGCAAGCGGACGGTGGCGCAGGCGTGGGAGGTGATCAACGAGAAGCTGGGCGACCGCGCCCCGACGCAGGGCGAAGTGATCCAGACGCTCGGGCAGCTCTACGCCGCCAACCTGCTCCAGGCCGAGCTCGCCGGTGACGCGGCGGCGCTCTTCGACCGCTACAAGAAACGCGTCCGCCGTGAGGTCCAGAGCTACCTCATGAACCTGCTGTTCATGCGCATCCCGCTGATCGACCCGGAGCGATTCCTGGACCGCTGGGTGGGGGTGTTCGGCTGGGCCTTCTCGCTGCCGGGCCTGGCGCTGTGGGGGATGCTGCTGCTCACCGGGCTCTACTTCGTCGTGGGCCGATGGGACGACCTGGCGCGGCAGAGCGGCAACGTGTTGGACGTGGACAACCTCGTGGCGCTCTACCTCAGCACCACGCTGATCAAGCTCATCCACGAGTTCGGCCACGGGTTCTCGTGCAAGGCCTTCGGCCGCAGGCAGCACTCCGGCGGCGAAGTCCACACCATGGGCGTCATGCTCATGGTGCTCATCCCGCTGCCTTACGTGGACGCCTCGAGCTCCTGGGCGCTGCGCAGCAAATGGCAACGCGCCGTCATCGCCGCCGCGGGCATGTACGTCGAACTGGCGGTGGCGGCGGTGGCGGCCATCGTCTGGGCCCAGACCAATCAGGCCACCACCTTCATGGGCCTGGCGGTCAACGACATCGCCTTTAACGTCATCTTCGTCGCCTCCGTCACCACGATCCTCTTCAACGCCAACCCGCTGCTCCGCTACGACGGGTACTACATCCTGAGTGACCTGGCCGAGATCCCCAACCTGGCGCAGCGAAGCAAGGACTACTTCTATTACCTCGTGAAGCGCTATGCTTGGGGCATGAAACGCGCCGTCAACCCGGCGCAGACGCACGACGAGAAGCCCTGGCTGGCGGTTTACGCGGTGGCGTCGTCCGCCTACCGTGTCTTCGTGAGCTTCGCCATCCTGCTCTTCGTGGCCGACCAGCTCTTTTTCCTGGGCGTGGTCATGGCGGTGGCGGCGGTGTTCGCGTGGGTCGTCGTGCCGCTGTACAAGCTTCTGCAGTACCTGGCCACCAGCCCCGAGCTGCTGCGCAATCGGCAGCGTGCCGTGCTCAGCACCGCCGCCGCCGCCGCGGTGTTGGCGGTGGCGCTGGGCCTGGTGCCCATCCCCGAGCACGGGCGCGCCGAGGGCGTGGTCGAGGCCAGGCAACTCGCGGTCGTCCGCGCCGGGACCGACGGTTTCGTCAGCGCCTTCGAACCCTCGGGCGTGCGGACGCAGCAGGACGGCGCGCCGCTGCTGACCTCGATCAACCTCGAACTCGAAGCGCGGATCGCCGCGGTCGAGGCCGACCGTGTGCTGACCGAGGTGCGCTGGCGTCAGGCGGTGGCCGAAGACCTCGCCGCCGCTCAGGTCCAGGCCCAGCAGCTCGCCGCCATCCAGAGCCAACTCGAACGTCTTCGCGAACAGCACGATCAGCTCAAGATCATTCCCGCGTTCCCGGGCGTCTGGGTCTCGCCGCAGGTCGAGCAGCTCCAAGGCGCGTACGTCAAGCGCGGCGAGGCGGTGGGGCTGCTGGCCACGGTGGACGACCTGATCATCCGCGCCGTGGCCGACCAGCGCTTAGGCCCGCGTCTGCGCGAGGAGGTGGGCATGGGCAAGCCCGTGAGCGTCCGGGTGCGCGGCAGGCCCGAGGATCATTTCACTGGGCGCATCGAGAAACTCTCGGACACCGGCGGGACGCGACTGCCCTCCGTGGCGCTCGGATCGGTCGGCGGCGGCGCGATCCATACACGAGAGGACGACCCCGACGGACTCAAGGCCGCCGAGCCCTTCTTCGAGGTGCAGGTCAATCCCGACGGCGCCGCGGAGTCGGGCGTGACGCTCTACAACGGCCAACGTGTGGTCGTCCGCTTCCGTCTTCCGGGCAGCCCCATCGCGCAGCAGCTCTGGCGCTCGCTGCGGCAACTCGTGCAGCGCCGCTTCCAGATGTAACCCCCGCCCGGACGTTCGATCACGACGATCCGGCCTCAACCTGACCCACCGTTACCGCCGCCATGTCGATGAACCTTCGATCCGTGACGCCGGCGCAGCCCGTGGAGACGGGCGTTTTCGCCGCTGCGCCGGGCATCGACTGGAACGCGCCGCGCAGCGCCACCTGGCGCACGCTCACGCACCTGACCGCGCAGAAGAAGCTGCCCAAGGGGATCGACGCGATGTGGCACGCCGCGGCGGGCTACTGCCGTGCGATGCTGCCGCGGCAGCGCATGGCACTGGAGCAGGCGCAGCGGGTGTGCGCCCTGTCGCCGACCTACGAGGCGATGAGCGAAGAGCAGCTGCGCGGGAAGATGCAGGAGCTTCGCGCGGTGTTTCGTCGTGGGCGCGACAGGTCCGAGCATCGCCGTCACGCCTTCGCAGCGATCCGCGAGGCGGCGTCGCGGCGGCTGGGGATGAAGCCCTACCCGGTGCAGATCGCCGCCGGCTGGGTCATCGCCGAGGGCTGCGTCGCCGAAGCCGCCACCGGCGAGGGCAAGACGCTCATGGCCACACTCCCGGCGATCATCGCCGGCTGGCGCGGGCGTGGCTGCCACGTCATCACCGTCAACGACTACCTCGCCAAGCGCGACGCGGAGCTGAACGAGCCGGTTTACCGGTTCTGCGGCCTGACCGCGGCCTACATCGACGGCGAGATGGAGCGTCCGCGGCGTCGCGCCGCCTACGCCGCCGACGTCACCTACGGCACCAACAAGGAAGTGACCGCCGACTTCCTGCGTGACCGCCTGCGGCTGGGCCGCGTCAAGAGCCTGCCGATGATCCTGACGGAGAAGATCACCCGTGGCCGCGCGTCGGCGGCGGACGACCTGCTCATCCGCGGCCTGGAGTGCGCCATCGTCGACGAGGCCGACAGCGTCCTGATCGACGAGGCGGTCACGCCGCTGATCATCTCCGGCGACGCCCCCAACAGCGAACAGGTCCAGACCTTCTCCGACGCGGTGCGGCTTGTGGCGCAGCTTCAGCCTGACGACTACCGTGTCGACGCCCGCTACCGCGAGGTCGAGCTCACGCCGCGCGGCAAGGAACGACTGGCGGAGCTGTGCTCGAAGATGCACGGCCTGTGGCGCGGAGCGCGACGACGCGAGGAACTGGCCACCCAGGCGCTGACCGCGCGCGAGATCTTCCTCAAAGGCAAGCAGTACGTCATCCAGGAGGGCAAGGTCGTCATCGTCGACGAGTTCACCGGCAGACTCATGCCCGACCGCACCTGGCGCAGCGGTCTGCACCAGGCCATCGAGGCCAAGGAGGGCCTGGAGGTCAACCCACCCAAGGAGACCTTCGCCCGCCTGAGTTTCCAGCGCTTCTTCCGACTGTATCGCAGGCTCGGGGGGATGACCGGCACCGCCGCCGAGGCCTGGCCCGAGCTCTGGCAGATCTACAAACTCCCGGTCGTGGTCATCCCCACCCACCGCCCGCGCATCCGCAAGGAGCTGCCCGACCGTGTCTTCGCCCGGATGAGTCAGAAGTGGGACGCGGTGGTCCGTGAGATCCAGAGCGTTCACGCGACGGGTCGGCCGATCCTCGTGGGCACCCGCAGCGTCGAGTCCAGCGAGGCGCTGAGCGAACGGCTCACGGCGCTCAACCTGCCGCACCGCGTGCTCAACGCCGTGCGCCACGCCGAGGAGGCCGCCATCATCGCCGAGGCGGGGCAGAAGGGCCGGATCACCGTCGCCACCAACATGGCCGGCCGCGGCACCGACATCAAGCCCGGGCCGGGCGTCGTGGAACTCGGCGGCCTGCACGTCATCGCCACCGAACGCCACGAGGCGCGCCGTGTGGACCGGCAGTTGTTCGGTCGCACCGGACGGCAGGGCGACCCCGGCACCGCGGTGGCCTACGTCAGCTTCGAGGACGAACTGATCCAGCGCTACGCGCCCAAGACGCTGCGCCGTCTGGCACGAAGCATCGGGGCGGACCCCCACGGTGAAATCTCCAACGCCCTGGCACGGCGAGCCTTCAACCTCGCTCAACGCCGCGCCACCCGATTCGCCTGGCGTCAACGCAAGAGCGTCGTCCGCACCGACGACTGGCTCGACGAAACCCTGGGCTTCGCGGGCCGAGAAATCTGACCGGCGGGACCAAGGGAGCAAGTCAAGAAAAGCCGCCAAGCCGGGGATTTACTCATCCCCGGATCATCTGCCGCGTCTATCTCCCTCTCACCCATGCTCCGCGATCGTGCTCCGCTCACTGCGGCCAGACCATTTTTGCCATGAAGCCCGCGGGCAGGGATTCGTCGGCGTTGTCGATCTCGAAGGTGCAGCGGAAGGTCTTGCTGGCGGAGTCGAGGATGCGGTCCACGTTGATCAGACGACCCTGCAGCTTGGCGTTGACCGGCTCGGCGGCGGCCAGGGTGTAGGTCCGGCTCGACTCGAGCTGGTCGAACATCTCCACCGGCAGGAAGAGCTGCGCCTTGAGCTGCCGCAGCGACGCCAGCGTCGCGAGCGTCTCCTCGGCTTTGATCGTCGCGCCGGCCTCGGCCGCCAGTCGCACCACGCGCCCGTCGAACGCCGCGTTGACCGTGTAGCGCACCAGTTTCTCCTGCTCCAATCGGTACGCCGCGTCCGCCTGGATCAGCTTCGTCTTGGCCAGCTGCAGGCCCGCCTTGGACTGCTCGAACTCCAACTCCTTGCGCTTGGCCTCCCACGCACTGCCGGCGCCCTTCTCCACCAGCTCCTTGGCCTTGTTCAGCTCGATCTGAGCGAACTGCACCTGAAGTTCCGCAGCGACCACCTCCGAGGAGTCCTCGGCGCGCAAGCGGGCGCCCTCGACCACCAGCTTCTGCAGCGCGTCGTCCAGCCGCAAAAGCGGTTGCCCCGCCTTGACCTCCTGGCCCTCCTCGACGTAAATCTTCTGGATGATCCCGTCCAGCGGCGAGATGATCTGCACTTGTTTGCTGGGCACGACCAGTCCCTGGAAACTCAGGTCCTGCCCGAGCAAGGTCGAGCCCATCGTCAGCACCGCCAGCCACGCCAGACGCGTCATGACACGCTCCTTTTCGAGAGTTTGCGGATCGAGCCCGCCGGGGGTATGATACTCGGCTCGTTCGAACTCGGACACTCGAGAGTCGGTTTCACGATTTCTGCACGCAAGGCGGTGGATCATGGCACACAAGAAGGGCCAAGGCAGCACCCAGAACGGTCGCGACTCGAACCCGCAGTTCCGCGGGATCAAGGTTTACGGCGGTCAGGCGGTGCGCGCCGGCAATATCATCCTCCGTCAGTGCGGTACGCCCTTCAAGCCCGGCTACCAGGTGGGCATCGGCCGCGACGACACCCTCTTCGCCCTGACCGACGGCGTGGTGGAGTTCCAGGGCCGAAAGGTCAACGTCAAAGCCGCGACGAAAGCGTAAGAGAAGTGGCCACTGGGCCCCTGGGCCACGGGGCCACTTTCCCCCATGCTCATCGACCGCGCCACCATCTTCGTCCGCGGCGGACGTGGCGGCAACGGCGTGGTCGCCTTCCGACGTGAGAAGTACATCCCCAAGGGCGGACCGGCCGGCGGCGATGGCGGGGCGGGCGGGAGCGTCTATCTCGTCGCTGCGCCGGGCGTGGACACGCTGCTGGACTTCGCGGGTCGTCACCACTGGCAGGCGCAGGACGGCGAAGCGGGACAGGGCAAACAATGCGCCGGCCGCGATGGCGAGGACTTGGAGATCAAACTCCCGCCGGGCACCCTCGTCTACAACGACGCCACCGGCGAACTGATCGCGGACCTCGATCAGCCGAACATGAAGCTGCTCGTGGCCAAGGGCGGGCGCGGCGGGTGGGGCAACGAGCATTTCAAGAGCTCGACGAATCAGACGCCCACCGAGTGCACCCCCGGCGAAGCCGGCCAGGAGTTGACGCTGCGCCTGGAGCTTAAGCTCATCGCCGACGTGGGCCTGCTGGGCAAGCCCAACGCGGGCAAGAGCACGCTGCTGTCGCGTATCAGCAAAGCGCGCCCGAAGATCGCGGACTATCCGTTCACCACGCTCGAGCCGAACCTGGGTATCGCGGAGCTTTCGGTCGAGCGCAGACTCGTGTTCGCCGACATCCCGGGGCTGATCGAGGGGGCGTCCACGGGCGTGGGCCTGGGCACGGAGTTTCTGCGGCACGTCGAGCGCACGCGGGCCTTGGTCCATCTGCTGGAGGTCGAGCCCAGCGACGGTTCGGACCCGGTGCGGAACTATCGGGTGATCCAGAACGAGCTGGCGCAGTACTCCAAGGAGCTGGCGGGCAAGCCGCAGATCGTGGCGCTGAGTAAGATGGACCTGCTGGCGACGCAGTCGGATCGCGCCGCGGCGGTGGAGCTGATCGAGCGCGAGATCGGCGTGAAGGTCATGCCCATCAGCGCCGCCAGCGGCGAGGGTCTGACGGAACTGCTCAAGGCCTGCTGGAGCATGGTGCGGTCATGAACGCGAACTTCCTGGCGATGAGCGTGGGCAACACCCGCACCGCGATGGGCGCGTTTGTCGAGGACGTGCTCACCTCGCCCCGGCACGTGGACAACGCCAGTCTCGAAGCGGTGGTGAACAACGCCAGGCAGTGCTACGAGCAGATCGAGTCGTCGCACGATCCGGTCGTGCTGCTGGCCTCGGTCAATCCGCCTTTGGCCGCCCAGATCGAGGAGAAACTCTCGACGCAGCTCGCGGGGGTGAAGCTCCTGCGTGCGGAGCGCGACGTGGCGATCCCCATCGGACGACAGCTCGACCGGGAGACGATCGTCGGCGAGGACCGCTTGCTCTGCGCCGCCGCGGCCTACGACAGGCTCAAGCAGGCGTGCGTCATCGTGGACGCCGGCACCGCGGTGACCGTGGACTTCGTCGACGGCGCGGGCACGTTCCACGGCGGAGCGATCGCCCCCGGCGTCCGCATGTCGCTCGAGGCGATGCACCGCGGAGCGGCTCAACTTCCCCAGGTTCAGATGCAGCGCCCGCTCGAACCCATCGGGCACAACACCGTCGAGGCAATGCGCACCGCGGTGTTCCATGGGATGCGCGGGCTGGTGCGCGAACTCGTGGAGCAGTATGCCCAGGTGGCCGGTGCTTTCCCGATGGTGGTCGCCACCGGCGGCGACGCGGAGCTGCTGTTCCGGGACTTTGAGCTCATCGATCGGCTCGTCCCGGACCTGGCGCTGCACGGGTTGGCGGCGGCGTACCGCGCCGCGATGATCCGGGAGGACTCCCTGTGACTCCCGAGCTGGCGCTGCGACAGACCCGGATCGTCTGGTTCGCCATGCTCGGCGGGCCGGTGGCGTTTCTCTTTGTCGTGGCGATCCTGCTGACGCAGCAGACCGTCGCGCCCGACCCGCCCGCGGCCCAGTGGCTCTTCCGCGCCAACCTGGTGCTCATCGCCGTGCTCGTCCCGCTGGCGATGTGGACGCGACTGCAATCCTACAAGCGCCACTGGCAGAACCAGGGCGTCACCCCCAAGGGCTATTTCCAGGCCAATTTCATGTTCTTCGTCGTGCTCGAAGGCATGGCGCTCTGGGGCCTGGTCACGACGCTGCTCAACGGCGCGATGTGGCCCACCGTCCTGCCCTCGGGCATCGCCCTGGCGCTGCTGGCGGTCAACTTCCCCTCCGGCGCACCGATGCACGCCCACCGTGGCTGACGCTCCGCTCATCACGCTCTGCACACCGCCTCACCCCGGCGCCATCGCCATCCTTCAGATCACCGGCCCCGCCGCCGGCGACCTGCTCCGCCGACTCACCGGGCACGACGACTGGCCCCCCGGCCGCCTGCGGCTAGGCGCCTTGTCCACCCTCGACCGCGGCCTGGCGGTCCTGCTTCGAGAGGACTGGGTGCAGCTCATGCCCCACGGCGGGCCGCTGCTCGTGCGCCGACTCGTCGAGCGCCTAACGCAGCTCGGCGCTGCCGTGGGCGAACCTTCACCGCGCCAGCTTTTTCCCGAAGCGACGGACGATCTCGAAGCCCAGATGCTCGTGGCGCTCAGCCGCGCCGCCAGCCCCGCAGCGGTCGAGCTGCTTCTGGCCCAGCCGCGACTCTGGCGAGCCGAACAAGCCATCGATCGAGCTCTACTGGAACGATCCCGCATCCTCGATCGCCTGATCACGCCGCCGACCGTCGTGGTGGTCGGCCGGCCCAACGTGGGCAAGAGCACGCTGAGCAACCGCATCCTCGGGCGTCAGGCCAGCGTCGTGGCGGACCTGCCCGGCACCACCCGCGACTGGGTCGGAGGTCTGGCTCTGCTCCGCGGCGTGGCGGTTCACTGGATCGACACCCCCGGAATCCGTCACAGCGACGACGTCCTCGAACAGAGCGCCATCGAACTGGCACAGCGGGTCGTCAGTCAAGCGGACTTGATCGTGGCGCTGCGCGATCCCACGACCCATTGGCCCGAGATGCCCAGCCATGCGCTGCGCGTGCTCAACAAGTGCGACATCGGCCAGGGCGAGGCGGACCTGTGCATCTGCGCCGCCAGCGGGCAGGGCGTCGGGGCGCTCGAACAAGCGGTGCTCGAGCGATTGGGTTTGGCGAATCTCTCCGCCCAGGAACGCTGGGCGTTCTCACCGCAGCTCAAGGCCCAGGCGTGATATCCCCCATGTCCGAGCCGGGCTGTCCTGGGCCGGTGTATCGCAACGACGCCGACCTCACCCCGGGCCGAGGACGGCCCGGCTCGGATCGCCAGCAGGTTCAAAGTCCCAACACGTCTTTCATTGTGTAGCGTGCGGGCTTCTTGTCCGCGAGGAAGGCGGCGGCGCGCAGCGCGCCGCGCGCGAAGACGTCGCGCGTGCTGGCGGTGTGCGACAGCGTCAGGCGCTCGCCCAGCGTGGCGTAGTGGACACTGTGATCGCCCACCACGTCGCCCATGCGCAGCGCGTGCATGCCGATGGTCCCGCGCTGGCGCAGCTCGTGGTCACCCTCGCGTCCGTGAACCAGAACCTTCTGCGGATCCTTGTTCGTGGCTTGACAGATGGACTGTGCGATGCCCAGCGCGGTGCCCGAGGGCGCGTCCTTCTTGAAGCGGTGGTGGGCTTCGGTGATCTCGATGTCGTAATCGTCGCCCAGACGCTTGGCGACTTCTCCCGCCAGAGCGAAGAGCAGGTTGACGCCCAGGCTCATGTTGGGCGCCTGCAAGACCGCGATGCGCATGGCGGCGTGGTCGATGGCGCTCTGGTCGTCGGGGGTCAAGCCGGTGGTCCCGATGACCAGCGCGGTCCGCTGCTGCTCACAGGCGGCGAGCACGCTGCGGGCGGATGGGGGCGTGGAGAAGTCGATCACCACCTGGGCCTTGCCCGCGATTTGTTCGGTCACGGGCAGATTCAGCTGCGGCACGCCCGCCAAGGCGCCGACGTTCTGGCCCACGCGGCCGCTGCCGGCGTAGTCCACCGCCTCGACCACCTCGAGGTGCGGACTCTCGCACGCCAGCGCGATCAGGCGCAGGCCCATGCGTCCGGTGGCGCCGTGGATGGCCAGTCTCACCCTGCTCATGGGCTATTTCTCGTAGTAGTCGTGCGTGGGTCTGCCCGCGAGGATCTGTTCCTTGCCCCAGTTGGCCACGCGGCGGAACTGCTCGGAGCGGATGAAGGCGTCGAAGGCGGCGCGGTCGGACCAGTCCGAGACGATCAGGTAGCGCCCGCGCTCGAAGACGTCGGTGTAGAGACGGGTGACGCTGTGCCCGGGCATGCCGTTCATCGCCGCGATGACGGCTTTGAAGACGTCCTCGAAGGACCTCTCTTTGCCCGGCAGGACCTGGTAATTCATGCCCACAGTGATCATGGGACGACACAATACGCGTCGGAGGTTGGCGGAGCAAACGTCGGTCGCTATGATTGACCGGAGGTGGGGCTGACGCAGTGGCCAGGACGTTCATGGTTTCCTCCCGCGCGGGCGTAACGTTGGCTCTCTTCAACTGGAAAAAAAAGTCGGACGGTGCATCACCGGCCACCGCGGCCACGGGCGAGCGCGCGGGGGACGCGGCGCCGCCGTCCACCGCTGGCGGTGAAACGGGCGATTATCAGCCCGACCCGCGCCGCGCGACCAAGTGGTTCCAGCACGCCGCCTCGGTCGCCGAGACGCGCAACTACGACTACGCGGTGGAGTGCTACGTCAACGGCCTGAAGTTCGACGCGGACAACATGAGCCAGCACGAGGCGCTCTTCGAGGTCGCCAAGCGGCGCAAGGTCAACGGCGGCAAACCCGAGGGCATGTTCGACCGCATGAAGTCCATGGGCAAGGACGCGGTGAGTCGCTTCCTCGACGCCGAACGCATCTGGGCCAAGGACCCGCTGAATCGTGACGCCATGCTCCCGGTGCTGGAGAAGGCCGCCGAGGTGCACAACAAGATCGAATCGCTGGACCTGGGCCGGTTCATCCAGTGGGTGGGCCAGATGACCCTCGACGCCAACAGCAAGCACAAGCGCCCGAGCAAGGAGGCCTTCGTCAAGGCGCGCGACGTGTTCACCGCGGTGGGCGAGTACGACCTGGCGGTCAACGCCTGCAAGCTGGCGCTGGCGATGGACGAGTCGGACGATCAACTGCTGCTGGAGCTGCGCGACCTCGAGGCCGAACGCACCATGACGCAGGCGCAGTACGGCAAGGACTTCAAGGCGTCGGTCAAGGACATGGACAAGCAGCGCGAGCTCGACGCCTCGGACGAGATCGCCCGCGGGGGCAACGCGGCGGACCAGCTCATCGCCCGCCTCCGCGCCGAGGTCGAGGAGGCGCCCGACGACCTGGACAAGCTGGGCAAACTCGTCAAGGCCATGGAGCAGCGCGAGACGGACGAGACCGACGCCCAGGCCATCAAGCTGCTGCGCGACGCCCACGAACGCACCGGGCAGTACCGCTTCAAGCTCCGCGCCGGCGACGTGACGATGCGGCAGTGGAACCGTCGCCTGCGCGCCCTGCGCGCCGCCTTCGACGCGGACCATAACAACCTCGAAGCGCGCAAGGCCTTGGCCGATGCCACCCACCAGGCACGCGCCTTCGAGCTTGAGGAGTTCTCCGAACGCGTCAAGAACTACCCCACCGACCTGCGCCTGCGCTTCGAGCTGGGCAAGCGGCTGTACCTGACGCAGAAGTTCGACGAGGCCATCAGCATGTTCCAGGAAGCGCAGTCGGACCCCAAGAACAAGTCCGGGGCGCTGTTCTATCTCGGCGCCTGCTACCAGGCCAAGGGCTGGCACGACGAGGCCGTCGAGTCCTTCCGCAGAGGCATCGAGGCGCACCCGCTCTCGGACGACAAGCTGGCGATGGAGCTGCGCTATCACCTCATGGACGCTCTTGAGCAGGGCGCCCGACGCGACAAGAACCTTGACCGCGCCAAGGAAGCGCGCGACGTGGGCTCCCAACTTCTGCAGACGAACATCAACTACCGAGACATCCGCCAGCGACTGGAGAAGCTCCGCACCCTCGTCGAGGAGCTGGGGCAGGCGTGACACGATGCCGGACATCGGATGTCAGATGTCGGATGTCAGAGCAGAGCCGTCCAGCGTAAGAGGCTTGGATTGACATCCGACATCCGACATCCGACATCTGACATTCCCCCCGTCCTGGCGGTCATCCCGGCGCGCTACGGTTCCACGCGATTCCCGGGCAAACCGCTGGCGTCGGACACGGGCAAGCCGATGATCGTTCACGTGGTGGAGGCGGCCCGGGCGGCGCGGCGCGTGACGCGCGTCCTCGTCGCCACCGACGACCCTCGCATCCTCGACGCGGTCCTCGCCGCCGGCCACGAGGCGGTGATGACTCGGACCGATCATCCCAACGGGACCTCGCGCATCGCCGAGGTGGTGGCGGGTCTCCCGGAGGAAGATTCGAGGATCGTTGTCAACGTTCAGGGGGATGAGCCGGACATCGAGCCACGCGTCATCGACGAATTGATCGAAGGATTGGCGGCCGATCCGGAGGCGCCGATGGCCACGCTGGCGTCGGACTTCGCCCCGGACGAGGACCCGCGCGATCCGAACATCGTCAAGCTGGTGGTCTCGCAGCGCGGCAGGGCGCTCTACTTCTCGCGCTCGCTCATCCCTTTCCCGCGCCGCGACGGGACGAACCCTCCGCCGCTCAAGCACCCCGGTCTGTACGCGTATCGCCGGGATTTTCTTCTCCGGTACGTCGCGCTCCGGGCCACGCCGGCGGAGCAAAGCGAGCAGCTCGAGCAGCTGCGCGCCCTGGAGCACGGTTACGCCATCGCGGTGGTCCGCACCGTCGTGCGCCACCACGGCATCGACACGCCCGAGCAGTACCGCGCGTTCGTGGCGCGGCGAAGGGCGTCGCGGTGATGTTTCGTCGAAACTTTAGAACGCCACTTGCATTCCGAGCCGGTTCGATACATTATGGGGGCGGTCTAAACCCAAGTCTTCCGGCTAGTCAAGGAAAGGATGATCATGCCCAACTTCGTCGCAGCATTGAAGGAAGAGATCAAGCGGCTGGCGCGTCGAGAGGCGCGAGCCGAGAGTCTGAAGCTCCGCAAGTTCGCCGCCCAGGCTCGCCGGGACCTGGCGGCGCTCAAGCGTCAGGCGGCCTCGCAGCTGCGCGCCCTCAAGGCGCTGCAGAGCTCCCAGTCCAAGGGATCGAGCAAGCCCCCGGCCGACCTGGAGGCGACGAGCAAGGCGCGATTCAGCCCCCGATGGCTGCTCGCGATGCGTAAACGGCTGGACCTCTCGGCGGCGCAGCTGGGCAAGCTCCTGGGCGTTTCGGCGCTGTCGGTCTACAAGTGGGAGAAGGGTCAGGCCACGCCGCGCGCCCGCTACATGCCCCAGATCGTCGCGGTGCGACAGATGGGCAAACGCGAGGCCCAGGCGGCGCTGGCGGCGGTGAAGAGCTCGAATAAGTAGGAGGAACAACAAGTCGAGCGCTTCATTGGGGCAGCGGCCCTCCGATGATCGACTCGATGAGATTTCTTCTTCTGGACGCTCTAGATCGAGTCGCGGGGTTGTTTGAACGCCCGGGTGATGCGGACCGCGAAGCATCGGGGCGAGCGATACTTTCCGATCACGCATGGCTGAGCTTGGCCTGAACATCGACCATGTGGCGACGCTGCGACAAGCGCGGCGAGAGGCGGAGCCCGACCCCGTCTGGGCGGCGGTGATCGGACAACTGGCGGGGGCGGCCTGTCTGACGATGCACCTGCGCGAGGACCGCAGGCACGTGCAGGACCACGACGTTTGGCGGGTCCGGTCGGTCTGTCGAGTGAAGCTGAATCTCGAGATGGCGGCGACCGCGGAGATGGTGCGGATCGCCCGGCGGGTCAGGGCCGACATGGCCACGCTGGTGCCCGAGGGACGCGACGAGGTGACCACCGAGGGCGGTCTGGATGTTGTCAGTCAGGCGGTGCGGCTCAAGCGTATCGTGGCGCAGCTGCATCGCGCGGGCATATCGGTCAGCGCGTTCATCGACGCGGAGCCCCGGCAGATCGACGCCGCGGCTCAGGCGGGGTTTGATTACTGTGAAGTTCACACCGGCCCGTACGCCCGTGCCTTCGCCAAGGCGCAGGGCGAGTCGACCCGGGCGGCGCTGCGGCGCGAGCTTGCGCGGGTCAGGACCGCGGGCCAGCGGATCGTGGAACGGGGCATGTTGTTCAACGCCGGCCACGCGCTGAATTACCTGAATGTCGCGCCCATCGCGGCCCTGCCGGCGGTGCGGGAACTGCACATCGGCCACGCCATCGTCGCCCGCGCCGTGTTCGTCGGTCTGGAACGCGCGGTGGGGGAGATGGTGGGGAGAATCAAGAGTGGCGAATAAAGAAGGGACAATGGAAGAATCCATCGAGGAATGACCTATGACACTCGGATCAGCCGCGTCGTCGCGTGTGTTTTCATTGTTCATTCTCTCCTGGTTCATCGCCTGGTCGTTCTGCGTTGACCCGTGCGCAATCGCGGCTTCCGAGCCGCGCGCCACTCCGCTGTTGGTGGAGCCTCGGGACCGAGTGTTGTTCGTGGGCGACGAGGTGACGCAGCAGATGATGTACACGCGGGCGACGGCGACGGCGCTGCTGCAGTTGCAGCCGGGGAGCGAGATGCGGTTTTTCGCTGGCGGGCGGGAGGGGGCGACCGTGGCGAGCGTGACGAAGGAGATCGACGAATTGCTCACGCTCACGCAGCCCACGGTGGTGACCGTGCTGCTGGGCATGCACGAGAGGGATGCGGCCGATTATGCCACGGCGCTGAAGGCGCTGACCACGAAGATCAGGTCCTTTCCGGGGGTGCGTGTGACGGTGTTGCTCTCTCCGCTGCCGATCCAGACGAGTATCGCTGCGGGCGGCGAGCTGCAGGGTCAGAACGTGCATCTGCGCGAGATCGCCCGCGCCACGCAGGCGGTGGCCCAGGAGCAGAAGGTCGTGTTCGTGGACCTGTTCGATCACATGGTCAAGGTGTACGACGCCTCGAACCAGACGCCCGGGGCGCCGTTGACGCACGAGGGTCGGCTGCCCACGGAAGCGGGGCAGGTGGTGATCGCGAGCATGGTGTTATGGGGCCTGGGCCTGGAGGAGTCGGACATGGCCAAGGCGGAGTGGTCGCCGATCAAGCCCATCGACATGCGTCGGATTCGTCAGGTGCTGGCGTTTCGGGTCGATCCGCCGAGCCTGGAGCGAGCGCAGCAGAGCCGGGATTTGTACGAGTCGATGCGGCGGCACGACGAGCTGTTCTTCCGAGCCTGGCGCATCGCGGGCCGCAAGCCCAGCGGTCCCTCGCGGCAGGACCTGATGAAGCAGGCGGACGAAGCCTGGCTCGACGTGTTGGTTCGGGCCCAGGAGGGTTCCGCGAAGTAGCGACTCGTGCGGTGCGAGCAGGCGTGTCGGAAACCGGCGCAAAGGGCTTATCCTCGGGCGGGCACAGCCCCAGCGCGGCGAGCGGTGAACCGCACTCCGATTTGTGCGCAAAGGGACTTGCACGCGTGTGAGCGAGTCCTTACACTTGGCTTCCTTAGGTTCCCAGCCGCGCTAGCCGGCTGGGTGGTGGGTCCCGTGAACTCCAACCATGATTGCAGTCAGACTCGATCGCCGCAGTCGATCCCGTGGAATCGCTGGTCGTTGGGCTGCACTGTTTTTCAGGGAGGTCCGCTTTGACTAAGGCCATGCCCCTTGCGTTTCGAGTGGTCGCTCTGGTCGCGGTGCTCGCTGGGTTGCGCGTCTGTCTGGCCGACGTGGGCGACGCCACCGCGGAAGACTTGTACAACCGGGGCCTGAAGCTGGTGAGCCAGGGCGATCTGCAGAGCGGTCGCGAGACGCTGTTGCGCGTGGACCCGCTGCAGTTGAGCAAGGAGCAGCGGGTGACGCTGCGTCGCACGCTCGACGAGATCGAGGGCAAGCTGCGGTCGGAGATGTCCCCCGCGGCGGCGCCGGTGCAGGAGGCGTCCGCGGCGGAGCAGCCCGCGCCGGCGGAGGTCCCGGCACAGATCGAACTGACGCCCCCGCCCGCGGTCGAAGCGCCGGCGACGGTGGAGGTCGTCTCACCATCAGTGGCGGGGGAGCCCGACCTGATGGTGCGGGCGCAGTTGCTCCAGGCGCAGCGTCTGACCGCCGAGGGCCGCGAGGCGCAGGCTGCCGGTCAACTGAACCTGGCGCGGATGAAGTTCGAGCAGGCCGTGGCGCTGGACCCAAGCAACACCGCGTCGCGCGAGGCGCTGACCAACGTGGAGGCGCAGCTGCAGAGCCAGATGGCGCCGCGCGAGGTGCTGGACGTGAACCGTCAGACGTTGGCGTTGCGACGCCAGGCGGTGCTGGCGGAGTTCGAGCAGCTCATGAGCCGCGCCGCCACCCAGGAGAAGGAGGGCAACTTCTCGGCGGCGCAGGGCTCGATCCAGGAGGCCAAGGTGGTGCTGGACCGCAACCAGCGCGTGCTCTCGACCGAGGACTACGAAGCGGCGCGGCGGCGCGCGGTGGACGCCTCGGCCAAGATCGCCGACGCTTCCCGACTGGCGGATGAGACCAAGCGGAAAGAGGTGGAGAAGCAGCGCCGCGACGAGGCGCAGACCCGCCGACAGGAGGCGGAGCTGGCGCGCTACACCGAGGTGCAGACGCTGCTGCAACGCGCGATGAACCTGCGACGCGATCAGCGCTACGACGAGGCTCTCCAGGTGGTCAATCAGGCGCTCTTCACCGACCCGAACAATGTCGCGGCGCAGGCGATGAAGGAGATGCTCGAGGACAGCCAGCGGTACGTGAAACAGCGCGAGCTGATGCGCGAGCGCGACCTCAAAGCCGTGGACCTGTCGCTGGAGAACCTCGAAGCCTCGCTGCCCTACAGCCAGCTTCTGACCTATCCCGCGGACTGGCCCCAGCTCACGGCGCTGCGCTTGGGTTCCCAGGAGGAGTCCGGCGCCGACTCCGAGGCCAACCGCCGCGTGGCGCTGCGGCTGCGTGAGCCGGTGCCCATCAACTTCGAGGAGAACCGGCTGGTCAACGTCATCGAGTACCTCCGCAACACCACCGGCGTGAACTTCTTCGTCAACTGGCCGGCGCTCGAGGCGGTGGGCGTGGAACAGGACACGCCCGTGACGCTGCGGCTGACTAACGTGCCCGCGGAGCAGGCGCTCAAGCTCGTCCTGCAGCAGATCGGCGCCGCCGCCGAGCTCGAGCCCATCGGATTCTCCATCATCGAGGGCATCGTCACCGTCTCGACCCAGCGCGACCTGACCCGCACCACCGACACGCGCGTCTACGACATCCGCGACCTGCTCGTCCAGGTCCCCAGTTTCACCGAGGCCCCCGAGTTCGATCTCAACAGCGCCCTATCCAACACCAGCTCCGGCGGCAGCGGCGGCAGCGGCGGGGCGGCTCAGGTCACCACCAGCCTCTTCGGCGACGCGGAAACCGAGACCGAGTCAGGCCCCACACGCGAGGAACTCGTCGAGCAGATCACCACCCTCATCCAGGACACCGTCGGCCAGCCCAGCGACTGGCAGGCGTACGGCGGAGACGTCTCCTCCCTCCGCGAGCTCAACGGAAACCTCATCGTCAAGTCCACACCCGAGAGCCACCGCTCCATCGTGCGACTGCTCGGCCAGTTGCGCGAGACCCGCGCCATGCAGATCGCCGTCGAGGCTCGCTTCCTCCTCGTGGAGCAGAACTTCCTCGAAGAGATCGGCGTGGACCTGGACATCCAGTACGACGGCTTGGGCGGCAGCTTCGGGCCCATCAAGTTGGCGCAGGACTCCACCACGCTCACCAACGTCCGTGGTTCGAGCGTGCCCGGCTCCTTCACCTCCACGTCCACCGTCGGGCCCATCGGGACCTTCGTCCCCGGCACCGGGTTCCCGGGGAGCAATCGGTCGCTGGACTTCGGCTTCTCCTACATCGACGACCTCCAGCTCAACCTGCTCATCCGCGCCACCCAGGCCGACCGGCGCTCCATCACCGTCACCGCGCCGCGCATCACCTTCTTCAACGGCCAACGCGCTTACGTCGTTGTCGCTCGCCAGATCGCCTTCATCAGCGACCTCGAACCGATCCCCGACAGCATCGGCTTCGATCCGACCCTGAGCGTCACTCAGTCGGGCGTCACGCTCGACGTCGAGGGCACCATCAGCGCCGATCGTCGTTACGTCACCCTCACCGTCCGCCCCAGCCTGGCGACGCTTGCCGCCAACCCCCCGCGCCGAATCGAGCAGTCCGCGATCGCCGACACCGACGGCACGACCGATGGCACCGATGGCACTGACGGCACCGACGGCGACGACGTGCTTGCCTTCAGCGCCTTCATCGAGGCGCCCGAGCTTGAACTCACCAGCCTCCGCTGCACCGTGAGCATCCCCGACAAGGGCACGCTGCTCACCGGCGGCCAGCGCCTCACCGCCGACATCGAGGTCGAGGCCGGCGTGCCGGTCCTCTCCAAGATTCCCTTCCTCAACCGCTTCTTCACCAACACCACCACCGTCCGCGATGAGCGCACCATCCTCGTGCTCATCCGGCCCACGATCATCATCCAGAGCGAAGAGGAAGACCGCCTGTTCCCGGGTCTGCTCGACGACCCGCAGGCGTTCACCACCGGCCAGCGCTTGGGCCGCTGAACGCTCGCGTTCAAGCTCGTCCCCGAGTAGCGACGCCGCCGGCGCGGCGTCGTTTTTTTTTAGACGCCCGCGCCGCTACTTGCCCCGCTCCAGCGCCGCGATCATCGCCAGCACCGCGGCACACTGCGCCGCCACCACCGTCGCCTGCCAGCCTTCGAGTCGGCCGAGCATCACCCCGCCCATGCCCGTGGCCAGCGTCGCCAGCCAGATCACCACCACCGCGCTGGTCGTGGACAGCCCCTTGCGGACGAGCCGATGCGAGAAGTGATTGCGGTCGCCCGCCATGGGGTTTCGCCCCTGGCGCAGCCGCAGCGTTGTGACCGACAGGAAGTCGTACAGCGGCACCGCCATCACCAGCACCGGCATGAGCACGCCGAACCATTGGCTGCCGCTCTGAGCCCCGTAGTACGTCGTCCGCACGCTCACCACCGCCAGCAGCAGCCCCAGCACCAGCGACCCGCCGTCGCCCATGAACAGCCTGGCGCGGGGGAAGTTGAACACAAGGAATCCCAGCAGCGCCCCGAGCAGCAGCGCCGCCAGCGCCGCGACGAACCATTGTCCGTTGACCAGCGCCGCCGCCAGGTAAATCCCGCTGATGATCGCCCCCACGCCCCCGGACAGGCCATCCATGTTGTCGAGCATGTTCATGGCGTTGACGATCACCACGATCCACAGGATCGAGACGACCACCGACGCGGGATCGCCCAGCAGCGTGAGCGTCCGCATGTCACAGAAGAGCACCAGCGCCGCCGCCGTCAGGAACTGGGCCGCCAGTTTGCTCCCCGGCCCCAGCCGCCGCCGGTCGTCGATCAGGCCCACGACGTGCATCAGCGTCATCGCCCCCAGCACGCCCGCCGCCATGCCCGTCTGCTGCCGGACCCCCGGCAGATGAACCTGTGCCCCGGTCGGCAGCAGCTGGCCCCACGACGACCACGCCAGCGCCAGGGCCGCGACGATCGGCAGCGTCGTGGTCCAGAAGATCGCGATGCCCCCGGTGCTCGGGACCGGGTGCGTGTGCGTCTTGTGCGGCTCGGTCCCGGGCGTGTCCATCTGCCCGAGCCGCCAGCCGACCCGGACCAGCCACGCCGTGAGCGTCAGGCTCATCGCCGTCGCCCCCGCCGTCATCATCAGCACGACCCACACCATCGGACCTAGTTTAAGCCACGCCGGGCTTCGCGCGCTGGGAACGCGGGAGTTCCGAGGTATGATGCTGTCCCTCTCCGAACTCACTCACCTCTTCGGACCCCGCGCATGGCCACGCTCGCCGACGCTCTGGACCAGCAATTCAAGGACCTGACCAAGGCCGCACGCGAGCACATCCGCGCCGCCCGCGAGAGCGATCTGCCGCTGCCGCCGGCCTCCACCGCCGACATCGCCGCCTGGGTGACGCGCTGCGGCCAGATCATCGGCACGCTCAGCCCCAACACCAGCGAGTACTACCAGCAGTACGCCCGCGCCCTGCGCACGCGCAACTTCTACCGCGTCCATCGGGGCAACTACCGTCACCTGTGCCTGATCGAGGGCGCCGTGACGGCGCTGCACGACGACTTTCGCAAGGGGCTTCTGCGCAACCTCACCGGGGCGCTGCAGACGGAGATCTTCGCCGACTTTCTCGAGTCGGCGCAGGGGATGATCGAGCGCGGTCGAGCCGAACCGGCGGCGGTGCTCGTGGGCGCGGTGCTCGAGTCGGCGCTGCTGAAGGTCGCGGCGGTGATGAACGTGGCGAGCCGGGACGAAGCCGGTAGCGCGCTGCCCCCGGCGCAGCTCAACGACGCCCTGCACCGCGAGGGCATCTACGACAAGCTCACCCAGGGTCAGGTCCGCGGTTTCCTGGCGCTGCGCGACGCCGCCGTGGCGGGCCAGCCCCCGTCCGTGGCGCCGGAGCAGGCGAGGCTGATGCTGCAGTTCACCCAGAACTTCTGCGCCAGCCAGCTCGCCTAGAAGCGTCGCGGGCCGCAGCGTTGCTGAGGCCTGTAACGCCTGGGGGCTTTCAATTCCGGGGCGATCGTTGCATCGATCGGTCGCTGCCGAACCTGCAGAATCGTATCTTTGACGGGGTCATGGAGGCTTATCGTTGGTGACGGTCAGACTGACACATGGGGACGCATCGCCCAGGGACCGCGCCCGCGGGTTGCTGCGCGTTTACCACCTCTGGGCCGCCGCCTGGGTCTTGTTGGCGCTAACGATCTACGCCAGCCTGGTGCCGTTCTCCTTCGAGCAGCGCCCGCCGATCCGGTCGCTCGGCGGAGCGGCGGCGTTCGCCTGGCAGTTCATCACCGCGGTGCACTGGAGTCGATGGCCCATCACCGAGGTCTCCTCGCTGGGCAACTCCAACCGTCTGATCGACTGGATCGTCAATCTGGCGCTCTACATGCTCCCCGCGGCGCTGCTGCGTCTGCACGCGGGGCAGCGAGGCCTGCGCCCGGGGCGCAGCTGGGCAGGCAGCGTCCTGACCGTGTTCTGCGTCAGTTGGCTCGTCGAGTGCGTGCAGGCGATGATGGTCCCGCACGACCGCAACGTGGCGCTACAGGACGTGCTGGCCAACACCGCCGGCGCCGCCGTCGCGGCGCTGTCGGCGCCGACGTTGGCGCAACAGCTTTACCGCCTGGTCGTGGCCGTCTACCGCCCCTGCGCCCACGCCGCCCACCGCCTGGGGGAGTTCGTCGAGCGCCAGCGCGACAGGCCGCTGCTGGTGGTCCTGGTCGCCTGCGTGCATCTGGCGCTGGTGCTGGCGTGGTGGTCCGGGCACACGCTCCCGGGTCAGGAGAAGTTCGCCCCGCACAACAACCTGTTGCCCTTTGCGCGCCAGCTCGACCGCTCCTACGACGTGGCGGCGATCCATCTGGGCCGCTCCTTCGTGGTCTACTGCCTCCTCGCGGCGCTGCTCTCGCTGCAGTTCTTCTCGCTCCGCGACCGTCGCAAGCTCGGCCTGCTCGTGCTCACCCTGGCGCTGCTCGCCTTCGTCCACGAGATGATCCGTCATCATCGCACGGGCATCGGCGTGGACATCACCCAGCCGCTGCTGGCGATCATGGCGGCGGGGCTTCTCTTCTGCGTCGCGGTGCTTCTTGTGCATGCGGTGCGCGTCTCATGCCGCCGTCGCAACGCCGTTCCTGTGACCCACGAACGCAGGCGACGAACCCACCGGTATGAGTAAGCATGGACCGGAGGTTTCATCGCCGGCGCTGGACCGCTGTGGTTCGCGGCTATCATGGGGGCATGGCGACGCTTCCGCCCCATCATCTGCACGAGTACATCGGGCAGAATGAGCTGCTGCCGCCCCCCGAAGCGGTGGAGCTCCTGGGCGACGAAGTGCGACAGGCGTGGCGGCGCGACCCCGAACTGCCCATGCCCGTCCTCGTGGGCGCGACCACCGACGGCGAATGGCTCGCGGGGGTCTTCATGCTCTTCGAGACCGTCGAGCGCCAGGGACGCACCGCGTCGATCCGCCAGCTTGTGGTGCGGCCGAGTTATCGCGGCATGGGCCTGGCAGGACGCTTGCTGCGTCGCGCCATGACGCTGGCCAAGGAGGCGGGTTGTCTGCGCGTGCGCACCACCGCGGGGTTCGGTTGCCCGGACCACGCGGCGATGTACGCACGCCTGGATTTCCGATCGGCCGCCGATGATGAGGCCCCGTACCGACTGGCGCGTCCGCTCTGACCTCGCTCATCCGGGGATGACGACATCCCCGGCTTGATCGAAGCGCGGCGCCTCAGGGTTGAGCGCGGCGGATCTCCATGTGGGCGGTCATCGCTTCGTCGGGGCCCGAGGCGGCGCGGAGCGTGATCGCCTGGAAGTGGGGCATCATGGCCACGACGTCCCGGGCGGCTTTGACAAACCGGCCCTCGGGCGTGGCGGGATCGTTCTTGGCCGCCTCGAGCACCTCGGGACGCACCTTGGTCCAGTGGTCGAGCCAGGTCTGCACGTGCGCCGCCAGTTCGCTGGGGCGGAGCACCATGGTGCCCACCGGCGAGCCGGGCAATTCCTGTTGGTCCAGCGCCAGGGCCGCCATCCACGGCGCCTCGGTGAGCGGCTGTCCGGCCGCCGCCGCGTCGAGGCAACGCTTGAAGAACTCGTCCTGCGCCGTGACCACGTACCAGTCGCCCACGCGGCCGTAGGTGAGCTTCAGCGCCGCCAGTTCCGGCCGTTGCGTCCGCTGCGCCAGCACCGCGCCGACGCCCGCCACGCGGTAGGTCGTGTCACGGTGCGTCGCGTAGGTCAGAGCGATCGGGTCGGTCTTCCACTGCACCGAGGCGAGATTGGCAAAGAGCACCAGCCCGTCAAAGATCTTGTCCAGGTCCGCCGCGACCGCCGGTTCCTTCAGTCGGATCGCCACTCCGGGGGCGGGCACGGACAAGCCGGGGTTGGGGTTCAGGTCCGCGCCTCGGACTTCGCCCACGAAGAACACGATGGGCGCCGCGAGCCTGGGCAGCACGTCGACATTGAACGTCTTGGGCGCCAGCAATCGATCAAGGAACGGATTGGGCTGGGGCTGCCGATCGTGGAGGTTGAGCGTCACCGCGAGGATCGTGCCCATCGGCAGGGGGCCGAAGTCCAGCGCCGAGGCGTTGCTGAGCATCTGCCTCAGACGGTCCTCGCGCTTGGGCTTGCCGACGTAATCCATCGCGAGATTCAGCCCGTCACGGTTGAGCGTGATCGCGTGGACTTCGTTGGTCTGCGGGTTGCGCGCGAAGCCCAGCGCGGTGCGCCTGGGCGAGGGCGGCAGTCGTCGCGTCCACGACTGGAACTCCTCGTCGTCCAGGAGCGACGGACCCTGATGGGCGTTCTCCAGAACGTGGACGAAGTAGTCGTTGTGGTCGGCGCCGGAGAAGGCCATCCATCCGTTGTGGAACCCCAGTCGCGCCTGGCCGTCGGCGGTGGCGTAGGTCATGAACTGGCCCACCGCGCCGATCTCCCGCAGTTCCAGGCGCAGCTTGACCGTGTCGAAGTCCGCCGCGGTGATGCGCGAGAGCACGACGCCCGGCTTGTTCTCGCCCGGCTCCTGCACCACCAGCGCCACGCTCTTGCCGAAGTAGGTGTCGAGCAGTTGCTCGCTGGTCATGCCCATCGCCGCCTGGAGCATGAGCCAGCCCTCGGGCGAGCGCTTCATCGGCGAACGCTCACGGACGAACGTCACCAGCGGGTCGTCCTGCCACTGGGCGCGCCAGGCGGCAAAGTCGTCCACCTGCAGGAAGACCGCCGCGTCGGGCGGGGCGAGCCTGGCAGCCTCCTGCGCGAGCAGGGGCGAGGCGAACAGGATCGTCAGGGCTGCGAGCGTCAGCGGGAAACGTGCGGTTTTCATGATGGGTCCTCGTGGCTGACCTGGGGCTGCGTGAACATGCGGGGGTCGGGCAACTGGAACGTCCGGTCGCCCAGCAGGTCGATCACCTGCTGCGGATTGACGAGCGTGGTCGTCCTTTGAATAGCCTCGGGCAGTCGTCCGGGTTGCAGGGCGAACTGGACGACCGGGTCGCGCAGCAGCACGGTGACGGGGCTGGGCTGGCCGGTGTGAGGCGGCGCGCCGCGGCGCTGGGTGAGCAGGATCGCCAGCGCCACGCCCGCGGCGAGCGAGGACCAGACCGCGGCATTGAGCCAGAAGCGCCGCGGCCCGGCGTCGGTGGTGCGAAACGGGATCGACTCGCGCTGCTCGAGCACGCGCTGCGCGAAACTCCGGCCGTCGCGCTCGAAACTCCGCACCTCGTCTTCGAGCAGCCTGGCCCACTGCGGCTTGGATTCGTCGGGGGGTGTGTTCATGACGGGATCACCTCGGGATTGGATTCGAGCAGCTTTCGGAGTGACTCGCGGGCACGGTGCAGGTGGCTTTTGACCGTGCCCTCGGGAAGCTCCATCACTTGCGACACTTCCTTGAGCGGCAACTGTTGCTGGTAGAAAAGCACCACGACGGTGCGCTGCGCCTCGGTGAGCTGCTGCAGCGCAGCGTCGAGCGCCCGCCGCTGGGCACGCTGGTCGTCGCCCTGGCTCAGCTCGTCCGAGGGGTCGGGCTCGCGCGAGGCGGCCAGGTCGATCTGCTCCGCCTCGCCGGTGGGTCGTTTGGCGCGGTGCTGGTTGATCCACAGCCGCCGGGCGATGGTGAGGAGCCACGGCCGCATCGGGTAGTTCTCGTCGTACTGATGCGCAAAGCGGAGCAGACGGATAAACGTCTCCTGCGCCAGATCGTCAGCGTGGTCGTGCCTGCCGGTGAGTCGCAGAAGCAAAGCGCGGACGGCGGCCTGGTGGCGCAGGATCAGCGTCGAGGCTGCCTCGCGCTCACCCCCAAGGAACGCCCGCACCAGTTGCCCGTCGGTGGGTTCCGCCATACGCACACCATTGTTACGCGCCAGCGTGTCGAAAGGTTGCGGGAGCAGCCCCAGGTGGAAACACGGGGCTGCTCGCTTATGACGAGATCGTCAGCGGCGTGGTCGAGGCCTCTTCACGGTGGAGGTGAGCCAAGCGGTGGGCGGACCAGTCGGTGACCGCGGTGTCGGGGCCCTGGGAAGTGTGAACACGAACCAGGCGGTATTGGTTGTCGCGCTGAGCGGGGGTGAAACCGGCGTCGCGGATGAGGTGGCAGAGGACCGCTTCGTCGAGGCAGTAGGTGGTGCCCGCAGCGGAGACGACGTTCTCCTCCATCATGACGCTGCCCATGTCGTTGGCGCCGAAGAATAGGCCGAGCTGCCCGATCTTCGGGCCCATGGTGACCCAGGAGGAGCCGATGCTGTGGATGTTGTCGAGGAAGAGTCGCGAGAGGGCTTGCGTGCGGAGGTAGTCGGTGGAGCCCGCCATGCGAAGGACCTTGGCGTAGCGCGGGTGCGAAGGGTCGTCGCCTGGGAAGGGGCCTTCGCTGGGGTTCCACTCGGGAAGGCGACCCAGCGGGGTGTTCTCGCGTTGGAAGGGCCAGCTGATGAAACTGAGGTATTTCCCCGGCAGATTCTGCCGCAAAGCGTGGTCCTGGCGATCACGGACGCGACGCATGTGGTCGATGCGGTCAGCCACGGACTCGATGTGGCCGAACATCATGGTGGCGCTGGTGGACATGCCCAGCTCGTGGGCTGCGGTCATCACGTCGAGCCACTGGTCCGCGGTGGCTTTGCCCAGACCGATGCGTTTACGGATGGGCGGGCTGAAGATTTCTCCACCGCCGCCCGGGAGCGAGTCGAGCCCCGCGGCTTGCAGGCGACGCATGATGCTGCGGAGTTTGGCGTGCCAGACATCGTCTGGAAGCGTGTGGCTCTTTCCGGGGGGCGTGGCGGGGAAGCCATCGATCTGAAACACCGCAACGAACTCGACGAACTCCGGCGGGCTGAATCCGTGGACATGGACCGACGGAAAGGCGCGCTTCAGATCACGGAGCATCCGCTCGTAAAACTCGATGGGCAGCTCGGGGTGCATGCCGCCCTGGAGGAGGACCTGCGTGCCGCCGATGGCGACGAGCTCGCGCACTTTCTGATGGAGCTGTTCGGTGGAGAGCGTGTAGGCGTCGCTCTCGCCCAGGTCGCGTTTGAAGGCGCAGAAGGTGCAGTTGGCGGAGCAGACGTTGGTGTAATTGACGTTGCGGTCGATGACGTAGGTTCGGACCCCCGGAAGTTCAGGATAAGCCTCTGCCATCTTGCGAGCCGCCACGAGCGAGGCCCATCGGCCCAGGTCGTGCAGCGGCGCTTCGTGGAACAGGCAGATCGCCTGCTCGGGTGTGAGGCGGGCTTGGCCGTCGATCACCGCGGTGATGTCGATGGGGAGGCTGAACTGTGAGGACCGGCGGATCATGCCGGTGATTATAGGGGTTCACTCGCCGGCGTCGCTGCGCCCGCCGGTGCGCAGAGCTTCGAGGGCGTCGGCCTCGAAGTCCTTGCCGTGGTCCCTCTTGAGTCGGATGAGCAGTTCGCCGAAGGTGGTCTGGTCGTAGCCCGCCAGCGTCACGACCTGCGTGAACTGTTCCTCGGTGACGGGCTTGCCCACGCGTGAGCCCGGGACCGCCTGGGCGCTGCGGGACTGGCGCTGGACGATGGCGATGTGCAGACCTTGATCGCCCGCGGGGAACCGTTCGCCCTGGCGCGCCTTGGCGGTGTCGACGCCGTGGACGGTCAATCGGAAGTTGAAAAGCTCATGCTGGCGTTCCGCCAGTTTCCGTCGCTGCTCGTAGCGCCAGTCGATGGCCTCCTTGGTGGCGTAACCGAACTCGGCGATGGGGCCCACGCGGTCGCGCCGGAACCGGCCATCGCGGTGCGAACGGAGTACAGTCTCGACGTCGCCGACGACTTTGCGGTGAAGCGTGGCGAGGTCAGCTTCGTAGTCCCGCCGCATCGCCGGGGCGTCGATCAGATCGATGTTGCGAAGTTGAACGGTGCGCTTGTCGATCACCTGTTCCACGACGCCGCGCCAGATGAAACCGTACTGACCCACCTCGAAGTCGGGGATGCTGCGGGTGGCCGCGTCGATCTCCTCTTGAGGCTTGGTGACGATCTCGACGGTCTCCTTGCCTGACTCGTCGGTCATGTGGAGGGTGAAGGTGTCGCTTTTCTTGTACTCCGCGGGGGTCATGCCCGAGCTGTTGAGCCTGCCGGGGGCGTAGTCGGGGAAGCAGGCGAAGGCGCCGTCGTGCTCGACGTAGTGCTCCGCCAGGCCGCGCCAGTGCATGGCCCAGAGCCGCCGGGCGTTGTCGTGGTTCGTGTCGGTGGCGGAAGGAGCAGCGTCGGGGCGCTCCGCGGGCGCTCCGTCGGGGGTCTCGACCGCCCAGCCGACCTGCGTCAGCAGCGCCACAAACAGGAGCACGCCTTGCATCCGGTTCATGAGTTGCACCATCATGTCCAACGCCTCCGAGGCAAGGTTATTACACAAGGTGCGCTGCGCGGGTTGCGGGTCAGACTTGTGTGATCTCGGCCTGCTTGGCAGCCACGGTCTTGTCCACCTCACCCTCGTATTTCTTCAGGAGGTTCTGCACCTCTTCGATGGCCGATTCGATCTGGTCCTCGCTGACGTGGGCAGCCTTGTCCTTCTTGAGCTGTTCGAGATGCTTGTTGGCGTCCCGGCGGGCGTTGCGAACGGAAATCTTCGCCTGCTCGCCCATCTGTTTGACGCTGCCGGCGAGCTGCTGACGACGCTCACCGGAGAGCGGCGGCAAGCTCAGACGCACCTGTTTGGCTTCGGTGATGGGGTTCAGGCCCAGGCCCGAGGCCTGGATCGCCTTGGCCACCGCCTGCACCGTCGAGGCGTCGAAGGGCTTGATCAGAATCTGCGTCGGCTCGGGGGTGCTGATCAGCGCCAGGCTTCGCAGGTCGGTCATCGAGCCGTAGTAGTCCACCTTGATGAACTCCACCAGCGCCGTGGACGCCCGCCCGGTGCGCACGCCCTTGAGCTCGTTCTTCAGGTAGGCGACCGCTTTCTCCATCGACTCTTCGCAGGCGAGTTGGATTTCGTCAAGGTCCATGAGGGGCTCCGGGCAGGGTGAGTGAATGATGATGGATGACTGATGATTGATGATGGAAAGACAGCTATTTCACAGCGTCGTCAGCAACACGATTGATTTCACATCATCAATCATCAATCATACATCATCCGTCATTCGACCCTCGTCCCGTGGGTCTTGCCCGCGACGACCTCAGCGATGTGGCCAGGCGTCTTCATGTTGAAGACCACGATGGGGATCTTCCGTTCCCGGCACATCGAGAAGGCGGTGATGTCCATGACCTTCAGGTCCCTGCGGAGGGCCTCGTCGAAGGAGAGCGACGCGAAACGCACCGCGTCCTTGTGCTTGTGCGGGTCCTTGTCGTAGACGCCGTCCACCTTCGTGGCCTTGAGCAGCACGTCGGCGCCGATCTCGGTGGCGCGGAGGGCCGCCGCGGTGTCGGTGGTGAAGAAGGGGTTGCCGGTGCCGGCAGCGAAGATGACCACGCGGCCCTTCTCCAGGTGACGGATCGCTCTTCCCCGGATGAAGGTCTCGGCCACCGCGGAAAGATTGATCGCGCTGAGCACGCGCGTGGCGACGCCGATCTTCTCGAGCGCTTCCTTGAGCGCCAGCCCGTTGATGACGGTGCCGAGCATGCCCATGTAGTCCGCGGTGGCCTGCGCGACGTGGCCCTCCTCCGCCAGGGCAGCGCCGCGGATAATGTTGCCCCCGCCCACGACGACCGCCAACTGCGTGCCCTGCTCGCTGGCGAGCTTGATCTCCTTGGCGATGAGCATCAACTCATCGTCGTCGATGCCGAAGCCCTTGGGCTTGCAGAAGGCTTCGCCGCTGACTTTCAGCAGGGCACGCTTGTAGCGCGGGTTGGGCATGGGATGATTGGACTTACGAGGTTGGATTTCGTCAAGTCGAGTTGGACCGGATGATCGGACACAGACCGGATTGACCGGATTCAACCACGAACCGGCCCTGAGATAACTCCATGACCAGCCGCCGATGGACGCCGATGAACGCTAAGGGGAACCTCAATACCTGGATGTCATCGGCGTTCATCCGAGTTCAGCGGCGGCTCAATTCGTACCGCCAGCGGGCCCAGTCAACTCATCGCATCCGGCACACCCCTCTTGATCCGGGAATCCGGTCAGGAACGATCCACCCGAATCATCGCGCGTACTCCACCGTGCGCATCTCGCGCAGGACGGTGATGCGGATCTCGCCGGGGAAGGTCATCTCTTCGCTCACGCGCTTGGCGATGTTGCGGGCGATGACCAGGCAGTTCTGATCGTCCACGCGTTCGGGATCGACCATGACGCGCACCTCCCGGCCCGCCTGAATGGCGAAGGCCTGCTGCACGCCGGGCTGACCGATGGCGATGCCTTCGAGCTGCTCCAGACGCTTGACGTACTTCTCCAGCGTCTCGCGGCGAGCGCCGGGTCGAGCGCCGCTGATGGCGTCGGCAGCCATGACGATAGGGGTGTAGAACGAGGTGGCGGGGATGTCGTTGTGGTGGCCGGCGATGGCGTTGAGCACCTCCTCGCGTTCGCCGAGCTTCTTGCAGAACTCGGCGCCGATGGCGGGGTGGCCGCCCTCGACCTCGTGGTCCATCGCCTTGCCGATGTCGTGCAGGAAACCGCAGCGTCGCGCCAGATCGCCGTCGAGCCCGAGCTCCTCCGCGATGACCTGGCAGAGGAAAGCGACCTCGACGCTGTGACGCAGGATGTTCTGGCCGTAGCTCGTGCGGTACTGCAGTCGGCCCATCATCTCGCTGATCTTGGGGTTCAGGCCCTGAATGTTGGTCTCGATGCAGGCGTCCTTGCCGAACTTGATGATGCGCTGGCCGATCTCCTTGGTGATCTGCTCGACGATCTCCTCGATGCGTGCGGGGTGGATGCGTCCGTCGTCGAGCAGCTTGCGCAGCGACTCAGCGGCGATCGCCCTGCGGACCGGGTCGAAGCAGGAGACGACCACGACGCCCGGCGTGTCGTCGACGATCACGTCCACGCCCGTGGCCTTCTCGAAGGCACGGATGTTGCGACCCTCCCGCCCGATCACGCGGCCTTTCATGTCGTCGCTGGGGATCTCGACGCTCGAGACGGTGGCGTCGGCGGTGTGCTCGGAGGCGTAACGCTGGATGGCCTGCAGGGTGATCTTCTGGGCGATGTTCTTGGCTTCCTCCTCGGTGCGCTGCGTGACGCGGGCGATGAGCTGTTCCGCCTCGTGCTGGACCTCGTTCTCCATCACGCGTAGGGCCTCGCGGCGGGCGTCGTCCGCGGTCATACTGCTTAAACGCAGCAGGGTCTGCTTCTGCTCCTCGAGCGCCTTGGCGGCGACTTCCTTCTGCGACACGAGCGCCGCGTCGAGCTCCGCCTCCTTGGCGGCCACCGCTTTCTCGCGCGTCTTGATCTTCGCGTCCACCTCGTCGAGGTACTTCTCCTTGGTGGTCAGCACGTCGAGCTTGCGGTCGAGGTTGTCCTCGCGCTTGGCGTTGCGACGCTCCTTCTCGTCGATCTCCTTCTCGCGTTCGGCGATCTCGTGGTCGAAGGCGTCGCGCTTCTTGGCGAGCTCGTTACGGATGTCCAGTTCGAGCTGCTTGCGGAGGGTGTTGCCCTCCGCCTGGGCAGCGTCCTTGATCGCCTGGGCGTCGCGCTTGGCCTGGGCGATGGTCTTGCCCGAGGTGAGCTCGATGACCAGCACGCCCAGCACCACGCCCACGATGACGCCCAGGACGATCAGCGTGACCGCAAGCGGATCGGTCATCGCCACGATGAGGGGGGGAATGGAAATCACGGACCGGCCTTTCCGCGCCGCCGAGGAAGCGGCGCTATCAATGAGGCACAGCCGGTCGTGGTCGCCCGCCGCGTCGCGTGACGCAGCCGATGGTCGGGAACGGGTCAGCCGAGGTCAGCGATGGATCGACGAAGAGCTCCGCGAACGTGCGTCAACAGGAGTCGATGGATCGGGCTCCGCGGGCATGAAGCCCGGGCAAACCGATCGCGGGTGATGACTCGCTCCAACCCGTTGTCGGAGCTTGGCCCGGTGATTCGACGCGCGGACTCGAAGGTCTTGGTTCATCGTCAATCTATCCCGTCCTCAGTTGCACCGAGGCGGTCCGTGGAGTCGCAAACATGACCCCATGGGCTGATCGGCTGCCAAGCTCCGCGACGCTGGTGGCCGCGACGGCTCGTGCCGCTGGTTCCCGAAGGTATAAGTGTAGCCTCAGACGGCCTAAGTCGTCAAACCAGCGTTATTTGCGATAAACGGCGGGCATCCGTCGCGGCGCAGCGGTCCTGGCGAACCTGCGCCCCTCACGCCCAGCGCACTCTTCTGACTCCGATCCACACGAACGTCTCGTAGGCCATCACGCAGATCGAACAAAGGATGATCAGCGTGATCACCGACCGTGCCGCGGGATCGATCGCCCAGCCGCGGGGCCAGAGCTGATCGAGTCGCCCGGTGCGATGCACCATCCAGAGCACCGCGCCCGCCGCCGCGGTGACCGGCCAACCCACCGCGGCGTAGCAGCAGACGCGCTGGGCCGTCCGCCACGCCACGGGCCAGCCCTCGCGCCAACTGAAGTAGCAGACCCCCGACGCCTCGATGTACGTCAGCGCCACAATCAGCCCCGGCAGCACCAGCAGCGCCCGGTCCGTGGGCTGCCCCGCCAAGCGATGCACCGCCCACCACGCCGCGGCGCTGAGCAGCGCGTAGCTCAGCAGAAAAGCGCGCTCGCGCCACCGCCCACCCTCGAGCGACAGGCGACGGAACGATCGGCTCGGACGCACGAGCAGCGCCGCGCTGGTGCTCAGCCACGCCCCGAGCGAAGCGCTGTGCTGCCAGGACAGGCCCGTGCGATGTCTTGGGTGCGACGCGTCCAGGTCTCCGCCGCACTCCGGGCACAACCCTGGGGACGTGAGCCCGCGCAAGGGATACCCGCACACCCCGCACCGCGATGCCTCGCCAGGGAAGCTCACCACGCGCAAGTGTAGCCAGGCAATCCCGCCGCGACGCCGCGATCGCCACGCGCCAACGCTACACTCTCCCGCATGATCCCGGTCATGCTCCTCATGTTCGTCGCGGGCATCGCCCTGACCCAGGCGGTGAGCGACCCAAAGCAAGTCACGCTCCGCTGGCTACGACTCGGAGGCCTGATCGCGGTGGGACTGGCCGCCGCGGCCCTGGTGGTCAATCCGTCCTTCTGGCCTGCGATCGTCCTGCCCATCGCTCAATTGCTCGCGGTGCAACTGGGCCGCCGCACACCGCAACGTTTGGCGGCGCTCCTCTCGTTCATCCTCATCGTGGTGCTGCTCTGCAAACCGCAATTCGTCCCCGCATGCCTGATCGCCACCGGGTTGTCCTCAGGATTGCTCGGCGGCTTCCTGATGACCATGCTCCTGGGCCACGCCTACCTCACCGCCGGGGGCGAGATGACGCAGAAACCCTTCGTGCGGTTGGTCACGCTGGTCGCGTTGCTGCTCGTGCTGCGCGCTGTCGCCAGTGTGGCCTTTGCGCTGCTGCCTTTCTTCGCGGCGGAATCCGATCCGCAGTTCCAAAGCCTCAGCGCCACCTGGGACGTGGTGATGATCACCGTGCGCTACCTCGTGGGCCTGCTTGTCCCGGGCGTCTTCACCTACATGATCTGGGACTGCGTGAAGCGTCGCGCCAATCAGTCCGCCACCGGCATCCTCTACGTCGCGGGCATCCTCGTCATCCTCGGCGAAGGCACCGCCCTGGCACTGCTCAAAGCCACCGCTCTGCCGTTCTGAACCCGGCCAGGATGGCGGGGCCATGTGGCCGGGCTGTCCCGGCCCGCTGTGACTCAGAACTCCCAGAGCAGCGTGGTGAAGTATTTCAGGTCGTTGTGCATGGCGTCGCCCTCGGTGCGATTCTCGTACTCGTTCTCCAGTCCGAGCTTGAGCGATACGCCACGGTCGCGGTCGATGGTGATGATGTACTCGAAGGTTGAAACAGTCCGGCCCTGAGAGATGTCGCTCACGTCGGGGTGGTAATAGGTGGAGCCGGCGATGCGCTGGTTGGGGGCGAACTTCCAGAAACCCTCCAAGCCGATGAGCGCTTCGGGGCGGACATCCTCGTCGTCGGAGCCGAACTCCTTGATGGCACCCATACCCACGCGTCCGGTGAGCTCCGCGTCGTCGCTCTTGATGAAGCGGTAACCCACACCGCCCACGCCCTGCACCCGCGAGTCCCAGGCCTCGAACTCGTCGTACTCGTACCGACCGCTGGCGAAGAGCAGCCAAGGCCCGGGGGGGAAGAACCAGTCCTTGAGCAGCCCGGTGGTGAACTCGTTGCTGGTGCGGTCGCCCTGGTCGGTGGTGATGGAGTAGGAGGCGTCGTAGACCCAGCGGTGGCGTTGGGTCTCTCGCTTGGTGAGGAACGCGGCGCGGCCGGCGAGGGTCTCGGAGTTGCCGTCGGTCCCGGTGACGCCCAGCTCGAAGCGCGAGACCCAGCCGTCGAAGAACCCGCTGGGCGGGGGCGTGGCCGCCTTGATCGCGGCGTCGGCGGCGGCCACGGCGGCGTCGGCCTGCGCCTTGGCGGCGTCGGCGGCGGTCTTGGCGTCCTGCGCCGTGGCGGCGGTGCTCGCGGCCCTGGCGTGTTCCTCCGCGGCGGCGGCGGCGGCCCTGGCCTGCGCAGCCTTCGTCTCCACCTCTTCGCTCGCTTCCGTTCGCACCGAGGCGATCTGCGCCTTGGAAATCGTGATACTTCCCAGCGACGGATGTTCGAGCGTCATCTGCGACTCATCCTGCGACAGAACCTTGCCCCGAAGCACGTCGCCGTTGCTCAGGGTGACGACCTCCGCTTGCGCGAGCGAGAGGGACAGCAGCAGCGTGATGAAAAAGACCGCGTGACGCATGGCATACTCCGTGGGACTAGAAGTGGATCATTCGGCCCTCGACGCCAAGGGCGGCTTCGTGGACGCCCTCGCTGAGGGTGGGGTGGGCGTGCATGGTGGCGATGAGTTCGTCGGTGGTGGCTTCGAGGCGTTTGGCCAGTCCCATCTCCGCGAGCAGTTCGGTGACGTGCTCTCCCACCATGTGCACGCCAAGGATTTCGCCGTGCTTCGCGTCGGAGATGATCTTGATGAACCCCTCGGTGGCGCCCAGCGCCTGAGCCTTGCCCGAGGCCTGGAAGGGGAACTTGCCGACCTTGTAGTCGCTGCCGAGTTTCATGCCCTTGTCGATGCAGGCCTGCTCGGTGAGTCCCAGGCTGGCGACCTGCGGCAGGCAGTAGGTGCAGCCGGGGATGGAGGAGTAGTCGATGTCGGTGACGTGGTGGCCGGCGATGCGCTCGACGCAGACGATGGCCTCCTCGCTGGCGACGTGCGCCAGCCAGGGCGGGCCGATGACATCGCCCACCGCATAGATTCCGGGCAGGTTTGTCTGGTAGGTGGCTTTGTTGACTTTCAGGTGCCCGCGCTCGACTTCGGGTTTGAGCGAGTCGTCGAAGAGATTCTCGAACTTGCCCGCCACGCCGATGGCCACGATGAGTTTGTCCCCACGGAGCGTCTGCGTGGCTTTCTCGTCGTTCACGGGGCTGACGGTGATCTCCACGCCATCGGGGGTCACCTTGACGCTGCGCGTCTGCGTGGCGGTCAGAACCTCGATGCCCTGTCTACGGAAGGACTTCTCGACCGCCTTGGAAACGTCGTGGTCCTCGTTGGGCAGGACACGGGGCATCATCTCCACGACGGTGGCCTTGGTCCCGTAGGCGTTGAAGAAGTAGGCGAACTCCAGCCCGATGGGCCCAGCCCCGATGACGAGGATCGACCCAGGCTGGGCGGGGAGCACCATGGCTTCGCGGTAGGAGATGACCTTGTCGCCGTCGAAGGGCGTGCCCGGGAACGGCCGCGGGCCTGCGCCGGTGGCGACGAGGATGTTCTTGCAGGTGAGCGTCTGGAGTTTGCCGTCGGCAGCGGTGACCTGAACCTTTCCCGCGGCGAGGATCCGAGCGGTGCCGGGGATGTGGGTGACCTTGTTCTTCTTGAAGAGTCCGCCGATGCCGCGGTTCAGCCCGTCCGAGACGGTGCGCGAGCGACCGATGATCCTGGTCCAGTCGTGGCGCACGTTGTCGGCGAGGATGCCCCAGTCGGCGGCTTCGTGCTTCAGGCGTGCGTAGAACTCGGCGCCGGCGAGCAGCGCCTTGGTGGGGATGCAGCCCCAGTTCAGGCAGATCCCGCCGAGCTTCTCCTTCTCGACGCAGGCGGTGGTCATGCCCAACTGGGCGGCGCGGATAGCGCCGACGTAACCCGCCGGTCCGCCGCCGATGACCACGAGGTCGAAGTGATTGGGTTCAGCCATAGCATGGGGATTGTAGCGGGGATCGCGGGCTTCGGGAGAGAGGGGGTCTCGCCAAGGCGCGAAGAACGCCAAGCAGGAAGAGATGCATCGATTTTGATATTCTTCGCCTCCTTCGCGGCTTGGCGAGAACACTTTCCTATCGAGGTCCGTCATGACTGAAATCAAAGCGGTGGTCAGCGTCATCGGGAAGGACCAGAAGGGGGTGGTGGCCAGGTTCGCCACGTACCTCGCGGAGCGGGGCGTGAACATCCTGGACATCGAGCAGCAGGTGGTGCACGGGCGGTTCATCATGGACATGCTGGTGGACCTGGCGGAGATGAGCGCGAGTCTGGACGAGCTGATCACGGGGTTGCAGGAGCAGGGCCGGGGCGTCGAGATGGCGGTGCGGGTGGCGCTGCACGACCGCAAGCGGAACAAGCGCGTGGCGGTGCTGGTGAGCAAGGAGGCGCACTGCCTGGAGCAACTGATCGAGGACCAGCAGGCCGGACGCTTCCAGGGGCGCGGGTCGATCGTCTGCGTGCTGGGCAACCACCCGGACCTTCAGCCGGTGGCGATGAGGGCGAACCTGCCCTTCGAGCACTTGCCCGCGACGGACAAAGAGTCGCACATGAACTGGATGCTGGAGCGCGTCCGGCAGTACCAGGCGGACCTGGTGGTGCTGGCGCGGTACATGCAGATCGTCACCCCCACGGTGGTCGAGGCGCTAAGGCACAAGATCATCAACATCCACCCCTCGCTTTTGCCTTATTTTCCGGGCGCCAAGCCCTATCACCAGGCGTGGGCCAGCGGCGTGCGCGTCACCGGCTGCACCGCCCACTTCGTCACCGAGGCGCTGGACCAGGGGCCGATCATTCTGCAGGACGTCTTCCACATCGACGTGGGACGGGATACCGCCGAGGACGTGAAGCGCAAGGGTCAAGCTCTGGAAGCGCAGGTGCTCGCCCGTGCGGTGCAGATGTTCCTGGACGAAAAGCTTGTCGTGGTGGACGACAAGGTGGTCTTCCGGCCGGGGCTATCGACGTTCCTGGGCTGATGCGATGGAACCACACGATGCGCACAGACACACAGGGATGAATGCGGTTTTCTTTTTGATCCGTGTGCGTCAGTGGTTTTACTCCTCCACCGATTCCACCGAATAGCGATAGGCTCGAAGCGCGGTGGACCAGTAGTCCTCGGGCAGGCCCGCTTTGAGTTTGAGCTGCGACAGAAACTCCCGGGGGTCGGGGAAGGTCTGCCAGACGCTGGGGAGGAAGGTGCCCTTTTTGCCGTGGAATCCGGGGAGGATCGAGGGCTCCTCGATCACCACGCCATCGACGCGAGGGACGAGCTGTTGGAGCAGGTCCGCTTCGCTGGTGAAGGCGATGGGGTGTAGCGGCGAGAGCACGGAGACTTGGACGCGCAGTCCCGGGATCTCGTCGGGGGTGACAGGATCGAATCGCGGGTCGCGCAGGGCGGCGGCGTGGGCGTGCTCGGCCACGTCGCAGACCAGCGGCTGAGTCGGGCGCAGGGCGCCGATGCACCCGCGCAGCCGTTGGGCGTGGTGGAGCGTGACGAAGCTGGCGCGGGGCTCGCGCAGCGGGGGCGGATAGTCCAGCGGCGAAGGGCGTAGCGGTCGGTGTTGTGTGACGCCCCGTTCGATGGCGCGCCGGGCGGTGCGGAGCAGCGTGGCGCGGTCCTCGGGATTCAGCGTGGGATCAGGCAAAAGCAAAGGCTCCGTAGCCCACGACCCGGTCGCGTGGGCCGCGCGTGTCGCCGCTGTTGCGCAGGTCGAGCAGTTGCGGACTGAGGCTGCGCCGCGCGGTCTGGGCGATCAGGCCCCGGATCGCCACGCAGCCGCAGGCGCCGGTGTCGAGGATGTCGCCGGGTCGCTGCGCCACGACGGCGGCGGCGGTGGCGCGGTCGAGCTGCCGCGCTTCGTCGTAGCTGTGGTAGTGGCTCAGGTCGGAGCTGACCACGATGAGCGTCTCGTCACCGCCCCAGAGCTTCTCGAGCGCTGCCTCGACCTGCACGGTGGTGGCACGGCTGACCAGCAACGGGACAAGGACGAAATCAAGGCGGCCCAGTTCACGGATCAGCAAGGGCAGTTGCACCTCGATGCAGTGGTCGGAGCTGTGCGCTTCGTCCAGAGGACGGACGTGCGGGGCAGCCGCTGGTTCGCAGGCGACCTCGCCCAGGGGCGTGGCGAATGCGCTGGCGCTGCTGCCCGCCAGACCCTCGAACGCCACGCGGTGGGCGGGACCGACGACGACGACCCGTCGAATCCGGTGGCGGATCTCGTCGAGACGAACGTAGGCGCAGGCGGCGATGGGACCGGAGTAGACATACGCGGCGTGCGGCGCGATGAGCGCCTTGGGCGGCGGACCGGGGTTGCGCTGCTGGGCCCGGGCGTCACTGAGCAGGTCGTCGACCTGCTGCGCCAGCTTTCGAGGGTCGCTGGGGTAGAAGGCGCCCGCCACCGCTGCGCGTCGGATGTTTGCACGCATGGCGAAACCTCCGGTGTTTCGCCCCGTGGATAGTTTAGCAGGGCATGTCGGATGTCGGATGTCGGATGTCAGAGATCGCGGATCGAACATCCGACACGCGACATCCGACAGTCGGCCTGTTTTCATGCGCCGACGCAACGGCCCTTGCCGGCGCGTTTGGCGGCGTAGAGGTTGGCGTCGGCGCGGGCGAGCAGGTCCTTGCCGCTGCCCGGGGCGTCGCGCTTGAGCGAAGCGATGCCCACCGACAGGCTGGGGTTGAGCGTGGGGCTGAACTCGGTGGCGGCGTAGCGGGCGAAGAGGGCGATGAGCTGGCGAGCGATGCCCGCGGCGCGGTCGAGCGGGCAGCCGGGCATCAGGATGACGAACTCGTCGCCGCCCATGCGCACGGCGTAATCGCTGCCCTGCCGGATGTTGGCGCGGATGACCGCGGCGAGGACAGCGAGCACCTCGTCGCCGCGGGCGTGGCCGAACTGGTCGTTGACGCGCTTGAAGTCGTCCAGGTCGATGGCCATGGCCAGCAGCTCGTCGCCCGACTGTTTGCAGGACTCAAGCAGCGGTTCGAGGTGGGCGTCGAGGAAGCGACGATTGCCCAGGTTGGTCAGCGGATCGCGCATGGCGATCTGGGCGAGCTGGACGGTGGCGCGTTTGATGGCCTTGGCCACGCGGTCGTCGAGGGTGCGACGCAGTTGGGCCGCATCGAGATGATCGCGCATGGCCCAGGAAGCGATCTTGTGCAGCGCCCGTGCCAGTTCGCCCACCTCGTCGCGGCGGTCCAGCGGAAGGCCCCGGAACGGGAGCGGGCGATGGTCCTGGCTCAGGAGTCCCAGGTGCTCGACGAGTCGCTCCAGCGGACGCCAGACCCAGGCTTTGCCCAGCGTCAGCAGCAGCGAGACGAGCAGCAGCAACCCGCCGGCGAGCGGGAAGACGGTGTGTCCGGTGTCCGCTTCGAACATGCCCACGAGCGCCCCGCCCACCGCGGCGAGCATGACCAGCAGCGTGACCTTGACGCGCAGCGGCGCATCGACGCGCGGCGAGCGCGGGGAAGCGTTGGACGTGGGCAGAGCCTCGGCGCGGTTCACTTGAGTTTTATCGGGCCGAGGCGAGGGCCGATTTAGCCGGGCTGCTCCCGCCGGTTCGCCGCGTGAGCAAGACGGTCGCTACCTGCACTCGATGCGTTCGACGGCGACGGCTTTACGGGTGCGGTCGTCGATCTCGATGAACACGCCGTTGAGTCGCACGTCGCCCTCTGCCACGTCGAAGGGGTCGGGCATGGCGGTGGTCATCTGCCGCAGGACGGGGGCGATCTTGCGCCCGAGGATGGACTCGTGCGGGCCGGTCATTCCCAGGTCGCACATAAAGGCGGTGCCGCCGGGGAGGATGCGTGCGTCGGCGGTGGGGACGTGGGTGTGGGTGCCCAGCACCGCGGCGACGCGTCCGTCGAAGTAGCGACCGAGGGCCTGTTTCTCGCTGGTGGCCTCGGCGTGAATCTCCACGAGGACCGCCGGGTTCTTCTCGGGCAGTTCGCGCAGGATCGCATCGACCGTGGCGAAGGGGTCGTCGGCGGGGGTGCCCATGAGGATGCGGCCGAGCACGGTCAGGACGTAGAGCGCGGGCTTGTCCTGCGCGGCAGTAGTCAGCCGCATCCACCGTCGCCCCTTGGCGGCGGGGGCGAGATTGGCCGGACGGACGATGTTGGATTGCGTCTCAAGGACGCTGACGATCTGGACTTTCTTGTAGACGTGATCGCCCAGGGTGATGCCGTCGATCCCCGCGGCGCAGAGCTTGCGGTAGTGCTCGGGCGTCAGTCCGCTGCCCGAGGCGGCGTTCTCCGCGTTGGCGACGACGAGGTCCAGTTCGTACTTCCGGCGAAGTTCGGGGACCCACTTGGCGACCGCTTCGCGTCCGGGCCTGCCCACGATGTCGCCGATCATCACGAAGCGCATGCGGGAAGAGTAACAGGAAGGAAGTGCGTGTGATGAAATCCGGGGATGGATACACCGCCGGCTTGGGGCGATTGACACCCCACGGTTCGAAGCAACAATAGGTTGGGCCCTCGGAAGGTCGCCACACAAGCCAAGGGGCCAGGGCGAGTCATGCGCTGTCCTTACTGCGACGCGGATCATGATCGAGTGATCGACTCGCGCGCCACCGACGCGGGCCAGGCGATCCGTCGTCGGCGTGAGTGCTTAAGCTGCGGCAAGCGGTTCACGACCTACGAACACGTGGAAATGGCCACGAAACTGGTGGTCATCAAGAAGGATGGCTCGCGCGTCCCGTTCGACCGCAACAAGATTCTCGCGGGTCTGGAGAAGGCCTGCTACAAGCGGCCGGTGAGCGCTGAAGCGATGGTCAAGATCGTGGACGAGGTGGAAGAGGAACTGATGCGCAGGAACGAACGCGAGGTTCCGGCACTGGACATCGGCAGAGAAACCGCGGATCGGCTTAAACGCGTGGACCAGGTGGCCTACGTGCGATTTGCCAGCGTCTACAAGCAGTTCCGCGACCTGGACGACTTCCTGGACGAGGTCCGCGACGTGCTCGAGACAGCTCAGCCGGAGGAGCCGAACCAGGGGAAGCTTTTTTGAGGAATCGCTGGTGACTGGGTCAGAACCCTAGACCTTAGACCCCTTCAGAAAATCCTTGCCTTACTCCGGGGCGCGCGGGTAGAATCAGGCGTCACGTCGTGACCGAGTCTGGTCCAGCCTGGGCGTCAACACACAGGAGCGCAGCATGGCCAACGTGCGGGACATTCTGCTGACCAAGGGCGGCGAGGTGGTGACGATCCGTCAGAACGCCAGCGTGTACGACGCGGCGACGCTGATGAACGAGCACAAGATCGGCGCCCTGGTGGTGACGGACAGCGGCAAGGTGGTGGGCATTTTCACCGAGCGCGACGTGCTGCGGCGGGTGGTGGCGGAGATGCGCGACCCGCAGGGCACGCCGGTGCGCGACGTGATGACCAGCGAGGTGGCCTGCTGCCTGCTGACCACGAGCATCGACGAAGCGCGGGCGGTGATGAAGAACCGTCGCATCCGGCACCTGCCGGTGGTCAACGGGTCGCACGAGTTGCAGGGCATGATCTCCATCGGAGACCTCAACGCCTACCAGGCCGACGCGCAGGAGCAGACGATCCACTTCCTTCACGAGTACCTCTACGGTCGGGTGTAGGGACGCGACGCGAAGTGTTCCCCTGCCAGCGGAGCACGCGTTGGGGCGGAGCACGGCGAAAGCACACCCGGACCCGCGAGGCGATCAGGGCAAGCCGACCAGGACGGTCGGCCTTTTTTTTTGCGCTAGGTCATGTCCACTTCGGTCACGCCCTTGCGGTCGCGCTGCACTTCGACGTGTTGGCGGATCAGGTCGCGCACCTGCTCGACGCGCGGCAGGGCGTAGAGCGTGAGCGTGGGCGTGGTGGCGTCGGAGGTGTGCATGACAATCGTGCCCAGCCCGAGCAGTCGCAGGTGCAGGGGCTTGCGAAGTTCCAGGTCTTTGACGCGGTAGAGCTCCAGGTCGTCCACGCGTTTGGAGAGGACGCCCTTGTTGACGCGGAAGCGCTGCGTGGTGAGCTCGAAGCGCGTGCACCTCACGTCGAGGAACGCCTTGAACCCAAAGAGCAGTGGCAGCAGTGCGGAGAGCGCGACGTACCAGGGCAGCTTCGTGAACACAACAGGCAAGGCCGCGAGCATCGCCGCCAACGCGCCGCAGAGCAGGTAAGCGTCCGCGTTGACCCACTGCGACGTCGTCCCCGACCAGACGGGCGATTCGGGCCCCCTCTCCCTTTCAGGGAGAGGGTTGGGGTGAGGGTGGCGACTTGCGATTACCAAGGGACACCCGCTTCTCTGGCTATCGCTTCAGCTACCAGATTCGAATCCTGCAGGACCTGATCGTTGGTGAATCTTACGATGCGAACGCCCAGTTTCTCCAGCGCAGCTCTCCTTTGATCGTCACGCTCACCGCTGTCGACGTGGCTCAGCCCATCCAATTCAATAGCCAGCTTGGCTGAAGCACAGTAGAAATCGACGATGTAACGACCGATCGGTGTCTGTCGCCGAAACTTCAGGCCCGCCACTTGACTACCGCGTAATAAACTCCACAGTTTACGTTCTGGGAAAGTCGAGTCACGGCGGAGATCACGAGCTCGGCCCGTCAGAAGTGGTGCAATACGGTGGCGTTGAGGCGACATAGTGCTCACACCCTCACCCCCACCCTCTCCCTAAAGGGAGAGGGGGCCGGAGGGACCGCATTCAAACGCGCGTGGCGTGCAGGTCCGCTTGGGTGCGGGCGGCGGCGAGGGACTCGATGACCTCACGGACCTTGCGGGCGATCCCGGCGCTGTCGAGTCCGACCTCGGCGAGCTGGTTGTTGCGGCTGTCCTGGTAGACCCACTTCACGGGCATCGCCAGACGCCAGAGGCGGTCGGTGGGGATGCGTGCGTCGCTGCAGGCTTCGAGCACCGCGGCGCCGAAGCCGCCCACGATGCTGTGGTCCTCCACGGTGAGCACCGGCACGCCCTGCTCAACCAGCCGTCCGATCAGTTCCACGTCCACCGGGTTGGCGAAGCGGGCGTCGTAGAGGGCCAAGTCGTAGCCCTGCTGGTTCAGGCTCGCCAGCGCCTTGTGCGCCTCGTAGACCATCGTGCCATAGGCGAGGATGGCCACGTCGGGCTTCGCGCCTCGGGCGGGCACCACCAGGTGGGCTTGACCCAGCTCGTAGGGCGGGACTTTGTCCTGCAGCGGCGGGGCGGCGACGTTCTCGCGCGGGTAGCGCACGAAGGAGGCCCCCTCGTTGTACCGACGCATGAACTCCAGCGCCGCGATGAGGTTCGGTTCATCGCTCGCCGCCAGCAGCGCCGCCTTGGGGAAGACGCGGAACATGGCGATGTCCATGAATCCGTGGTGCACCGCGCCGTCACCGCCGACGTAGCCGGCCCGGTCCATGCACACGCGCACGGGCAGACCCTGCAGGGCCACTTCCTGGAAGACCTGGTCCAGCGCCCGCTGCGCGAAGGTGGAGTAAACCGCGAAGAAGGGCTTGATGCCCACCTTGGCCAGGCCGGCGCACATGTCCATGGCGTGACTCTCGCAGATGCCGGTGTCCAGCGCGCGGTCGGGGAAGCGGGGGATGACCTTGTTCAGTCCCGTGCCGTCGGGCATCGCGGCGGTCACGGCGTAGACCTTCTCGTCGCGCTGCATCAGGTCGATCATGGCGTCGGCGAAGGCGGTGGTGAAACTCCGCCCACTCTTCTTGACCTCGACGCGGCAGCCCTCGACCACGAAGGGGTTGGGCGAGTGGAACGCGGTGGCGTCGTCCTCGGCGAAGTCGAAGCCCTTGCCCTTGACGGTCTTGACGTGCAGGAGCACCGGGCGGTCGTAGTCCCGCACCTCGTTGAGCATGTCGATGAGCGAGGGCAGGTCGTGCCCGTCGATGGGCCCCACGCACAGCAGACCGAACTGCTCGAAGGTGTGCCCGGTGGTGATGGCGGCCTTCATCATCTCCCCGGCGCGGTGGTAGAGGTCCTCGAGCGTGGACCCGCCGGGGATGCGCTTGAGCACTTCGTGCGCCCGTTTCTTGAAGTCGCCGTACGTCGTGCTGACACGCACGCGGTCGAAGTACTGC
This sequence comes from uncultured Phycisphaera sp., assembly GCA_964496285.1. Lineage (GTDB taxonomy): Bacteria > Planctomycetota > Phycisphaerae > Phycisphaerales > Phycisphaeraceae > CAZBXW01. Next base: position 264,042 of record CAZBXW010000003.1, read on the forward strand.
GCCATGGCGCCCTGCGGCTTGGCGATGGACATGCCGTTGTCGTTGAGCACGACGAGGAACTGCCGCTTGAGTGTGCCGGCGTTGTTCAGGCCCTCCATCGCCACGCCGTTGACGATCGAGGCGTCGCCGATGAGCGAGACGACGCGGCGGCCCTTGCCCTCGTGGTTGGGGAAGCCCTCGTGGTTGAGCGCGTCGCCTCGCGCCATGCCCACCGCGGTGGAGATGGCGGTGCCTGCGTGACCGACGGAAAAGAGGTCGAAGGGACTCTCGCGCGGCTCGGGGAAACCGGCCATGCCCTCGCGGGTGCGCAGTTTGCTCAGCAGCCCCAGCCGCCCGGTAAGCAGTTTGTGCGGGTAGCACTGGTGGCCCACGTCGAAGAGCAGTCGGTCGTAGGCGAAGTCGAAGACATAGTGCAGGGCGATGGTCAGTTCCACGACGCCCAGGTTCGGCGCCAGGTGTCCGCCGGTCTTGGAGACCTGATCGCAGATGGCCTTGCGCATCTCCGCCGCCAACTGCGGGAGCTGATCGACGCTGAGCTTCTTGAGGTCCGTCGGTCCGTGAATCGTCGGGAGCAGTTCCGCCATGATGGTTTCCTGATCGGTCAGAGTGAAGTCGTGGTGTGAATGAAGCCAACCGCCCGGCCCTTGACCGGATGAATGCATGTCGGATGTCGTCTCTCGAATGTCGGATGCGAAAAGTCAGACCGACTGCGGCGAGGGTGATACGCGGCGGGTCCGACATCCGACATTCGACATCCGGCATCCGACATCATCTCGTCCTCACCGCCATATAGTCGCACAGGTCGCGGAGGGGTTGGGCTGCCTCACCGAGCGATTCGAGAGCGTGGATCGCCTCGTCGCGCAGGCGTTGCACCTCGGCTCTGCTGGCGTCCACGCCCAGCACGCCCGGGTAGGTCAGCTTGCCCGCGTCGATGTCTTTGCCCGCTTTCTTGCCCAGGTGCTCGGTCGTCTGCGTCACGTCCAGCAGGTCGTCCACCACCTGGAACATCAAGCCGATGGACTGCCCGTAGGTCGTGAGCGATTGCAGTTGCCGCTCGCCGGCGCAGCCGTGCAGCGCGCCCATCCGGCAGGCGGCGCGGATCAGCGCCCCGGTCTTGTGGCGATGGATCGTCCGCAGCCGCTCCAGCGGCGAAACGTCCGGGGAGAACTGCGGCAGCGTGTCGTAGACCTGGCCGGCGATCATGTCGTTGGTGCCGCAAGCCAATTCGTGGACGAGTTTCGCGGCGAGTTCCGGGGGCTGCACCTTCGTGGTGATCAGCTCGAAGGGCAGCGAGTTGAGCAGATCGCCCGCGAGGATGGCCAGCGCCTCGTCGAAGGCGCGGTGCAGCGTGGGCCGACCGCGGCGAAGGTCGTCATCGTCCATCGCCGGCAGGTCATCGTGCGCCAGGCTAAAGGCGTGAACCATCTCGACGGCCATCGCCCCCGCGAGGCATCGCTCGAGCGAACCGCCCACCGCTTCACAGCAGCGGACCACGAGGATCGGCCGCAGCCGCTTGCCCCCGCCCAGCAGCGCGTACTTCGCTGCTTCGCGCAGATTGATCGGCAGCGCCCGCTCCTCGAGATACGCCAGCAGGGCGGACTCGACCTTCGCCGCGGGCGAAAAGAGCGACGCGATATCGATCGAACTGGCCAAGGCCGGACCCATTTTCAACGCTTCCCAAGCCCTGAAAGCTTCGGGGATTATAGGCTCACGCCGGGCGATTCACAACGATCAGCCCGAAACGCGGATGATCTCCGCCAGCCATCTCGCCACCGCCGATGCGCCGTCGATGGGGGGATTCCTCCGCATCCGCTGTCGCGCCACGTCACGGCGGGACTGGTCGCGGAGCAGTTCGAGCAGCATCGGCGTGAGCTGCTGAGCATTACTGCGCGGGTCGATCAGGTCGCGCACGATCAGGGCGCAGCCGGTGTCCGCCAGTGGCTGCGCGTTGTGCCGCTGGTGCTCGTCGGCGTGGTAGGGGTAGGGCAGAAAAATCGTGGGACAGGCGTTGACCTGCGCCTCGGCGACGCTGTTGGCGCCGGCGCGGCTGATCGCCAGGTCCGCCGACGCCCACGCCAGGCCCATCGTGTCGCAGAAGGGCAGCACCAGCGACGGGATGCCCGCCCGTTCGTACGCCAGCTTCAGGTTGGCCACTTCACGCTCGCCCGCCAGGTGCAGGATCTGCCAACCCCGGAAGCTGGCGGCGACTTCGGGCAGTGCAACCAGCGCTTCCATCATTCGGTTGATCGACTCGGCGCCTTGGCTTCCGCCACTGACCAGGAGCGTTGGTCGTTCCGCCAGCAGTCCCAGCGCAGCCCTCGCCTCCGGCGGTGAACACGAGCCTATGGCGGAAAGTCGCAGCGGCACGCTCACCACCTGAGCGGTGGGCCAATCCGCTACCGGGTAGGCGGAGAAGAGCGTCGTGGCGTGACCGGCCATCCAACGATTGGCTTTCCCAGGCACCGCGTCGAGATTCACCAGCGCCACCCCCGGAACCCCCGGAACCCCCGCAAGTTTCCCCGAAGCGCCGCGAGACCTCATCTTCCGGGGGGCGTAGATCGCTGGCCCGCTGACGAACCCGCCGGTGGCCACCACTGCCGCCACGCGACGATCGCGGATCAGATTCATCACCCGTGACACACTGCGTTGCCACCCGCTGTAGAACCCCCACCAGGTCCACGGCCGCTTGTCCAGAGGCCGAGCCGGCAGCACCGTGTAAGTGAGCTGGTGCTTGCTCATGAGCTTGGCGTCGAGCGTTCGCGTGGACACCAGGAAATGCGGCTCGAACGCCACGTCCATCGCCCGCAGCCGCTCCACGATCGCGAGGTTGGGAAAGATATGCCCGCCCGTGCCCCCGCCCGCAAACAAAATGGTCATCTGCGACGCCACGCGCAGCAGTGTAGCGGGTCCAAGGAATGACTTTGAAACCGCAGATTTCGCAGATCACACAGATTCAAAAAGTCTTCAACTCGGATGGGTCGGATGAATCGGATGAAGAAAGTCCAAAGACCCATTCAAAGAGTTATCCGACCCATCCGATGCATCTGATGCATCCGAGTTAAAAATCCTTTCTCCCCATCTGCGTCATCTGCGAAATCTGCGGTTTCATCGTGTATTGCCTGTATTTCCGGAGCCACCGATTCCACGAAGCCTTCTCAAGCCCGTGGCGCAACTCGTCCGATAAACGGATTGTTCGCCTTCCGTTGCAGTTATCGCATGGCGGTTGCCCGATAACGGACAGGCAAGGCGCGCGTCGGTCCGTGAAGTTGCGGACCCGCGCGGGCTGATCAGGGTCACTCACGAGGCTCGGCATGATTCGCGTCCCACACAGCCTGCTGCTGGCGACCTTCGCTCTGACGGTCTGCGGATGTTCGCAGTCGTACAACGGTGCGTTCGGTTTGAAAGTCCAAGACAAGCACGCGGCGGCTGAGTATCAGAAGTTTAAGGAAGAGCGCGACCGCCAACTCCAGGTCCACGAACTGAAGACCGCGCAGGTCCAATACGATCAGCCTCAGTCGCAGCAGCAGCTCCCGGGCGCCAAGCTCGCGCTCGCCTCCGTGCCCGGCGCCACGCCCTCAAACCAGGACGCAGCCACCGCCGCGGCGGTCTACGCGGCCAACGCTGCCAACCCCACCATGCGTCCGCTGGGGATGTATGGCCAACTGCCCGCCACCGCTGCGGGAAACTCGAGCCCGCTCGACGGCCTGGATAACCTGCGTCGCGTGAGCTTCGCCACCGAGGGCGCGGACTTCGACCCCGACATCGACCCCGCTGGCCTGAACGTGGTCTTCTCCTCGACGCGGCACCGCCAGACCTCCGACGTCTACCTCACCCGCGTGGGCGGCACCGCGGTGACGCAACTGACCAACGATCCTGCCAACGACGTGATGCCCGCCTTCAGCCCCGATGGCAAGCAGGTCGCCTTCGCCTCCGACCGCGGCGGGAACTGGGACATCTACCTGATGGACATCTCCGGCGGCGGAGCCGGTCAGGCCATCCAGCTCACCTCCGACCCCACCCACGAGATGCACCCGAGCTTTTCGCCCGACGGCGGCAAGCTCGTCTACTGCTCCTACGGGGCGCAGTCCGGCCAGTGGGAGCTGGTCGTCATCGACGTGGCTAACCCGGCGCAGCGTCGCTTCATCGGGTTCGGTCTCTTCCCCAACTGGTCGCCCATCAGCTCCACCATCGTCTTCCAGCGTGCCCGTGAACGCGGCACCCGGTGGTTCAGCGTCTGGACGGTGGAGTACCAGGACGGCGAGGCTTCGCGACCCACCGAGGTCGCCGCCAGTTCCAACGCCGCTTGCATCACCCCCGACTGGAGCCCCGACGGCAAGCACATCGTCTTCTGCACCGTGCTCAACCCGCAGACAGCGGACCAGACGCAACCGGTGCAGGCGGACGTCTGGATGGTCAACGCCGACGGCTCGGCGCGGAGCAACCTCACCGCCAGCCCCTTTGCCAATCTTCAGCCGGTCTGGTCGCGCGACGGGTCGATCTACTTCGTCTCGAACCGTGGTCAGGGCGGCGTGGACAACATCTGGGCCATGAGCCCGCAGCGCGCCATCGCCGTGGCGCAGGCGGCGGGCAGACCCGTCGAGCGCGCCGCGGAGCTGATCGTCCCCGTGCCGGCGCCGCCGCTGGCGCCCCTGCCTCCCGCGCCCGCCGCGACCGCGGAGGTCCCCACGCCCTAGCGATTCGCGCAGATCGACCGCTTGTTTCTCGCGTCGCGCGGAGCCGTGACGCCCAGCATCAAACCCCGGCAGGACGCCATGACAAGTGCACAGGCCATGCTGATCGCAGCGCTGCTGGCGGCGGTGTCGTGCCACCTCGTGGGTTGCACGACGCTGCGTCGTGACCCGGCCGCCAACGCGTTGCACAGCCCCTATCCCTCGCGTCGCCTCTGGGCGGTGGCGCCGCTGCGCAACGAGTCGGGCTCGCTCCACGCCGACGGACTACGCCTGGCGGACCTGCTCGCTCAGCAGCTCGAGACCGCCTCGAACCTCGATGTCCTGCCGGTCAATCGCACGCTGGCGGCGATGGAGTCGCTGCGGGTGGCGCAGCTCACCTCGAGACAGGACGTGATGCGACTGCTGCAGGCGCTGGGCGCGGACGGGATCGTCGTCGGGACGATCACAGCCTACGACCCCTACGACCCGCCGAAGCTGGGCATCGCCATCGAGCTCTACACCACGCAGGCGATCGAGCACCTGGACCACCTGGCGCTGCGACGCTTAGCCGCCGCGGCCACCGACGAGGGGGCGCAGCTGCCCCGCAGCGACCTGACGAACCAGCCGGTCGCCATCGTCAGCGCCTTCCTGGACGCGGGCGACCCCGCCACGCGGCTCAAGCTGCAGCGATTCGCCGAGTCGCGCGGCCCGGTGGACAAGGTGGCGCAGGAGTGGCACCGCTACCGCATCAGCATGGACCTGTACAGCGAGTTCGTCAGCTACGTCACGAGCTGGCGACTCCTGGACGCTGAGCGTCGTCGGATGACTCCGCCGACCGTCGCGTCCAGCTCGAAAGACACGAACCCATCCGCCCCGTAGCGGGTCGCCTCGCCGACCCGTCCACGCGGACGGGAGCAGGCGACGCATGACCCGCGGTAACAAGAAATCCAGCAACGCCTTCGCCTCGGACTCCGCCCCACCGCTGGAGCTGGTGCTCGTCAAGCGCGGGCAGCGGCACGTCTTTCGATACGACGCGGGTCAGGAGCAGGGCATGCTCCAGAGCCTGGTGGACATGGCGCGCGACCCGGACAGCGGTCTGGACTGGTTCGACGTGGCGGTGCTCAGCCATCAACTGGGACAGAAACTCTCGCAACGACTCGAGGCTCTTAAGCAAGGCGGAACCGCATGAGACCACGGACCTCACCGGTTCACACAGACCGGAACCCGCCGCTGCCGCATCGGCGACGAGCCCCGAATCTGTGTGAACCCGTGCGATCGGTGGATTTCAAAGGTCAAGACCCAGGCCCTTTCTCTACGAGGACGCAACCATGGCAGCCAGCACCCTGATGGAACAATTCGTCGAGTACCTCCGCTTCGAGCGGCACTTCTCGCCCTACACCGCCAAGTGCTACGAGGCGGACCTGAAGCAGTACTACGAGTTCCTGGGCAGACAGGCGATCCCGCAGTCCGCCACGGGCACCGACGCCGGCGCTCTGCCCGTAGCGCCCGCGCCCGGGGCCCTGGGCGCACTGGTCGAGCAGAGCGTGGGCGGCGCAGACCCCATGAGCATCCGTTCCTTCCTGACCCACCTGGACACCTTCGGCTACAGCGCCGCCACCACGGCACGCAAGATCGCCACGCTTCGCTCCTTCTACAAGTGGCTGCACCGTCGCGGGGGCATCGCCGCCAACCCCATGCTCCTGATCCGCACGCCCAAGCAGGCCAAGCGCCTGCCCAAAGCGGTGGGCGTCGAACAGATCGAGAAGCTCCTCTCCACGCCCGACGCCCGCGAGACGCTCGGCGCTCGTGACCGCGCCATCCTCGAAACCCTCTACTCCACCGGCGTGCGCGTCAGCGAACTGGTGGACCTCAACCGCGGCGATCTGGCCGAGCCCGAGCAGACCCTGCGCATCCGCGGCAAGGGCAAGCGTGAACGCATCGTCCCCGTGGGCAATCACGCCCTGGCGGCGGTCCGCAACTATCTCGCCCTCTTCGCCGCGGACGCGCGATTCACTTCCTTCCGCGCTTCGTTCACCGATCCGGCGTTGATGCCGCTGTTCGTGAACAAGAACGGCGGAAGGCTCTCGTCGCGCTCGGTGCGACGCAAGCTCGACAAGTACCTGACGATGGCCGGCCTGGACCCCACCATCAGCCCGCACACCCTGCGCCACAGCTTCGCCACGCACCTGCTCGACAACGGAGCCGACCTCCGCAGCGTGCAGGAGCTGCTCGGCCACCAGTCGCTCTCGACCACGCAGATCTACACCCACCTCACCGCCAACCGCCTGCGCACGAGCTACGACCAGGCACACCCGCGCGCCGCGTGAAAAGCGCAGCGTCCCCGTCGCTACGCGGCGCGGGCGCCGTGCTCGCGTAGCGACCCAGCTGCGCGCTGTGGTAAATTCCATCGCATGGCTTACGCGGTGGCGCGGGTCGGCGCTCACAGTGTGGCGATCCATCTGCTCATGCTCGCGCTCGCTGCGGGCCTGCTGGGCTTGGCCTTCCCGCGTCCGGGATGGGGCGCCTTGGCACACGTCGCCTTGGTCCCGGCGCTGCTCCTGGCGCTCCGCTCCACGAGTTGGAAACGCCTGCTCTGGACCAGTTACCTCGTGAGCCTGACGTGGTGGCTGCTGCGACTCTCCTGGCTCGTGGGCGTCACCGGCGGAGGGTACGCGGCCCTTTGCGCCTATCTGGCGCTCTATCTCCCAGCGTTTCTGCTTCTCTTTCGTTTCGTCGCCCAGCGCTTCCCCGCGGCCTATTTGCTGACCGTTCCGCTGTTGTGGGTGAGCCTGGAGTGGATCCGCGGGACGTTTCTTCAAGGTGGCTTCGGCTGGTTCGCGCTGGGGCACACGCAGGCCTCGTTCCTGCCCGAGCACAGCGCGGGCTATCTCGTCCAGACCGCCGACCTTTTCGGCGAGTGGACCGTCAGTTTCCTCGTCGCCATGACCAACGGTCTGATCGTCGATCTGCTCTCTCGTCCGCTGGTGCGGCAGACCGCGCAGGGCACGCGGCGGTACTCCAAGACGGTCCGCGGCGTTCTACTGGTCTGGGGCGTCACGCTCGCTGCGGCGATGGTGTACGGCGGGTATCGCAGGACGCAGGCATCGGACCAGCGCGGGATTCATGTGGGCGTGATCCAGACCAACGTGCCGCAGAGCAACCGCAACGCGCCGACGGCGGAGTCGCTCGTGGCGGACTGGCAACAGGTCACGCGACTGACGCTCGAGGCCGGCAACGCTCAGCCGCGCCCGGCGCTGGTCGTCTGGCCCGAGACGGTGGTTCCCACCGCGCTCAACCCAACGGCGCTGCAACGCATGAAGGACGCCAACCGTGGCTGGGACCAGTTCGACCGCGACCTGCGCTCGCTGGCGTCGATGCTCGGCCTGCACCTGCTCGTGGGCGCTCACGCGGACCTCGACGCGGCGCGTCACAACAGCGCTTACCTCTACCTGCCCACCGGCGAGCAGCACCCCGAGCGCTACGACAAGATCCACCTCGTGCCCTTTGGCGAGTACATCCCCTGGGTCGGCGCGGTGCCGGCGCTCAAGCGGCTGTTCCTGAAGTATCTCAGTCCGTACGGCGACTTCGACTACGGACTGCAGCGCGGGCAGCGCGTGGTGGTTTGGACGATCGAGGCGGTGCGCGTGTCCACGCCGATCTGCTTCGAGGACGCGATCGCCCGCGCCTGCCGCGCGATGGTGTATGGTCCCGACGGGTCCAAGCGCGTGGACCTGCTGGTGAATCTCACCAACGACGGATGGTACGCTCAGACGCACCAGGGACCGCAGCACGTCCAGATCGCGACGCTGCGCTGCATCGAGAATCGAGTGCCGATGGTGCGAAGCGTCAACACCGGGATCAGCGGTCACATCGACGCGGTGGGGCGGGTGGGTCCGCTGGTGGAGGTGGACGGGCGATCGCAGAACGTGGCGGGCTTCGTGGTGGTTGAGGTGCGGACCGATCCACGTCGATCGCTCTTCGGTAGAGTGGGGCAGGTTCCGGTGGCCGGCGTCGCGGGGGCGACGGGCCTGCTGGTGGTCCTTGGCCTGTTTCGAAAGCGAAGATCGTGAAGCGAACACTGACATTTCTGGTGGTCTTGGCCGGTGCCACGGCGCTCCTGGCGGAGGAGCCGCCTGCGCCCACGCTGCGGCAGCGCGCGGTGGAGCAGGTGCTCAGCGCCTCGCGCAGCGAGGATCGCTTCCTGCGCGCCAACGCGATCGAGGCGGCTGGGCCGATCAAGGAGCACCTGGTCCCGCTGGCGCAGCTGGGCGTCCGGGACGAGCAGGCGGTGGTGCGTTTCGCGGCGCTGGTGATGATCGGCAGACAACCGCTGCGCGACCTGGGCCCGCTGGCGCGGGAGCAGGCCGCCCGCGAAGCGCAGCGCGTGGAGCAGGTGCGTCGGGAAGTGCTCGAGAAGGGCGAGGGCATGACCGACGTGGACCGCCGACGTCTGAGGCAGGCGTTGAGCGAGTCGGAGTCGGCCTACGCGGCGGCGCTGTTCGCGGCGCGGCGGTGCGGGCAGCCGGTGGACATCTCACCGCTCTCGACACTGCTGGGGCGCCGCGATCCGTCGGTGCGGAGCAACGTGGCGATGCTGCTGGGGATGCTGGGTGATCCGAGCGCCGTGCCGCTGCTGCGCGAGGCGGCGCGGCAGCCGCTGCCCCGCGCCAACAACGTGCAGGCGGTGCTCAGCCGACTCCAGATCGCCGAGGCGATGGTCAAGCTCGGTGACGACGCGTCGCTCGACGCGGTGCGCGCCGGCGCCTACTCGCACCTGGAGGAGGTCCGCGTGGTGGCGCTGTCGATGCTCGGGAGCCTGGGCGATCATCAGATGGAGAAGGGGATGGCGGCGCTGCTCGCCAAGCCGCCGGTGGAGATTCAACTGGCCTGCGTGGCGTCATTGCGACGGCTCGGACGCGCTGAGGGTCTGGACCTGACGCTCGAAGCCGCCGGCAGCGTCCTGCCCCCGGTGCGGGCGCAGGCGGCTGCGATCCTGGGCTTAATGAAGGAAGCCCAGGCCCGAGAGATGCTCGCCAAACTGCTCGACGACCCGGAGCAGACCGTCAGGCTCTCGGCAGCGGCGGCGATCCTGGTTGCGGGGAAGTGAGCCAGGTCACGCTATCGCTGCCTCGCAGGCGTAACCCGGGGGAATGCCGGGGCACGCGATCCCTGTTGACAAGCCTTCGCCGGTGCAGTATTTGTGTTAGTGTTTGGTGGGTTCTTCGCCGGGGGCCTTGGATCGAACATCCTGTTTACGGAGTTGACCCGTGAGCGTACTGACCAAAGTTTTCGTGGTGCTGGTCGCGGTTCTTTCGGTGCTGCTCGTGGCGTTGCTGGTGCCCTTCGTGGCCAACAGCGAGAACTACAAGCAGAAGCTCGACGGCGTGAAGCAGGACGCCGCCGCCGCCCGCGCCGCCACCCAGGTGCTTCAGGCGGAGCTCAGCGCTGTGCAGGAGGACGAAGCGGCACGCACGGCGGGCCTGCGTGGGCAGGTGAACGAGCTGAACTCGCAGGTGCGGGAGCTGTCGGGCAAGCTCGCCGACGCTCAGATCCGCGCCGAGAGCCAGAACGCCCGTATCGCCAAGTTCGAGGCCGACCTGGCTCGACTCACCGCCGCCGAGCAGCAGCACGCCCAGATTCTCACCGCCCAGGAGCAGGAGCTGCGCACCCGTCGCGACTCGGACGTGGACCAGAAGACCAAGCTCATCCAGTCGGCTGAACGCATCAACGAGCTGACCAACCAGAACGAAGCGCTCGAGCGCGCGGTGCGACGTTCGCGCGAGGAGAAGCAGGCGCTGGTCGAGTCGGCGCAGTCGCTGCAGGGCCGGATCGCCCGGCTGCCCGCCGACGCGCAGGCCATGCTCAAGGGCGAGATCATCAGCGGGCCTGTCGAGGCCACGGTCCTCATCCAGGGCCAGGTCACCGGCGTGCAGGACGTCTCGGGGCAGACCTTCGTTCAGATCAACATCGGCACCAACGATGGCGTGGCGGAGAACATGAAGTTCATGGTCCACCGTGGCGACACCTACCTGGGCGATCTGGTCATCACCCTCGTGGACGAACGCGCCGCCGCGGGCGTCATCAAGCTCGCCCAGGGCGCTGTCAACACCGGCGACGCGGTCCGCACCGGCGGCAAGTTCTGATCACCCTCCACCGTGCCCGGCCCTTACAGGTCGGGCAATGACCCCGAGCCTCCTATGAGCCAAGCTCCCATCACCGCCCCCGTTCGTGCCCGTGTCGCACCGCGCAGCAATGTCTACACCGTCCTGGCGGCCATCGCCGCTCTGGCGCTGGCGGTGGCCTGCGGCGTCGTGGCCTACACCAGCACCCAGCACTCAGGCCAGGGCAACCCCTTCTTCCTCGAACCCAAGAACTGACCGCGATTCCGCTTCGACGCGAAGCGCCGAGCGCTTTGCTAGAAGACCTGTCGCGTCAGGCACACGTCGATGCGTGTCAGCACGGTGCGCTTGCCCAGGATTGCCAGCGTGTCCTGAATCGCGGGGCTGACCGTTCCGCCGGTGAGTGCCACGCGCAGCGGCTGCGCCACGTCGCCCATCCCGCGATTCGTGCGTTGAGCAAACGCCTCGAGCAGCGCGTGCAGCGACGCGGCGGTCCAGTCGGGGTGCCAGGAGAGTGTCTCGCGAAGCTCGCGGAGCGCCGCGAAGCCGGAGTCGTTGTTTTTTCTCAACACCTTGTCGATCGCTTTGGCGTCGCAGGTGATCTCGTCGGTGAAGAAGAACGCGCCCATCTGCTCCGCGTCGGCGAGCGTCTTGCAGCGCGGCTGATACGCGGCGGCGAAACCTCGGAAGTGCTCGCCGAGCATCTGGACGTGACTCTCAGGCATGAACTGCCGCAACTGTTCCGCGAAAACCTCCGGGGGCAGGGCGGTGATCGCTTCGCCGTTGAAGGCTCTCAATTTTTCGCGGTCGAATTTCGAGTTCGCTTTGTTGATCCGGTTGAGGTCGAACTTCTCGCAGAGAAACTTCGTATCGAACCGCTCCACGTTTTCGCCGGGGTTCCAGCCCAGCAGCGCCAGGTAATTGCACAGCGCCGCGGGGAGGTAGCCGCTCTTGCGGAAGTCGCTGACCTCGATCTCGGGCAGCGCGAGTTGAAGCTTCTCCGCCGCCGCCAGCGCGAGGTCCAGGTCGTCGTTCTCTTTGTCGAGGAACTTGGCGAATCGCTCGTCGTCGAAGCCCACGCTGGCGAGGTTCTTTGATTTCGCGGCGGCGCGCGCCGCCTTCGCCTTGTCGCGCTTGCTCATCTTCGACCCGTCGGGGTTCATGATCGAGGGCGTGTGCGCCCAGACCGGACGTTTCATCCCCAGCGTGTCGAAGAGGGCAGCATGACGCGGCGTATTGGAAAGGTGCTCCTGCCCGCGGATCACGTGCGTGACGCTCATGTCCATGTCGTCCACCACCACCGCCAGGTGAAACGTGGGAAACCCGTCCGCTTTGCGGATCACGAAGTCGGGCAGGTCACTCCCGGGGGTGACGATGTGTCCATAGACCGCGTCGTCGAACTCGACGGTCTTGCCCATGCGGAACCACACCGCGCCCTCCTTCTCGTAGGCAACCCCGGAACCGAGCAGCGAGGCGGTCACCTCGTTGTAGCGCTGCAGCCGCCGGCTCTGGCGGGGAATCTCCGTGTTGTCCCAGTCCAAGCCGACCCAGCGTAGGTCGCGGATGATCCCTTCCGCGGCTGCATCGCTGGAGCGCTTGGCGTCGGTGTCTTCCAGGCGCAACAAGAACTTCCCGCCCCGCCCGCGCGCATAGGCCCAGCTGTACAACGCCGTCCGCGCCCCGCCCACGTGCAGGTTCCCCGTGGGCGAAGGCGCGAAGCGAGTCACGACCGAAGGTGATGTCATGCGCGGCATTGTAAGGAGTTGGGATGCCGGCATTCGTGTTTTGACAGGATGCGCAGGATCAGCAGGATTCAATTCAAGAGTATTGTTCCGATCCGTTCGATCCTGCGCACCCTGCAATCCTGTCAAACACGAATCATCTGTTGCCTACGATTCCACAGAAACTCCGCTAGAATCCCCGCATCATGAGCACGGCTGAATCACCGGCTTCTTCGTCGCACTTCATCCACGAGATCATCGACAACGACCTGGCGGCGCAGCGGGTGCCCGGCGGAACCGTGGTGACACGCTTTCCCCCCGAGCCCAACGGCTATCTCCACATCGGCCACGCCAAGAGCATCTGCCTGAACTTCGGCACCGCGCTGAAGTATTCATCCGGCGGTGGCAGGTGTCACCTTCGCATGGACGACACCAACCCCACCAAGGAAGAGCAGGAGTACATCGACGCCATCCAGCAGGACGTGCGCTGGCTGGGCTTCGCCTGGGGCGATCACGCGTATCATGCCAGCGATTATTTCCAGCAGCTCTACGACTGGGCGGTGCTCTTCATCAAGGCGGGCAAAGCCTTCGTCTGCGACCTGCCGGCGGAGGAGGTCAGCAAGACCCGCGGCTCACTCACGCACCCGGGCAAGGAAAGCCCCTTCCGCGGGCGCAGCGTCGAGGAGAACCTGGACCTCTTTGAACGCATGAAAGCGGGCGAGTTCCCCGACGGCTCGCGCACGCTGCGCGCCCGCATCGACATGGCAGCGCCCAACCTCAACCTGCGCGACCCGGTCATGTACCGCATCCTCCACGCCGAGCACCCCCGCACCGGAAAACAGTGGTGCATCTACCCCATGTACGACTACGCCCACGGGCAGAGCGACTGGCTCGAGGGCGTCACCCACTCCATCTGCACCCTCGAGTTCGAGGACCACAAGCCGCTCTACGACTGGTACATCGACCAGCTCATCGCCCTGGGCGTCGCCCCGGTGCGCGCAAACGGGGGGCGGCCACGACAGTACGAGTTCGCACGGCTGAATCTCTCTTACACCGTCATGAGCAAGCGCAAACTGCTCACGCTGGTAAAGGACAAGCTCGTCACCGGCTGGGACGACCCGCGCATGCCCACGATCTGCGGCATGCGTCGTCGCGGCTACACCGCCGCGGCGCTGCGCGACTTCTGCGATCGCGTGGGCGTGGCCAAACGGGGCAACACCATCGAGCTGGCGCTGCTGGAGCACTGCGTCCGTGACGACCTGAACAAGACCGCCCGAAGAGTCATGGCGGTGCTCGATCCGCTGAAGGTCGTCATCACCAACTACCCCGCGGGTCAGACCGAAGAGATGGACGCGGTGAACAATCCCGAAGACCCCGCCGCCGGCACGCGCAAGGTTCCCTTCTCCAGCGTCCTCTTTATCGAGCGCGACGACTTCATGGAGAACCCTCCCAAGAAGTTTTTCAGGCTATCGCCCGGCAAAGAAGTGCGTTTGCGCTACGCCTATCTCGTCACCTGCACCGAAGTGGTCAAGGACGCGACGGGCAACATCGTGGAGATCCGCTGCACCTACGATCCCGCCACCCGCGGCGGCAACACGCCCGACGGTCGCAAGGTGCAGGGAACCATCCACTGGGTCAGCGCCGCCCACGCGGTGAAGGCGGAGGTTCGTCTCTACGAAACGCTCTTCTCGAAGCAGGACCCGGAGGATGTGCCTGAGGGCCAGGACTGGAAGGTGACCATGAACCCGCAGTCGCTCAAGAGCGTGGCGGCGCTGGTGGAGCCGAGCCTGGCCAACCCCACGGTCGGCGAGCACCTGCAGTTCGAGCGCCTAGGTTACTTCTGCGCCGACCGCGATTCGCAGCTGGGCCAGCCCGTCTTCAATCGCACCGTGACGCTGCGCGACACCTGGGCGAAGCTCGCCAAGACCGCCTAGATCACGGCGAGGATCACGCGGCGCGCCGGACCGGAATCGCGGCGTTCTCGTCAGGGCTTCTGTGGTTCCTCAGGGTCGGGCCGATTCAGCCAGTCGATGAGCTCCTCGGCGCGCCAGGCCACCTCGACGTCCGGGTTGGACTTGGCCGCCTCCAACGCCGCCCGCGCCGCGGCGCCCATCTCGCGCAGCTCCTTCATCGCCGCCTCGCGCTGCGTCCACCGCTCGTCGCCGAGCTGCGCGATCAACTGAGTGATCCGGCCCGACAGGTCCGGGTCGATCAACCGCGCGATCATCAGCGCCACCCGCACAACCTTGTCGGGCTTGGGCGTCACGTCCAGCGGCAGCATCTTGTCCAGCGACGCTGAATCCAGCCGGTACACCAGCGTCAACTGCTTGGGGTCGAAGGCGTGGGCCCCCAGCACGTCGATCATCCACTTCCGCTGCGCCGCGGGCAGACCCTGGGCGGCCAGCAGGGCGTCCCACTCCGCCAGGAGCGCCGCGCGGTCCGCCGTCGCCGTGGGGGGGTAGAAGCGCGCGTCGTGAATCGCCTGGCCCTCTCCAGGGACCGCCTCGTACACCTCGCCAGCGCGTCGCACCGTGGGCAGAGTCGGTCGCGGCGTGCGCACGTCGTAGAGCAGGAAGTGCTCCGCGATCCGTCCCACCGTCAGCAGTGTGGGGCTTCCGCTGCGCAGTTGCGTGAACCAGTGCTCGGCGGTCATCGGTTGCGCAGTTCGGCCCGGCTCGGCGCGCTCGACGTCGCGCCACAGCAGCCGATCGCTGCGCGAGCTGCTGCGAGGCCAGTCAAACACGCGCTCGCCCCCGGGCACGCCGAGCACCACGTCCAGCTTCATCCCCTGCGGCGCCTCGACGCAGAGGATTCCCCCCGGGTAGGGCGAGGCCTTGAGCGCCTCGTCGGTCGCGGCGCGGCGTGGATTGACCAGCCAGGTCGGCAGTGTGCTGCCGAAGTGAGCCTCGGTGTTGGTCTTCTCGCTGAACGGGTCAGCCACGAACACCGCCGCGTCGTACACGGCCAACTCCGCGCTCGCCGCACCGGCCGTCAGCAACACGATGATGATCGATCGCATCATGGTCTTACGATCCTCGCTCCCGCGAAGAGCACGCGGTCACTCACGTCACCCCCGGGCCCGAAGTCCACCTCCAGCGTCAGCGTCGCAGCGTCGCCCAGTTCCACACTGATCGTCACGGGCTCCTCGTCGCCGCGCAGCGCCAGCCTCTCGAAGACCACGCGCTCCCCGGCGCGGACGCGCACGTCGGCGCAACCGCCGCGCCCGGCGGGCTGCTCAAACCCCACGACGCAGCCGAATCGCGCCGCCGCCCCCGACAGCTCATAGCTCAGTCGCGTCCTTGGGCGCACCGCCAGGCCCTTCTCGTAACTCTGCCCGCCCACCATGATCACGCCGCCGGTGAAGTCGCGGTCGGTCCGCCACGGCCGGGCACGGTCGAGGTAGGGCGTTTGCTCCACGCTCACGGGTGTCATGTCCGAGAGGTACGTCAATCGCCCGCCCGTCAAGCGAATCTCCGTGACCATCGTCATGGGCAGGCGCAGCGGGTTCTCCGTCCCGTTCCCCACGCTCAGCAGCAGCGCGCCGCTGTCCAACCCCGCGAGGCGGCCTGAGTATCGGACCCCGCCGGTCATTCGCGCTACCGCCGACGGCGCGGTGACCGGCTCGGTCGCCGGCGTGCCCTGCCTCGCCACGACACCCACCAACCGATCCAGCGCGATCCGCCGCATCTCCCCCTCAAACTCGAAGAGCAGCGACTGCCCCTCGAGTCCTCCGAGGCGACCCTCCACCAGCTTGACCGACTCACCGTCGCGCACGAACGCCGCGTCAAGCTCCAGCGACGTACGCCGCAGGGCACGCGCCTGCTCCTCCCACGCCGACTCGCCCCGCCACAGCGCAACGACCTCGCTCTGCGAGATGCTCGCGGAACCGACCACCGCTCCGTTGCCCAATCGGAACACGCATCGCAGCACACCCTCGCGCCACGATTCGATCTCGCCGCGGGCGCGGTCGCCGCCCCGCGTCTCGAATCGCCATGGGCCAATGGTCCAAGGCGTCGGGTCCGAGGGCTTCTCGAACTGCTCGGTGCGGACCAGGTGAACGTCGCGCCACGGCAGCACCACTTCCTTGCCCTCCACAGTCGTGACCCGCAGGTCGCCCGTGTCGGTGGAGACAGCGTGGCCCCGCAGCGCATCACCCTCGACGCGGAACACGGTCCACTGCGCCCGCGCCGTGGAGGCCCATACCGCCAGAACCAGGAGCATCACGGCGGTTCTCATGGCTGCTCCTGACCCGCCTCGTCGAGCGGCGTGGGCACTTTCTCCTCGGCCAGTCGGCGGTAGTAGCTCTCCAGCAGCCGTTCGTACCCGGGCGGAAAGTCCTCGCTGTTGGCCTGCAGGATTCGCTCGCGCTCCTTGGGCGGAAGCTCAGCCCAGGGTCGGCGACTGTGGCCCGGGTCGGTCAATTCGCCGATGCCGCCCGGACCGCCGGTGAGCTGCGAATCGCGCATCGGGCTCGTCGGGCTCGCCGAGGCAGCGCCTGCGCCACTGCCGGACCCGCTGCTGGAGTTCTGCTGCTGTACCTGCTCGATGAGTGCGTCGAGCTGACTGAGGATCTGGGCCTGACGCTCCCGCACGGGTTCGTGGGTGCGAAGCGAGTCCAGCTCCAGCGTCACCCAGGTCATGTCCTGCTCGACGCGACGGAGCGGGTCGTCCGCGTCGGCGTCGGCAGGGGGCGACTGGCGCAGCGGTTCGAGCAGCCGATCCACGCTGTCCGGGTCGCGGAGCAGGTCGGGGCCGGGCGCGGCGTGGCGCGGCGGCGCCGCGAACGTCAACGTCAACAGCGTTACCGCGGCGACCGTGGTCATGATCCTCCCTCCGCGCAGTGCGGGCAGACCGACTGGTGCAGCTTGCGCATCGCGTCACGCACCGCTTCCTGCTGTTTGTGGATCGGGCGAACCAGCGCCTGGGCCTCGCGTCGTGCCTGCTCCGCGGCGGCAGGGCGCTGCGCGTCGGCGCGCGCCGTCTGATCGTTGACCCGCGACTGGAGGAGCCGAATCATCCGCAGCTCGGCGAGCATCGCGTTCTTGTCCGCGCCGCACTGCCCGCACTGGCCCTGCTGCGGGTTGGCGCTGCGATTGCTCGCGGCCTGCTTGAGCGTGTCCAGCAGTTCCCTCAGCGCCGCCTCGATGGCGCGTTGGTCGTCGATCACCGGCTGGGTCGCCAGGCCCACGCGAAGGTCCGCTGTGACCCCGAGCATCTGGCCCTGGATCGACTCCAGCGCCAGCGGCAGCACCAGGCTCCAGCCCGTGTCGGTCACGAGATTGCTCGTTTGCGCCGCGAGGATGGCGAGCTTCTCTTCCTGCGCCGCCAGCGGCTTGACCGTCTCCGGCTGCGCCCGATCGCTCAACTTCTCGGTGGCCTCACGCAGTGCGGTCTGACGTTCGAGCATGAGCGTGAGGTTGTCCATCACCAGACGCTCCACCTCGCCGCGGAGCTCCTCCTCGAGTCGGCGGCGCTCCGCGTCGAGCATGTCGCGTGCCTGCTCCATCTTCTCCACGGCGCTGCGCTGCTGCTTCTGAGCGTGTCCGGCGTCCTTCTGCGTCAGACGCTTCGAGGCCTGGCCCATGTCCTGCGCCGCCGCGTCGAGCTTCCGCGACGCCCCTTGGCCGGCCTCGCCCAACCCGCGCGCCGTCTGCGCCACCGACTGCGTGGCCGCTTGGTTGCGGCGTTGCTCCGCGTCGAGCCGCTCGAACTCGCCGGGCCTGGGTTGCTCCTGCTGCGACAGTTGCTCCGCCTCCTGCGCCTGCCGCCGCTCTTCGGCGATCGCCGCATCGAGCTTCTTCATCGCCTGGCGGAGCTTTCGCAGCCGGTCCAGTCGGACCTGGAAGTCCACGTTCAGCGAGAGCAGCAGCTCGCGCAGCTCCTGCAGTTTGCCGATGAGTCGCTCCTGCTCCTGCGAGGCGTGGGCGAGGTCCCCGGTGCGCAGCAGCGTGAGCGTCTGCTGCATCTGTTCGAGGATCAGCTCCTCACGGGCGCGCTGCACCGCCATCAGCAGTCGCGCCGCGTCGTTGGGCTCCTGCTCGCGAAGGGTCTGACCCAGTTGGAACATGCGCTCCTGCAATTCACGCAGGTGCGCCGCCGCCTTCTCTTGGTCGAACGCCGCCCGATCAGCGCCGCTGACCGGGACGGGCGCGACGCTCTCCTGCGCCAGCGCCAGAGCGGGCAGAAGCCAAAGGACGCAGAGCCATCGCAAGGTATTCATGATCGGCCTCGCTCAGGGTTCGAAAAGCTGCTCGACCTGTTCACTCCGCAGTTGCTCGGCGCGCTGGCGCGCCTCGCGCTGCAGCCGGATCACTTCGTCCAACTGGTTGATCACGTCCACAAAACTGTCCCACTGCCCCATCTGACGCAGCACCTCTCGCAGGCGGGAGACCGCCTCTTCCTGCGTGGGGACCGCCTGGGCGCATCGCGCAGGATCGAACTGTCGCGTCAGGGCGTCGAGCGTGTCGCGCTGCGGCGCCAGCAGCTCCGTCGCCACGCTGCGCAGCGGCTCGATCACGCCGCGCTCCAGCAGGCCGTGCATCTCCGCCCCGCCCAGAGCGTTGAGCTTCATCTCGGTGAGCGAGGCGTCGAGCGTGGCGGTCAGTCGCGTCACCTCGTTCAGGGCCTCGCGGTGCCGCCGCGCCTCGGGTGCCAGCGCCGGGGCGTGGCTCGCGGTCGTCAGGCTTTGTGCCACAGCCTGCAGCGCATCGGTCGCCTTGCGAAGCCGGATGCGCACCTGCTGCAGTCGGAGGAGGATGTCACGGAAGAGCTCCTCGGGCTCCACCACGCGGAAGATCAGCGGGCGCGACGGGCCCCGCTGCGGTCCGTCGAGGCAGTCGTCCTCTGCCCAGCCCGTGATCTGGACCAGCGTCCCTGCGGTAAGGGGCGGGCCCTGGCGGAGCGGAAGCTCCATGTCCGTGCGGTGCTCTTTGACGCCGGGCGGGGGAGTCCCGACGTGGTCCTCCGCGGCGGCATCGTCGCCTTGCGCCGGGTCCACGGACAGGGCCCAGCCCGTCCGCGTCAGGGCGAAGTCGTCGCGCGCCGCCAGGGTCAGGGGGATCGTGGCCTGGGGCGTGATACGTGGCCCAACGCCGCGCGACTGCAGCGTCACGGTGGGGGCACGGTCGGGCGTGAGTCCGACGGTGAGCGACAGCGGCGGCGAGGCGAGGCCCGACGCCGCGGCGACGACCTCGACGCGGAGCGTCCGAGGCGCGTCGTGCGTCCAGTGCGCCGCGACGCGGCGCGGGTCCGCGAGCTGCACCGGCAACTCCAGGCCAGCGGACGTTGCGACGGACGCCCGCGCCAGATCGGTTTGGGTGGACAGGCGAAGCTCGACCTGCGCGCCCTTGAGGACCGAGACGTCGGAGGTGTCGCCGGTGAAGAGCACCTCACGCGGCTCGGGCAGCGCGGCGTGGCGGGCGATCAGGCGAATCTCGGTGATGCGCGGTCGATCCATCGGCTCGATGACGAATGCGGGCAGGGCGTCGTCGCCGCCGCGCACGTGCACGGTGGTGGTCTCGTAGACGCCCGTGAACTCTTGACGGAAATCGCCGGCCGCGGTGGGCGGGACCCTGAGGATCGTGGCGCTGCGCCCGCCGGGCTGGATTCGCAGCCGGACCCACTCGGGAGCGACGGACCCGGGCTGCGTCAGGACGCGGAGGGAAAATGGTTCGCCGCGCGCCACGATGATGCGTCCGTCGCGCAGCGCCGGCACGGTCAGGCGTGTGCGTGTAGGCCAGGGCGTGTCGCTCAAGCCGATCCATCGCCGCGCCCAGACACCGGCGAGCGTCGGCGCGAGGATCGACAGAAGGACCGGCAGCAGCGCGACCGTCAGCGTCAGGGCGGCGCGGCGGAGCGTCCCGCGGCCGTCGGCGTGCGCGGCGAAGTCCACCTTGGCCAGCCGCAGGTGACTGTGCCGGATGGCACGCTCGATCAGGACGGGCGAAGCGCCGTGGCGCGCGTCAGGCTGCGACAGCTGCAGGACCGTGGCGACGTTCTCGCTCAGGGAAACACCGCCGCGGTGATGTCGGTCCAGCGCCGCCGCCAGGTCCATCGGTCGCAGCGGCGTCCGTAGCGGCCGGACCAGGCGTTCGCGCACGAACCAGGCGATCACGCCGGCGTTCAGCGCCAGGTAGCCCAGGCGCAGCGGCACGCTGAGCGTGAGGGCGCGGTCGAGCACGTAGCTCAGCAGCATCAGCGCGACGGCGAGGCTCGCCACCCGGAGCAGTCCGCTGGCCCACTGCGCCCGACGCAGCCGGTCCGCCAATTCGCCGAGTCGCGCCGACAGGTCGTCGTGCAACGGGGCCAGGGCCGGGTTGGTTGAATCCAGGGTGGTCATCGGGTCAAACCATGCGGTAGCGCTTGCGCAGCCACCACTCCGCGATCAGGGGCAGGAAGACCAACGCCAGCAGCAGCGGAGCGGCGAAGACCTCGTGGCGGTCCTCAAGGATATTCGAGACGCGGCGCATCGTGAACGCCTCGGGGACGAGCGCAGCTTGATCGGGAGTGAAGCACCTGCCGCCCGAGAGCTGCGCCACGGCGCGGAGCGAGGCGGCGTCGAGGGTCGGCCGCTCCAGCTCGGGGTCGGCGCGGACGACGGCGATCGGCAACGTGGCGGGATTGCCCACGCCGGTGTCGCCGGTGTAGACGCGGAGCAGATGCCGACCCGCGCTCTGCGCCGTGAAGCTGCCGACGAACCGTCCGGGCTCGTCGGCGGGGAGCAGTTGCGTGGACGCCACGGTCTGGCCGCCCAGTTCGACCTGAGCGTTGAGGAACGCCACGCCGGTGGCGGCGGCCACGTCGAGGAACTGTGCCTGGACCTGAATCGACGAGCCGGGGGCGAACTCGGAGCGCTGCGTGGAGAGGGCGAAGGGGAAGCGACCGCCCAACTGCTTGGTTCGTCCGGCGCGATCGACCACGCGCGCCCAGAAGCCGTCGAAGTGCTGCTCGTCGAGGAAGCGCCAGCGATAGGTGCTGTCGAAGCCCAGGAAGAAGGTCCGCCCGGGCCCGGCGAACTGAGTGGCGAGCAGGACCTGCGGGCCGTAGGCGTTGCGCATGCGCGGGTCGCCGTGCTGCGCCAGGACGGAAGCGCCGCCGCGGGCGCGGGTGACGGGGAAGTGCCAGAACATCCCGGGCAGCGAAGCAAGGATCGACTCGTTCTTCGCTGGGTCGGGGTCGAACCGGAAGAGCGGATCGCTCCTGCCCGTGGGAGTGACCTCGAGTCGCCAGGGCGAAGCGGCGCTGAGTCGAACGTCCACCTCGCTGCGGAAAAGGCCCGGCTCCACGACCACGGGCATCAGGTTGACCCACTCGTTGCCGGGCTCGGCGGCGCGCTCGAAAAGCTCCGCGGTCCAGCGTTCGCCGGCGACGAGGACCAGCCCGCCGCCGGCCTGCTCGACGAAGGGCGCCAGCAGGGCGCCGAAGCCCGCGCCCATGAGCGTGGGGTCCGGATCGTAGAGCAGCACGCAGTCGTAGGTGTTGAGCTCCTCCTGCGTGGCGGGCAGGCGTCGCAGGGGCGTGTGCCCGGGGTGGGTGTACTTGGCGTCGGCGCTGAGCAGCCAGGTCGAGAGGTCCACCGCCTTGTCGCGGAGCAGGGCGTTGCGGACGAACTGCACCTCGGGGAAGGCGTGGCCGGCGACGAAGAGGGTGCGGACCTTCTGATGGATCACGCGGGTGGAGGCGGTGGCGAGGTTGTCCGCGTCGTCGAGGTCGGGCCCGAGGTTCTGGAGCGTGGCCTTGAAGTCCACGGCGACGGGTCGGTCCTGTCGGAAGGTGAAGCTCACGCGTTGGAGTTCGCCGCCCTCGCCGAGGGTCAGGGGCCGGGTCTCGACGTCGCGCCACTCGCCGCCGTCGAGCCGTTCCGAGAGCAGCAGCTGCGCCGCAGCGCCGGCGAACCCGCGCGACTCGACGACGACGGTGAGCGAATTGTCGTCGCGGACGAAGACCAGCGGCGCCACCTCGAGCGAGGCGATGCGTGCGTTGCGTGGGCCCTGCTCGGTGCCGATCGCCAGGACGTGGACGGGCACGCCCATCTGCCCGAGCTGCTCGGCGACGCGCAGCGGGGACTCGCCGGCGTTGGACTGCCCATCGCTCAGCAGCAGGACGCCCGCCAGCGGTTCGCCGCGGTGCAGCGCGAGCGCCTGTTGCATCGCGTCGCCCACGGCGGTGGCCTGCCGAGGCGCAGCGGCGTCGTCCCGCAGCAGCCCCGAGGCGAATCCCAGCCGACGCACGACTCGGTCGCCGTTGCCTTCGAGCTGCGCCAGCATCGCGTCGCTGAGCAGTTCCTGGACGATCTTTCGGCGCGGCGCGTCGGGCGTGTCGCTCAGGTCCATGCTCGCGGACTCGTCCACCAGCAGCAGCAGCGTCGAGGGCTTGAGCTCTTCACGGTGGAAGACCAGCACGGGCTCCAGGAGCATGGTCAGGGCCGCGAGCATGGCCAGACCGCGCAGGCCCGTGAGCGCGGCGCGCGGTGTGCCCGAGAGGTTTCGTCCGTCGCGTCGGTAGAGCCAGATCAGCCCCGCGGCGGCGAGCGTCACGCCCACGAGCAGGATCAGGACGCGGTCGCCCGAGCCCAGCGCCAGGAACTCCACGCGTGCGCCTCCGCCTTGCGTCCACGGGGCGGGGTCCACGCCGAAGAGGATGCCGATGATCCGCTGGAGCATCAGTGATCGCGTCCGACGTAGAGCGCCAGGAGGGACTCGAGCGCCATGCCCGCGAGCATGGCGAGCGCCAGCGTGCGCCAGATTTCACTCCGGGGCGTTGGCGTGTCAGGGGTTTGCGTGTCGGGCCGGTCCAGCCTCGGAGGTGAATCGCCCCAGCGTGCCAGGAACTCCTCGTCGCTCATGGGCGTCAGGTCGCTCTCGAGAGTCGAGGGGTTGGCGATGGTGAGGCGCGAGGCGGACTGTTGGGATTCGAGTTGCCAGGTCCAGCGATAGGGCCCAGCCTGCGCCGTGGCGTGGAAGGCGAGCCAGAGGTCGTCGGCGAAGGCGGGCAGCGGCGCGGTGGCCAGCGGCGGAGTCACCTGCGGGTTAAGCCCCACCTGACGCAGGGCGAAGGGTTCGCCGGCGGCGACGTGGTGCTGGGCGTCGCTGCCCGCGGTCGAGGCCAACTTCTGCGCCGCGCGACGCAGGCCCAGGACGAAGCTGGGCTGGACCGGCCAATCGCTCCAGGCGCGGTCGGCGGTGAGCGTCACGAGCACGACCCGGCCCCGGCCCAGGCGACGCTCCACGATCGCGGGCGATCCCGCCGGTTCGTTCCACCTCGCCAGCACCCGTGCGTCGGGCACCGGCGGACGCAGCGTAAACACCTTTCGTGGCACGATGCGCTCGAGCGTGGCGGGGGAGAGCTGCGCCAGCGCGTCGAGCGGTGAGTCATCCATCGCGTCCACGACCAGGCCCCGAGGCGGGGCGTCGTCCCGCGCTTCGAGCAGCATCGCGGGCAGCAGGTCGGCCAGGGACTCGTTCCAATCCTGCACAT
Organism: uncultured Phycisphaera sp.; assembly: GCA_964496285.1. Taxonomy (GTDB): domain Bacteria; phylum Planctomycetota; class Phycisphaerae; order Phycisphaerales; family Phycisphaeraceae; genus CAZBXW01. The sequence goes on from CAZBXW010000003.1 coordinate 288,027, forward strand.
CGACCTGATCACCCACGAAGAGCAGCAGTCCCGCGCCCTCCTCGACACGCTGGCGGAGCTGTGACGCCAGGGATGGGGGGATCGCCGGGACGTTGGCCAGGACGTAGACCTGCGCCTGGGGCAGCGTTGCCTCGAAGTCGGTGGGACGTTCCACGCGCCAAGGCTGATCGCCCACGCTCAGCGACAGGAGCACGAAGTCGGTCTCGCCCTGGAAGGGATGAGGGCTGGGCTCGCCGTCGAGCAGCGCCGCGGTGAGCTGGGGTTTGACGTCCACGACGCGCCAGCGCTGGTTGTCGCCGGGCATTTCGTCGTCGGGCAGTCGCAGCGTGAGGACCGACTGCCCCGGTTGATCGAGGGAGACCCAGAGGGGCAGGCGCAGCGTCGCGCCGGGTTCGAGCCGCGGCAGCGCCAGGGGCCTGGATGCGTCGTTGATGCTCAGCGTGGCGTGGGCGGCGTCGAGCGGGTGGTCGGCGTCGTTGCGGATCACGGCCTCGAAGCGGTTGACGCCCGGCAGAGCGACGTCGTCCAAAGGGCGAAGCTCGATCAGGGCGAGGTTGCCGGTCCGGCGCGAACCGACATCGACGACGCGGAGGCTGAGGTCGCGTTGGGGCCAGTCGCTCAGGGCGGGCTCGACGCGTTGGGGCCAGCCTGAGCGGCGAAGGTCGGTCAGCAGGACGACCTCGCGGTTCGGGAACGTGGTGGTCTGGAGCGTGGTCCGCAGGGCGTGGAGCACGCGGTCCCAGGCGGCGTGGGCGTGCGTGGGGCGGAGGGCTTCGAGAGTCGGACGCCAGCGTGTTCGGTCGGCGGCCAGGGCGTTGTGCAGGACCGGACGCTGCGGGTCGCTCGTGAGCAGCAGCGTCAGCGAGTCCTGAGCGCGAAGACCGTCGGCCAGTTCCAGGGCGTAGGCCGCCGCGGCGTCGAAGGCGCTGCGTCCGTTGGCGGCGTAGCCCATGCTCAGCGAGTCGTCCAGGAGAAGGACTCTGCTGGTGCGCGGCGGCGGAGCGAGCAGGCGCGCCACCGCCTGGCTGGAGAGGATCGGTCGGGCGGCGACCATCACCAGCAGCACCACCACCAGCGTGCGCAGCGCCAGCAGCAGCCACTGTTCGAGTCGCAGTCGGCGACGGTTGTTGCGGAGCGTGAGCTTGAGGTGGCGCATCGGCGCCCAGTCCAGACGGATGAACCGTCTGCGGTTGAGCAGATGGATGAGCACGGGCGCCAGGGCCAGCGCCAGGGCGTAGAGCATCAGCGGGCTCAGGAAGCTCAAGGCGAATCCCCTCCCGCGGCGCGGGCGGTGGCGGGGGCGGAGCGCTTGCCGGCCTCGGAGACGCGCTGACGCTGGTGGAGGTAGAAGGCCAGCGCCTCGCCCGGGTCCGCGTCGGTGCGCAGCAGCAGGTGGTCCACCCCGGCGAACCGGCACCGGTCGCGCAGCGAGCCCACGAACTTCGTCATCGCCTGCTGGTAGGCCTTGCGGAAGGCCCAGGGCTGGGCCATCACCTCCTCCTGGCCCTCGATGTCCTTAAACAGCACCGCGTCGTTGAAGGGCAGGTCCATCTCGTGGCTGTGCAGCACCTGCAGCACGACGACCTCGTGCCCGCGGAATTGGAGCTTGCCCAGGCCACGGAACAGCGACGCCTCGTCGCACAACAGATCGGAGAGGACGACGATCAGGCCGCGACGGTGGGTCTGGTCCGCGACGATCTCCAGGGCCGCGCCCAGGTCGGTGCTGCGGTCGGGCGAGGCGGACTCGAGCAGTTCGTGGATGCGTGCCAGTTGCGCCGTCTTGGCGCTGGGCTGGAGCAGGACGCGCGGGCTCTGGTCCACCAGCGCCAGCCCCACCGCGTCGCGCTGGCGAATCAACAGGGTGGCGAGCGAGGCCGCCACCAGCGCCGCGAAGTCGAACTTGGAGGAGGTGGAGGTGGCCCGGTGCGCTGACTCCGCGAGTTCTTTGCTTTTCACTTGGCCACTTGGCCACTTGTCCACTTGGCCACTCTCCCCGTATGCCATCGACCCGCTGCAGTCGACGACGAGGGTGGCGCGGAGGTTGCTCTCCTCCTCGAAGCGTTTGACGACGTGTCGGTCGTTGCGGGCGTAAGCGCGCCAGTCCAGGCGTTTAAGATCGTCGCCCGGGGCATAGGGGCGATGGTCGGCGAACTCGGGGGACACGCCGTGCAGCGGGCTGCGGTGCAGGCCGACGATCGCGCCCTCGACCACGCGGTGCGCCCGCAGGCCCAGGGGCACGATCTTGGTCAGGACCTCAGGCTTTGAGTAGCGGTGCGATGCGGGCATGGGCAGCCTCGGCGGTGGGGTGGACCGGGACGCTCTGGAGCAGTCGGTCGATGACGGTGTCGGGCGTCTGGCCGGCGGCCTGGGCGTTGTAGTTGAGCACCACGCGGTGGCGCAGCGCCGCGTGCGCCAGGGCGCGCAGATCGCTGAGCTCCACCGCGGGGCGGCCGTCCAGCGCCGCCCGCGCCTTGGCCGCCAGCACCAGTGCCTGTCCGCCGCGCGGTCCTACGCCCCAGAGCAGCCAATCCTTGATGAACTGAGGCGACTCGTGTTCCTGCGGACGCGTGGCGCGGACCAGCGCCATGGCGTAGTCCAGGCACAGGTCGCTCACGGGCATCCGCCGAACCAGGTGCTGCAGCTCCAGGATCTCTGCTCCCGAGAGCACCGGCTGGGGCGAGGGTGCGCCGTCGCTGGTCATCAGACGATAGATGCGGCGTTCCTCCTGGGCGCTGGGGTAGCGGACGAAGACCTTGAACAGGAAGCGGTCCAGCTGCGCCTCGGGCAGCGGGTAGGTGCCCTCCTGCTCGATGGGGTTCTGCGTGGCCAGGACGAAGAAAGGCTCGGGCAGCGGATAGCGTTTCCCTCCGGCGGAGACCTGCAGCTCCTGCATGCCCTCGAGCAGGGCGGCCTGCGTCTTGGGCGGGGTGCGGTTGATCTCGTCGGCCAGCAGCAGATTGGCAAAGAGCGGCCCGGGCACGAACTGGAAAGCGCGGCTGCCGGTGGCGCGGTCTTCCTGCATCACCTCGGTGCCGGTGATGTCGCTGGGCATCAGGTCGGGGGTGAACTGCACGCGGTTGAACTGCAGCGAGAGCGAAGCGGCGAGCGTGCGCACCAGCAGCGTCTTGGCCAATCCCGGCACGCCTTCGAGGATGACGTGTCCGCGGCAGAAGACCGCCACGAGCAGCTGCTCGATGACCGCGTCCTGTCCGACGATGGCGCAGCGGAGCTGCTCGACGATGCGGTCGCGCCCGCGCCGTAGTTTGTCGAGGGCTTGAAGGTCGGGATGGTCGGTCATGGTGAGGCTCTCAAAGGAGAAAGAGTTCTCGCGAAGACGCGAAGGACGCGAAGAAGACTGATCCGCGGCTTGCGCAGACGACGCAGATAAGAAAAACAGAATTGAATTGAATCGGTGTCATCTGCGTAATCTGCGGGTACTTTATGTTTTCTTCGCGTCCTTCGCGGGCTTCGCGAGAACTGTTTTATCTTTGGTAGATCGGCAGGAACTTGTAGGGCAGCTGCAGGACGATCAGGGCGATGCTGGTGCCGTAGATCGGGCCGATGCCGTCGCCCTGCCAGAGGCCGGTGGTCTGATCCTGCTGGCTGATGATCTGGTCGCGTGCGGTGGGGAAGTAGTCGTCCCAGGAATCGTCGCCGGCCTGATAGAACGCCTGGGCGGCGTAGAGGTGGGCGTAGTAGTCGTGCCCGCCGCCCTTGCTGAAGTCGTTCTTCTGGCGATCGAACTCTCGGCGGACGTAGTCGAGGCAGGCCTGCGCCAGGGGCGAGTCGTACTCGCCGGCGTTGTAGAGCGTGGCCACGGCGGCGGCGGAGATGGGCAGACGCGTCTCGGGCCCCGAACCATACGAGTAGCGGATGCCACCCTCGGGCGTGCGGCAGAGTTCGAGGTATCGGATGGCACGCTCGATGGTGGCGTTGGGCACGGTGAAGCCCGCGTTCTGTGCGGCGCGCAGACCCTGCACCTGCGTGACGGTGACCGAGCCTTCGTCCCCGGCGCCGGGGGTGTAGGTCCAGCCGCCCAGCGGGCTTTGGCCCCGCGAGGTCAGGTCGATGCCCGCGGTGATCGTCTTGGCGATGCGCTGCCGCACACGGTCGTCGTTCTCCATGCCGTGCACCGTGCCCAGGAAGAGCATGGCGAACCCGTGGCCGTACATCGACCGACCTTCGAACTCCACGGGGCTGCAGATCAGCCCGGACTTCTGAGCGTGCGAGAGGACGTACTGAACCGTCTTGGCGATGTTCGAGGCGTAGGGTCCGCGCGAGGGGGTCGAGCCTGAAGCGAGCATGGCCATGCCGGCGAGCGACGCCATGCTCACGGGGTACTGAACGCCATCCTGCGACGCCGGCCAGTTGCCCTCGGGCCCCTGACTGCGGGCGAGGTAGTCCAGTCCCCTCTTGACCGACGCCAGCGCCTCGGGCGTCACGTGACGCGGCAGCAGCTCCTCGCCGCGCACCGGCGTCACGAGAACCAGCATCATCAGCAGCAGGGTTCGGCAGCGTCTCACGGCTGGGCCTCCGGGCGGAGCAGCTCGAAGGTCACGTCCAGGGTGACGCGAACGGGGACGGGGCCGAACTGATCGTTGCGGTGCGAGGCGGCGGAGCGCATCAAGGCGGCGGCGTAGGAGCCTAAGAGCTCAGCCGCGTCGTCGTCGTTCTTAGGCGTGGCCGACTCGTGGACGCTCACGACAGCGCCGAGTTGGCCGCCGGCCAGCCTCGCGAGTTGCAGCGCCTTGCCGCGGGCGTCCTCCATGGCAAGGGCGTAGGCTTTCGCCCGCGGCGCCGCGCCATCGGTGAGCACAAAGACCACCTGGCCCTGGGGCATCTGCTGCATCACCTGCATCTCCCAGACATTGCTGGGCATCACGCCCACGTTAGCGCCGGCGTCCTTGAGCGCGTCGAGCACCCTGACCAGAATCTCGGTCAGCGCCTCGGGCGTCATCTTGTCCACACCGGCGATGGCGACCTTGAGGTTCTGGCTGACCTGAAATCCGGTCTTGACCTGGGCATCGTCGTCGCCACGCATCATCGCCTGCATCAGGTTAGTGCCGCCCGCGCCCGAGCCGATCTGCAGGCCCAGCTCATGGACCTTGAGCTGCGGCAGGTTCAGGGCGGTGAGCGTGTCGTCCAGGCGCTTGCGCGCCGAGCGGAACTTGGTCAGGGCGTCGGCGGCAAGCTCCGCGTCGCCGCCGATCGTCGCGGCGACCTCCGCGGTGTCGGGCGTCGCGGCGTCCTGACCCTGCCCCGTGACGCGGACGCTGCCGCCCGGGCCCGCCCACGCCGCCACGACGCTCGTGCCTAGAACAAGCCACGCCAGGAAAGCCTTGCCTCTCACGGGTCCTCCTTCGGCGTGGGCCGCTCGCGACACAGGAACAACACCGTCACACGCGCGGTCACCGGCACCGCCGCGGGGCTGTCGGTGATATAACGCATCTGCGGGTTCGATCCGTCCCAGCTCATGTTCATCGAGTTGTAAACGCTCTGCATCCGCGAACTCATCGGACCGCTCCGCTCGTACATGTCTTCGGTGACGCTCAGGACGCGCACCGGCTCGAGCCCCACCTCCTGCGCGGTCTCGCTCACCCTCTTGCGCGCTTCGCCCAGGGCGAGCTTGCGCGCCTGCATCTTGGCGTCCGCCGCGCTGTCGAGACGGAAGAGAAACACGGGCATCTGACCCACGTTCCCATACGCCAGCTGCTGGTAGTAGTTCGAGCCGGCGGCAGGCCCGATCTGCAGCCCCAGGTCCTGCGCCGCGTCGATGATCTTCGCGAGATTCTCCAGCAGCGCCGCGTCCTCGATCTGATCGATCTGGGTCACACGGATCAGCAGGTCCTCGCCAGCGAGGATCGAGGGCTTGAGCACCTCGCCCCCGCCGCGCCGCGCCGCCATCACTTGCTCCTGCGTCATGCCCAGCGTCAGCGAAGCGCCGCGCGGCGTGACCGTCAGGTTCTCGATGCCCAGCGCCTCGATCACCTCCACGGCACGCTGGCGTGCGTCTCGGTACTTCACCAGAGCGTCGGCGGTCAGTTCACCCGAGCCCACCACCCGCGCCGTCAGTTCCACCGAAGTGGGCTTGACCATCACCTGGCCCTCGCCCACCGCGGCGAGCGTGGGGTGGTCGGGGTTGGGCGAGCCTGGCGCGAACTGGGCGGCGCCAGGCGTGGCCGCGAGCATCACCAGACCGAGTACACGCGCTGTGATCCGCATGGCGCTTCCTTTCATGGTTCAGTGGCGCGCAGGGGGTAGACCGTGATTCGTTGATTGGACACGCACAGGAGCTGATCTCCCGCGAGGCGAAGGTGTCCGCCCGCGGCGCCCAGGTCCGCACCACGGAAGAGCCGCACCGCCTGGCCGGTCTGCGCGTCAACGGCCTGGATGCCGCGGGCGCTCAGAACCCACCAGTGCTCCCCGACACGGACCCAGCCCGGACTCGCGCCCTGACTCGGCAGCGGCGTGGCCCAGAGCAGTTTTCGGCTCTCCATGTCGATGGCGGACACATCCTCGCCCAGCAGCGTCATGCGTGAGGGATCGACGTCGATCAACGCTCCGCCGCGCGGCACGGGTCGGGTCCACAGCAGCCGCGGCTCCGCGGGGTCCAGCGCCAACAGCAGCCGCGACCGCGACTCCTTGGCGTACAGAACGCCCGCGTGCAGCATCATCGACGCGGGCAGCTCCACCGGGCGCGCCATGCCCGGGTTGTGCATCCACATCTGCGGGTTGGCCGGTGGCGGCGACTCGAACTTCCAGGCCCAATCGATGGCGCGGTCCGCCAGGCTCACCGACAGCAGGCAACCGTTGTTCGTCAGCACCAGCAGGCCGGACCCGACACGCCGCATCGTGACCACGGGCAACGCGGGTTGCCCGCGGCGATTCTGACCGGCCGCCGGCGTGCCCAAGCCAAGACGCCACAGCTCCGATCCGTCACGCACGTCCAGCGCCAGAAGCTCCAGCACGCCGCTGGACTGATTGTGGCCCTCGACCGCCGCGCCCGCCGCGTAGATCACCCCTTGATCCACCACGGGCTGTCCCGTGAAACTGAACTTCTCCAGCTTGCCCTTGCGCGTGCGCCAAACCTCCTTGCCCGTCGTCGTCTCCCGTCGGACCAGCTCGTAAACCTGCGGATAGTGGTTGATCCGGTCCGGCGGCAGCGACACCTCGAGCAGCGCGTCTTCCTCCGCCCGCACCAGGGCGTACCGCTCGGGGTCCACGTTATACGGGATTTGCTGCCACTGACCGTTGAGTGTGGACATCGCGGTGCTGCGCCAGAGCATCTTGCCCGAGCGCAAGTCGAACGCCATGACGACGCCCAGCAGGTTGACGTACAGACGCTTCTGGTCGCTTTCGATGGGCGGGATCATCCCGAGCATGGGATATCTTCCACCCCAGTTTCGACCCGCCTGTCGCTGGGCGAGCCTGGCAGCCTCGCCGATCAACTGGAACTGCCACGTGGGCGTCTCCGACTCGGGCAGCGCCGCCGCCGCGGGTGCGGACGCCGCCGTGGGAGTCGCCGTGTCCGGGCTCAGCAGCGACGCGACGAACGCCGCTGCCTCGACCTCCTGCCCGCCGATCGTCACCCTCTGGCCCTCGAAGCGGCGAGCCAGTCGGACGTGCAACTGACTGACCTCCTCAAGGCGGCCAAGGCGGTGCAGGGCCAGGGCTCGCTTGACCTGCAGCTTCGGCTCGCTCAGCTCGCTGTCGGCGTGGTGCTCGAGCAACAGCGTCCACTGCCGCAGCGCCCCGGCGAACTCGCCGCGCTCAAAGAGCAGATCGCCCAACCGGTCAGCCGCCTGGTCGCCCACTTCCGTGATGAAGTAGCGATCGACGATCCGACGCAGCAGTTGCTCCTCGCTCGCTTCGGTGTCCGCCGCCAGCGCCTGTTCCCAGACCTGCCGCGCCGCCGCGTCGTGGAACAGCCTGAAGGCGGCGCGGCCCTCGGCGGGCATGACGATCAGTTGCTCAGCCGCCCACCGCTGCGCCGGGATCAGAAGCCCCGACTGGCCCACCGCGATCATCGTGCCCGCCTCGGCCTCCTGCACCTGCTCCAGCGCCGCGAAGACCTTCTCCCACGCCCCCTTCTCCGAGAGCCGCTGCACGTCGGAGGCGGCGTCGGCGGTCTTGAGGTCCACCTGTCGCAGCCCGAACCCGCCCGCCGAAGCCTCGGCCATGGCCACATCCGCCCACGCCAGCCTCTGGGCGAACACCGGCACGCAAACCAGTGCGCCGCAGAGCACTGCGCACCGCGCCGCTGTCGCACTTGGCCGTTTCATGATAAGCCTCGGCGGAGGGACACTTCAGCCCGGATGCCCACCGCATCTAAGCATAACATACGCCCGCGGAGCGCCGCGGGATCGCGATCGTCTGCAGATACGACGCCGAGCGCAACGGGAAGTTTCAACCACGATCTGGTAAACATTCCGCTTATGGAAACCCTGTCGATTGCTCAAGTGGGTTTGGGGCCGCTGGGTCGGATGGTGGTGCGATCCTTGACGCAGCGCAAGACTCTGCGCCTCGTGGCGGCGGTGGACCGCGACCCCGCGCTGCAGGGGCGCGACGCGGGCGAACTGTCGGGCGTGGCGCCGCTGGGCGTGCCGGTCGTCGCCGACCTGGACGCTGCCCTGAGCTCCGCCAAGCCGCACGCCGCCGTCGTCACCACCACCTCGTCGATGGCGTCCATCACGCCGCTGCTGGAGCGAATCCTGACACACCGCGTGCCGATCGTCTCGACCTGCGAGGAGTTGTCCTATCCCTGGATGACCACGCCGGAGTTATCGCAGCGCGTGGACAAAGCGGCGATAACAGCAGGCGTGGCGGTGCTGGGCACGGGCGTCAACCCCGGATTTCTCATGGACTGCCTGCCGCTGGTGCTCACCGCGGTGTGTCAGAACGTACGCACGGTCCGCGTGAGCCGGGTGCAGGACGCCGCGACGCGACGCCTTCCCTTCCAGCAGAAGATCGGAGCTGGACTCTCACCGGCGGACTTCGAGAAGAAGCGTCAGACCGGCACGCTCCGCCACGTCGGGCTCACCGAATCGATGCACATGATCGCCTCGCGACTGGGTTGGACGCTCACGCGCACGGTGGACGAGCTCTCGCCGATCATCGCCCCCCGGAAGTTGGCGACGCCCGCCATGACCATCGAAGCGGGCTTCGCCGCGGGCGTGCAGCAGATCGGCCGCGGATACGTCGGCGGCCAGCAGCGCATCACGCTCACCTTCATCGCCGCGGTGGGGCAGCCCGACCCCGCCGACACGGTGGAGATCGTGGGTGAGCCTTCGTTCCGCTCCGTGATCCCCGGCGGGATCAACGGCGACATCGCCACCGCCGCCATGGTGCTCAACGCGGTCCCCGTGGTGCTGCGCGCCAACCCAGGCCTGCGCACGATGGCGGACCTGCCGCTGGTGTCGTGCGCATGAAGGATGCCCCATGTGGAAACACGGGGCTGCATTCTCGTACATTCAGAGGCTTTCGAGAATCTGCCTGCCGAAGATCAAGCCGCGCTTCTCGCCCTCTTCCGTCCCGTTGAAGTGGGCGTCTTCAAGTTCGATGCTCACGAAGCCGGCGTAACCGGCAGCCTTGAGTCGCTCGAAGACGGCGCTCCAGCGCGCCACGCCGTGGCCGGGGAGGCAGTAGCGCTAGTGACGCTCTCCGCAGAAAATTCCCGGGGCGAAGGTCGGCTGCTGCTCGGTGCCCAGGTCGTAGAGCCGATCGGTGAGAATCTCGGTGTATTTCCCGTGCACATGAGCGATGCGCGGGGCGAACTCCTCAACGAAGCGCACCGGGTCGATGCCCATGCGGATCAGGTGCGAGGGATCGAAGTTGACCGCGCTGGCCTCGCACTGCCTGTTTCCAAGGCTACAGCGATCGCGTGGTCCACCGCAAGGCCTACCGAGTTCGAGGCACACCGATGTCGATCCCGGCATTGTAGAATCACCTCTCTTGTTTTTTGAGAAGGGATCGACCATGGCGACAACGATTCAACGACTCCTCACGCCCGGCCCCACGGCGGTTCCGCCCGAGGTGCTCGCCGAGATGGCGCTGCCGATCATCCACCATCGCACCAAGCAGTTCCAGGCGATCTTCAAAGAGGTGTCGGAGCGTTTGGCGAGGGTGTTCCGCACGAGCGGGCCGGTGCTGAGCATCGCCGGCTCGGGCACCACCGCGTTCGAGGCGGCGCAGATTTCACTGCTCACCCCCGGCAGCAAAGCGATCACCATCTCCGGCGGGAAGTTCGGCGAACGTTGGCAGGACGTCTACGACGCCTACGGCGTTGAACAAGTCAAGCTCAACGTGGCCTGGGGCACGGGCGTCGCTGCGGATGTGGTGGCGCAGGCGCTGCGTGAGAATGCGGGGGTTAGCGTGGTCACGGTGGTGCACTCGGAGACTTCGACCGCCACGGTGTGCGACCTCCAAGCGATCGCGGCGGTGGTAGCCGGGAGCGAGGCGCTGCTGATCGCGGACGGGATCACGTCGGTGGGGGCGATGCCGGTGGAGATGGACGCGTGGGGCGTGGACGTGCTGGTGACGGGGTCGCAGAAAGCGCTCATGCTGCCACCGGGGCTGGGCTACGTGGCGCTGGGGCCGCGCGCCATCCAGCGATTGGAGACGGTCAAAGCCAAGGGGTACTACAACCTCGACCTGCGCCGCTGGCTCAAGAGCTGGCAGAAGAACGACGTGCCTTTTACGCCGCCCGTCTCGCTCATCCGCGGCCAGCGCGTGGCGTTGGAACTGATCGAGAAGGAAGGCCTGGAAAACGTCTGGGCGCGCACACGCAAACTGGCGGAGCTGACGCGCAGCGAGTTCTTGCGAATGGGGCTGAAGCTGTGCAGCCAGTCGCCCGCGGACTCGGTGACGGGCGCGTTCTATCCCGACGGCGTGGACGACAAGAAGTTCCGGGCGGCGTTGCGAGACAAGCACGGCATCCACATCGCAGGCGGTCAGAGCGGACGCGGGGCGGCGTGGGAGGGCAAGGTGTTCCGCGTCTCGCACATGGGGTATGTGAGCGAAGCGGACACGAGGGCGGGGCTAGAGGCGATCCAGAGGGAACTCAAGGTGTAGCCACTCAGGTGTAGCCACTTAAGTGGCTACACCTTAAGATGGGGGGATGAGCTGGATGCGTAAGAGCGGGCCGGGGGAGTTCACGCCCAGCGGGGCACATCGGTTCAGGCACTGGTATCGGTCAAATCAAGTCTATTTCATCACGGCACGCTTTCGGGAGGGATTCCCCGCTTTCGCGTCGCGCGCGGCTTGTGCGGTGTTCTGGGATCGCTTTGATTTCTATACAAAGCAGGCGCTGTTTACGCCCTGGGTCACGACGCTGATGAACAACCATTGCCACACGTTGGGGTATCTAAAAGTGGGAGAGGCCCTGCCGGAGATGATGCGAAAACTGCACGGTTCGGTAGCGAAATTGGTCAACGATCTGCTGGGCGAGCGACGCGTTGCGTTCGGGCACAACAAGGGCGAGAATGATTCTTTCGACGGGTGTATCCGTGACGAAACACAGTGCAGGAGGGCGTATCGATATACTCTGTCACAGGCGGTGCGGGCGGGGTTGGTGCGGGGGTGGAGGGAATATCCGAATACCAAGGTGAAGGTGGAGATGGAGCGCGGGGTGAAGAGGGCGCGAGAGCTCAACGCGTTCTTAGAAGGGGTGAGGTACAAGAGATATGACGAGGGGGGCAGGCACTGAAGTGCCTGGACCTTGGGCGGTGTTATTCCCACTCGATGGTGGCGGGGGGTTTGCTCGAGATGTCGTAGACGACTCGGTTGACGCCGCGGACCTCGTTGATGATGCGGTTGCTCACGGTGGCCAGCACGTCGTAAGGCAGGCGAGCCCAGTCGGCGGTCATGAAGTCCTGCGTCTCCACGGCGCGTAGGGCGATGACCTGTTCGTGCGTGCGACCGTCGCCCATGACGCCCACGGCTTTGACCGGCAGGAGCACCGCGAAGACCTGACTGGTCTTGCGATAGAGATTGTTGGCGACGATCTCTTCGAGCAGGATTTCGTCGGCGTCGCGCAGGAGCTCGAGTTGCGGTCGGGTGACTTCGCCCAGGACGCGGACCGCCAAGCCGGGGCCGGGGAACGGGTGGCGCCAGACGATCTGTTCGGGCAGGCCGAGCACTTCGCCGAGCTTGCGGACTTCGTCCTTGAAGAGCGAGCGCAGCGGCTCGATGAGTTCAAATCCCAGCTCCGCGGGCAGACCGCCGACGTTGTGGTGGAGCTTGATGTTGGCGGCTTGACCGCTGTGGCCGTGGCCGGACTCGATCACGTCAGGGTAGAGGGTGCCTTGGGCGAGGAAGGAAATGTCGGATGTCGGATGTCGGATGTCGGATGTCAGAGACGAGGATGTTTGTTTGAAGACGTCGATGAAGCGGTGGCCGATGCGGCGGCGTTTTTCCTGCGGGTCGGTGATGCCCTTGAGGTCGGCGAGGAACTGGTCCGCGGCGTCTGCGACGCGCAGGTCGATGTCGAAGTGGCCTCGGAAGGTTTGCTCGACGAGCTGTCGCTCGCCCTTGCGCAGCAGGCCGTTGTCCACGAAAATGCAGGTGAGTTGCCTGCCGATGGCCTTGGCGAGCAGGGTGGCGACGACGCTCGAGTCCACTCCGCCCGACAGCCCGCAGATCACGCGGTGCGAGCCCACGCGTTTGCGGATGGCGGCGACCTGCGATTCGAGGAAGTCGCTCATGCGCCAGTTGCCGGCACAGTGGCAGACGTTGAAGAGGAAGTTGGTGAGGATGTCGATGCCGTGGGGCGTGTGGGTGACTTCGGGGTGGAACTGGACGCCGAAGAAGGGCAGTCGTTTGTGGCGGACGGCGGCGACAGGGCAGGTGGGCGTGGCGGCGAGCGGGAGGAAGTCGTCGTTGAGCTGGTCGACCTGATCGCCGTGGCTCATCCAGACGGTGGTGTGAGCGGGAACGCCCGGAAGCAGTTCGTCAGCGTTCGTGACTTTGAGTGTGGCGCGGCCGAACTCTCGGCTTTTCGCGTTGCGGACGTCGGCGCCGAGCAGTTGACAGCCCAGTTGCATGCCGTAGCAGATGCCCAGGACCGGGACGCCCAGGTCGAAGAGTCTGGGGTCGCAGCGTGGTGCGTTGTGTTCGTAGACGCTCGAGGGTCCGCCGGAGAGGATGACGCCGCGCGGCTGCATGGCGCGGAGCGAATCCACGGGGATGTCTGGCGCCACGAGCACGGAGAGGACGCCGGCCTCGCGCACGCGGCGGGCGATGAGCTGGACGTACTGCGAGCCGAAGTCGAGGATGGGGACGATCTGGCCTTTGAACTCGGGGGGGAACTCGGGGAGGTTAGTGGGCGTCGGAGGCATGAGAGGGGTGCGGGGTCCGGGGTGCGGGGATCGGGGTGCGGGAAAAAGAGCGATCATAGCAAGGCGAGCTAGAATGGGTCGGATGCGGATCGTGGCGGTCATGGCGTTGCTGGCGAGCGCGGCGATGGGAGCGCCGCTGGGGTTGAGCAGCGACGAGCTGGAGCAGGTGCGGACGGGGACGAGCGATTTTTCGCCGATGATCGACGACGCGGGGATTTATCCGCTGCTCCGGAACGCGTTGACGTGGACGCCGGGCGACGAAGCGGGGGCGCGGGTGCCGGACTACGGTGCGATCCGAGCTGCGCCCGGGGAGGCGCGTGGCGAACTGTTCCTGATCGAGGGCGCGTTGGTGGCTGAGCCGCGCCGGGTCGAGGGGCTCTCGCGGCGCGGGGCGTGGGAGGCGACGCTGGAGCAGTGGACGGTGCAGTGGGGGGCGACGCCCGAGGACGTGGCGGTGGTCTACCTCGTGAGTCCGCGGGTGCGGGTGAGGCAAGGGGTGCGGGTGCGACTGCCGGCGCGGTTCTCGCGCTTGTGGCGCACCACGGACCAGCTGACGAAGAAGTCCAGTGATTTCATGGTGTTCGTGGGGCACAGCGGGACGATTGAGGTGAGCAGCCTTTCGCCCGTGAAGCGCAGCGGGGGGCTTGGCGGCGGCGCGGCGGCGATCCCGATGGCGCTGGTGGTGATCATGGGCGTGGGCTGGTTCCTGATGCGACGGAATCTGGCGGGCAAGCCCACGCGATTGCAGCAGCGTCGCCGGGAGCGGATGGAACGGAGCAACGGCGAACTCGACCACGGGTCGGACAACGGTCACGAACCGCTCCCCGAGGATCCCGCCGCGGCGCTGAACGAACTCGAACGTCGCCGCGAGGAGCGAACTTGATCGGCCTTCTTGAGAGGATCACGGGATCGAACAGGATGGCTGCAGCTGGTGTTTCTGATCCTGCTCGATCCTGTCATCCTATCTACTCTTTCTCTTCCGGGGCTTCGCATCGTTGTGGGAAATCGGTTACGATTGGTCCGCACGTCGGGGCTGTCCCGACGGAACGAATCTCCTGATCGGGGACGATCGCGTTGCTCCTCGACAATCTTCTAAGCTGGTTCAGCGTCGATATGGGGATCGACCTGGGCACGTGCAACACGCTGGTGTGCGTGCGCGGCGAGGGGATCGTGCTCAACGAGCCCTCGGTGGTGGCGGTGAAGAAGGGCACGAACCAGGTGCTCAAGCTGCACGACGGTTACGCGGTGGGCTGGGTGGCCAAGGAGATGCTGGGCAAGACGCCCGGGAGCATCACGGCGATTCGTCCGCTCAAGGACGGGGTGATCTCGGACTTCGAGATCACCGAGGCGATGCTGTCGTACTTCATCCGCAAGGTGCAGGGCAAGCACACGCCCTTTGGCCCGCGGGTGGTGATCGCGGTGCCCAGCGGGATCACCGCGGTGGAGCAGCGTGCGGTGCTGGACAGCGCCGAGCGTGCCGGCGCCAGACGGGTGATCCTGGTGGAGGAGCCGATGGCCGCGGCGATCGGGGCGAACCTGCCGGTGGTCGAGGCGACGGCGTCGATGATCGTGGACATCGGCGGGGGCACGACCGAGGTGGCGATCATCTCGCTGGCGGACATCGCCCAGTGCGAGAGCGTCCGCGTGGCGGGCGACGACATGGACGAGGCGATCATCAACCACATGAAGAAGGCCTACAACCTGATGATCGGCGAGCAGACCGCCGAGCGCATCAAGATCGAGATCGGGTCGGCGGCGGCGGTGACGGCGGAGGACGAGAAGCGGTCGATGGAGGTGCGTGGGCGGGACATGATCTCGGGCCTGCCGCGCAAGACGGTGATCACCGCCAGCGAGATCCGTGAGGCGCTGCAGGAGCCGCTGACCGCGATCGTCGAGACGGTCACGCGCACGCTGGAGCGGACGGAGCCGGAGCTGGCGGCGGACCTGGTGGACAACGGCATTACGCTCGCCGGCGGCGGGTCGCTGCTGCGCGGCCTGGACAAGGTCGTCGCGCAGGCCACAGGCTTGGACGTCCGCATCGCTGAAGACCCGCTGACCTGCGTGGCGCGCGGCACCGCCACTTACCTCGAACACATCGAGAAGTGGAAGGAGTTGATGGAAAGCAACGCGGAAGAGGGGTGAGAGTGATTGATGATGGATGATCGATGATGGATGAACTGCAGCGGCGCTCGGTCATGGCTTGACATCGTCATTCATAGATCACCCATCATCACTCATCCGTCATCCGTTATCACTCACCGACGCCTTCCCTCATGCGCCGACCGATCCTCACAGCTCGCCGATGGCTGGCACTGGCAGCGACGCTGGCGTTGCTGCTGAGCCTGCTGCCGGCGTCGTGGGCGCACGCGGTGTCGTCGCGGCCGCGGCGGGTGCTGGACTTCGTGCTGCGACCGGTGACGCACCTGTTGCACAACCTGGGCGTGGCGCTGCGCGGTCGAGCGGAGGATCGGTTGGAGATCGGGTCGAGCCAGGCGCGGATCGAGGACTACTACGCGCAGCTGCTGGCGTACTCCCGGCAGCTCGAAGAGTCGCTGGTGGAGGCGCAGGGCCAGGTGACGCTGCTCTCGCAGACCCGGCGACAGGCGGCCTTCACGGGCTACCAACTGCTGCCGGCCTCGGTGGTGACCGGGCCCGACGCGAGGCGGTTCCTGGTGACGATCAACCGCGGCGTGCGACAAGGGGTGGCGGCGGGTCAGGCGGTGGCGGCGGGCGCCAGCGTGGTGGGCCGGGTCCGTGAGGCCTCGGGCAGCGGGGCGGTGGTTCAGCTCGTGAGCGACCCGAAGCTGCTGCTGGACGTGAGGCTCATCGCGCCCACGCCGGGCCAGGCCACGCTGCAGACTCGGGCGCAGCTGCGGCCGCTGGCGGATCGGCAGTCGTTCGAGACCATCGTGTCCAAAGAGAACGCGGTGCAACAGGGCGACGTGGCGCACCTGAGCGATCAGTACTGGCCCGCCGAGGCGCAGGGCCTGATCGTGGGTAGGGTCGTCAAGGTCGAGCCCAACCCGGAGAACCCGACGTTGCAGAACCGAGTGGTCGTCGAGGCGCTGCCGCGGCTGGGGTTCCTGACGCGCGTCTTCGTGCTGGTGCCCGCCGAGGAGGCTGCGCGGTAGTGGGTCGGAGCGTTGAGCGCGGCGGCTGGCCCGCGCCGGGGATTCGGGTGGCGGTGGCCCGTGGTTTGGTCCGCAGTCAATCACCATGCGTTGGAGCACGTTCGCCATCTTCGCGTATGCGGCGCTCGCCCTGGAGGTGGGTCTGCGTACGCTGCTGGGCGACCCGTTCGGGATCGGGCTGGGGCAGCCGAGCTTCGCGCTGGTGCTGATGGTGTTCGTGTCGATGGCGGCTTGGCCGATGCAGGCGACGATCGCTGCGGGCGTGCTGGGCTTGCTGGTGGACCTGGTGACGGACTACACCTTTAGCGGCAGCCCCGGCAGCGCCGCGATCGTGGGGCCACAGGTCTTGGGCTATCTCGTGGGTTGCTATGCGGTGCTGCAGGTGCGGGCGATGGTCTTCCGTGGGTCGCGGGGGTCGATGATCTTCATGACCTTCATGGCGGGCATGTTCGTGAACCTGGTCGTGGTGGCGCTGCTGGAGATGCGTCGCTGGGGTTGGCTGCCCAGCACGCCGTTGGCGCACTGGTCCGCGGCGGACGAGTTGATGGGGCGGTTCCTCTCGCTGCTCTACACCGCGGTGCTGGCGTATCCGCTGGGCGTGGTGCTGCATCGCACCGATGCGCTCTGGGGCTTCACTCAGTCGCACTGGTCCCGACGCAG
The DNA here is from genome assembly GCA_964496285.1 of uncultured Phycisphaera sp. Lineage (GTDB taxonomy): Bacteria > Planctomycetota > Phycisphaerae > Phycisphaerales > Phycisphaeraceae > CAZBXW01. The sequence goes on from CAZBXW010000003.1 coordinate 305,152, forward strand.
CGGCTAAGATCGCGGTATGACTCAGGACGAGGACGAGGTTTACGAGGACTGGTCGCCGACGCCCGGAAGGATGGGCAAGCTGGTGATCTGGGTGCTGCTGGGGGTGATGCTCGCCAGCGCCCTGGGCGGGGGAGTCTTGGCGATCCTGACCTTGATTCGTTGACCGCATCGTCTTTCCCCTTTTTCCCCAAGTTACAGTTTGCACTTGACAAGTGTTGAGCTTGGGGGATATCCTCGGACGCTCTGGATGGTCGGAAGTCCAGCGCCATTTCCCATGGATGGGGACGAATGGTTGATGAAACATGTGGGTGAATTTAAGCCTGTGTGTCGCAGGCCCTAGAGGTTCTACCGCTACTCGATTAGGGAGACATCTGTATGAAAAACGTCCTTGCAATGCTTCTGGTGGCGACCGCCCTTGTGGCGTTCGTCGGCTGTGCCAGCGATCAGGCTGCTGATTCTGGCGTTCGTTCCCGCTTCCCGCAGACGAACCAGAGCATCGTGGTCGATGCCTCTCGTCCGCCCAAGGAAGGCGCTAAAGTCGTCCAGACCTACGAAGACGTGGCTTTCGGCAAGACCGAGCTGCGCGACGACGACTATCACCGTCACGCCGACCCTGCCTCGGCCACGGGCTGGACGCCTTGGCACCACCGCAACTACCCGCACGCATGGGGTTCGGCCCCGGCGGCGGCGCCTGTCGCCAAGAAGACGCCGCCCGTCTCCGGCGCTCAGTACTTCCCCTCCGGCTACCGGGACTCAAGCCTCCTCATGATCGAGCGCATGGCTCCGGCTGAAGTCGGCGTGGGCGAAGAGTTCGAGTACTGGATCAAGGCCACCAACTACTCCGATCTGGCTCTGCACAACACGGTCATCACCGACGTGTGCGGCCCGACCCTGCAGGTGATCAGCTCCGATCCGGCGGTCGCCTCCAACCAGGGCGGCGTCCTGACCTGGAACCTCGGCACGCTTGACCCCGGCGCCAGCAAGACCATCAAGGTCAAAGCCAAGGCCACGCAGGTCGGCTCGATTCAGAAGTGCATCGCCGCCAGCTTCGACCCGCGCACCTGCATCGCCATCAACGTCGTCGAGCCCAAGCTCGAGCTGATGGCGGAGATCACGCCCGAAGTGATCCAGTGCGACCCGATCGTCGCCAAGTACACGGTCAAGAACACCGGCAGCGGCGCCGCTCGCAACGTCATGGTCAAGCACACGCTGCCCGCGGGTCTGATGACCGCCGACGGCAAGAGCGTGGTGGAGCAAACCATCCCCGTGCTGCAGGCCGGCCAGAGCCAGACCATGAGCGTCAACCTCAAGGCCGGCAACACCGGCAAGCTCGACAGCTCCGTCAGCGCTAAGGCGGACGGCGGGCTGGATGCGGGCAGCAAGGCGCTCTCCACCATGGTCCGTAAGCCGGTGCTCGCCATCGAGAACACCTGCGTCAACAAGGTGTTCCTGGGCAAGGGCTTCAGCCACGACATCACCGTCACCAACACCGGCGACGGCGACGCGCGTGACGCGGTGGTCACCATCGCCGCCTCGGGACCGGCCAAGGTCGTGAAGATGACCGAGGGCGGCTCGGTGGCTGGCGCGACCATCACCTACAACCTGGGCACCCTCAAGGCCAAGGAGAGCAAGAAGTTCTCTGTCTCGGTGGAACCCACCGCGATGGGCCAGGTCAAGACCGACGCCTCGGCCCGCGCTTACTGCGCCGAGACTGTCGCCAAGGCCTGCACCACCGACGTCATGGGCATCCCCGCCATCCTGCTCGAAGTGGTCGACGTCTCCGACCCCATCCGCGTGGGTGAGGAGGAGACCTACACCATCACCGTGACCAACCAAGGCTCGGCGACCGACACCAACATCGGCATCGTCGTGGGCCTGGAAAACACGATGCAGTTCGTCTCTGCTGGTGGCGCGACCGCGGGCACTCACGCCAACGGCACCATCACCTTCGCCAAGCTCCCGAGTCTGGCGCCCAAGGCGGTGGCGGTCTGGACGGTCAAGGTCAAGGCGGTCAAGGCGGGCGACGTCCGCCTCAAGACCACGATGACCAGCGACCAGCTCACGCGTCCTGTTGAAGAAACCGAAGCCACCAACTTCTACGAGTAAGTGGGGCTTCTCACGAACCACGCCGCGCCGCGGGAAACCGTCGCGCGGCGTTTTTTTCCTCTGCACGAGTGCCAGCGAGCCGGGGCGTCCTCGCCCCCGGGTTTCAAGGCGAACAGGGGACCATGCTCGCGCGATTGGGGATCATCTTCGTGACGCTCGGGGGCCTGACCGGGTTGGTCGGCTGCCAGACCGCCTCCGCGCTGCTCTCGGGCGCGAAACCCACTGCCTCCATCCGTGGCGTTTGGCTCGACCAACTCGGTCCGCAGGGGCTGACTCTGCTCTTCGATGTGGAGGTGACCAACCCCTACTCGATCCCGCTCCCGGTGACCAGGCTCGACTACGCCCTGGCCACCGGCGAGGCGGCGTTCCTCGCCGGCAGCGCTCCGTCGCAGGGCGCCATCCCCGCGAAAAAGTCAAAAACGCTGCAACTGCCCGCGGCTGTGAACTTCGCCAGTCTGCTCGCCACCGTGTCCAAGCTCCGCCCCGGCGCGGTGGTCCCCTACACCGCCTCTTTGGACCTTGTGGTCGACGCCCCGCAACTGGGTGAACTGAAACTGCCGGTGAAGAAGTCCGGGGAGTTCCCCATCCCCGCGGCGCCCGACGTGCAGTTGGCCAGCGTGACCTGGGAGAAGCTCGCCTGGGACGAAGCCAAAGCCGTGTTCAGCCTGCGGGTGAAGAACACCAACGACTTCCCCGTGGACCTGGCGCGGATGAACTACGACCTGTCGCTGGGCGGCACGAAGGTCGCTTCGAGCAAGCTGGCGAAATCCATGATGCTCAGAAAGGGCGACACCGGCGACATCACCGTTCCGCTTTCGCTCTCGCCCATGAAACTGGGGATGGGCTTGTTCAACATCCTGCGCGGCGAGGGCAGCTCCTACGAGATCGTCGGCGATCTGAACCTCGGCACCCCCTTTGGCAAACTCGACATGCCCTTCACCCGCAAAGGTCAAACCGTCTTCACCTCATCCAACTAGTCACCAGTCATCCGTCACTATTTTCAAGGAGCAAAGCATGGGTCTGATCCAGGAGTTTCGTGACTTCGCCGTCAAGGGCAACGCTGTCGATCTGGCGGTGGGCGTGATCATCGGCGCCGCCTTCGGCAAGATCGTCACCTCGCTAACCAACGACGTCATCATGCCGCCCATCGGCATGCTGCTGGGCCAGGTCGATTTTTCCGATTTGAAGGTCGTGCTCAAGAAGGCCGACGCCACCGCAACCCCCGCCGTCGCCGAGGTCGCCATCCGTTACGGGGCGTTCATCAACGTGATGCTGGATTTCTTGATCGTCTCCTTCTGCATCTTCATGATGGTTAAGGTCATGAACAAGCTGCGCGGCCCCGGCGAGCCCAAGAAAGCTTGACCCCCGGGGCGCGGTACAATCATGTTCGTTATGCGGGTGGCCCCCACAGATCCACCCACGTTCCCCGGCTTCCCACACCACCTTCCCGGAGCGCATCATGAGACTCTTCAGCAGCCTTGCCACCCTGACCGTGACCGCGATGTTCCTTGTCGCCTGTGATCAGCAGGCCTCGCCGCCTTCCGCCCCCGCCTCCTCCAGCGGTTCAACCTCGACCCACTCCACGACCGTCGACGCCGCCAAGGAAAAGGCTGCGGAAGCGGTGGAAGTCGCCAAGGAGAAGGTCGTCGAGACGGTCGAGGTCGCCAAGGAGAAGGCTGCGGAGGTGGTTGAGGAAGTCAAGAAGGAAGGCGCCGCGGCGTTGGAGGCCGCGAAAGAAAATGCAGCGGCACTGACCGGCGAGGCCGAGAAAGCCGCGACGGAGCACGCCGCCGATCACGCCAAGGACGACGCCGCGAAGAAGGTCGAAGACGCCGCCAAGGAAGCCGAGAAAGCGCAGGCGCCGACCGCCGATTCGCTCCACGACATGATGAAGTAATCAAGCCCCAATTCGATCTTGCATCGGACCATCACCGCCGCGCACGGTCCACCGCGGCGGTGATTTTTTTCCCTGGTTCAACCGCTGATCCCGCCGCACGCGATCGGCGTCTCCTGTATAATCCGCAGCCCGTCGCAAATCTGTAGAGTGCCGTGACGGTTGTACGTATGAGTGATCCCTCCTACGTCCGCGGCTTGACGATTCGCTCGGTGATCGCCTGCGCGGTGGGCGTGCTCAGCTGCGCGGTGATGGTCCACTGGAGCAACTCGATCCTCGCCGCCGGCGGGTTCAGCCCCGAGCACTCGGTTCCCTTCGAGCCGATCCTCGTGCTGGTGCTGCTGCTGCTGCTGGGCGCGGCGGCTCGAAGGCTGCGCGTCACGCTGCTCACGCGAGCCGAGCTGCTCTGCGTGCTCTACACCATGCTCATCGCCACCCCCTTTCTCACGCAGGGTTTTTGGCACCGTTTCGTGAGCATCACCTCCACCGTCCCGCGCACCGCCTCGCTCTTCACCGAGATCGACAGTTATCCCCGCAAGCTCTGGCCGCACGGCTCGAACCGTGTGCAGAACCTCTTCGACGCCAAGCCCGGGTCGCCCACCCTCGAGACGAGCGGGAACGTGACCTACGAGAAACGCCGGGTTCGCGGCGAAGATCGCATCGTGGCGTTGCTGTCGAACCGCGACGCGGGGGGGGCGTCACGCGTCGCGGTGACGCTGCCCTTGCACTCGCAGGGCCAGACGCTCCGCCCCGGGGAGCCGATGATGATCGCGTTGCTGGCCCTGCCGGGGGAAAGCCCCGACTTCTCGCTGCCAACGGGATCGAGGCTGGTGTGTCGGATCTCCACGGACGCGGGCCAAAGCGTTGAAGCCTTCGGGACGACCGCGCAGGGCAAGCGCACCTTTTCGCAGCCCGAGGGTTTCCTGCGCGTGGGGACCAACTCGCTGCCGCTGCCCCAGACGGTGCGTGAGCGATTGACACTCGAGTGGGCCTTGGAGGGCCCGGGGAAGATCGCCATCGCGGACCCCTGGTTCTTCAGCGTCCACGCCCTGGAGTCGATCTACCGTGGCCGCTTGATCGTCACCCAGAGCGAGTTTGATCGACTTCCCGCCTCGCACACCGGCACCGCCATCGTCAGGCCCGATGATCTCTGGAGCTGGGCGGGACTGAAGTTCTTCTTCACCGGGTACATCCCCTGGTCGCAGTGGTTCGAGCCGATCCGCTACTGGCTTTGCTTCATGACGCTCATCGCCGCTTCCGCCTTGGCGGTCAACGTCATCTTCCGCAAGCAATGGATGGAGAGCGAACGCTTCCGTCTGCCGCTGGCGCAGATTCCGTTGGCGATGCTGCCCGAATCGGAGGAACGCTTCCTTTCCACGGTCTGGCGCAACCCCATGACCTGGGCTGGCCTGGCGGTGGCGCTGGCGTGGACGCTGCTGCGCGGGGCGAACTTCTACAACCCGAGAGTCCCCGATCTGAATATCGCCATCCCGCTTGAGCCCTATTTCAGCGATCCGGGCTGGGGCGCGACCTGGCAGGGCGTCTCCTTCATGCTCAGCGGCATCTTCCTGAGCCTGGCCATGTTCATGGAGCTGGGTGTGCTCATGTCGCTGGTCGTGGGCTTCTTCGTCTTCCGCGCCTTGTACTGGCTGGGGCAGAGCACCGGCTGGTCCACCGCCCGCGGATACCCCTTCGTCAACGAGCAGCAGGCTTCCTCCTATCTGATGTATGCCCTGCTGATCCTTCTCTTCGCGCGCAAGTATCTGCTCCGCGTGCTGCGTTCCATCGCCGCCTGGGATCGGTCGCAGTGGCGCGACGAAGCTCTGCCCTACCCCGCCGCGGCGGCGCTGCTGCTGCTGTGCGTGGGGCTGGCGGTCTGGTGGTCCAGAGCGGTAGGCATCTCCACGCCCGCGGTCCTGTGCATGTTCCTGGGACTGGTGGTGGTGGCACTGGTGACCTCGCGGCTGCGCAGCGAGTGCGGCTCGCCCTTCAGTTACCTGGGTCTGAACAACTCGGCGATCCTGCTCGTGCTGCTGGGCGGGGCGGGGGCGTTCGGGCCGGAAGGGCTGCTCTTCGCCATGATCCTGAGCTTCATGGTCGGTCCCACGCCCTTCTTCCTGGTGCCCGGGGCGCAGATGGAGGTGCTCGAGATCGGCAGGAGAGAGCGCGTCGTTCCCTGGCACCTGGCGGCGGTCTGCGTCCTGGGCGTGGTGCTGGGCATCACGCTCGGTGGCTGGTCGTTCCTCACGCACGCTTACGGGCTGAGTGCTTCGGGCCACGGCATGAACTGGCACTTCGACACCAAGCCCTGGTATCTGTTCGACTTTCAGATCGAGTTGAGCAACGAGACCGCGAAGATGCTCGGCACCGCCGCCGACCGCGGCGAGAACGCGCCGACGATCGAGCCTCGCAGCTGGGGCTACATCGGCGGCGCCGGCGCCACCGCGGCTGTCGCGCTGTTCCGTCAGGCCTTCGCGGGGTTCTGGTTTCATCCCGTGGGCGTGCTGCTTGCGTCCAGTTTCCTCGTGAGTATCTCGTGGGGCAGTTGCCTGGCCGCGTGGATCATTCGGCTGTTGGTCCTCCGCTTCGGCGGGGCACAGACCGTCCGCAACAGACTTCAACCCTTCTTCGTCGGCTTCTTCTGCGGCTGCGTCGCCGGCTGGCTGCTGCTGACCGTGTATGGTTTGTGGCTGCGTTCGCAGGGCAGCGAGCAGATTTTTGGATGGGGCCGAGCATGGGCGCCGTGAATCCGAACCCAACCCTGCGACCCGATGGACCCATCGCGTGGGCGGTCGGTGTGGCGCTGCTGCTGGCGTTGGGCGTTCTCATGGCCGGGGCGGCGCTGCGCGTGGCACAGCCACGGCCGCTCCCGGACCTGCTTGAGCCGTTCGATCAGTACGACCGCAAGGCGGTCCGCGACGCCATGACCGCAGCCTCCGTCGAGCGGGAGTTGCGGAGTATCCTGGCGCACGGCAATCGCTTCGTCGGCAACGTGGGCCTCGACGCGGCGCGACACGAAGTGAAACAGGCGATCCTCGATGCGGGACTGGAACTCATCGAGCAGCCCGTGAGCACCGTGGCGCCCGTGACCTTGCAGCGACGCATCGAGGACGCTTCGGGCGCTGCGCTGGCGGGGGTGGAGATTTATCCGCTCCTGCCCAATCACGCCCAGCCCATTGTCACGCCCGACGGCGGCGTGGAGGGCGAGCTGCTGTGGGTGACCGACGAGGTGCTCGCCACGCGGGGGCGATTCGACGACTGCATCGCGCTGTTGGACCTGCGAAAGCCCTCGAAGCGATTGGGCCTGGATTGGGCTCGTTACGCGGAGCTGGGCTTCCGCGCCCTGGTGGTCTCGCACAGCGAGGGTCTGGAGAGGGCGGACTGGTCGGCGCGGACGTTCATGCCGCTGGTGGGCGATGTGCCGATCAACTACCCGCGATTGGTGGCCACCGCGGGCCTATTCGAGCACGCGGGACGTTCGGTGCGGCTGCACGTGCGCTGCGCTTATCGCAACGTGCCGGACCCGAACCTGGTGGGTGTGCTGCGGAGCGGGGCGACGCCCTCGAGCCGGGCGGTGGTGGTGGTGACGCACCTGGACGCTCCCTCGCCGCTTCCGGACCTCTCGCCGGGGGTTCAACCCGCGATCAATCTGGCGGCGCAGCTCGCCCTCATGCGAGGCCTGACCGCCTACCGCTCGCAGCTCCGCGCCGACGTCGTCTTCGTCTTTGTCAGCGGGCAGATGTTCGGGCAGTCGGGGACCTATCGACTGCTGAGCACCCTGGGCTTCAAGGGCGACACCGTTCGGCCGCGAAAGACGCTCACCGCTTCGCTCGACGACCACCAGGCTTCGCTCGCCAAGGTGGGGGCGATTCTGAGCGCCTTTGATCGGGCGGGCTTCCTCGAGGACCCAGCGGCGACGAACGCCGCCAGCGACGCGTTGCCCGCCGAGGCGCGCGACCTCCTTGCGGAGCAGGTGCGATACGTCCTGAACGATCGTCTGCTGCAGTACAACCGCCAGATGCTCCGCGCCCGCGTGGCGTTCCTGCGTCAGCAAGAGGACGTGAATCACCCCTCGTACGCCGCGTTCCTGGCAAGCAAACAACGGACCGAACGGCTCTCGGCCTCCACCGGCTATTCGCTCTCGAATCTGTTGCTGGACAAAGCGGCGATGCTGCGCGAGATGGACTTCGCAACCCTCTTGCGTAGGAGACTGGAGCAGCTCAGGTCGCACCACCTCGCAGGCATCACCGAGGCGGAAGCAGGTCTGCGATTGAACGAGCTTTTCGGCTCATACCGCGACCTGGTCGTCGTCTCTGCGTCGCTCGCGGCTGCGCCCGCGCCAGCACCGCGACAGACGCTCTCCTTCGTCCTGGGGCCGCAGCACGGCGAGCAGACCCGGCGGCACGGCTCGGGCTACAACAACTTCCTGCTCGCGGTGCGTTCCACGCTCGAACCGGACTCGCCCGTGGACGTGGCGGTCCTCGCGGACAACCACGAAGGGCGCACCGCCAGTCAGAACGCGGGATTGGTGAACCTCACCGCGCCGTGGGTCCGCTGCGGCTACGCGGGCTTCACGCTCGTGCACACCGACCGCACCGCTGCCTACGAGCTGTTCCACGTCCCGCTGGACCTGCCCTGGATGCGCGACATGAACGCCATCGCCCCGTCGCTGGCGATGTTCGGCGAGACGGTCCTCTCCCTGGCGTTCGGCAACGGACGCTTCGAGTCCGACGCGGTGGAACCGCCCATCTCCTATGGCGGCCGCGTCTACGTCAGCGGTATCGGGCGTTCGCTGCTCCCGAACTTCCCGTTGTCCGAGGCGCTGGTGATGACCAAGGGATACGAGCGGCACTACGAGTCGGGCATCTTGCCGCGCATGATCCTCTGGACGGACGCTTACGGGCGATACGCGTTGCCCGACACGGTGGCGGGGTTGCAGCGGGGAACCGGCGTCCCGGGCTACTCGCCCAACGCCTTCGGCTACGACGCCAGCGGGCGCATCGCCCTGGCCACCGACGAGGGCGCCGCCAGTCAGAACGTCTACCGATCCAAGGGCATCGACCTGCGCACCCAGGCGGGGCCGCACAACATCGTGACGTTCGAGGCGGCGCCGGTGACGATGTTCGACCTGATCAATCCGCAGTCGCTGCAACCCTACTCGAGCGTGGAGCTGATCGAAGCCCAGTCGCTCACGCCGCTGCCGACCTTCAACGCATTCACCGAGACGCCGGGCTTGTTCCTGCGATTTGTTCGGCCCGACGACCGCTTCTTTGTCGAGCTCAAAGCCGGCAGCCCCGACAACGAACTGGTGCAGCAGACCCGTGCGTTCATGCTCGGCGTCGAGAACGACTCGGAGTTTCAGTATCGCGGTCGCGAGGTGGACGGGCCGGGCTATCTCGCGGCCCACGCCACGACCATTCTCGACGTCCCCAAACGCGTGGCGGCGTCGATGCAGTTTCTCAACGGGCAGCGTCTGGAGCTGCAGAACCGCCACCGCATGGCCGACGAGCGCACCAATCGCTTCCACCAACGCGGCGAGGAACTGTTGGAGGCCCAGTCCGATCCGAATCTCACCCAGCTGGAGCGAACCATCACCGCCCAGAACGCCGTCACCTACGCCACGCTCAACCATCCGGTGCTCCGCGCCTCGATCGTGGAAGCGGTCATGGGCATCGTGTGGTACCTCGGTCTGCTCGTGCCCTTCGCGTTCTTCTTCGAGAAGCTCGTCTTTGGCTACACCGACATCCGCAAGCAACTGCTGGCGCACGCCCTGATCTTCCTGAGCGTGTTCGCGCTGCTCAAGCTGCTGCACCCGGCGTTCGAGCTGATCCAGAGCTCGCTCATGATCCTGCTGGGGTTTGTGATCATGCTCATCTCCAGCGCCATCATGGTCGTCTTCTCGGGCAAGTTTCGGGAGAACCTCGAAGGTTTGGCGAAGCAGCGCGGCGTCGTGGCCGGGGCGCAGGTCAACACCATGGGCGTGATCGGAACCGCCTTCGCCCTGGGCCTGAACAACATGCATCGCCGCCGCGTCCGCACCGGGTTGACTTGCGCCACGCTCGTGCTCATCACCTTCGCCATGATCTGCTTCATCAACTCCAGCAGCGACGTGGTGGACGATCAGATCGCCACCGGTCGGGCGGCGTACCAGGGACTTCTGGTGCGCGACGACAACCTGAAACCCATCGCCGACGCGGAGCTCTTCGCCCTGCGGACACGCTACGGGCATCGCTTCGACCTGGCGGAGCGGCGCATGGTCGTGGCCAGTTACAACAATTACTCTCGGCAACTTCAATTGCCCGAGCTCAAGGCGACCTACGCCTCCGCGGGCAACGCGGTCCAGTCGGTGGGTTTCTCGTCCATCCTGTTCTTCGATCGCAAGGAGCCGTTGGCCGGGAGTCTTCGATTCCTCACGCAGCGCTCGTGGTGGCCCCACGAGGAGCCGGACTCGGTGGATTCCGCGGCTCCGATGCCGGTGATGCTGCCCTCGACGATGGCGCAGCGACTGGGCCTGACCCCCGCGGAGGTGGACGAGCGCGACGTGCTGGTGGACATCAACGGCAAGGCCTTCGTGGTCTGGAGCATCTTCGACCCCGCCTCGCTCGAGGCTCTGCGCGACGTGGACGGGAGAAGTCTGCTGCCCTTCGATGCGCAGAGTATGCCGCAGCTTCAGGTCTCCAACAACGCGGTGCTGGCGGTGGAGCCTTACGTTTCGGTGCCCGCGGAAGAGCTGGTCATCATGCTTGATCACGCGGGGATTCGGTTGGGCGAGAACATCGGACCGCGACGCACCTCCGTGGCCCTGTGGTTGCGCGACCGTGACACCGGGGGGGAACTGCCCTACAAGCAGGCGCGGCAGGAGATCGATTTCTACCTCGAGCAGAGCGGTCGTGTGACGCACTACGGCCTGGAGGGCGTGTCCTACCGCGGGCAACGCGCTCGACAGACGAGCTTCGCCGGCGTCCTGGAACTGATCATCCCGCTGGTCATCGCGGCGCTGACCGTGCTCAACACGATGCGCGGCAGCGTCTACGAGCGGCGGGAAGAGATCTTCGTCTACAACGCGGTGGGCATCGCCCCGCGCTTCGTCTTCGCCATGTTCTTCGCCGAGGCCTTTGTCTACGCGGTGGTCGGGTCCGTGCTCGGCTACGTGCTCAGCCAGGGCGTGGGCAAGGTGCTCACGACGCTCGAGCTCACCGGCGGGCTGAACATGACCTTCACCTCGCTCAACACCGTGACCGCGTCCCTGGCGATGATGCTCTGCGTCTTTCTCTCCACGCTCTTCCCGGCGCTCTCGGCCATGCGCATCGCGGCGCCCGCGGAGGACGCGGGCTGGACCCTGCCCGAGCCCCAGGGCGACGACCTGAGCATGCTCCTGCCTTTCACCTTCGATCCCACCGCGCGCGTGGCGGTGCTCGAGTTCCTCGAGCGCTTCTTCCTCGACCACGGCGAAGGCTCCAGCGGCACCTTCTTCTGCTCGCCGCCGCGGATGGCGATTCACGAGCAGACCGACCCGCTGGACCACGAGGGCTACATCCCGGGATTGCAGTGCACCGTCTGGTTAAAGCCCTTTGACCTGGGCGTGTCGCAGCGATTGACCATCGCGCTGCCCACCGATCCGCAGACGCGCGAGTACATCGCGCGACTCACGCTCACGCGACTCTCGGGCACGCGCGAGTCCTGGGTGCGGCTGAACAAGGTCTTCCTCGGGCGGCTGCGTCAGCACTTCCTGCACTGGCGTGCCGTGGGCAGCGACGAGAAACGCGAGATGTTCACCGCGGCTGCGGACAAGCTGCGAACCGCGGCGGCCACGACCTTAGCCTCAGGAGTCGCCCTTGCCTGAGCGCACCGGTGACAAGGAGCTTGAGCTCTACCGCGACCTGCTCGCCACGCCCACCGACTTCAAGGAGGGCTTCGGCTGGTCCACGGTGGTGGGCATCCTTTTCTGCGGCCTGGTCATGCTGCCCGGGTCGATCTACCTGGGCCTGATGAGCGGCGGGGGCCTGGGCTCCGCGGCGCAGTGGGTGACGGTGATCCTGTTCAGCGAGATCGCGCGTCGCTCGCTCAAGACGCTCAGCAAGCAGAACCTGGTGATCCTGCTCCACGCGGCGGGCGTGGTGATGGCGGCCAACGTGCTCTTCCCCGGCGGGCCGTTCGCGCAGATGGTGTGGCGAGGCTTCCTCGTGGGCAGCGACGCGGTGCGCGACGCCAGCATGCGCGACGCGTTCCCGACCTGGTTCGCCCCCAGGCCCGACAGCCCCGCCATCACCGAGAGAAATCTCTTCCACCCCGACTGGCTTGCGCCCATCGGCGTGATGGTGCTCACCATCTTCATCGGGTTCGTCAAACGCTATACGCTGGGCTACTTCTTCTTCCGACTCACTTCCGACGTGGAGCGTCTGCCTTTCCCGATGGCGCCGGTGCAGGCGCAGGGGGCGATGGCCATGGCGGAGGCGGACGCCAAGGACGAGCAGACGCCCGCCTCCGCAAGAGAGTTCTTCACACGTTCCAAGTCGTCGTCAGGGAAAAAAGGCTCGGAGCGCTGGAGACTTTTCAGCCTCGGCGCGGTGCTGGGTATCGCCTTTGGTTTCATCCAGGTCGGCATCCCCGCGATCACCGGTGTCCTCCTGGATCAGCGCGTCTTCCTCCTGCCCCAGCCCTTCGTCGATACGACCAACGGCTTGACCGAGTCCTTCCTGCCCGCCACGCCCACCGGGCTGGCCATCGACCTGGGCATCCTCCTCGTGGGCATGGTGCTTCCCTTCTGGGCGGTGATGGGCACCGCTTTCGCGATGGTGCTCACGCTGATTCTCAATCCTGTGCTGCACCACCTGGGCGTGCTGAATCAGTGGCAGCCGGGCATGGACGCGGTGAACACCATCTTCGCCAACGAGGTGGATTTCTGGATGAGCTTCGGCATCGGGGCGGCGTTGGGGCTGCTCGCGGTGTCGCTCTTCCAGAGTGTGCGCGACGTTCGAGCCAAGATGCGTGAACTGCGCGACAGGAAAGCGCAGGCGAAATCCGAGGGCGTCGATGACCTCTGGGCGCCCAGGAAGGGCCGGGGCGATTGGCCGCTCTGGCTGGCGCTGGGCGGGTACGTGGCGACGGCGCTGGCCATGATCGCGCTCTGTTACGTCCTGCTGCGCTCCTCGCCGGTCATCGGCGACCCCCGCAACGCCGACGCCTTGCGGAGCGTCATGATCTTCCTGTTCGTCTTCGCCTTCCTCTACAACCCGCTCATCTCCTACCTCAACGCCCGACTGCTGGGCGTGGCGGGGCAGACCGTGGACATCCCCTACATCAAGGAGTCCGCCTTTATCCTCTCCGGCGCCAAGGGCATCGAGGTCTGGCTCGCTCCGATCCCGCTGGAGAACTACGGCCACCAGGCGCAGGGCTTCCGCGTCACCGAGCTGACCGAGACGAAGTTCACCTCGATGATCAAGACCGAAGCGGTGGCGGTGCCGCTGTTGCTGGTGCTCTCGTTCGTCTTCTGGGCCTTCATCTGGCGCGGCGCGGAAGTGCCCTCGGCGGGGTTCCCGTATGCGCAGACCTTCTGGGAGCTCAACGCCAAGCGCACGGCGTTGCTCTTCTCCGCCACGCACATCCAGGAGGGCCAGGACCAGGTCCGCTTCTCCGACACGGAGTTCGGCAAGGCGATCAAGCCCCGGCACATCGGCGGCGGGTTCATCAGCACGGTCGCCCTATTCACGATCATGAGCACGCTGGGCCTACCGGTGATGTTCGTCTACGGCGTGATCAAGGGCTTAGGCGGCTTCCCGCACGTATTTATCTTCGAGGTGCTCGGCGCTCTGATGGCGCGATACTATTTCCACAAGAAGTTCGGCTCGGCCAACTTCCTGCGCATGATCCCCACCGTGCTCGCGGGCTACTTCACCGGCGTGGGACTCATCGGTATGTTCACCATCGCCCTCGAACTGATTCGTAAAGCCGTCTCGATGTCGCCGTTCTGAAAGAACCACACCGGGATGAGGACCGCCCGGCTCTGAACTGAATCACCATGCCCAACGCTGTGCAACAACAAGTCCGCCTGCCGATGAGCGTCGCCCTGGGCGTGGTGCTCCAGGGCATCCGCATCCGGTTGGGACGCTCGCTCGTCACGATCAGCGGCGTGGTCCTGGGCATCGCATTCCTGCTTTCGATCCTCGCGGGCCAGTTGGTCAAGAAGGGCGTGGCGTCGGAGGAATCGCTGCGCGTGGAAGTGCGACGGATGATTGGCTTCCTCACCGCCGAGTCCGGCCCGATCCGGGGCAAGAACATCGCCCTGAACTTCCAGGAGAATGACGCGACGCTCACGCCTGTGGAACGACGATTCATCGCGGCGTTGCGCGGCGAAGGCGCGAACGTGGTGGGCCCGTCATCGCGGTCGGGCGTCGAGATCGCGGCGGTCTTTCTTGAGACGCCCGACGCGGCGGCGGTCGCGGGCCTCTCCGGCGCGGACGCTCCCATCGCGGCGGTGGTTCGCGCCTTGCGCACGGACCTCCATCTCCCGGGCGTTCGACTGGTGCCGCTGGCTCGGGAGCTGCGCGAGGACGAGAAGCGAGCCTCGGAGCAGGCGCAGCGGCGCGACACCGCGCGCAGCATTTGGATCATCATCATCTCGCTGCTCGTGACCGTCATCGGCATCGCCAACGCCATGCTCATGTCCGTCACCGAACGCTTCCGCGAGATCGGAACCATGAAGTGCCTGGGCGCACTGTCCTCCTTCATCCGTCGCGTCTTCCTCATCGAGTCGAGCCTGATGGGGCTCTTCGGTGGCATCGCGGGGGCGGTCTTCGGCTCGCTCGTGGCCATCGCCGCCTACAGCTTCACCTACGGCTTTGGCTTGGTGCTCAGCTCGATCTCCTGGGGCACGCTGCTCCTCTACATCCTCCTGGGCGTCGTGGCGGGCGTGGTGCTCTCCGTCATCGCGGCGATCTATCCCGCGGACCTCGCCTCGCGGATGGTCCCCGCCACCGCGCTGAGGTCCAACATCTGATATGCCCGCGCTCGACCCCGCCAAACTCGACCGACTGCTGAGCGTTAGCCACGACGCGGGGAAGCGCTGCATCATCCGTGCGGTGGACGTGAAGAAGATTTATCGCACGGGCAACGTCGAAACGCAGGCGCTCCGCGGCGCGACCGTGGACGTCTACGAGCAGGAGTACCTTTCCATCATGGGCCCCAGCGGCTCGGGCAAGAGCACGCTCTTTAACATGATCGGGGGCCTGGGCAAGCCGACCACCGGCAAGGTCTACATCGATCAGGTGGACATCGCCCAGCTCGACGCCAACGAACTGGCCTGGCTCCGCTGTCGAAAGGTCGGCTACATCTTCCAGAGCTACAACCTCATCCAGGTCATGACCTGCCTCGAGAATGTCACGCTGCCCATGAGCTTCGCGGGCATCGACGCGGAGGCCGCCCGCGAGAAGGGGGTCTACCTGCTGGAACTGGTGGGCCTGGGTCATCGCGTCCTGCACAAGCCCTCCGAACTCTCCGGAGGGCAGCAGCAGCGCTGCGCCATCGCCCGCGCTCTGGCCAACAGTCCGCGCATCGTTCTGGCGGACGAACCGACCGCCAACCTCGACTCACGCACCGGCCAGGAGATGATCGAACTGCTCGCCAAGCTCCGCGACGATCTGGGCGTCACCATCGTCTCGGCCACGCACGACCTGAAGATGCTCAAGCGCTCGGACCGCATCCTCTGGATCGACGACGGACGCATTGTGAAAGCGGCCAAGCCCCAGGAGATCGACTTCACCACCGGGGAGTTTCACTGATGCCCCGCCCACGTGAGTCCCCAGACGCGCTGCTGGCGATGGGATTGTCCGACCCCTTCGACGCCATCCCGTCGCTGCTTCCGGGCGTCGAGTCGATCACCGACGCCAAGGGGCGGCTGCAGCTGCGTCGCGTGATGCCGCCGAAGCCGGGGATTTACGCGAGGGTCTCCAGGCTGCTGCGCTTCGAGCACGTCGTCCGTGTGGACCTCGACGAGCAGGGCAGCTTCTTCTGGACACAGATCGATGGCCGATCGGACCTGCGCGGCATTGCGGACGCCATGTCCCGTCACTTCCAGTTGGACCGGCGCGACTGCCGCGAAGCGGTGATCCGTTTCTCGCGATCACTGATGCTGCGCAAACTGGTTTACTTCGTCGTCCGAGCGAAAGAGAATACATCCGCAGATTACGCGGATGACACAGATTCAGTACAAGAGAATCATGCATTAAGGATCGAATCTGTGAAAACTGCGTGATGTGCGTATCCGTATTCAGAACACCATGACCCAAGACGTCATCATCCGCGCCGAGAACGTCAAGAAGCGCTACCAGCTCGTGGGCGAAGAGGTCTGGGCGCTCAAGGGCGTGTCGCTGGATATCTTCCGGGGGGAGTTCATCTCGATCATGGGCCCCAGCGGCTCGGGCAAGAGCACCTTCTTCAACCAGGTCGGCGCGCTCGACACGCCCACGCAGGGCAAGGTGTACTTCGAGGGCCAGAGCGTGTTCGACCTCGACGAGAGCCGCCAGGCGTGGTTTCGGTGCAACAAGATCGGGTACATCTTTCAGACGTTCAACCTCATCCAGGTGATGAGCGCACTGCAGAACGTGACGCTGCCGATGGTGTTTCAGGGCGCGACGAAGGACGAAGCTGACGCCCGCGGCAAGAAGATTCTCGAGCGCGTGGGGCTGGGGCACCGCTACCACCACAAGCCCTTCGAGCTCTCCGGCGGGCAGCAGCAGCGCGTGGCGGTGGCGCGCGCCCTGGCCAACACGCCCACCGTGATTCTTGCCGACGAACCCACGGGCAACCTCGACACCAAGACCGGCACCGAGATCATCAATCTTCTGAAGAGCCTGAACAAGGAGGAAGGCGTCACCGTCGTCTGCGCCACGCACGACGTGAAGATGCTCGCCTCGAGCGACCGCGTCTGTTGGATCCGTGACGGCCAACTCGAGAAAGTCACCACCGGCGAGCAATTCCGACTCGAGGAGATGAAACACCATTGAGCACACTCCCCCTGCATCACGTGGCGATCAAGGTCGCGGACTTTGAAGCGTCGGTTCGCTTTTATAAGACCCTGGGCTTTTCCGAGAAAGTCCGCTGGGGCAAAGACGCGGGCAGCGCCGTTTATCTCGACAGCGGCAACGGCGTGCTGTTGGAGATCTTTGCGGGCGGCCCGCCGCGTGAGAAGCTCCACGCCTGGGGCCAGGGCGCCGCCGTCATCCACCTCTGCCTGCGCAGCGACGACGTGGACGCCGCGACGCTGCGGGCGCAGCAGGCCGGCGCCACCGTTACGCTCACCCCTCGAGAGGTCACCATCGAGGCCCACGACGGCCGTCGCATCCCGGTCTATCTCTCCTTCGTCCAAGCCCCCGGCGGCGAAGTCATCGAGTTCATTCGTTTCCCACCGGGTCAGCCGTGAGTCGTTGACAGTGCAAGGGAAAACGCATCGCGTATGCCTGAGAATCGTCCCCACATCCTGCTGCTCATCGGGGAGGACACCGGGCTGCACCTGCGATGCTACGGCGACCCCACCGCCTTGACGCCCCATCTGGACCGGCTGGCGCAGCAGGGCTATCGCTTTCTCCACGCGTTCTCCACCGCCCCGGTCTGTGCGCCCAGTCGCTGCAGCATCGTCACCGGGAAGTACCCGTGGTCGATCGGCACTCACCTGATGCGGTGTTCGCTGCTCCGTCCGCCACGGATGTTCACGCACGAGCTGCGCGACGCGGGCTATCACGTGAACTGGTGGTCCAAGACCGACTTCAATTTTGTGCCGCCACCGGATTTTGCGGATCGCACGGACGACTGGTTGACCGACCTGCGCACCGGTGGATTGCCCGCTCAGCCCTGGCTGCTCTACAACAACTTCCCGGTCACGCACGAGAGCACGATGTGGGACCGGGCTCACGATCATGACCGAGGATTCAGCGTGCTCAGAGTCGAGAACACCTCACTCTTGTCGCGCGGTCCACGTCGGCCCAGTGACGTGATCGTGCCCGCTTATCTGCCGGACACGCCGCACGTCAGGGCGGACCTGGCGCGGTATTACGACGCACTGGAGATCCAGGACGCGCAGATCGGGCAGGTGTTGGCGGCCCTGGATCAATCGCCCTACGCCAACGACACCATCGTGATCTACATGGCCGATCATGGTCGAGGACTGCCGCGTGAGAAGCGGTGGTGTTACGAGGCGGGCCTGCACCTGCCGCTGATCGTTCGCGTCCCAGAGAAGTGGCGTGCCCACGCGGGGCTGACCGAGAGGCCCGGCAGCGTCGTGGACACGCTGGTGAGTTGGGTTGATCTTGCTCCCACGGTGTTGTCGCTCACGTCCACGCCGATCCCCGCGGACTATCAGGGTCGAGCGTTTCTCGGTCCCGCACGCCGGAACCTGTCGCGTTCGGTCGCTTTCGCGGGGCGAGACCGCATGGACGAAACCTACGATTGGGTTCGAGTGGCGCGTGACCATCGCTACCACTACATCCGAAATCTAGCGCCGAATCTGCCTTACGCTCAGCGCAATCTGTACATGGAGCGACAGGGGACGACGCGGGAGATTCGCCGACTGCACGCGGAGGGTCAGCTCACGCAAGCGCAGGCCCTGTGGATGAGCAGCACCAAGCCCGCGGAGGAACTTTACGATTCGGTCACGGACCCGCAGATGATTCACAATCGGGTCGATCAGCCGGCGATGAAGCCCGTGCTGGAGCGGCTGCGTCGCGCGCTGGACGAACATCTGTCGCAGGTGGGCGACCTGGGGGCGGTGGATGAAAGCGAACTCGTGGCCCGCGGGCTTATCAGGGATGACATCGCCGTGTATCGTGCCCGCATCAAGCCCCTGCCGCCGGAGCATCGTATCGGCCCAGAGATGACGGTCTTCACGTTGAACGAAGCGCGGGCCTACCGCGCTTGACGCATGCGTGGCGCGGATGCCTAAAGCAGTGACTCGAAAGCCCCGGGATGGTGGCGTATCGTCGCGCGCTCGCTCGAACCGCGGGTCAGCAGCACGCCGATCACGTCAAAGCGGATCGGGCGATCACGGTAGGCGTCCTGTCTTGCCAGATGCATCGCCAGGACGCTGAGCTTGCGACGCTTGGCCTGGTTGACGTGCAGCTCCGGCGGCAGGCCGTCGTGAAACCCGCCGCTGGATTTCACTTCCACCACGACGAGGGTACGCCCGTCGGGCGCCTGCGCGAGCAGGTCGATCTCGCCCACGGGGCAGCGGAGGTTTCGCGCGAGGATGGTGTAACCCTGGGACCGCAGGAAATCGGCGGCTAAGCGTTCGCCGCGCGGCCCGGTGGAGAACCAGTGACGCCAGCGCGAACGGAGCCGATCCCACAGGCTCGCACGGGCGCCGGGCACTAGAGCGGTGCGTAGCGACTCATGACCACGTCCATCACCGCGTCGGTCATGGTGTCCACGTCACCGAAACTGCCGCGGCGGAAGAGCTCCTCTCGGTACTGCGCCGAGAGCTTCTGGAACTGGACCTGCCGCAGCCGCGCTTCGATGCCGGTCTGCGCCTCCTGCAGCGAGATCGGTTGGCCCGGCGCGAAGCTCTCGACGTAGACCCAGTAGGCGCGGCCGTCGCGGTCGATGCGGGGCGTGTGCTGACCCGCGGAGAGCGAAGCGAACGCCGCATCGCGCTCGTCGCCGAAAACCTTATCGCCCTTGGCGTTCTCCACGAACAGGCCTGACTGCTCGGGGCGGTAGCGGTTGGCTTTGGACGAGGCGATCTCGACGAAGGGGTCCCCGGCGGCCAGGCGGGACTCGATCTCCTTGGCCGCCGATTCGTTGGCGGCGACGATCAGCCGCAGCGTCCGTGTCGAGGGCGGGTTGAACTCGGCCTCGTTCTCGAGGTAATACCGGCGGATGTCCTTGCGCGTCACGTTGATCCGTGGCAGCAGCTTCTGCTGCAAGTAGCGCTGCACCACCAGCTGCGCCCGACGGTCTTCGACCATCTCGTCCAGGCTTCGTCCGCGCTCCTGCTGCAGGTTTCGTTCCGCCACCGAGCGGGCGCCTTCGCCGAAGACGCGCAGCAGTTTCTCTCGCTCCAGTCGCAGCAGCTCCAGAAGTCCGTAACGCTCCTGCTCGCTGAGCGAGCGTTCGGCTTCGCCCAGGATCAGGGCGTCGGTGACGATCTGGTTGAGCGTGGCGGCGACAAGCTCCTGGCTTCGCCTGCGAAACTCCGGACGCGGCAACGTCTGGCCCAGCTTCAGAAGCTGCGGATCGATCGGCTCGATCACCTGCGAGGCGTAGAGCGCCCGCCCGTTGACCTGGCCCACCATCGCGTCCGAGACCAGTCGGATCGGATTGCCCTGCTGGTCCAGCAGCGTCAGGGGATCGGTCGGCGATGCCGAGGCTTCCGACGCAGCGGCGGTCGGCTCGCTCACGGGGATTCGGCTCGGGGGCGTTGGGGTGATGGGCACCGGCTCGGCGGCGAGGAAGTCCGCGGGCTGCACGCTGCGGCGTTCTGGCTGTTGCGCCGCAGGATCGCTCTGACAGCCTGCGAATAGGATCGCCATCCCCAAGACGGGCCAGAGCGTGCGAAGCGAGGGGTTCATGGGCTCAGTCTACGTCCGGGATCGCCGTCGGACAAAGCCGACAGAGCGTCGCGCGCCGCCCAGCGCAGGCGATTGCGGTACCACACCAGCAGCGCCAGGCTCCAGCACGCGAAGAAGGCGATCAGGCTCAGCAGCAGTTCCACACCCACACGAAAGCCGATCCACGCTAGTTGCGGATGGCGGGTCCGCAGCGAGATCACCGGGAGATGGTTGACCAGCAGGTCGTGCCAGGGCGGTCGGAAGAGAGCGGAGACGAGGAAGGCCGCCACCGCGCCGAGCAGGCACCAGGAGGTCTGTCGGGCGAGTCGGACGTCGGGCAGCCGCAGCGCGATCCGCTGGGCGTGCATCGAGAGCGCGACGATGGCCACGAGCCTCAGGAGGTCCGCCAGCGCCTCGAGGGCGATGAACCAAGTCGGAGGCCGACTGACGTGCCAGAGGACCATCGGCCACAGCGTCGCCACCGGCGCCACAACTAGGCGGGTGACCAACCGCGGCGTCAGGCGGTCGCGCCAGCTCCGCGACGTGACGCCCGGCTCGGGATCGGTGAGCATCCACAGACCGCTGACCAGAGGCAGCAGCGACAGGATGTGGATCGGGAACTGCAGCGGCACAGGAACCAGGTCGAGCATCGGCGTCCATACCGCCAGCATCGCGGTCGTCGAGACCACGAGGATGCCGATGAAGACCCACCGAGTGCCCAAGGCAAGACGAGCGATCCAGCGCGGGTCCGCGGTGCGCACCAGATTGCCCTGGAGCGAGCGAACGATGGGTCGGCCGCACTCGGGGCAATCGCCGGTGACGTTCGAGCCGCGGAGGTCATACTCGCAGCCGGTGCAGAGCAGAGCGTGCTCGACCACACGGGGCGTCATCCTGGTCATTCTACGCCGCTTGCCTACCCGCGGATCAACCGCGCCCGCGCGTGGGTTGCCGCGAAACGATGGGGCGGCGATGATGCCCGATCATGGGGCAGGTCGGTCGTCGCGAGGGAGTGTGGTGGGCCATCTCGGCCGCGAGCCTGATCGTCACGCTGCGGTTGGTGTGGGGTGAGTTCGACCTTCTTGCCTGGTCGCAGCTCGCGGGGGGAACGCTGCTGGTTCTGCTGCTGTGGGGTTCGAGCTGCGCCGGCTGGGGTGGGCTGGTGTGCGAGGCGCTGTTTCGCGCTCCAGCGTTGGGCGCCGCGGTGCAACTGACGCTCGGGCTCGCCACGGTGTTGCTGCTGGACTGGTCGCTGGCGTGGGCGGGGCTGCTCCATCGCGCTACAGCGATGGCGGTGCTGCTGCTGGGCGTGGCCCTGCTGCTGCAGCAGGTCTGGCAGCAGCGTCGCCGCGAGGTGCGCATGCCCACGCCGACTTGGCCGATGGTCTTCATCGCCCCGGCGCTGGGCGTGCTGCTGTTGATGGCGAACTGCGCGCCCGGCACGCTCTGGGGCGTCGAGGCGTTTGGCTACGACGTGCTGACCTATCACCTGCAACTGCCGCGCGAGTGGGTCGAGCTCGGTCGCATGGCTGGGCTCAGGCACAACGTCTACAGCTACCTTCCCAACCTGGCCGAGGCAGGGTACATGCAGGCGATGCTGGTGCGCGGCTCGGCGGTCGGCGCGGTCTACTGGGCCTCGGCGCTTCACGCGGGCGCCGCGTTGCTCGCGGCGGCGTCGATCGCTTCGCTGGTGTCGCACATCGGCTCCAGAGTCGCCGGCGCGGTGGCGGCGGCGGTGTTCCTGCTCACGCCCTGGACCCTCATCACCGGATCGCTGGCGTACAACGAGATGGCGGTGCTCGCCTTCGCGGCTGCGGCCATGCGGGTGGCGTTCGACCCGTTCGTGGAGCGACGGCGCGGGGCAGCGATGGTGGGCTGGCTGCTGGGCTGCGCCACACTGGCCAAGCCCACCGCAGGGCCGATGCTGGCGCTGCCCGTGGTGCTGGTGCTGCTGCTGGGGGCGAATCACGCGGTCCGCTGGCGGCGCCCCACGTCATGGCGGCGGTCGCTGAGGTCGGCGGCCATCGCTGCATCGGTGGGGCTGCTCACCCTTGGCCCGTACTTCATTCGCAACTGGGCTTGGGCGGGCAACCCGGTGTTTCCTTTCGCCGCTTCAGTGCTGGGCCAGGCGCACTGGTCCGATGAGCAAGTGGCGCGATGGGACGCGGCACACAAGCCCGCCCTCAGCTCGGTCGGAGTGCTGCGTGAGCTTCTGCGGCAGGGCCCGTTCAACGCGGGTTACGGGGCGGTCGGCGGCTTCCGTGTGGGGCAGGTCGGGCGCGACATCGCGCGCTTCCCGCGGGAGTTCGGCGTGCCGCTGCTGGCGCTGGGCGTTGCGGGGGCGGCATTGGCGACGTGGCGATGGCCCATGACGCGCCGACCCGCGCGCGGGTGCCTGCTCCTGCTGCTGTTGCAGGGGATTTTCTGGGTTTTTGCCACGCACCATCAGAGTCGATTCCTCGTGCCGTCGTTGCTGCCCGCCGCGGTGCTCGCGGGGCTGGGCGTGGCGAGGATGGAGCGTTCGCCGCGGTCGATCTTCGCTCAACTCGTCTTGGCCTGTGCGCTGGTGACGATGCTGGCGCACCTGGTCCTGCTGCTGCCAAGCCAATCGCGGCTGAGCGTTTCGCAACTGGCGGGTCTTCCGGTGGAGGACCAGCCGGGCCAACCCAGCCCACTGCGGCGACACCCGATCAACGCGCTTCCCAGCGGAAGCAAGGTGATGTTGGTGGGCGACGTATCGGGCCTGTTATACCTCTGGCCTTCGATTGTGTACGCCGGCGCGTTCGACCGCGATCCGATGGGCGAGGCGCTGCGTCGGGTCGGCCCGGTGGCCTCGGCGGTCACCGACGAACTGACCCGCCAGGGCGTCACGCATGTCTGGGTGGGCTGGAGCGAGCTGGACCGTCTGCACGCGACGTACGGCTACGACGAGAGAGTCACGCGGCAGAGCGTGTCGCACCTGGCGCAGCAGGGGGGATGGCGTACGCTTTTCGACGCGGAGATCGGGACGCTCCTGGAGCTCAGGCCGCGCTAGCCTGCGTGGCGGACGAGGTCATCGCGACGAAATTGGCGAGCAGCCGCAGTCCCACGAGCTGGCTTTTCTCCGGGTGGAACTGCGTGGCGAAAACATTGCCGCGGTGGAGCGAGGCGCAGAAACTCCGGCCGTATTCGCAGCGCGCGGAGATGATCGACTCGTCGCTGGGCGCGAGGTGGTAGCTGTGGACGAAGTAGACGGCGCTGCCCTGGGCCACGCTCGCGAAGAGCGGGTCGCTCTCGTCCACGGTCAGCGTGTTCCAGCCCATGTGCGGGACCTTGAGCTTGCCGGCGCCAAAGGGTGCGCCGTGGAACAAGCGCACGGACCCCTCGAAGACTCCAAGACCGGGCACCAGCGTGCCGGGCGTCGCGTCCTCCTCCGAGCCTTCGAAGAGCAGCTGCGCTCCGAGACAGATGCCCAGGAAGAGCCTGCCGGCGTCGATGAAGTGTCGGATCGGCTCGACGAGGCCCTGCTCGCGCAGGTGGGTCATGCCGTCGCCGAAGGCGCCCACGCCCGGCAGGACGATCTTGTCGCAGTCACGAAACTCCCCAGGGGTACGGATGAAGTGCGCCTCACCGCCCACGCGTTGCAGAGCCTTCTGCACGCTGCGCAGGTTGCCCATGCGATAGTCGATGATGCCGATCATGGGTTTGAGGGATCGAACTCGACGGTCTGGTCGGATGGAGGCTGTGGGGTGTAAGGGTCGATGGTTAGTCTGCGTCACGCTTGAGGGCGGCGATCAGTTTTCGGAACTCGGGTCGCATGTCGGGGCTGATTTTCGTGGTGAACGCAGCGCCCAGTTTTCTCACACGGATGAGGTCCACGACGTCCGCCAGGTCGCGTGCCCTGCGGAGGGAACGTGTTCCGCTGCGGAGTTTCATGCTGATGAGGTCGCCCATCGAGACGGTGCGAACGCCCTCGATGGTGACGAAGCGGGAGGGCTCTTGGCCGATCTCCTCGGTGCGCACCAGGTGCACGGGGACTCCCTGAGTGAGAAACTCTTTCCGCGAAGCGTGAAACGTGAAGCTCGCGTGACGCAGCGCATCGCCAGCCGCCACGGGGTCGTCGATCCACACGTCCACGTCTCGGGTGGTGCGGACGTAGCCGTGCAGCACCACCGCGATGCCGCCGACGACCGCGGCTTGCACGTCCGAGTCGTGCAGCACTTCGGTGGTGCGCCTTGCCGCGTCAAGCAGTGCCGGATCACCTTCGAGCATGTTCAACGCCTTGCGTGTCAGGGGAGCTAGCATGGCTCATGATCCGAAGCGAGTTCAACCAGCCTGCTTGGGTCGCGTCTCACACGTCCAGGTTCTTCACGTCCAGGGCGTGGTCCTCGATGTAGCGTCGGCGGGGTTCGACCTCTTCGCCCATGAGGATGGAGAAGAGCTGCTCGGCTTCGCTGGCGGCGTCCCAGGTGACGCGCAGCAGCACGCGGTTCTGGGGGTTCATCGTCGTCTCCCAGAGCTGCTCGGCGTCCATCTCGCCCAGGCCCTTGAAGCGTTTGACGTCCAGGCCCTGCTTGCCCGCGGCGAGGATCGCCGGTGCGATGCCCGCGAGGTTGACCACCGGAGCGTCCACCGGGTGGCCCTTGGGGTCCTTGTGCTGGAGCACGAACTTCGTGGGCAGCGTCTCGCCGGTGACGGACTGTTCCTGGCGCAGGGCGTAGTCGTCGATGGACAGGCCCAGCTCGCGCAGGGCGGCGAAGACGCGTTCCAGATCCTTGACCTCGTGCAGTTCCTTGCGCACCGCGGCGCGCTGCGGGGCGGCGGGCTCCGCGGCGTCCATGCGTTCCATGTCCGCGTCCACCGTCTGCACCTGGTGCTGCTGGCGGAAGCGGTCCTCGTCCTCTTCGTTCCAGAAGAAGTGCTCGCTGCCGTCGGGCATGAGCAGTCGCACCCGGGGCAGTCGCCCGCGCGACTCGGGGTCCTTGGCGCGCAGCGCCAGGAAGTCCTCAAAGACGATGCCGCGACGCTGCACGATGGTGAGCAGCTCTTCGAGCTGTTCGAGCAGGTCCAGGGCGCGTTTGAGGATCGGCCCGGAAAGGAGGCTGGTGGTGCGTTGCTGCTCGTCACGGATGAGCAGGGTCGCTCCCTCGACGCCCTGGCCTCCGAGCACCTCGCGCAGGCGACGCTCATTCAGGACGTACTCGCTCTTCTTGCCGCGGACGAGCTGGAAGAGCGGGGGCTGCGCGATGTAGACCCGACCCTGCCGGACCAGCTCGGGCATCTGCCGAAAGAAGAAGGTCAGCAGCAGGGTGCGGATGTGCGACCCATCGACGTCAGCGTCGGTCATGATGATGACCTTGCCGTAGCGGAGCTTGGCCAGGTCGAAGTCGTCGGCGCCGATGCCGCAGTTCAGCGCCTGGATGATGACACGGATCTCCTCGAAGCCCAGGATCTTGTCCAGCCTCGCCTTCTCGACGTTGAGGATTTTGCCACGGAGCGGGAGGATGGCCTGGTAGCGGTGATCGCGGCCGCCCTTGGCGCTGCCGCCGGCGGAGTCGCCCTCGACGAGGTAGATCTCGCTGGACTCCACGTCCTTGCTGGTGCAGTCGTAGAGTTTTCCGGGCAGGCCTCCGCCGTCGAGCGCGCCTTTGCGACGGGTCAGCTCGCGCGCCTTGCGGGCGGCCTCCCGCGCCTGGGCGGCCAGGACGCCCTTGAGGCAGATGCGCTTGGCGTCGGCGGGGTGCTCCTCGAGCCAGGCGTTGAGCGCCTGGCCCACCGAGGAGTTGACGAAGGACTCGACCTCGCTGTTGCCCAGCTTGGTCTTGGTCTGGCCCTCGAACTGCGGGTCGGGAACCTTGACGCTCACGACGGCGACGAGCCCCTCGCGCACGTCCTCGCCGGTGGGCGGGTCCTCTGAGGCCTTGAGCACGTTGTTGGAGCGGGCGTAGTTGTTGAGCGTCCGCGTCAGCGCCGTCTTGAAGCCCGACAGGTGCGTGCCGCCCTCGATGGTGTTGATGTTGTTGGCGAAGGAGAGCAGCAGCTCGTTGTAGGAGTCGTTGTACTGCAGGGCGATCTCGCAGGTGAGCGAGCCTTTCTTGGGGTCCGATTCGTCCACGGGAGCTTCGGTCTTGATGTAGATCGGCTCGGCGGTCAGGACGTTCTTGCCCTCGTTGAGCGCGGCGATGAACTGCCGAACGCCCTGGGGGAAGCACATTTCGAGGGTCTTGTTGGAGCGTTCGTCTTCGAGGCGGATGGTGAGTCCGGGGTTGAGGTAGGCCAGTTCGCGGAGTCGGCCCTGCAGGGTTTCGAAACGGAAATTGGTGTCGGGGAAGAGCTCGGGGTCGGGCTTGAAGGTGACCTTGGTGCCGGTCTTGGCGCGCTCGCCGATGACGTGCAGAGGCTCGACGGTCTTGCCGCGTTCGAAGACGATGGTTTGGAGCTTGCCGCCTCGGGCGACCTCGACCTCGAGCCACTCGGACAGGGCGTTGACCACCGAGGCGCCCACGCCGTGCAGCCCGCCGGAGGTCTTGTAGGCGTCGTGGTCGAACTTGCCCCCGGCGTGCAGGACGGTGAGCACGATCTCGACGGTGGGTCGCCCGTTGAGCTGGGGGTTGTCGTGCTTGTAGGGGCCCACGGGGATGCCCGACCCGTCGTCGAGGATGGTGCACGAGCCGTCGGCGTTGATCTTGACGGAGATGTTCATGCAGCGGCCGGCCATGTGCTCGTCGATGGAGTTGTCGACGATCTCGTAGACGAGATGGTGCAGGCCGCGCTGCGTGGTGTCGCCGATGTACATGCCCGGACGCTTGCGCACCGCGTCGAGGCCTTCGAGGACTTTGATGTTCTGTTCGCTGTAGCCCCCGCTCCCCGGAGCAGTTGAACGGGCCAGGGCAGCAGCGGATTGAGTGTCCATAGAGCGGTCCATCCTTGGAGGGTTTTGCGGGCCTTAATTATAGGTGATTTCCACGCCAGAGGCGCGGCGGGTAGAATGCGAAAAGTGGCAGAAAAACCAGAGAATCACAGGCTTCGTCGGCTGCGGGAGCTGCGCAACGGCGCGGAACCGGATCGCTCCTTGGCGTTCCTTCCGGCGATGTTCCACAAGGAGGTCGCCAAGCCCTATCAGCAGCTCGCGGGGATCAGCCGCGTCTGGGCGCAGGTCGCCCCCGAGCCTGTGCAGCGGCACGCCCGGCTCGAGTCGCTCAGCCGCGGTGTGCTGCACGTGGCGGTCGACTCGAGCGCGGCGCTCTACGAATTGGAGCGACTGCTCCGCAGCGGACTGCGCGAGGCGTTGATCACGCGGAACACCGGGCCAGCGATCCGCCGGGTGGCGGTGCGCCTGGTGGAGTCGGTGTGAGCGGCGCGGCGCGGGTGCTCGGAGCGGCCAGCGACTCACGGCGCGGGCTGGAAGGGCCAGACCATCGGGATGATCGTCACCGACACCGCCATGACCAGCAGGTCCAGCGGGACGCCGATGCGGAGGAAGTCGGTGAAGCGGTAGCCGCCCGGGCCGTAGACCATCATGTGCGTCTGATACCCGATGGGCGTGGCGAAGCCGCACGAAGCGGCCATCATGACGCAGACGGCGAAAGGGGTGACGTCGGCGTCGAGAGACCGAGCGGTGGCGACGGCGATCGGGAAAAGGATCACCGCGGCGGCGTTGTTGGTGATGATCTCGGTGAAGAGCAGCGTGACGGCGTAAAGGATCGCCAGGGCGACCCAGGGGTTGGAGCCCGCCAAGCCAATGAGGGACTCGGCGACCGTGCGGGCGGCGCCGCTGGATTCCAGGGCCTTGCCCAGGGCGAAGGAGGCGCCGATGGCCAGGACGGTTTCCCAGTCCACGCTCCGCCGGGCTTCGCTCCCGGTGCAGCAGCGCGTGACGATCATGGCCACCGCGGCGAGCAGACCCGCATGGAGCATGGTCAGCCACTCGAAGGCGGCGGCGAGCACCATCGCCAGCAGGATGAGCATGGCGATCCAGGCGCGGTCGTGGCGCAGCGGCGAAGAGCCCTCGACCTTGCTGACGAGGAAGAAGTCGCGGCTGTTGCGGAGCTGGTCCGCCAGCGCGGGCGGGGCTTCGAGCAGCAGCGTGTCGCCGGCCTGAAGCACGATGTCGCCGATCTTCCCGGGCACGCGCTGACCGTGACGCGCCACCGCGATCACCGCGGCGCGATAGGTCGAGCGGAAGCGCCCCTCGCGGATGGTCTTGCCCAGGTTCCGGCAGGTGTTCGAGACGACCGCTTCGATCAGGCACCGCTGCGTCCTTGGCGCGTCGAGCTTGAAGACCTGGTCCGTCGCGGGCAGCAGGCCGCGCATCTTCCGCAGGTCCACCACCGAGTCCACCGCGCCGACGAAGACGAGCCGATCGCCGCCACGGAGTTTCTCGGTCGGCTCGACTGCGGGGAGCAGTTGCCCCTGGCGTTCGATCTCAGCCAGGAACAGGCCCGGAAGATGGCGCAGCCCCGCCGCTTCGATGGATTGGTTGACCAACGATCCGCCGGCTTCGACCAGCATCTCCACGGTGTACTGTCGCGGGTCGTCGCTCATGCTGATGGCGGGCTTGCGGTCCAGAAGCAGCCAGCGGCTGGTGAGCAGGATCATGAGCATCCCCGCCACCGCCGCGGGCACGCCCACCCACGCCAGCTCGAACAGGCCCAGCACCGGCAGCTTCGACTGAAGCATCAGCCCGTGCACGATGAGGTTGGTGCTGGTGCCAATGAGCGAGATGCACCCGCCCAGCACGGTGGCGAAGGAGAGGGGGATGAAGAGCTTCGAAGGACTGATGCGCGTCTTCTTGCACCAGTCGTCCACGACGGGCATGAACATGGCGACGATGGGCGTGTTGTTGAGCACCGCGGACAAGACCGCCACGGGGAGCATCAGCCGGGTCTGCGCCGCGGCGACGCCCGAGGGCCTGCCCAGCAGGGGCTGGACCAGCCAGGTCATGGCGCCGGTCTGCGTCAGGCCCTGGACGACGATGAAGAGCACCGCGACGGTGATCAGGCCCTCGTTGCCGAAGCCCGCCATCGCCTGCGCCGCGTTGGGCAGGCGCTGCTGGGTCGAGAAGAGGCCCAGGGTGACGAGGATCGCCGCGGCCGCCAGAAGGACCAGGTCCGTCGGAGCGAGGTTGCGCACCAGGGCGTAGATCACCAGCGCCACCACCGCCAGACTCGCCCAAGCTTCCCAGTGCATCGCGCGCTCCGCCGCCGCGCCACGACGATCAGCGGCGGGATCATACTATATCGTCATGGTGGCGAGGCTTGAGTTGATCGGGGCGGTGGCCATCACGGTGGCCTGCGTCTCCTGCGCCACCATCGGACCGCGCAGCCAGGGCGTGCCTGCGTCGTCCCAGGTCCAGGCCGCCTCGAGCTATTTCCCACTGACCGAGGGCTCGTGGTCCTTCCGGCGCACCGTGGCGCGCGAGAGTCGCCCAGTGGCGGTGCACGTCACCCGGCTGACGTGCGATTCGTGGCGATGGACCGTCGAGGCGGTGCGCCGCGTTGACCTGCGGGTCAGCGAGGATCGCTCGATCCACGTCCTGAGCGAGGAAGAGCTAGAGGAGGGAGTTCGCGTGAGCTACGAGCCGGCGTTGATGCTGCTGCCGGGGGTGATGGAGGGCGGTCGCGTGTACGAGTCGCAAAGCCAGATGATCGTTCAGGACCTCGCGGACGGCCGCGAGCGCGACCGGGGCGATGTCACGCTGAGCGTTCGCCTGGTGGAAGGCGCTGTCGAATCGCATCGGCGGATCGACCTGTCGCTGGCGGACGTCCAGGTGCTCACCCGGCTCTGGCGCACCGACCAGCAGGTCATGACCCACCAGCAGATCGAGCGCACCACCCGCGTGGCGGGCCTGTTCACCACCCAGCGCGTCGAAGTGCTCCGCCTCCAGGCCCCCTAAACGCTGCGAGCCAGACCCTCCCTTTGTTCCGGTCACCCGGCAAAGGCGGTTAAGTCTGCCATCCAACGGGACGATAACTCCCGAGGCAGCCACACCGCTGTCGGGAGGCGATTATGTCGGTGGAACTCGTCCGCTTGATCTGCCCCAACCTCAAGTGTCGGACGATCCTCTCGGTGCCCAGTGCGGCGCGGGGCAAGACGGTGCGTTGTCGGCAGTGCGGGTCGAAGGTGGCGGTGCCGCAGTTGCGGCTCGATCCGGTCAAGCCCGCCGAACCCGCGCCCGAGACGCCGCCCTCGACCACCGCAGCGTGATCGTTGCCGTCGATCGATCGCTCAAGAACAACACCGTGGATGAGAGCTCAGCCGCCCCGCGTCCAGGGCGACGGAGGTTGGGCGCTTACTTCTTCTTGCGGTCCTCCCGCGCCGGGTCATCCTCCGCCAGCAGCGGGATGTCTTCGTCGTCGTCCGCCAGAAGGGGCAGGTCCTCGTCGTCGGGTCGGGGCGAATTGGGTCGGTGTGCAGCCTCGCTGGCCTTCTGCAGCGCCGCCAGCGGATCGTCCAGGTCCACCGTGGGGGTGTAAGGCTCCTCGTCCACCTCCAGCGGCAGCGCATGGTCGTGCGAGTCGAGTTTCACCGGCTGCGTAGGCTCCTCGCGCCTGGCGCCCACCAGCGTTCGCACCGGCTTGAGCTGCGTGGGTTGCCCGTCGATCGTCAGCGTGAAAGTCACCGGGCCGACCATCACCTCATCGCCAGCGCTGAGCGTGGCTTCCTGGATGCGCACGCCGTTGCGGAACGTGCCGTTGCTCGAGCCCAGGTCGCGCAGTTTCACCTGGCCCGGCGCGATCGTGACTTCGCAGTGTTGCCGCGAGACGCTCGAGAGCGGGATGCGCAGGTCCGCGGTCCCGGTCCGCCCCAGGACCGTACGCTCCTTCAAGAGCGTAAAATCCTTCCGCGTGCCGTCCGACTTGAACATGACCAGTTTGACTTCCATGACGAATGCTCAGACCAAGCCGACTTCGGTCGACCCGAAAATGCGCGCCCACCCATTGATTCAGTTTAACCCCCGTGCCGCTCCTCATCAAGAACCGATGATCGAAAACCTGGACTCGGGAGCCTCGCCCCTGGCGCTCTACCTGCATGTTCCGTTCTGCTTCCACAAGTGCCACTACTGCGATTTCTACAGCATCGTCAACACGCCGCATCAGGACGCGGACCAGCAGGCTCGATTCACCGATCGGCTCGTCCAGGAGCTGCGCTTCTGGGCCCAGCGCCTCACGCTCCAGCCGCGGACGATCTTCGTCGGCGGCGGCACGCCCACGCTGCTGCGCCTCGAGCACTGGCGGACGCTCCTGGACGTCCTGAAGTCCTTGGGCATTCTCTCGCGGACGATCGAATTCACCGTCGAGGCCAACCCCGAGACGGTCTCGCCCCAGCTCATGACGCTGCTGGTCCGGGGCGGTGTCAATCGCGTGAGCCTGGGCGCTCAGACCTTCGACCCAGCCTTGCTCAAGACGCTCGAACGCTGGCACGAGCCCTCGAGCGTCGGCCGCGCGGTGCGCCTCTGCCGGGAGGTCGGCTTGACCAACCTCAATCTCGACCTGATCTTCGCCATCCCGGGGCAGACCCTACCGCTCCTGGACGCGGACCTGGACCAAGCCCTCTCGCTCGGACCCTCGCACCTGAGCTGCTACTCGCTCATCTTCGAGCCGCACACGCCGCTGGAGCAGAAGCGTCAGTCAGGCCGGATCGCCCCGGTGGACGAGGACCTCGAAGCCGCGATGTACGCCCGGGTGATCGAGCGCCTTGGCCGCGAGGGATTTGTTCATTACGAAGTGAGCAACTGGGCACGATCTTGTTCACTTGAAGCTGCGGCGTCCACGCGGCAGACCGCGTTCTGCCAGCACAACCTCGCCTACTGGACCAACGCTCACTGGCTGGGCTTGGGCCCGTCCGCCGCCAGCCACATCGCGGGGGTTCGCTGGAAGAATCAGCCGCACCCGGGCCGATACCTCGACTCGACCGGGCAGCCGCCGGTGACGGACGTGGAGCGCCTGGCGCACGATCGCTCGGTGGGTGAGCGGTTGATGCTGCGTCTGCGCCTGATCGAGGGCGCCCCGCGTCCCTGGGTGGACGAGCTGCTGCGCGACGACGCGGCGCGACGCCAGACGGTGCGGGAGCTCGTGGCGATCGGGATGCTCGAATGCACCGCGACCCATCTGAAGCTCACGCGTGGCGGCTTGTTCGTCGCCGACGCGGTGATCGCCAGACTGTTGTAATCGTCGTCGCCCCCCGCATCGGTCTGAGCGGCGCGGGTCTGAGTCAGTGATGGGCCTGGTGTGCGTGATCGTGAGCGTGGTCGTCGTGATGCGCATCGGCGGGGTCCGGCGGCAGTTCGCCGCGGAACCTCAGCGCCGGCACGCCCAGCACCACCGCCGCCACGAACAGCCCCGCCGCGGTGAGCAACACCGGCGAAACGAAAGCCAGGTGCTCACCCTCGGGACTCAGAAGCGTCGCAGCGTGGGCGTCCTTGCTGTGCTCCGAATGGTCCGGGTGCGAAGCGGCCGGGGCGTCGTGGTGCGCCTCGGTCTGCGCCGCGGTGGCGGGGAGGGCGGTCCACCATCCCGCAACGACATAGCCCAGCGACAACCCCACAACGATCCCCGCAAGACGACGACGCCAACGCTTCATGTTCGATCCTTGGTCGGAGGCCCCGAGCATATCGCGCCCAGGGCTTCAGGCCAAGCGACGTCGCCGCGCCGCGAGCAGCACCGTCGCCCCGGCGAGCAGCAGCACCGCCGCCCCCGGCTCGGGCACCGAGTGCGATTGATCGAACTCGTGCACCTCGTTCGGGATCAACCCGACGATGCCCTTGCCGGACCAATTCTGCCAGAGCAGCTGCAGGTCCGCGTCGTCGACCCAACCGTCGGCGTTGAAATCCCCCTGCTCCCAGAAGCGTCCCGATTGGCCCCACGACGCCTCCACCGCCGCCACGTCCTCGGGCCCGATCGTCCCGTCGAGCGTGGCGTCGCCCGCGGGCAGCAGCAGCGAAAGGATCGCGTCCCACTTGACCGATCCGGGGTCCTGCAGGTCTTCCAGCGCGCCCCAGTAGCCGTGCGTCGAGCTCAGCCCATTGAGATTGAAGAACACGAAACGGTCGCCGCCCAGGTCCGCCCAGAGCTCAGCGTAACGCAGGTAGGCGTCGCGCATGCGCGGGTCCGACTGCGCCAGGAGCTTCAGCACCTCGTCCTCCGCCTCGGTGAGCGCGCCCTCCGACACGGGCAGCAGGTGCTGTCCGCCCTCGTAGGCGTAGAGCTTCAGTCCGTAGGCGTCCGCCCAGGCCTTGTGGTCGGCGATCCGCAGCGGCACGTCGTTGGTCAGGTCCTCGTCGATCTCCGCGAACAGCTCGTCGAGGGTCGCCACGCTCGGGTTGCCGCCGGAGAAGTACGGCGCGATGGCGATGGCGTCCACCACCTCCGACGGGGCGTAGCCCTGGTCCACGAAATAGTCCAGCGCCCGGTCCACGTGAAAATCATTGGCCGCCTGCCCGGCGAGCACCACCTCCAGGCGATCCAGCTGCCCGGCAAACTCCTCCTTGAAGATCTGACTGATGGTCAGGATCCGCGGCGCCACCGCGTTGTAGTACAGCCGACCCTCGGGCGGCCGGACGTCATGGTGCTGCTGGAAGTTCCCGTTCCAGAGTTCGTTGCTGAACTCGACGATCACCTTCAGGTCCGGCGACAGACCGTCGCGCCACAGCCGGGCGAGGTTGCGCACGTAGTCGTCGTCCGCCAGGTGCGGGATGTTGATCCAGGCGTCGCGGCTGGCCTGGTTGGAAAGGGTGATCATGTGCTCCCACGCCACGCCGCCGCGCGCCGCGGTCTGGGCGTCGGTCAGGTCGCGGGTCTGGAGCAGGTCGCCCGCCGGTCGCCGCGCCGCCCACGACGCCGCCAGCGAGTCGTTCGTCTCCGCCCAGTCCATGAATCGCAGCGTGTCGAAGGGCTGCAGTTTCCGCACGAACTCGTCGCGGAACACCTTGGTCGTGTTCAGGTCGTAGCCCGGGGCGATGAGCTTGAGGTTGCGCACCGGGTCATCGAGCCTGTTGCCCGCGATGCGCAGCGTTGCCGAGCTGCCCCCGCTGGCGTCGAAACTGTACTGCGCGGTAGTCACGCCCGCGACGGTCTGCCGCGACCCGTCGACGAGCGTGAAGCGACCGCTGAGCGAGACATTGGCAGATCCTTCGTAGCTCAACTGGTACACGCCGGTGGGATACCCGCCATCCATCGAGGCCACCGACCCGCTGTCGCCCAGCGGGATTCCTTGCTCTGCGTACCCCTGTGTGAACGAGGCCTCCTCCCACGGTTCGTCGTAGTCGCCCCAGCGTCGGAACTGATTCAGGACGTTGACCCAGGCGCCCTGTGTGGCCCAGTCAGTGTTGGCCTGGAGGTTGATGCCGCCCGACGACAAGATGGGTTCGGCCCTCGTCGTCGTCACCCCAAACAACAGCCACAGACACGCCATGAGCCAAGGCAGTGATCGGTTGATCATGATTCTTCCCTTGTGACCAACACGTCGGCATTGCACCGACCTGTCCCCCTGACGCCTCAGTATTGGAATGTAGATCAGCTGCGCTCGACGGACAAGGGCGTTTCCACGTTTTGACCGTGGATTAACCGTGAAGTGAAGATGGGTAAACCAGAGGGCGGGAATGCAGTGGCGCAATCATCGGCTGTTCTTGCGTCGCTGTTGGAACTGGGGCTTCTTCTCGTGGCGCTCCTTGGCGGCGGCAGCGCGGCGCTCCTTGCGCGACCCGGGCGGTCCCGAGTCCTGCGACCCGGCGCGGTCCGCAGCATTCTGACTCTGGCGCTGCTCGTCGCTGCCCTGCGCCGCGGCGGCGTTGGCGGCCTGCACCACGCTTCGCGCCTGCGGCTGGGCCGCCTGCTGCTGCGCGTAAACGTTCCGTGCCTGCACGTTGGCGGTCAGCCGGGCGCGGA
This sequence comes from uncultured Phycisphaera sp., assembly GCA_964496285.1. Lineage (GTDB taxonomy): Bacteria > Planctomycetota > Phycisphaerae > Phycisphaerales > Phycisphaeraceae > CAZBXW01. Next base: position 340,548 of record CAZBXW010000003.1, read on the forward strand.
AGATCAGTTCCGCCACGCGCTCGCGCACCGAACGCTGCATCTGAACGAACATGTCCGCCCCCTCCCGCTTGTACACCACGCGCGGGTCGCGCTCGCGGTCGGCGATCGACCGCATGCCCACCGAGTCGCGCAGCTGGTCCATCGCGTAGAGATGGTCCTTCCACGCGGTGTCGAGGATCTGGAGCAGCACGAAACGCTCCAACTGCGTCAGCTCCGCGCGCAGCACCGAGCGGCCACGTTCGAGCAGCCAGTCGCGCCGCTTCGTGGCGTCCATGCCGCGGAACTCGCTCGCCGGCTCCTCCGCGACCGGGCCCCATCGCTGGCCGACCCATCCAAGCAGGGCGTCGGGTTCGGGATGGGCAGCGATCGCCTCGTCGATGAACTTCTCGAGCTTCCCGCCCCTCTGCCACTGCTCCATCTCCTGGGTGAGCGTGGCGAGCAGGTCGTTGGGCGTCTTGCCGTTGATGTCGTCGGGGCCCCAGTCGAGATTCAGCCGCTGCTTGACCCACCCGAGCAACTGCGCCCCGGCCGAGGCGGGGTCCTGCTGCGCCAGCTGGAAGACGAACTCGAGCATGAACTCGATGGGGTAACGCACCTCGCGCTGGGCGTAAGCGCGCTGCGCCTGTTCGAGGATCACGCCGGTGACGCGCTGCTCGCAGTCGGCCCGGCTCTCCTGGCTCTGCGGCGTAAGCGTCGTCGGGTCCAGTTCGATGCCGAACTTCTGCTTGGCCCACTCCGCCAGTTGCTTCTGGGCGTAGAGCGGCTCGACAAATCGGCCCAGCTCAGCCAGGTCCTTGCGGTCCACCAGCTCCTCCGCCTTTTCGCTGAGCATCGCCTTGACCTGCTCCAGGTTCATCGTCCGCGCCTGCGCCTGCGTGAGGTTGACGTTGAATCGGCTCATGGCCCACTGCGACAGGCCCTTGAGGTCCCACTGCTCCGGCGGGGCGTCGCTGGACATGTATTCGCCGGTGGTCACGTCGATGATCTGACGCGCCTCGGCCTTGGCCTCGCGGCGCACCAGCTCCTGCAGTTCGCTCAGCTCCGTCACGCGCAGCTTGAAGGTCTCGATCGGCGCTTCGAGGGAAGATCGGCACCAGTCGGCGATCTGGCCCGGAACGTAGTCCGCGTCGAGGAACGTCGCCACCGCGTCGGCCACCGTCTCCTGGATGTAGTCGAAGATGATCTGCCGTGTGCCCCGGCCCTCGAGCACGCTCTGGCGGATGCCGTAGAACGCGTTGCGCTGGAACTCCATCACCTCGTCGTATTCCAGCAGATTCTTGCGGATCTCGAAGTTGCGTTCCTCGACCTTGCGCTGCGCTCGCTGCACGCTGCCGGTGATCCAGCGGTGCTCGATGGCGTCGCCCTCCTTCATGCCCAGCTTCGACAGCGCCGTCATCGTCGCCTTGCCCGCGAACATCTTCATCAGGTCGTCGTCGAGCGCGATGAAGAATCGGCTCGTGCCCTTGTCGCCCTGTCGCCCGGACCGCCCGCGGAGCTGGTTGTCGATGCGTCTCGCCTCGTGGCGTTCGGTGCCCACGATGTGCAGCCCGCCCATCTCCTGGGCGTGGGTGAACATCGAGAGCCGATGCATGATGAACGACGGCGCCGAGTCCAGCGCGTCCATGCACTGCTCGACGGACATCTTCATCGCCTTGGCCTCGTCGGTGTAGGTGTGCTGCGCCGTCCACTGGCGCAGGAGCTTGAGGCGGATCTCGTCGTCGGGGACCGCTTCGAGTTCCTTGCCACGCAGCCCGAAGGTCTGGCCAAAGACGTGCCGGTACGCCATGCGGACCAACTCGTCGTCGCCCATCTCCGGCTTGGCGTCACGCGGGAGTATGTTGCGCAGCTGCCAGTGTCGGACCAGGGCGTCGCGGGCGATGGGCTGGAGCTTGATGTCCGTGCCGCGGCCGGCCATGTTGGTGGCGATCATCACCGCGCCCAGTTCGCCGGCGTGCTCGACGATGTGCGCCTCGCGCTCGTGCTGCTTGGCGTTGAGCACCTCGTGCTGGATGCCGTGCTTCTTGGTGAGCAGTTGCGAGAGGAACTCGCTTTTCTCGACGCTGGTGGTGCCCACGAGCACGGGCCTGCCCACGTCGTGGATGCGCTTGATCTCCTCGAGGATCGCGTTCCACTTGTCCTTCTCGGAAAGGAAGATCAGGTCGTCGTAGTCGCGCCGGACCACCGGGACGTTGGTGGGGATGGAGACGACCTCGAGCTTGTAGATCTCGTGGAACTCGGTGGCCTCGGTGGTGGCGGTGCCGGTCATGCCCGCCAGGCGTTTGTAGAGCTTGAAGAAGTTCTGGATCGTGACCGTGGCGAGCGTCTGCGTCTCCTGCTTGATGGCGACCTTCTCTTTGGCTTCCACCGCCTGGTGAAGCCCGTCGGACCACTGACGTCCGATCATCAGGCGCCCGGTGAACTCATCGACGATGACGACCTCGTTGTTCTGCACGACGTAGTCCTTGTCGCGCTGGTAGACGACGTGGGCGCGCAGGGCGTTCTCGAGCAGGTGCGGGAAGTCGACATTGGCGCCGACGTAGAAGGAGCCGATGTTGGCGACCTTCTGCGCCTCGGCCACGCCCTCGTGGGTGAGGTGCGAGGCCTTCTTGTCGCGCTCGACCTCGTAGTACTGCGTGTGCTTGGCGCGTTCCTCTTCGAGGCGTGGCAGCTCGGTCTTGCGCAGGTTCTCCATCTCCTGCTTCATGGCGGGGATCGCGTCCTTGTCCCGGCTGTTGCGGATGTCGCCCTCGAGGCCCTTGATGCGCATCTGGCAGCGGGTCACCAGCTCGTCGGCGGCGTCCCACTGGCGCTGCTTCTGGATCAGGTGCCGCGCCACCTGGTCCGCCAGCCCGTAGCGCGGGGCGTCGTCGTGGGCCGGGCCCGAGATGATCAGCGGCGTGCGCGCCTCGTCGATGAGGATCGAGTCCACCTCGTCCACGATGCAGAAGTCGCGCCGCCGCTGCACCTGTTCCTGCAGCGAGACCTTCATGTTGTCGCGCAGGTAGTCGAACCCGAACTCGCTGTTGGTGCCGTAGACCACGTCGCACTGGTACGCCTGCGCCTTGAGTTCCGGGGGCTGCATGTGGTAAGGATGGATGGCGCCGACCGTCAGGCCAAGGTGGAAGTAGAAGGGGAAGACCCAGTCGCGGTCGCGCTGCACGAGATAGTCATTGACGGTGACGACGTGGCACTGCAGGTGCTCGATGGCGGCGACGTAGCACGCCAGCGGGGCGACGATGGTCTTGCCCTCGCCGGTCTTCATCTCGGCGATGCGTCCTTCGCCCAGCACCATGCCGCCGATGAGCTGCACGTCGAAGGGCCGGGCGCGGAAGGGGGGCCTGCTCACCGGGTAGAGCTCGCGCACGGCCTCGTAGAGCTGCGGCGCCAGGTCCACCTGCTGCCAGGTCGGCACGAGAACGCCCTGCGGATGGCCCAGCACGGGCAGCGGCTGCAGCTGCGCCATCGCCTGCTGCGCCTGGTGGTAGTAGGCCATCGCGTCGGCGGGCAGCTTCGTGGCGTCGAACTTCCGTTCGGGGTTGAGGATGTTGCGAATCCCCACGGCGCGGTCCATGACCTCGCGCGCCGCCGCCAACACCTCGGGCATGAGCTGCGCGATCTTTTCGCCCTGCTTGAGGCGCTCGCGGAACTCCTGCGTCTTGCCGCGCAGCTGGGCGTCGGTGAGCCTGCGCATCTCCGGCTCCAGCGCGTTGATGGCCACGACGCGACGGCGATACGTCTTGATCAGGCGGTCGTTACGCGAGCCGAAGACACGGGTGAATGCTTTGGTGAGTGATGCGAGCATGGGAGGACCCTGGCGAACGGTGGACGTCGGGATCGGACGGTGCACGGAGAACGCGGGAAGTCGGGGCGGCGCAGTGAGCGTGAAGGTCGGCAGAATCGGGTGGGGCCGCGGGATGATTTCACATCACCCCGTCGCCGCGTCACCGTGCGCCGGGCGGAGGCAGGCTGGAGTATCGCCAAAGATGGCCGCTTATGGCCGCGCCCCACGGGACCTCGCGAGGATCGCGGTCCGTGGCGTCGGGCGTCGGGTCGAAGCGCAACTGCTGATGCGGGGACAATGCGCTGGAGCTTGGCTGCAAATGCTTGGCAGCCTCGCACACTTTGCTCAAGAGCGTGTGCCAGCCGCGCGCGTTTCCCGTCCACTCCTGCGCCGGCGCGGTCGCTGGGGAAGGCGTGATCGGACCCACCGCAGCGGGGCAGGCCAAGGCGCCGCCGACCAGGATCGCCAGCGTCAGCGCGGGCAGGGCCGCATGATGGGTGCGGATGGAGTGCATGCAGACTTAGGATTATCGGCATACCCACGGGGGTCGGTCAAATGCCTCGGCGCGGCGCGTCGGGGCGATTTGTCATCCCGGTGGGGCTCACTAGAATGTGCCGCTCGACGGTCGGCCCCGTCGTCTAGCCCGGTCTAGGACACCAGGTTTTCATCCTGGTAACACGGGTTCAAATCCCGTCGGGGTCATTTTTTCGCCTCCGAGCGCCGCGGGAATGGGGGGCTCGTCGGGATCCGCGGCGTCGGGGCTGGGAGAGGTTGCCGATGGCAGCGTCAACGGTTCGTACCGGACGGTTCGTGCTCGAGGCCCGCGCGGGCGATCTGATCTACGGAGCGGAGGAACGCCGGGAGATCGAACGTCGCGTCGCGCTCGTGGGGCCGCAGTGCTCCGCCGACCAGGTTCGGCAGGATCCAGGCCTGTTGCGCGGCGTGGAGGTGGTGCTCTCGGGCTGGGGATCGCCACGGTTCGATGCGGCGCTGCTGAGCGCGGCGACGGACCTGAAGCTGGTGCTCTACGGAGCGGGTTCGGTCGCTGGAGTGGTGAGCCCGGAGTTCTGGGACCGAGGCGTGCGCATCGTCAGCGCCTGGGCCGCCAACGCGGTGCCGGTGTCCGAGTACACGCTGGGGCAGATTCTGCTGAGTCTCAAGCGTGTCTGGCACCACGATCGCGCGATGCGCGCAAGCCGTCAATGGCGCAACGACACGGAGTGTCCCGGGGCCTACCAGTCCACGGTGGGGCTGATCTCGCTGGGCGTGATCGGCAGCAGGGTGGCGCAGCTGCTGCGGCACTTTGAGCTGCGGGTGCTCGCCTGGAGCCCGTACACCACGCAGGAGCAGGCGCAGGCGCTGGGCGTGCGACTGGTGCCGAGCCTCGACGATCTCTTTGCGCAGTGCGATGTGGTCTCGCTGCACACGGCCTGGAAGAAGCAGACGGAGAACCTGGTGCGCGGCTCGCACCTGGAGCGGATGAAGCCCCACAGCACGTTCATCAACACCGCGCGCGGCGCGATCGTGAACGAGCCGGAGATGATCGCGGTGCTCCAGCGTCGCCCGCAGATCACCGCGATCCTGGACGTGACGTATCCCGAGCCGCCCGCGGCCGATTCCCCGCTCTACACGCTGCCCAACGTGGTGCTCACGCCGCACATCGCCGGGGCGCAGGGGCGGGAGTGTCGGCGGATGGGCCGATTCATCATCGAGGAACTGGATCGTTATCTTGCGGGGCAGCCTCTGAAGTGGGAAGTGACGCGAGAAGCGGCGGAGCTGATGGCGTAAGGCGATGGATTGCTTGCGGCGGCGGTGAGGCGGTATCGTAGGCGTGGCTCGATGGCGCGACTGCCGTTCCCAGACCGACGACCCGCACCGCCCCCGGCGATGAGCGTCACGCAGTTGGCGGCGATGGTCAAGGCTGCCCTGAGTCAGACGCTGCCCGCGAAGGTGCTGGTGCGCGGGCAGGTGAGCAACTTCTCGGACCGCGCCCACTGGTTCTTCAGCCTCAAGGACGAGGGCGCGTCGCTGCGCTGCGTGTGCTTCGCGAGCAGCGCGCGGCCCGTGGCGTTCCCCGTGCGCGACGGGCTGGAGGTGCTCGCCACGGGCCGGGTGGACTACTTCGAGGCGCAGGGGCAGTTGCAGCTCTACGTCGAGAAGCTCGAGCCCGTGGGCGTGGGCGAGCTGGAGTTGCGGTTTCGTCGGCTGTGCGCCGAGCTGAAGGAGCTGGGGTACTTCGAGTTGGAGCGTAAGCGTCCGCTGCCGACGTTCGTGCGTCGCGTGGCGGTGGTGACGTCGCGCACCGGGGCGGCGCTGCAGGACGTGCTGGACACGGCGGCGAAGCGCTGGGCCGGGTGCGAGATGCTGCTGCTGGACGTCCGGGTGCAGGGCGAGGCGGCGGCGGGGGAGGTCGCGGCGGCGCTGGACGCCCTGTCGAGGTACGGGGCGGCGATGGGCATCGACGTGGTGATCCTCACGCGCGGCGGGGGCTCGATCGAGGACCTCTGGGCCTTCAACGAGCGCGCCGTAGCCGACGCGGTCTTTCAATGCGCCCTGCCGGTGGTGGCGGGGATCGGGCACGAGACCGACACGACCATCGCCGAGCTTGTCGCGGACCTGCGCTGCGCCACGCCCACGCAGGCGGCGATGCGCGTGGTGCCCGACGCCGCGGCGCTGCGCGAGCAGGTCGAGTCGCTGCGCAGCGCCCTGCACATGCAGCTCAAGCGCGAGCTCAAACACCAGCGCGAGAGGCTGTCCGGCCTGGCGCGGCATCCACTGCTGAGTCGGCCCGAGGCGGCGCTGCAGCCGCTGCGCCAGCGCGTGGAGCGGTTGCAGCAGGGGCTGCTGGCGGCCCTGCCTCGTCTGCAGCGGGCGCGGGCGGATCGGCTCGATGCCCTGGCGCGCCAGTTGCGCGCCGTTTCGCCCACCGCCGTGCTGCAGCGTGGGTACAGCATCACGCTCGACGCGGCCGGCGGTGTGGTCCGCGCCGTGGCGCAGGCTAAGCCCGGCGGGCTTCTGACCACGCGGGTGAGCGACGGGCAGTTCGAGAGCCGGGTCGTGGGCGGCGCCCCGCTCCGCCGCCCCGCCAAGGACGAGGCGCGCGGCCCGAGCCTCTTCTCGCAGCCGAGGGATGATGAGGTAGACTCTTAGCGCCCATGGCCGCGAAGGACAAACCCCCGACGTTCGAGAGCGCTTTGGAAGAGCTCGAGGCGATTCTTTCCCGGATCGAGTCGGGCGAGGCGCCGCTGGAGGAGAGCCTGCGCGCTTACGAGAAAGGCATGAAACTCGTGGGTCATTGTCGCAAGCTGCTCGACCACGCCGAGGCGCGGGTGAAGGAGCTGACGCTTAAGCCCGACGGCTCGCTGCGGCTGGGCGAGGGCGCCGAGACGGACGACGCTCAGGACGCATCGCAACCGACCGAGCGCCAAGCATGAGATGGTTCTGGCCCTTCTTCGTCCTGTTCACCGCGTACGGCGCCTGCGTGGGCAGTTTCCTGAATGTGGTGATCCTCCGCACGCCCGAGGGCAAGAGCCTGTGGCGGTCGCAGTCGGCGTGTCCCAAGTGCGGGCGCGAGCTGCGCTGGTTCGAGAACGTGCCGATCCTGGCCTGGCTGGCGCTGCGCGGGCGATGCGACGGGTGCAGAAGCCCGATCAGTCCGCAGTATCTGCTGGTGGAAGTGTTGGGCGCGGTTCTCTACGCGGGCATGTTCTACGTCTACTACAAGACCGACTTCCGCCCCGAGTTCCGCGAGGCGGGGCTGGCGCCGACCTGGCCGATCCTCGTGACGCACCTGATCCTCGTGGGCGGACTGCTCGCCGCCACGGTCATCGACGCTCGTCACTACATCATCCCGCTGAACATTCCATGGTTCACCACGGGCGTGACGCTGCTGCTGCTGCCGGTCGCGGCGGTGTGGGTGGAGGAGGTGGAGCGGTTCGCGCCGGCGACGACGAGCGACCGTCACCTGCACACGGTGCTGGGCGCGGCGGCGGGATTGAGCGTGGCGGTGGCGCTGCTCTGGCGGGGCCTGCTGCCGCGCAGCTTCGACGACATCGAGCAGTACCTTCCGCCCGCCTCGCCGCCCGCGACGGAGCCGGCAGCGGTCGGGTCGCTGCCCGAGCCGCAGTCCGTCACCGACATCCACGACTGGCTGGCGTACCCGCATGCGCGGCGCGAGATGGGCAAGGAACTGTTGTTCCTGGCCTTCCCCATCGCCGGCGCACTGATCGGACGATACCTGGTCCCGACCAGTGACTTGGGGCTGACGAGCCAGACCTATCCGCTGCCGCTGCACGTGCTGGCGGGCGTGGTGCTGGGCTACCTCGTGGGCGGGGCACTGATCTGGTTCACACGCATCCTGGGCACGCTGGCCTTCGGCAAGGAGGCCATGGGGTTGGGCGACGTGCATCTGCTCGCCGCCGTCGGCGCCGCGCTGGGCGCGATGGACACGACCATGGTTTTCTTTCTCGCGCCGTTCATCGGGCTGACCTACGCCGCGGTGCAGTTCGGCCTGACCAGCGTTCTGAAGGTGCGGCACCGACCGATTCCCTACGGCCCGCACCTGGCGGTCGCGGCGCTGTGCGTGATGCTCTTGCGTCAGCCGATCCTTGATTTCTACCGCGCCCTGTTAAAGGTATGATGCTTCAAGGGGATGGCGATTGACTCCAACATCCGACATCCGACATTTTCTTACACAGGGGAACCACATGAACACCTCCACTCGAACCGTTCTGACGCTGGTGGGACTGCTGGGGCTTGTATCGCTCACGGGCTGTCAGGACCGCCTGCGTGCGGAGAACGACGCGTTGTTCAACGAGAACCGCGACCTGCGCAGCCGCCTGGAGCAGGTGCAGGGCGAGCGCGACAGTCTGTCGTCCGAGGCGGCGCGTTTGCGAGCGGAGATGGACGCTGCCCGCGCCGCGGGCCCCGCGCCCTCCGCGGCGGCGAACTCCGGGTTCGCGGCGATCCCGGGGGTGGAGACCGGCGTGTCGGGCGGGAACATCTACGTTCGCGTGCCCGGTGACGTGCTGTTCGACTCGGGCAAGGTGGACCTGAAGACCTCCGCCAAGCGAACGCTCGAACAGATCGCCGGGGTGATCAACAGCGACTACGCGGGTCAGACCATCCGCGTGGAGGGCTACACCGATACGGACCCGATCCGTCGCAGTCGTTGGACGGACAACCTGGAGCTGAGCCTTCAGCGGGCGGCGGCGGTGACGCGGTTCCTGAATCAGGCGGGCGTGGACGCGGCGCGCACCTACGCGGCGGGCTTTGGCGAGCATCGGGCGCGGGAGAGCAAAGCCAAGAGCCGGCGCGTGGAGATCGTCGTGGTCACGGGCGAGTGAGCCCACCCCAACCGCGGCCCGGTCACCCCAGTGGCGACGAGACGCACGCGATCCAGAGCGAGGCAGCTCACCGGCTTGGCGAGGTTCAAGCCCTCGCTCGCGGCGGCGGTGTTGACCGTGTCCGCCACGATCTTGTCGTCCGCGGGCACCAGCTGCACGCCCAGCTCCGCGACCTTGTTGATGATCTCCGGCACGGGGTTGATGACGAAGCCCACGTCGTTACGCCGAGCGCTTCGAGGCAAGCATCTTCAACAACTGCTCCGCGGTGTGTTCGAGCAGCCCCGGCGTGTAGGGCATCATCTCCGCGATCAAGGTTTTTTCGTAACCCGCCGTCCGCAGCGCCGTGACACTCTCCGCGAAAGGCACGTCGCCCTCGCCGAGCCGACAGAAGCTGTAGGCGCCTGAGTTGCCGAAGTTGTGCTTGAAGTCTTTCACGTGGACGCGTTTGATGCGTGAGCCGAGGACTTCGATCCAGTGCGGCGGGTGCTGGTGGTAGCCCAGGAGATTGCCCAGGTCCAGGTAGACGCCCAGCCGGCGGCTGCGGAAACTGTCCACGAACTGCGCCAGCTCCACGGGTGATAGGAACATCCCGTTCCAGACGTTCTCGATGCACAGGTCCACGTCCAGACGGTCCGCGATCGGAAGCAATCGCGTGAGATTCTCTCGACAGCGTGTGAGCGCATGGTCGTAGCACACCTTCTGATCGGGCACGAAAGGGCAGCTGACGATCCCCGGAACGTAGAGCAGCGCTTCGCAGCCCAGCCAGGCCGTGCGTTGCAGCAGGGCTTCGGTGATGGCGTTGGATTGGTCACGCACCTTCGCGTCATTGCTCACCGGGTTGCAGCCCCAGTTCAGCCCGCTGGCGACGGTCGAGACGTGCAGCCCCGAAGCGTCCACCCGTCGGCGAGCGGCTTGACACTCCGCCTGACTGCTCTGGGTGTGCAGCACACCCTGGTGCGAGAGCGTCAGTTCCAATGCCTTGAACCCGGCCGCCTTGACCACGCGCAACGCATCGTCGAGCGGAAGCGCGTTGGACGACCCGTGCTCCAGCGACCAGTATGAAATGCCGGGGATCATAAGAAGCTTCCTCGGGGATTATAGATTTTTACTCCAACGGAGCTGAACGGCGCAAACCCGGGCGATTCCAGACCTGCGAGTCCCAAATACCTTACGGTCCATTTGCGGGCCGGTCGAAGTGCTGCCATAATGCCGGTCTTGTTGTTCGAGCTTGGCCGGTGACTTTGAGGGCGGCTCAGCCCACGAAAGGACGATGGATCCATGGCGATTCGGATCAAGGCACGAGCGGGCGAGTCGGCGGAGCAGATGCTGCGTCGGTTCAAGAAGATGTGCGAGAAAGAGGGCCTGACGAAGGACCTCAAGCGTCGGGCGTACTACGAGAAGCCCAGCGAGAAGCGTCGCCGTGCGATGCGCAAGACGCTCAAGCGCGCGCAGGCGCAGGCGGGTCTGTTGCCGCCGCGGCCGGAGCGCAAGACGCTTAAGGGTCCGATGCGTGGCGGTCGTCCGCCGCGATGATGTTTCGGTCTCCGGGGGCCGCGGGGGCCGGGGGGCCAAGGGCGGGGGCAGGCGGGGAGCATGGGCAGGTCAAGCAGCCGCGGGTGTTGCACCGGGGCATGACGTTCACGCCTCGGCGCCGCGGCAGGACATTTCAGGGTTCGCTATTGGGAGGTTCCAACATGTTGTCGAGTCGCCACACCGGACTCATGGCTGCAGCGCTGCTGGCGCTGCTATGTTCTCCACTGCTGGCCGCCGAGCCGCTGCCGCCGGCTTATTACGTTGCGCCCGTGGGCGCCATCGCGGCGCTGGTCATGGCGTTCGTCTTCTTCAAGGCGATCATGGCCAGCGACGAGGGTGAGCCGGAGATGGTGCGGATCGCCGCGGCGGTTCGTGCCGGCGCCTACGCGTATCTGGCGCGGCAGCGCAAGGTCGTCATCGTGGTCTTCCTCATCTTGGTGGCGGTGCTGCTGGTGCTGGCGTATGGGCTGCGGTTGCAGCCGGCGCTCTCGGCGCTGGGCGTGCCCATCGCGGGGTTGTTCTCGGGCCTGTGCGGGTACTTTGGCATGAAGACCGCCACGGCCGCCAACTCGCGGACGGCGGCGGCGGCAAAGAAGTCGCTCAACGACGGGCTCAAGGTCGCCTTCCGCGCCGGGGCGGTCATGGGCCTGTGCGTCACCGGTTTTGCGCTGCTGGACGTGAGCGTGTGGTTCTTCCTGTTCACGCAGGTGTTCGACATCGGCTCGCTGACCACGGTGACCACGGTGACGCTCTCCTTCGCCATGGGCGCTTCGCTGCAGGCGTTGTTTGCGCGCGTGGGCGGGGGCATCTACACCAAGGCGGCGGACGTCGGGGCGGACCTGGTGGGCAAAGTCGAGGCGGGCATCCCCGAGGACGACGCCCGCAACCCCGCGACCATCGCCGACAACGTGGGCGACAACGTGGGCGACGTGGCGGGCATGGGCGCCGACCTCTACGAGAGCTACTACGGCGCGATCCTCGCGGCGATGGCGCTGGCGGCCGCGGCGGCGGTGCGGCTGCAACTCAACGCCACCGAGGCCATGGCGCTGGTCGTCGCGCCCGCGGCGCTGGCGGGCCTGGGCATCCTCGCCTCGATCCTCTCGATCTTCCTCGTGCGCACCAAGGAGGGCGCCACCATGGGCGATCTGCTCAAGGCGCTCAACACCGGCGTGTGGGGCTCCAGCGCCCTGATCGTCGTCGGCTCGCTGGGCGTGCTCTACGTGCTGCTGGGCAAGGTCGAGGCGGTGTCTTACCTGGGCGTCTGGATCGCCATTCTCTCGGGGCTGATCGCTGGTCTCGTCATCGCCAAGGGCAGCGAGATTTACACCAGTTTCGACTTCAAGCCCACGCAGAACATCGCGGAGCAGGCGCTGACCGGGCCCGCCACGGTCATCATCGCGGGCATCGCCATCGGCATGAAGAGCACCTGGCTGGCGCTGGTGACGACGGTGGCGGCGATCATGATCGCCTTCACCGCCGCCGGCGGACGCGAGGTCTTCTTCATGGGCGTCTTTGGCGTAGGCATCGCCGCGGTGGGCATGCTCGCCACGCTGTCCATCACGCTGGCGACCGACGCCTACGGCCCGATCGCCGACAACGCCGGCGGCAACGCCGAGATGACCCATCAGCCTCCCTTCGTGCGTGAGCGCACCGACAAGCTCGACTCGCTGGGCAACACCACCGCCGCCATCGGCAAGGGCTTCGCCATCGGCTCGGCGGCGCTGACCGCTCTGGCGCTGCTGGCGGCCTACATCATCACCGTCCAGGGAAGCCTCACCCAGCAGGCGCAGCAATTCACCGGGCCCGCCGGCAGCTACATGGGCCACGGCCTGTTCGTCTTGGGCGAAGCGGCGCAGCGCGACGCGGGCCTGCTCCTGGCGGACAACCTCGCACCGGTTCAGGCGGCGCTCGACGCCGGCGTGAAACCCACCATCGACTTCGACAAGGCGCACGGCTGGTACGTCGGACGCGTCTTGGCGGAAGAGACCACGACCGAGTTCCGAGTCCTGCCCGCCTCCACCGCCACGCTGCCTCAGCTGCTGGAGTTCTACGATGTGACGCTGATGAATCCGCAGGTGATCTGCGGCTTGTTCCTGGGCGTTATGGCGGTGTTCCTCTTCTGCTCGCTGACCCTTCAGGCCGTGGGCCGCGCCGCCTTCGCCATGATGAACGAGTGTCGCCGACAGTTCGCCATCATGCGAAAGGGATTCAAGGCCCAGGGCATGAGCGATGCCGACATCGCCGACCCCAAGAAGTGGCCCTTCTCGGTGGTGGTGGACGGCAAGACCTATCCCGACTACGCCAACTGCGTGGCCATCAGCACCGCCGGGGCGCAGCGTGAGATGCTCGTGCCCTCGATCCTGGCGATCGCCATCCCGGTCGTCGTGGGGCTGATCCTGGGCGTCTCGGGCGTCATGGGTCTGCTCGCCGGGGCGACCTCCTCGGGCTTCGCGGTGGCGATCTTCATGGCCAACGCCGGCGGCGCCTGGGACAACGCCAAGAAGTGGATCGAGTCCGGGCAGTTCGGTGGCAAAGGCTCCGACGCGCACAAGGCGGGCGTCGTGGGCGATACCGTGGGCGATCCCTTCAAGGACACCTCCGGCCCGTCCCTGAACATCCTCATCAAGCTCATGAGCGTCGTCTCCGTCGTCTTCGCGGGCCTGATCGTCAAGTTCAGCCCGATCATCGGAGCGCTGCTCGGGCTCTGAGTGATGGGGTGCAGGGTGCAGGGATCAGGGATCGGGGTTATAAAGCCCGATCGTTTCCTGATCCCTGCCCCCAATCTCCAAACCCCGAACCCCGAACCCCACCCATGCCCCCCCGCACACCCCGCGACCAGACCACGCTCGGACTGAACACCGACTCCACCGAGCGTCAGGCGCGACGTGGCGGCGCTGCCGAGCAGGCCTCCGTCGTCCGTTTCGTCGCCGCTGCCGCTCGACTCTTGAGCGACCGTCACTGCACCGAAGTCCTGGCACTGGACGTGCGCGGGCTGTCCAGCGTCACCGACTTTGTCCTCCTCGCCACCGGCACCAGCGACCGACAGATGGCCTCCGTCGGAACCGAGATCGAAGAGCTCTCTCGTGACTATGACCTGGAACTGCTCGGCCGCCAGTCGGACAAGCCGCTGCGCTGGCTGGTGCTGGACTTCATCGACGTGGTCGTGCACGTTTTTGACTCAGAGAAGCGGGCTTTCTACGACCTCGAGACGCTCTGGGGCGACGCCCCGAAGGTAAACTGGCGACGCTGACCCTTTCCCGCGTCACCGTCACTCGAACGCCGTGGCGAAACTCGAATCGCCGCTCGCCGCCCACACGGTCACGTACCGCGCGCACCAGTGGCGCCAGCGCCCGACTGCCCATTGCGTCTCTGGGAACTCCCGCACCCCCAAGCACCCGCCGCAGCAGCCCGCCCAGCACCAGCGCCGACAGCCCACGCAGTTCGCCGCGGCTCATCGCCCCGGCGTCCATCGTCCGCGTGAGCTGTCGCACCTGCCGATCGACCAGCCGCGCCGCGGCACGCAGCTTATCGCCCAGCGCCACCGCCTTGCCCGCCGCGTCGGGCCGCAGTTGTCGCAGCACCGGCAGCACGTCCCGTCGCAGTCGCGCCCGCCATCGCCGCACGTCGTGGTTCGTCGCGTCCGACCGGCTCGGCTGGCGCAGTTGGCGCAGGTAGTCGCGCACCGCCGCTCGGTCCACGCCCAGCAGCGGTCGCACCAGCGTCACCGTGCGCGTCATCCGTCGCCTCCACGCCATGCCCGCCAGCCCGCGCAGCGACGAGCCGCGCACCAGCCGCATCAGCACCGTCTCGAGCTGGTCGTCCGCGTGATGCGCCACCGCGACGAATCGCGCCCCAACGAGCTGCGCCATGCCCAGCAGCGCCGCGTATCGGCCCCGCCGCGCCTGCGACTCGACATTCCCATCCCGGATCGGGCCCAGGTCCGTCCGCAGCAGCGGCAGCGCCAGACGCCGACACAGACGCTCCACGAACACCGCGTCGCCCTCGCTGGCCGACTCGGGACGCAGATGATGCTGCACGTGCGCCACGCTCAGCCGCAGTTCCCACCCCCGACGCGGCGCCAGGCTCGACAACGCACGCAGCATCGCCACGCTGTCGGGCCCGCCGCTGCACGCCACGAGCAGGTGATCGCCCCGTTTCACGCCGCAGCGCCGCCGCAGCGCCGCCGCCGTCGCTCGAACCAACTCGTGATGAGTCCCGCGTGGCACGGGGGCATTATCCCTGATCCGCCGCCGCCGGGACGCTCTTGCCCCGCGGATCGCCGGGGTATCATGACGAGACCGCGTATGCCCTTGTCCCCTCTCATCGCGCAGACGCTCACCGGCAAGGACTCGCTTCTCCAGAGCCTCACGCTCGTGGCGGGGCTGGTCCTGCTCACCGCCTGGCTCATGATGCGCATCATCAAGCGCCGCCGGTCCGCCGCCGGGTCGCTCACCCCAGCCGAGCAGGTCGAACGTCTGCGGCAGGCACGCGGGATGCGCGGCGACATGGAGGACCTGATGGTCGAGATCGAGCAGATGGCCAAACGTCTTGGCGCTCAACTGGACAACAAGAGCGCGCAACTCGACAAGCTCATCCGCGACGCCGACGCCCGCATCGCCAGACTCTCCGAATCCGCCGCCTCCTTGCCCCCGTCGCCATTTTCCTCGTCCGCCGCCGCGCCCGCCAGCGATCCGAAAGTGCAGGCGGTCTACGAACTGGCCGACCAGGGCCTCCCCACCGAGGCGATCGCCCAGAAACTCGGCGAACACGCGGGCAAAGTCGAACTCATCCTGGCGCTGCGGCAGCGATGATCCTTCCGGCGAAGCCTTCAAAGACCTCACCACAGAGCACACAGACAGCACCGAGAAAGCATTCTGGGGAGTGATCACAGACCCCAATCCCTCCGCGGCTGTGCTCTCTGTGTGCTCTGTGGTGAGTCTCCTCTGCCGCTTCTTTTGTTCTTGACGTGTATTTCTGCTTTACTATCGCCATGATTCAAGGCGCACTGACCGCGATGATCACGCCCTTCCGAAAGGGCAAAATCGACTTCGCCCGCCTGGCGAAGAACGTCGAGTTCCAGATCGCTCACGGGATCGACGGGCTGGTTCCCGTCGGGACCACCGGCGAGTCCCCCACCCTCAGCCACGCGGAGCACCGCGCGGTGATCGAGAAAGTCGTCGACCGTGCCGCCGGCCGCGTCAAGGTCGTCGCCGGCACCGGTTCCAACTCCACCGAGGAAGCCCTCGAACTGACCCGCCACGCGAAGAAGGTCGGCGCCGACGCGGCCTTGATGGTCAACCCGTATTACAACAAACCCACGCAGGAGGGCCTGTATCGCCACTTTGCCGCCATCGCCGACAAGGTGGCCATCCCGATCGTCCTCTACAACATCCCCGGTCGCACCGGCATCACCATGACCCCGCAGACCGTGGCGCGGCTGGCCAAGCACGCCAACATCGTGGGCATCAAAGAGGCCACCGGCTCCCTCGATATCGCCTCCGAGATTGCAGCGTTGTGCCCCCGGAAGTTTTTTGTTCTGTCGGGCGACGATTCGCTCACGTTGCCCATCATGAGCGTGGGCGGCACCGGCGTGGTGAGTGTCCTCTCGAACCTCGTGCCCGACCGTGTCAAAGCGCTGACCAACGCCGCCTTCGCCGGCGATTTCGCCCTGGCTCGCAAGCTGCACCTCGAGCTCTTCCCACTCTGCAAGGCGATGTTCATCGAGACCAACCCGATCCCGATCAAGGCCGCCTTGGCGCTGCTCAAACGAGACACCGGCGAACTCCGCCTGCCGCTGTGCGAGTTGTCTTCCGCCAGCAAGGCCGCCCTCGTCGCCGCCCTCCGCGAGCGCGGCCTCCTTTGACGAAGCATATAGCCCGGCCATCCTGGCCGGGTCCTGCGCGCGTCATCTCTCGGCCCCCAGAACCTCCCCTGTCCCGTCCAGTCGCTCGGCCACGATGCCTGTGAACCCGGGCCGACCGCTCTCCTTCGGGCCCACATCCCGTTGCGCTCGACACAGCATGCTCACCCGATCCCGGTGGAGCGTTTGACGCGGTTCGTATGCCGCTCCACAATGCGGTTCTTTACTCGCAAAGGACTCCAACATGCCGCTGAAGCTTCGTGACGAGAAATCCTGCGCCTTGGACCTCGTTTCCCTGGGCGAGTGCATGGTGCGACTCTCGCCGCCCGGACACGGCCGCATCGAGTTTGCCAACCAACTCGAGGTCTGGGTCGGCGGCGGCGAGTACAACGTCGCCTACGCCCTGGCGAGGCTGGGCCTTCGCACCGGATGGGTCGGCGGACTGAACGACTCGCCCCTCGGCGCCATCGTCCGCAATCACGCCCGCGGCGTGGGCGTGGACTTGCGCTACGCGGTCAACCGCAAGTACGACGGCGTGGGCAACAGGGACCGCATCGGGCTGAACTTCACCGAGGTCGGCACCGGTCGCCGCGCCAGCGTTACGCTCTACGACCGTGGACACAGCGCCACCGCGGGCATGAACCCCGGCGACGTGGATTGGGCCAGGCTCTTCCGCGAGGGTGTTCGTTGGTTCCACACCGGGGGCATCATGGCTTCGCTCTCCGAATCCACCCGCAAGGTCGTCGCGGAGTCCGTCAAGGCTGCCCACGACGCGGGGACCATCGTTTCGTACGACCTCAATTTCCGCTCCAAACTCTGGAACTCCAGGACCGCCATCGAAACCACCAAGCCGCTCGTCCCCTACATCGACGCCCTGATCGGCAACGAAGAGGATTTTCAGAAAGTGCTCGGCTACGAAGTCCCGGGCGTGGATGTTGAGAAAGGCGAGATCGACACCCGCGCCTTCAAGTCGATGGTCGAGAAGGTCGTCAAGGATTTTCCCAACATCCAAGTCGTGGGCACCACGCTCCGCGGCGTGAAGTCCGGGCTGATCAACGACTGGTCCGCCATCCTCTGGCACGAGGGGCAGTTCTACGACGGCGTGAAGTTCGAAGGCCTGGAGATCGAAGACCGCGTGGGCGGGGGCGACGGTTTTGCCAGCGGTTTCGCGTATGGCTTCCTCACCGGCAAGTCCCCGAGGGAGTGCGCCGACCTGGGCGTGGCGCACGGCGCACTGCTCATGAGCACCCGCGGCGACACCAGCCAGATCACCCTCGACGAACTGATGCACGTGGCCGGCGGCGGCTCGGCGCGCATCAAGCGATAGTCAGCTTCCTCTGAGCAGCCCCAGACGATCAACGAAGTCGATCAGCACGAGCATCGACGGCGAATAACCCTCGGCCGTGGAGAACTCGCCGGTCCAAGGGTTCATCTGCTGCATGAACGCCGGGGCCGCGGTGATCGCGCTCACCCAGCGGCGCATCAGGTCCGCGTGATCCTCCTGTTTTCCGTAGTGCTCAAACCAGCGCGGGGTTCGCAACGCGGTGAGCGCCTGCGAAGCTCCGCCCCAGGAGTTCCGCGGCAACTCTTTCACGAACGCAGGGTCGCTCATCGCGATGGACGGCAGCGGGTACGGGGGCCAGAACCCCTGAGGACTCTTGATGTGACGTTCGTAGATGCGCTCGAACAGCGGCTGGTCCACGACATGCTCTCCGAGCACGCGCGTCAGCGCATCACCGCGGACGCGCACGAACTGCCCGTCGCTGTCCACGTCGTAGAAACACTCGTCCTGTGGGTCAAAACAGTGTCGAAGGATCAGGGCCCTGATCGTGTCAGCCCTCTCCTGCCACATCTCCGACTCGTGCGTCTTTCCCAATCGTTGCGCCATCTTGCTCAGCGCCACGCGGCCGCCGAACACCGTTGCTGACAGGTCCGGCGCGAGATATGGCAGCTTCCCCGCCCGGGGGCAGACCGCCGGGTCATTCCCCGGACACGTCCGAGGCAGGCCCGCGAATCGAGGGCTGTGATCGTGCCCCGTGTCGTACTCACAGAACGCCTCGCATAAACCGGTCCCTCGCGTGTTGCGGTGCCGCGCGAGCCACTCGTCCCACCGCACGCACGCCGCGTACGCCCGCGCCAGAAAACCCTCGTCGTTGAGCAACTCCGCCGTCTCCAACGCGGTGGCGGCGATCGGCACCACCATCTGAATCTGCGTCGTGCCAATCTCTTTCACCCACACATAACAAGGGATATACCCGTCCTCTCGCTGGTGGTGAAAGAACACATCGTGATTCGACCGCGCCACGACCGGATTGATCCGTCCATACACCAGGCCCTCCAGGGGAGCGCACTCCAACCACACGCCGGGATACCCACCGCCCTCAATGAGCACGGGCTCGTCATAACCCATCACCCGTTTGATATTTCCCGCCAGGCCGGCCAGCGCCTGCCTGTACTTCTGTTCGATGATCGAGTTGTTCATCTCGGGATTCACTGAATAGCAGTAGATCAAAAGCCGTTGCGTCGTTCTGGAGCATGACGTCCTCGTGCGACGCGTCAGTACCCACAAGTCACGAAGATGGACAGCGCCCCGAAGGCGTCGCCGGAGGGCTGGCGTTCGTACTCGTGGGTGAGGAAGGTCTGGGCGTAGGTGGCGCCGATGGCCCACCGCTCCAGGGCGTACCGCAGAGTCAAGCCCAGCTGGGCTTCGCCGACCAAGCGTTCTTCGTCGATGCCCAGGCTGTCACGGTAGTTGTTTCCGTCAAGAAAAGTGTTGTGCTGAACGACGCGGCCGCCCACGCGGCCAAAGACATAGAACATCCAACCCTGATCCGGTATGGCGAATGTGGAGCCCACGTTCGCGATGCGGCCGGGGCCGAAGTCGTCCGGCAGGTTCCACCCCGCGCGTAGCGTGACGTGGCCTTCGAGGTGGCGATAGACGGTTCCCAGCGCAAGCCCGGCCTCGGGGATCACCTGGGCGGCGTTGTCGAAGAAGTCAAAACGATACTTTCGTCGAGCGTAAAACTGGATCGTGGGCTCGTCGTGAAGCTGGTTGTCCCACCCGCTGGGGCGCTCCAGTGCAAAGAGGGAGTGGACGCCGCGTTGCACCGTCTCCGAGCCGGAGGATGGGCCGATGAGCCCGAGGTCCACTTGGACGTGATCCATGACATGATCGTCAGCACGTTGGGCGTAGCCGCCAAGGAACAGGTAGCCCGCGTAGGGACGGTCGGTGGGTATCGGATCGCGGGAGTCGATGTTGTCCGGCGTGAAAATAAGTTGGCCTGCGATCAGACCCAGCGATCCACGCATCTGCGACGCGTCCATGCCCAGCAGGGGAAGTTCACGCCCGATGTCAGCAACAGTCTGATTCGGACCCGCGAGCGTCAGGGCAAGCCCGTTGGTGTAGTGGCGATCGGTCTCGTTGTTGGGCTTGAGGACCGTGCCGTCGTTCTCCCAGTAGAGCGTCGTGGTGAGCGGTGAACTCTGCGCAAGCACGGGGCAGGTCATTGCAAGCAGCAGAAGCACGATTCGATACATAATTGAACTCCTTAACCGGCGAACTCAAATGCGGGCACCCCGGGGGTGTCCACGCGAGTGACGAAGAGCGAGCCGGCGTGCGGCTGTTTCCTGCGTTGTTCGTCGCTCAACCCGGTATGCGCCGTGGTGATGAACAGGTCCCGCAGGTCGGGTCCGCCCAGCGCCACGGAGGTGACGCGGGTGACCGGCAGATCAAGCGTGGCGAGCACCCGGCCCGTGCCGCCATCGATCTTTCGGACACACGAGCCGTCCCAGAAGGCGACCCAGAGATCGCCCGCCGCGTCGATGGTCATGCCGTCGGGGTACCCCACGCCTGTGTCGAAGGCGCACAGCGGTCGGCGATGGGCGATGGCTCCCGAGGGCAGATCGAAGTCGAACAGGTCGATGCGAAGCGTGGGCGTATCGATGTAATACATCCGCTTGGAGTCGTGACTCCAGGCGATGCCGTTGGAGCAGGCGATGCCCTCGATCATGCGGTGCGCACGTCGATCGGCGTCAAGGCGGTAGAGCGCGCCGATGGGGTTGCCGCTGTGTTTATCGACGCCCAGGGTGCCGGCCCAGAGGCGACCCGCCGGATCGCACTTGCCGTCGTTGAAGCGGGTGGGCAGGTGGGCTTCGGGGTCGCACCAGATCTCGGGGCGGCGGCTGTCAGGGGGCAGGCAGCCCAAGCCATGGTGCAGCGCCAGGACGACCCCGCCGACGCGACGCGGCGCGACCGTGCCGACCATCTGCCCCAGGTCGAGGCTGACGTTGCGGCCGGTGACCGGGTCGAACTCGTGGAGCAAGCGCATCTCGATATCGATCCAGAGCAGGCGTTGCCGCCGCGAATCCCAGATCGCGCCTTCGCCCAGTCGAGCCCCGGCGTTGTGGAGAAGTTCCGGACCGGAGTGGGACATCGTCGCACCTACTTCTGAATGGTTACGCCCACGCGTTCCGCCAGCGTGGTCACGTCGCGGTGGTAACGGTCGAGCGCTTCGTTGGGGTCTTCGCCGTACTGATCGTGAAACCATTCCCCGCTGAGGTAGCCGTCGTATCCCGCGGCAGCCAGGGCACGGAGCATGTCCTCCATCGGCATCTGGCCTTTGCCAAAGGGCGTGATGACCACCTGCTCGGCGCTGTTCAGGGCGTCGTGAAAGTGGCAGTGGCGGATCAGCCCGCTCAACGCGGTGAACGTGTCCTGGAGTGATTCGCCCGTGCGGTAGGGGTGCAGGTTGTCGTAGTTGATGCCCGCGTTGATTCGATTGGCGCGGCGGACCGCCTGGGCGGCGAGCGAAGCGCGGCTCATGGTGTCGTGCGTTTCGAGCCAGATCTGCACCTGGTTCTCCTCCGCCAGCGGCGCCAGTTCGATCAGGCGCTGCGTCACGGCATCGACGGCGCCGGCCACGTCGTCCCGAAGCGCCGGCGGGCCGCAGAACACACGCACGCCCGGGCAGCCCAGCGAGGAGGCGAGCCGGAATCGTTGCAGCGCCGCCTCGGAGATGTCCCGTTGCGTGAGTTGCAGCCCGGTGGCCAGGCAGCACAACTCCACGCCGTTGCGTTCGAACTGGCGGCGGATGCGGGCGCGGTCGCCGCGCGTGGACCAGACCTCCACGCCGTGCGCCTGCTTGGCGTCGCAGCGCACCTCCACGCCCTGGTAGCCGTGCTCCTTCGCGCCGCGCAGCACACGATCCAGCGACCACTGCGGACAGGCGAAGGTCATGAATCCGAGCTTCATCCCAGTCAACAAGCTACCCTCGCCGCGGACGAATGTATAATCGCCCGATTGTCGTCTGCGCAACCGTTCCCGCAGTGAAAGGCGCCCACGTGTCCTCACCCTCGAAAATCTGGCTCAACGGCAAGCTCGTCCCTCCCGCGGAGGCGATGGTCAACGTCTACGACCACGGCCTGCTCTACGGCGACGGCGTCTTCGAGGGCATCCGCGTCTACCACGGGCGCATCTTCAAGATGGCCACGCACCTGACGCGCCTCTTCGACTCCGCCCGCGCCATCCGTCTGAGCATCCCCTACACGCCCGAGCAACTCGCCCAGGCGATGCGCGACACCGTGGCCGCCAACACCCAGGGCGACGGGACCACGCGTGGCTACATCCGATTGTGCGTGACCCGCGGCGTGGGTTCGCTGGGACTGAATCCTTTCCTGTGCAAGACGCCCAGCGTGTTCATCATCAACGACGCGATCTCGCTCTACCCCACCGAGATCTACGAGCAGGGCATGCCCATCATCACCAGCTCGGTGATGCGTAACCACCCCGCGGCGCTCTCGCCGCGCATCAAGAGCCTGAACTACCTCAACAATATCATGGCGAAGATCGACGCCATCGACGCCGGCGTGCTCGAGGCGGTGATGCTCAACGCCCAGGGCTTCGTCGCCGAATGCACCGGAGACAACATCTTCATCGCCCGTCGGTTCGAGGGCAGGACCGTGCTGCTCACGCCGCCGCTGCACGCGGGCATCCTCGAGGGCGTGACCATGAACGTCGTGATCGAGCTGGCGCGACGCGCCGGCATTGACGTGCTGCGCTTCGACCTGACCAAGCACGACCTCTACACCGCGCAGGAGATGTTCCTCACCGGCTCGGCCGCCGAGGTCGTGCCCGTGACCAAGGTGGACGGGCGGGTGATCGGCTCGGGCGCGATCGGCACGGTCACGCGACAACTCCTCACCGCCTTCCGAGAGCTGGTGACGAACCGGTGCCCGGAAGATTAAGGTTGTGATGGATGATGAAAGATTGAGGATGGGAGAAGCAATCCGGGACCGTGCGTTTAACATCATCACTCATCAATCAGCGTTCATCATTCATCCCTCATCGATCATGTCACGCCTCTTGCCTGTCGCCTCGCTCGCCTACCGCACGCCGGAGCTGCCGGGCAGCGGCGGGGTCCTTCGGCAGCGCGACGAGGACTTCCTTGTCGAGGAGCAGCCGCTCTATCAACCCGCGGGCAGCGGCGAGCACCTGATGCTTTACATCCAGAAGCGCGGCATGACCACGCTCGACGTGGTGCATCGGCTGGCCAAGCTGTTCAAGGTGCGCCGCAGCGACATCGGTTACGCCGGCCTCAAGGACAAGCACGCCGTCACACGTCAGCACCTGAGTGTTTACCTGCCCGACGCGTCGCGCGACAAGGAACTGCTCGCCCGCATCGCCTACACGCCTTTCCAGTTGCTCTGGGCGCAACGTCACGGCAACAAGCTGCGGCGGGGACATCACGCGGGCAATCGCTTCATCATCAAGGTGCGTGACGTGTCGCTCGACGCCGTGGTGCGGGCGCGGCGCGTCGTCGAAGCCCTGGCGCGGCGGGGCGCAGCGAACTTCCTGGGCGAGCAACGATTCGGCGTTCGCCAGCTCAATCATCACATCGGCGCAGCTCTCCTGCGTGGGCAGTGGAGGGAGCTGTTGGACCTGCTGCTGGGCAGGCCCGAACCCACCGACGGCGACCGTATGCGCGAAGCGCGCACCGCCTACGAGCAGGGGGACTACCGCAGGGCGTTGGAGCTTTGGCCGATGCACATGCGCCACGACCGCCAGGCGCTCGACGCGATGCGGCAGCACGGCTCGTACGAGCGGGCGGTCTTCGCCATGGACCGCGAGCAGTTGGACTTCTTCGTGTGCAGCCTGCAGAGCGCGGTGTTCAACCGGGTGTTGGACGAGCGACTGCGGCGAGGGCTGCTCGACGAACTGCGACCGGGGGACTTGGCGTGGAAGCACGACAGCAGGGCGGTCTTCGCGGTGGACGAGGCGACCGCCAGGCTGGAGAACGGCGCGGGGGGACGCGTGGCGAAGCTGGAGGTCTCGCCCAGCGGCCCGATGTGGAGCGCCCAGATGACGCAGCCCACGGGCGAGCCGCTGGCGTGGGAACAGGCGGCGATGCGGGAGCTGGGTGTCACCCTTGAACACTGGCGCGCTCTGCCCCGAGCGATCCGCGCCCCGGGCAGTCGCAGGCCCATGCGCATGGCGGTCAAGGACCCCGACGTCTCCGCTGGCACCGACGAGTGTGGGCCGTTCCTGAGGCTCGCCTTCGAACTGGAGCGCGGCTGCTTCGCCACCGTGGTGCTCCGCGAAGTGCTCAAGAACACGCAGGCGGAGGAACTGCCTGACACGGAGCAGGTGACGTGAACGCCACGCGACTGCTCGTGAGTGTGCGTAGTGCCGAGGAGGCGCGCGCGGCGATCGCCGGTGGGGCTGACATCATCGACGTCAAGGAGCCGATGCGGGGCTCGCTCGGCGCTGCCTCCGCGGCGACGGTGCGGGAGGTCGTCCGCGCGGTGAGCGGGCGGTGCGCGGTGTCGGTTGCACTGGGCGAGCTGCGCGAAGCCCCCGATGTCTCTTGGATTCCCGAGGGAGTGAGTTGGGCGAAAGTGGGCCTGCGCGAGTCGAGCCCGGATTGGCGGGACCAACTCTCGGCGCTCTTTACGAGCGTCGGGGTCGCGCCCATCGCCGCGGCGTACGCGCGATTCCATGGCGATGACCCTTGGCCCAGCGTGCAGGACGTGCTGGACTGGGCGGTGGCCAGGCCAGCAGCGGGCATTCTCATCGACACCTGTGTCAAGGATGGACGAAGCCTGCGCGATTCACCCGACGCGTCGGGTCTGCCGGCGATCGTGGACCGGGCGCATCGCCACGGATTGCTCGTGGCGCTCGCGGGCTCACTCGATGTCCGAGCGCTTCCGTGGGCGATGGCGCTGCGGCCGGACGTGATCGCGGTGCGCGGAGCGGCGTGCGAGGGCGGTCGCCTTGGGACGGTCCGTGGCTCGTGTGTGCAGCAGCTCAAGGCGGTCATCGCCAGGGGCGCGACGCCGGAGGGTCAGCGCGCAGGTTCACCAGCGTGACACGGCCCCGAAAGCGGCTCACCGCGTCCGCGAAGTCCGCGTCCACCAAGTCCGAGGCTTCCCCCGTGGATTTGAGCAGCGTCAGGTGTGGCGCACCCAGCTGCGCAGCGACGTGTGCGGCGATCGAATCGCTCGTGAAAGTCCAGCGATGCGGCACGGATTCTCCGTGTCTTGATTCCTCTTCCTCCAGCCAGGTCAACGGATCGATCACCGCCAAGGGCTCGTGGGTGTACGATGGCGCGTCGCGCGCGACGGGGCAGCGCAGCGCCGCGGCGAGGACGTAGGCGTTGAACTGCATCGCCCGCACTGCCAGCCAGTGTCCGCGTTCCTCGCCGAGCTGAGACTGTTGATCGAATCGCCGCACCAGGTCGGCGGCGTCGCCTCCGCCGACCAGCAGCAGCATGGCTCCAGAGAGAGCGCAGCGCCACCGCTCGAACCGCGGCACGAGGTCGGGCAGGTCCAGCAGGCTTCCGCCGATCTTCGCGACGTGGAGGTTGCTCATGCCATGCGGTCCCGCAGTTGCACCAGCGCGTAGGCGCAGGCGGCGGTGGAGGCGAAGGGTCCGATGCGGTGGTGCAGGCGTTCGACGTGCAGCCCCGGGAACAGCGAGGACAGAACCTCGGCTTCGATGAAAGCGCCGCTGCCGGCGAGGATCGCCTGGTCCGGGCGTTGGTCGGCGAGCACGCGATGAATTGCCGCGCTGATGAGCTGGCGTTGGCGACGGGCAAAGTCAGCGGCGAGCTGCCGCGCCTCCTCGAGCGTGGCGAGGCTCAGGTCGGCGCCGACCATACGCAGCACGCGAGCGGCGGCGTGGCGCAGACTGCGCGGCTGACCGTCGGCGGTGTCGCGGTTGGTCTGGTCCTCGGTTGTCTGGCCGGTGAGCAGGTAGACATCGTGCGTGGTGGCGAAGTGCTCCGCCATGACGCCCCGCTCGCGGCCGCGGAAGGGGATCGTGGGACCGAGCGACATGAGCGAGGTGCGGGAGCAGCCGGTGTAGAGCAGTTCGCCGGTGGCCAAGCGGTCGATGTCGGTGAACCCGGTGACGTCGGGCTTGCCTTGGCGGAGGCGGAGAACATCGGTGGTGGTGGAGCCGATGTCAACAAGAAGCGAAAGGCCGACGGGGTACAGCCGCGCCAGCCAGGTCGCCAGCGCGTGCCAGTTGGCGCTGGCCACGCCCATCGGGTCGTGCTCCGCCGCGTCGAGTTCGAGGAACCGTCCGCTGCTGGACCAGACCAGGGACTGTCGCCGATGGGCGATGGTGCGAATCGCTTGGAGCACATGCCGCACGCCTTGTGTTCGGTCGGTGAAGCAGTCGCAGAGCTCCGCGGTCATGGTGATCGCCAGTCGGTCGCAGCTGCCCAGCCGCTGCGTGAGTTGCTGGAGCTTGGCGGCGAGCTGGTCGGGCTGTTTCCAGAGCGCGAAGGGTTCGGTGTGGACATCGCCGGCGGAGTTGGCTGCCTTGAGGTTGGCTCCGCCTATGTCGATGCCCAAAGTGTTCACCGTGAGACTCCGGGAAGAAGCTGCCCATTCCCATCGTAGCTCAGCGCCGAGTCGCGGAACGACAGCGGCGCAACGGGGTCCAGAATGGCGCGCGCCAGGTTCGTCGCGCAGAGGAGCTGCAGTGCGATGAACGACATGGTGATGCGCGGGTTGATCTCGACCACCGCGTCCTGCTCGGGTGACTCTCCCAGCAGCAGATCGATGCCGATGTAGCTCGCCATGCCGGGTAGCGTGCGCAGGCAACGATCACCCAGCGACGCGGCGCGGTGAGAAAGTTCCGGGGGCAGGGGTAAGGTTCCGCCGCGGTAGCGCAGTTGGGCCTGGCCCTCGATGCGTTGCGATCCGGCGAGCAACGGGCGGCCGTGGACGAACGACACACTCGCGGGCGCCCCCGGGAGCAACGGTTGCGATATCCAGTCTGTGCGTGGGGGGAGCTTCGCAAGGTCAGCGTCGCTGCGACAGATGAAGGTGTCCTCGCAGCCGACGCCGTAACGGGGCTTGACCACCGCGGGGAACGCGATGCGTTGGCCGGGCGACCACGCAACGGTGGCGGGCGTGGGGACGCCAGCGTCAAGCAGGTGTCGCGACAGCGCGAGCTTGTCGCTGCAGAGCTGCGCCACGATGCTGGCGCAACCCAGATTGCGTACGCCGGACTTCTCCACGCGACGCAGGAGCGATTCGAGGATGCCATCAAACTCCGGCGCGATGACCAGCGCCGCCTGGCACAGGCGCGGCAGGTCGTCAAAGACCGCTACGAGATCGGCGGCGCTGGTAATCGTGAGGTTGTGGGCGGCGGGGGTGTGCGGGACACGGTGGTCCCGAGTGGTGACGACCTCGCAACCGGCGGCGGCGAACTCGGACACCACGGCACGGAGCATGGCGTGGCCCATGGGCAGCAGGTCCCGCGGCAACGCGGTGTGGACCATGCCTCCGCCGGCGATGAACTCGTAGATCAGGACGCGCATGGACTTGGCGGAGCGAGCTGGCCGGTGCGTAACGCCACGAAGAGGCCGGCGGTGACGAGGTCCGCGGTGGACCCGGGATTGCGACGGTGGCCCTCCTCGCGCAGGAAGGCGTCAAGGGCGTCGAACCGCCGGCGCGATTCGTCACTGCCGGGCCAATCGGCGTCGAGCACCGCGGCGGCTCTTTTCTGAACGTCGAGCCCCGTCGCTGGACCCGACTTGCGTACGATCAGGCTGTCCGGTTCGTCGGCGAGAAGTTGCAAGTGCGTGCCCACCACCGCGGTCTCCACGTCGAACCCGAGGCTGGTCCACCGCAGCAATCGGGGCGTGACGGTCTCGAAGATGTCCGAGAAATCATGGGCGTATTGGCGTGCCACCTGGTCACGTCCCGCGGCCAGTCGCATGGCCTGAAGCAGCGGCACGGTGGGCGCGTCGTGTACGTCGGCCTCCGCCACGCGCGACAGGCCCCCGGGCTGCGCCAGACGGATGGCTTCGTACACGGCTGCGGTGTCGGCGTCGGTGAGGTTCGCCAGCACTTCGCGGACGCCAAGACGAAGGTCCACTTCCGAGGGCGTTGCGCACAGCGGCGTGAGCAGCAGGACGATGCCCAGATTGGAGTTGGTTCCCACCGCTTCACGCGTGGCGCGGACGCAGGCGAGGATGGTCTGGCCCACGCCGCGCTGCGCAGCCACGTCGAGCAGGGGAGCGATGGTCAGAGCGCTGGTGATGAAGTCGCTGTAGGTGAGGTCGGCGAAGGAGGCTTGGGGATGGACGTTGCCGACTTTGCGGGCGGAGGCTTCGGTGAGGCAGGCCAATTGCGCGCAGGACCCCGGTCCCGCAGCGTCCGGCGTGGGTGGTGTGTGAAGGATCACGCGGGGTAGTCGGGCTTCTGCTGCCAGTCGAGCTCGTAGGTGCCGGGGATGCCGTGGTACTGGCGCGGGAAGACGTAGTCCTTGCGGAGCGGATGGCCCTCCCAGTCCTCGGGAAGCAGGATGCGTCGCAGGTCGGCGTGCCCGGTGAAGACGATGCCCATCAGGTCGTAGGCTTCACGTTCGTGCCAGTCGGCGGCGGGCCAGAGGTCCATGACCGAGGGGATTTGAGGCTTGGCGCGGCCGACGTAGACCTTGACGCAGAAGGCGTGCTCGTGATCGCTCGAGTAGAGGTCGTAGACCGCGGCGAGCTGATCGTCCGCGACGTAGTCCACCGCGGTGAGGCAGCGGAGCCAGTCGAAGTGCAGTCGAGGATCGGCGCGGAGGAACTCGGCGATGCCGCGCCAGTGATCGGCGGTGGTGTGCACGCGCGGGTGCTTGTCCAGCGGCAGGCTGGCGGTGAGGGCGGAGGGAAACTTCTGGGCCAGAAGCTCGGCGATCTGCGGAGCGGTGAGCATGGTCGTATGGTAGCAGTTCAGAACTCGACGTTGTACTTCTTGACCATCTCCCGACGCACGCGGGCGGTTTCCTGGTCGATCTCGGCGACGATGGCGCCGGCGTCCTGTCGGCCCGAGGCCTGCTCCTGCTGACCGATGCCGCGACGCTCGGCTTCCTGGTACTTCTGCCGGTAGCGTTCCACCGCGATGGGAATGTCCATGCGCTCGTACCCTTCGGACTGGTTGTACCCGCCATCGCCGTAGTAGTTCCCGTAATTGCTGTTGGTCTGTTTGACCAGGAGTGTGGCGGTGGGGCTGCCGCCGGAGTCCTTGGTGTCGTAGAAGTTGTTGTGCTCAGCCATGCGGGTGGCGCTGCGGTACTGCACGCCGCGGAGCCGCTGCGACAGGACGCGGAGTTGACCGCTGACGAACGCGCTCCAGTCCTGCAGCATGGGGTCGACGCCGAGGATGGGCAGTTGTTCGATCTGTCGGGCGTGGCGGTCCATCCACACCGCGGCGGAGGAGAGTTGCGAAGCGTCCTGCACCGCGCGAGCGTCGACGAGGAAGGCGTTGACGGCTTTGAAATACTTCTGAGAGGCGGCGGCGGGGTCTTCGCTCTCCTTGGCGGAGGCCGCCGGGGCCGCGGAGGAGGGCAGCGGCACCTGCACAAAGCTGCGTAGACGACGCATGCCGCTGTCGAGCAGTTCGCCCTCGAGCGTGACCGTGTTGCCTTCGACGCGGGTTTCCCAGTTATTCAGTTCGATGATCTCGACGCCGGCGTTACGCATGACCTCACGCACGAAGGGACCGGCGAAATCCTGGATCGGGGCGGCGGGATCGGTGAACTGAACGATGAAGCGTCCGCGTGCCTTGTCGGTGAAGTTCACCAGCATGCACGCCCCTTTGGCGCCGGCCACGAGCGAGGCGATCTGACCGGTGTTGGCGCTCTTGGGGAGGCTCTTGAACTTGCCCAGTTCCGGCAGGATCTCCGACACCGAGAGCACGCCTTCGATGTCCATGGCGACCATGAACTGTGACTTGCTGGCCTGCGCCATCGCCGCGACCTGGGTGAGATAAGGCGAGAGGTTCGGCGAGCTGCGCGTGACGGCCTGGTTGACCCAGCGCACCGCGGTCTGGCGGTTGGCGGGAGAGATGGCGGCCAGCAGGTTAGCGCCGAAGCCCACCACGTAGAAGTCGCGCGGCGACCAGGCGGCGTCGAGGGACCCGAGTTTGTCGGTGTGACCGCCTTCGCGCTGCGCGATGGCCTGCACCGAGACTTCGCCCTGCATCTGAGCGGCGGCGGAGAGCCAGGCCGTCTGCATCGAGGTCGGCTCCGTGTTCGAGGCGAGCACGAAGCGCACCGCGTTGTCCGGCACGCGCACCGCCTGGGCGTTCTGCGAGGCCTTCATCGTCGTGCGCCAGTCTCCGTCCACCGCCATGGGCGAAGCGAACAAGGCCTCGACGTCGATCATCACCAGCGTGTTGACGCCGTCGGGCAGTTTGCTCAGCAGCGGGCCAAAGGCGTCCTGCGCCCAGACACCGGTTTGCGAAAGGCACACCACCAACGCGATCACCAGACCGGCACGATTGAGCATGATTGGGGCCTTCTCAATGGGGTTGGATTCACGACCTCTGACGCGCGAAGGGATGTTAACACGCTAGGAGTGGGGGTACAAGACAACGTTGCCTTGTTGTGCCAGCGGAACCGCGGGGTAGCGCGGTTGGATGCGGCGAAGTTGGGTGAGCCAGTCGTCGGCGGCGAAGCCGGCGATCTTCGCCTGTGTGGGGTTGTGCTCGACGATGAGGATCGGCGGATGTTCCACGCGGAGCAGTCGCGACATGCCCTGGATCGCCAGCGGTTCGGCGCCTTCGATGTCGAGCTTGATGAGTCGGGGCGATGTGCCCGCGAGTACTTCGTCGAGGCGCACGGTTCGCACCACATCGCTGTGCGAAGGCACACTGACGTCGGCGAAGAGCGAAGAGGACCCGTGCGTGAGGTGGCCTTGCGGATCGTCGTAGCGATGGATATACGCTTCGCCAGCGTGGTCGCTCAAAGCTTGGTCGTGGACGTGAACGGTGAGCTGATTGCGCCGGAGATTTTCGACGAGCCGGGCGCGATTCTCGGGTTGCGGTTCGAATGCGTCCACTCGGCCGGAGGGCCCCACGCGCTGCGCCGCGATCAGAGTGAGGTACCCGATGTTCGCGCCGCCGTCGACGAAGTGGTCGCCTCGGCGGAGAGTGCGGCGGATGAAGCGCGCGGTGGGGGCTTCGTAGAGGCCCGTGGCCATGGCGCAGTCGGGGTAGACGTCCAGGTCCAGTTCGAGCGTGAACCCCCAGGCGTTGCGGAAAATATTCTTCTTGCGCGGGTGGAAGCGTCGGCCCAGTCGCGCCAGGCGATAGGTCAGACGTTCGCTCGGAGCGATGCGGGCGTAAACGCGGAGCAGCGGGTCGAGGTTCATCAATGCATTGAACCCCCGGTCAACGACCGGGGGCTAATGAAACGAACGGTCAAACCGCCACCGGCGTGGGCGTGGGCAGGTCGAACTTCTGTGCGGCGCGACGCGACCCGCGGGGCAAGCCGATCGTCTGCGCGGAGATCTTGTCCTGCAGACGCATCAGGCCTTCCTGCAGCGCTTCGGGCCGCGGCGGACAACCCGGGACGTAGACATCCACCGGCACAACAAGGTCCACGCCCTTGACGACGTGGTAGCCGTATTTGAAGTACGGCCCACCGCCCACGGTGCAGGCGCCCATGGCGATGACGTACTTCGGGTCGGGCATCTGGTTGTACAAGCGGCGCACCCGCGAGGCCATCTTGTAGGTGACGGTGCCCGCGACGATCATCAGGTCCGCCTGTCGCGGCGTGGCGCGGAAGGCGCCCGCCCCGAAGCGGTCCACGTCGTAACGCGAGGCCGCGAACGCCATCATCTCGATCGCGCAGCACGCCAGTCCAAAGGTCATCGGCCAAAGGCTGCTCTTGCGCGCCCAGTTGATCGCCCAGTCCAGGCTCGTGACGATCAGGCCCTCTTCAAATCGGTTTTCGATCCAGCTCATGGTGGGGTTCGGGGGTTGGGGGTTGGGGATCGGGGATCGGGGTCAAAGTTGCAAGCGACTGTGGCACAGCACCCGGTTCATGATACGCGATTCTAGGTCAGGCGCTAGAACGAGGACAGCGCAACCGCCCATCGAGAGTTCCCGAGTTTCAACCCAACCCCTAACCACTAACCCCCAACCCCGCTCCCCGCGCCTCACGTCCATCCCGTTCGTCACAGACCTAACCACCCAAAGGCCCGTGTCGGTTTCACTTTCACGCCGCTTGCCTGACCGTCTCCTGAATCGCCTATTTCACCCGGTCATTCGCCGCGTCAGGGCGCGGTCCACCGAGGCTTCAGGCGCCCCACCATGCTCCGAACCTGGAAAGAGACGACGGCCAGGAAGCGTTCGTGCCCCGCTCGTGCCGATCGTTGGCATGGCCTGGACAACCTCGAAGAGCGCCTGATGATGAGCGCCGCTGCTGCCAGCCCCGGCCACATCATGGCGCTGGCCCACCTGGGCGGTACCGTCGCTCAGGTCAAAGCCTTCACAGCTCAGCTCGACGACCCTTCCCACGTCCACTTCTACGCCTTCAACGCCGCCGCCGGGCAGACCCTCGCTTTCGATATCGACAACCACTCCGGCTCCGCCCTGCAGTCCAACCTGCGCCTCTTCGACGCCACCGGCAGAGAGTTCTCCCGCGCCGGCTATCGTGCCTCGGGCGGAGAAACGCTCAGCACCGAGTCCTTCCTCCGATACACCTTCGCTCAGGAGGGCCAGTACTTCCTGGGCGTCGCCTCCCGAGGCAACGTCAGCTACGACGCCCTGACCGGCGGCAATGCCAGCCAGGGCTACAGCGTCGGCGGCTATTGGCTTGAAGTCTCGAACTTCACACCCGCCGACACCGTGGGCAACACCCTCTCTGCTGCCAAGTCGCTCGGTCTGCTCTCGAGCACCGCCACCACGCAGCGTGAGTTCGTCGGCTCCGCGGACACCGTGGACATCTATCGCTTCACCGTCGCCGCTGACGGCACCACTCAACTCTCGCTCACCGGCCTGTCCAGCGACGCCAACCTCTATCTCGTCCGCGACAAAGACAACGACGGCAAGATCGACAAGGGCGAAACCCTTGCCAAGTCGCGCCAGCGCGGCGTCGCCAGCGAATCCATCACCGCCAGCCTCGACGCGGGCGACTACTTCCTCCGCGTCGTCCGCTCCCGTGGCGATACCTACTACGACCTGTCGCTCTCCTTCACGCCCCCCGCCCCCGCCCCGGAACCCGCCCCGGAACCCACCCCGGAACCGACCCCGGAACCGACCCCCGAACCCACGCCTACTCCCACACCCACACCCACACCCTCTCCCAGCGACTGGTTCAGCCAGAACCTCAGCGACTCGGGGCTGATCACCTTCACCCGCAACGCCTACTCCGACGGCTCGATCTCCCGCACCGAGATGATCGCCCTCCTCCGTTCCGCGGGCAGCGACGACGGCTTGGTTGACGCCAACGAACTGTCCGACCTTCGCCTGATCGTCACCAACGCCGCCACCCTGGGCATCGCCAACTACGTCCAGGTGCTCGCCAACAACGTCGTCAACTCCAACCGCGCCAACCAGTGGTTCGCAGGCTCCGCTCTGGGCGACCTCGCCGCCGGCTCCAGCGACGCCCAGCTCACTAAGCTCGTCGATAAGTGGTTCCTCGGCTCCGATCACCCCCTGGCCAAGAGCTACGGCGGAAGCACCACCTACAACTACGCCTACGCCCAGGGTTCGCTCTTCCTGAACTCCACCACGCTCTCGGACATCAAGCAGGGCAACCTCGGCGACTGCTACTTCCTGGCCTCCCTCGGCTCCATCGCCGCCAAGGACCCCTCCGCCATCAGCGACATGTTCATCGACAACGGCGACGGAACTTACACCGTCCGCTTCTTCCAGAACGGCTCGGCCACCTACCTCACCGTCGATCGCTACCTCCCCGTCAACTCCTCCAACAACTTCGTCTTCGCAAGCACCGGCTCCAACGCCTCCAACACCGGCAACGAACTCTGGGTCGCCCTTGCCGAGAAAGCCTACGTCCAGCTCAACGAGCAGGGCTGGATCGGACAGGACGGAACCAACGCCTACCAGGGCATCAACGGCGGATGGATGGAAACGGTCAACGAGCAGATCCTCGGTGTCAACTCCACCAGCTACTCCGCTCCCACACAGTCCGCCATCGTTAGCGCCTTCACCAGCGGCTTAGCCATCACCTTCGGCTCCAAGTCCTCCGGCACCACCGCCGGCGTCGTCGCCAGCCACGCCTACATCCTCTCCAACTACAACGCCGACACCGGCATGTTCACTCTGCACAACCCCTGGGGCTACAACCACGTCACCCTCTCCTACTCCGATCTCGCCGCCAACTACACCCACATGGTCACCGTCGCCGCGTAAGCCCCACCCTGACACCTTTTCGTTCAAGCCCCGAGCGGGTGCCACGGGCGGCTTGCCCGCCCGTGTGACAATCGCACTTCATGCACAGTTAGCCCCGCGCGGCAACGCGGGGCTACCCTCGAAGAAATCACCCGCATTGACTCGTAGCCCCGCGTGGGTGCCACGGGCGGCACAGTTAGCCCCGCGTGGCAACGCGGGGCTGGCCTGCACTTCAAGCAGCCTTCCACCTTCCGGGGGCACTTCCGGGGGCACTTCCGGGGGCGGGGGGGGTTGACCTAGCGGGGCGGCGCAGAGACAATCACGGGAGCCTTTTGTAGCTGACGGGGATGCCCATGGCTGACATTTCTGGGCCTGTTTCAGTCCGTTCCGGTCGCCGCCGGTCGTACTCCGTCCCTCGTGGCGGGACTCCGGGGAAGCAGGCGTTGAGCAGCCGGCCCAGGCCGCTACATGGTTTCACCTTGATCGAACTGCTGGTGGTGGTGAGCATCATCGGGATTCTGGTGGCCATCCTGCTTCCCGCCTTGGGGGGCACGCGGGAAGCGGGCAAGCGCGCGAGCTGCGGTTCAAATCTAAAGCAGATTGGCACCGCGGCAATGAATTACGCAGTTGATAATAATGGCTTGACTCCTGTTGGTGCTTTTTTGACACAAAATTCTTCTAATGTTATCTGGAGTACTGGACCTATACACTATGGTAATGTTGTTCCTAATTATATGAACGGGGATGCCAGGGCTTTTTATTGTCCTAGTTCCGATATTAAGGTTGATCATCCAACTTGGGGGGCACAGAATTTTGGGAAGGCTGGAGTTGGTTCTTTCTCTTCTTATTTTGAGAGGGGAGTTCCAGAAGGTGCAAGAGCTAGGTTGGACGACGCTCCAAAAAATACTGCTGTTCAGAATAATCTTGTTTTGGTTGCAGATTACCAAGCGAGACTACCTAGAGATACCGGAAATTGGGTGTATAATCCTCCCCATAAGGGCCATGTAAATTCTTTGCATGATGATTCTCATGTATCTCTAAAGGGAGATAGCTATGATTCTAGATCTAAAGATGGTTTCGGATACGATACTATACCGATGTTATTTGATGGTACTTGGAGTAAGTTAGACTTGGATCAATAATTGTAATCACAATGCTCTGTTGAAAACCTACCCCGTCAGGGGTGCAGGGGGTTCAAGCAACACGGCCAGAAAAGGGGATAGGCCAGAAAAGGGGATAAGTACATTATTGACGGGCGACCGCTTCGCCCCCCGCCCCCGTACCCCGCTCCTGGAAGCCCCGCGCGACAGCCGATCTACAGTCATCACCGCCCGAGCGCTCGCTTCTCGCACGCTTTCTTGTCCGCGTTCAACCGCGTAGATCGTCGGCACAACACGGAAGATTCAAGGCTGCCCTGCGCTTGACGCGCTGGCCGGTTGGCCGAACAATGGGCCGGTCGCTTTACTTGTCACAGGATGTGCAGTCATGCCTATTGCGGACGCGGACGTGGTGGTGGTGGATCGCAAGCCCCTGACGGCGGGGCAGGCGATGTATCTGCCGGAGGTGGTCAAGGGTTTGGGCACGACGCTCAAGCACCTGGTCGGATCGATCGGGCGAGGCCAGCGAAACAAGGCGATGTGCTATCCGGAGGAGCGTCGGGAGCAGTTGCCGGTGGAGCAGGGGGGGTTGTTCAAGCCCTACTTCCGCGGGGTGCATCGGCTGAACCGGGACGAGGACGGGCGGGTCAAGTGCGTGGCGTGTTTCATGTGCTCCACGGCGTGCCCGGCCAATTGCATCCACATCGAGGGCGGGCAGGCGCCGTGGGACGACCGCGAGAAGTACCCGGTGAAGTTCGATCTGGACGAGCTGCGCTGCATCTACTGCGGGATGTGCGAGGAGGCGTGCCCGGTGGACGCGATCGAGCTGACGCCGGTGTATGACATCGTGGGTTTGTCGAGGCAGGAGATGATCTTTGACAAGGAGAAGCTGCTGGCGGTGTACGATCAGACGATCGGGGACAAGAAGATGTAGGGTCGAGGAGTCAGGCGATGGCCGGGGAGATGCGAACGACGCTGCTGGTGGTGTTTGACGAAGAGGGCGGGCTGGTGGAGCGACTGGTTCGGTCGGTCCAGCTCATGCTCAAGCCCGGGTCGTATCGGTGTCCCTTGCAGCGGATCGTCCATGGCGACGCGGAAGGGCAGCGTCGCTGGCGGGAGTTTTTACTGACGCTCAAGATGGAGAGCGAGTCGCTGCATCGGGAGGAGTTTCGAGCGCAGCATCCGCCTTTCGCTGACGTGGGATTGCCCGCGATCTTTAGGAGATTTGAGGATGGGTCGTTGGAGTTGCTGGTGGAGCGTCATGTGATCGAGCGATGCGCGGGGGTGGGGGAGTTGGAGGAGGCCCTGAGGGGGGCGCTGGGACAGGAAGCAAAGGCTCCTGCGACGCACCGTTGAACAAGGGGGAGCGGGGGGGGATTACAATCGTCGCATGAACATCGTCCTGATCGGCTATCGCGGCAGCGGAAAGACGACGTGGGGGAGGATGCTCGCGGGGGAGTTGTGGAAGACGTTCGTGGACGTGGACGTGGAATGCTGCAAACGCTTCGGGATGGATTCGATCGCGGCGATCTGGGCGCAGCACGGCGAACCGAAGTGGCGCCAGACCGAGGTGGCGGTGACGAAGGAGCTTTGCGTGAAGGACAATCAGGTGATCGCGCTGGGCGGGGGCACACTGATGCAGGCGGGGGCGAAAGAGGCGGTGCAGGCGAGCCACGCTGTGCGCATCTATCTCCATTGCGATGCGGAAGAGCTGCACCGTCGGATTCAGGCGGACCCCAGGAGCGGAGCGGCAAGGCCGAACCTGACGAACCTGGGCGGGGGCGTGGAGGAGATTCGAGCGGTGCTGAGGGAGCGCGAGGCGGTGTACCGCGAGGTGGCGGACAAGGTGTTCGACGTGACGCACGTGAAGCCCGACAAGTCGGGTCTGCGTCACCTGATTCAGCGGTGCTTGTGAGGGGTTGGGTTCTTAACCGGTGGTGCCAAAGAGTCGGTCGCCCGCGTCGCCCAGGCCCGGGAGGATGAAGCCGCGATCGTTGAGCTGACGGTCGAGCGCCGCAGCGAAGATGGGGACGGTGGGATGGGCGGCTCGCACCTTGCCCAGTCCCTCGGGGGCGGCGACGAGGCAGAGCACGCGCACGTCGGTGCAGCCGTGCCGGTGCAGCAGATCGATGGCTGCCAGGGCGCTGCCGCCGGTGGCGAGCATGGGGTCCGCCAGCAGCGCCACGCCACGGGCAGCCTCGATGGGGATCTTGTGGTAGTAGCTCACCGGGCTCAGGCTCTTCTCGTCACGGAAGATGCCGATGTGTCCGACGTGCGCCTCGGGCAGCAGGTCGATCATGCCCTGCGCCAGGCCCAGTCCGGCGCGGAGCACGGGGATGATGCAGAGGGGTCCGGCCAGTCGCTGGACGGTGGTGGTTTCGAGCGGGGTGCGGATGGTTTGCTGGCGCGTGGGCAGGTCGCGCGTGGCCTCGTAGGCGAGCATGGCGCCGATGCTCGCAACGATGACGCGGAAGCGATGCGGGGGCGTGTCACTGCGGCGCGCCTCGGCCAGCAGGTGTCCCACGAGCGGGTGTTGAGCGATGTGGAGCATGAGACAATCGCGGGGTGCGCGCCGCCGGCGCAGGTCGACCGCTGCGACATAGCGTATCGAGTGTGGGGCAGACGGGGCAAAGTCGCAGTCCAAGCTTCCCAAGCCCGTTGCCCCACACTCGACTATTCGCCCGCGGCGGACCGCAACGCCTGCGCATGGGCGCGACGCGAAGCGATCACCCCGCGTACCGCTGGCTCATCGGCCGCGACGCCGGCGCAGCAGGACCGCCAGGCACAGGCCCGCCATCGCCACGAAGCTGTTGGGCTCGGGGATGAACGTGTTCCGCACGAACTCGATCGCCGCCTCGTGAGCCTCTTCGTCCTCGATGCCCAGGCCATGCACGAAGAAGAGCGGCTGTGACTGCAGCTCGCTGACTTCCAGGACCAGCGACCAGAGATAGAACCCCGTGTCCGGCGCCGTCAAATCGCTGTTGTAGACCGAGAAGTCGATGTGCTTGTGCAGGAAGCCCAGGGTCGAGGTGGTGTCGATGACGAAGCCCGTGACATCGGACGCGGTGCCATCGAGGATGGCGGAGAAGACCGCGGTGGGCGACTTGGAGATCTGCAGGACCGTCGGGCTGGTGACGGGAGTGAAATCGACGGCGCCCGATCCGTCCCAGTGCCAGAGGTTCGCGGTCGAGGAGCCGATGGTGAACGCCTTGGCGTCGAAGCTCACCGGGGTCGAACCGGGCAGCGTGGTGTAGCCCGCCGGCAGACCGGACACGTTGCTCGACAGCGCGTTGAAGCCCGGTTCGTCGATCGTCCAGACGTTGGAGAAGGGGCCCTCGAACTCGCCCTCGAAGACGCGGTCGCCCAAGCTCTGGACCGTTCCGCCGTCGAAGTCGTAGAGCCCCGCCACCAGGTTCGCCTCGGGGTCGATGGATAGAAGGACGTCATTGTGCTGAGCCAGAGCGGCGGACGTCGCCGCGGTGACCAGAAGCCAGGAGATACAGAGTTGGATTGTTTTCATGTTGGTGATCAGCCTTTCGGAGCAGGTTGCTGAGTAAGTTTCTGAACAGGGTCGGCTCGACTATCGAGCCTTCCAGGGGTCGAAGTTGTTGGTGTGGATGTCGGTCAGGACCTCGCTGAAGCGCTGCGCCTTGGCGTGCCCGTCGAGGTAGCCCCAGTTGCTCACCGCGTCGGCGGCGCCCGATTTGCCCTTGACCGCGTTCGTCTGCGACTGGGTCGAGGCTTTGAAGGGCGGTGACGGATGCTCCAGCCAATTCTCCACGTGAGGGTGGTCGGCGCCGGCGAAATCGCCGGTGTACGCCATGATCAGGAAGTGGATCGTGGCGGAGGGTCGCTCCACGGTGTTCCAGGTGTACCCCGGCCAGTTCACGTCGAAGCCCGGGCCCCACGGGTTGGTGACCCGGTCGAGGAAGTTGTTGATCCCGTAGCTCGTGACTCGCCGCTGATCGGCGGGCGCCCCGGGGATCGGACTGCCTGCGGGAGCCGGGCCCCAGTGCGGGCTGTCGTCCAGAGGAGACCGCGCGGTGATGTCCGTGCCATACTTCTGCGCCAGCGTCACAAACCAGGGATCGAACGTGCCGTGAACGATACCCCCGTGTGAGAGGTTGGCCTGGATCAACTGTCCGTTGTTGTCCTGCACATAGATCGTGTGGGCCACCTGCATCTGACGCAGGTTGCTCAGGCATTTCATCGCCTGGGCGCTGCGCCGCGTCGCGGCCAGGGCGGGGACCAGCACCGCCACCAGCAGACCGATGATCGAGATGGTCACAAGCAGTTCGAGGAGACTAAATCCACGCCGACGGCGCATGGCAATGACTCCAACGCCCCGGCGACGAGGCCGGGGCGAACGATGGGGGAGGAGATTCACCGGGCAACGCTCTGGATCAGAGCGAAGGCGGGGCGCGCGAGAGATGAAGGTCCAGACTGATCAGACGCACGCTGTGCGCCACGGGCGCCAGCGGCGTCTGGTGTGAGGGGGTGTGGTCCGGCAGGATCGCGGCGATGAACAGCGCGGGCGGCGTCAGGCCCGCGAGCGCCCGGCACTCCGGGCAGGATTTCTGCGAGGATTGTTCCGACGCGGGGGAGCGGTCGTGTTCGTGATCGTGTTCGTGGCCCTGCCCGGGATCGCAGCGAGTTTGCGGGCCAGCACCGTGGGCGACTTTCTGGTGGGCGTAGTCCAGTGCGCCACTGCCCAGCAGCAGCGCTGCCAGCAGCGTCACCCAGGTGGCCCTCGAGATGCCATCTCGATCACGCTTCATCCTGCGCACGCCTTGCACAGTCCCCAGAGCACGATCTCGTGCTGCTCGAGCACGAATCCCACGGGCAGCAGCGAGCTGAGCTTTCCCGCGCAACCCGGGACGTCGTAGACCTTCTGGCACCGGCGACACTCAAAATGATGGTGGTGCTCACGGTCGCTCGGCTCGTACCGCGCCGGCTCCCCCGGCAACTCCACCGCCCGCAGCCAACCCTCCGCCAAGCCCCTCTTGATGGTGCGGTACACCGTCGCCAGTCCGACCCGGGTTCGCTTGCGCGCCCCGGCCATCGCCCGGTGAATCTCCGTCGGAGAGAGCGGCCCAGCGGCGCCCCGCACCAGGTCACGAAACGCCGCTCGCTGAGGCGTCATCCGTCGCATGCCTGAAATGATAATACGTTCTCATTTAGGTGTCAATCGCCTCGCGTCCGTCGTCCGTCAGCGCCGACGGGGTCGCCATTTGCGTTTCAGGGCGGGCGTGCGGTATACTACGCGGCTCGCTTTTGAGGGAACGTATGCCCACGATCAACCAACTGATTCGTCACCCGCGTCGAAGCCTCGCAGGGCGCAACCGTGTCAAGGACCTGGAGCAGTGCCCGCAGAAGCGCGGCGTGTGCCTGCAGGTCAAGACCGTCACGCCCAAGAAGCCCAACTCCGCCTTGCGCAAGGTGGCCCGTGTGCGCCTGTCCAACGGCAAGGAAGTCACAGCCTACATCGGCGGCGAGGGCCACAACCTCCAGGAGCACTCCATCGTGCTCGTCCGTGGCGGCCGCGTCCGTGACCTGCCGGGCGTTCGCTACCACGTCGTCCGCGGCTCGCTCGACTGCCTGGGCGTGGAGGGCCGAAAGAAAGGTCGATCGAAGTACGGCGTCAAGGCCGGCAAGTGATTCGCAGCCCCTAACCCCCAACCCCCCAACCCCATCCCTCACCCATGGCAGGCACACGCACCAAGTCCGACGGTCAGCTCCGCGGCGATCCACGCTACAGCAACAAGACCGTCGCCCGCTTCATCAACTGCATCATGATGCACGGCGAGAAGTCCGTCGCGCAGCGCATCGTCTACAACGCCTTCGACGAGATCGAGAAGCGGACCAACGGCAAGCCCGCCGCGGTGGAGGTCTTCGAGAAGGCCCTGGAGAACGTTCGCCCCGACGTGGAGGTCCGCTCCCGTCGTGTGGGCGGTGCGAACTACCAGGTTCCCATGAGCGTCAATCGTCGGCGTCAGCAGAGCCTGGCGTTTCGATGGATCATCACCGCCGCCCGCGATGAGAAGGGCAAGCCCATGGCCATCCGTCTGGCCAAGGAGCTTATGGACGCCTCCAAGAACGAGGGCAAAGCGGTCCAGACCCGCGAGCAGGTCCACCGCATGGCCGACTCCAACAAGGCCTTCGCCCACTTCGCTTGGTAACCCCTGGAAACCCCCCAGCCGGGGATCTAGCCATCCCCGGATTCGGCGCCCCTGACCGTTGACCCCACCGGAACCCACGACTACCATACGCTTCAAAACTGAATAGTCTCGCGACTTATCGAGAGTGGCTGAGGGACAGGCCCAATGAAGCCACCGCAACCGTCACCGAGCGAAGCTTGGAGAGAACGGTGCGAACTCCTGCCCCGACGCCGGTCACCGGCGGAAGGGACAGATAAGAAGCGGCCCCGCAACACACCGACGCAGGCCCTTCTTGTCCGCAAGAGGGGCCTGTTTGTTTTTGAACGCTGAATGAAGAATGCAGAACGAACCATGAGCGCACGATCATGACTTATTCACATCACCTCCAATGTAAAGAATGCGGCGCGCGATACGGCGTCGAGCCGCGGACCGTCTGCGACGTGGATTTCGCGCCCGTCGAGGTGGTCTACGACTACGCCTCGATGCGCGGGAAGGTGACCCGTCAGAGCATCCAGGCCGGCCCCGCGTCCCTTTGGCGATACCGCGACCTGCTCCCGATCACCGGGCAGCCCCGAGCCGGTCTGCACTCGGGCTGGACCCCGCTGATCCGCGCCGACAACCTCGCGCGTGAGCTGGGCGTCAAGGAACTTTACATCAAGGACGACAGCGTCAATTACCCCACGTTTTCCTACAAGGATCGCGTGGTGAGTGTCGCGGTGACCAAGGCCATCGAGTTCGGGTTCGACACCGTGGGTTGTGCCTCGACCGGCAACCTGGCGCACAGCGTCGCGGCGCACTGTGCCGTGGCCAACCTGCGCACCTTCGTGATGATCCCCCACGACCTCGAAGAGGGCAAGATGGTCGGCATGTCGGTCTTCGGCCCCCGCGTGGTCCGCATCAAGGGCAACTACGACGACGTGAACCGACTCTGCTCGCAGATCGCGGACAAGTACAAGTGGGCCATCGTCAACGTCAATCTTCGTCCCTATTACACCGAGGGCGCCAAGACGCACGGTTTCGAGATCGCTGAACAACTGGGCTGGAAGCTGCCGCGGCACACCGTGGTGCCCGTGGCCGGTGGAACCATTCTGCCCAAGATTTACAAGGCGTATCAGGAGTTTGTCACGCTTGGACTGGTCGAGGACAACCAACCGGCGATGTATGCAGCGCAGGCCTCGGGCTGCAACCCCGTGGTCAAAGCCATCGAAACCGGCGAGGAGTTGTTCCACCCCCAGAAGCCCTCCACCCTGGCCAAGAGCATCGCCATCGGCAACCCCGCGGACGGGTACTACGTCATCAAGGTTGTCCGCGATTCGGGCGGCTACGGCGCCTCGGCCAGCGACTCGGAGATCCTCGAAGCCATCAAGCTGCTCGCACGCACCCAGGGCGTCTTCACCGAGCCCGCCGGCGGCACCACCCTCGCCTGTGCCATCAAGCTCATCCAGTCCGGGCGCATCCCCCGCGACGAGAGCGTCTGCGTCTGCATCACGGGCAACGGCCTGAAAACGCTCGAAGTCATG
The DNA here is from genome assembly GCA_964496285.1 of uncultured Phycisphaera sp. Taxonomy (GTDB): domain Bacteria; phylum Planctomycetota; class Phycisphaerae; order Phycisphaerales; family Phycisphaeraceae; genus CAZBXW01. The sequence continues at coordinate 383,479 of CAZBXW010000003.1, forward strand.
GCGGGTCAGTTCGCCCACGTCCCGGTCATCAACGCCAAGCTCGCCGACTTCGACGCCCTGGTGCGTCAGATCCAAGAGCAACGATCCACGCCCGCGACCCACAGCGCCACTCTCTAAGGAGATCGACCCATGTCCGTCACCATCCAGATCCCCACCGCCCTGCGACCCCAGGCTGGCGATCACGCCAGCGTCGAACTGACCGGCCAGACCGTCAAGGAGGTCCTCGGCGCCCTGACCACGCAGTACCCCGACCTGGGCAAGCGCCTCTTCAAGACTCCCGGCAGCGAACTGAACCGCTTCATCAATGTTTACGTGAACGATGAGGACATTCGCTTCCTGGAAAGTTTAGAAACCAAGGTCAAGGCCGGCGACGAACTCTCCATCGTCCCCGCCATCGCCGGCGGCTGATTCTCCAGTCGGGGACGGACCCCTCCCCGGATTCTCAAGGACTCCCCATGTCCCCATCCACCCGCAAAGTCTGGCTCACCTTCGAGAGCGGTCGGCAGAATCAGCCCTGCCTCTGGAAGATGACCCGCAAGTACCCCGAGGTGATGTTCGACATCCGCCAGGCCTCGGTGCAGAAAGACATCGGCATCATGGCGGTGCTCTTCTCCGGCGAAGAGTCGCAGATCGAAGCCGCCCTGGCCTACCTCGTCGAACTGGGCGTCAAGGTCGATCCTGTCGAGGGCGGCAGCCTCGTGGCGGGGTGAACCAGGAATGTCGGATCTCGGATGTCGATTGTCGGATGTCAGGGATCCACCGAGCCACCGCCTCTTTCATCGGGCATTCGACATTCGAGATTCCGCATGAACCTTGACCGTTACAACCGACAGATGCTGCTGCCTCACTTCGGCGAGGAGGGGCAGAAGCGATTGCGTGACGCCACGGCGTTGGTGGTGGGCTGCGGGGCGTTGGGCACGGTGATCGCCAACATGCTCGCCCGTGCCGGCGTGGGGCACCTGGTCATCGTCGATCGTGATTTCATCGAGACGAGCAATCTGCAGCGGCAGGTGCTCTTCGACGAGGACGATGTATCGCAGGCGCTGCCCAAGGCCGAGGCCGCCAAACGCAAGATCGCGCGGATCAACTCGCAGGTGCGCGTGGACGCGGTGGTCGATGACGTGAACCACACCAACATCGAGAAGCTCATCGCCATGAGCGACACGGGCGTGGTGGACGTGATCGTCGATGGCGTGGACAACTTCGAGACGCGGTTCCTGGTCAACGACGCGGCGGTCAAGCACCGTGTCCCGTACGTCTACGGCGGAGCGGTGGGCTGCGTGGGCATGAGCTACGCGATCCTTCCGCATTCGCCCCCGGGCGGCGGGATGGAGACCCCGTGGGAGGTCGCGGGCAAGGCCACGCCCTGCCTGCGCTGCATCTTCGAGCAGATGCCCCCGCCGGGGATGAACCCCACCTGCGACACGGCCGGGGTGCTGGGGCCGGTGGTCTCGATCATCGCCAACTACCAGTGCGTGGAGACGCTGAAGATTCTTTCGGGTAATTTCGCGGCGGTGAATCCCACGCTCACGAGCATCGACGTTTGGGAGAACACGTTCCGCGGGTTCAAGGTGTCGCGCGCCTACGACGTGGGCGACTGCGTCTGCTGCAAGAGGCGGAACTTCGAGTTTCTCGCCGGCAAGTTCGCCAGCGGGACCACCACGCTCTGCGGCCGCAACGCGGTGCAGATCACCCAGCCCCCCGAGGCGCAGAACGGCAGGCTCAACTTCGAGCAGATCGCCTCGAGGCTCAAGCCGCACGGCTCGGTGCTGGCGAACAAGTTCATGATCCGCGCCGACATCACGGACAACGGCAAGCCCTACGAGCTGACCGTGTTCAACGACGGGCGCGCCATCGTGAAGGGGACTAAAGAGTCCAGCGTGGCGCGGAGCATCTACGCCAAGTACGTGGGCGGGTGAGGGCATGAGCGCTTCAGGCCCGAGCATCGGATCGGTCAGGCTCGACGCCCCGTTCTTCCAGGCGGGGCTCGCGGGCTACTCCGACGCGGCGATGCGGCTGGTGGCGCGCAGGCACGGCGCTCCCTACTGCGTGACCGAGGCGATGCTCGATCAGTTCCTGATCGCCGGGGGCAAGGGCCTGAGGGCGGCCCAGCTCGACGAGGCGGACCACCCCATCGCGGGGCAGCTCATGGGTTCGCACCCGCGTGAGATCGCCCGGGGCGCCGCGATCCTCGTGAAGCTGGGCTACGACGTGGTTGACGTCAACCTCGCCTGCCCGGTGAAGAAGGTGCGCAGAAAGTCGCGGGGCGGACACCTGCTCGAACTTCCGCAGGAGGCGATCGCCATTCTCGACGCGGTGCGTCAGGCGGTGTCGCCGGAGGTTCCCTGCACGGTGAAACTGCGGCGCGGCAGCGACGACAGCGCGCTGGCGGAGCGGAACTTCCGCGCCATCTTCGAGGCGGCGATGCGGCTGGGCTACGCCGCCGCCGTCGTCCACGGGCGCACCGTGGAGCAGAAGTACGTCGGGCCCTCGCGGTGGGAGTTCTTGCGAAGCCTGGTTCGTGAATACGGGAACGCTCGGAAGAGCGATCCGGGGATGAGTACACCCCCGGCTATGGGCGCGGAGTCGGGGGGAATGCTCATCGGCGGCTCGGGCGACGTCTGGACCGCACGCGATGTCTTTGCCATGATTGAGCGGACCGGCGTGCAACTGGTCAGCGTGGCGCGCGGGTGCATCGGCAACCCCTGGCTCTTCGAGCAGGCGCGCGCCCTGCTGCGGGGCGATCCGGACGCGGCGGACCGTCCGCCCACCATCGCCCAGCAGCGACGCGTCCTGCTGGAGCATTTCGAGCTCTCGGTCAGGCTGCACGGCGAGGAGCGCGCCGCGATGATGATGCGGAAGTTCGGCATCAAGTTCTCCCGCCACCATCCTCAGAAGGCGGCGATCGCCCGCGCGTTTGTGGCTGTCCAGTCGCTCGGAGATTGGCGCGCGGTGCTCGAGAGGTTCTACGCTCAGGATGGTCCTGGCGCCCGCGCCGACATGAGCGTCGAAGCGCTCCACTCGTGCGAATCAGCGGCGGCGTAGCGACGCGCCGATCGGCTCCGAACGTTCGCCGTGCGGGACGATCACTCCTCCAGAGCGCTGGCGGTGCGGTCGCCCTGAGCGGGGTGTTCCGCGAGCCAGCGACGCGCCTGCTCCTGAGCCTGCGTGACTTGCGCTGAGTTCAGCTGCGCCGCCAGGGCGTCACGGTTGACCCGTGCGCCCTCGAAGTCCGCGGCGGCGGCGATGGAGTACCAGGTCAGCGCCTCCACGGCGTCGGGCGGTGCGCCTCGACCCCGTTCGAGCATCATGCCCAGTTTGTTCTGCGCCTGGACAAGCCCGTGCTGGGCTGCGAGACGGTAGAGCTTCAGAGCAGCTTCGTCGTCGTGCGCGACGCCCTGACCGCGCAGGTGCAGGAGCGCCAGATCGTACTGCGCGATGGGCAGGCCTTGATCGGCGGCCTTGGCAAGCCAGAGCGCAGCCTGGGCGTCGTCCTTGGGCACGGCCCGGCCGTGGTAGTGCATGGAACCCAGTCCGTACTGAGCCTGAGCGATGCCCGCCTGTGCGGCCTTGTCGAGCCAGCGCAGCGCCTGCTCGTCGTCGCGGGGCACGCCCTGACCCACGAGGTACATCAGGCCCAGGTTGCACTGCGAGGCAAGGTGTCCCTGCTCCGCGGCCTTGGTGTACCAGCGGGCCGCCTGGGCCTCTTGGCGCGATCCGTCAACGCCGGCGGCGAGCAGCAGGGCGAGGCTGTGCTGCGCGGGTGCGTAGTCCTGAAGCGCGGCCTTGCGGTGCCAGAGGGCGGCGCGAGCGGGGGATCGCGGCAGGCCCTGGCCCTGCTCGTACATGACGCCCAGCGCGTACTGGGCGCGGGCGTAGCCGCGGTCGGCGGCCTGGCGATACCAGCGGGCGGCGGTGCGGAAGTCCTGCTCCACGCCCCGGCCCTCGTAGTACATGGCGCCTAAGAAGAACTGCGCCTTGGCGTCGCCGCGCACCGCGGCAAGGCGAAAGTCTTCCGCCGCCTGCGCTGCCTGCGTGTTGTCCGAGTCGCCCAGCACGGTGACGACGTTGCGATTGGCACGCGCCTCGGGAAGACCCTGCGCCGCTGCCAATTCGTAGAGCCGATGCGCCTTAGCTTCGTCGCGGGGCACCCCCTGGCCCAGGAAGTAGAGCCTGGCGAGGTTGTTCTGCGCCATCGCGTGGCCCTGGTCCGCAGCTTTGTGCCACCACTGCGCAGCGAGCGCGTCGTCGCGTGGCACGCCGGTGCCCTGGGAGTACATCACGCCCAGGAGGAACTGCGCCTGAGGGTCGCCGGAATCCGCCAGCGTGCGCCACTGCTCCACGGCGGCCGAGGGGTCGCCGGTTTTGTAGAGGTACCAGCCCTTGTCCACACCGGTGCATCCCGTCAGCGTCGCCAGGCTCAGGATCAGCCCCAGGATGACCTGGGTTACCGCGGCGGACTGAACCGGGCACGTTGGTCGAGCGGTGGTGCGGGCGTTGTGCATGATTGATCCTTATTTACGGCGGGTTCAGGCGGGGTATTGCCGCTGAGCCTCACCTGTATTTATCGGATCAGGGAGCGGGGGCTGAACAGTTCCTTAAGCGGATTCTCGCTTTTTGCGCTGCCACATTGGAATGTTAGCGCCGCGAAATTGCTTTGTCAGGGGGCTGCGGCGGATGGGTTAGGATGGTCGCATGAATCTGCCGGTGGATCGTGTGGCGATCGTAGTGGGCGATCTGACGAAGCTCGACCCGGCGTGGGGCGTGCGAGCGATCGTCAACGCGGCCAACGAGTCCCTGCTGGGCGGCGGCGGCGTCGATGGGGCGATCCACCGCGCTGCGGGCCCCAGACTGCTCGAGCACAACCGTGCGCTGGGCGGCTGTCCCACGGGATTGGCCAAGATCACTCCCGCGTTTGATCTCCAAGCCCTCGGCGTCGAATACATTATCCACACGGCGGGCCCCGTCTGGCACAGCGACGAATCGCTCAGGCTCGAACAGGCACACGAGGACGTTCTGCTAGGCTCGTGCTACACGCGGTCGCTGGAGTTGGCGTCCGAGCACCGGATCGAGGTCGTCGCCTTCCCGGCCATCAGCACCGGGGTGTATGGATTTCCCAAGCCCCGTGCGGCGCGGATCGCGCTGGGCCACGTGCTGGGGTTCCTCGGGCGGCAGCTTTTCCCGCGCCGCGTGGTGTTCTGCTGCTTCAGCGACGCCGACGCCCACGAGTACAATCAAGCCCTGGCGACGCGTGAGCAGTGGATGACCGCACGCAGAGGAACGTGAGCACAAGCGATGCGATGGCGATGGGCGATCGTGCTGGTGTTGGCGTCGATCTGCCGAGGGCAGACCCTGGCAACTCCGCGGGGCGAACTGGCCATCTTCCCCGAAGATAACGCTTGGAACCGTGATGTCTCGGCGCTGCCCGTTCACCCGCTCTCGCAGGAGTACATCCGGTCCATCGGCGTGGAACGAGGCCTCAAAGCGGACTTCGGCACCGTGTGGAAAGGGCGACCCGTGGGCATCCCCTTCAACCTCGTCGCCGGTGAACACGCGAAGGTCGCTGTGGAGTTTCAGTACGCGCAGGAGAGCGACCCTGGGCCCTACCCGATCCCGGAGCAGCCACTGATCGAGGGCGGTCCCGACGCTCCGCTGGACACGGATCGGCACGTGTTGATCATCGACTACGACAACCAGCGCCTCTACGAGCTGTTCGGGGCGGTCTTCGAGGCGGGTCGCTGGCGCGCCGGCAGCGGAGCGGTCTGGGATCTCACCAGCAACAAGCTGCGCCCGGAGCGATGGACCAGCGCGGACGCGGCGGGGCTGCCGATCTTTCCGGGCCTGGCGCGCTATGACGAAGTCGTGGAACGGGGCGAGGTCCGGCACGCTCTGCGCTTCACCGCGCGACGAACGCAGCGCGGGTACATCCATCCCGCCACGCACTGGGCCAGCGCATCGAGCGATCGTCGTCTGCCCCCGATGGGCCTGCGGGTTCGGCTGCGCGCCGATTTCGACACCTCCGCTGCGCCTCGGGAGGTCCGCGTGATCCTCGAGGGGCTGAAGCGTTACGGCATGATCCTGGCGGACAACGGCGGAGACTGGTTCATCTCCGGGGCGCCCGACCCGCGCTGGGACGACCAGGTGCTACACTGGCTCAGCCGCGTCAAGGGCGGCGATATGGAGGCGGTGGACACCGGCCCTCTTGTGCATGACTAGCCCACTGGTGAGCATCCTCATCCCCTGCTACAACGCGCAGGAGTACGTTGGCGCCGCGGTCGCCAGCGCGCTGAACCAGACCTATCGCAACGTCGAGGTGGTCGTGGTCGACGACGGCTCGAAGGACGCGAGCGTCGAGGTGCTCAAGGGCCTGGAGGGGCGGATCGTCTTTGAGGCCGGTCCGAATCGCGGCGGATGTGCGGCGCGCAATCGCGCGCTGGAGCTCTCCCACGGGCGGTTCATTCAGTTTCTTGACGCCGACGACACGCTCGACCCGCGCAAGATCGAGCGACAGATCCACTGGCTCCTGGAAGACAAGGCGGACATGGTGCTGTGCAAGATCGGACTGGACTGGCCCCCGCCTCGCCCGCGCGCCGAGGAGGCTTACCTCCACCCTGTCCCGCAGGGCGATCCGTTCCTCTACTTCTTGCGCTACCCAATCCAGACCGCTGGACCGCTGCACCGTCGCGAGCACCTGGAGCGTGTGGGCGGCTTCCGTCTGGGCCTGCGCAGCGCTCAGGAGTTCGACCTGCACCTGCGTCTGGCGCTGCGACGCCCGCGACTGGCGATGGTCGATGACATCCTCGTCTGGGTCCGCATGCACGAGGGCGATCGGGTGAGCAAGCAGCGCGATTTCTCGCACATCGCCGGGGTGCTGACGGACGTGGGCCGGGAACTGCTCGAGAGCGGCCAGGCGGACGAGGAGCGACGCCGGGTCTACGCCCAGAAGTTGTTCGTCACAGCGATCCGCGCCGCGCGCAACGGGCTGGACGAGCACGCGCAGCGTGCCCTGACCCTGGCGCGAGAGCTCGACCCGCGCGCCAGCGCGCCCGGGTCGCCTCTGACGCGCCTCTCGCGTCGCGTGCTGGGTCCGCTGCGGGTGGAGCGGTGCATGCGCCGGCTGCGGACCCTGCGCGACGCCTGGTTTCCCGTCCCGGGGCGCAGCACGACATGACGCCAGGCGGCCCGACGCTGCGTCCGATCTTCCGAGCCCCGCGACTCACGGGGTCAAGCGGTGCTCGTCGTGCTTTCTTGCGTCCGATGGGCGCCGCAGCGCGGGGGCGGGCGGCGGTGGTCCGCGGCGGGATCGTTCCAGTGACGGCGTGGAACGCGAGACCCAACGCATGATCCGACTGACGCCCGGAGCCTTGAGGCACCGATGGAAGCAGGCCTTCGGCCACGGCTTCCGCACCGCCTACCTGCGCGACGTGGTCCGGCGGCGCATCCTCCGCGCCCCGCCGATCGCCGGCACCACCGACCTTCGCTGCGAGTTGCACGTCATGACCTCCGGCAACGACTGGCTCAATCTCTGCTGGGCGCTCTACAGTTTCTATCGCCAGTCGGGACGAAACTACTCCCTGGCGATCCACGACGACGGCACCGTTCCGCTCAAGGGGCGCTTCGCGATGCGGCGCCTGTTCCCCGACTCGCACTACGTCGAGCGTCGTGCGGCGGATCGTCTGGTGCTCGACGCCTTGAGCGGCTTCCCGCGGTGCCAGGAGTTTCGCAGGACCAACCACTTGGCGCCGAAGCTCTTCGACTTCGCCCACTTCCTGCGGAGCGATCGCATGCTGCTGCTCGACAGCGACGTGCTGTTCTTCGCGTGCCCCGCGGAGCTGCTGCGGCGGATCGAGGACCCCGCGTACCGCTTGAACGCCGTCAACCGCGACGTGGCCACAGCGTACACGGTCAAGCCCCAAGAAGCGTCGCGCGAACTGGGCTTTGCGGTCGTCGAGCGGTTCAACTCCGGACTGGGTCTGATCCACAAGGACTCGCTGCGCCCGGACTGGATCGAACGATTCCTTGAGCTGCCGGGGATCGTCGGGCACTTCTGGCAGATCGAGCAGACGCTCTTTGCGCTGTGCAGCTCGAAGTTCGGCTGCGAGCTGTTGCCCGAGGGGTACGACGTGAGGCTCGAAGGCTCCAGCGACGGACTGCCTTGCCGCCACTACGTCGGTCGCATCCGTCACCAGCTCTATCGCGAAGGTCTGGCGAAGCTCGTCAAGGCGCGGCTTCTGGGGTGAGGCCTTTGGACAGGATCACAGGCTGCGCCGGATCGACAGGATGAAGGAGTGAGTTATTGCCGTTGATCCGTCGCGCCAGGTTGTCGAGCTTCAGGGTTCTCACTCCGAGGGTCGGGCGGCTGATGGGGTTTCCCACACGCGCAGGCCGAAGGGGCTTAGGCGGATGGGGATGGCTTTGAAGCCCGGGTTCGCGGCTTCGATGGCCTGGATCATCTGTCGTTTGCGGGTCCAGTTGGCGTCGCTGAGCAGGGTGACGCTGCCGCCCTCGCCGCCGGCGCCGTTGACTTTCCATCCCGTGACTCGGAAGGACCTCGCGATGTCGATCACCTGCCGGTGCAGAGGGCCCACGAGATCGCGGTGCAACGCTTCCTGAGCGGCGGTGTTGTCAATCATGACGCGACCCAGGGCCTCCAGGTCGCGGTCGTAGACCGCGTTCTTGGCGTCTTCAGCCGTGCGCCGCAGCGGCTCGAGTTTCGTCGCCTCCGGTCCCGCGGCCTCCAACTCACGGATCACCATGCGATGCACTTCCGAGGAGTTGTGCGCCACGCCCAGGTAGATCAGGCTCAGGCGCTGTTCGAGCTCCCACGCCAGCGTCGGGTCCAGGCGCAGCTGGCTCACCCCGGCGTTGGGGTAGTCGTACATCTCAATCAGATTGACTGAGCCGTAGGCGCTGGCGATCTGGTCCTGAATGCCGCACTGTTGCTTGAGGAGTTTGGTCTCGATCTCGTGCGCCGCCTTGGCCACGCCGTGGGGCGTGAGTCGTCCGGGGGTGAGCTGGTCCAGGGCGCCGATGAGCGCCACGCTCACCGCGGCGGAGGTCCCGGTGGAGCAGCCGCTGGGCGCTTCGCTGTAGATGGTCACCTCGATGCAGAGGTCCGAGGGGACCTTCATGTAGTCGATGGCGGCCTCGAGCAGCGGGTGCTTGTCGTAGATGCCGCGCGGCTCCTCGATGGTGTAGCGTTCGCCGTAGTTCTCCGCGACGATGGTGATGCGTTTGCGTTCGCCGGTGGAGGGCAGGACGTGGACCTGCACCTGAACGAAGGGAGCCACGGCGATGTTGAACACCTTGCCGTGCCGCGCGAACCAGGTGTCGGTCCATCCGCCGATGTCGCAGACGCGGATGGGCGCGACGGAGTTGATGATGCGATTGGGCCTGGACACAGATCTCTCCCGATCCACCCCGGGGCGGTCGCTACACTAGCACACACGACTTCCGATGCCCACCGTCCTCTTCGCGCCGGATTACCGTCAGGGCATCGCCTACCAGCAATTGCTGGCGCAGGCGCTGTCGCCGATGGGTTTCGAGGTCAAGTTCCTCTCGCACACGCGTCGCGGCCTGCCGCTGACGCGCGGCGTGGCGGACTTCCCGGGGATCGACCTGCTGCACATGCACTGGCCCGAGGCGTACTACGGCCCAAGAGAGGGCGGCTCCTGGCTGGCGCGGGCGCGGTTCAGGCTCGACCTGGCGCTGGTGCTGGCGCGCTTGCCGATGGTCTGCACCGCGCACAATCTGCTGCCGCACGACCGGGCGCGCCAGGCCTTCGTCCGCGCCAATCATCGCTTCGTGTTTCGCCGATCCAAGGCGGTGTTCACGCACTCCTCCGCGGCGCTCGAGTCGCTCGTGCAGACCTACGGCGTGAATCGTGCAACCTGTCATGTCATGCCGCTGGGCGACCTCTCGGCGAATCTGGGCGTCCCTTGGCCTCGAAGCCGGGCCCGCGAGCAACTGGGGCTCGACGACCGACCGCTGTGCCTGATGTTCGGTCGCACCAATCCCTACAAGGGCGTCGAGGACGCGATCGACTTCTGGCGCACGCGTCGTCCCCGCGCCACGCTGGCGATCATCGGGACCACGGACAATCCCGAGTACGGCCAGAGGCTCGCCGTCGTGGCGAAGGACTGCCCCGATGTGATGCTGAAACTGCAGTGGCTCGAGGACCGTGAGCTGGGCCTGTGGCTCAGCGCGGCGGACTGCGCCCTGTTCAACTATCGTGCGATCCTTTCCTCGGGATCGGCGCCGCTGGCGCGGTCGTGGGGCCTGCCCATCCTGCTGCCGCGGCGGCTGACCTCGGTGGACCTGCACGAGCCGTTCCCCAACGTGTTTCGGTTCGAGAGCTTCGAGAGCGATTTTGCCGAGCGGCTGGAGGAGGCGCTGGCGTCTGGCGCGGATTACGCCGCCGCGGAGCCCTGGCGTCGCGCCACCGGCTGGACCGCCGTGGCGCGGGTCACCGCGCAGGCCTATCGCGCCGCCTTGGGGCTCTAGGCCTCGCCCGCGGTCGGGTAGATTGGTGGCGTGTTTCGCTGCTCGGTCGTCATCCCGTGTCACAACGCCGCCCGGTACCTGGGCGCAGCCCTGCGATCCGCCGCGGCACAAACTCTCGCGCCGCACGAGGTCATCCTCGTCAACGACGCTTCCACGGACGACTCCGTGAATGTGGCGCGTCACAGCGGTGTGGACGTGAAACTGCTGCACTGCGAGCATCGTCACGCCGGCCTGGCGCGGAACGACGGCATCCGGGCGGCCACGGGCGACTGGATCGCCTTTCTCGACGCCGACGACCTGTGGTACCCCGACCATCTGGCTCGAGCTGCGACGCTGCTCGCGCCCGGCAGCGACGTGGGCTTCCTGGCGTATCACCACTTCCTCGAAGGCGACGACCAGGTGCGCGACATCCACGAGGACCTTCGGCCCAAGGTCGATCGCCCCAGCCCCGGGCTCGCCTCGGCGCGGTTCGTCGAGCTGATGACGAGGGGTTTTCATTTCGGTCACTCCACCGAGCTCGTGCGTCGGGACCGCGTGCTGGCGGTGGGGGGCTTTGACGCGGCGCAGAAGCGGCGGCATGACTTCGACCTCTGGCTCCGCGTCATCGCCGACCACACCTGGACCTACGACACCCACCCGCACGCCCAGTACCGTCTGGACACGCCCGGGAGCATCTCGAAGAACCTGGCGGAAGCCGAGTGCTACTTCCTCCGCGCCATGCTCAAGAACCGTCAGGCGTACGACGGCCCCGCGCTGCGGAGCCTGATCGCGGTGGCGTCGCGCAGGGCGATGAGCCTGTCGCTGGTCGACGGGACGCCGCCGACCTTTCGCTGGGCCACGGAACTGGCCTGGCCACACCTCTCCACTTCCTTCCGTTTCGCTTACCGAATGGTGGGGCTGTGTCCGCCGCTGGCGCGCGCCGCCATCCGCGTCAAGCGGCGCTTGGTGATGGGACGCAGGTGATCCGCATGCGACTTCTTCCGCGCCGTTGTTCGATGCTTGTCACGGGAGCGCCGGCGTGAGCGACCCTTCGCCGATGTTCTCCGTGGTGATGCCGATGTGGAATCGCGCTGCCCTGGTCGGCGCGAGCATCGAGTCCGTGCTGGCGCAGCGCTACCCGCACTGGGAACTGATCGTGGTGGACGACGGCTCGACGGACTCAAGCCTGAGCGTGGCGCGCGCCTACACCGACCCGCGCATCACCGTGCTGACGCAGAGCAACCAGGGCCCCGGGGCGGCGAGGAACCTGGGCCTGAGCCACGCGCGTGGCAGATTCGTTGCCCTGCTGGACAGCGACGATCTTTGGTTCCCGCACACGCTGGAGCGGGCAGCGGCGCTGCTCACGCGGGGCCAGCAGGTGCTGGTGCTCGACCCGGTGCACTTCGAATCAACGGAGCAGTTGTCGGACGTCCGCGACGGTGAGCTTCAAGTGGAGGAGTATCCTCAGGCGCTGGGACTGCTCGAGCGTCTGTCGTGGATTTCCGCCAGCGCGCTGGTGATCGAGCGGGAAGCGCTGTTAGGAGTGGGGGGGTTCGAGTCGCGATGGGTCTACGCGGAGGACTGGGACCTGCTGCTGCGTCTGGGCCTGAGTCGCGCCGATTTTGTGATACAACCCAAGCTCCTGGCGTTCCGCAGGCACGCCGGCAGCGCCACCAGCGACGTGCCGCGAGCCGAAGCGGGCCTGCTGCGGCTGTTGGAGTCGGAGCGTCAGGGCCGATTCCCGGGCGGGCCGGGGCGGCGGGATCAACGCATGCGGATCATCAGCAAACTCGTGCGGTCCAACACGGTGTCGTGGGCGCGAGCGCGCCGGTGCGACGCCGCCTGGCGCTTGTATCGCATGACCCTGGGCTGGCACCTGCGCCACGGGCGTGTTCGTTACCTGCTCGCGCTGCCGGCGCTGTGCCTGTGGAACCGACCCCGACCCGGCCCCTCCGGAGGCCCATCCTGATGAGCCGCGCGGACTTCAAGATCCACAGCATCTGCGTCCTGAAGAACGAAGCCGACATCATCGGCCATTGTCTGGATCAGGCGCTGTCGTGGAGCGATCACGTCATCCTCTACGACGGCCAAAGCACCGACGGGACGTGGGAGATTGTGCAGGAGCGTGCCCGGCGTGACCCGCGCGTGATCCCCTGGAAGCAGGACGGCAAGGTGTTTCAGGAGTCGCTGCGCGCCGAGGTGTTTAACGCGTATCGCCACCTGGCCAAGCCCGGCGACTGGTGGTGCCACCTGGACGCGGACGAGTTCTATGTCACCGACCCGCGCGCGTTTCTTCGTCAGGTGCATCGGCCCTACGACGTGGTCTGGGGCCTGATGGTGGAGTACTACCTGACGCAGCAGGACGTGGACACGCTGGATTTTCAAGCTCCGATCGAGGCGCTGCTGCCGCGGCTGAAGCACTACCGTGCCAAGCACGCCGAGCCTCGGTTCTTCCGGCATCGTGATCGACTGGTCTGGCGTCCGGACCGCGGCTGGCCCGACCACATGGGACTTTCCTGGCGTCGTACCATTCCCTTCAGGCATTTCAAGTACCGCAGCCCAGAGCAGATTCAGCGTCGGCTCGACACCCGGCGGAGCAACGTGGAGCGCGGCTTCCCGGGCTGGGAGCACGCCCGGACCGCTTCGTGGCGCGACCAGATCGCCGCCCCCAACACCACGCACATGGACGAAGGCCAGGGCCGATGGCAGGTGGACCCGCAGGTCCAGCGGCTGCACCTGGGCTCGCCCGTACAACGTACGGTCAAGTATCTCCTTCACGGGCTGGGGGTGTGGCCTTGACCGTGCCGCCGACCGCGCCCGTGGCGACCATCATCGTCCCGACCCGAAACCGGGGCGACCTGCTGCTCCAGGCGGTGGAGTCGGCGTTGACGCAGGACGTCCCGGTGCAGGTCATCGTGGTCGATGAGGCGTCCTCCGACGGGTCGCCGCAGCGCCTGGCGGAACGTTTCCCACAGGTGCGCGTGGTCCGACGTGAGGTTCCCGGCGGGCCCGTGGTGGCGCGGAACCAGGCGGCGCAGCTCGCCGTCGCGCCTCACCTGGTCACCCTCGACGACGATTGTGTCTTCACTTCCAGGGCGACCGTCCGCCAGACGCTGGCGCTGTTCGATCATCCCCGCGTGGCGGCGGTGACGGTCCCGTTCGTCAACGTGCGTCAGGACGACGTGGTCCGCACCCGTGCCCCCGGCGCAGGCCGATGGCTCACCGACGATTTCTTCGGCGGCATGGTCGCCTTCGACCGCGCCGCCTACCTGGCGGTGGGCGGGCATCGCGAGATGTTCTTCATCCAGGGCGAAGAGTCCGACATCGCCCTGAGGCTCTACGACCGGGGCTATGTCGTGAGACTGGGGACGGCTGATCCCATCGCGCACCACGCCTCGCCGATCCGTGACGCGGGCATGGTCGACCGCACCGGGCCGCGGAACCAGGTGTGGTTCGTTCTGCTCAACGTGCCGCTGCCTTGGGCCCTGCCGCACCTGGCGATGCTGGTGGTTAACTATGTGAGGTTCGGCCTCAGGCGTGGCCGCCTGGGGTCGGTGCTCCGCGGGCTGGGCCAGGGGCTGGCGGGCTGGCGACGGTGCTGGTCGCTGCGTCGCCCGGTCCGGCTGTCGGTCTATCGTCTGACTCGGCGGCTCAAGCATCAGGGCCCGATGGAGCTCGAAGCGGTCGAGGCGCTGTTGCCTCCGCTGAGTCCGCGGGCGTAATCATGCAGCAGCTCCGCGACGCGACGGAGCGAGAATTGCCTTGATTTCTCGATCGCTGCGGCGCTGTGGCGTGCGAGCGTCTCACGGTCGTCGTCGTACCGCTCGATGGCCTGCGCCAGCGTCCGGGGGTCGCGGGCGGGGACGATCTGGCCGTCGATCCCCGGCGTGACCACTTCGCCGCAGTGCGGCGTGGCGATCACCGGCAGGCCGTACGCCATCGCCTCGATCTGCGTGATGGCAAACCCGTCGGAGAGCGTGGGCAGGACGAAGAGGTCCGCGGCGCGGTAAAGCTCCGCGGCGCGGTCGCGGGTGACGGGCCCGACGAAGCGCATCGAGGACGGAGCGCCGCGCAGCGCCGCATCGGAGATGAGCACCTGCCCCGCGACGACGAAGCGGATCGGCTTCGCCGCCAGAAGCCCAGCGGCTTCGATGAGGTACTGGATGCCCTTGCGAATGACGACGGTGCCCAGCCACAGGACGGTGAGCGGTCGGTCGGTGCGTGGCCGGGGCACGCCGGGATGCTCGGGCTCGTAGGCCAGGGGCACGACGGCGATTTTCTCCGCGGGCACGCCCTGCTCGATCATGGCGCGCTGCGACCAGGGCGAGTTGACCACGACGAGGCGCGCCAGCGACCACTCGGTCGAGAGACGGTCGTAATAGGCCTGGGGCACGGGATCGGGTCGGCTCTCCCAGCCGCGCCAGAGCTTGGACTCCTCGGCGACGATGCGGTGCTCGGTCTGGCCCGGGTCGATCTGATCCACGACGCCCGCGACGCCGCGATCGCGCAGGTGCTCGAGCGTTTCGAGGCAGCCGGTGTTGTAGCCGAAGTAGACGTCCTGCCGCGGGTCCAGGTCGAGGCGCGCCAGTCGGCGGTTGACGCGAAGGCAGAAGCGATGCCCGATGCGGATGGCGTTGGGGTGCCAGGTCTCGCCGGTCAAGGGGCGCTGACGTCCGAGCGCCTGATCGCACAGGGTCTGGAGCGTGAAGCTGGTCACGAGGCGGTTGGGCAGGTCCGAGTGCCTGCGTGCCGCCAGGGCGCGGAGGGATCGTGGAGCGCGGCGAAGGATCGAGGCTCCGCAGCGGCACCAGGCCTCGGTGTAGAGCGCCCGCAGCTGGCCGCGGCGGTGCAGCGCACGGGCGACGGCGTAGTGCTCCCGCCCGCCGATCTGGGCGACGATCCATCTCAAGAGGCGGTCTCACGCGAGGTCGAGAAGTCCCAGAAGTCCTCGGCCCTGCCCAGCTCGCGCAGCAGCGACACGCTGTCGGGCTGCAACTGCTCGAGCACCCAACGACGCGTGGGCTCGTCCCACCGCGGCTTGTCGGTGATGGGCTTCTTGAGCAGGCGCTTGGCCAGGTCGATCACCGGCTTAGGCGCCAGGTCGCGCAGGGCGTAGAAGGTCCTGTGGCGGCGGAGCTCGGAGACGATCGGCCGGTCCACTCGGTCGCCCACCGTGGCGTTGAGTTTCTGGTCCAGGTCCGGGGGCACGAACGTCGGTTCCACCTCCAGGTAGTGGAAGCAGTCGCGCACGAAGGCGCCCGGGTCGCGCTGGAAGTCCTCGTAGAGCATGACGCGGATCTGCTGCGGCGGGAAGAACTCGCGGTAGGCGCGGAGCTGCCGCAGGTAATGAGCGGTGCCCACGAGCACGGGCATCTCGCGGACGGAGCGGGCAAAGTCGTGGCCCACGCCCATCTCGGAGCACTTGCGCATCTGGAGCCAGTTCGACTCGATCTGGCGCAGCGGATGCCGCACGACGTAGAGGAGCTTGGCGCTCGGCAGGTGCTGGGCGATGCGCTGCGCGGTGCGGGGGAAGAGCGGCAGCTTGGTGTAGGTGGTGCTGCCCTCGCCGACGGCGCGCTTGCCCGTGGCGTTCTGGAAGTACTGCTCGTAGCGCGCCATGCCCTGGTCGTGGTAGTAGTGGGAGAAGAACCAGGGCTCCTTCGGGTCGCACATGAAGACCTCGGGGTGCTGTCCGAGGAGGTGGCAGAGCGTGGTGGTGGCACACTTGGCGGCGCCGATGACGATGAAGTTCGGGAGCATGGCTAGTGGCAACTCCTGAGGTGAGCGGCGCGTCGGCGAGCGTGACGCCAGCGATGGAGTTTGGCCAGCGGGAGGAGCCATCGCGGCGTGGGGGAGCGGACGGGGCCGCGTGCGAGGAGCCAGTCGGCGACCGGGCGATGATCGCGCTGGAGCGCCTCGGGCAGCTTGGGCCAGGCCGGTTCGTCCATCGCGTTGTGGTAATGGATGACGCGTGCCCGTGCAAGCGTCGCGGCGTCGGGCAGGCCTCCCTTGTTGCCCCAGTGGTGGACGATCTGGTTGTGGCTGGCGTCCAAGGCGCGCCAGCGGCAGTTCGCTTTGACGACCGCCAGCCCGATGCTGCACTGCTCGGCCCAGTGGATTCCCGAGGGGCCGGCGACGATGCGTGCGTCAAGGATATCGCGCGTGAACTTGAGATACAGTTCGACGGCGTTGCCGCTGCGCTCCATCACGATGACGCCGCCTTGGAAGTAGAACCGGATGGGCGTGGCGGCGCCCGGCGGCGTGACCATCGGCAGCGCCTGCAGATCGACCCCGGTGGCGCGGCAGATCGCCGACCACCATGGGTCGTTGGGGTGCTCGGGCCCGGTGGACTCGATGCTGCCGCGCTCGGGCAGAGCGGTGAAACCTACGTCCGAGGGCAGGTCGAAGTCCTCGGGCGGCGCGGTGAGCAGGACATCCGCGTCGAGGAACGCGATCAGCCGATTGCGGGCGTGCCCAGCGGCGGCGAAGAGGGTGTGCGGCTTGTTGAGGAAGTGGTACCAGTCGTAAGGGTCGCGCGGGCGCGGGGCCAGGAACGTGACTTGAAGCTGCTCGAGTGCTCGTAGGGTGACTCGCCTTAGCGGCAGGCCCGAACGCGGCTGAACGGCGTAGAGCGGACAGGAGGCGAAGCGTCCAGCGAAGCGTCGCACACTCTCGAAGAGCCGCAGCACCATCTCTTCGAGCACGCCCGCCTCGATGCATGTGGCCAGGGCGAGGTCCGGCGGGGCCGCGGCGGGGGCGGGGGATGGGCGGGACGTCGTCGTCATCGGCGGCGCGCGCCGGAGCGAACCGCGGCGAGCAGGACGTGGCTGTGCGAGAGCAGCGGCTGCGCCCAGCGCTCGGCACGGTCCAGACTGGTGGGCAGAAGGCAGGTCTGATCAGCCCAGCGAGCGACGGCGGGCAGCGAGTCGTAGACGCTGTAGGAGTAGGCGATGCCGTCGGAGTCGGACTCGCTCCATCCGCGACCGCGGGTCTTGAGGAAGTTGAACGCGGGCCAGAGGCCGGCCTTGTAGACCAACAGCTTGAGCCAGCGATTGGCGGCCGAGCCCTGGCCGAAGCGGTTGGCGTCGGAGATGAACACCGCGCGGCGCGAGACGCGAAGCATCTCGCGCACCACGAGCGACGGATCGGGCACGTGATGCAGGACGCCGAAGCAGCACGCGGCGTCGACGCTGGCGTCCGCCAAGGGCAGGCGCAGTCCATCGGCGCAGGCGATGTCCGCGCGGTTCAATCCGTGCTTGGCCACGCCCTGTTGCAGCAGCGCGAAGACCGGTTCGACGCCCACGACGCGGACCTGTTCGAGCCGCGACTGAAAGCCCAGCACGCCGCGGCCGGTGCCGCAGCCCAGGTCGAGGATGGACCCCAGGCCCCAGAGCGGCGCGAACTGCGTGATGAACTCGATGGCGCGGTGGTGCTCGTCGGGGGTCTGGGTGTGGAGCTGGTCGTAGACGTCCGCGGTGCGGGTGTAGTAGTCGCGGAGTCGGGATTGCTGATCGGTGTCGGCCATGAGTCGTCCTCCGGCGAGGTCAGGCGCCGGCGGGGTTGATCAGACGCTGGATCTTCACCAGCAGGTAGAGGCAGAACAGGGCGATGTTCCACGACCACACGTCGATGAAGTACATGTCACGAAACATGAGGAAGAGCACGCCACAGTACACCAGAGCGATGGTGATGGTCATGGGTCTGCCCCCGGCGTTCTGCAGGCAGCGCTCGAAGACCGCGAAGAGCCAGCCCACGAGCAGTCCGCCCTGGAGCAGGCCCGCCATCCCGTAGCGGAAGTACCAGTATCCGACGATGCCCGCCGAGACGGTGGTGCCCTGGTTCTTTCGACCGTAGGCGTCGGTGAGCGCCCGCGAAGCCCAGGCCTGGTCGACGGGTTTGCTGCGCCAACCGGCGCGCGGGATGGGATGGATCAGGAAGAAGAAGACGGTCTGCGGCAGGGCACGGATGGCGCCCTCGCCCGGGACGCTGTTGTAGAAGAAGGGCATCTCCTGGGGAATCTTGGAGTAGAAGTCCAGCGCCTCGGAGAACATCGTGTTGCCGCGCACCTTGGTCACCTCCACCTCCGAGAAGCTCACCGTGCGGAGGTTGCGGTTGCGGAACTGCCCCTGGACCTGGACCATGAAGAAGGGGATCAGCGCCACGATCGAGACGTAGAAGTAGGCCTTGATTCGGCCTCGCCCCATGAAGCGTGCCGCGATCGCGTGGTACTTGATGAACAGGCAGACGAGCATGGGCATGGCCATGGCGACCACCTTGGTGCGGGTGCCCGAGCCGTAGCCCATGGCCAGCCAGAAGAACCAGATGGAGAAGGCCAGTGCTTTCTCCACCGGGTTTCGCGCGATGAGCACGAAGAAGATGGCGGCGAACATCCCGCCGAACTCCCCGACCTTGAGCATCTCCGCGACGTACCCGCCCCAGTTGTAGTTCAGATTGCCGGTGCGTCCGACGGTCCAGCGCGCCCCGCGAGCGCCGCGTCCGGAGGTCATCTCCAGGTAGATCGACTCGAAGAACCCGCCGCGCGTGAAGATCAAGTAAGGCAGCAGCCCGATGGCGAACAGCGCCAGGAGCATGATCAGGTAGAACTGAGGCGAGCTGGGCTCGGGGAAGGCGACAAAGAATCGCTGCACGCGTCGCGGCACCGTGATGATCAGGCCCAGGCACATCATCACCACGAAGATGCAGTGGAAGAAGGCCGCTCGCGCGATCACGTCCGGGCCGTACTTAACGCCGATGGCTGTGAAGTCTCTGCCCAGCCAGTTGTCCAGATAGTCCTGGCAGAACCAGATCAGCACTCCCATGCCCGCGGTGACGCCCCCGATCCCGAATCGCTGGTGAAAGACGCGCAGCTCCTGGATCACCCAGATCATGGCGGCTGCGGTCAGCGCGATCATGCCCGCGTCGGTCATCACCGGCACACCGCCGGCGGCGAACGACAGCCCCGTGAGCAGCAGTGCCGGCAGGAACATCACCGTCGGCGTCACCGTCCGCTGCGCATAGCAGTCCGCCATCAGGCGGGCCGGTTGCAGCAGCAGAGATTGGTGAACGGCGAGGGACACGGGTTATCGGGTCTAGGCGGCGGGCGGACGTTCCTTGGCGTCCGAAGCAACAGGCGTCCGGAGCAACATCGGTTAGATCGGCGGGGGGGTCGCCGACTTGATCCGTTTCATCTTACCCGCGCTTCGCCCCACGTGGCGTTGGCGCTGTGCGTGCTACTTGTGACCGCGGCGGTGCCCTCGTAGCATCGCCCGGGCATGCGTGTGCTTTTCCTGGCCAGTTACTTCCCAAAGCCCGATAACTCCACGATGGGAACGTGGGCGCTGGGGCAGGCACGCGCCTTGGCCAGACAGCCCATCGACTTGCGTGTCCTCTCCTTCACCTCGTACGTCCCACGCCTTCTGGCGCGAACGCCCGGCGCCCGTGCCTACGCTGCCTGTCCGCCACGCCACGACTGGAACGGGCTGACCGTCGAGTACCCGCGATGGCTTTACTACCCCGTGCCGCCCTTGAAGGCCTGGGCCTATCGCGATCCGCGCCGGCAGATGGCGCTGGCCTGGCGCTCCGCTCGACCCAGGCTGCTCCGCGAACTCCAGCAGCACCGACCGCAGGTCATCTTCTGCCACCACACGCTGCCCAACGGGTACATGGCGCACCGCCTTTCCCTGCAAACCGGCGTGCCCTACGTCGTCACCGATCACGACTTTGGCGAGGTGGCCGACGGTGCCAGTTTGCCCCATCGGCGAGACTGTTTTGGCCCGGTGCTGCGAGGCGCTTCGTGCGTCGTCGCGGTGGCGCATCGCATGCAGCGCGACTTCGAGGCGATCTACCCCGGCGTCCGCGTTCGAACCATCCACAACGGCATCGATCTGCCCCCGCCCTCAGCACCGCCCGCGCCTCGGCCCCCGGAACTGGCGGGCAAGAAGGTCATCTCGTGCGCCGCGATGTTCGCACCACGCAAAGGGCTGCCGCTTCTCATCGAGGCGCTGGCGCGAGTTGCGCCACGACACCCCGACGCCGTGCTCCGCATCGTGGGCGATGGCGTGGAGCGTCCCGCGGTCGAGCGCGCTATCCAGACGTTCAACCTGCGCGACCGCGTAACGCTCCTGGGCCTGGCGCCTCACGAGCGGGTGCTGCAGGAGATGGCCTGGTCGGACTTCTTCGCGCTCGTGGGCTGGGATGAGCCCTTCGCCACCGTCTTCATCGAGGCCATGGGCTGCGGCAAGCCCATCGTCACTTGCGACGACGGGGGCATCAACGATGTCGTGCGTCACGAGGTTCACGGGTTGACGGTTCCGCCACGCGACCTGGGCGCCACCGCCGCGGCACTGGATCGTCTGTTATCGGACCAGCCCCTTCGCCTGCGGATGGGCCAAGAGGCGCAGCGTCTGGTGGAAACGCAACTGACCTGGGACGCCAACGCCCGTCGGATGGTCGAGCTATTCCACGAAGCGGCGGCTAATCGACGCTGAGCTTGAAATGGCGCAGGGCGGCGCGGACCCCCTGGACCGGGTCGGCGGCGGAGCGCCACCGTTGGAGCTGCGCCGCGGAGGCCAGGCGCATGGCTTGCAGCGTCGCGGGCTGGGTGATCTCGAGCAGCGCCGCGGTCCAGGCGGGCACCTCGCCCGCGGTCACCCACAGGCCGTTGACTCCCGGCTCCACCAGTTCCACCGCGGCGCCGGTCACGTCGCTGGCCGCCACCGCCAGGCCACTCGCCACCGCTTCGTTGATCACCAGGCCCCAGGGTTCGTATCGGCTTAGGTGCGCCAGCACTTCGCTGCAGTGGTAGCACAGACGCGTCTGCTCGAACTGGAGAAACCCGGTGAAACGCACGCGATGCCGCAGCGACGCTGGCACGCGCGACTCCAGCTCACGCCGCATCGGCCCGTCACCGGCGATCAGCAGGTCCCACTCCGGACGCTGCGCCGCCATCGGAGCGAAGGCGTCGATCAGGTCCGCCACGCCCTTGTGCGGGACGAGGCGGCCACAACTGAGGATGCGCCGCCGACTCGGGTCGAGCTGCTGCGCTTGCATGAACCGGCGCAGCGCCGCTTCATCGCGGCGTGTCAGTTCCGCGTAGTCCGGCTCGTAGGGGTGCAGGAAGACCGGCTTTTCATGCCCCGGAGCGTAGGTCGCGAAGAACGCCCTGCCGCACCGCCCCATGGGCATCAGCCCCGCGACCTGGCCCACCACCCAGCGCACCAGTCGCTTCTTGGCGGCGCGCTTGATCGGCGACAAGCGCGATTCGCCGTACACGTTCGAGTCCACGTGCAGCAACAGCGGCACGCCGGCGCGGCGCGCCCAGGCGATGAGCCTGAGCCGCGCCAGGTCGAAGTAGCCCAGCAGGATGATCAGTCGAACGCCGCGGGACCGCAGCTCGTCGCGGAGTCGGCGGAAGGCGCGGTCGCAACGCAGTGGGTGGCGCTCGAAACCCGAGAGCGACAGCGCCTCGAAGAACACCGGGTTGAGCGACTCTTCCACGCGCAGGGCCCAGGGGACGTGAGCGTCGTGCAGGCGATGGGTGAAGAAATTGTGGACGCGCACGGCGGGCAGCTCGTCGCGCAGTCGGCGGAGCATGTGCAGGCGGTAGGGCGTAGGCTCGTTCGAGAGGACCGCGATGTCCACGGGCGGGTTCACGCGCGAGAGTTTACCGGACGTGGTCCGCCTGCGCCGGTGGTGAGGCCTGTGCGGGCTGGGAGAAAAAAATCGCGCGTGACGGTGATGCGGGAGTTAAGGCGTGTAACGGTTGTGCCGATGCTGGGCGTGTCGGGCTTGTCAGGAGCAGCCCTTTCGAAGGGATCCCGGCGTCGCGGACGGAACCGCGGCGGGCGGGAAACAAGGGTGTTCCGATAAGTCCGACCCGTGCCCAGATTGTTGAGGACGCTCGTGGCGTTCCGAAAACGATGGGGCGACGTGAGTGTGCGAAGCGAATCCCAAGGCGAGTTTGGCCAACCGCGCACGGGTGAAGCTTCCAGACGGTTTGAAAAGCATCAGATCGGAATTGGAGACTAACCCAGGGCAGGAGCCCGAATCAACCCTCTTCACGGAGGAACTCAACCCATGAGCCGCATCAACACCAACGTGCAATCGCTTCTGGCCCAGCGAGTCCTGGGCCAACAGAACCACAACCTCAACAAGTCGCTCGAGCGTCTGAGCACCGGCTTGGCGATCAACCGCGGCGCGGACAACCCCGCCGGACTGATCGCCAGCGAGAAGCTGCGCTCCGAGGAGGCCGCCATCACCGCGGCGATCGGCAACGCCGAACGCGCCGACCAGGTGGTGAACATCGCCGAGGGCGGTCTGCAGGAGATCAACGCCCTGCTGGTCGAGGTCCAGGGCCTGGTTGGACAGAGCGCCAACGACGCGGGCCTGTCCGCCGAGGAACGCAAGGCCAATCAGCTGCAGATCGACTCGATCCTGCAGACGATCGACCGCATCGCCTCCTCCACCAGCTTCCAGGGCACCAAGCTGCTCAACGGCACCTACGACTTCACCATCAGCAGTCAGGCCACGACCGTCGCCGACTTCCAGATCAACGCCGCCAAGCTCACGCACAACGGCACCCGCGACGTGAGCGTCGTGGTGACCAACTCGGCGCAGCACGGAGCGTTGTATCTGTCCACCGGCGGCACGCTGGACCTGACCGACTCGTCCAGCCGATTCACCTTCGAGATCAACGGCGCCAAGGGCTCGCGCGAGTTCACCTTCGCTTCGGGCACCACCTTGGCCAACGTGGTCACCGCCATCAACACCTTCAAGGACGTGACCGGGGTGTCGGCGGCTGTCGCCAACGCGGTGGCGGGCACCGGCGTGCTCCTGAAGAGCACGGAGTTCGGCTCCACCAAGTTCACCGAGGTCAAGATCAAGAACGTGGGCGGTCTGACCGGTTTCGTCACCACGGTCAGTTCCAACAACGAGGCCGTCGTCTCCACCATCGCGGGCAACCGCACCGCCTTCGCCTCCGCCACCAACCCCATCCGTGACCTGGGACAGGACGTGGGCGCCATCATCAACGGCATCAGCGCCACCTCCGACGGCAAGGTCGCCCGCATCAACACCGACTTCCTGGACCTGTCGCTGGAATTGACCACCGGCGGCGCCCAGGCGCTGGCCACCATCGCCGCCTTCACGATCACCGGCGGCGGGGCGCAGTTCAACCTCGGTCCCAACGTGGACATCAGCAACCAGGTCTCCATCGGCGTCAAGAACGTCGCCGCCCGAAACCTGGGCAACAGCACCGACGGCTACCTCGACGGGCTGGCCTCGGGCGCCTCGGCCAACGTGGTCAACGGCGACCTCACCAAGGCGCAGAAGGTCGTCAACTCGGCCATCGACCAGATCTCCAGCCTCCGCGGTCGATTGGGCGCTTTCCAGAAGAACATCGTCGGGGCGACCATCCGCTCCCTCGGTGTGGCCCTGGAGAACACCAGCGCCGCTGAGAGCTCGATCCGTGACACCGACTTCGCCAACGAGACGGCGGAGCTCACCCGGTCGCAGATCCTCGTCAACGCCGCGACCAACGTGCTCTCGATCGCCAACGCTCAGCCGCAGTCGGTCCTGCAGTTGCTCGGATAATCGCGTCCATACTCACGGGTTTCCGCCTTCGGGCGGACATCCGATCACTGATGCGGAGCGGCGGGCACACCCCGCCGCTTTTTTTTGCGCCCCCGACGCCTGGCGTGACACAGCGGAACACTCGCCGCTGCGGTTCGGAGAATATTCACGCACGCAAGGGCGGCAGCCGATAAAAATGGGGGTTAACCGCGCCCGGAGCGCGGCGTTTTGCCGCTACAATAGGGGCTTGGAGTGGACATGGAACTCACGCGACGCGGGTTTGTGATCCTGGGGGTCGGGCTGGCGACTGCGGGCTGCGTTTCCACCCCACAGCGTCCGCCGTACCGCGCCAGTCAGTCCAATTGGCCTCCGCCCGCGCCGCCTCGGCCCGTGCCGCAGCAGACGGTGCGATCGCCGGTGAGGCCCGCCCCTGCGCCGACGGTCGCTGCGGGGAAGCTGCCGGTGGACGCGCTGGCGCGTTCGCAGTGGGCCAAGGCCGGGCCGATCATGGCACGCGTCAATCCGCTGGGCGCGGTCAATCGCATCACCGTTCACCACGAAGGCTCCAACCCGGTCTGGTTCGCCGACGTGAACGCGACCAAGGCGCGGCTGGAAGTCATCCGTCAGCAGCACGTGCAGCGCGGCTGGGCGGACATCGGCTACCACTTCGTCATCGACCGCGGCGGCCGCGTCTGGGCGGGGCGAGACCTTCGCTACCAGGGCGCCCACGTCAAAGAGAACAACGAGAACAACATCGGCATCATGGTGCTCGGCAACTTCGACCGACAAGCCCCGACCTCGGTGCAGATCAACACGCTGCGCAACACGCTCTCGGCGCTGATGCGGCACTACCGCGTGCCCGCCAACCGGGTGTTCACGCACCAGGAACTGATGCCCACCGCCTGCCCGGGCAAGAGCCTGCAACCGCAGATCGTGGCGCTGCGCCGCCGCGGCGCCTTGGCGTAGAACGATTGAGCGTGAAGGATCCGGGGATGGGCACATCCCCGGCTTGGCCGAGCCGCGCTGTTCCGGGCGCGGCGAGTTTGGCTAATCTGTTGCGGTGCTGCGCTACCGACTTCTTTTTGGTCCGCTGCTGCTCGTGCTGGTCTTCGCGGTCTGCTGGGCGGAGGAGCAGCTCGATGCGCTGCGGCTCGAGGGCACGGTCTGGCAGACGGTCTTCCTCGGACGCGAGTACCTGCCCGCGGGGCTGCTGCTGCTGACGATCCTGCTGGCGGTGATCCCGCTGGCGGCGCGCGAGCTGACGCGGATCTTCCGCGCCAAGGGCATCGAGGCCGACGTCTGGATGCTCAGCTTCGCGGGGATGCTCGGCTGCCTGATGACCTACGCGATTCCCTCGCGCACCGGGTCGCTCTCGGCTTCGGCGTTGGTGGCCACGCTCACCGTGGCGGTCTTTCTGACCGCGCTGGTCCGGCACAGTTGGCCCCGCCAGCGCACCGAGGGCGCCGTCGCCGTCGCGGCTGCCACGCTCTTCGCCCTCGTCTATCTTGGCCTGCTCCCGGGTTTCCTCGTGGCCATCCGACGCTGGCACAGCCCCTGGGTCGTCCTGGGCGTCATCTTCATCGCCAAGAGCTGCGACATCGGCGCCTTCTTCACCGGCATGGCGGTGGGCAGGACCAAGCTCATCCCCTGGCTCTCGCCGCGAAAGACCGTCGAGGGACTGATCGGGGGCGTCATTCTCTCGATGCTCATGGCGCTGCTGCTGGTGGAGCTGGCGCAGCACTGGAACGTGCTGGGTCAGTGGTGCAACGTGGAAGGCCAGCGGGTCTTCGAGGCCTATCACTGCCCCTGGTGGTTCGCGGTGTTGGCGGGGGGCGTGCTCGGACTTTTTGGTCACTTCGGCGATCTCGTGGCCAGCCTGTTCAAACGCGACGCGGGCATCAAGGACTCCGGCCACGCCATCCCCGGGTTCGGCGGCGTCATCGACGTCATCGACTCGGCCATCATCGTCGCTCCGCTGGCGTATTGGATGCTCTTTCTGCTTCAGAAAGTCTCGCCATGAGCCCCCCGGGTCCCCGACCTCGCCTCCGAGCTTCGGCGAGGCTCTGCGCTTCGGGATCAGGCTGGGGTTCGTCAGCTTCGGCGGTCCGACTGGGCAGATCGCCATCACGCACCGCGAACTCGTCGAGCGTCGCGGGTGGATCAGCGAATCGCGCTTCCTCCACGCCCTGAACTACTGCATGCTCCTGCCCGGACCCGAGGCGCAGCAACTGGCGACCTACATCGGCTGGCTGCTCCACGGAACCCTAGGCGGTGTCGTCGCGGGTGCTCTATTAGTCCTGCCCTCGATGGTCATCCTCTGGATGCTCAGCTACGTCTACGCGGCGCACGGCGAGGTCGCGGCGGTGGCGGCGGTGTTCTACGGTCTTAAGCCGGTGGAACGCTTCGCCTGGCTCACGCCGCCACAGATGCTCGCGGGTCTGGCGCTGGCGGAGTCCACCCCCGGGCCACTCATCATGGTGCTGCAGTTCGTGGGGTTCGTCGCCGCCTGGCAGAACCCCGGCCCTCTGCACCCGCTTGGGGCAGCGACGCTCGGTGCGCTCATGACGACATGGGTCACGTTTCTGCCCTGCTTCCTGTGGATTCTTCTGGGGGCGCCGTACATCGAACGTCTGCGGGGGCAACGTGCGCTCACCGCGGCGCTTTCGACGATCACCGCTGCGGTGGTGGGGGTGGTACTGAATCTGGCGCTCTGGTTCGCGCAGCATGTGCTGTTTCCCACGGTATCCGGGGATGTGCTCATCCCGGGATTTAGGGGTCTGGACGGATTCGCCCTGACGCTGGCGTTAACGGCGGGGATCGCCATGGGGCGGTTCAAGGTCGGCGTCATCCCCGTGATCCTGGCCGGCGCCCTGGCGGGGTCGGCATGGAGATTCCTTTGCGCCTGGGCGTGACACGCGCTGGACATTTCCACAAAAATGGCCGATACTTATAGGTCGTCGCGGCCCACCGTGTGGGGGGCGCTTCTTCATCCGTGGCTCTTGGAGATTCGGTCATCAACACCTCCCGAGGACGTTTCTACGGCTCGCAGCGCGACCCGGGCAAGTCGCTCCGCTGCAACGAACAGATTCGCATCTCTCCCGTCCGTCTGATCGACGAGAACGATCAACAGGTGGGCGTCATTGACCTGATCGCCGCCAAGATCAAAGCCAAGGAAGCGGGCCTGGACCTCGTGGAGGTTTCGCCTCAGTCTTCGCCGCCCGTCTGTCGCATCATGGACTACGGGAAGTGGAAGTACCAGCAGAAGAAGAAAGAGCAGAAAGCGCGCAGCCACTCCAAGCAGAGCGAACTGAAGGAAGTCCGGCTGCGACCGAAGATCGACGACCACGACCTGGACATCAAGGTGCAGCACGCCCGCGCCTTCCTGGAGGACGGGGACAAGGTGCAGTTCACCCTGATGTTCCGTGGCCGCGAGATGGCGCACCGCGAGATCGGCCTGGCGGTGATGCACGGCGTGCGCGATAGGCTCGCTGAAGTCAGCAAGGTCGAGACCGAGCCTCGCATGATGGGCAAGCGCATGACCATGGTGCTCGTGCCCGAGCGCCGCAGTTCCGCCAAGCCCGCCCCCGGAAGTGCCCCCGCCCCCGGAGCTGCCCCCGCCCC
>CAZBXW010000003.1:411250-456708 GCA_964496285.1 uncultured Phycisphaera sp.
TGCCCCCGCCCCCGGAGCTGCCCCCGCCCCTGGAAGTGCCACCGCCCCCGCAAGCGCTGCGGGCAGTCAGGCCAAGGGTTCCACGCTCGCCAAGCCTCCCGGGTTGGCAAGTGCAGCCTCGGGCGCCAAGCCCGCCGCGAGCGCCACGGTGCGACCGGCCTCGTCGCAGCCGGTCACCGCCTCGACAGGTGCGTAAGAAACAACTCGTGAAGTCGAGTGAGCACCGGCCGCTGTGACGGCGTGGCGCGATTGTTGATCGCGCGCAGCGCGGTGACGTGCGTGGTGGTTCCCAGGATCGCCGCTTCGTCCGCGGTCATCAGTTCGTCCACGCCGAAGGCCTCCTCCCGCACGGGGATGCCCGCGCCGCGGGAGAGTCGCAGCACCAGGTCGCGCGTGACCCCCGGAAGAATCCAGCGGTCGGCGGGGTGCGTCCAGACCTCGCCCCGCCGGACCACCAGCACGCTCGTGGCGGTTCCTTCGGTGACGCGGCCGTCGCGCACCAGGATCGCCTCCTCGGCGCCCGCCCGATGCGCCTTGTTCTTGGCCAGCACGTTGGGCAGCAGCATCAGCGACTTGATCCAGCAGTTGGGCCAGCGTTCGTCCGGCAGGGTCACCGCCGTGGCGGTGGGCAGCGCCGCGGCGAAGTCCACCGGCATGTCCGCGTAGGCGATGGCGAAAACGGTCGGCGTCACGCCCGTCGGGAACTCGTGCCTGCGCGGCGCCGACCCGCGCGTCACCTCCCAATAGACCTTCGCCTCGCGCAGCCCGTTGCGGCGCAGCAGTTCGTCGCTGACCACGTCGAGCCGGATCAACGCGGGATCGACCTGCAACTCGATGCCCGCCAGGCTCCGGTGCAGCCGTTGCAGGTGCTCGGCCATGCCCAGCGGTTGGCCGTCGTAGAAGCGAACCACCTCGTAGACGCCGTCGGCGAATAGCCCGCCACGGTCCTCGAGATCCAGCCGGGCTTGCGAGCGTGGAAGGTACTGGCCGTTGAGATAGACGATCGCCTCGTCCATGACGTGATTCTACTTCGGACCGCTGGAGAACGCGGCGCTGGGCAGGGGCAGCCCCGACTCGGTGAGCAACTTGCGGAACTGTCCGGGCGGCTCGAAGACCATCTTGCCGCGCACGCTCACCGCCTCGGGCTCCGGGCCGACCATCGGCACCGCGCCGGCAAGCGTCACACGCTGCGTCCCCTCCGCGTTGCCCCTGCTCGGCACGGTGCGGTGCGGCGCACCGGCGAACTCGAAAGCGCTTCCCGACACCACCAGCGTGTGCGAACTGCTCACCAGCGCCAGCGGGAAATCGTTGGGGTTCTGAATCACAAGGTCCACCTCGTAGCGCGTCCCGTACGCGCTGCGCTGCGCCACGCGCAGGGCCTCGACGGTGATCGTCGGATCGCTCACGGTGCGGGTGACGTCGCTGCCGATGTTGCGAAGCGTTCGGCAGCCGAGGAGCGGGACCAGCAGACAGAGCCAGGCAAGGAGCAACCGCGGAAAGGTCATGGTGCGTGAGGATAGGGCAAAGGCGATCACGACGCCAGCGCCGTCGAGGCGCTGAGCGGAGCGTCGGGGCCGCGGGGCTCGTCGGGCCGCAGGAACACGCGCACCGCCTCGAAGAGCACCATCACCGCCAGCGCCAGGAGCACCACGGCGGCCCAGGGCACCGGCCCGCCCTCGCCGCCGAGCTTCCACGACGCATCGAAGAACCCTTGCCGCACGAAACGCAGCAGCGCCCAACTGCTCATGGTGTACATCACCACCGTGGGCAGCCCGACGACCGGCCAAACCCACCACGCCCCGCGTGTGCGCCAGAGCCAGACGGTGACGCCCAGCAGCGCCAGGGCCGCCATGAGTTGGTTGCTTGCGCCGAAGAGCGGCCAGAACACCTGCCAGGCCGCCACCTCTTTGCCCTGCGCGTTGGTCGTGGTCTGTGTGACGAAGAGCGCCGGTGTCCCGCCAGTGAGCACGATGGCGAACCATCGACCCGCCACGCCGGTCCATCCTGTGAGCTCCTCGATGATGTACCGGCCTAGCCGGGTGCAGACGTCCAGCGTGTCGTACACGAACGTGGTGAACGCCAGCAGCGCAAACGACACCGCGAAGGTCGCCGGCACGCCCAGCACGCCCAGGAACCCCGCGTTCCCCAGCGCGTAGATCAGGTTGGGCGTCTTGCCCTTGGCGGCCTCGAAGCTCAGCACCATCACCGTGCACAGCGAGATCGTCGCCACCATGCCTTCGAGCAGCATCGACCCGTAGCCCACGATCTTCGCCTGACTCTCCTTGCTCAGCTGCTTGGACGTCGTGCCCGAGGCGATCAGGCAGTGGAACCCCGAGCACGCCCCGCAGGCGATGGTGATGAAGAGCATCGGGAAGAGCGGCCCGCCCACGGGGTGCTCCCAGCCCACGAAGGCGGGGTAGTTGATCCGCACCGCATCGTCCGCCCCGGTGATCCAGCCCCGTACGCCGCTGACCACGATCCCCGCCGCCGCCCCCGCCACCGCGACGAGCAGGAAGTATCCGCCCAGATGCCCGCGCGGCTGAAGCAGCAGCCACATCGGCAGCGCCGCCGCCACCAGGCAGTACAGCAGCAGCAGCACGTTCCACACCTTCGCCGCGTTCGTCGGCGTTGTCCCGAGCATCGACGCCAGGTCCAGCGGCAGCATCGGCCCCGCCGCGATCGCCACCCCCACCAGAGGCAGAAAAATCACTGTCGCCGCGTTCACGCTCAGCTTCGTGCAGCGCAGCAGCAGCCCCATCATCATCGGCAGCGCCAGGTACAGCAGCGACGAGGTGGCCGTCGCGCCGCCTCGGATCACCTGTCCGCTCTCGAGCACCTGTTCGCCCACGAAAGACCGGCCCACGATGTCCGTGAAGGCCACGATGATGTACACCAGCGCGATCCAGATAAAGACCAGGAACAGGATGTAGGACCGCTTGGTCATGTGCTCGCGCACGATCTGAGCGATGGACCGCGCCTTGTGCCGGATCGACGCCACCAGCGCGGTCATGTCGTGGACGCCGCCGATCAGGATGCTGCCCGCCAGGATCCACAGCAGCGCCGGGAGCCAGCCAAACATGACTCCCGCGAGGATCGGCCCGACGATCGGACCGGCGGCGGCGATGGCGGAGAAGTGCTGCGACATGAGAAACTTCGGCTCGATGGGGGCGAAATCCACGTCGTCCCGCAGCGTCACCGCCGGCGTCGCCACGCCATCGTCCAGCTTCAGCAGCCGCGCCAGCAGCGACCCGTACACCCGATACGCCACGCCCAGCACCGCGGCGGCGATCAACACAATGAGGAGGAGATTCATGAGACGGCAATTATATCGAAGATAAAATTTACTCTTTCGATCCAACGATGTCAGCCGTTTCATCGTCGGGGTGGCGCTCGCGATGATCGACGGTTACACCGGAGATTTGTGCGTGAAAGAACGCGATTATGAGCGGTTCTTGGCTGCGCGAGTCAGAGTTGATCGTCGCCGTTTTGCTTGCAGTGTTCTAAACTTTTCATCATGCGTTGTTGACACACGAACGCTAACTTCCGGTCCTCTTCAGCAGATCGCTCACGCAGCGGATCAGGGTCAGGAGGACATGTTGTCGCTTCGACGGTGCGTGCGATCAGCCCAAAAGGAATTGGTACATGATCAGGTCACGCAACGTCCATCGGAACCTGGCCGCGCTCGCCGCCGCTGCGCTCTGCGCCTCGTCGGCCCACGCTCAGTACAGCATCACTGTTCTTCACAACAACGACGGTGAATCCGCACTGACCCAGTACAGCTCGGGTCAGCCAGAGTATGGCGGTGTGGCACGGTTCAAGACGCTCTTCGACAACACCAAGGCCTTCTACGAAGGACTGAACCACGGCGTGGTCTCGGTCTTTGCCGGTGACACTTTCCTTGCCGGGCCGGCCTTCCAGGCCAGCCTCGACTCCGGCGTCCCGGGGTCACGCACCTTCTATGACGCGCTGGCGATCAGCCGCATCGGCTACGACGCCTCGATCCTGGGCAATCACGAGTTCGACTTCGGCCCCGATGTGCTGGCGGAGTTCATCGGCGAGGCCCAGACCCACAACGCCACGACCTACCTCAGCGCCAACCTCAATTTCTCGGGCGAGGCCAGCCTGCAGGCTCTCGTCAACGCCAACATCATCGCGCCGACCAAGATCGTCACCGTCTCCACCGCGGGCGGCAACAAAGACATTGGCATCATCGGCGCCACCACCGAGAGCTTGAACTTCATCTCTTCGCCGGGCGCTGTCACCGTCAGTTCCGTGGCGGCAGCGGTGAATGCTCAGATTGCCAACCTCCAGCTCGCAGGTGTGGAGCACATCGTCCTGGGCACCCACCTGCAGGGCCTGAGCACCGACAACGATCTGGTGGCCAGCCTCAACGACGGCATCGACCTGATCATCGCCGGCGGTGGTGACGAGATCCTCCGCAATGCTTCCGCCTCGAATCCCGCCACCGTCCACGGTGCGGGCGCACCGGCCAACACCGGCGTGACCGGGCTGATCCCGGGTGACTCCGCGGCCACTCTCTCGGGTTCGCTTCTGGGTCAGACCAACAACTATCCCTTGCAGAGCGTGGCGACCAACCTCAACGGCAACCCCGTGCCGATCGTCACCACCGGCGGCAACTACGGCTACCTCGGGCGCGTGACGTTGAACTTCAACGCCAGCGGCGAGTTGATCGCCTTCGACGCTTCCTCCGGTCCGCAGCGCGTGGCCAGCACCACCGCGGACGCGACGCACGGCGTGGCGGCTAACGCCGACATCACCACGGAATCCGTGGTTCCCGTGCAGACTTTCATCGCCGGCCTGGCCGCCAATGACCTGGCCGAGACGTCCGTGGCCTTCCTGCATGGCGGATCGAGCACCATCCGGTCGCGCGAGACCAACCTGGGCAGCCTCGTGGCCGACGGCATTCTCTACGCCGCTCAGCGGCGCGCCGGTCAGTTCGGCGTGGACCTGCCCACCATCGCCATGGTCAACAGCGGAGGCATCCGCGCTAACATCCCCGTGGGCGACGTCACGCAGTTCAACACCTTCGACGTGGCGCGGTTTGGCAACTTCGTCTCGGTGGTCGAGGACGTCAAACTCGTGGACCTGAAACTGCTGTTGGAGAACGCCTACTCCCGCACCTCCGACTCTCCGGACCCCGGACTGAACATCGTCGGCGGCGACGGCCGCTTCGCACACATCTCGGGCTTCACCGTCCGCTACGACCTGCGCGACCCGGGCTTCATGTTTGATCTCACCGGCGCCACGACCGTGGCGCCCACGCGCATCCTGGACATCATCATCGGCGGCGTCCCCTTCCTCTTGAACGGTGAATGGCTCGTCGATCCCGTCACGGAGACGGTCGATATCGCCACCATCAACTTCAGCGCCGGCGGCGGCGATCAGTGGTTCCGCACCGAACGCGGCGGGCCCAACACCTATCTCTCCACGCTCTACGACTTCACCGCGCTCGGCGCCACCGACCAGAACGCGCTTCAGGAGTACATCGAGTTCATCGCCAACGGCGACATCGAGTTCGACATCTCCACTTTTCTGCCCGAGTACGCCATCCAGCAGAGCTTCGAGGGCGGGCGCATCACCGGGGTCATCCCCGAGCCGGGCGTCCTGGCCATGCTCGTCTCGGCGATGGCGCTCCTGGCCGGCCGACCCACTCGGTCCCGCCGCGCCTGATTCGACGACCGCCAAGACAACCATCTCCAGCCTCAAGCCCTCCATCCCGCCGATGGAGGGCTTTTTCTTGCTGCCCATGCTTGTTGGTCCAGGTCCCGCTTGAGAATCGCCGTGGCGGCAACGTGCGACGTGTTGCGTTTCCACAGGTCAGGTGTAGTGAAGCTGCGCGGTGAGCACGGTCGATTGCGAACTGGTCAGGCGCAGCCAATGGGCGCTGAGGCCGGTGGGGAAGACGTGGCAGCCGTAACCTTGAGACAGATCGAGCGTGGCGTACCTGTGGAACTCGCCCCAGCCGGTGAAGTCCAGTTCGATATGGACCGCGACGTGGGCGGCTGGCGCGTTTTCGGAGACGTGAAGACATTTGTGCTCGAAGCCGGTCATCAAATAGGGGTCGCTCGGCTGGCCCGCCTGCACCGGCGTCTTCCACCATGGGCCGCCCCAGCCTCGGGGTTTGCCGAATTGCCAGAGGTCGTCGGTCTTGCCCAGCCACAGGCCGCTCTGCGGCTCAGCGGTTGTGGGGTTCAGGCCATGAGAGGGCGAAGCGTTGTCCGCGCCCATGACCAGCATCCCGCGCCAGGAGCAGAAATCCCCCAGCACCCACAGGTGCGTGCTGATCGGTCGCAGTCCCCAGATTCGGTTGCCGTAGGCCCAGGGCGAGAGCTCGTAGAACATGCCGTGGTGGTCGAGCAGGAAGCGCTCGTGCTCGACCTCACGGATGCGTGGCCACTCCGTCTGCCACTTGTGGTCGAAACAGCGCGAGGCTTTGGGCAGGCGATAGGTGCGCCAGGTCTGGTCCGCGTGGGTCTAGACCTTGAGGATCGCCGAGGCCTGGTCCCATCCGCTGGCGAAGATCGTGCCGCTGAACTCGTGCCGCCCGTAGACCGCCACGAAGGGCTTGCGCTCCAGGATCGTCCAGGTGTTTCCGTCGAACTCCGCCAGCCTGCCCTGCGCCTGATCGCCGCGCCAGTCCGCCTCGTGGTACTCGTTGCTGCATACGACCAGCCGTCCGAAGCAGCAGTAACAGTCCTTGAAGTGAACCTTGCCCTCGCCCTGCGTGCCGAGGATCTGCTGAAGGTCGAACACCGCTCGGCATTCGAGCGTGCGCACGTCAAGCTCGAACAGCTCGCCCTCCATGCACAGGACGTAGACGAGATTCTCCGGGTCCGTCAGGTGTCGGCAGGTCCCGCACACCCGCAGCGGCCGCAGCTCCGGCACGGTGCGCACGCGGTGCGCGCTGTCGATCAGGTGCGGGCCGATCACGATCTGGTTCGAGGGGTAATGAACGAACCGATTGGCGTAGGTCCCGTCCACGCCCACCGCCTCGGGCACGAGCGTCATGCTCATATCGCTTTCGATCCTGCGAAGCGACACGCCCCTTCCGCTGCGTTCCTTGTGCGAGTTGTAGTTGAGCACGTAGAGCTTGCCAGCCCAGGGCATCAGGCAACCCACCCCGATCTCCGACCGCGGCGGGCCCAGGTCCGCCACCTGCGCCAGATGCGGCACGACGCCTGAAAAGCAAGCGAACGAGTTCGTCGGCGAGGGGTTCAGCGTCATGGCTCCAGTGCCCGAGTTGCGATCCACCCGATCCGCTTTATCCGGGGGATTGCCACGAAGAAAAACCAGGATACGCGACGCAAGTGGGCGATCCGAGGCTCGAACTCGGAACCTCATCCTTGTAAGGGATGCGCTCTGGCCAATTGAGCTAATCGCCCGCGGGTCAAGGCAGCAACGTATTGTACGTCAACGTGCAGCCGCAGGTGAAACGGGCGGGGGAAGTCGATATCATGCCCACGGTTTCGTCGTTTGGTCGAGCGCGACGCCACCTTAGCTCAGTGGTAGAGCGATGCTTTCGTAAAGCATAGGTCGTGGGTTCAAATCCCACAGGTGGCTTTCAACCCCATGTCCTGTCTCGCGTCGCTGGGGGGTAGGCCGGCAAGCAGTGGGAAGAGCGGTCGTAAGACGCGGTCGCTGAAGAGGAAGCCCGGTGTGTCGATGGCGCGTTCGTCGAGCGCTCGTGGGGCGGGGCTGCCGCGTCGATCAGTGAGGCAGGTTGCCTTCGAGCAGGTCTGCGGCGGTGTAGGCTTTGTCAACGCTCTGAACTTTTCCTGAAGCGTCGAAAGTGATCTCCCACTGATCCTTGTTGGTGAAGCGATACAGGAGGATCAAGCCGTCCTTGTAGGCCCCCGCGCCTTGGTGGGCCTTGAACTGCGCCTGTTCGTACTTCAGCGGAGCACCGCGGCTGACGCCCAGGTCCACGATCGCCAGCGGGATCACGTCCTGGGGCCTGCGCAGGTCGATGACTTGCTGGAGCGTCATGCCCTGCTTGATCTGGCCGCGGAACTGAGCGGCCTGTTCCGCGGGGTTGAGGTCGGAGACGCCGCCGAAGTAGTAGGCGCCCGCCAAGACAGCGCCCACGAGCAGGAGCAACACGACGAGCCATTTCATGGGTGGACCTTCGGATTAGAATCGCCTGCTCAGGCGGACCAACGTATGGAGAGGGTATCAGCTCAGACGAGGCGGGTCCAACCGAGATGATGTCATTGCCGGCGCTCTTGCAGTATGTGCTGCGGAATCTGCGGGTGCAGAGCCCGTTTGGGTCGGTGCAGCGTACCGAGTCGGGCTACCGTCTCGAACGCAGGACGCTGCACACGGACAACTTCATCTACGTTACACGTGGGCGGCCGGTATGGATCATCGACGGTCACGAAGTTCCGCTGGGGCCGGGGGACCTGTTGCTGGTGCGGGCGGGTCGTCGGCACCACGGCAGTAGCCGAACGCAACGGGTGATGCTGGTGTCGTTGCACGTGCACGCGAGACTGGCGCAGGCGCTCGACGCGTTCGCGGTGGTGGAGCCGCCGACGGTTCAGAAAGTCCAGCAAAGCTCACGACTGGATTCCTGCTTCCGGGGATGGATGCGGGATTGCGCGACCATGGAGGGTCCCGAGGTTTCGCTGGCGCGGTTGGGCTGGGCGTGGATGATCGTGCCCGCGTACCTGCGAGCCTGTGCCGAGGCGGGCACCCTGCGTTACCGGGCAGCGGACCCGCTGGTCGCGGCCCTGCTGGAGGAGATGGAGAATCGCGTGGAGCGGGGGATGACGTTGGCGGAGGTGTGTCGCTTTACGGGATACACGGCGCAGCATGTGAATCGGGTGTTTCACGCGGCATTGGGGACGACACCGCTCAAATACCTGGCGGCCCTGCGGATGCAACGGGCTGCAGACCTGCTCGCCGGCGGGGGCCTGAGCGTGGCGGGGGTGGCCCAGCGACTGGGCATGTCCGACGCCTTCTATTTCAGCAGGCTCTTTCGCAGGCATCAGGGCAGCAGTCCCGCCGAGTACCGTCGATACCTTGACGCGGGGCGGCCGAGGGTGGAGCGACCTCCGACGGTGCGGGCAGTCAGTGAGGTTCAAAAAGGACAGGTCGAGGTTCGACGCGGGCATGGCCCGTGAGAGGTCGCCGCGTCAGAATGTGGGCGGGCGTGACGATCGATTCAGCAATCTTCAGGAGCAAGACCATGCGCGATCCTTTGACGGACCTTTTGGGATTCGATCCGCTGCTGAGCGAGGAGCAGTGGCTGGCCTACTGCCGGGATGGATACCTCAAGCTCGGGCACGTGCTCGACGCCGCGGAGCTTTCCGGGCTGCAGCAGCGCATCGACGAGATCATGCTCGGCCAAGCCGCCGTCCCTTACGACAGGATGCTTTTTCAGATCGACAGCGAATCGGGCAACTATGGCGACGCGGGGCCGCAGACCAAGGGGCACAAGGGCGCGCGACTGGACTACCGCAAGATCGAGCAGTTGGAGGAGGACTCGCTCTTCCTGGCCTACATGAGGCAGCCTCTCTTTCGCGAAATCTGCGCCCGCACCTACGGCGTCCACGTCCCCATCGCCTGCTTCCGCGCCATGTTCATGAACAAGCCGGCCCGCCGCGGCACGCTCCTGCCCTGGCACCAGGACCGTTGGCTCAACCTTGACCGTGATCCGCTGGTGACCCTTTGGACCGCGCTGGACCCGGTGTCCAAGGCCAACGGCTGCGTGCAGGTGATCCCGGGGAGTCATCGCTTTGGCATCATCAACACGAAGCACTTCTCCGGCTTCCTCGCACCGGAGCACGTCGAGCATTTCTGCCCGGAGGACCGCGTGGTGCATCTGGAACTCGAAGCGGGCGAGGTCGTGTTGCTGCACAACTGGCTGTTGCATCGTTCGGACCGCAACGCCACCGACATCCCGCGTCGCGCTTTTAGCGTCTGTTACCTCGATGCCAGGACGGTCTCGAAGAGCCCAGAAGAGTTTCCGAGGATCTTCGAGGCGGGGCCGACGCAAACGGTGGGCGTTTGAAATCGGAGCGCAGCTTGAATCACGGCGACGCAGCGACAAGTCGATGCGGTAAGATGCCCGGCCATGGATCGTCCCATCGTTCAGCCGGTGCAGCGTAGGGAGTTCGAGTCGCCCGTGGTGGACGTGATGGGCGGGTCGTCCCGCTGGGAGATCAAGGTCCACGAGCACGGGATGATCGCCTTGGTGGACGTGATGCCGCGGTTGGTCCCAGCCGGCGGGACCGCCGACAGCGCCATCGTGCAGGCGGCGCGCGTGAGCTACGGGCAGGGGACCAAAAAGGTCAACGAAGACCGCGGGCTGATCCGGTATCTGCTGCGACATCGGCACACCACGCCGCTGGAGATGGTCGAGTTCAAGTTCCACGTGGTGATGCCGATCTTCATCGCCCGACAGTGGATCCGTCACCGCACCGCCAACGTGAACGAGTACTCCGCGCGATACTCGGTCGTGCCGGATCGTTTTTATCATCCAAGCATCGAGAACGTGCGCAAGCAGTCGATGACCAATCGGCAGGGGGGCGAAGAACCCATCGACGCGGGGACCGCCCAGGAGTTTCTCGACTACCTCGACCGCTGCGAGGCGGCGTATCGGGAGTACGAGAGGCTGCTGGAGAAGGGCGTGTCGCGCGAGTTGGCGCGCATCGGCCTGCCCTTGAGCGTCTACACCGAGTGGTACTGGAAGTGCGACCTGCACAACGTGCTGCACTTCCTGTCGCTGCGCATGGACGAGCACGCGCAGCAGGAGATCCGCGACTACGCCTGGGCGATGTTCGAGCTGATCCGCCCCATCGTGCCGGTGGTGGCGGAGGCGTTCATCGACTACCGTCTCGAAGCGGTGCAGCTTTCACGCCTGGAGCTCGATTCCCTTCGCACCGGGCAACCGTTGGCGACGGACAACAAGCGCGAACAGGCCGAGTGGGACGTGAAGCGCCGGAAGATGGGGCTTTAAGCGGCAGGCTCGGTCAATAAGGGGCTGGAGCCGCCGATGGACGCCGATCAACGCCGATGAGAGATGAGAGAATACCTTTTATCCGCGTTCCTCGGCGTTCCTCGGCGGCGACAGTTCTCACCGTTCACAAAGCCGCCAAGCGTCTCTGGCGGTCCATGGCGATGAGTGAGGCCAGCAGGTCGTCGAAGCGGCCTTCGAGGATGCCGGCGAGGGCGAAGGACTGTTCGAGGCGGTGGTCCACCACGATGCTTTCCTTGTAGCGGTAGGTGCGGACGCGTTCGGAGCGTTCGCCCGAGCCGATCATGGCGCTGCGGGTGGCGGCGCGCTGGGCGTCCTTGAGTTTCTGGTAGTGTTCGAAGACGCGGGCGCGAAGCAGCTGCCAGGCGCGGGCACGGTTCTGTTGCTGGCTCTTGCTCTCCTGCATGCGCACCTCGATGCCGGTGGGCAGGTGGAAGAGCTTGACCGCGGTGGCGACTTTGTTCACGTTCTGTCCGCCGGGCCCCTGCGCGGTGGTGATGTCCATCTTTACCTCGCTCTCGGGGATGTCCATCTGCACCTTCTCAGGTTCGGGCAGCACCGCGACGGTGGCGGTGGAGGTGTGGACGCGGCCCTGCGTCTCGGTGGCGGGGACGCGCTTGACGCAGTGGACGCCGCCCTCGTAGCCCAGCGTCTGCCAGACGCCCGCGCCGCTGACCGAGGCGATGGCGTGGCGCAGGCCTCCCACCTCTCCGGGCGAGAACTCGAGCACGTCCAGGGCGTAGCCCTTGAGCGTGGCGAGCCTGCGGTACATCTCAAACACATCGCCGGCCCAGAGCGCCGCCTCGGCTCCGCCGGTGCCCGCGCGGACTTCGAGAATGACGCTCGCCACGGCGCGGTCGTCGGCGGTGACCAGTTCGTTGGTGATCTGCTCGAACAGGTCGCGCGCCTGACGCTGCAGCTCCGGCAGTTCGCTGCGCGCCAGCTCGGTCAGGTCGCGGTCGCTGGCGTCGGCGATGATCTGCTGGTGCTCGGCGATCTGTCGGAGCAGGACATCGCGGCGACGGAAGCGGTCCACCACGTCGGCGATGGCGGCCCTGCGGATCGAGACGCTGCGCATACGCGCCCCGTCGCTCGACAAGGCGGGGTCCGCGAGCTGCTGGTCCAGGGCGTCGAGTTCCTCGGACATCGCCCGCAGTTTGGCGTGAAGTTTTTCCTCGGGATCGGGCATGGAGGGAGTGAGGCCCACGATACCGCCCGCGGTGTTCACAGGCGAACCACGCCAGCGCCGGCCGCGGGCCGCGACAGGAAGAAGGTGGGCTCGATCCCGGTGCGGGCGCGGTAGCCCTTGTGCAGATGCTCAGCCACAGCCGCGGCGCGGTCGGCGCGAAGCAGGGTGATGGTGCAGCCGCCGAACCCGCCGCCGGTCATCCGCGCGCCCCAGACTCCGCCCTCTTTCGTCACAAGCTCTTGAGCCAGCTCGACGAGGATGTCCAGCTCGGCGCAGCTGACCTCGAAGTCATCGCGGAGCGAGGCGTGACTCTTGAGCATCAGTCGTCCGACGCTGGCCCAGACGCCCTGCGCGATCTCGTCGGCGGCCTGAGTGGTCCGCGCGTTCTCGCCCACGACGTGATAAGCGCGGCGATACGCCAGCGGGTCCAGTCGATCTTTCGCCGCCACGAGGTCCTTCATCGCCAGGTCGCGCAGGGCCGGCACGCCCATCGCCTTGGCGGCCGTCTCGCACTGGGCGCGACGCTGGGCGTACTCGCCGCCGGTCAGTTCGTGCTTGACGTTGGTGTTGGTGATGAGCACCGCGACGCCCGGATCGCTCATCCGCACCAGGCGCGTGGCATGCGAGCGGCAATCCAGCAGCAGGGCGTGGTCCTGCTGACCCATCACGCTGATGAACTGGTCCATGATGCCGCAAGGAACCCGTGGAAAGTCGTGCTCGGCTTTCTGGCAGAGCAGAGCCTTCTTCACCGGGTCGAGCGTCGTGCCCGACACCGCTTCGAGCAGCGTCGCGGTCGCCACCTCCAGCGCGGCGCTGCTGGAGAGTCCGCTGCCCAGCGGCACCGTGGAGTCGACCAGCGCATCGAACCCGGTGAACTTCATGCCCGCGTTGAGGCACCCCACCACCACACCACGGACGTAATTGGCCCACTTCGGTTCGCTGGGCTTAAGGCCCGGGCTGATCTCGAACCTCGCCACGCTATCGGCGCCGGTGCTGGCCACGACGGCGTTCGCGTCGTCGCGGGCCGCCGCAAGGATGAGCGTGCGCCGCTCCATCGCCATGGGCAGGACGAAGCCGTCGTTGTAGTCGGTGTGCTCGCCGATGAGGTTGACCCGTCCGGGGGCGGCGGCGGCGAACCGCGGGGCGCGTCCGTATCGACCCTGAAAGACTTCGACCGCGGCGCGGAGCTGGGCGTCCAATGAAAGATTGCTCTGGATCATGGGCCGATCAGTGTATCGAAGGTTTGCGATCCCTACGATGGGCCTGTAGACTCCGTGTCTCGATCAGAGGGCTGACCTTGCGCTTCGATCTCGTGGACCACATCCTGGAGCAGTCGCCGGACCGACTCGTGGCGATCAAGAACGTGACCACCGCGGAAGAGTATTTGGCCGACCATTTCCCAGGTTTCCCCGTTCTTCCGGGGGTGATGATGCTCGAAACCCTGGTGCAGGCGGGACGCAGATTGCTCGACCACGACGCGGCGGCGCGCCCCTGGGTGCTCACGCAGGTGCGAAACGTCCGCTACGGCAACATGGTCCGGCCCGGACAGGCCCTGTGCGTGGAAGTGACCGTCAAGGATCGCGGCGAATCGTCGGTGGAGTTCACCGGCGTGGGGAGGGTCGGCGACAGCGTCGCGGTGCAGGGCCGCTTCACGCTCAGCCCGCTTTAAGATTCAGCGAACCGGAGCAACGCAACATGGCTAATCAGGACGAAGTGTTCAAGAAAGTGCAGACCGTGCTCGTGGACGCTCTGGGCGTGGACGAGGAGGATGTGGTCCCCACCGCCAAGCTCGCCGCGGATCTGGGCGCCGAGTCGATCGACTATCTCGACATCGCTTTCCGGTTGGAGAAAGCCTTCGGCATTAAGATCGAAGAGGGCGAGATGCTTCCCGCCGACGTGCTCAACGACCCGAAGTACGTCGCGGGCGGCAAGGTCACCGACCTGGGCATCGCGGAACTCAAGCAGCGCATGCCGCACGCGGACCTGACCGAGTTCGACAAGTCCCGCTCCGTCGAGGATTTCACCAACGTCTTCACCGTCGACGCGGTGGTGAAGTTTGTCATGGGGAAAGTGAAATAGGGTGCAGGGTGCGAGGATCGGGGTTGATACCGATCACTCACCCCCAGCCCCCAACCCCCAACCCCCATGCGCTGGCACTGGATCGACCGCATCCTCGAACTCGAACGCGGCAAGCGCTGCGTGGCGATCAAGAACGTCTCGATGGGCGAGGACGTGCTGCACGACCACTTCCCGCGTACCGAGCGACGCCCCGCCTGCCCGGTGCTGCCCAACACGCTGGTCATCGAGGGCATGGCTCAGACCGCGGGCATCCTCGTGGGCCACGCCCAC
Source organism: uncultured Phycisphaera sp. (assembly GCA_964496285.1). GTDB lineage: Bacteria > Planctomycetota > Phycisphaerae > Phycisphaerales > Phycisphaeraceae > CAZBXW01. The sequence goes on from CAZBXW010000003.1 coordinate 425,785, forward strand.
GACTTCCGTGAGAAAGTCATCCTCGCCAAGATCGGCAAGGCCACCTTCACCGACGCGGCGCGCCCGGGCGATGTCGTGCGCTACACCGCCACGCTCGAACGCATCGACGCCGCCGGCGCATCGACCACCGGCGTCGTCGAACTGCTCCACCCGCTCAACCCTCAACCGCGCCCTTTCGCCACGATCGAGCTGATGTTCAGCCACGTCGACAACAATATCACCGGCCTGCAGTTCCCCGCGCATAACTTCGTCTTCGGCCCGCAATTCATGGACCTCCTGCGGCAGAGCGGCTTCGCCCCGCGAAGCTGATCGCCCATGCCCCAACGCTTGAGCATCGCAAGCCCCGCGTGGCAACGTGGGGCTAGCGTCGTCTCTCCGCACTTGAGCTCTTCCGCATGATGAACAGGTAGTTGAACCCGCGCAGGAAGAAGTGGCCCTGCTCGGCGGCGGCGCGGTAGTTGCCCATCGCCAGCGTCTTGTTGTGACGCACCACCGCCACGATGTCCACCGGCTCGAACTTCTCCCGCAGCAGCGCGAACAACTCGAACCCGATGGGAAAGAATCCCCGGCCCTTGACGAACGAGTCGCAGACATAAAGCGCCATATGACGATCGGGCTTGAGCACGCGATGGATCGCGTCGATCACGCGCTTCATCGCGGTGTAGTACGCATCTCCTGAAGCCTCGAGCTTGCCGATGCAGCGCGGGTCGTCGGAGTAGTCGATGTGCGTGGAGTAAGGCGGGTCGATGAAGACGAAATCCACCGACGCCGTGAGGGCCGCTGGAAGTTCGCGAGCATCGCAGCGGGTGATGTCCGGCCGGGTGGGCGCCAGGTCAAACCCCATCGCCTTTCGGCCCAGGTCGCGCGCCACGTCGAGCGTCGTCCCGCTGCCGCAGCACGGGTCCACCACCAGCCAGTTGGGCTTGGTGTAACGCTGCAGCAGGTTCCAGATCACGAACGAGGGCGTCACGCCCTTGAAGTTGGAATCGCCTTGTTTTCCTGAGCCATACGACTGCGAGGGATACTCCCAGAGCGTGGTGACCTCCAGACGCAGCGGCGGCTTGTGCGAAGGCATGGCGGGCATGATATCGCTGCTTAGGGACTCGGGCCGCGATGCGTCACGCCCGACCGTTGGGTGGATGTTGGGGTGACTCGTGCGCGGCATCATGAGCCTCGTACTCGGTGGATTTCCCGTTCCACGAGTATGATCAGCCGCGCATGAGTTCGCCCCGGCTGCACCGATTGCTGCGGTTGATCCTGCTGCTCCAGTCCGGCCGCGCGCACACCATCGAGGCGATGGCGGCTGAAGTGGGCGTGAGCCGTCGCACGCTGTTCCGTGACCTCCAGATGCTCCAGGGGGCCGGACTGGCGTACGAGTTCGCCCCGGGCCGAGGCTATCGCCTGGCGCAGGGTTCGCTCATGCCGCCGATCAATCTCTCGGTGCCAGAGACGATCGGGCTGCTGATGCTGGGCAAGTACGCCGCGGCGCAGCGGGGCGCCCCGATGTCGGGCCTGGCGTTGTCGGCGATCGCCAAGCTGGTGACAACGGTGCCCGAGCCGGTCCGCACGGTCTGCTCGCAGATGCTGGCGCGGGTGACGCTGGACCTGGGCCCCGCCGGTGATGGGCCGGCGGACGATCGCCACTTCCTGACGCTGCAGCGCTGTATCGACGAGAAGCGGTGCTGCCAAATCGATTACCAGAGCCCCACGCCCGAGCACTCCGGCCGCTTCGTGGTGGACCCCTACGCGTTGCACTTCGCCACCCGGGCGTGGTACCTCCTGGCGCGCTCCCACGGCCACGCGGAGGTGCGCACGTTCAAGCTCGCGCGCATTCTCCAACTCAAACTCACCGGCGAACGCTTCGCCCCGCCCAAGCGATTCACCGCCGCGAGCAAGATCGGCAGCGCCTGGCAGCTCATCCCCGAGGGCCAGGTCCACGAGGTCGTGCTCGAGTTCTCGCCCAAGGTCGCAAGCAACGTCGCGGAGGTCCGTTGGCATGCCTCGCAAACGCAGGAGATGCTCCCCGACGGGCGCTGCCGGATGAGCTTCTCGGTCGACGGTCTGGGCGAGATCGCCTGGTGGCTCTGCGGTTACGCCGACCAGGTGCGGATCGTGCGTCCGGCGGCGCTGCGTCAGCGCGTGCACGCCATGCTCGCCGCCGCGGCGAAGAATCACGCCGGTTGACCACGCCGCGGCTGCGGCGTGCGCCACAACATCCCCAGCAGATCGCTCGCGGCGAACCCACGATCACCGGATCGCCTGCCCCACGCCTGCGCGGCTTTGCCATGCGCGAAGGCTCCGAGCACCGTGGCGTCGAAGGCGTCCATGCCCTGCGCCATCAGTCCGGCGATGATCCCGGTGAGCACGTCACCGCTGCCCGCGGTGGCCAGCAGCGGACCGCCCGTGTGATTCACGTACACACGTCGCCCGTCGCTCACGACGCTGCGATGACCCTTGAGCAGCACCACCGCGCCGCAGCGCTGCGCCAAGTCGGCGGCCATCTCGGGACGGTCCTTGGCTCTGAGCGCGTACGCTTTGGACAATCGCGCATGCTCGCCCGGGTGCGGCGTCAGCACCGTCGCGGCTTGCCGCTTCGCCAATCGCAGTTGTGCCAGGAGATTCAATCCGTCCGCGTCGAGCACCAGTGGAAGCTCGCTGCGCCAGGCCTGCCGCACCCAGGACGCGGCGCGTGACGACCGGCCCAGCCCCGGCCCCACCGCCAGCACGGGGCGCGGCGACGAGGAGAACTCCGGCAGACGATTCCTCATCGCCAGCCCGGTGGCGCACGGCTCAAGCATGAGCACCCAGGGCAGCACGTCCTTGGTGGACGCCACCTTGACGAGCCCCGCGCCGCTCCGCAGGGCCGCGGAGGCGGACAACGCTGGCGCCCCGAGCATCACCGCCTCGTCCATGCTCCCGCCCACGACGATCACCGTGCCGAATGTGCCTTTGTGGGCGTCGTGGGGTCGTGGCGGCGGAGGTGGAATGCGGGTGACGATCTTCATGGGGCGGGCTCGATGACCTTCGCTTCCAGTTGGCCGACCGTCGACAAGAGCGAGATCATGTCGTTGGGCAGCAGCGTCCAGCCTTCCATGGCGCTGACGTGCAGGGCGATGTGCGTGGCGTCGAAGGCGACGTCCAGCGTGGCGTCGAGGTCCACCCATCGACCCTGATCCTTCTGGTCCGTGATCCACGCCTGCGTCCACATGTGGTAGCCCAGGGCGTGATCCTGATCGAGAAACTCCTCGACGTAAACCAGGCCGCTCACCGTGCGACTGGGAATCTTCGCGGCGCGCAGCAGGGCGGCAAGCAGCACCGCGTGCTCGCTGCAGTCGCCCTGTCGCGTGCGCGCCACTTCGCTGGCGGTGGCGAATCCCACCGACAGGTCCTTGCGAGTCACGAAAGAGCGCACGAAACGACGCAGCGCCTCGGCTCTCTCCGCGTCGGATTTCGGTGCTTCGAACAATGCTTTCGCTGCCAGCGCACTGATCTCCGGGTCCTCGTGGTTGAGCATCCCGGAGGTCGCGCGGTGCGCCTCGTCAGGCGGATCGTCCGTTGCTGCCACTGGCTGATCCAGGTCCACCGTGACGCGAACCGTATCGTCCACGTGCTCGACGCGCTGAGGTCCGCCCCGGTGGATGTGCTTGGCAGCCACCGGGTTCTTGAATCGAAGCTCGAACACCGCACGACGCAGCGACCGCGCCTCTGCGATCGGCTGCCCCAGGGGCACCAGCGTGGAGGCCAGCAGTTCCGGGGGATTCAGAGGAGATTGCGCCAGGGCTCGGTCCGTCGCCAGCATGGTCAGCGTCAGGCCCGATCCCGCCAGCGGCACCGAAGAGCGCAGGGGCCAGCCCGCCTCATCCAGGTGCGAGCACATCGTCAACCCCGGGAGTTGTTCCGTGGTCTGCTCCCACACCTGCGCGCGCACCACTCTGCCCATGATTTCTACGTCCTCCTCCGCCCGGTGCACGGCCGCGACGGCAAAGGGTTCGAGTCCCGCGGTTGGGTCGAGGGTGCGATACTCCACGCGCTTCTTGCCCGCTTTGATCTGGGCCTGGACGAATCTCTGAGCGGCGGCGGGCGGGAGCCAATCACTCTTGGCCGCCGGTTGGGTGCGAGTGCTGACCTGCGCGCCCTGCTGCTGCTCGATCACGAGCTGCTCGCCCTCGAACTTCACGCGGGTGGTGGATTTGATCGTGCCGAGCGTCTGTTCGGTCAGCGCGGAGAGGGGTTTGCCCTCGAGGGTCTCGACGAACTCGCTGCGCACGTCCATGCGCAGCACCACGGCGCCGCGTCGCATTTCGAGATGGATGTGCGAGACCGTGGTGCAGCGCTGCTCGTCGCTGAGCAGGGAGGTGTGAGTCCAACCCGCGCGCTGATCTCCGAGGTAGAGCGCGTACCAGCGCTCCTGAGCGTGAAGATTCCCCGCCAGCAGCAGCACGAGAATGGCGATCGAGCGTGGCATCTACGCCCCCAAGGCGTCGGAAAGAGCCTGAACCTGAGCGTCATCGTACAGCGCAAAGCACCAGTCGCGTTTGTTCGCCACCGCGCGATTGCTCCAACCGGCGCGGGCGCGTGCCAGAGCGACCCACGATGCTTCGATGGTGGAGGCGTAGGTCTCCGACCAGTGGCGATTGATGCGGTGGATGTCGTGGAACGCCGCCCGGCGGCGCGCCGGGTCGCGGTCGTCGTTCATGTGGGCGATCAGGGCGCGCTTGGTTTGCACCTCGGAGCCGGTGAGGGAAAGTTCACGGTCGAGGTTGTGGCGCAGGTGATGGGTTCGCCAGAGGGCGTGGTCCAGGTCTTGCCGGGTTGCCAGCGGGGCGTCGAAGCTCAGATGGACGTCCGCGGTGGCCACGCTCATCGGGGCGAGGTCTTCGTTGCGCCACAGTCGCCACCACGCCTCGGCGGCGTGATCGTACTTCCCTCCGCCCAGCCCGTGGATGAAATGGCCGCAGACCCGGCTGCGCATGATCGCGGTGAGCAGCAATGCACGCGGGGCCAATCGATCACGCCCGATCAGGAGTTCCTTGCCGTCCTCCAAAGTCAGCAGCGGCCGAGTGTCCGACAGGTCCGCGTAGACCCGCTGACGCGGCTGACTCTCGCGCAGGCACCAGAGGGGAAGCTCCACCCGTTCGCGCTGCACCTGCAGCGGTCCGATGTCTGCGTCGGGGTGCAGCCTCACCGCGGTGTTGTACGCCTGCACGCAACGCGACGCATCGTCGAGCATTCTCGCAAGCAGATCGGCGTGGTTTTCCATCAGGCGCGAGGCGAGCAGGCGCGGGACCTCTCCGATCCAGGGGCGCAGGAGCGTTTCGAGGATGCTCGCCATCTGCTGTGCGAGCGTGCCCTGGTGCGACGCCTGCTGGATCGCCCGGCGAAGCGTGACGAGACTCGCGGTGGTATGAACCTCGGCCGCGTCGAGATTGTTGAGCATGACGGAAAGGGGGATCGCGCTCTGGCACGCGGGCGGCACGTTGGGCAGAGTCGGCCCCAGCCAAACCGTGGCGACGGTCAGCAGGTCGCCCTCGCGCCGCGGCAGTTCGAGCTTGAGCGGTTCGTACACGTCCTGATCGACCACGACGTGCAGCATCGTGGCGCCCAGCCGCCGGGCGGCGAGGTGCATGGCGAGATACTTGGCGAGAATGCCGGGGTGCCAGAGGTAGGCCTGATGCCCGGTGGCGACGACCCGGCGTTGTGGGTGGAGCGTCCACTGCGACAGAGGCGGATCGACCGTGACACGCATGGTCAACAGGGCTGCGACTGCCTGCTCGAACCGGAGCCGGCGCAGGCGGGCACGCCAAAGCGATCGGGGAACCTGGCCAGGGCGCAGTCGAAGACCCGGCGATAGTGCGCCAGACGCTGCGTGGGATTGTCCAGCGGCCCGCCGAAGCTGCGGTTAGGGTCGTTGTAGATCAGGCGGATGGGAATCTCGCGGATGCGTAGGTCGTGGGCAGCCGCCTGCACCCAGAACTGCAGCGGGAAGGCGTAGCCGGCTTCGTTGAGCGAGAGTTTGCGGATCGCGGACACGCGATAGGCCTTGAAGCCGCAAAAGGCGTCGGTGAGCGACAGACCCAGGCGGTCGTTGACCATGCGGGTGACGGAGGTGTTGATGGTGCGACGGTCTTCCGGGGGCAGGTCGTTGTCGTGATGATGGGCGAGGTAGCGTGAGCCGGAGATCACATCGGCGTCGTCGCGCAGGATGGCAGCCTGGAAGTCGGGGATACTCTCAGGCTCGTGCTGCTCGTCGCAGTCCATGGTGATGAGCCAATCGTAGTTGCAGGTCTGACAGGTGGCCCAGCGGAAGGCGTCGATCATGGATCGGCCGTAGCCTCGGTTGTTCGCGTGACGCACGACCTCGACGGGTTGCTGCGCGAGCAGGAGCGGGGTGTGGTCGGTGGAGCCGTCGTCGATCACGAGGATGTCGCAGGCGTAGCGACGCACCTCCTCGAGCACCTTGGCGACGTGCTTTTCTTCGTTGTAAACGGGGATGGCCAGCAGGGTCTTGGGGTGTTGCATGGTCATGGATTAGTGTAGCTCAGACGAGTTCGATTTGAACCGTGTGCGTTGGTTGAATCGTTTTTGACCGGACGACCCGATGGAACCGGATGAAGACGGATTTGATCGAGAGGGAATGCTTGATCCGTTTGATCTTTCTCCATCCGGTGATCCGGTCAAAGATCGACGGCCAGTTGCGCGAGTTGAGCGAGGGTCAATTGTTCGGGACGGGATTGCGGGTCGATCCCCGGCGGCAGCGGCGTCGAGCGACCCAGGATCGACCCGATCTGTTTACGACGTTTCTGAAAGAGGCGATGGACGAGGTCCGAAAGCTTCCGTGGGTCGTGCGTGAGCGGTTGCGTGCGTCGAATGAGTCGGACCACCGCGGAGTCGACTTTCGGTGCGGGCCAGAAGCAGGAGGGGGAGAGTGTGGTGAGAAGCTCGACCCCGCACATCGCCTGCACGAGGATGCCCAGCGGGCCGAACTCTTTGCCCCCGGGCGGCGCGGCGAGCCGGTCCGCCACTTCGCGTTGCACCATGACGACCGCGAGGGACATCTCGGGGTGATCGACGACGAGGTTCGCCAGCAGCGGCGAGGCGACGTTGTAGGGCAGGTTTGCGATGAGCTTGAACGACGACCCAGGCCGGGCGGACTTCAGCGCGGTGATGACCCGCGGGTTGAGTTGATGTTTGGAAGCCAGAACGTCGGTGAAGAGCAGGGTGGCGCGGTCGCCAATGCGCGCCTGGAGGATCGGCTCGAGGTCGCTGTCGATCTCCACGCAGAGCAGTCGAGCCCCCGCGTCGAGCAGGCATTCCGAGAGCGAACCGGTTCCGGGACCCACTTCGAGCACCAGATCGCCGGGGGTGATGGCTGCCGCTGCAACGATCTGCGTCATCTTCCGAAGGTCGTGGAGAAAGTTCTGACCGAAGCGGTGTCTTGGGCGCAAGCCTTGGGCGGCGAGGAGGGCCTTGATGTCGGCGAGGGATTGGGGCACGGGGATAGGGTACAGGGTGTCGGGTAGGGGTGTGGGGTAGGAAGAACATCCCGAACGGGCTTGGTAACACCCTACGCCCTACACACTCAACCCAAGACCCTGCACCTAGCCCGTATTCGGTACCATCACCGCATGGCCATCCGCGTGCTGTCGCCGCTGCTGGTGAACCAGATCGCTGCGGGCGAGGTGATCGAGCGTCCGGCGAGCGTGGTGAAGGAGTTGGTGGAGAATAGCCTGGACGCGGGCGCCAGGCGGATCGAAGTGGTGATCGAAGACGGCGGGCGGCAGCTGATTCGCGTGGCGGACGACGGACAGGGCATCGTTGCGGAGGAGCTGCCGCTGGCGATCGCGCCGCACGCCACGAGCAAGATTGCACAGCCGGCCGATCTTGAGGCGATCGGGACGATGGGGTTTCGTGGCGAAGCGCTGGCGTCGGTCGCCTCGGTCAGTCGCCTGCGCATCACCTCGCGGACGCCGGGGAGCGATTCGGGCGCGACGATCTCCGCCAGTGGGGATGAGGTCACGAGCGTGATCCCCGCGGCCTGCGCCCCCGGAAGCGTGGTGGAGGTGCGCGATCTGTTCTTCAACACCCCCGCGAGACGCAAGTTCATGCGCTCCGCGCCCACCGAGTTCGGGCACGTCAACGAGCTGCTGGAGCGCATCGCGATGGTCCGCCCGGAAGTGGCGTTCAAGCTCGTTCACAACGAGCGCGTGACGTTCGAACTGGCGGGCACGCCATCGCGGCGTGAACGCTGCCTGGCGATCCTCGGGCGCGAGCTTGAGGAGGGCCTGCTCGAGTTCGAGGAACACATGGGTGACGCCCGGGTCTGGGGCCTGGCGGGCGCGCCGTCGCTGGGCAGGGCCACCGCGAAGTTCCAGTATCTGTGCCTGAATCGTCGGCCCATTCGAGACCGGAATCTGGCGCACGCGATTCGGGAAGCGTATCGAGGGCTGATGGCTCACGAGCTGCAACCGCTGGTCGTGGTGTTCGTCCAGATCGACCCCGCCGCGGTGGACGTGAACGTACACCCCGCCAAGGCGGAGGTGCGCCTGCGCGACCCGCAGCAGTTGCATGGCCTGGTCCTCAGCGCGATTCGCCAGCGACTGCTGGGCACCGACCTGACGCCCACCGCGTCGCTGCGTCCCTCGTCCGACTCGATCCTTCACCGTCTGGATTCTTCAACCCCCAACCCCCAACCCCCAGCGCCGCTCTCCGCGGATTCGTTCGTGGATTACTTCCGTCGCATGGACCCGAAGCAGAAGGGCTTCGTCTTCGAGCAGGTCAGCGCCTCGATGCGTGAGGAAGCGCCGCTGCTATCGGAGCCCGCGCGGGCGTCGGCCGCCAAGGTGGATATTCTCCAGGTGCACCAGAGCTACGTCGTGACGCAGGACGAGCAGGGGCTGGTGATCGTGGACCAGCACGCCTTGCACGAGCGCGTGATGTTCGAGGAGCTCTGGCGTCGCGTGGTGGCGTCGAAGAGCCGACTCGAAAGCCAGCGTCTGCTCATGCCCGTGGTGCTGCGGGTGACGCCCAAACGGGCGGCGCTGCTCGAGACCCTGGGCCCGCTGCTGGAGCGGATCGGCGTTGAGCTCTCGCCGCTGGGCCCCGACACGCTGGGGGTGCAGGCGTTCCCGTCCTTTCTCTTCGACCGGGGCGTGGAGCCCGCGGAGTTTCTTAGCGACCTGCTGGACCGGGCCGAGGAGGGCCATTTCGCCGCTCGTGGGAGAACCGACGAGGAAGCGGTGCTGCACCAGGTGATCGACATGATGGCCTGCAAGGCGGCGGTGAAGGCGGGCGACCGCATGACCCCGCAGGAGCTTGCAGCCTTGCTCGCCCAGCGCGACGAAGTGGAACGCTCCAGCTCCTGCCCGCACGGCAGACCCACGACCATCCGCCTGACGCTGCGCGACCTGGAGAAACACTTCAAGCGCAGCTGAGATGGATCGACGGTGATAAGACCGCGGAGACTGCATGAAAAAAGGGAGCGCCGTGCGGCGCTCCCCCGTTGGGATGTTCCAGGTTGTCCGATCCGATCAGGCGTGTCGGCGACGACGCATCGCGGCGGCGCAGAGGCCCATGCCCACCAGCGCCAGCACCGAAGGCTCGGGGATGGTGTAGACCGCGATCGCGTTGCCGCCGGTGCTGCCGCCCACGCCCTCGTAGCCGGCCAGCACAAGGATGGACCGGGTGGGGCTGTCCGCGGCGGGGACAAAGAGCACCGACTCGGGCGAGAGCAGGCTCTGGGGCAGGTTGTTGATGTAGCTGAGGAACTGGAGCGAGAGGTTGCCGTTGATGGCGTCGGAGGTGTCGATGCGGGCGAGGATCAAACCGTTCTGCCGCTCCAGACCGATCACCACCAGCACTTCGCCGCTGGGCGTGACAATCACGTCCAGACCCTCGGGTTCGGGGCCCTTGTCGGGCGAACGCGTGTCGAAGTTGGCGAGGCTGCCGTTGTTGATGTTGTGCTTGAGCGGATCGACGGAGGCGAGGAAGGTTTCGAGCGAGCCGGAGTCGAGCACGAGCGAACCAGTGTTGGCGTTCCAGATGGTGAAGCTGCGCGTGCCGGGCATGATGACGTCTTCGAGATAGGTATCGCCGTCCGGGTCAGAGTCGGGAATCGAAACGCGCAGGCGGCCGAGCATGTTGTCATCGTCGGTGGTTGAGTTCACCGCGGTGCCGTCATTGTTAATGTCGGCGCCAGCTTCTCCGGGAAGGTTGAAGTCTTTGACGCGCTTGCGGTCAGCATCGTCGGTACGGAAGTCGCCCTCGTTGGCGGTGACGAAGAACTCGTGGCCGCCGGCGGAGAAGCTGGCGATGGCGTCGGGCATGGGCATGCCCTTGACCAGGTCGTCGATCTTCAGCGCGGTGGCGCCGCCGGCGCCGTCTTTGTCCGAGGCGTCAATGGTGTTGGCGATGGTGCCCAGATCGAAGAAGGCGGTCCACTTATTCGCCGACGGATCGAATACGCCCACCGCGTTGGCCTCCTGGAGCGAGACGAGCAGCTTGCCGTCGGAGCGGAAGGTGATGAACTCCGGCTCCAGCGCCAGCAGCGTGGCGTTGGGGGCGTTGTTGTTGCGAAGGCTGTCGCGGGCCGCCTGAGCGCCGGGGGCGACGTTGGCGTTGTTGAAGTCAAACGTGCCCACCGTGGCGGTGCTGAAATCCGAGGCGGTGGTGAAGCCGGTAAGGTCGATCTTGGAAATCGAACCGCTGACGTTGTTCGTGCCGTGCTCGCCCTCGTCGGCGACGAAGAGGGTGTTGCCGTCGGCGGAGAACTTGAGCGAGTCGGGGTGAAAACCGACGTTGACAGTGCCCAGCAGAGCGCCGGTCTTGTAGTTGAAGAATCCCACCTTGCCGACGGTGGCGGTGGTGTCGCCCGTGGGCAGCAGGGTGACGGCGCCGAAGCCCTTGGTGGTCAGAGCGACGCTGGTGGCTTCCTCGACGCCGGTGAACTGGGCGTTAAGCCCGGTGTCGGTGATCTGACCGGCGCCGTCGACGGTGAACATGCGGGCGCCGTTGTTGCTGGTGGTGGCCATGATGTAGCCGTCGGTCGTGAAGGCGACGATCTCGCCTTCGCCGCCGACGAGTCCGAAGGAGTCCGCGAGGGTCAGCGTGGCGCTGATTGCCGGTGCGGACAGAGCCAGCGACGCCACGCCGCAGGCCAGGGTACGAGTCCAACGTGACAGGTGCATGGATAAAACCTCCGTGTGGGTCGCGCAGGGCGCGATGGAATTCTCCGAGCGGCGGCTGAGATGGCGCAGCCTGAAACCCGCCCCGAGTTGGCCCAGATTGTGTCGGTGTTGCGCGAGAACGCGATGAGCAAACGGCGTGGAGAGCGTTAGGATTCACACGATACGCTTTGTCATCGCTTTCTTTTGGTCCCTGGTGACCGTTGCTAGCGATGAGCACTCGCAGCGCGGCGAGTCGATCAGGGCATTCGCCGCGTTGAGAAACGGATTCGATGCTCCTATAGTGGACGATCCTGCCCGCGGTGTGCCCATGACCTACTACCCCATCAACGACTTCGGTCCAGCGATGAAGGGCATGGTGATCGGCGGGCTGGGCATATTTCACGTCTTCCTCGCCCAGTTCGCCATCGGCGGCGGAATGCTCATGAGCTACTTCCAGTGGCTGGCCATGCGTCGGCCCCCGGAAGAAGCGCGGGTCTTTCGTGGGTTCCTCGACAGCTACTTCCGCGGCCTGGTGCTGATCAGTTTCGTCCTCGGCGCGCTCACCGGCGTGGGCATGTGGTTCACCTCCATCCAGGTCAGCCCGCGGACCATCGGGCTGATGGTCGAGCAGTTCCATTGGCTCTGGGCCACCGAGTGGACCTTCTTCTGTCTTGAGGTGGTCGCGGGCTACGCCTTCTACCGCTACGGGGCCCGCGTCAACGACTCGGTGCGCATGAGGCTGCTGCTGCTCTACACGCTCGCGGCCTGGTTCAGCCTGTTCTGGATCAACGGCATCCTCTCCTGGCAGCTCACCCCGGGATGGAACAGCGGCCGGCAGTCGCTCACGCTGCCCGCCTCGAACATCTGGCCTTACTTCTTCAATCCCGGGTTCTTTCCCTCGCTGCTCTTTCGCACCGTGGTGTGCATGACCATCGCGGCGCTGGCGGGTTGCGTGGTGGTCAACGCCATCCCCAGCCTCAGTCGCGACCAGCGCGCCACGCTGATGCGTCCGATGGCGCACTACCTCGCGGCGATGGCGGTGATGCCGATCCTGGGCCTGTGGTACTTCGCCACGCTCCCGGCGGACTCGCGGCAATGGGTCATGGGCGGGTCCGTGGCGATGACGCTGTTCATGACCATCGCGGTGGGGGCCTCGGTGCTGATCGGGGGCTACGCCATCGTGGGTCTGCTCCTCCAGAAGCTCTACATCAACGGCGCCACCGCGACGCTGCTGTTGGCCCTGGCGTTCTCCGCCACCGCCGGGGGCGAGTTCGTCCGCGAGGGCGTCCGCAAACCTTACACTATCCGTCAGGCGCTCTACTCCAACTCGATGACGCCCCCGGAAGTGGAGCACCTGCGCCTCGTGGGCGTGACCACACACGACCCGTTCCCCATGCGAGACGCGCAGGTCTATCCCACCGCCCAGCTCCGCACCGGGGCGCAGGTCTATCGCAACCTGTGCAGCGTCTGTCACACGCTCGACGGCGCCAACGGAATCACGCACCTGGCGGGCTCCTGGACGCTGGACATGAAGCGGCAGAACCTCGCCAAGCTCCAGCGCCTCAAGACCTTCATGCCGCCCTTCGCCGGGACCGCCCTGGAGCTTGAGGCGTTGGTGCAGTTCATCGACTGGCACGACTCGGGCAGGCCCGCGACGTGGAGCGAATCCAACGACCCCGCTGTGATCCAACGCAACCAGCATTGGCTCGACGAGGCGGGGACTTCGTCGGTGATCAAGGATTAGCCGCCGATGGCCGCCGATGAACGCGGATGGATACGAAGACCGACACGAAATCGATATCTCAAGAATGAATTGTGTTTCGAATCAAATCCGTGGAAATCCGCGTAATCCACGGTCTCAAAGCGTTTGTTGATGATGTTCCCTTTCGACCAGCCCGCGCCCACCGCGTTCTACCTGACGCTCTATCTCTTCACGATGATCGTCCACGTGGTGTTCATGAACTACGTCCTGGCGGGGTCGGCGTACCTGGCGTGGACCTCGGTGTTTCGCGGGCACCAAGGCGAGCGTTACCACGGAGCGCTGGCCCAGACGCTGCGCGACTGGATGCCCGCGGCCATCAGCGCCGCGATCACCGCGGGCGTCGCGCCGCTGCTCTTCGTCCAGATCCTCTATCGTCACGACTTCTACAGCGCCAACCTGCTGCTCTTCCACCGCTGGATGGCGATCCTCCCGGTGCTCGTGGTCGTCTTCTATCTGGCCTACCTGCTCAAGGCCAAACGGGTGGTGCACTGGCCCGTCTGGACGCGCGCGGTCGTGGGCCTGGGCGTGTTCCTCGGGCTGTTCTTCGTGGGCTACTCCTGGACGGAGAACCACCTCCTGAGCGTCGAGTCGCCCCAGTTCAAGGCGCAGTTTTACGCTTCCGGGTCGATGCTCTACGCCAACCCCGCGATCTTCGTGCGTCTGGCGCTCTGGTTCGTCGGGGCATTTCCCAATCTGGCGCTGCTGGCGGCCTGGCAGCTCTGGTACGCCCAGAGGCGCGGCGTGGAGGTGCAGACGCAGGAGATTCGGCGCTGTGTGACGGTGGCGATGCTCGGCTTCTTCGCGGCGGGCGCGATGGCGGCGGCGGTGCGATTCGTCGTCCCCGACGCCGCCTGGGGCTTCGCCTGGGCAGCGGTGATCGGAAGCCAGACCCACCTGCTGGCGTTCCTGGTCATCGCCCTGCGTCGTCGCCTCCAGGCGTGGACGCTGGGCCTGGCCTCGGCGGGGGCGCTGCTCGCGGTGACCGCCGCCACCGTCGTGCGCGAGATCGCCCGCGTCCGCGCCGTGGACTTCGCGGCGCTCTACAGCCAGCACGCCCAGGCGATGAAGGTCGGCGGGCTGGCCACGTTCCTGATCTTCTTCGTCCTCAATGCTATTCTGGTGGCCTGGTGCTTCCGCCTGGTTCGTCGCGGGTGGAGCGACCCGTCCAACATCAAGGAGTCGTTCTTGTGAGTCCATCGCAGATCGGCGCCCAACTCTACACGCTGCGTGATTTCCTCAAGACCCCGTCCGACATCGCCAAGACGCTGGCGCGGGTCAAGCAGATGGGCTACGACGCGGTGCAGGTCTCGGCGATGGGCCCGATCGAGCCGATTGAGTTGGCCAAGATCCTCACCGGCGAGGGACTCGCCTGCGCCTCGACGCATCACAGCCTCGATGGCCTTAAGGACGTGGCCAAGACCGTAGACTACCTGGGCGTCGTCGGGTGCAGGTACCCCGCCATCGGCGGGCACAGCAAGTTCTGGCAGGGCCCCGCGCACCAGGACTTCCTCGACTTCGCACGTGACTACAGCGCCTTGGCCAAGACCTACGCCCAGCACAAGCTGCCCTTGGGTTATCACAACCACGCCATTGAGCTGGCGCACTACAACGGTCAAGCCGGCCTGGACATTCTGTTTGAGCACTTCGACGCGAGCGTCTGGTTCGAGATCGACACCTACTGGATCCAGGCCGGCGGCGGCGATCCGGCCGCCTGGATCGACAAGGTCGCTGGTCGCATCCCCTGCGTCCACTTCAAGGACTACGTTGTGGACAACAAGCAGGCGCCCAAGATGTGCGAGGTCGGCTCGGGCAATCTCAACTGGAAACGCATCCTCGACTCCTGCCGTCGCGCCGGTGTCGTCTGGTACCTGGTCGAGCGCGACCGGGGCGACCTCGACCCCTTCGACAGCCTGAAGGTGTCGCTGGACAACCTCCGCGCCATGGGCGTGAACTGATTCCCTGACGCTCAGTGCTTGAAGTGCCTGCGTCCGGTGAGCAGGAGGGTGACGCCCGCGTCGTTGCAGGCGGCGATGGTGTCCGCGTCCTTGACGGAGCCGCCGGGCTGGACGATGCGGGTGACGCCGGCGGCGATGAGGATGTCCGGTCCGTCACGGAAGGGGAAGAAGGCGTCGCTTGCGGCGGCGGCGGCCTTGGCGCGGGGGCCGGCCTTCTCCGTGGCCAGGCGGCAGGAGGTCAGGCGATCCATCTGACCGGCGCCGGCGCCCACCAGCATGGCGTCCTTCACCAGGCATACCGCGTTGGACTTGAGGTGTTTGACCGCGATCATCGCCAGCCGCAGGTCCAGCAGGTCGGCGTCCGAGGGCGCCGGGCCGGCGGCGTGAGTCCAGGTGGTGGGATCGAACGGCGCCAGGTCGCGCTCCTGCGCCAGCATCCCGCCGGCGATCTGCTTCAGCGCCAGGTCGGCGGTGCGTCGCGACGGGGCGGGCAGCTCGCCCACCTCGAGCAGTCGCGTGTTCTTCCAACGCTCTCGCAGCAGGTCGAGCGCCTGCGGGTCGTACCCTGGCGCCAGGATCACGTCGAGCTTGTGCTTGACGGCGGTGATGGCCGTCGCGGTGGCCAGGTCCACCCGTCGGTTCAGCGCGATGATCCCGCCGAACGCCGCCACCGGGTCGCCCTCGTAGGCCTTCGCAAACGCAGTGGGCAGGTCCGTCGCCACCGCGAAGCCGCAGGGGTTGGCGTGCTTGATGACCGCGGCGGCGGCGTGCGAGGCTGAGTCGATCTCCTTGACCAGTTCCAGAGCGCCGTCGGCGTCGAAGAGATTGCAGTAGGACAGCGGGATGCCGTGCAGCTGCCGGGCGTTCACCACCGAGCTCTCGCGCCAGCGTGGGTCGGCGTAGAGGGCCGCTTTCTGGTGCGGGTTCTCACCGTAGCGCAGCTCCAGGTCCACCCGGGTCAAGCGCAGCACCAGAGCGTCGGCGAACTTCGCGTCGGAGCGGGCGGCGGTCATCCACGCCGCGATGGCGGTGTCGTAGGCGGCGGTGCGTGCAAAGGCGGCGCCGGCGAGCCACCGACGCAGCGCCAGCGTCGTCGAGCCCTGCTGCGATTCGAGTTCCTGGGAGACCCGATCGTACTGCGCCGGATCGGTGACCACCGCGACGAAGCGATGGTTCTTGGCGGCGGACCGGATCATGCTCGGCCCGCCGATGTCGATGTTCTCGATGGCGTGCGCCTCGGTCACGTTCGGCTGCGCTACGGTCTGCTCGAAGGGGTAGAGGTTGACACAGACCAGGTCGATGCCCTCGATGCCGTGCCGCTTCATGGCGTCGAGGTGTGTGTCGTTGTCGCGCAGCGCCAGCAGCCCGCCGTGGACCTTCGGGTGCAGCGTCTTGAGGCGGCCGTCCATCATCTCGGGGAAGTCGGTGACCTGCTCGATGGGGGTGACGGGGACGCCCGCGGCGAGCAGCGCCTTGGCGGTGCCGCCGGTGGAGATCAGCGTCACGCCCAGCGTCGCCAGGCGTTTGGCGAAGGGGATCAGGTCGGTTTTGTCGCTGACAGAGAGCAGCGCCCGGCGGATGGGAACGAGGTCGGTCATGAGCGGTCAGAGGCCCGGGTTGAGGCGGACGATCCTGCCCCTGGGCGTCAGCAGGAGTCGGACGCCCTCGGGGCCTTGCATGATCCACTCAACGCCTCGGACCGAAGCGCGTGCCAGGGGCCGAGTCGTGGCCAGGTCGATCAGGAAGAGTTCGTTGCCGAAGTTGCGCAGGACCTTGCCGTCGCTGGCGGGGACGAGATCGCCCGCCTCGGGCAGTCGCCAGACTTCCTTTCCGCTGGCGGTGTCGATGGCCAAAGCGCCGCCCTGGCGGTCGGCGGGGATCACCGCGGTGGTGGGGCCGATCATCACCGGCGCCTCTTCGATGGGCTGCGTGGAGCGAAAGACCCACACGTCCCGTCCGGTGGCCCGCAGCACCGCGTAGAGCGCATGATCGTGGCTGGGGATGAGGATGAGATTGCGCAGCGCGGCGGCGGGGGCGTCGATGCGGTCCAGGGCGCGGCCGTGCCAGAGCCGCTCGCCCTCGCGGGTGAACATGCCGAAGAACCCCGTGGTGGTGGCGGCGAAGAAGTCGTTGCCCACGGCGGTGGGGCGAGCGCGAATCTGCCCGCCCATGTCGAAAGCCCACCTGGCGTATCCGGCGCGGAGATCGTGCCCGAAGAGCCTGCCGTCGATCCCGCCGAAGCACGCGATGTAGTCCACGACGGCCGGTCCGTCGGTCACCGACGACGCCAGCCGCTGTCGTTCCAGCAGTCGCCCGGAGCTGCTCTCGAGGTGGACAAGCTCCACCTCGGAACTGACGATGATCCGATCGTCCCAGCGAGCCGGGGTGAAGAGGGTGTGCAGGGCCGGATCGCCCACGGGGGTGGCCCACTGGACCGACCCGTCCGACATGGAGATCGCGGTGACGATGTTCTGCCGGTCGACGACGACCAGGAGCGAGTCGAGGATGGCGGCCCGGGTGATCGTGGCGCCCGACGGCAGCGACAGGTCCGCCGACCACGCCACGTGGTAGCCCAGGTGCTTGGCGTCGATCGCCGAGATCAGCGGCGCGGGCGTCGCGGAGGCGTTCCTGGGCGGGGTCTGATCGGCCAAGCCCGTGGCGCTCAACGCCAGCGTGAGCAGGATCGATCCGCAAAGCGACGTGGCATGGCTCATGGACACACTCCGGGCGGGGAAACGTTCAGTATCGAGTCTGGGTGCGGATCGGTCAAGGAGGTCGAAACCGCAGATTGCGCCGTTGACGCAGGTTCAAATCAGAGAAACGTCTGACAGGATCACAGGATGAAATCATGGATCGGATCCATGCATTTATCCTGTGATCCTGTCAAAACGCATTGAATCTTTATCAGCGTCATCTGCGCGATCCGCGGTTTCATCCGAATCACCGGCTCGACGCCAGGGCTTTGCGTTTTTCGCCCAGGGTCTTGAGCAGCGCCTTGTGCGGGTCGGCGAACTTGGCCACGCCCTCGGTCATCAGGAACTCTTCGAGCTTGACGGGATCGACCTTGGCGTCGATGTCCGCCAGCACATGGGCGGGGGGCATCTGGTCCACCGCGCGGGAGTAGGTCCTGCCGAGCTTCTGCACCGCGTCGTTGGTGCCGGGGGGATTGGTCTGGATGTCCGAGCCGGCCAGCGCCGCGACGTACTTGTCCGGCGAGTCGCTGGGCTTCTTGGTCCCGGTGGAGGCGAAGATGATCTCCTGCTGCAAGGGGAGTTTCTTGTCCGCCCAGAACCTCTGGTTCGAGGCCCAGAGCCGCTTGACGTTGACGATGCCGACCATGCCCTGCGCTTCGGGGATGAGCGTGGGCGCGTGCTTCTCGGTGTAGACGTCCACGCGCGAGACGAAGATGGAGTAGACGCTCTTGAACCGGGCGGTCCCGTCGCTGCGTCGCTGAGCACCGGCCCAGACGTTCTGTCGCGCCAGGTTGTACTGACGCTCGGAGAAGATGAGCGTGACGTTGAGGGTGACGCCCGAGGCTGCCAGCTCGCCCACCGCGTCCAGACCCGCGGGCGTGGCGGGCACCTTGATCATCCGGTTCCGCTGGCCCTTGGACCACTTCCTGCCCAGCTCGATGTAGCGCTTCACCCGCTCGGCGTGCGGCAGGTTCAGCGCCGCGTCCTCGATCAGCGGGTCGAGCTCGAAGCTCACGTACCCGTCGTTGCCCTGCGTCTGCTCCCACACGCCGCGGAAGACGTCCTGCGCCGCGGTGACCAGTCGGTCGGTCATCTCCCAGGCGATGGCCTCGTCCGAGAGCCCCCGGTCGATCAGGGCCGCGATCTGATCGTCGAAGCGCCCGCTCTTGAGGATGTCCGAGACGATGATCGGGTTGGAGGTGGCGCCGGTGGCGCCCAGGGCGCGGTTGGCCTCGACCAGGTCCGGGTCGATCGAGTCGAGCCAGAGTTTCGTGCCGCAGGCGACGAGCGATTGGAGCGGTGAGGGCATGTTTCTAATTTCCGATTAGCAATGCGGAAGGATCAATGACGAACAGGACGCGAGACGCATCGGACTCTCGTGCATGGAGCACTCATTGTGCCTTGTTTACGGCGCATTGACAATCCCGGTCGCGTCGCCTGCCGCTTGCTGTGCGGGGTGCGTGAACCGCGACAGGAAGTGCAGCAGCTCCGGCTCATCGGCTGCGCCCACATGCCTGCCCAACTCCTTGCCGGCGATGTCGATGACGACCATCGTGGGCAGAGCGTCCACACGAAAATGGTCCGCCAGTTGCGATGTCGGACGCGCGCGGCTGCTCAGGTCCACGCGCAGCGGAACGAACAGGGCGTTGATCGTGTGTCCCACGTGGGGCGCGGAGAAAACCTGATGGTCCATCTGGCGACAGGGCGGACACCAGTTGGCCCAGAAATCCAGCAGGATGAGTTTGCCTTGTTCCGAGGCCAGCTGCGCCGCGAGCGTGTAGTCGTCGCGCCAGCCCACCGCGTCGTTGGTCTTTCGCGGCAAAGCCCACCACGTCAGAACACCCACCGCAGCCATGCCCAGCACCAGCAACCGTATCCCCGTCCAACGCTGCAGGCTCCGCGAGCCCGGCGGGTCTTCCAGAGGAACGGGTGGGCGGCTCAAGCGAAGCTCGGGCATCGTGTATCCATCGTAGGCTCAGCGGAGATCGATTTCGAACATGTCGGGCCCTGGGGATCAACGATGATGAGCCGCCGATCAACCCCGATGGACGCGGATAGGAAGCTAAGTTTCAGATCTCATCGGCGTTCATCGGCGGCTCAATCCTGCATTTCGCAGGTCGCGCGTCGTCGTCTTTTCACGGGTTAGGCCCGAGCGTGGCGAAGTAGTCGCGGAGCAGGGCGGCAGCCGCCAGGGCATCGCGGCGCTGCTTCTTGTCCCGGTGAGTCATGCCCGAGCGCGCCATCTGCTGGTCGGCTGCGAAACTCGTCAAGCGCTCGTCCATCAGTTGCACCGGCAGCGCGAAGTGCTGGCCCAGGCGGTGTGCCTCCTGCGTCGCTGCCCGAGCAGACCGGCCCATCTTCCCGGACATGTCCTTGGGCAGTCCCACCACCAGTGCCCCCGGAAGTTGCTCATCGATCACGCGACGCAGCAGTCGATCGCGCTCGTCCCGATTGGCGGTGACGATGGGCTTAAGCGGCGTGACAATGCGCGTGGTGTCGTCGCCCACCGCAAGGCCGGTGCGTCTGCTGCCCAAGTCGATGGCGAGGTAACGCATGTGGGAGTCGGGGTGCGGGGATCGGGGTGCAGCGTAAAGGGTGTGAGGGTGTAGGGAATAGGGTATGAAGTGTTCGGACGTTTCGACGGTTCCTCGCACCCTCATACCCTCACACACTACACCCGTTGATCCGGGGATGAGCACATCCCCGGCGTGATTAGGCCCCGATCCTCGGTCCCAGCACCCCGGTCCCCGCACCCCGATCAGGTCATCTCGGGGCCGAAGGTCTTGCCCGCCAGTTCGTGCAGCTTCTTGATGTCCTCCGCGCGGTCGGCGCGGCAGACGAGCGTGGCGCGGGGCGTGTGGACGATAATGAGGTTCTCGCAACCGACGGCGGCCAGGAGGTGACCCGGCTCGTTGGTGGCCAGCAGGTTTTGGCGGCAGTCCATGAGCAAGTGGCGGGGGGCGGCGATGGCGTTGCCCGCGGCGTCGTGCGGGCAGGTCTGCGCAAAGCTGGGCCAGGAGCCGACGTCGAGCCAGGTGAGGTTCATGGGCAGCGCTGCGACGGCGACCTGTGGGTCGCGCGAGGCGGGCTCCATCACCGCGTAGTCGACGCTGATCTTCTTGAGGGTGGGGTAAATCGCCGCCAGTGTCGCGAGACGCCTGGGCGTGCTCCAATCCGCAGCGACGCGCGACAGACCGGCGTGATTCTCCGGCGCGTAGCGGCGTACGCAATCAAGCAGGGTCGAAGCGCGCCAGACGAACATGCCGCTGTTCCAGAGGTACCTAGTGGGGCCCGCGTCGAGGTAACTCTGAGCGGTGGCAGCGTCGGGCTTCTCCTTGAATCGGCTCACGACGTGGCTGGTCGTGCCAGCGATGGCGTGGCCCAGTTCGAGGTAGCCGAAGCCCGTGGCAGCCTGCGTGGGCTTGATGCCGAAGGTCACGAGCGTGGGCGAGGCGGATTGAGCCAGAGCGAAGCCCTGACGCACGACGGCTTGAAACTGATCGACAGGCTCGATCACATGGTCGGCAGTGAAAACCGCGATGACCGCATCGGGATCGCGGCTGGCGATGGCGGCTGCGCCCAGGCCCACGGCGTTGAGCGTGTCCCGGCCGACGGGTTCGCCGATGAAGTTGTCCGCGGGATGGTGGCCCGGCAGCAGCGGCAGCATCGCTTGACGATGGGCCTCGCCGGCACAGATGTGGATGTTGTCGTCGGGCACCAGCCCACGCACGCGGTCCACCGAGATTTGCAGCAGGCTTTTCCCGCCGATGAAGGGGATGAGCTGCTTGGGCTGCGAAGATCGGCTCATGGGCCAGAGTCGCGTGCCCGAGCCGCCAGCGATGATCAGAGCGTGGTGCATGGGGGAATGTCGGATGTCGGAAGTCGGATGTCAGAGTCAAGACTCAAGCGGCATCATAATCCATGGTGGTGGTGGGGGGCGGCTTCTGGAAAACTTCCGAGGGCTGCCTACAATACGCTTGATGGCCAAGAAGCCGCCCAAACAGTTGGCGCTGCTCGACGAGGATATGTGCACCGGCTGCGAGGCGTGCGTGTCGGTCTGTCCGGTGGACTGCATCGACACGGTGCCCGGGCACCAGCACGCCAGCGTGATGCAGCTCTGTTCGATCGATCTGCCGCGTTGCATTGGGTGCACGTTGTGCGCCCAGGTTTGTCCGTGGGACTGCATCACGATGGTGCCCAGCGACCAGATGCTGCGCGAGAAGAAGTTCGCGGACGAGTTTGTGAAGTCGTAAGCAGAATCCAGGGTGATTTCAGATGCCCGTCCCTCGACCCCAAGCCCCATCCCCAATGAACGAATCCCAGCGCAAGAAGATCGTTGACCTGCTGACCACCAGCTACAACATGGAACTGGAGACCGTCGTGAACTATCTGGCGAACAGCCAGTGGCTCGACGGCATCCGTGCCAAGCACATCAAGGACGCACTTGCAGCGGACGTGAGTGAAGAACTGCTGCACGCCACGCAGTTGGCGGGTCGCATCAAGGTGCTCGAAGGTCGCGTGCCAGGTTCGTTGGAGCTGAAGATGACGCAGGAGCACATGCAGCCGCCCCAGAGCTCGGTGGACGTGCGAGCGGTGATCAAGGGTGTGATCGAAGCTGAGGACAGTGCGATCGCCCAGTACCAGCGGATCATCGAGGCCTGTGAAGGCTCGGACCCGGTGACGCAGGACCTGTGTACAACGCTCAAGGGTGACGAGGAGCAGCACCGTCGCCTATTCAAAGGTTTTCTGCTGGAGCTTGATGCGACCTGAAGAAGACCTGCGCGCTATTTAGGCATCTCATTTCTTGGTTGCTCATCATCGCGGCGACCATGCGGTTGGCCGCGATTTTTATTTGCGCGTCTAACGCTCCGCGAATACGACGTTTGTATCGCTTGTTCGTCATATCCCGCCGGCCTGCCAAGGTCTTCGGCAGGGGGGTGGCATAGGTCTTGTAACCGTAAGGTGATGGCAGTCAGACTTGGCTGACTGTCACATCAATGGTTCCCTACCTCTACGGATGATCGAAAGGAACGGCACAATGAAACGATGGTTGAGTCTGATCGGTGTCCCGCTCGTCCTCGCTCTGGCGGTGGGCCTGTTGGCGAACGCTGCCCATGCCCAGGAGCCTGCGGCTGCGGAGGCTGTCACCGCCGCTGTGGAGGCGGCTGCTGAGGCTCCGCCGGACCCCATGGCGGAAATGGCGACCAAGATCGGAAACATCGTTGTCGCGGCGGACACGGTCTGGGTGCTCATCACCGGCTTCCTTGTGTTCTTCATGAACCTGGGCTTCGCCATGGTCGAGTCGGGGCTCTGCCGCTCCAAGAACACCGTCAACATCCTCACGAAGAACTTCATCGTCTTCGCCATTTCCACCCTGGGCTTCTATGTCATGGGCTGGGGCTTGATGTTCGGCAACGGCAACGCCTTCATGGGCACCGAGGGCATCTTCTTCGTCAGCGGCGCCGACGGCAGCCCGAACATGGGCGATGCCTACGAAGGTGTGTACAAGTCCATCGCCTGGGCGGGCGTTCCCCTCTGGGCCAAGTTCTTCTTCCAGCTCGTCTTCTGCGGCACCGCAGCCACCATCGTCTCGGGTGCGGTGGCCGAACGCATCAAGTTCGGCTCGTTCCTGGTCTTCTCGCTCCTGCTCACCGCGGTGATCTACCCCATCGTCGGCCACATGATCTGGGGTGGAGGGTACCTCGGCTCCAACGGCATGTTCGACTTCGCCGGCTCCACCGTCGTTCACAGCGTGGGCGGATGGGCTGCTCTGGCGGGCATCATCGTGCTCGGCCCGCGCTTGGGTAAGTACTCCAAGGACGGTGCGGTCAATCCCATCCCGGCTCACAACATGACCAGCGTCTGCCTCGGTGGCCTGGTCCTCTGGTTCGGTTGGTACGGCTTCAACCCCGGCTCGACGATGGGCGTCGTGGGCTACGCCGACGCCATCTCCCACATCGCTGTGACCACCACGCTCGCCGCCGCCGTCGCCACCGTTGTCTCCGCACTCACCGTCTGGATGCTCAACGGCAAGCCTGACTTCTCGATGGTGGTCAACGGCACGCTCGCGGGACTCGTGGCCATCACCGCTCCCTGTGCCTTCGTCAGCGCCACCAGCTCGATCATCATCGGCGCCATCGCCGGCGTCCTCGTGGTCTTCGCCGTGTTCACCTTCGACAAGCTCAAACTCGACGACCCGGTGGGTGCTTTGTCTGTCCACCTGGTCAACGGCATCTTCGGCACCCTTGCGGTGGGGCTCTTCGCCCAGGAGGGCATCTGCTCCGCCGCGCTGGCCAAGAACGGTTTGTTCTTCGGCGGCGGCATGACGCAGCTGACCCCTCAGCTCATGGGCATCGTCATGGCGGGCGCCATCACCTTCGTCCTGAGCCTGATCTTCTGGATCGTCATCAAGGTTGTCATGGGCCTGCGCGTCGGCAAGGAAGAGGAGATCGAAGGCCTGGACCTGGGCGAGCACGATCAGGCTGCCTACCCCGACTTCCAGATCACCACCATCAAGAGCTACCACATCCGCGAAGCCTGATGTTCGCACCGGTCATCGGTCCAGACCTACGTTAAGCCTTCCATCACGAATACAATCCTCTAGCACGAAACCAGGAGAGTTCCCATGCATATGATCGAAGCCGTCATCAAGCCCCCAGCCCTCGACTCGGTCAAGAGCCGACTCGCCCAGATGGGCATCCTCGGCTGCACCGCCATCGAGGTCAAGGGATTCGGCAAACAGAAGGGCCACACCGAACGCTACCGCGGGCAACGCATGGACGTGGGCTTTGTGCCCAAGGTCATGCTCAAGATCGCTGTCAAGAGCGAGGACCTGGACAAGGCCCTCTCCGCGGTGGTCGAGTCCGCTCGCTCCGGACAGGTCGGCGATGGCAAGATCTTCGTCTTCCCGATCCAGAAGGTCATCCGCGTCCGCACCGGCGAGAAAGACAACGACGCCCTCTGAGCCTCCTGCGACATCACCCGGCTCACACGCCGCCAAGCGCCGCGGACGCTCACCAGACGTTCGCGGCGCTTTTTTTCAGAGGGCATCACGGTCGATGGGAGTCAAGCCGCCGATGAACACCGATGACGATCTGTTTTATCGCATTGTCCCCGTTCATCGGCGTTCATCGGCGGCTCTTCATCATGATGTATGACACATCTCCATCTGCTCCATCCCGCGCGCAAAGAAATCCCTGAACTCCACGGCACTGCGGATCTCCTGCACCGCCGCCCGCAGCCCCGGCCAGGGCTGCAGCGCCGCGGAGTACCAGCTCATCCGTGAACGCATCGCGTTCACCGCGATCCGCTCACCCCGGAATCGGACCAGATTCTCGAAATGCAGGAGCACAAGTCGCGCTCGCTCGACACGCGGCAGCGGCGCGGGAAGCTCGCCCGTGGCCAGGTAGTGGACCGTGTCACGGAAGACCCACGGTTCGCCCAGCGCTCCGCGCCCGATCATGACTCCGGCGCAGCCCGTCACCTCGAGCATCCGTCGGGCGTCCGCGGGCGTCTTCACGTCTCCGTTGCCGATCACCGGCACTCCCGGGTGATGCCGGGCCATGCGCTCCACCACCGCCGCGATGGCGCTCCAGTCGGCGCAGCCGCGGAACTTCTGCTCCGCGGTTCGGCCGTGCACCGTGATCGCCGCCACACCCACGTCCGCCAGCATCGTCGGCAGCGATCCGGTGATGATCGAGTTCGCGTCCCAGCCCAGGCGAATCTTGCAGCTCACCGGGATCGTCACCGCACGCACCACCTGTTGCGCGATCTCCGCAGCGTTCCGCGGGTCGCACAGCAGTCGTGACCCGCCGTTCTTCTTCGTCACCTTGTCCACCGGGCAGCCCATGTTGATATCGATGGTCGTGGCGCCGTGCGCCTGAGCCCAGCGCGCCGCCTGCGCCATGATCGCCCCGTCCGCGCCGTAGAGCTGCATGCAGAGGGGCTGATCCTCCGGACAGGTCGCCGCCAGCCACAGCGACTTTTCGTTCTCGCTCAGGACCGCCTGCGGGCAGAGCAGGTCCGTGCACGCCAGACCAACCGTGCCCAGCCCCGGAAGCGTTTCCGGGACCCGGCGCACGACCAGGCGAAACGCCAGGTCGCAGTAGCCGGCGATCGGCGCCAGCAACAGATTCGTCTTGAGCTCCACGTTGCCGATGCGCATGGGCTTGATTATCGGGTGCGGGGGGTCAGGGCCAGTCAACCAAGGCGGTGATCAGGTCGATAAACACCCTTGAGTCGGACTCTGTGCCCGAGGCCCCTATGCTAACGTCAGGCGGCGATGTCTTTGTCCTGATCCCCGATGGTTCGGAGCACCGCGTGCTGCACAAGGGCACGGTCACGGAGTGTTCGCCCACCGCTTTTGTGGCGCACTTCGAGGAGCAGCTCACGCCCGAGCCGGGCACCGCGGTGTTCGCCCACGCCGAGGTCAACCGCAGGTTCATGCAGCAGGGCGCCAGTGTCACAGCCGTCCTCGAGAGCGAGCCGGGCACGACCTTGGCGTTCGAGCTCAGCGGTCAGCCGATCTCCGCCGACAGCCGGCACGCCTTCCGAGTCTCGGTCGCCGCCGCCTGCCTCCTGTGCGCCGTGGCGGAGGACGCCAAGTGCGTGCTGCTGGATGTCAGCGCCACCGGGTTTGGCGTCTCCTCGCGCTCCAAGTTCGTCCTGGGCGAGAATCTCCGCGCCACACTGAACTGGAAGGGCAAGCAATACTCCGGCCCGGCGCGCATTCAGAGCGTCCGTGAGACCGGCGGCTCCTCCGTCCGCTACGGGCTTCACGCCGTCGAGGGCGCGGGCAGGAAACCCACCGAGCTGCAGCGCGGCTTGGGCGAGATCACCGCCGCCGCCCAACGCGACCAGCTTCGCCGTCTGGCCCGCGCTTAATCCCGTTCCCCCCGGCCCCCCCCGTTCAGCGGAAGCAGCGCAGCTGCCCGGACGGTCATTGTTTTTGGGCTTTCATCCGTCTTCGTGGGGTCGCTGATATATCTATTTGAGTTCCGCCCCGCGCAGCTCACCGAATCGCAGACTCGCGAACCACGAAAGACTCAAGCACGATTAGTAATAATCGTGAATTGTTCTTGACCCCACTATTCCGCCGTGCTTTTATGAGCAATTCTTCGTCAACCACGACCGAAATCGCGCGATTCAGATCAAACTCCCCAGGAGCCCCGTATCAAGGTTGTACAACGATGTATTTCGCCTCGTACGCCTTGCGAAGTTCATCCGCGGGGAGCGGCTGGTGCGTGAGCACGGTGACCACCGGGTTGCGCAGGTAGGTCTGCGCCACCACCTGCAACAGCTCGGGCGTGACCTGCTCCACGTCCTGCATGAACCGTCGGGTCGAGTCCTCGGGCAGGTCGTACATCCACGCCAGCGCCGCCTCGGCGGCCCGTTCGTCCAAGGATTGCTTGCCGAGCACTTCTTCGGTGACGGTGGCGGCCTTGGCACGCTCGAGCGTGGCTTGATCGACCGGCTCCTGGCGGGCGCGGTCGAGCACCGCCATCGTGCGCGCCAGCGCTTCCACCGCGCTCATGGGCTGCGTGTTGAAGATCGCGTAGAAGTATCCCGGCACGACCCCGGCGACCTGGCCGGCGCTCACCGCGTAGACCAGGCCCTCGCCCCGGCCGCGCAGCTCGCCCTCGAGCCAGCCCGCGGGGAAACTCGAGAGCGTGTTGGCCAGCACGTTCAGGGCGGCGTAGTCCGGACCGGCACGCGAGACGCCCGGGCCCAGTCCCACCTGCACCGCCGCCAGGCCCTTGTTGGTCGTGACCTGTTCGAGCGATGCACGGGGCGAGGCCGGGATCGACGGGTCGAACGGACGCTCCGCCACCGCGGGCATGTCGCCCCAGCGCCGATCGACGTGCTCGAGCACTTCCTTGACGGTCACGTCGCCGAACACCGCGATCACCGTGTCCGAGGCGCCCAGCCCCGCGCGATGGAAGCGGCGCAGGTCCTCGACGGTGATGCGCTCGATCGCCCGCGCCTCACCGGCGGGGGTGCGCGACCAGGGGTGGTCGCCGAAGTACTGCTTGAGGAACGCGGCGCGCAGTTCGCCGGACCAGTTCTCGCTCTGCCGCTCCACCGCGGCGAGGAGTCGGGGCTGGAGCTTGGCCCATTCCTCGGGCGCGAACGTGGGCTGGAGCCAGACGTCCGCGAGCAGGTCCAGCACGGCGCGCCAGTCCTCGCTCAGCGACAAGGCCTGCGCGAAGAAGCTGTTGTTGCCGCTCTGCGCGGTGAGCGTAGCGCCCAGGGCGTCGAGTCGCTGCGCGATCTGGTCGCTGCTGAGTCCGCCCGCACCGCGGAGGCGCATCTGGCTCATCGCCTGCGCCAGCCCGGGCAGCGTGGGGTCGTCGCTGAGCGTGCCGCCGAGCTGGTAGACGTGCATCGCCACCGCCGGCGTCACGGTGCTGCGCCCGATCACCACGCGCAGGCCGTTGGGCAGCACGAAACGCTGCGGCGGGGTGATCTCCAGGGCGCGGCGGTCCGGGTCGCTGCTCCGCGCCTGCAGGCTCATGCGGTCGGCGATGCGGATGTTGTCCAGGTCCACCGTGTCCGTGGCCGGCGCTGGCTGGGTCGGCGGGTCGGGACGCTTAAGCTCCGCTGCGCTCTCGCCCGGCAGCAGCGGCAGCAGCGACACCGCGATCACGCTCTTCTCCGACAGGAACCGGTCCGCCGCCGCCATCACCTGCTCGCGGGTGAGCGTCTGGATCGTCCGGGCGTAGCGCGCCGCGTAGTCGGGGTCGGCGCTGGCGATGAGGTCCGACCCCAGGCGCTGCGCCAGGTCCTCGGCGGTCTGCGACTCGAACACCAGCCGCGCGATCGTCTGCCGCTTGGCACGCGACAGCTCCTCCTGCGAGATGCCCTCCTCACGGACGCGCTTGATCTCGCGCAGGATCGCCTCGCGTGTCTGCAGCAGAGCCGCCACCGGCAGGCCCGCCGAGGCTTGGTCCGGCTGCTGATCCGGTCGAGGCGCGGCGGCGGGTGAGACCATGACGTCCGCGTCGATGGCGAAGAAGCCCTGGCCCCAGTTGAAACTCAGGTTGTACGCCTGCACCGAGGCGACCAGTCGCTGCCGATCGCGCACCTCGCGGACGAGTCGGCTCGACTCGCCCTGGCCCAGGACCGTCGCCAGCAGGTCCAGGGCGTAGTCGCCCTCCTCCGCCAGTCGCGTGCCCTGCCAGGCCAGTCGCAGCCGCGGGCGACGCACGTCCGCCGAGCCCATCAGCTCCACCGGCGATTCGACGGGCGCCTCGCGCGGGAACGTCAGCTCCGGCAGCGGCGCCGCCGCGGCGCTCGACCAGAGCTTGGCGGTCTGCGCCACCACCGCGGATGGGTCGATATCGCCCGCCACCACGAAGACGATGTTGTTCGGCGCGTACATCTTTTTGTAGAAATCGATCACCTCCTGCCGGTCCACGCTCAGGAACTCGTCGAGGTAGCCGATCGTCGGGTGTCCCGCGGGGTGGAGCCTGAAGCGCGCCTGCTGCGTGAGCTTCCAGAGGATGCGCCCCGGTTCGCCGCGGCCCATGGCGAACTCGCTCTGGATCACCTGCCGCTCGCGGTCGAACTCCTCCGGGCGGATCGTCGAGTTCATCAGCCAGTCCGAGAGCAGTTCCACCGCGGTGGCGGTGTGGTCCGAGGTGGTCTGGATGTAGTAGCGCACGGTGTCCAGACTGGTCGAGGCGTTGGTGCGCGCCCCGATGCGACCGAGGATCGCGTTGGTCTGTTCCTCGCTGCGCGTGGTGGTGGAGCCGCCCGCCACGAGGTGCTCCAGGAAGTGCGACAGCCCCGCGCCCACGTGCTGCTGCTCGTAGATCGACCCGGTCTTGACGAACGCCTGGACGCTGACGACCGGAGCGCTGCGCACCGCCTGCGCCGCGACGATCAAGCGGTTGGGTAGCATCACGATCAGCCGATCCTCACGCTGGTCCAGCACGCGATGCGTCTGCGGCTCCGCCGCGCCGATGCTCATGGCCGCCATCGCCACGCTCACGATCCCTAACAGTGTCGTCCGCATGTGCTGCCTTTCACAAAGTCGCGCTCGATTCGTTCGCACGCTGCACGGTGGACCGCCCAGCTCCGACGCACCGGGATGTTATACTCGCCCCGAACTCCGGATGTCTCCACCGCTGCGACACCTCGTTATCATCCCCGCGTGGAACGAGTCGCAGTCGATTCGGCACGTGGTGCAGTCCCTACGCCAACTGCACCCGCAGATCGACATCGTCGTCATCGACGACGGCTCGACCGACAACACCGCGCGGAGCGTGCCGCCCCAGGCCAAGGTCATCAGCCTGCCGTTTAACCTGGGCATCGGCGGGGCGATGCAGACCGGGTACCGCTACGCGCTGATGCACGGGTACGACATCGCCGTTCAGGTCGACGCGGACGGCCAGCACCCCCCGCAAGAGCTGGGCAAACTCCTGCCGCCCCTGCTCGAGGGCCGCTGCGACATGGTCGTGGGCTCGCGCTTCCTTCAGAAGGGCCTCTACGAGCAGTCCCCCTCACGCATGGTCGGCATCCGACTGCTCAACCACCTGATCCGTCTGCTCACCGGACAAACCATCACCGACTGCACCAGCGGTTTCCGCGCCGTCAATCGCCGCGTCATCGCCGCCTTCGCCTACTGGTACCCCGACGACTACCCCGAGCCGGAGGTCGTCCTGCTCCTGCGCCGCGCCGGATTCAGCATCGCCGAAGTCCCCGTCCGCATGGACCAGCGACACGCCGGCCGCTCGAGCATCTCCTTCCTCCGGGGCCTCTTCTATCTCGTGAAGGTCTCCGTCGCGCTGATCCTCGACACCGTGCGAAACCCCTGGCCCAAGGAACGCATCCTCCCATGATCATGCTCCGCTCAATCCTCATGCTCGCCTTCGGCTCCGTCCTGCTCTTAGGCGCCATCCGCAGTCTTCGCGCCCACCGACTCAAGGAACGCTACGTCCTGCTCCTGCTGGCGATGGGCGTGCCCTTCCTCGCCATGGCGGTCTGGCCCGGGGCGGTGGACCTGTTGGCCTCCAGGCTCGCCATCGAGAAGCCCACCGTCCTGGTCCTCTGCCTCACCGCGTTCCTGGTCGTCATGCTGTTTAAGCTCCTGGCGATCGTCAGCACGCAGGAGCGCCAGATCGCCTCGCTCACGCAGATCACCGCGATCCTCGCCGCCAGAGCCGATCTCCCCCACGCCTCGCTCTCCAGCTCCGCAGCGCCGCTCGAACCTCCGCCCGCCAATCCCCACTGAGTTTGGCAAGTCCTCCATTCGAGGCTAGACTCACTCATCGACAGCGGGGCGTAGCGCAGTTTGGTAGCGCGCTTCGTTCGGGACGAAGAGGTCGCAGGTTCAAATCCTGTCGCCCCGA
>CAZBXW010000004.1:0-253645 GCA_964496285.1 uncultured Phycisphaera sp.
AGCTCCCATGACTTGACGGGCGGTGTGTACAAGGCTCAGGAACACATTCACCGCGGCGTAGCTGATCCGCGATTACTAGCGATTCCGACTTCATGGGGTCGGGTTGCAGACCCCAATCTGAACTGGGGTGCGGTTTGTGCGATTTGCTCCACCTTGCGGTCTTGCTTCGCTCTGTCCGCACCATTGTAGCACGTGTGCAGCCCAAGGCATAAAGGCCATGAGGACTTGACGTCATCCCCGCCTTCCTCCGGTTTGACACCGGCAGTCTCGTTAGAGTCCCCGACATGACTCGCTGGCAACTAACGACAGGGGTTTCGCTCGTTGAGGGACTTAACCCGACACTTCACAGCACGAGCTGACGACAGCCATGCAGCACCTGTGCACGTTCCACTCGTGAGAGCGTCAGCCGACTTTCGCCGGCCTAATCCGTGCATGTCAAGCCTTGGATAAGGTTCTTCGCGTTGCTTCGAATTGAGCCACATGCTCCACCGCTTGTGTGAGCCCCCGTCAATTCCTTTGAGTTTTAGTCTTGCGACCGTACTCCCCAGGCGGCATACTTAGCACTTTGGCTTCGGTCACGAGGGCGTCAGAGCCTCCGCGATCTAGTATGCATCGTTTAGGGCGTGGACTACCGGGGTATCTAATCCCGTTTGCTCCCCACGCTTTCGTGCCTCAGCGTCAGAATCGGCCCAGTCGCTTGCCTTCGCCTTGGGCGTTCCAGTTGATATCTACGCATTTCACCGCTCCACCAACTGTTCCAGCGACCCCTACCGACCTCAAGGCTTGCAGTCTGCCAAGCAGTTCCACAGTTGAGCTGTGGGATTTCACAAGGCACTTACAAGCCCGCCTACGCACCCTTTAAGCCCGAATAAATCCGCGCAACGCTCGAGACCTCTGTATTACCGCGGCTGCTGGCACAGAGTTAGCCGTCTCTTCCTTTGGGACTCCTCATTGTGTTGGTAATCCCTGACAGCAGTTTACACCCCGAGGGGCTTCTCCTGCACGCGGCGTCGCTCCGTCAGACTTGCGTCCATTGCGGAATATTCGTTACTGCAGCCTCCCGTAGGAGTCCGGGCAGTGTCTCAGTCCCGATGCGACCGGCCGTGCTCTGACACCGGTTACCCGTCTAAGCCTTGGTGAGCCGTTACCTCACCAACTAGCTGATAGGACATTTCCCGCTCCCGAGGCAGTAAACCTTTGACCGCCAGATCATGCGATCCGGAGGTGTCATCCAGTATTATCCCGTCTTTCGACGGGCTGTCCTGAACCTCGGGGCACGTTAGAAATGCATTACTCGCCCTTTCGCCACTTACTCGCCGTATTGCTACGACTTTGCCGTTCGACTTGCATGTTTTAGCCACGCCGCCAGCGTTCGCGCTGAGCCAGGATCAAACTCTTCAATTGATTTCCGTGTCGCACGATTGCCAAGCCGCGAGCGGCTTTTGCGTTCGTGATTGACTTCCATCAAAAAGGTTCGACCTGGTGACTTGAGTCGTCCATTGACGATCTCAGAGTCGGTCGTGCACCCGTTTCGCTTTCGCTCCGCGGATGCATTTACTCAATTTCCTGTCGGAGCCTAAGCTCCGAGCTGGGCTTCACAGAGGACATTGAGTTTCCCGTGACGAATCACGGTTCGCCCCGACACGAAGGCTATGAACCCTTCGCACCGGATGCTCAACATCCTCGCGGCTTCCCAACTGTTCACTTGCCAAGGAACCCTGCCGACCACTCAAATCAGATCGGCCCGAATCGTTACCCGACTCGGAAGAGCGAAGCAGTTTAACGTCCCGCAAATGATTGTCAAGTCGCCCCCGCCGACCTCGCCTCATCTCACCAGTTATCCACCGACCGTACCCAGACGCCCCGGCTGTTGCCCATCCTCATCACAAGATTCTACCGCCGCCCCAGCCATCGCGTCAATGCTCATTTTCTCGGACCTTGACGTTCATGATCGCTCGCCCTGAAGCATTTCGTCCGCAGTTGGAAGCCCCGCCTGGCAAAGCGGGGCTGCGCAGGTCCGATAGCGCGATCTCACGCAATAACCATCCGCGGGGCTTGCCCCTGATTGCCGCGGATGCGTTAGTTGCAACGTCATGCGATCCAGGCGAGGCATCCAACTGGTCCTTCTGCTGGGGCTGACCGCTGCGTGGCTCAACGGCTGTGCGGCGGTGGGCACCGGAGCGTTCGTCGCACTCGAAGCGGCGCGGCTTGCCGCGGACGTTTCGCTGCGCACCGCGGAGCAATCGACCCGCACCGCGATCAAGGGAGCGGAGCTGGGCGTGGACGTGGCGCGCGTGGGCGCAGACCTGGCGACGCGCTCCGCTGCGAAGCCTCGGAACGTGCGTTATGTGGGTGGATCGCCTCGCCAGCCGGAGGTCCCCTGAGCGTCGGTATAATTTCTCGCCATGAGTCATCACCATGTCGTGCTGATCCCGGGGGACGGGATCGGGCCTGAGGTCACCGACGCGACGCTGCTCGTGCTCTCCAAGGCGCAGGCGCCTGTGAAGTGGGTCGAGCGTCACGCGGGGATGACAGCGATGGACCGCGTGGGCGACGTGCTGCCTCAGGCCACGCTCGACGCGATCCGGGAACACCACTTCGCGCTCAAGGGCCCGTGCACCACCCCCGTGGGCAAGGGCTTTCGTTCCATCAACGTGCAGCTGCGCACGACGCTCAACCTCTACGCGGCGGTGCGACCGGTGCGATCGCTCGAGGGTGTGCCCACACACTTCGACAACGTGGACATGGTGATCGTGCGCGAGAACACCGAGGGCCTGTACAGCGGCATCGAGAACGAAGTGGCGCCCGGCGTGGTGACCTCGCTCAAGGTGGCGACGGAGACCGCCTGCACCCGCATCGCGCGTTACGCCTTCCGTTACGCCCAGCAGCGGGGACGCAAGAAGATCACAGTGTTCCACAAGGCCAACATCATGAAGCTCACCGACGGGCTTTTCATCCGATGTGCGCAGCAGGTCCACCAGAGCGAGTTCCCCACGGTCGCCTACGAGGAGATGATCATCGACGCGGGCTGCATGAAACTGGTGCAGGACCCCAAGCGCTTCGACGTGCTGTTGATGGAGAACCTCTACGGCGACCTCGTGAGCGATCTCTGCGCCGGGCAGGTCGGGGGCCTGGGCGTGGTCCCCGGGGCGAACATCGGCGACGATCACGCGGTCTTCGAGGCGGTGCACGGCTCGGCCCCGGACATCGCGGGCAAAGGGTTAGCCAATCCGCTGGCGCTGCTCATGTCCGCGGTGATGATGCTTAACCACATCGCTGAGGTCAAGCACGACGAGAGCTGCAGGCAGTCCGCCCAGAGGATCAAGCACGCCTACAACGCTGCCCTGTCCGAGGGCAAGAAGACCCGCGACTTAGGCGGCGAACTCTCGACGCTCGACTTCGCCCAGGCGGTGGCGGACCGCGTCTGACAGAGCCGGGCGGTCCGGCTCGGAAAGACAGCCCACTTCTGCTGGCAGGCTCAAGCGCAGTTGCTACACTACTTCGTTCCGCACCCGTAGCTCAATTGGATAGAGCATCTGACTACGGATCAGAAGGTTGAAGGTTCGAGTCCTTCCGGGTGCATTCGGTTCCCGGACTCTGCGCCGACATGCCCCTCCCGCGCTCGACGTGCGTTCGTGTGATTCGGCGCGCTCCCCTGCGTCACCCGCATGTCCGCCCGATCGGTGGCTCGCCAAGCCCGCATGTTCTGCCAGGGCCTGGGCCAGGGTATGAATCCCGCAGTTACATCGTAGCCACTGAACTGGGTGCGAAGAGGGTTCATCCCGATCTTCTGGACTCTGCGCCGCCACCGCGGGGCGGTTCATGACGCGCGTGTAGATCATCGCGGAAGCCCAGACCATCGACAAG
Organism: uncultured Phycisphaera sp.; assembly: GCA_964496285.1. Taxonomy (GTDB): domain Bacteria; phylum Planctomycetota; class Phycisphaerae; order Phycisphaerales; family Phycisphaeraceae; genus CAZBXW01. The sequence continues at coordinate 3,868 of CAZBXW010000004.1, forward strand.
CTACTCGGTGTTGTGAGCCGAACGCTCGATGATCGCAGAATTGCGGGCTAGACACCGGCTGCGGTTGACCGGCGACGCCCGCCAGGGTGAATCCAGTGGTCGGTTGGACGCCTGCTCCCGCGAGCGGCTGGCAACTGAGCCCCTGGCAACCGCGGTGCAGAGTCTCGCTGCTCCGTCGCCGACCACGATGATGTCAAGGACTTCAGCTTGGGCGTTCACATCGGACTCCTGATGATCGTCGTGGCGTCGTTGAGCTCTTGCGTGCTCGATGCGAGATCAGGTTTCGGCGACACAACACGCGCTGCTTGGACCCGAGGCCGGAGTTGTCGCCGCTGCGTTTGGGTAGCCGCTGCGGGTGCTGAGCAGTCCGACGCGGGGCCGACCGGATTCGCCCCGGGCGGTAAAACGATCATCGCGTGGAGTTCCCCGCAACGGGTGGGGTTGTCCAGGTTCCACGGGTCTGCGGGTGTTGATTTCAGCCCTTGACCGCGCCCTCGGTCAGGCCTCGGACGAAGAGCTTCATCGAGAAGACAAAGAGCAGCACGACGGGGATGCTGGCGATGGCGTAGCCGGCCATCAGCGGGCCCCAGAGTTTGATGTACTCGCCCGCCAGGCGGAGCAACTGGACCATGACCGGCAGGCGTGACTGGTCGCGCATGACGATCAGCGGCAGGACGAACTCGTTCCAGGCGTGGATGAACTGCATGACGCCCACGGTGCCCAGGATCGGGCCCGCGAAGGGCACGACGACGTGCCACATCTGTTTGAAGTGGTTGGCGCCGTCGATCTCGGCGGCCTCGTAGAGGTCGCGGGGGATGTCGGCCACGAAGTTGCGCAGCACAAAGATGGCGAAGACCTGGCCCGAGGCGGTGCCCACGATGATCAGCGCCGAGAGCGTGTTGAGCAGGTTCAGGTCCGCCAGAAGCCGGAACAGCGGCACGAGATTGGCGATCATGGGCATCATCATCAGCACGATGATGGCGTTCCAGAGGAACCCGCTGGCGGGCATCTTCTTCCGAGCGAAAAAGTAGGCGGCGCACAGCGCGAAGAAGAGCGTCAGCGCCGTGCTGGCGATGGAGAGGTACATGCTGTTGGCCACGCTGGGAGTGACCATCTCCCAGGCAGTCTTCCAGTTCCGCGGGTGCATCGGGGCGGTGAGCACCGCGGGGGCTTCGTAGAACTGCTTGTTGGTCTTGAAGCTCACGACGATCATGAGGTAGAGCGGCAGGAAGGCGAAGGCCAGGACCGCCCCGATGGCCGCGTGCTTCAGGGCGCGGAGCAGCAGCGACTGGAGCCAGGCCAGACGGCGGCGGAGGGGCGAGAGTCGGCGCTGCACCGCGGCCTCGTAGCGCGCCTGCGCCAGAGCGCTGTGGAGTCCCTGGCTGGCGTGGGCAGACAGGACCCGGCCGGCGCGACGCGGACGCAGCCGCCGCCACAGCGCCGGGATGCTCCCGCTCATCACCAGCGTCAGCAGCTTCTGCAGTGTCATGACGATGAGGGTCAGGATGATGCCCACGGCGCAGGCGTAGCCCATCTCCTGTTCGAGGAAGGCCTTTCGGATCATGAACAGGGCCGGCACCGTCACCACACCCCCGGGCCCGCCCTCCATCCCCGCCAGCGCCAGGACCATGCCCGCGTCCTTGATCGTGTCGATGACCACGAAGACCAGCAGCAGGTAGATCGAGCCCATGATCAGCGGCAGCTCAACGCGGGTGAACTTGCTCCACCAGTTCACGCCGTCGATGTCGGCGGCCTCGTAGACGTCCTTGCTGATGCCCTGGAGCTTGGCCAGGTGGGTGAGCACCGCGAAGGACCCGACCCACGGGAAGCCCCAGACGACGCAGGCCACGAGGATCAGTCGCGGGTCGCCCAGCCAGGCCGGCTGCGATCCGTGCGAGAACACGCCGCCCCAGCCCATGGCCCCGTCGAGCCAGACCAGCAGGTGAAAAAGCCCGGTGGCATTCAGGAACTGATTGAGGTAGCCGTTGGTGGCCTCGAAGAAAAAACTGCGCCAGATGAGCACGACGATCAGCCCGGGGATGACCATCGGGATGACGAACAGGGCGCGGTAGAGGTACTGCATCCTCACGCTGCGGCAGCGATGGATGCAGACCGCCACGAGCAGCGCCGGGATCATCTTCAGGACGTTGAAGGCGCCCAGGATGAAGGCGACCTTGAAGCTCTGCCAGAACGCGGTGCTCTGGAGCAGGTCGGTGTAGTTTCTGAATCCCACGAACTCGGAGATGTCCGCGCCGTTCCAGCGGAAGAAGCTGTGGAAGATGCCGCTGGCGGCGGGGTAGTAGATGAACATGCCCACCAGCAGCAGCGTGGGGACGACGAAGAGATAAAGCTCCCAGTGATGACGGATCTGCCGCCAGCGAACGACCTGAGTCATCGTGTCACCGCCTTGTGCGCCGCGGGTGCGTCGGGGTGCGCCGGCGCTTCGAGCCTGGCGCGCACCCTCTGCATCACTTGAGGCGAGAGCTCGTAAGGAGCCGTGGCTCCGGGCACGGGGCCCTGCGTGTAGTTCCAGAGAAGTCGGCTGTTGGCCAATTCGCGACGGACCAGGCGTTCGCCGGTCAGTTGTCGGTATTTCACCCACAGCGTGTGGGCCTCCTCGGACTGCGCCTGCATGGCGCGGGCACGGAAGCCCGCCAGGAACTGGTCGTCGCGGAACACGCCGCGGCGACGGTTGCGCTGCATCTCCTCGAACTCGCGCACGCCGCGCTCGAGGTAGAACGGCTCGAACCGCAGCCTGAAGTTGGCGAAGTCGATCTGGTTGACGTGGAACAGCGCCAGCAGCTGCGCCCACTGGATGTAGGTTTCGCCCCCCAGGCCGCCCAGGGGCATGGCGCCGTACACGCCCACGAGATTAGGCTCAAAGGCCTCGAGCATCGGGTGCAACTGGGTCTGCGTGATCGCCGGGATCCAGCCGATGATCTGGTTCATCCGCTCGTTGCCGCGCTGGCTGCCCATGAAACGCAGGAAATCCAGCGCCACCTCCGGGTGCTCGCTGGTGCGGGTGATGCCGAACTTGAACGCCGCCTCCGGTCGCTCGTAGCGCGGGCCTTCCATCACCGAGCCGAACTCCACGTCGTCCGCCGCGGGCATGGGGAAGTTCATCACGCCCACCTCGAAGCTGCCCTTGGCCTGCTCCATCAGGCTAAACGCGTCCCACGTCCCGGTGGAGATGAACACCGCCTTCTGCTGCGCAAAGAGGAACACCGCCTCGTCCCGGCCCAGACCGGTGAACCCGACCTGGAACTGATCGCACAACAGCCGCAGCATCGCGAAGCGCGCCGCGTAAGACGGGAAGCCCAGGTCCAGCTGGCCCGTTTTGAACGCCACGAACGCCTCGTCGGCGCCCACATTCCCGTCACGGTTGTAGTCCGCCTGACGCACCGCCCCGAAGCTCAACACTTCGGCCATGTAGCCGTCCCACATGCCCACGTGGTACTTCGACCCGGTGATCGCCGTGTAGTGCCGCCCCTGCGCGTCGCGTTGCGAGCGGATCTTCTGGCACGCCTCCAGGAACGCCCGAAACTCCCGCGGCGGCGATTCCAAACCCGTCAGCCGCGTGAACAAATCTCGGTTGTAAAAGATGCGGATACCGAACTGCGACAGCGGGACCGACATGTATTCCTGCACCTCTTCCACGTACCCGCCACGCATCGCGTCCTTGTATGTCTTGCGCCACGGCACGCCGTGGTGCTCCGTGCCTTCGTTATACGAGTTGGGCTGCGCCGTGAACAAGGTCAGCGGCACCAGGTAACGGTTGTAGTACCCCAACTGCACGTGATAGGGCACCATGCCGATCTCGAACATGTCCGGAGCCGTGCCGCCCATCAGTTGCGTCGTAATCCACTGCCCGTACGTTCCCTCCGGGATTGCCTCCTGGCGGATGCGCACGTTCGGGTGCAAGTTGGCGTACTGGGCCGCCATCTCCTCGAACGCGTCGCGCACGCCCGTCTCCAGCTGCCAGTGCGCCAGACGCAGCGTCACCGTCACCCCCGGGGGCGATTCCTCCGCCCGGTGGCTCAGGATCGCCAAGCCCGACCAGACAAACGCCACCAGCACCACCAGCAGCGCGAACCACGAACGCAGCCACGACCCCAGCGCGACAAACATCCTCAGGGTCCCTCCCTCACGCCGGCCCCATCGCTGCGAAGCTCCGCCTCGATCGCGTCCATCTTCGCCAATTGCTGACGCGCCAGGTAAACCTTCTGGTCCGTGGGATACTCCTCGATCAGCCGTCGAAAGAAGCCCCGCGCCGTGGCAAAGTCCCCCGCCTCGAACATCGCCAGCGTGGCGATGTTCCAATAGGTCCACGAGTCGTCCGGCTCGGGATTGCGCGGGTCCAATTCGCGCTCCTTCCAACCCGCGATCATCTGCTCCAACGACCGCTCGGGCTGGTCCACCCATCGGTACGCCTGCGCCAGCAGTGCCCGCAGGTCGCCCCGGAACGGCCCCCCCGCCGCCACCTTCGCGAGCATCGGCTCCAGCCGCGCCACCACCCGCGCCCCGTGCTCGGCTGTCGCCCCTTCCAGGATCAGGCTCTGCTGCAGCAACAGCGCCTCCATCGCCGCCGCGTGCTCCGGGTCGTGGTCGATCACTCGTTGATACGCTGCCAACACCCGCTCCACGTCCAGCGGCTGGTCCGCCGGCGGCGTGTGCGCCATCCGCGCCAGCGCCAGCAGCGACCACGCCGCCTCCTCGCTTTGAGCGTGCTCCGCCACCACCCGTTCAAACATTTCCGCCGCCCGCTTCAGGTCCTCCCCCGGCCGCCGCAGTTGCCAGTTGATCCCCAGCGCGTACAGCGCCGCCGCCACGCTCTGCTCCGACTCGAACGCTTCCGTAAACCGACGGTGCGCCAGGGTGAACTCGCCCAGCCGATACGCCATCCAGCCCGACTCCAACGCCGTCCCTTGGCTGGGCGCCGCCGCCTTACGTCCGCAGCCGCCCGCCCACGTCACACCCAGCACCACCGCCACCCAAAGGCAGCAACGCAGCAAGGCCACCGTGTTCACAACGTCGGGCATCGCCCTCATCTTAAGGCATCCTCAGCCCACGCGAATCCCGCCTCATACGATTTCCATCTGCTTTGTGCGCGTTGGGCTTGGTCTCCTCCCCGGATGCTGATCCGTTTCGGGTGCGACTTTTTGGATGATGTTCGTCCTTCAGCAAGGGGCATTCGATGAAGCGGAAACGGTACACGGAGGCACAGATCGCCCTTGCGTTGCGGCAGGAGGAATCGGGGGTGGCGGAGGTACGTCGACTGAAGCAGTTGGAGGAGGGGATCGACGTGGTCCAGGTGCTGGAGAAGCTGGTGACAAAGCATGGATTACCGGGCGCGATCCGGGTGGACAACGGCCCCGAGTTCATCTCGAAGGATGTGGACCTGCGGGCGTGTTGAAAAAAAGTGAAGCTGAACTTGAGCCGACCGGGCAGGGCTGTGAGGTGCCCTCTGATGAATGCACGGCTGCGAGCCTGCGAACAAAGCCTACTCGCGGAGCTTCAGGTCCTTGGTCAGGCGAATCGTCCGGGGCGTGATGCCGGCGCCGCTGACCTCGATGACGTAACCGCCTTCCTCCTTGCCCACGTGGGTCGCAATCTTTTCGATGCCCGGGTTCAGCGCGGTCACGTGCAGGCTGTCCCGGGTCGGGCCGGTGTTGATCCAACGGATGATCTTGGTCTGCTCGCTCGGATAGCAGGGCATGCCGCGGGAGTGCTGCATCGCGCTGGGGCTGAGCGAGGCGAAGGTCATCATCAGCTTCTGATCGCTCTTGGTCAGGAGCGCCCAGTCCTCGCCGGATTCGACCTCCGCGTGGGTGTGGAACCGCGACTCCATCCCGTGCCCCGGCGCCGAATCGATCACCAGCCAGTACTGGCTGTCGACCATGAGGAACAACCGACCGATAAAACCGCGCCAACGGAGCAGGTAGATCTTCGAGCCGTCGATGCGGATGCCGTCGATCCCCTCGTCGTGGACGATCTGAGGGTCGGCGGTCTTCGTGTTCTCCCCGCAGCCCAGGCCGCCGACAAGGAGGGTGCTCTTGGCGTCGGGGCTTCGGGCGTAGAGGTCGGTGCCGCGAGCGGTGAAATTGACGGCCTTGTTGTCGCCGCCCTGGTCCTCGATGAATCGCACGCCGTTGACCATGCACTTGAAGCTCAGCAAGTCGAGATGTCCATGGCCTCGCACCACGCTGCTGCCGCCGCGCGCCGCCAGGCGCAGCCTCGGAAACGCTGAATCATCCGCGAGCACCGCCCAACCGAGCCCTTCATAGACCCGGGCCAGCGGCTGCTTCTGCTTCTCGCGCTCCGCCCGAAGGGCCGCGATCTCGTCGCTGGTCGGGATGAAGTCGGCGGCGTAGAGAATGTCTCCGTCGTGAGTGCGATCGAGGCGATTTCGCTTTTCGGGCGCGGGCGCGGGCGGGACTTCATACAGGAGTGCCGTCGCCGCGCGGCGTGCCGCGTCGGGCTGCTGGGTGCGGGCCGCCATCATGAAGTAGAAGCCCAGGGGGCTCCAGCCGTCGTTGTCGCCGAAAGTGATGTTGGTGAAATCGACCGGGAAGTTCAGGGACTTGCCCAGTTGTTCGATCTCAAACGCCGGGTGCTTTCGCCCGGTGGCGCGCTCGTAGCTCAGCAGGTAACGGACGGCGTAGTGCATGCCGTAATTCCAGTACCCCGTGCCCTCATGGTTGCCGCCGCCGTTGGTGATGTAGGATTTGAAGTACTCTCCCAGCGATTGATCGACGAACGGGACAAGCTTGCGCACTTCCGGTCGGTCGTCGTAGAACGCCAGCGCGAGCATGCCCATGCCCCCGGCGCAGACGCCGTTCCAGTTCGACCATTCCTTGTTCACCCACCACGGGTTTCTCTCGCGGGCGACAAGGGCCTGGCTGAGATAAAACCGATCCAGCACATCGTTGAAGACCTTCCTCTCCGCGTCGGTGATGTCGGGACGGAAAATGTCGTACATCAGCGCGATGTCGGCAGAGTGTTCGCCGTAGCTGAGGCAGAAGAACATCGGGTTCTCCGCCGGCGTGTTGACGTTCGCTTCACAGCTGATCTGCTTCCAGGTCAGGATGTTCTCCAGGTGCCGCATCGCGGCCTGGCGGTACCTGGGGTCGCGGGTCAGGACGTACGCGGTCGTCAGGCACTTCAGATGGCTCGCGATGGCGCGCGTGCCCTGTTGCTGGGTCCGCGCCTCGGTCTGCGCGATGGGCGTCGCGGTGACCAGATAATCGGCATCCTGCAGGATGCGCGCCGCGGCGCTCTTCATGAAGGGCGTCTGGAGCTTGTCCTTGAGGTTGTTGATCGTGTCCGGCGGCACCCACAGCCGCGGATGGCTTGCGAGTTCCAGCACCTCGTCCGCCGCCGGTGCCTGCGCTACCGCGGGGCAGACCCAGCTCAACATCAGGACGACGACGAAGGCGACTATTGAAACATACATCATGAGGCGAGCCTTCCAAAAGTTAACAATCGCGTTCCCTTCGACGCACGACGGACAGCTCCCTGCGAGCACGATCCGAAGCGTCGAAGACCGACTGGGCGGTCGCACCGGGTGCAACGCTGATCGAATGGGTGCTCGAGCCGAGCGTGACATCGTGTTTGCCATCGAACACACGCACTTTGCACAGGCCCTGCTCGTCGACCGAGTGCCAACTCGAAGTCGGATCGGGAGGCCACTCCTTTCAATTCCGCGCGAGGTCAACAACCTGCGACGAATGACCCGCAACCGACGCCGGGTCGGTCCCGGCAGGAACATCCAAGACGGCGTTTGGCCTAGGGCTCTTGGGGCTCTTGAGGCTCTTGAGGCTCTTGAGGCTCTTGGGATTCTTGAGTCGGCAAGTCCGTGAGCGGCGGGACTTTCATGCGCTGCATGAAGATGCAGATGTTGCCGCCGAACTTCTTGGTGTGGGGGTGGTGCTTCTTGAAACTCACCACCGCGAGCGTGACCGGGCCGTTGTTGAAATCCGGCCACCATTCTTTAGAGACGACACGGCCGATGGGGATGCCGCCACCCCTGCGGTCCGTGCCATTCTTCTGTTCGATGAACAGTTTGCCGTTGATGTAGAGGCGATAGCCGCCGCCGGAGCCGACGTGCGAGATGGTGCCGTGCAGCAGGCGGTAGCGGTAGCCCTCCTCGAGTGGGGGGAACTCGAACTCGCCACGCAACAGCAGCACGTCGTTCTCCCAGAGGGTGTTCATGGGTTTGTGGCAGGCGCAGAAGGAAAAGGGGCATTGGTTGGGCTTGGAGCCGAGGAGTGCTTTCTCGCCGTCGGCGGCTCCGAACGGCGCCAGCCCGCGCTTCCAACCGGCCTTGGCGGGGTCGAACGAGAGCGTGTGCCACTGCTCCATTCCCGCGGGCATGGTGACTTCACGGTAGCGACCCAGCCGATCGTCCGCCTGCATCCATTTCTCCTTAGGCTCGAAGCTGTAGTACCACCAGGACATGGTGTTTCGATCCGGCCCGTAGTCGCTCCAGTCGTAGTCCTTGACGCCAAGCTCTTGGTACAGACTCACCAGGCCTTCCATGGCGGCCTGGCCATTGGGGCGCTCAACGCCGCTGGCCTCCTTCGTCAATGCGGCCTTGTGCTGATGGACGTAGGTCGGCAGGAGAAGAGCCTTGCGATGGTTCACGACAGCCTGCTGCAGTTCAGGGCTGAGCGCGGCGGCGTCGGCGTTGAGAAAGACGCTCTCGAAAGGCAGCGGCTTATTGGGATAACGCTGCTTGCCGATTTCGTAGAGCAAGTCGTAGCCGCCGGGCACGCCGGCCAAGGTCGTGGCGATCGACTCGCGCATGCCAGAGTTGACCCGCTGGGCGACATTGGGATTGTTGTGCTTGTAGTCGACGTAGGCGCTGTAGGCTTCCTTGAGTTCCTCGCGCGCCAGGGCGGCCACTTCAGGCTCCGCCTGGCGAAGCTTCTCCGGGATTCGCCCCCAGCGAAGCGGTGAGGTCACGTTGTAGAGGTGGTTGCTCCGGAGCAGCGCGCCCATCGCGGGCAACACCTGCTGGTAGACGCGTTTGTCGGCGACCACCTCCGTCAGGGCCTCCAACGCCGAGTGCTGCAACCACCACTCCTCGTGCTGAAGGTAGGGCAGGATGACCTCCACGTGCTTCACGAGGGTGTCCGCCGGGGAAAGACCCACCAGGCGCAGGGCCGCCTCTTTCACGAAGAGCGACTCTTCAGGGTCGCGGAGCATGTGCACGGCTCGCTCGATGTGCTCAGGGGCGATGAGGCTCAGGTCGGGATTTCGACCCTTCGTAAGCGTGTCGAGCCCGAGCCTTCGCAGGCGGGCGTCCTTGTCGTTGAGCAGTTGCAGGACGTAGTCCGAGCCGCGATTGAGGATCTGGCTTGAGTAATGGCCGCGCGTGGTCAGCACGGGATGGCGGATGGCTCGGTTCAACTGCTGCTCGTCGGTCATGTCGAGCGATGCGAGCTTCAACATGCCCAGCCCGCCGCCCTGCGCCAGGGTGTCGCGTGAAAAGTCCGGGCGGGTGCCGTCGGCGTAAGCGACCGCTTCGATCGTGACGAAATCTTCGTCTTCCGCGGTGCCCCAGGGACGCTCGGGCAGCTTGAAGGGCTTGGCGTACCGGCTCGGCGCGCCGGTGATGCGCAGCGTCCTGCGCGGCACGGTGAAACTCAGGGCGTAACCGGCGCCCCAGCTCTCGTTGTCGTAGCGTTCCCCGCCGAGAATAGCGAAGCTCCCGTCGTAGCGGCGCGACAACTCGTAGTGCCAGCGGCGCTGGTCCATGAAGTCACGATAGAGGTGAGGCTGCTTGTCATGAAGCAGGCCCATCGCGGCGCTGCGGAAGATCTCGCCGATGCCGCCTCCGGTGTGGCCGTGCAGCATGAACGAGGTGCTCGGGAAGCTGAATAAGGCGCTGATGTCGCGAGCCCTTGCGTAGACCGAGGACTCTCCGTCGGGCGTGAGCGACGCGGCGGCGGCCATGGCGAGTGCCAGACCGCCGTTCTTCCCGTTGTCGGTGTAGCCTCCTTCGGGCTTGTTGTTTCCGTAAGAGATGTTGCCGCGGCCGGCCCAGCGATAGAAGTGCGTGACGACGCGTAGCAACGATTCGTCCGGGACAGCCACTCCGCACTCCTTGGCGAGGATCAGCATCGTGGCGGCATGAATGCCGCCTGCGTTGAGGTGGCCACCGCCGCCGCCGTAGTTGAGGTTGCTGATCGGCGCCTTGTTGCCCCAGCCCCCGTTGTTCTCAGCCTGAACAATGCCGTCGGCGATCGCCTGGATCGCGGGCAGCACCGTCTCATCGCCCGTGCGGAGGTAGTACTCACACAGGGCCAGTCTGCCCAGGCCCGAGTTCCAGGTGTGAAAGCCGGCGCTGCCGCTGGGGATGCTGCGCGCCCATTGACGCACGTGTTCCAGATCGCTCTCGTCGCCGGTCGACAGCAGGAACAGGGGCGCGAAGCTGCCAAAGCCCTGATCGCCGCCCGACTTGATGTACTGGGCAAAGTTGCGAACGATCTTGTCCGACTTCGGACAGTTCAGCGGCCAGGTGTCGCTGTAAGCTCCGAGCACGGGCAGTTGCACCGCGACCTGACGGGTCGGACCGCCGGGCTGGTCGGAGACCACCAAGGCCAATTTCCCATCGCCGGCTTCGGCACGGGTGATCATGTTGCCCAACTGGATGCGTGGGTCGATGTCGGCCAGCTTCTCGCCGTTGATCGAGTGGATGATCATGTCCGTCTTGAGCCCCGCGGTCATCGCGGGGGACCCCGCCTCCACCTGCCTGATGCGCATCACGAACGCGGGCTGCATCAGGTCGACGCTCAGGCCCACGGGCCCGAAGCGCTCGACGTGGCTGATGGGCGCTGCCGCGTCCGGGCGTTTGGAAAACAGCGGATCCGGATTGCTGTAATAGGCCTGCTCAGCGCTGGCTGTGCCCGCGACGAGGGCGAGCACCGGAACGAGGATGCGGACGATGTGTGTCATGGGATGGATCGCGATGGGGGTTTGGGTCGTGGCTATTTCGCGAACGCGTCGCCGGTGAGCGTAATGGACCGGCCCTGGACGACTTGCCGCTCCACGGACTTGCCCTGGCAGTGCACGCGGAGATCGCCCTTGGGGTTGGCGAGATTGCGGACGACCGCCTCCGACAACTCGCCGTCCTTCCAGCGCATGTCGATCTCGTAGCCGCCGCGGACCCGCATGCCCTTGACCTCGCCCGTGGACCAGGCCTTGGGCAGAGCGGGCAGCAAGTGGACGTAGCCCAGGTGGGACTGCGCGAGCATCTCGTTGACGGCGGCGGCGTAGCCGAAGTTGCAGTCGATCTGGAACGGCGGGTGCGTCGTCCACAGGTTGCCGTGGCATTTGGTCTGAATTACGTCGGCGACTAGACGGTAGGCGTTCTCGGGATCGAGCAGTCGAGCGAAGATGCACGCCTTGAACACCTTGCTCCAGCCGGTGCGACCGTTGCCGCGAGCCAGGACACTCACCTTCGCCGCCTCAGCGAACTGGGGCGTCGTGGTGGGGTGAATCTGCCTGCCGGGATACACCGCGATCATGTGACTCACATGGCGATGATTGTTTCTCGGGTCGTCCACGTCTTCCATCCATTCCTGGAGCTGTCCCCATCGACCGATCTGCGGGCCGAGCAACCGGTCGCGTTTGGCCTTGAGCTCTTGACGCAGGTCCGCGTCGATCCCCAGCGCTTCGGCCGCTTCGATGGTGTTGGTGAACAGGTCCCAGCAGAGCTGCTGGTCGTAGGACACGCCATCGAGATGGGTGCGATGGCCCTCGACGATGGTGATCTGGCCGGTCTGCTCGTCCTTCTTCGGCCCCTGTTCCGGCGAAGTCCCGTCGGGCACCACGAGTGTGCCGTCGGACAACTCCTTGAGGTGATCGAGCCAGAAGTGGCTGATCTCTTTCATGATCGGGTAGGCGTATCGCTTGAGGTACTCCTCGTCGCGCGTGAAGGCGTAATGGTCCCACAGGTTCTGCGAGATCCACGCCGAGTCGCCCTTCTGGAAGTAGTAGGTCGAGCCGCCGAAGACGCCGTTCTCCGAGCGCATCAGCCAGCCGCGCTCCACGCCCAGGACCTTGCGGGTCTCTTCCTTGCGCACCTCGCGGATCGAGTCGAGCCACTCGGCGAGCGGGGTGAAGCATTCGGACAGGTTCGCCTGGTCGACAAACCAGTAGTTCATCTGCAGGTTGATGTCGGTGTGGTAGTCACAAAGCCAGGCCGGTCGGAGGTGGAACAGCCACAGCCCCTGCAGGTTGGCCGGCAGAGCGCCGTGACCGGGCCGCGAGCAACTGATCATCAGGTAGCGGGCGTAGTGATACAGCAGCGCTTCGAGTTCGGGGTCATTGCCTGGGACGAAGGTGCTGACTCGTTCCGCCGTCGAAAGCCCCCGCCTCTGGGCGGGCGTCACCCCCAATTCGAGGGAGAATCGATCGTAAAGCTTCTTGTAGTCCTCGGTGTGCGCTTGGAGCAGTTGGTCGTAGGTCTGCCCGGCGGCGGCGTCGAGTTGGGCTGTGATCCGGGCGTGGGGGTGTTCGCCGCGCCAGCCCTTGTCGCGTTGGTTGAGGTAGTTCGTGTCCGCCGCCAGCAACAGCGTCACGCCGTCGCAGTCCTTGAAAGCGATACGGTCGCCCCTCACGGTCAGGGCGCCGCCCTCGTGGAGCACGCGCACCTGGGCTTCGTAGTCCAGGTTGATGATCTGGTCGCTGGCGTACTCTCGCCCACGATAGTTGGGCGGTTCGGGCTCGGTGGACTTCTTCAGAAAGACCTTCCACCAGAACAGGTCCTTGCTCTGTCCCGTGAGCGAGAGCGTCTGGTCGTTCGCCGCGGTCTTGATGGCCTGCATGGCCTGCGGGGGATGCCCCATGTCCGCCGCGAACCCGGAGCGATGCATCGAGTCGAGCCACACTTCGCCCGTCAGTGCGCCGGGCTTGTCCGCGGTGAGACGGATCACGGCGACCTGCGCCGGGTGGCTCACGAAATACTCGCGCTTATACTGAACACCGCCCGATGTGTAGGTCACCCTCTGCAACGCTCGGCTCAGATCAAGCTCGCGTTGATAGTTGCTGTAGTCGTTGTGCCCCAGCTGCACGTAGATATCACCGAACGGCTGGTATCCCCCGGTGTAGTCCTCGTTGCCGACCCAGAGCGAGTCCTCGTTGAACTGGACGCGCTCCACATCGGGTGCGCCGAACACGGTGCAGCCGATCCGCCCGTTGCCGATCGGGTAGGTCTCCCTGGACCAGACCTCGTCGAGGATTTTCAGGCTGTCCTTGAACTTCTCCGGGACGAGCACCGGTCGGTCGGTCCAGAGCCGGTGGTCGCCCGCTTCAGCCGCCGCGTTCGGACACATCATTGCAGAACCCAAAATTAATATGCATGTCAATGAACGCCTTCGCATCATATTCTTTCTTATGGCTCGTTGTTTTGCTTTTCCTGAGTCATCTCGAGCATCGCCCAGGCCATGGTCTGACCGATCCTGAGGTAGCTGTCTGCGCTGCCGGCAAACGGATCCCGCCCGCCCGGGCATTCCTCCGTGGGATGGCAAAGGGGGCGGGTGTCGATGCTGCGCACCGTGCCCTTGAACTCCGGGTACCTCTGCGGGTCGCCGACGGCCATCTGAGCATCAAACACTTTGCGCTGGTTGGGAGTGAACTTGCCGCCGGCGTAGGCCAAGGCGCCGACCACGATCGGCAGGTCGGGCCTCTTGAACTCCTTGCGGAGGTCCCGGATCAGGTTGGCCAGATGCTCTTCATAGGAACCGGCCTTGGAGTCCCACTTGCCGTCCTGGATGCCCTGGAACCAGAACACCCCGGCGAGTTCCACGCCCCTGGCCGCGTGCTCGGAATCGACGCGCGCCAGTTCATCGCCCATCACCTTGCGGATGCTGTCGACCAGCTCGAGGTATTCCTGCCCGCTGAGCAGGTACTTCTTGAGGTCCAGCCACTCGTCCAGGCGTTCGAGTCCGTTCCAGGTGTCCTCCGCGTTGCCGGGGTTCTTGAAGACGGCGGCCTTGCCGTCGAGGTCCTTGAAGACCTGCTCCTGGTAGCTGCCGGTGATGGAGTCGCCGATCAGCAGCACGCGAGGCAGCGGGCGGGTGCTCTGCTTGCGACCGGCGAGGGCTTCGAGGATGGTCTTGGTCACCTGGGGCGCCAGCGTCCCTACGCTGTGGACATCGTTGGACTTGGGGTAGCCCATGCTCCTCGAGTAGGCGTTCAGGTCGTTGACGATCACCCCGTTTTCCTTCATCACCGCCGCAGCCACACGGTTGTAGGCGTCCTCGTCCCCGTTGGGCTTGTCCGGCTCTCCCTCCCACACCGGGGTGACCGATCCCCAGATCAGCGTGGCCCCGGTCTTCTTCATCCTTGCCACCATCGTCCGCAGGTTCTTCTCGAAGTCCTCGACCGAGGTGGTGCGATGCCCCGAGAAATACTTCGAGGTAGGCTCGCGGTAGGTGGCGTCCCACACGCCGAAATTGAAGTGGATCACGTCCCAGCTTCCGTCCAGGTCCAGGCCTCCGCCGCTCGAGGGCGGGCGGTAGTTGTGCGCCAGGTCACGCGAACCGCGAAAGAACCAGATCTCGTGTCTGGTCGCGAAGCGATGGATCAGCACCGGCTGCTCGATGGCCTCTCCCAGCACGTGGCCGAGCATCAGGTCCACCCCCATCCGCGGGCCACCCTCGGGACCGATCTTGACCATCCTCACCACGTCCAGCGGCCTGGCGGGCGCCTCGGTGTTGTTATGAATGGGGTGCGCATCGTAGAGCTTCACGTCGCTGCGCTTGACCCACTGGCCTTCCTGGTCCCTGAGAAATGCGAACCCCGGTTGCTGCTTGACGACTGCTTCCAGCGTGCTGGGTCTGCCCTCGGCACTCACCACGCCCTCCTCCAGCACGCACTCATCACCGGCTAGCACGAAGAGCTGGATCGGCTCGGCGCCTTGAGCAGAGGTAGGCAACCAGAGGCAGGCCAGGATCAGGAGTGTTCTGTTTGGCATGTGGTTAATCATTCCATGAGCTTACGCTTTGCGAAGCACTACTCAAACAGCCCTGTCTGCGAAGATGGGGGTTGCTATCCCCGTGTGGAGTTTGGTCGAATCGTGTTGTGCTGTATCCGCCACTTCTGGCTCAATGCGCCTGGGCCTTGGGGTGCAGCGGAAAGCAGCCGCGGTGACGATCAGCCGCCATTGGGATCAGGATGGCCTTACGCTTGCAGACGTTGAGCGAGAATCGCCACGGCCTCAACATACGGATTTTCCAGTAAAGCAGAGCCTGCACCGATTGAAGGCTACCCGTTCTAGTATCTCACAAAGGACGCTCAAACGCAAAGTTTGTCGAAAATTCGCAGCCTGGAGGCGCGGAATTGAAGGTCACTGTTCTGCGCTCGCGGCGGGGATCGCCACCGTCACCGTCTCGAGCCGTGCTGACGGTAGACCTGGAGCATCAGCTCGTAGCGTGCCAGCGGCATGCCGGTGTAGACGCACTTGCTGGTGGAGAAGATGGAGCCCGGGGCCTTCTTGCCTTCGTCCAGGGCGTAGCGCGCCGAGGCGATGCACTGGTCGTCGGTTCCGGTCTGAAGCAGGCCACAGTTGACGTTGCCGCAGAGCGCGACCTTGTCGCCGGCGAGGCGAACCATCTCCTTCATGTCCACGCCGCCCTGCGGGTCGAGCGAGTGCAACGCGTGTGGCTGCGAGTCGAGCAGGCGATCGAGGATGGGCATGATGTTGCCGTCGGTGTGCTTGATGACGTAGTAGCCCATGTCGCGGTAGGCCTTGGTCAACCGCTTCAAGTGCGGGGTGACGAAGCGGTCGAACCAGCTCAGCGGCAGGAACGGGCCGGAGTTGAAACAATAGTCGGAGCAGAGGGCAAAGCCGTCCAGCCCGCCGGCGCGTTTGAGTTTCTCCGCGCGCTCGATGGCTTGGTCCACATTGCTGACCGCCTGTGCCTCCACCGCGTCGGGTTCTTCCGCCATGCGCAGCGAAAGTTCCTCCATGCCCGCGCCGTCGGGGATGGCGTAGGTGGCGTCGCCGTGCAGCATCAGGTAGTGACGGTCGCCGCTCAGCTCGCGCACCGTGTCGATGAGGCGCAGGACCTCGTCCACGTCCCCGAGCACCGGATGAAGAAAGATCGCGTCATGCCCGTAACGCTGCGCGGTGTCGATGTACAGCTGCGCGATGTCCCTGCGGTGCAGGCGTCGCTCGGTCTGGCTCATCTGCAACCACTGCCTGTAAGTGCGTTGCGAGGGGTGCACCCGGCCAAAGGCCTCCATGGTGAGGAAGAAGACCAACTCGAAATGCGGCGCCAGACCCCGGAAGGGCCTCCGCTCCAGGGCGGCGATGAAACGCTCACGCGGGGTCTTGGGTTCGGGCAGGAGATTCATCTCTGGCGTCATGGAGGATGGGCCTGGACCAACTGGTGACTTCGCCGAACTCGAGTTCGCAGCCCAGGAGCGTGGCGTTGATCTCGGGTCCGACGTTGGGCATCCAGCTGGGTAACTCGTCGCCGACGTAGTCGCGCTGCTCCATGCAGGCGATGCCGTGCTCGAGCTGGAATTGAGCGTCGAGCCAGCGTTCGCGGCGGGTGTCGTGCTTCTTCTCGGGGCCTTGGTAGGGGCGGGTGGGCTTGACGTTGAGGGTCACGGGCGCACGGTCGAGCAGTTCGCCCCGCCACCAGGTCACGAAGCGTTCGCAGGTTCTCTTGAAAGATTCGGAGCTACGCAGGTCGGTGAGCATGGGTCACGCCTTGGGCATGAGGCGCTTCATGGCAGCCAGGTGCGCCGGGGTGGTCCCGCAGCAGCCGCCGACGATGCGAGCGCCCGCGGCGAGCAGTCGCGGGACGTAGGCTGCCATATCGCTGGGCGTGGCGGGGTACTCGGTGCGATCGCCCACGACGTGAGGCTTGCCCGCGTTGGGCTGGACGATCACGGGGATGTCCCCGGCCGCCGCGGCGAGCTGTTCGGTCAGTCGCAGGTAGGCGTCGAGCGACAGGTCCGTGCCGCAGTTGGCGCCGACGACGGAAGCGCCCGCCTCGACGGCGCTCTTGACTGCGTGGTCCACGCCGGCGCCCATCATGGTGTGAAAGCTCTGGGCGTCCGCGGACTGGTAAGCGAAGGTGGCCAAGACAGGCCAGTCGCCCAGTGCTCGAGCCGCGCGCACAGCGCAGGCGAGTTCGGTGGGGTCCGCCATGGTCTCGACGATGACGCCGTCGGCTCCGCCTTGCCGCAGGGCGGTGGCCTGTTCGGTGAAGAAGTCGGCTGCCTGTTCGAGGGTGAGATCGCCCAAGGGTTCGAGGAACTCGCCCAGCGGGCCGATGTCGCCGAGCACGAACGCGCCGTCGCACGCCTGTCGCGCGACGGAGGCGCCGGCTTGATTCAGTCGCAGCAGTTGCTCCGCCTGGTGATGCTTGGCGAGCGCCGGACGGGACCCGCCGAAGGTGTTGGTGGTGAGCAGGTCGCAACCGGCGGCGCGGTAGGCAGCATGGACCTCACGGACTTTCGCGGGCTGCTCAATGTTCCACGCCTCGCCGCACGCCCCGCTGGCCAGGCCGCGGAGCATCAGCTGTGTGCCCATGCCGCCGTCGCAGAGCAGAGGTCGGGTGCGCAGCGTGGAGAGCAGAGCGTTCATCGGTGGGTGGCCTTAGATCGTCACCGGCGCGGGCTTGTGCATGGGCCTGAGGTTCACGCCCTTGCCCCAGTGTTTGCGTGCCAGTTCGAGGTAGTGGATGTAGTTCTCCAGCGGGACGTCGGGCGGGACGCGATGGTCACAGAAAGGCACGAAGCCCCCTTCTTCGACCAGAGGCGTTAGGCGATGCACTTCCTTCTCGATCTCGCCTTTGCCCTTGGCCAGCAGGTGCTTGTCGAAACCGCCCATCATGCGAAGGTCTTTGCCGAACTGCTTGCGGTAGGCCACCGGGTCCGCGTTCCAGACTCCGACCTCGACAGGGAACATGATATTGATGCCCGCGTCGAGCCACATGGGGATCAGGTCGTCGATCTTGCCGTCGCAGTCGATCCAGCCCAGCGTGCAGCCGTGCTTGCGGAAGAGGTCGGTGATGCGCTTGTAGCGTGGAACGAGGTACCTTTTGAAGAGTTCCGGGGTGAGCAGCGGGCCGGCGTTGTAGCACATGTCCTCCCACATGGCGATGGCGTCGTACCTGGCGCCGTGCTCGAAGGCGCGGGTGTAGCAGACCACCGCGAGGTTGCACATGGTCTCGACCATCTCCTCGAAGAGAGCCGGGTCGTCGTAGACGAGATAAGAGATCGCCTCCATGCCCATCCAGTCGCGCAGGCGACCGTACAGGCTTCCACACCAGGCGAGGTGAACCTTGTCGTAGTGGGGATCGTTCCAGACTTTTCGCGCATGCTGCCAGTCGGGATATCGCGAAGGAGTATCGGGGTTGAGCCTGGGCAGGTAGTGCTTCTTCCAACTGTCGCGGTCCACGAGGGTGTGGCCGTGGTGCTCAGGGATGGAGCCCATGTACTTCTTGCGCAGGACGGTGACTCCGTCGCTCTGGAGGACCAGTTCGTGGTCGCCGCGGTCCTCGATGACGCGCGACTCGAATACGGGGTGGAGGTCCACGCCGCAGCACACGCCACCCCAGTAGGTGTCCATGCCGAAGTATTCGTTGGTCTTGGTGGTGTCGTGTCCGCCGGTGACTTCTTCGGGCAGACCCTGCTTGTGCCACTCGACGATGGTCTCGTCCCAGAAGCCGAAGTCGTAGATCGGGCAGCGGTCGCGCTGCTGATAAAACATGGTGGCCAGGAAACGCGCTCGGTCGGTCATGGGTTGCATTGAGTTGATCCTTGAAGAGTGATCCGCAGATTTCGCAGAGGACATAGATTCATACCCTTGATCCGAACGCCTCACCAGACCGAAAGCAGGATCGGACAAGAAGATAGCATGAATCAAGACTATGCTGTATTCTGTCTTGATCTGATCCGCGAAATCCGCGGTTCGGATTCCCTCTTTTCACCCGATGCGCGAGCGGGGATGGCCCTCCACCGGCATCATGTCGCGCTCCATGGCGATCTGGCTGTAAGCGGTGTCGATCATGGCCACCGCGGGGAAGACGTACTGAGCATCCTCGACGGGCCCGTAGAGCACGAAGTCCGCTCCGATGGCGGTGGCCGCGGCACACACTGACGCCAGACAAGGGTGCTTGGCCTGCTTGCCCATCTTGGTCTTCAGGCCCTTCCACACCGCCACCGCGTTGTGGACCCCCCCGCCCACGGGCAGGCCCATCTCCTGCTTGATCATGTGCATGGCGCTCATCGCTTCGCCCAGGCTCGCCAGGTCCAGCACGCAGGTGTCCACGATGAGCTTGTCGATGCCGTGGTCCCGACAGCGCGGCAGCAGTTCCCGCACCGCCTGCACGCGACCGGCCCCGGTGAAGTCCTGCATGTAATAGGTCAGGATCAGCGCGCTCTTGACGCCCGCCCTCTGGATCGCATGGAACTCTTCGTCCGTGACCTCCGGGGTGATGGAGTTGTAGATGACGCGCTCCGTGATGCCCAGTTCCGCCGCCGCTTCGAGCCCCGCCAGCCGCACCGGGGGCGTGGTGCCGTCGATGAGCAGGGGCATCGTCGTCGCGCCAGCGGCGAAGGCGAGGTTCTTCTTCATCGCCATCGGCGAAGCCCCCACCACGTCGAGCATGCCGGGGTTGCCGGTCTTCTGAGCCCACTCCTCCTGCAACCGGATGACCGCGGTGGCAGCGTCCTTGTTCAGCTCGCCCTTCTCCGCGTCGACCACGACGTTGTGCCGGTGGTAGAAGATCGACCCGATGAGCACGGTGGGGTACACGCCGCGCTGCCCGCCGACGTTCACGTTGCCGATCTGGAAAAGCTTCGGGGGCGTGTCAAACTCGAGTAGTCCGCGGTGCATGGGATTCTCCGACATCGATGTCTCGCGAAGCACGCGAAGAGCGCGAAGCGAGACAGGTATCTGATCCGTGACAGACACAAGTTATTTCGTATGGCTGAGTCTTAGATTTCAACTTCGCGTTCTTCGCGAGCTTCGCGAGAACTTTTCTTCATCCCCTGTCCGCGCGCCCGATGGCGATCGCCACCTCCATCGCTTTGCGGCCGTCGCTGGGCTTGATGCTCGGCTCCTTCTTCTCCTGGATGCACTGGATGAAGTGCTCGTCCTGCATGTAGTGGCCCCACATGCGAGCGCCCGATTGCTTCAGGTTCCATTCCGTCTTGAACGGGTCCTCGCCCAGCAGCGTCACCAGATCGTTGTCGGTGGCGGTGAGCACGTGCGTCTTGTCGCCCACGACTTCGAGCTTGGAGAGGGTGGCGGCGCGATTGACCGAGCCGCTGTACTGCAGGAATCCGACCTGCCCGCTGGCGAAGCTGAGCGCCGCGAAGGCGTCGTAGCCCAGGGTGCCGCCGGTCTTCTCGAGCGGCGTGTACTTGGTCGAGGCCTTGACGCTGGTGATCTCGCTGCCCGTGAGCCAGCGCAGCAGGTCGATGGACCAGACCGCCAGCGTGAAGAGCGGCCCGCCCGATTCGTTGACCTTCCACATCCACGAACCGGGCGGCCACTGCCTGGCCAGGTCGCTGGCGGGAATCCATTCGCGATACCCCAGCGCCATCGCGCTGCCCACCGCGCCGCTGTCGAGCAGTTGCTTGGCCTTCACATAGTTGGCGGTGAATCGGAACGTCAGGCTGGGCATCAGGAACACCCCCTTCTTCTTCGCAGCCTCGATCATCCTGTCCGCCTCCTGGAGCGTCGAAGCCAGGGGCATCTCGCACAGCACATGCTTGCCCGCCTCGATCGCGGCCATCGCCACCTTGCCATGCACCGGCGTGGGCACCGAGACGATCACCGCCTGCACCGCCGGGTTGGCGATCAACTCCTCGTGCGTGGCATAGGTGGCTTCGACCTTGTACTTCTTGGCGACCTTGGTGCGACGCCCTTCGTCCGCGTCGGCGATGCCCACGAACCTCGCCCCCTCGATCTCCGCCAGCGAGGGCACGTGTGCCCCCATGCCCACGAACCCGCAACCCACCACGCCGATGCCTACGCGATCCATGTTGTGTCTCCTGGTTGTGCAAACCCGTGCGTCACCGATGCACCAACTCGGCAGCCACTATCGCGCCATCCACCCCCTTTGTCTTGCATTCTGCTCGCAGCCTTTGGTGCTTTCGTGCTCTGTCGACAACCCCACCGACACGCAACAGCGCACGCCTGAGCAGAACCTCCTGATTCCCCGCGACCCACAGCGCTCGCGCATGGACATCCGGCCCATCCGACCCATTCGACCCATCCGAGCTGCCTTCCTGAGGCGAGCCCGGGCCGAGGACCAGCCCGCTGTGCCGCTGTCTTGACCAACTCGCCCATCAGAGATACCGTCGATCATCCTCTGCGTACCCTACCCCCGATCAGGAGCTTGACCATGTCTCGCTGCACCGCCCTGCTTCTCGTGAGCCTCGTGAGCGCCACCGCCCTGGCGCAGGAGGTCCCGTTCACCGGCATCGTCATCGACGACAAAGTCGAGGTCCGCGCCGGCGGAGGCAACACCTTCTACGTCGTGGGCACGCTGCAGCGCGGCGCGCTCGTCCAGGTGGACGAAGTGCTCTTCGGCTGGCTCAAGATCGTGCCGCCCGCCGCGGTCCACAGCGTCGTGGGCCGCGCTTTCGTCAACCGACAGGGCGCCGGCAACGAGGGCGTCATCAATCAGGATCGCGTGGACGTCCTGGCGGGCAACGTCAATCCCTCGGACAACCCCTACAAGCGTCAGGTCTTCCTCACCGTGGGCGACAAAGTCACCATCCTGGGCGAAGCCGGTGACTTCTACAAGATCGCTCCGCCCAAGGGCGCTTTCGTGTTCCTTCCGCCCGGGTCGGTCCGCCGCGCCACCGCCGCCGAGATCGCCTCGGGCGTCGAGACGCGCCCCGCCGCCGAACCGAAGCCCGTGGACGCTGCGCCCACTCCAACGCCCGTGCCCGCCGGCACGCCCGATCCCGCGCCGGTCGCTTCCACCGCACCGCTCGCCACCGTGCCGGGGGGCGACGTGACCACCGTGATCGTCGAAGCGCCCGTGGCTGAGCCCAAGCCCGATCCGACGGTGACGGCGGTGCAGACGCCCACAGCCACAGAGCCGCCCGCGCCGGCGCCGGCCACGCCCACCGCGGCGTTCGTCGAGCTCGAGTCCCGCTTCGAGGCCGCCTCGCAGTTGCCCGTGGAACAGCAGCCCGTGGCGGAACTGCTCGCAGCCTACGAGGCGCTGCGCGCCAGCGAAACCCTCCAGCCCACCGAGCGGATCGTCGCGGCGGCGCGGGTGCGGCAGCTCAACCGAGCCTCGGAAATCCAACGCGCCCTGGGCGAAGTCGCCGCCGTGCGCGAGCGCATCGCCACGCAGAAGACCCAGATCGAACAGACCGCCGCCGACCGCGCCGCCCGGCCCAACTACGACGCGGTGGGCCAACTCCTGGTCAGCCCCGTCTTCACCGGCGAAAAACTCCCTCGACTCTACCGACTCGCCGACCCCGGCAGCTTCCGAACCATCTGCTACGTCCAGCTCCCCCCGAGCGTCGACCTCCAGAAGGTCTTGGGACGAATGGTCGGCGTCGTGGGCGACACCCGCAACGATCCCGCGGTCACCCTGCGCGTCATCGAGGCCGCTCGCGTGGACGTGCTGCAAGCCGACGCCGGCGTCGTCGATCCCAACCGGTGACCGCGCCCTTTCGCGATGCCCACGACCGATCGTCTGACGCTCGCCTGCCCCGCCAAGGTCAACCTGGCGCTGAGCGTCGCTGCGCCCAACGCACAGGGCATGCACCCCATCGCCAGTTGGATGACCGCCCTGACCTTCAGCGACGAGCTGACCCTCGAACGCCTGCCCCAGGGACCGAGCCGTTTTGATCTGGCGTTCGATCAGAACCCGAGCGCAGCGCCGCGGGCGTCCGCCGCCATCGACTGGCCCCTTGAGAAAGACCTTTCCTTCCGCGCCCACGCCTTGTTGCAGGAGCACCTGCAGCGCGACCTGCCCGTCCGTCTGACGCTGCGCAAGCGCATCCCCACCGGCGCGGGGCTGGGCGGGGGCTCCTCCAACGCCGCCGCCACGCTCGTGGGTCTGAATCGCCTGTTCGATCTCTCGCTGCCACGTGAAGCACTGCTGAACCTGGCCGGGAAGCTCGGTTCCGACGTGGGCTTTCTGCTCCGCGCCATCGAGGGCGAACCCTCCGCCCTCGTGCTGGGCCTGGGCCAACTGATCGAACCCGTCCCGCGCAGCTCGCCGATCCATCTGGTGCTGATCTTCCCGCCCTTCGGCTGCCCCACCGGCGAGGTCTATCGCGCCTTCGACCTGCTGCCCGACGCTGCCCCGCAGGCCGACGTTTCCCGCGTCCGCGCCCTGGCCTCCGCGAGCTTCGTGGCGCAGGACGCGCCGTTCAACGACCTGGCCAGGCCCGCCTGCCTCGTGCGTCCGCAACTTGCGGAGCTGCGCCGCCAACTCACCGCCAACTTGAAGCTGCCCGTCCACGTCACCGGGTCCGGGTCCACCTTGTTCATCGTCGCCCCCGCTGCCAAGCACGCGCAACTGCTGGCGCAGCGCGCCACCCAGGTCACCGGTCTTCCCGCGATCGCCACACGCACACGCTAAGACATGTGCATCGGGCGCAGCTTCAAGGCGTAGCGCGCCTTCGGGCTCCTGCCTTCTCTCACGCGCTGTCGCGCTCGACCACCTTGTAGCTCTCGCGTTCGCCCCGGCCACGCAGCGGATAATCCTTGCGCAGCGGGTGTGCGGGGTACTGCTCCCAGGTCAGGATGCGGCGCGGATCGGGGTGGCCATCGAAGTGGATGCCGAACATGTCCAGGACCTCGCGCTCGGTCCACTCCGCGCCGGGCCAGAGGTCGCAGACGCTCGGCAAGTGCAGCGCGGGATCGTCCTCGATGCCCCGCGTGTCCAGCGTCGGGCTCAGGTACACCTCCACCAGCAGGCGACGATTGAACTTGGTCGCCACCAGGTTGTACACCACGCCGAACCTCCCGCGCGGCCCAGCCTCGCTCTGCGGATAGTTCAGGTAGTCCACCCCGTGCACCGTGGAGAGAAAGTCGTAAGCGCACCGGTCGTCGTGACGCAGGAACTCCATCACGCTGTGCAACGCGTCGGCGGGCACGATCAGCGTCGTCTGCCCGCGAAACTCCGTGGCCAGCAGCTTCACGCCCGGGAACTTCGCCTTCACCGCGGGCAACGTGGGATGGTCCAGATTGGGTTTGGCCATGGACAGAGTTTAGCAGGAGCAGAAAGCCAGAGGGAAGAAGCCGGGGATGTGCTCGACCCGGATGCACGGGCCAGGAGTCAGGTTCCGAACGCCACCGTTTCGATCCGTGCTCCTGTCTCCCCTCACTCCTGCGCCGCGTGAATGATGACCTCGATGAGCTGATCCCATCGCGTGATGGTCAGCGGCCACTCGTACGCCAGGGCGTCGGCCAGACCCAGCGTGTCGCGCCCCTGCAGCGCGGTGCGCATCGACTTTAGCTGTTCGAGCAGGGCCGCGGCGTGGGCCTCTAGGCTCCGTCCCTCGCTCAGGAGCTTCGCCGGCTCCAGACGCAGCAGTTGCACCGACTGCAGCACCGCGGTCTGCGTCTGTTGCCAGACCTCCACCAGACGCGAGACGTGCTGCATCGCGGAGGTCATGTCGTCCTTGCGCAGCATGTCCGCCGCCTGGGCGTGGGTGAGCCGGGTGGCGCTGAGCGCCGCCCGCACCTCTTCGAGCGTCGCCGCCACGAACTGCCCGCGATGAGCGGTGGTGAGACTCACTTGCGCTCCGCTCACGTCGCTGGCCTGTCGCTCCTCGAGCGATTTTCCCGCCACCGGCTGACCGTCGATCGACACCTCCACGATCATGCGACCCTGCGGCTCGATCCGCGCGGTGATGTCCGCCAGGAGCGAGCGGAGGTCGCGTGGGTTGCCTGCCGTCTCCACGCTCTGGCCGTCGATCGTCACGGGCATCCGCGCCATGATACGCCCACGCTTGGACGCTCGCCAATGTGCTACGCTTGCGCCCCGGAGACGACACCATGACGCGCATCGTCGCAGTCGACGGCCACGCGCTCAACCCCGGCGACCTGGACTGGGCCCCGCTGCGCGAGCTGGGCGAGCTGACCGTCCACGCCCGCAGCACGCCCTCCGAGATGGTCCAACGCCTGCGCCACGCCCACGCGGTGCTCACCAACAAGGCGGCGATCACCGATGAACTGCTCGCGCAACTCCCGCAGCTGCGCTACGTGGGCGTGACCGCCACCGGGGTGAACATCGTGGACCTGGCCGCCGCCGCGCGGCGCCACGTGGTGGTGACGAACGTGCCGGGCTACTCGACCGACTCGGTGGCGCAGCACGTTTTCGCGCTGCTGCTGGAGCTGGTGAACCGTGTGGGCGAGCACGACGCCGCGGTGCATCGCGGGCAGTGGGCCGGTGCGCCCGACTTCTCCTTCACGCTCGCAACCACCTACGAACTGGCCGGTCGCACGCTGGGCATCGTGGGCTTAGGGGCCATCGGCCAGCGCGTGGCGCGCATCGCCCAGGCGCTGAACATGAACGTCGCGGCGGCCCATCAATCCAGCATGTCGCGCGTGACGCTTGCGGGAATCCGCTGGCTGCCCGTGGACGAACTCTTTGCCCAGAGCGACGTGGTGAGCCTGCACTGTCCGCTCACGGAGCAGACCCGGATGCTCGTCAACGCCGCCAGGCTCTGGAGCATGAAGAAGACCGCCTACCTGATCAACACCGGGCGCGGGCCCTTGGTGGACGAACCCGCGCTGGCGCGAGCGTTGCGCGAGGGGGCCCTCGCCGGTGCGGGGCTGGACGTGCTCTCGCTCGAGCCGCCGCGGAGCGACAACCCCCTGCTCACCGCGCCGCGTTGCGTGATCACGCCGCACATCGCCTGGGCCACGCGTGAAGCCCGTGTGCGACTGATGCGGATCACCGCGGACAACCTCCGATCGTTCCTCGCCGGCCAACCCGTCAACGTCGTGAACGCCCGATGAAGGTGCTGCTGCTCACCGCGCTGGAGGAGGAGATGCGCCGCATGGGGCGCTGGCCCCACGTGCAGCGTCTGGTCACCGGGCCCGGCGCGTCCAGCGCCGCGGCGTCGCTCGACGCGGCGATCGCCGTCCATCAGCCGCAACTCATCCTCGCCTGCGGTTTCGCTGGGGCGCTGGACCCGAAGCTGCGCGTGGGCGAGGTGATCGAACCCGAGGAGGTCATCGACCATCCTGTTCAAGGAACGGGGTTGCGGCTATTGAGCGTGTCGCAAGTCGTCACCACCGTCCAAGAGAAGGCGCGACTGTTCAGCCTCTGCGGCGCCGCCGCGGTGGACCTGGAGAGTTACGCCCTGCTCCAGACCGCGCGTCGCCGTAACATCGCCCTGCGCGTTGTCCGCGCCATCAGCGACGACGCCGCCACGAGCATCCCGCCCGAAGCGCTGCGCTGGGTCGACGAGCGCGGTTTCGACCGCGCTCTGGTCGCCGCGAGGGATATCATGGCCAAACCGTCGTTGCTGCCCGCGGCGAACCTGCTGGGCCGCAACGCGAAGGTCGCCGGGCAAGCCCTGGCGCAGCGGGTCAATCAGATGGTCACGTCGCTCTGACATGGACCTACGCGCCTGCAAGACCGTGATCGTGTTCGGCGGGAGCTTCGACCCGCCGCACGTGGCGCACGTGGAGCTGCCGCGTCGGGTGATGCGTGCGATTGACGCCCAGGCGGTGGCCTATGTGCCCGCCGCCGTCTCGCCCTTCAAGACGCGACAGGCCCCCACCGCCGCCGAGCATCGCCTGGCCATGCTGCGACTGGCGCTGGCGGACCAGCCTCACGCGGTGATCCGCAGCGACGAGCTGGACCGCCCCGCGCCGAGCTACACCGTGGACACGCTCGAAGCGCTGGCGCAGCAGCTCCCGGGGGTCAGGCTGCGACTGCTGCTGGGCGCGGACCAGCTCGCCACGTTCGACCACTGGAGGCGGGTGGAGCGGATCGTGGCGCTCGCCGAGCCGGTGGTGATGCGTCGCCCGCCCGCCACGCTCACGGCGCTGCCGGCGGGTTACGACGCGCTGGCCTGGGCCCGGCGGGTGGTGGACGTGCCCGCGATGGAGGTCAGCTCCACGCTCATCCGCAAGCGCCTGGCCGCCGGCGAATCGATCACCGGCCTCGTCCACCGCGACGTGGAACGATACATCCACGAGCATCGCCTCTATCACGGGAATATGCCGCGCACCGCGTAGACCTTGCCGACCTGGTCCAGCGCCGCGAGGAAGGCAGCGGTGTGCAGATCGGTGCGGAACCGGTGCGCCATGAGCTTGACGCGTTGGGCCGCGGCGAACATGTGTCGCCGCAGCTCTTCGTCCACGCGCGCCAGGTCCCACGACTCGGCCTGTCGGTTCTGCTTCCACTCGAAGTAGCTGACGGTGACTCCGCCGCAGTTGCACAGCACCGCGGGGAGAATGGCCACGCCCCTGCCCGCGAGGTAGCGATGGGCTTCGGGCAGCGTGGGAGCGTTGGCGGCCTCGGCGATCACCTTGCAGCGGAGCATCCTGGCGCGCGCCAGCGTGATCATCTGTTCGAGCGCCGCGGGGACGAAGAGGTCCACCTTCTGGCGATAGAAGTCGGCCTCTTCGATGGGTTCGCTGTGGGTGAAGCCACGCACGCCGCCGGTTCTCTCGACGTGCGCCGACAGCGCCACGGGGTCGATGGCCTTGTCGTGCCGGATCGCGCCGGACTGGTCCATCACCGCCACGAGCCTGGCGCCGCGGTCGGCCAGCAGCCGCGCGCTCCACGATCCGACATTGCCGAACCCCACCACGCTGTAGGTCATCTTCTCCAGAGGCAGCCCCAGCTCCGGGAGCAGTTCTTCGAGGACGAAGACGAGCCCCTGTCCGGTGGCCTTCTCGCGTCCCTGCGATCCGCCGAACTCCACCGGCTTGCCCGTCACGACGCCCTGGCCCAGGTGACGCTGCGCCGGCTCGACGATGTTCATGTAGGTGTCCGCCATCCACGCCATGGTCTGCGCGTTGGTGCCCACGTCGGGGGCGGGGATGTCGGTGTCGGGGCTGATCTGTCCCTGCAGGGCGCTGGTGAAGCGTCGGGTGAGGCGCATCAGTTCGTCGCGTGACAGTTCACGGGGATTGACCTGCACGCCGCCCTTGGCGCCGCCCAGGGGCAGCCGCGCCAGGGCGCACTTGACCGTCATGAGCACCGCCAGCGATTTGACATGGTCCAGGCTCACGTCGGGGTGGTAGCGGATGCCGCCCTTGTAGGGGCCCAGGATGTTGTTGTGCTGAACGCGATAGCCCTTGTACAGGCGGTAGCGTCCGTCGTCGTGGCGCACGGGGAAGTGGACCATGATCTCGGTCTTGGGCTGCGCCAGGATGAGCTGCAGGTGCCGCGGCAATTCGAGCATCTCCGCCGCCTGCAGCACGCAGTGGATGGTCTGCTGGTAGAGGCTGTCCGGGTCGTAGCGGAAGCCCAGTTCGCTCAGGACGCCATGGACGGGCGGTACGGGCATCGTCTTGTATTATCGGCTGATTCCACGTGTCAGACGCAGCAAGCCGGGGATGTCATCATCCGCGGATGCGGGAGTCAGGGGTCAGGAGTCACGTTCCGAACGCCACAGCCTCGATCCCCGAGCCCCGCACCCCAGCGCCCGGCTATCATCCACGCATGATTGTCTACGCTTGTGCGGACCTGATCTTTGCGACGAAGGTGCGGTCCACCGCGGAGTCGCTGGGCGTGGCGACCCGGCCGACACGCGACGTGGAAGCGCTGCGTAAACGGCTGGACCAAGTGGCGGACGGCAAGCTCAACGAAGCGGTCACCGGGGTCCTGGTGGATATGGACCTTGGCGAGGCGGGCATCGAGCTGATCCGATTGGCGGCGACGCACGCGAAGAAGCCGCCGATCGTGGCGTTCGGGGCGCACGTGGCGGTGGAGCTGCTTCAAGCCGCGAGGGGGGCCGGCGCGGACTATGTCATGCCGCGTGGACAGTTCACCGCTACACTGCCGGACCTGCTGCAGAGATTCAAGTGACGGGCCTCACTCGCGCGGCAGGTCCACGATGCGGAAGCGCACCGGCGTGCCCTGGATCACGTCGAGTTTCTCGATCGCCTCCAGCGCCGCCTGCACGTCGCCCAGCCGCGCCGCGTGCGTGAGGATGACCACGGGAACCACCTGACCGGCGTTGGCCTCGTGCTGCATCACCGCCGAGAGCGAGATGCCACGTTGGCCCAGCGCCGCGGTGACCTTGGCCATCACGCCCGGCACGTCCAGCGCGTTGATGCGGATGTAGAACCGGCTCCACAGATCGGCGGCGGAGATCAGGTGGACAGGCGATCCGCTCGAACAGGCGTGCGCCAGCCGCATCGAGGCGAAGGCCTGCGGATACCACCCGCTGGCGACGTTCAGAAGATCGCTCACCACCGCGCTGGCGGTGGGCAGGCGACCGGCGCCACGACCGTAGAACATCGTCGAACCCACCGCGTGGCCACGCACCACCAGCGCGTTGTAAGGCCCGTGCACCTGACCCAGCAGCGTGCGCTTGGAGATGAAGCAGGGCATCACGTTGGCGCTGATGCCCCGCTCGTCCTTCCATCGCTCGCTGATGGCCAGGAGCTTCACGTCGTAGCCCAGCTCCGCGCCGAAACGGATGTCGTCGAGTTCGAGCCGGTCAATGCCCTCGCTGGCCACGTCCTTGCCGGTGAGGCTCTCGCCGAACGCCAGCGAGGCGAGGATCGAGAGCTTCTCCGCCGCGTCACGCCCCGAGACGTCGAGCGTCGGGTCCGCCTCCGCGTAGCCCGCCGACTGCGCCTCGGCCAGCGCGGTGGCGTAAGGCTTGGACTTCTGCGTCATCTCGGTGAGGATGTAATTGCACGTCCCGTTGAGAATGGCGAAGAGGCCCTCGATGCGGTTGGCCATCAGCCCGAACTGCAACGCGGTGATGATGGGAATGCCCCCGGCGCACGAGGCCTCGAACGCGATGCAGCACCGCTTGCTCCGTGCCAGGGCGAACAGCTCCGAGCCGTGCGCCGCGAGCAAAGCCTTGTTCGCGGTCACGACGTGCCTGCCCGACTCCAGGGCGCGACGGACGAAGCGCAGCGCCTGCTCCACGCCGCCCGCCACTTCGATGACGACCGCCATGTCGGGGGTGTCGAAGAAGGCCTCCACGTCCGCGGTGAGCAGGTCAGGCGAGACGAGGCCCTGGTGCGCCGCCTTGGCGCTGTCACGCACGAGCACGCGGCGAAGCTGCAGTCGAGCGCCCAGCCGCTGAGCGTAGAGCTCCGCCTCGTCGCGCAGCAGGGTCGCCACGCCCCCGCCCACGGTGCCGCAACCGATCATGCCCACGCCGATGATCTTTTCCGCCACGACAAGCCTCCCGTGCAGAGTGGCAGAGAATACCACGCCCGCAAGCGCACCTGCGGCAGACTGCTCGCTATAATTGAAGTCTGTGAGCGTGACCGAGGAAACCTTCACCCCGCCGCTGTGCGCCATCTTCCGGCGATTCCTCAAGCGCAAGGGCCTGAAGTTCACCAGCGAACGAGCGCACATCCTCGAAGCGGTGCTCTCCAAGACCACCGTCTTCGAGGCCGACCAGCTCGTCACCGAACTGCGGCAGGCCTCCGCCCGCGCCAGCAAAGCCACCATCTACCGCACCCTCAAGCACCTGCTCGAGGCGGGCATCATCACCGAAGTGCTCATCGACGCCCGGCAGTCGCACTACGAGCTTTCCTTCGGCAAACAGCCTCAGGGCCACCTCGTCTGCGTCCGCACCGGCAAGGTCATCGAAATCCCAAGCCCCTGGCTCGAACCGGTCCGCGACCGCATCTGCAAGAAGCACGGCTTCAAGCCCGTGAGCCACCGATTCATCATCTACGGCGTATCCCCCGAAGCGCGCAACGGCCAACACGACATCTAGCCCCCGGTCAATGACCGGGAGTGAATTGGCCGATCACCCCATCTCACCGAATCACGTAATCCCCCTTGAGCCACCGCCCCAGGTCCGCGAGTTTGCACCGTCTGGAGCAGAACGGCTCAAAGCCCGTCTCGGACACCCACTCCCGACAGATCGGGCAACGCCAGGGCAGCGTGATGGTATCGACGCGCTCGCGCCACGCGCCCTGGCCGGACAGCTCGATGCGTCGCGTCTGCTCGTCGAGGTGAGTGAACGTCAATTGCAATCGATCCTCAGCCAAGAGATCGCCCAGACGGTCGGCCCACTCGACCGCCACGATGTTTCCGCGGCCCATCTCGTCGGTCAGGTCCCAGCCAATCGACTCGAGGTCTTCGAGACTGCTTAGGCGATAGGCATCGATATGGATAAGCCCGGGCGATCCGCCCACGGAGGGGAACTCGTGGACCATGACGAACGTGGGACTGCCCCCGGGAGCGAGCCCCAGCCCGCGCGCCAGGCCCTGCACGAACTGCGTCTTGCCGGCGCCTAACTCGCCCACCAGCGCCAGCACGTCACCGGCGCGACATTGGCGCGCCACCGCGGCGCCCAGGGCGCGGGTCTCTTGGGGGCTTCTCGTGGTCACGATCACGCGGCGTGCTCCCAGCCCAGGCCGTCGAGATTCTCCACGCCCCCGGCGGTGGTCCTGAGCGATACGCGCCACTCGCCTCGTGCGGTCACCGCGCCCACGCGGGTGAGCGCCACGCCCTCGACGCTGGCGGGCAGCTGCACCGTGGGATCGAGCGTGAAGCAAAGCTCGTAGTCCTCGCCGTCGGACACCGCGCCGCGCCAGGTGACGTCGCGGTGCATGGGCAGCAGCGATTCCTCCACGAGCGCGGAGAGGTCCGCGGCGGTCATGAGGTGGCCCAGGTCGCGTGCCAGCCCGTCGGAGAGGTCGATCATGCAGTGCGGGCGATGATGCGTGGCGAGCCAGCGCGCCGGGGCCAGGCGAGGCTCGAAGCAGAGGTGCCGCCCGCTGGCGAGGCTGCCGCCCAGAGCGCCGGTCACGTAGATCGCGTCGCCGACCTGCGCCCCGCGCCGCAGCACCGGGGGCACGCCCGCGGACTCCGCGAGCACCGTGACGCTCAGCAGGAGCCTTCCGTCCCACACGCTCACGTCGCCGCCGATGAGCGGGCACTGAAACTGCAAGCCGTAGAAACGCATCGTGTCGAAGAGTTCCTCGGCCTGCTCCTGGCTCATGCTCCGGGGCAGGCACGCCGCCGCCACCGCGCCGCGGGGCAGCGCCGCCATCGCCGCCACGTCCGAGAGGTTGCGGGTCATCGCCTTGCGCCCGATCAGGTGCAACGGGTCGCGCGTTAGATCGAAGTGGACGCCGTCGGCGACCTGGTCCACCGTCACGAGCACCTCCGGGTGCGTGAGCCGCATCGCCCCCATGTCGTCGCCGGGCGGGATCGTCACCGCCGCGGGCAGCTGCGCGTTGGCGCGATAGACGTGGTGGAGGAGGGAGAGCTCACGCATGGGAGAACGAGCGATGAAGAATGATCAATGAAAAATGAAGAGGGAACGATGGCTGAACAATGAATCAATGAACAAGGGTTGGTCCATTGAGCATGTGCTCATTGACCATCCATTGTTCATTGTCCAAAGTGAATTGGCAATTCGGATCAGTGCGTCGCCGCCGCCGGCGCTGCGGGCGCTGCGGGCGTGGCGGGCTTGCGACGGTCCTCCGCCGGGGCGCTGAACTTGTCCCAGGCGATAAGTCCGGGCTCGGCGATGCCCTCGAACATCTCGCCGCCGGGGATGAAGCGCAGGGCGAACCCGTGACGCCCGCTGACCTCGGTGGGGAAGGTGCCGGCGAAGCGGTGCCTGCCGCCGCCCAGGTCCTCGGCGTGCGCCAGGTCGTGGGCTTTGCCTTGGACCAGCCGACCGTCGTTGTCCAGCAGTCCGACGTAGGCCTGCAGTCGCACCTCCGCGGGCGTCAGTTCGTTGAGCACCGCCACGACGGAGAGTTCCAGACTGTCGCGGACGTTCAGGGCGCGGTCGGTGTTGGCGTTGACGGACTCGATCCGGGTGTTCTGCAGGGCGTGACGCAGGCGGTCCTTCTGGTGCGCCAGGGCCACGGACTTCTGCAGGTTCTCCCCGGCGAGCATGCGCGACCGTCGGGCGGCGGGGATGTAGAGCTTCGTGGCGTACTCCTGCACCATGCGGTTGGTGTTGAACACCGGCGCGAGCTTGCCGATGCAGGCCTTCATCCGCGCCACCCATTGGCGGGGCAGCCCGGTCTCGTCGCGGTTGTAGAAGGTCGGGACGATCTGCTTCTCGATCAGGTCGTAGAGCGCCTGCGATTCGAGCTCGTCAGCGACCTCGGGGTTGGCGTAGCTCTCGCCGCGGCCGATGGACCAGCCCACCTCGGGGTCGTGGACCTCGTCCCACCAGCCGTCGCGGATGGAGCAGTTCAGGACGCCGTTGAGCGCCGCCTTCATGCCGCTGGTGCCCGAGGCCTCCATGCCGCGCTTGGGCGTGTTGAGCCAGACGTCGCAGCCCTGCACGAGGTAACGCGCCACGTGGATGTCGTAATTCTCGAGGAAGACAATGCGGTGGCGGTGCACGCCGTGCTCCCGCGCGAAGTGGACGATCTGCCGGATCAGGTCCTTGCCTCCGCCGTCGGCGGGGTGGCTCTTGCCGGCGATGAGGAACTGAACGGGTCGGTCCGGATCGCTGAGGATCTTCTGCAGCCGCGCCTTGTTGTGCAGGATGAGCGTGCCGCGCTTGTAGGTGGCGAAGCGCCGGGCGAACCCGATGGTCAGCGCCCGCGGGTCCAAAGCGTCGGCGGCGGAACGGATCTCCTCGGCACTGGCGCCGCGGGCCTCGAGTTGGGCGCGGAGCTTGCGTCGGCACCAGATGATCAGGCGGCCCCGACGACGCTCGTGGACGCGCCACAGCTCCTCGTCGGGCACTTCGTTAATGGCGTTCCAGACGCGATGATCGCCCGGGTCGTTCTGCCAGCGTGCGCCGAGGTAGCGGTCCAGCAGCTGGATGAGATCGCCGCTGAGCCAGCTCCGCGCGTGCACGCCGTTGGTCACGTGTTTGATGGGCACCTCGGACTCGGGCAGCCCGGGCCAGATGCCGCGCCACATGGAGCGTGACACGTCGCCGTGCAGCGCCGAGACGCCGTTGCACCCGTCGGCGGTGCGGATGGCGAGCACCGCCATGGAGAAGAACTCCTTCTTCTCGTAGACGTTCTCGCGTCCGAGCGCCAGGAGCCCTTCGAGGTCGAGCTTCAGCGCCCCGTGGTAGTTGCGGAAGTATCGCGCCATCATCTCCGGCGGGAAACGGTCGATGCCCGCGGGGACGGGCGTGTGCGTGGTGAACACGTTGCCCGAGGCGGCGAACTGCCGCGCTTCGTCGAAGGAGATGTTGTGCTTCTGAATGAGCGTGCGGATGCGTTCGAGGGCGAGGAAGGCGCTGTGGCCCTCGTTCATGTGGAAGACCTCGGGGTGGATGCCCATGGCGTCGAGCACGCGCACGCCGCCGATCCCCAGCACGATCTCCTGCTTCATGCGCACGTCCATGTCCCCGCCGTAGAGCTGCGAGGTGATGGCGCGGTCCGTCGGGTCGTTGTCGGGCAGGTTGGTGTCCAGCAGCAGCAGTTGGATGCGACCGACCTGCACCTTCCACGTCCAGACAAACAGATCGCGGTCGGGCATCTCGATCTTGATCTTCAGCGGCTTGCCCTCGGCGTCACGCACGCGCGTCATGGGCAGATTGGCGAAGTCCAGGTCGGGATAGAACTCCTGCTGCCAGCCGTCGGCGTTGAGGTACTGCTGGAAATAACCGTTGCGGTAGAGCAGCCCCATCGCCACCAGGGGCAGGCCCAGTTCGCTGGCGGACTTGAGGTGGTCACCGGCGAGGATGCCCAAACCTCCGGAGTAGATCGGCAGGCACTCGTTCAGACCGAACTCGGCGCAGAAGTAAGCGATCTTGAAATCGCCGCCCGGGTCGAGCTTGTGGCGCACCAGCCAGGGTGTGCGTTCCATGTGCCGCTTGAGGTTGGCCACGGCGCGTTGCAGCGAGTTGAGGAAGCCCTCGTCGCGGGCGGCTTCCTCGAGCGTCGCCTGCGGACACATGCCCAGCATCTTCACCGGGTTGTGCCCGCACTGCTGCCACAGCACGCGGTCCAGGCGCAGGAACAGCTCCACCGCCTCAGGATGCCACGTCCACCAGAGATTGTGGGCGATGTCCAGCAGCGGCCAGAGCGGCTCGGGCAGCGAAGGGACGACCTTGAAAGGACGGATACGCGCCAGTTCGGGGCTGAGCATGATTTCTTTTCCCTGATCGGTGTGCCCACGGGCGTGGACCGTTCGCTGTGACACCTTGCGCAGCGAAACCCTTGCCGATATTTATAGGTGTCGGTCCGTTGCCGCACAAGCTTGAAAGTCCGACGGGCTCTTTCCGCGATGAACGCCCGATATCTCGCGTGGTCAGGGTCGATCGGTGCGCTCGTACACGCCCAGCAGGCAGTGCTCCGGGTAGGTCAGCCCCGCCGCACGCCAGGCGCGCCACAGCGCCAGCTCCAGCGTGTACAGCCGCGACACGCGCGTGAAGACGACCAGGTCCTCCAGCCGCAGCAGCAATCGCTCACGGAACCCGTGCGCCTCGAAGAGCCCGCGCAGGCGACGCCCGGTGTTCATGCGATAGACGACGGGGAAGCTGTCCTCTTCCTTGATGCCTACGCCCCAGATCAGCCGCTTGATGCCGTGGTGCAGTTGGAACGGGACAACCTGCGACGCCAGCGAGATCGGCGCCCACCGACTGACGGTGAACACCACCACGCGTCCGCCCGGCGTCGTCAGCCGCGCCAGCGCCCGCATCACCTTCTGCGGGTCCGTGACGTGCTCGACCACCATGCGCAGCGTGATCAGGTCAAAGACGTGATGGGTCTGGTAATCCTCGATCAGACACTGCGCCCGCTCGCGCACCAGCGGGTTTTGATGGATGTTGTCGCTGGGGTCCACGCCCACCAGCAGGGCGCAGCGCTGCGCCAGTCGCTCCGCCAGCGGCGGGTTGTGGGGCAGAACCGTCTTGCCCCCGCCCACGTCCAGCCACCGCGTCTGGCTCCCCACGCAACGGTCCAGCATCGCCTCGTACCAGCGGTCCGGCAGGTAGTACCCCCAGCGCAGTCGCTTCTTCACCGCCCAGCCCACGCGGTCCAGCGACCCGTGCTTGAGCAACAGCATCGCGCGCAACTCTTCCGCGCTCGGAATGGATAGCTCGCTCCGGTCCATCGCGTTACGAGCTTATCGGAAATTTCCGCCCCCACCTGACGCCGACCCGAGCGAGCCGGGCTGTCCACAGCCCGGTGATTCGCAGGAACTCCTCAGCGGGCGCCCAGGCGTTTGCGGATCAAGGTGGCGCGCGCCTCGCGCCGCATGGCCGGGTCAAGTTCGCAGCCGGTGAGTTTCTGCAAGTGTGCCGGCTGCGTGAGCAGGAACAGCTCGTTGATGGTGCGGATGTCCACGGTGTCGATCCTGCCCAGGTTCACGCCCAGGCGCAGGTGCGAGAGCAGCGCGAGCACTTCCTCGCTGGTGATGACCCGGGCGTGGGTGAGCGTGGCCCAGGCGCGCCAGATGCGGTCGTCGAGCTGCGCCGGTCGCTGCCGCAGCAGCGCCTGACGCGCCTGCTGCTCGTAAGAGATGATCTGCGGGACGACGCTGTGCTGGAAGTCGGCGAGAATCTCCTGCTCGCTCCGGCCCAGCGTGGTCTGGTTCGAGACCTGGTAGAGATCGCCCTGCGCCTCGGAGCCTTCGCCGAAGAGTCCGCGGACCGCCAGGTGCATGTCGCGGGCGGCGCGGCGGACCTTCTCGATCTCGCCGGTGAGCTTCAACGCCGGCAGGTGCAGCATCACGCTGATGCGGATGCCCGTGCCCAGGTTCGTGGGGCAGGCGGTGAGGTAGCCCCAGCGCGACGAGAAGGCGAAGTCCATGTGGTTCTCGAGCAGGTCGTCGATGTGATCGATCTGCGCGAAGGCCTCGGTCAGCTGCATCCCCGAGCGGAAGACCTGCAGGCGAAGATGGTCCTCCTCGTTGACCATGACCGCGAAGGTCTCGCTGGCGCCGATGACCACGGCGCGGGGGAACTCCTTGCCCGCCTTGGCGTGCTGACGCGAGATGAGCTGCCGCTCCACCAGCAGTTGCCGGTCCAGCTCGGGGGCTTCGCTCAGGTCCACCCAGAGCACGTCCTCGCCGAAGAGCCCGGAAGAGACCAGCTCCCGGCAGCGCTGCAGCACTTCCGACCGCTGACGACGGTTGCACCGGCCCACGAAGGGGAAGCCCGCGAGGTTGCGCGCCAGCCGGACGCGACTGGAGATGACGATCTCGCTGTGCGGGCCGGCGCCGCGGAGCCACTCGCCGGCGTGCTGGGTCATCTCCTGGAACGGCGTCATGCGCTGCGCTCCTCCATGCGCCGCACCTCGTCGCGGAGCTTGGCCGCCAACTCGTAGTCCTCCGCCGACACCGCTTCGTCCAGACGCTTGCGCAGCCGGGCGATCTTCTGCTGCCGCTGCTCGCTGGCGCCGGCGCGGTGCGGGACCTTGCCCAGGTGATGCGTGGCGCCCTCGTGGGCGCGCTCCAGCAGCGGCGCCAGCGGAGCTTCAAAACTGGCGTAGCAGCCCGGACAGCCCATCAGGCTATGCTCGCGAAACTCGTTGAACGTCATGCCGCAATGCTCGCAGGTCAGATCGGTGCTCGCCGCCGGCGTCGCCGCCGCCCCGCCGCTGTGCAGCTTCACGAAGTTCGTCAGCAGCTCGTTGATCGGGGCGTGGATCGCCTTGATCGCCATGCCCTCCTGCGCCGCGTGAACGTCGCAAAGGTGCTTCTCGATCTTCTGACCCTTGATGATCTCCACCGAGTGATGGGTGGCGGGCCGATCACACTGATCGCACTTGCGTTTCAACACACGCTCCTGAAGATGCTGATCCTCATCTTACGGGCGTGCCCCGGGAGATTCAATCGTCACGCTCGCGCCGGGCGAAATGTTTTTGACCGGACGACCGGATGTCGAGCGATGGACCGGATGCGAGCCGAGAGGGTTGACGTGACCAGCGACCACTGAACCACCCGAGCGATTCCTGCGTCGAGCCGGTTCCATCCGGTCTGATCCGGCGCTCCGACGATCCGGTCAAGAACCGA
This sequence comes from uncultured Phycisphaera sp., assembly GCA_964496285.1. Lineage (GTDB taxonomy): Bacteria > Planctomycetota > Phycisphaerae > Phycisphaerales > Phycisphaeraceae > CAZBXW01. The sequence goes on from CAZBXW010000004.1 coordinate 41,937, forward strand.
CGGCCCTGATCGACCGTCAATCCTTCTGACCACGCGCCGCGTCGCGGGCGCGCTCGAGTGCGACCAGGACGCGCGGCTCCACGTCGCGCGGGTTCAGCCGCGTCTGCTCGAACACCAGGTCCACGAACGTCGAGGGCGTCATCCCCGCTTCCGTGAGCACCGCCTTGAAATGCTCCTCCGTGATCGGCGCCGGCAGTCGGTCCACCGGCAAGGCCAGCAGATACTCCCGCGATCGCCGCCGATGCTCGTGCCTGTCCCCCTGGCCCGACCCTGAGCTGAGCGCCACGATCACGAGGTCAAAGCCCTCGCCCAGCGGCCCGTGCCAGCGCTGGCCCTCGACCAGGTTCTTCGTCGAGAACCCCACCACCCGGATCGGCGCCGCGCCCGCGGAACCCTCCTCGCTCTGCCGATCCATCAGCTCCATGCGTAAGGCGTGCCGCTGCTCGAAGGCCTCGGCCGCCGCGTCGTCGCCGGTCCGGTCGGTCACGCGGCGCTGCCGATCCAGCTCCCGCCGCAACGCCAGCGCGTCGATCCACCAGGGCGAGGAGAGCACCATCTCTTCCGCGCCCAGCACTGCCTCCACCACCGCCGAGTGCAGTCGCCCGTACTCCCCCACCGCCACGCGCGGCAGTGCCTTGACGAAAAGCTCCGCGTCCTCGCGCGGCGGAGCGATGGTTAACGTCCGCACCAGTCCTCCCCCCGCCCCCACACGCATGGCACGCGACTGCTCCGCCAGGAATCCATCGACGCTCTGCCCCAGACTGCTGGGATACCGCTTGTCGAAGCGCGTCAAGGCGTGCGAGGCGCCTTCGAGAAAGACGTACATCGCGGTGTATCGCCGCACCAGTCCCGGCCAGACCTGCTCGTCCCGCCGCGCTCGCTCTCGATCGTCCGTGGGCGCCGTCGACGCCGCCGACGACGCATCGCCCGCGCCCTGCTGTTGCGCGGGATTGGTCCGGTCGCCACCGCCCTGATCAAAGATGCTCCCGGGCGTGTCGTCGTACGGATCGCCCGCGATCACCCGCGTAGCCAGCAGCCCCAGCAGCAACATGGCGCGCACGATCGTCATCTTCGAGCACCCGCCCTATCATACCCGCTCCGCTACCATGTCCGCGTGACTCGGCCACGCCCCCCCTTGCTCCGCGCCCTGGGCGCTCAGGACCCGCCCGCCATCGTCGAGGTCCAAGGCGTCCGCTACCAACTCCTGGAAGAGTTCAAGCACGACTCCTGGGCCGCCACCGCCCTCTACCACAGCCCCGCTGGACGCATCATCTGCAAGTTCAACCGCGTCCAACCGGTCCTGGGCATCCCCATGCGCTGGCTCGGCAGAACGCTGGCGCAACGCGAGGCCATGCTCCTGAACAAACTCCACGACGTGCCGGGCGTGGCGCGATGGGCCGGCGATGTCCTCGTCGATGGTCGCCCACAGCCTAACGCGGTGGCCCGCCTCTTCATTGCCGGCCACCCCCTGCATCGAAATGAAAAAGTCGCCGACGACTTCTTCCCGAGACTCCTTCACACCCTGACCCAGATGCACGCCCGCGACATCGCTTACGTCGACCTCCACAAACGTGAAAACCTCATCGTCAGCGACCAGGGACATCCCTACTTCATCGACTTCCAGATCTGCTTCCACATCTCCCGCAGACACCTCACCGCCCTCTGGCCCTGGCCTCAACTCCTGAGCATCCTCCAGCAGAGCGACCTCTACCACCTCCACAAGCACCGCCTGCAACTTCGGCCCGACCAGGTCCCCGCAGACCAACGCGACATCGACCGGCTTCGGCCCTGGCCCATCCGCCTGCACCGCACCGTAGGCGTCCCGTTCCGCACCGCGCGCCGACGCCTGCTCGTCCTTATGGGCGTCCGCTCCGGCCGCGGCATGGCGCACACCGAGACCGCCCCCGAAGACGCCGTCCGCCGCGACCACTGAAGCAACGCAAGCAATCCGCGCGACTGGGAGCGGCTGGATTCGAACCAGCGACCGAGGGATTATGAGTCCCCTGCTCTGACCCCTGAGCTACGCTCCCGCTGCTTGGGGGCATTCTAACGGGCGGTACAATCCCAGGGGTGACCATCGCGGTGACCTGCGAATGCGGCAAGACATTGCACGCGCCGGCGACGCTGGCGGGCAAGCGGGGGCGGTGCCCGGGCTGCGGCAAAGCGCTGGCGATCCCGGCGGCGGCGGCGGCTGAGGAGGACTACGCACCGCTGATCGAGCCCGAGTCGGCCGCCAGCCGCGAGAAGGCGGCGCCGATCCCCGGCTATCGCCCCTCGAGCCCGACGCCGGAGCCGACCGAGTCGCAGCCTGACCTGGGGGTCATCGTCGGGCAGATCACCCGGCTGGTGGTCGCGGCGGTGGCGGCGCTGCTGATCGTCGGCGGGCTTTGGTGGTGGAAGAGCACCGCGGGCACGAAGTTCAAAATCCTCAGCGTGGAGGTCGCTGACGCTTTGGTGGCGTACGACACGCTGGACGTTCTGTCGCCCTACAACCTGCTCACCGGCAGCGGCACCCACGCCCTGGGCACGCACGTCCCGGGTTATCTCACCATGGGTACCAAGATCCCGGGCAACACCGCGGCCCAGGACGTCGCCTTCACCGCTGGTGGCTCGGATCAGTTCCTGCTCACACGCAAGAACCCCGACGGCAGGCACCTGGTCATCCGAGCAGCGATCTCGGCGAATCTGATCAACGCACGCAAGCAGACGAATCGCTACAGCCTGGTGCACCACCGTGACGCCTTCACGCTCACGCCCAAGGGGCTTAGTGGGCCCGGCGCTCCGGTCAAGGGTCGGCTGCTCTACACCGAGATGCCCAGCGGCCTGGAGGTGGACCTTTCAGGGGCGCAGACGACGAACTACCAGCACCTGCTGCCCTGTGGCGTCGAGCCCACGAAAGAGACGCCCGAGGCGCAGGCGCAGCAGGGCGCCCGAGGCAGGATCGAGTTCGACGGCCAGCACGGGGTCACGGGCTGGGTGGACTACGTCTCGTTCTTCCAGGCCTCGGGCAACACCCCGGGCGTCAAGGGGCTCTCGGGTCAGGGCCGATTGGAGTGGAAGCTCGCGGGCCAGCCGCCGCTGCGTGCGGATTACCGGGGCGATCTGGTTCGGCTCGAGTGGGAGAAGGACACGCGCGGGTGGTGGGCCAAGGAGACGATCACGATGCCCGAGGAACTGGGGATGTTCAAGAAGTACCCGGTGATCCTGCTGTTCGAGAAGCCCGCAACGCCGGCGGAGAAATACGAGCTGAACTACGTGGGCCAGCGGGTGGCGACGATCCGATGGCGTGAGCTGGGTCAGCCGCCGGCGGTGGTGGAACCCGCGCCCGCCCAGCCGCCGCCCAAGCGCAGCGGGGGCTATCTGGACATGCTGGCGGAAGCGAGGAACAAAGCCAAGGGCGTGGTGTCGGCGAGCAACATGACGCAGATCGCCCTGAGCGTGCAGCTGTACATGACCGACCACAGCGGGTCGTTCCCGCCGGACTTTGGCGCGCTGCGGCGGTACGAGCCTGCGCTGGACGCGGTGCTGAAGAATCCCCGCACCGGCGAGCGCCACGGATATATCTACGTCAAGCCCGCGGACCACGTGAGCGAACTGGAGGACCCGAGCGACACGCCGATGATCTACGAAGCCAAGGGCGGCAACCCCGACCCGGACGGCGCGGTGATCTACGCCGACGGTCATATCGAGATGCCGTGATGCTTCGGGGGGAGGTTTTTGACTCGGACAGGTCGGAGAGAAAAGCGTTTCACGCGCCCAGCGCCCCGTCGGGGATGGGCATGGGTCGGCCCTGGCGATTGACGCAGGCGATGGTGGACGTGGCTGAGGCGAGAATCCTGCCGTCGCGGAGCACGTCGTACGTGTGGCGGATGCGGACGCGGGAGCGCTCGACCTCGCGGACGTGGATGAGCAGTTCGTCGTCGTAGCGAGCCGGGGCGCGGTAGCGCAGCGAAAGCTCGGTGACGACGAAGAAGACCCCCGCCTCTTCGAGATCGCGGTAGGCCCTGCCCAGCTTGCGCAGCAGCTCGACGCGGGCGATCTCCAGCCAGGGGACGAACGAGGCGTGGTGCGCCACGCCCTGCGGGTCGCACTCGTTGTAACGGACGCGAAGCGGGACGTGCGTGTGCGGGGGCGCGTCGTGGGCCACGGGGGTGGAACGGGTCATGGCCAGATGCTACGGCGCGGGCGCGCCGCGGGCCAGAGGCGCGTCAGCGTCAGTCCAGCGGTTCGAGGAAGAACCCGCTCTCTTGGATCGGCGCGAGCGGAGCGGCGGGAACGGGTTGGCCTGTGATGCGTTCGATCGCCCACAGACACGCCACGCCGACCATCGACGTGACGCCCTCGTCCTTTGCGAAAGCGCGCAGCGTTGACAGCCCTGCCTGGCCTCGCATCCGTCCGATGGACACGGCGCTCATTCGACGGACGAGCTCGGCCTCGGGATTCAGCGGGTTGATGTCGGCGAGCCGCTCCGCGAAGGTGCGAACCAGGCTGTGGCTGGCCTGGCCCTCGAGCTGCAGCCCCAGCGCCCAGACGGCAGCGCCGCGCGACTCGACTCCGAGCCGGGGATTCTTGGGCACCAACCGCAGCAGCGTCTCCTGCGCCGCGGTGTAGCGTTGCAGTCCCATCGCCTGGATGAGTTGCGAGAGCCGACGATCCGCCTTGCCCTCTTCGCGCGCCAGGGCCAACGCCTGCTTGGGGGTCAGGCTTGCATCGCTCGTCCCGCGCGCCGCCAGACGGGTCTGGATGCCCTCCTGGACGTGGGCGAGCATCTCCGGCAGCACCGCGTCCACCGCGAGCTTGCGCAGCGCCCAGGCGGCGGTGACGCACACCTCGCTGCGCTCGAAATCGAGCAGTTCCAGCAGCCGTGGGGCCGCCGGCTCGTGGTCCAGTTCGCCCAGCAGTAGCGCCGCCTGTTCCAAGCCTCGCCAGGACTGGGTCTCCAGGACGCGCTGCCCCGCCAGCCGGACCGGAGTCGCCAGCGGTTCGAGCTGCGCCAGCTCCAGCAGGTGATCGCGGACCGCGGTGCGCACCTCGGGGTGGCGGTCGTCCAGCAGCGTGGCGAGCAGGTCCACCGCCTGGGGCGTCCGCTGGGCGGTGATGGCGCGAGCGATGAGCCGGCGCACGTTGGCGTCGTCGTTGCGCGTCAGGGCTTGGCCGTGCGGCTCAAGCAGCAGCGGGTCGATGCGCAGCAGCGACTGGATCGCCACCGCGGCGACGACGGGCGCGTCGTCGCGGCAGAGCTGGAGCATCAATCCCTGCGCCGGCGGATCGTCGTGGCCCGCGAGCATCCAGGCGGCGACGAGCCGGTCGATGACTTTCGAGGATCGCGCCAGCGACGCGGCGGGCTCGACGAGTTCCTGTCGGGTAAGCGCCGAGAGCGCCCGCGCCGCTTCGAGACGGACGCCCTCGTCGCCGGCGGTGTCCTGCGCCAGACGCAACAGCGGGTCGGCGCCACGCGGCTCGTTCACGGTCGCCAGGGCGGCGATGGCGGTCAGGCGCAGGGCGCGCGAGGCCCGACGATCCTCGACGCGGTCGAGCCAGACCTGTCGCTGCGGCGCGTGGCCCCACCGCGCCAGGGCCGGCTCCACGAGCAGCGCCATGTCGATGCCCGAATCCTGCGCCGCCCGCGCCAGGGCGTCGGCGGCGTCACGCGCCTCCAGATCGATGAGCGCCCGCGCGATGGCCAGGCGCATCGCCAGCGGCGCGTCGGGGGATTCGAGCTTGCGTTGCAGGGGCTGGCTCTGGTCGGAGAAGTCCGCCATGCCCCGGGTGTGCGCCTGCGCCATGGCCAGCGCCGCCTGCATCGCCGCCTGGTCTTCGCCCTGCTGCAGCGCCCAGGACCACAGCTCACGGTAGCGGGGCGAGAAGACGCGTGCCGGCGTCTGCGTCCGCAGCAGCGGGTCCTGCTCCATGGCCTGGTCCACCTCGAGCGCATGAAGGACGCCCAGGGTGCGAAGCACCAAGGCGACGAGGAGGCAGAGGATGAGCTTGGGTCGATGCATCAGGGAGGCTCACTGAGGTCGGGTCAATCGGAAGACACGCGCTACGAGAACGAGCAGACTCAGAAGGATCAACCCCGCCATGACCCACCAGTTGGCGGGGAGCAGTCGGTACTGCGTGAAGCCCTCGGCGCCGATGACCTGAAGGGCCGCCGCCAGGGGGTTGATGGTCAGCACCGCCTCGACGGTGGCGTGGTTGAAGGGCGCATCGCGTCCGAGCCAGAAGAGCATGGTCCCGGCGCAGAGCGTCACCAGCAGGGCGTACGAGACGGTGGTGGCGGCGGCGGTCCTGCGGAAACAACTGCTCACCGCGGCGGAGGCGAGCAGCGCCAGCAGGCTGGTCAGCGCCAGGCAGATCATGACCTGGTAGACCTGCTTGAGCAGCGCCGGCTGGACGAACATCATCACCAGGTATCCGGGCAGCGTTGCCAGCAGCAGCAGCAGCAGCGTGGCGACGACGCTCATGAGTTTGCCTCGGACGATTCGCCCGGTGGAGAGCGGGGTCATCTGCAGCAGGGTCCACCCGCCGCTCTCGCGCTCGGAGGAGATCAGCCCCGCCGCGAGGCTGGGCGTGACGAGCACGATCAGCGCCACCTGGAGCAGGACCATGATGCCCCCGACGGTCTCGACGCCCCAGGTCATGGTCTGAAGCGAGCTCATCCACGCCAGGCCCAGCGAGACGATCACGCACAGGGCGATCATGCGCATCATCCAGTGCGAGCGTCCGAAGCGCCGCGTGCGGAACTCCTTGACCATGACCGGATTGGTCAGCGGACCGATCATGCCGCTGCGTCGCTGCGGGTCGAAGAACCAAAGGTAATAGAACCGTCGGAACGCGCGGACGGAGGCCGACCGCTCGTCGGTGACCAAGCCCTGGTCGCGGGCGCGGTCGAACATGGTCTGATTGAGCCTGCGCGCGGTGAGGACCATGAAGGCCAGGGAAGTCAGGCCCGCCAGCACGACGTAGCGCCGGATCGATCCGCCGCCGGCGCTGAGCCCCTGCGCGCCCACGTCGGCCTGGCCCAGCGCCTCCATCACCGCCGGGATCGGCGAGAGCGAACGCAGCAGCAGCGACGCCTGCGCCAGGACGCCCAGCTCCGTGCCCTGGAGAAACTGGTGAGGCCCCATCGCCAGCACCGACAGGACCAGGATCAGGCCGTACGTCATCCGCAGCGCCGCGTCGGTGGAGCCGGCGTGGCTGCTCACCAGAAGCCCCAGCGTGGCGTACTGCAGCGCCACGAAGCAAAGCACGAGGTAGAGCGCACCGACCTGTCCGAAGAGGTCTACCCCGCCCATGGCGTAACAGGCCGCGAGCGTGGGCAGGCTCAGCGTCATCAGGACGACCACGAACCCCAGCACCCCCGCGAGCTTGCCCAGGTAGATCGCCCAGGGACTCATGGGCGAATTAAGCAGCAGCGCCAGCGTGCCCTGCACCTTCTCCTTGACGATCGTGGTGGCGGGGAAGACGGGCGCCAGGAGGATCAGCAGCGTCATGAGCCCGTAGCTGAAGACGCGCATGACCTGCTGCGCGCCGCTGCCGGTGAGGTCCACCCGGGCGTCGCTGGGCCAGCGGAGCACGACCAGCCCCGCCAGCGCCGCCGCCAGCAGCGTCTGGATGACCAGCGCCCGCCGCGTCCGCAGCAGTCCGATCAGCTCGCGCTCGATGATGGGGTTGGACACGATTCTTTTCTCCGAGCGATCCGGGCTGTCCTCAGCCCGGCGTGCATTGAAGCAACACGGCGAAGCATCCGCCGGGGATGAGGACATCCCCGGCTTGAGGGGTGCGGTCAGGGTTTGCGATTCAGCGCGGTGGAGTCCATGTTCTCGCGGTCGCCCGAGCCCAGGTCGCTGCGGGTGACGCTCAGGAAGGCGTCTTCGAGGTCGGTCTGCAACTCACGGAACTGCGTGACGGGGATCTTCGCCGCCACCAGCGCCTGGAGCACCTGCGCCAGGTCGCGCTCGTGCATGGCGCTCTCGAAACGCACCGCCGACTCGCTCACCGACCCGGTGACGCTGTCCTGGGGCTCGACGAATCGGCTCACGACCTCGCTGGCGCGGGGGATGTCCTCGGCGGCGGCGAGCTCCACCTCGATGGTGCGTCGCTGACTGACGGAGCGCATGATCTGCTCGAGCGTGCCGAAGGCGCGGAGCCTGCCGTGCGTGATGATGGCCACCTGGTCGCAGATGCGCGACAGCTCGGGGAGGATGTGGCTGGTGACGATGAGCGTCTTGCCCATCTTGGCCAGTCGCAGCAGGATCTGCCGCATCTCGATGCGCGCCTGCGGGTCCAGCCCGTTGGCGGGCTCGTCGAGGATAAGCACCTGCGGATCGTGCAGCAGCGTGCGCGCGATGCCCACGCGCTGCTTCATGCCGTGCGACAGCGCCTCGACGTAGCGGTCCTTCATGTAGGTCGAGCCGGTGATCTCCATGACCTCCTCGATGCGGCGGAGGCGCTCGGGGCGCGGGATCTTGAAGGCGGCGCCGAAGAAGTCCAGGTACTCCCGCACGCGCATGTTGTCGTAGGCGCCGAAGGTGTCGGGCATGTAGCCCACGAGGCGCTTGATCGCCTGGGCGTCGCGGACGCAGTCCTTGCCGCAGACGCTGGCGCTGCCCTGGGTCGGCCGCGCCAGGCCCACGAGGATCTTGATGGTGGTGGTCTTGCCCGCGCCGTTGGGGCCGATGAACCCCAGGATGTGCCCGCGGTGCAGCGTGATCGAGAGCGAGTCGAGCGCCACGAACTGGCCGTAGCGCTTGGTCAGACGATCGGTCCGCACCGCCGGTTCATGGTCGCTCATGAGCGTGGTCCTCGGGAACAATGCCTTCGAACTCCATGGACACGTCGTGGACCTGCCAGCCGGTCAGCGCCGCCTCGGCGTCCGTGCCGCTGGCGGGGCCGACCTCGAAGCCCGCGACCAGCCCCCCCTCGATCCCACGCAGCAGCGCCGCGTCCCGGATCACGGCGCGCACCTCGCCCAGCGGCTCGTCCGCGCCGCCGACCTCCACGATACCCGCCTCCCCCAGGCCCAGCAGGCGCAGCTTCCGCCGCGGCGCACGGATGTCCACCGTGAGCGTGGCGCTGCGCAGGCGCAGCGGCGCCAACTCCGCCGGCGCCTCGAACCGCAGCAGCACCTGCGCCGCATCGCTCAGCGGGCCGATCCAAGTCCCGGTGCGCTCGTCGAAGATCGGCAGACCCTTGGGCCCACGACCCAGCGCCGCGGGTCGAAACCGCACGAACGGCGCCGGCACGCGCACCAGGCTTCCCGCCGCCGGCCGCTCGATCCGCAGCGGCGCCATCACCAACGCCGCGCCCATCCGCTGCGACTCGGAGGCGAACGCAAAGCCCTGGTCCATCCCCTGCGCCCAGACCAGCATCGTGGGCGAACCGGGAAACCCCGTGCCCCGCGCAGCGATCGGGCGGCGCAACAGCTCTTCGAGCACCCTTCGGCGACGCCCCTGCTCGTCGCTGAGAATCCCACTGCCCCAGAGCACCTGTCCCGCGGGCAGCACGTCGTCCGCTCCGGCCTCGAAAGACCCCTCGCCGCCCAGCCGCACGGTCATGCACCGCCCGCCTGGGGCGGCGATCACCGCGTCGCCCAGCCTCGTGAGTGGCCCGGGCTCCAATCGACCCACGAAGCCCGACTCCGCGAACGTCCCCCGCGCCGCGATGGGCTGCGCCAGCGTCACGCCGCCCGCCGCCCGCATCATCGTCACCGCCCCGGTGCGCAGCGTCATGCGCTCCCAGCCCCAGCTCTCCATGTCACGCCACAACATCCGCGGACTGTCCGCCACCGCGCCCGCGGACACGGGCCAGAACACCCCGCCCCGCTCCCCGCCGATCTCGCTTGGCCCCTCGCGCCGCTCGTACATCCCCAGCAGTCCGCCGACCGCCACGTCCGGACAATCGGGGTCCGAACAGGCCATCTGAAGCGAGGCGACCGTCGCCGGGACTCGCTGCCTCGCCGCCGATCCCATCCCCACCACCGCCGCCGCCGCCGCCGCCGCGACCACCGGCGAGGCCAGGCCCATCCACTCCAGCCTGCCCCGCCGCGCCAGCACCAGTCCCGCCACCACGATGACCCCGCAGAACATCGCCAGCGCCGCCGCCACCGCGCCGCGGGTGACAATGCGATAGCCGATCTGCCCCGAGACGTAGCCCTGCATCGACTCGTCACGCAGCAGCGGTTCGCTCGTGAACTGAAGGAACGGCGCGGTGATCTCCGCCAGCGCCGCGCCCGCCAGGACCTCCGAGTTACGCAAAGGGTCCTTCTCAGGCGGGTCGCTGTCGCTCCGCGGCCGCGTCCACCCGCGCGGGCCTAGCGTCGTCACCAGAAGCGTGCCCCGACCCACGCTGCGATGCATTGCCGCCGGCCAGCCGTTGACCCGGTGCGTCACCGTCATCCCCTTGGTCGTCACACGCAGCAGACGCACCGGGACCTCGAACTCCCTGGGCTCCTCCGACCCGCGCGGGCCCGCCACCGCCACCTCCGTCAGACCCACTTCGTCCACCACCTCGACCCCCAGCACGTCGCCCAGCCACTGCCTGGCCCACCCCATGTCAACCTGGTCCAACATCACCCACAGTTTTCCCCCGCCCACCAGCCATCGCCGCAACGCGTGGGCCTGCGCCGCGTTCATGCCCGGCTCGTCGTCGCACAGCACCACCTGGTCCACCGACTCCCAGGCCTGGGCAATCCACGGCGGCTCGTCCCCCACGTACGCCATGCGTTTGATCAGCCCGGCCGCCAACCGACCCGCCACCACGGCGTCCAACGCATCGTCGTCCTGGGAGTTCGCGATCACCGCCGTGACCGGCCGCAGCGACTCCACCCGCAGAACCCCCTCGTGATGCACCAGCCCCATGCTGCTGGGGATCGCCACCTCACGCTCGCCGCTCCGCTCGATCAGCAGCGTCTGCGTCTGGATCGACTTGGCCTGCTCCTCCACGCTCGAAGGCAATCGCAGCGGATACCACGCCGTCATCCGCGAGTTCGCCGGCACCCGCATCGCTCGCCCAAACTGCAACGCCGTGTCCGAGGTGAACTGCGTCGCCACCGTCGCTTCCAACTCCCGCGATCGACCGTTCTCCACCGTGGCGCCCACCACGCCCCACGTCCCGGACATGTACTGCATGACCCCCGAAGCGCCGCCGGGCCGCGTCAGCTCCACCTTGCCCTCAGCCGCCCGCGCAGCCACCGCCCCCGCCGCCCACACGCAGCTCACCATCGTCAGGCACATCCACCGCATCGTCACGGGGGCCATGGTCGGCTCCGGGAACCTTCGGACGCGAAGGCCGGATCATAAGCCCTTTGGCCCTGTGGAGCCAGACCCTCCCGCCGGCGTGCTCCGCCCGACCTTGCAGCCCCCCGCCGCTTCGCTACCATTCCCGCCGATTCTCCCTTACCCTCACCCAAGGACTCAGCCATGAACTCTCCCGTGCGTATCGCCCTGCTCGGATGCGGCGGCTTCATGGGCGCTCACGCCCAGCGACTCCTGAAGAACCCCGACGCCCAGGTCGTGGCGCTCTGCGACACCACCCCGCAGATCGTCGAATCCTTCGCCGCCAAGTTCTACGAGCAGTCGCCGATCAAGCCCGCAGCGTTCACCGACCCGGCCGCGATGTACCGTGACGCCAAACCCGACGCCGTCTTCATCGCCACGCCCCACACCCTGCACTACCAGCACGCCGTCCAGGCGCTCGACGCGGGCCTGCACGTCTTCATCGAGAAGCCCATGGTCACCAGCGCCCCCGACGCCTACGCCCTCAAGGCCAAGGCCGACGCCGCGGGGAAGATCGTCGTCGTGGGCTACAACTCCTCCTGCACCGCCGAGCTCCAATTCATCCGCGACGCCATCCGCACCAGGAAGTTCGGCAAGCTCGAGCTCGTCGTCGGCTATCTCGCCCAGGATTGGAGACGACTCACCATCGGCCTGTGGCGTCAGAACCCCGCGCTCTCCGGCGGCGGTCAGGCCTACGACAGCGGAGCTCACCTCCTGAACTCACTCGTCTGGTCCGTCGAGTCCAACGTCGAACAGGTCTTCGCCTTCGTCGACAACGTCGGCACGCCCGTGGATATCAACTCCTCCATCAACGTCCGCTTCCAGAACGGCGTCATGGCCTCTATCGTCGTGGGCGGCAACTCCCCCGGCGGAGGCTCCCACATGGTCTTCATCTTCGACCAGGGACGCATCGACGTGGACGGCTGGTCAGGCTCATGGATGAACGTCTTCGACGCCAAGGGACACAAGGTCAAGTACCCCCACGTCCCCTACAAAGACCAGACCCCCGACGACAACTTCATCGACGCCGTCCTCGGCCGCGCTCAGCCCGCCACCAGCCCGACCAACGGCATCGTCCAGTCCGAACTGATGGACGCCATCTACGAATCCGCCCGCACCGGACTGCCCGTCAAACCCAAACGCCGCTGACCGACCCGCTCGATCGTTGTAGAATCTCACCAGTGCTTCCCGATGCGCTGAATCACCAGCTCGGCCGTGACCCCTTCGTGCCCATCCGTATCTGGGTGAGCGACGGCCACAGCTTCGTCATTCGCAATCCGAATCTTTGCCTGATCACGCGCGGGTCGCTCTACCTCGCCCGAACCGATCGATTGCATTCTCGCTTGGTGGACGACATGGACGTGGTGGACGTTCGCCACATCACCCGTCTCGAACAGGTCCTGGACGAGTCCGCCGCCGCGTAAACGGGGTCCAGACCTCGGGACTCACCGCTTCGCCAGACTCCGCAACTGCTCCGCCAGCAGCCGAGCGATCGCCTCCACAATCTCGCCGCGGTGCTTGCCCGCCAGCGCCAGCGCCAGCTGCGACTCCATCAGCCCGTACGGAATCCCCGTGTCGAACCGCTGCCCCTGGATCGTGCACGCGCCGTAACTCCCCTTGGGCAGCAGCGTCGTCCGCATGTACTCCTGCGCACTGGTGAGCTGAATCTCCCCCTTCTCACGGATGTTGTTCCTGATGTGATGCTCCAGCGCATCGAACAACGCCGGGGGGAACACGTGCATCCCAAAGTGACACAGATACATCCCCGGGGGCATCCCACCCGAACGCAGGTGCTCCGCCGCGTACTCCGGCGTGGGCTTCTCGAAGATCGCCTCTACGGTATATAAACCCTTCGTCGCGTCCACCAGGTCACACTTCATGGTCCCGAACAGACTCAATAAACTTCCGGGGGTCGCCTGCACCGCGCTCATCGCGCGCATCTGCGGCGAGCACTTCTCGATCAGTTGACGGGCGCAGTTCTTCTGGTCCGCCGAGATGTAGATGTGATCCCCCAGCATGAGCAGGAACGGATCGTCCCCCACGAACGCCTTGGCCTGATACACCGCGTGCCCGTAGCCCTCGGGCGAGTCCTGCGCCACAAAACGCAGCCGCTCACCGAACTCCTGCAGCCTCTCGCCCTGCAGAATCGCCCAGTCCTTCCCGCGAAACGCGCGCAGCGTCTGGTCGTTCATCCGCTTGAAGTACTGCCGGTACTGCTCCTCGTCACCGGGCTGCGTCACGATGCAGATCTCCTCCACGCCCGCATTGATCGCCTCCTCCCCGATGATCTGGATCACTGGCTTGGCCAGACCGTCCACGTCCACCAGCGGGAACATCTCCTTCTGCACCGCGGTGGACGCCGGGTATTGACGTGTCCCTCGACCCGCCGCGGTGATCACCGCCTTTCTTATCCTGTTCATGAATCACCTGACTTTCCCCGTGTTCACGGTTCTCTGGTCACTCCATGATTTGCAAGCCATCTCTGGATCACCGGTTCGATCTGCGCTCGGATCCGCTCGTTGGCGTAACCGCACCAGTGCACCGGCGCGTGAACATCCAGCGGCGCATCGAGCGCACCGCCCAAGCCGTCCGTGACGATCACTCCGCCGCTCGTTGCCGCCAATAATCCAGCCGCGTCGTAGGGATGACACTCCAGGCCTCGGATCCGCTTGCCGCTGCGCTTCTCCAGGAGCTGGTAGAACAGCGGCCTCAGGTCGCAACAGAAGCGATCATGCCCCATCATCAACTCGACCATCTGGCCGCCCGTGCTCATGTATTGATCGTCGTACACCGCCGCGGAGCCGGCCTCCACTTCGCCCAGCGTCCGCAGTGCTATCTCCTCCATCAACTCGGCGGCGAGCACCTTGGTGCCGGGGAAGAAGTTCGTCACCTGCGCGAAACCCTGTCGGATCGAGTCCGCGCCGCTCGGGAGGCAACGCAGCTCCACCGCCGACCCGTCAACAAGGTCCACACGAACCCCGCGCGTCCTGGACCCCGCGACAGCCACGAAGTGATCCGCGAAACGCTGCTTGCTCGTGGGAAGTTCCACGATGGCGCTGACCACGCACCGCGCCAGGCGCGCGGGCCTGTCGCCGGGGACGAGCGCCGCGAGAAACCAGGCCGACCGCTTGTCGTACATGATCCCCCGTGTCCCGTCGATGGGGTCGATGATCAACCGCCATTTTGGGACTCCGGAGCCGAGAATCGTTCGCCCGTTCTCACCAAGTCCCTCGGCGACCAACTCCAGTGGCATGCAGTCGCTATCCCATTTTTCCATGGCACTGATCATGTGATGCTCGACGTGGCGGTCCACCGCAAAGATGGTGTCGCCCCCCTGCTGCGCCACCGGGGCAGCCATGGCCAGCCCCCCTCGACGTGCCTGCGCCAGCGCGCCGCGCACCACCACGCCCAATTCCACCAGTCGCTTGGCCCATTCGTCGAGTTGCTCGCCGCTGCTCATGACTGAACCTCCAGCCGCCGCGTGAGGGTTCCCGTCGCCGCTGCCCCCGGGCCCGACTCGTCAAAGAGCATCGTGTTGCGTCCGTTCTTCCGCTCGTACTCCTGGCGCAGGTCCGAGATTCTTCCGCGTGTTGCTGCGTCGTCGCGGATCAGGATCGCCACCGTCCCGCCGCAGCCCCCGCCGGTGATCTTGGCGCCGAAGAACCCCTTGCCCACCCCCTGACGCAACACCATCTTCACGATCCGATCGGTCATCGGATGCCCCAGCCTGGCCCGTTTGCCGTAGCTCGTGTGGCTGGCGTACATGAGTTCACCGGCTTGCGTCATGCTGTCGATCAGGTCGCCGCCGTGCTGCCCCAGCGCCTGACCGAGCAGACCCACGAATCGCTCGACCCGTCGCGGCTCCAGGACGTGATGCAAAGCCGCGTCACGGATGTTGTACATCCTGTCAGGGTTGACCGTGGTGACTGGGTCGTGGGTGTGCTGATACCTTGATAGAAACGTCTTGCCCATCATGCGCTCGGGCAGCAGCGCAGCCCACTCGTCCAGGAAGCGCTGCTCCGGGACGTTGGCGAGGTGGCCCCCGGTGGGGTCGGGCGCGGACGTCAGGCTCAGGATGCGCTGCGCCATGAACGCCGCGACCCGGGTGTCGGTGTAAGGATCGCCGGAAACCTCGTGAGTTACACCACTATGGACGCCCACGAAGGCAAAGCCCCGCGGCACCCGGACCTGCCCTAGAACCTGGACGGGCAACTCATCGGCGCCAGGCTGGCAGAGGATGCGCAGCATTGAGCCTTCTTCGCCCATGCACGAGGCCACCTGATCCATCACACCGCAGGGCGCTCCGACCACCTGGTTCTCCACGGTTTGACAGGCTACGGCCAACTCGAGTGGTTTGAGACGAACTCCCAATTCGCCGCACAAGGCGGTCATCACCGCCACCTCGACCGCGGCGCTGCTGGAGACGCCCGCGCCCAGGGGCACGTCGCTGTCCACGTAGATGCTCACGCCCGGCACGGAGGCGCGGGCGGCGTTTCGCTGCACAAGAAACCAGACGCAGCCGATGAGGTAGCGCGCCCAGGCGTCCTTGCCCGTCATCGCCAGGCGGATGGACGCGGCGGGCTGACCGGCCAGGGCGTCGAGCGGGACGTTGACGGCGCGGGTGGTCTGAGCGCTGCGGCAGACCACGCGCTGGTCGCTTCGCCGCTGAACCGCAGCGCCCGCCGCCACGCGCAGGGGCATCTGACAGACGAGCGATCCGGAGTAGTCCGCGACTCCGCCCATGACGTCAAGCCTGCCCGGGGCGCGGGCGAGCGTGACGCTGCCCACGGAGAAAAGCCCCACCGACGGCAGAGCCTCGATGAGTCGAGGCATCGGGTCGAGCTGAACGAGGTCGGGCTGAGTCATGGGAGGCTCTCCTCACCCTGCGCGGCGATGCGGGACCTGGGTTTGGGGCCGACTGAGCATGGCCACCGCCAGGCCGGCGGCCCAGCGACGCGGGGCGGGCTCGCATCGTACCTGCCCGAAGCGCGCCCACATGGCCGAGGCGTCGACCGCGGCGGCCAGGCGGTCGATCACCGCCGGGGGCATCTCGGTCGGTGCGCCGGTGATGACCACGCGACGCACGCCGGTGACGTTCAGCGCACCGGCGATCACCCTTCCCACGGCATCGAGACTGCGACCGAGCCAGGGCTCCACGCCGTGCGCCTCGACGTGACGGACGAGTTGACTCCAGGTCAGGCGTCGGCGCGTCTGCTCGCGGAGCGTGCGGAGCAGCCCGGCGCGATTGACCAGCGTCTCGACGCAGCCCACGGCGCCGCAGCCGCACTTGCGGCGGCAGCCCCAGACCACGGTGTGCCCCAGTTCGCCGCTCAGGGGCAGGGGCGACTCGTAAAGCCCGCCACGAATCACTAAGGCCGCCCCGACCCCGGCGCCGAAGTCCGTGAGCAGGAAGTCCTCGCCCTGGGGTTCCGAGGCCAAATGTCCCAGCGCCAGGGCGCGGATCTCCTGAACGAAGCGGATGGGCGTGCGCCAGATTTCGCTGAGGATCGAGGCAATGGGGGCGGCCTGGGTCCAGTGCAGGTTGGGGCTGAGCAGGACGCGGTTGGCGGTCTCGTCGACGACGCCCGGCAGGCCAACAACCACGCCCCAGGGCTCGGCGATGGCCAGTCGGGGCGCTGCCTGTTCGAGCCTGCTCCGCCAGAGGCCAACGGAGTTGGGCGTGGGGAATCGGACGGCCCAAGGTTCGCGGATCAGGGGGCCCGCCAGCGGCAGTGCCGCCAGCCGGGTGTGCCGGACGCCCAGTTGGATGGCGACGAAGCGCGGGGTCGAGGCGTTGACGCGGAGCGGGATGGAGGGACGCCCGGGGGCGGGGGCGGGGGAATCCGGGGAGGAGTACATCCCCGGCTTGGGGGGTTGGGGAGAGGGGGATTCTTCGAGCAGGCCGGCGTGGAGCAGGGCGTGGGCGGCTTTGCCCACGGTGGGCGCCGAGAGCCCCAGGGACTTGGCCAGCGCGGCGCGGGACGCCACGCCGGCGCGGCGCAGGGCGTGGAACACCTGCCGCTGGGCGTCGGGGAGATCGAGCGGTGATGACATTAGTTAATTAAGGTAATTAAATATTTTATCGTGTCAAGGGCGCCGGCGCGGCGGGCACGGGCGCGTCGCGGCGCCCCGGGGCGCCGGGCGCAGCGGTCATCGCGCCAGGTCGAGCAGGAGGTCCAGGCCGCGGTCCAGGGTGCGGTCGTCGCAGGCGTAGGAGAGGCGGAAGTGGGTGTCGCGGGCGCTGAAGACCGAGCCGGGGATGATCAGCAGGCTGCGCTCCACGGCGCGTTCGACGAACTGCGTGGCGGTCAGGCGCAGCCGAGGCGGCACCTCGGGGAAGGCGTAGAAGGCGCCGCCGGGGACGGTCAGGCGGTAGACACCGTCGAGCCTCTGGACGACACGGTCGCGTTTGCAGCGGTACTGCTCGACGTAGGGCGAGACGTCCAGGTCCAGCGCCTCGACGCCCGCGTGCTGGACCATCGACGGGGCGCAGACGAAGCTGTATTGCTGGAGCTTGGTCATCTGTTCGAGGATGGGCCTGGGGCCCACGGCGTAGCCCAGGCGCCAGCCGGTCATCCCGAAAGTCTTGGAGAAGCCGCGCAGCAGCAGGGCGTCGGTGGAAAAGGAGGCTGGCGTGGGGCAACGCGGACGCGCCGCCCCGGGCGTGGGCGGGACTTTCTCGTAGCAGAACTCGTCGTAGATCTCGTCGGTGAGCAGCACCAGGTTGCGTCGCTGGCAGAGCTGGGCGACCTCGCGGCAGAGCTCGGCGCTGGCGACGACGCCGGTGGGGTTGGAAGGCGAGTTGAAGAGCAGCAGCTTGGAGCGCGGGGTGAGGTGCGGCTCGATGCGCTGAGGGGTGAGCTGAAAGTCGGGGTAGGTGTCGATGTAGACGGGTCGTCCGCCCACGAGCGAGACGAGATGGCGGTACATGACGAAGTAGGGATCGGGGATGAGCACTTCGTCGCCGGGCTGGACGCAGGCGAGGAACGCCAGGAGCAGTCCGCCGCTGACGCCGGAGGTGACGAGCAGGCCCAGCGATCCGTCGCCCAGGCCTCGGTCCCAGGCGGGGAGCTCGCGCGCCAGCTGAGCGGTGATGCGCTCGTGCAGGGGACGGATGCCCTGGGTGAGGGTGTATCGATTCCGGCCCTGCTCGATGGCAGCCACGGCGCTGCGTTTGATCTCGGGCGGAACGTCGAAGTCCGGCTGGCCAATGGAGAGGTTGATCGGGTCCTTGAGGGTGGCGGCGAGATCGAAGACGCGGCGGATGCCCGAGGCGTCGACCGCCCTGGCGCGATCGGCGATGAACGAGTCGAAGTCGAGCATGGCGGGCCCCGGGAGCGCGACCGGACCTACTTGGAGCCTTTGGCGGCGGGCTTGGCGGCGGCGGGGGCTTTGGCGCCCGCGGCGGGCTTGGCGGCGGCGGCGGGAGCTTTCGCGCCCGCGGCGGCGGCGGGAGCGGCAGCGCCCTCGGCGCCCGGAGCAGCGGCTTCCTTCTTGGCGGCCTTGGCGGCCACGGTCTTGCGGTTGGCCACCTTCACCAGCCCGGTGGCGCGGCCGGCGGACATGTCGAACTTGCCCGCCTTGCTTAGGCGTTCGATCCGCTCGGCACGCGTGAGCACGTTGCGGTGACGGGTCAGGCCCGAGGCCATGCGAAGGCTGGGGTCGATGCTCATGGGGGTGAGTCCTGCGGGGGTCGTGTGCGCCTCAGCGGGCGGCGGGTTTGTAGCGCGAGAGGAACAGGTCGCTCAGGTCGCCCGCGCCTTTGTGCTGTTCTTTCCATTCGCGGCCCAGTTGGCGCAGACGCTGCTCCAAACGGGTGCGACGCTCGCTCTTGATCTCATCGCGGCTGAACCCCTCCAGGGCGAGAACCTGGAAGAGCCCCGCATTATGCGATGCGGCGATGAAAGTTTCAACTCCGCCCCGGCCGAGGAAGTCGCTCAGCCGCTGCGCTTCGCTCCGGGGATAGTGGGCGAGCACGAAGTAGTTCATCCCCTCGCGTCGGGGGTCGGTCCCGGCTCCGGCGGCTGCGCCCCGTCGGCTGGCGGGGTTCGTCGAGGCGCCGGCGGGCCCGGGCCCTTGACCGCTGCCGCCGGGGTTCACCGCCAGAAAGTCCGGCGGAGGCGCCGGGTTCTCCTGGGCGAGGAGCGGCTCAACGGGGTCGGCGGGCGTCATCGAGGCGACACCGGCGCGGTGGCCGCGGCTGTGGCCGACCCAGTACGCCAGCACGATCAGCACCAGCACCGCCAACGCCACGAGCACCAGATACCCGCGCGGCAGACGGATAAAGACCGGCTCACCCGCGACGACCAAGGCTCCACCGGAACTGCCCGGCGTCGTCACGGAATGCGGCTCAGGCGTATCGCTCTGAGGCGGACGAATCTGCGCCGGTCGAACCGAGGGCGCCGCCCCTCGGCCGCGCATGACCTGGAACGGAGCCGCGGTGGATCGCCGACGGAAGACCATGGGAAGATTGTAGCGTCCGGCTCAGGCCTCGAGCGCCACCGCGATGACGCTGGCCATGGCGTGCGTCGAAGTGTGCGAGATGGAGAGCAGCCAATGGTCGATGCCCGCGTCACGGGCGATCCGCTCGCACTGGTGATGCAGTCTGAGCGTGGGCTGCCCGGTGGATCGACGGACGACCTCCACGTCGGTCCACTGGATGGCGGCGGACCAGCCGGTGCCCAGCGCCTTGAAGACGGCTTCCTTGACGGCGAAGCGGCCGGCCAGGTGCTCGGCGAAGCGTCGCCGATCCAACGCGTAGTCGCGCTCGCCGGGCGTGAAGCAGCGGCAGAGGAAGCGATCGCCGTGCTCCTGCGTCATGCGGAGGATGCGTTGCGTCTCGACGAGATCGACGCCGTGGCCGACGATGCGCATGCGGGAAGTCTACCCGCGGACCGCTTAACGGTGCGGACCGGGCGGGCACGCCGCCGATGGCGTCCGAGCCACCCTCGCCACCTGGGGAGATCACACTTGCAGAGTTTCTAAGGCCTGGATCGGTAAGCGCCCACGAGCGCCTGTCGCGCCGCGAGCGCCTGCTGCCGCGCCTGACCCGCGGTCGGCGCCAGGGCGGTGAGGTGGCCCATCTTTCGGCCCGGGCGCGGCTGCGCCTTGCCGTACAGATGCAGTTTCACGCTCGGGCACGACAGCGCCGAGGTCCAGTGCGGTTCGCCGCTCTGCCAAAGGTCGCCCAGCAGGTTGACCATCGCCGCCGCCGGCCAGAGCAGGTCCGTCGCGCCCAGCGGCAGCCCGCAGATGGCACGCAGTTGCTGCTCAAACTGACTGGTCACGCAGGCGTCGAACGTCAGGTGCCCGGAGTTGTGCGGACGCGGCGCCAGCTCGTTGATGAGCAGCTTCCCGTTGCGCTGCAGGAACATCTCCACGCACAGCACGCCCACGACGTTCAGGTGCTCGAGCACCGCTTGGGCGATGCGCAGGGCTTCCTTGGCCACCGTGCTCGAGACCCCAGCCGGGCTGACGGTCACGTCCAGGATGTGATCGCGGTGCTCGTTGTGCATGACGCCGAAGTGCGCGAAGGAGCCGTCGATCCCACGCGCCGCGACGACCGAGAGCTCCATCTCGAAATCGATGAAGGACTCGTAGACGGCCTCGGCCGCCCCGAGTTTCTCCCACACGCCCGCCAGCGCCGGGTCCGCCGGTGATGCCGATGCGGGGAGGCGAATCTGTCCCTTGCCGTCGTAGCCCCAGCCGGCGGTCTTGAGCACCCCGCCGCCCGGAAGCTGCCGCACGGCCGCTCGCAGTTCGTCCAGACTCCGCACGGGCAGGAACGGCGTGACCGGAAAGCCCGCGTCGCGCAGCGTGGCCTTCTCGCGCAGCCGATGCTGCGTGACGTGCAGCACCGCACCGTCGGGCCTGACCGGCGCGAGCTCCGCCGCCGCCTGCGTCGCCGCGTGCGAGACGTTCTCGAACTCGAAGGTCACCACGTCCACCTCCCGCGCAAAGCGTCGCACCGCGTCGAGGTCGTCGTAGTCCGCCACCACTTCCTTGTCCGCGATCTGACCCGTGGGGGTGTCGGTGTCGGGCGAGAGCGTGTGGACGCGATAGCCCATGCGCCGCGCCGCGATGGCGAACATCCGCCCCAGCTGCCCGCTGCCCAGCACGCCCAGCGTCGCACCGGGCAGGATCGCCTCGTGCGTCACGGCAGCTTCTCCGCCAGCACGCGCGACGTCTGACTCTTGCGGAAGGCGTGCAGCCTGCGTCGCAGGTGCGGGCGTGAGCCCGCCAGGATCGCGCACGCCAGCAACGCCGCGTTGATCGCACCGGCCCTGCCGATCGCCAGCGTCCCCACCGGAACCCCCGCGGGCATCTGCACGATCGACAGCAGCGAGTCCATCCCGCTCAACGCCTTGCTCTGCACCGGCACGCCCAACACCGGCAGCACCGTTTGAGCCGCGGTCATCCCCGGCAGATGCGCCGCCCCGCCCGCACCCGCGATGATCACCTCGATCCCTCGCCCCTCGGCGTCCATCGCGTACCGCGACATCCAGCCCGGCGTGCGATGCGCCGACACGACGTGACACTCGTGCGCCACCCCAAGCTCCTCGAGCGTCGCAGACGCGTGCTCAAGCGTTTCCCAGTCGCTCTTGCTTCCCATGATGACGCCGACCAGGGGCTTGGGGGATCGGGAGTGGGGGTCGGAGCTTGAAGATTGACGCGGAGGCTTCTCGCTTCGTACTCCTCGCTTCTTGCCTTGCATTGAGGTTGTTCGACTCGCGCGTGCCATGCCCGAGCCAATCTTAACCTGTGCCGCCGGGACGTGCCGATTTGACTTTCCCCCGCCGCTGCGCGACGATGCGTAATCGCCTGGAGAGGTGGCCGAGCGGCTGAAGGCGACGGTTTGCTAAACCGTTATACGGGGTATCACTCTGTATCGCGGGTTCGAATCCCGCCCTCTCCGTTGCATGTTGATGGTCCTCGTGAAATGGCTTGGCCAACGCCCTTTCACAAGGTTCTCCGGGATCGTCCAAGTGAATCGACACTGTCCTGTCGCCCCCCCCTCTCCCACAGCAAGAGGGCCGGGGTGAGTTGACCTACGACGACGCAGTCCGCCTGACTTTCCGTGACGATCGCCTTCGTTGGCACGCTCACCCGGCTCGCGGAATCGCCACACTCTCCGTGGCAGCGCTGGCGCGCTCAGCGGTGCGCTGCTGCGCTACTTCTCCTGCGGCGCGCTGACGACGAAGTTCTCATATCGGGCCGAGCGCGTGAACATGTGCCGCAGGCCGATGCGCCCCTCGGTGATCGGCGGCAGATCGGGGTTGGCCATGTGGCAGTAGTACACCTGCTGCGGATTCTCCACACGGATGTGCAGGTCGCGCTCACGCTTGATCACGGTGATGTGATGTTTGACCCCGGTCTTGAACAGGCCCACCGGCCAGTAGTCGGGCGCCAGGTCGGTGTTCTTCAGGCCCGAAGCGTGAGGCATGTATCGCCGGGCGCGGATGTAGCTCTTGCCGTCCTTGCCCGGCTCGGCCGCGTAGCTGATGTGATACAGGTTCATGTTGTCGAAGTAGCTCTTCATCGCGGGCACCTTGCGCAGGTCGTTCCACCGGGTGATGTCCTTGGCGTAGGGGTCCCTGCCGCTGCCGGTCGCCTGGATGTAGAGGATCGTGACGCAGCGGTTCTCGTTGTCCAGCCGCGTGTAGTCGTACTCGATCTTCAGGTCGCCCTGGAACTCCTGCCTCGTCCAGAGCACCATGTGATGCGCATCGTTCTTGAACTCTGAGCCGGCGGTCAGCGTCATGCCTTCGGGTCCGGTGGAGACCTGACCGACCTGGCCGTCGAGGAACCACTTCTCCTTCCAGTCACCGGTGCACGGGTCGCTCAGGACCTGCTTCCACGGCACGTCGTTGGCCTTGTCAAAGGCCTTGTGATCCTCGGGATTCTCGATGGACTTTCCCAGGCTGGGGTCCGCCTGCACGAGGCAAGCGCCGAGCAGCGGCGCGACATTGACGAGATTCGGGACGATCAGCGAGGCCATCGCCTGGGCGCCCCGGGGGTTGAAATGCGTACGATCGCCTTCCTCGACGTTGCGGGTCATGCTGGCATCGGGACCGATCGTTCTGGACCCGGCGTCGGCGGTGGGCTTATTGAAATCAAGGACCACCTTCCGCTCGCCCTTGCTGATCATCACCACGCCGCTGTCGTACTCCGAGTTGAGGAACGGGCTGTCGAAGGCCTTCTTCGGCGCGTAGTCGACCGGGGTGCCGTTGATGGTCGGCGTCTGCTTGTAGCTCGTGTCCAACGTCAGAACGTCGCCGTAGACGGACGCGTAGGACAGGACCGAGCCCTCCATCTTGATCGCGCATTGCTTGACCTTCGCCTTGAAGGCATCGAAGCTCGCGATATCGTTCTTGCTCATCACTTCAAGGATCACCGGAGCGTACATGTCCTTCGGAACCAGGACCTTGTGGGCAGGGGCGTCCTTGACGCTGTCCGCTTCGGGCAGCCATGTGTAGTCACCGCCCGCCACACGGATCGCCGCGTACGCGCCTTGCGCCTCCACGAAGACCACGCCCTCTTCTTCGACGGGCTCACCCAGACCCTCTTGGGAGATGTAGACGATCATCGGCCCACTGGGGCCGTCGAACCTCGTGCGCTGCGTGACAAGGGTTCCCTTGTGCTGAACGGACCAGAAGGCGTTGTAGGTCGTTCGGTCGTCCTTGGGGCGCACGGCGGGGACGATGCGCGCGTTGGGGTGGCCAGCGAAGACCGCGCCCTGCCATCGGTTCTGCGAACTGATCGCGGCCCAATCCGCGTCGGGCAGCGCCAGGGTCATGGGCGTCCCGAGGATGAACGCCGGATCACAGAAGGTGTAACGGAGAATCCCACCGCCGTCGGTCCTCATGCGGTACGGGTTGCGGTTCCCGGTGGTTCCAAGCCCCTGCGGACGCTGGCGCACCTCGTAGCGACCCCGTCCCCGCACGTCGAGCGCGATGTCGGCGACCACCGCCGGCGGACGATAGTCGCTCAGCGCCGCGTTCACATCATGCCCGTCGACTTCGGGCGGCTTGCCGATGCCAAAGTAGTACCACTCGAGAGGTCGTCGTCTGCCTTCGAGTCCTTTAGGAAAGTAAACGCGCGACTGACCGCCGCCGGCGATGCCGTCGATCTGCTCCTGGGCCCAGTAGGCGAAGTACAGATCCAGCAGCATCCCCGCGGACCGCCGGACTTCGGGCTCGCCGAAATCGTAGAAATTGTAGACGCCCTTGAGCAGCGTGCTGTTGTATCCGGCGCTCATCATCTCGATGAACATGCCCTTCTTCGCTCGCTCGCGGCAGTAGGCGATGAAGTACTCGTTCCAGGCCTTGTAGTGCTCGGCCGCGGTGGCGCCGTTGTACCGCAGATCGCGGTATTCCGGGCGGTTTCGGGCGAGACGCGCAAAATGCCAGCAGACCGTGAACCCCATCGCGTGGTGGTTCTCCGACTCGTACACGTGCCACGTCTGGCTTTGCTGATGCTCCTGGCGCTCGGGCGTCGAGAACTGCTTCGCGTACTCGAAGAGCGGCTTGAGCACCTCCTGCTCGGTCTGCTCCGTGAGCAGGCCGGCGTGCGTGCCGCCGTTCACCCCGTACATCTCGATGAAGCGCGCCACGATCTCCGCGTGCCAGTGGAAACTGTCTCGGTCGTTGATGTCTTTGGGATTGTCCATGTAGTGGCGGGCGTTCTCGACCAGCGCAGCATTGGCCTCGTCCACCATCTCGTTCAGGTAGAAGCAGCGAGCGGCGAACGCCATGATGGAGTACGAGTAGGCACGGACGTAGTTGCCTCGGCCCTTGGCGAGCGGCGGTTGCTTCTTCGCGCGCACCAGCGGGTGGCCCGCCTCGGCGCGAAACATCGCCTCGACACGCTGATCGGCACCCGCCAACACCTGCTCAGGTGTCCTATCCATGTGCTGTGGCTCCACACCCCGGGCCATGACCGTCAGAGACGCGATCATCAGGCACAGCACGATTAAGAGGCGCATACCAGCTCCTTCACGTCCTAATTGAAATCCAGAACCTTTTCCCGACCGCCCTTGCTGATCCTCACCAAACCGCTGTCGTAATCAGAATTCAGGAACGGGCTTTCGAAGACCTTCTTCGGCGCGTAATCAACCGCTTTGCCGTTGATGGTCGGCGTCTGCTTGTAGCTCGTGTCGAGCCTCAGTTCATCGCCGTAGACGGTCGTGTAGCGCAACACGGGGCCTTCGAAACTCATCTTGCACGCCTTGGCCTTCGCCTTGAACGCGTCCAGGCTCGGCACGTCCGTCTTGGCCACGACCTCGAGGATCACAGGCGCAAGGTCGTTCTCCGGGACGACCACATGACCCGCTGGCGCAACCCGCTCGGGGCCCTCAATCGAGGGGTTGGAGATCAGGTCGTTGGTGATCTTGAAATCACTTTTGACCACGCGGATCGCCGCGTAGGCCCCGGCCGCCTCCACAAAGACCCATTCGCCATCGCGAACCGGTTCACCCATCCCCTCTTCGGAGATCCAGACGATCATCGACCCGCCCTGGGCGTTGTCCTTGAGCTTCTGAGTGATCAGGCTGCCCTTGCTCTGCACCGACCAATGACCGTTCATCACGTCTCTTGCCTCGCCCTCCGGACGGACGACCGGAACGATTCGAGCGCCGGGGGCACCGCTGAAGATGACGCCCTGCCAGCGGCTTTGGGCGCTAATCGCAGCCCAGTCTTTCAGGGGCCTGGCTTCGTGCATGAGCGTGCCGATGATGAACGCCGGATCGCAATAGGTGTAACGGACGATGCCGCCGCCATCGGTCCGGAACTCGTTGGGCTCGGCCCCCTTCTCCATGACCGCCTTGGATTTGCCGGTCTTGCCCAGGCCCTGGGCGCGCTGTCGGATCTCATACGGCCCATCCTTGAGCGCCGAGCGAGCGATCTCGGCCACCACCTCGGGAGGCTGGTAATCGCTGAGCAACCCGTTGATCTCGCCGCCGAACTTCGTGGGCCGCTCGCCGATGCCGAAATACGTCCAGGCCAGGCCGGGACTGCCGTGGCCTGAGAATCCGTGCACGCCGCGGATTCGCGTCTTGCCACCCCCCGCAACGCCGTTGAGTTGCTCCTGCGCCCAATACGCCCAGTACAAATCGATGAGCATCTCGGCGGCGCGTCGGACCTTCGGCTCGCCGAAGTCCCGGAAGTTATAGAAACCCTTAAGCCACACCGCGTTGTAGCCCGGGCACATGATCTCGATGTTAGAGCCCTTCATCCCGCGCTGCTGGCAGTAGACCACGATGTAATCGTTCCACAGGCGGTAGTATTCAGCCAGGGTGGTAACGCCATTGAGCTTCTTGTCCCGGTACTCCGGCCTGTCCTTGGCGAGCTTGGCGAAATGCCATTGCGTCGTGAAGTCCATCGCATGATGGTTCTCCGTGCTGATGAAGTGCCAGGTCTTGGATTCGACATGGTTGGGCTTGTTGTACGCGGCGCTTTCCTCAACGTAGATCCAGATGGGCCTCAGGCACAGCGCTTCAGTCTCCGGCGTCAGCAACCCCGCACGGGCCGTGCCATTGCTTCCATACATCTCGATCAGCCGCATGACGATGTCGGCGTGCCAGTGGAAGCTGTCGCGGTCGATGATGTCCAGCGGGTGGTCGAGGTAGTGCTGAGCATTCTCCGCCAGCGCAGCGTTGGCCTCCTCCAACTGCTCGTTCAGGTAGAAGCAACGGGCCGCAAACCATGCGATCGAATGGGAATAGGCCCGCGTGTAGTTGCCGCTGCCCTTACGCAACGGCGGCTTCTTCGCCGCTCGCTCCAGTGGCTTGCCCGCCTCGGCGCGGAATAGCCCGTCCACCCGTTGCTTGAAGCCCGCCCCCAGCGCTTCGGGATTCGACTCGTTCTCCCCCGCACCCGCCCCCCGCGCACAGGCCACCGTCACCATCAGCGCGACACACAGGCAAATGTTCATGAGATTCATGACGCCACTTCCTTTCGTGTACGATCCCCCCGCGCATCAATGATACACATGAAAATGGAGTCAGTCGCGACAACGCCCCCTTCAACCCGCGCGCCGTAATAATTCATCCTGACACCCTTTTTTCTCCTGACACCCTTTTTTCTCGATGGCTTGGCCGAACTTCAGGCGCTTGCTCCACCGCCGGCTGAACAGCCCATTCGACCTCGACGCTGCGTTGGGGGGTGTACCAGCGATTGACCCAGATAACCCGTTACCCCACCAGGGCCCGTCCGCATCGATTGCGTCGCGAAGAAATACACTCCCTAGCGCATCGTTAATGCTTAAAATACGCATTTGTAGCACTGTAAGAGTACCGTTTTTTAGTCTTCTGTTGCACCGCATCCTAATTACTGGCGGCGTCGCTGGGGGGGCGCGGGGGTGCAGCGAACATCTCGATTCGGGAGGCCCATCATGTTTCTTCCTTTCCATTCGTCACGCCTCACCTACTTGGCGGCGCTCGGCGCAGCCCTCGCGGCTTTAGCAGTGGTTTTCGCCCAGCAGACCGTCAACGCCGCTGGATTGCTCGCCTCCGACGGCGCGGCGCTTGATAATTTCGGCTCTTCCGTGAGCCTGTCGGGCACGATCGGCCTGGTCGGGGCTCGCTTCGACAACTTCGGGGCGAACTCCTATCAAGGCTCGGCCTATCTCTTCCGCAACCTCGACACCGCCAGCGGCACGGTCAACGAAGACGTCAAGCTCCTCGCCTCCGACGGCTATTACGGTGATTATTTCGGCAGTTCCGTGAGCCTGTCGGGCACCACCGCCCTGGTCGGGCTCCCCTGGACGACTTCGACTACTTTGGCTTCGTACTCGAGGACGATCAAGGCTCGGCCTATCTCTTCCGCAACCTCGACACCGCCACAGGCACGGTCAACCAGAACGTCAAGCTCCTCGCCTCCGACGGCTTTTCCTATGATTATTTCGGCAGTTCCGTGAGCCTGTCGGGTGACGCCTTCACGATCGGAGCAGGCGAGGAGAACTCAAGCACGGGCAAAGCCTACACCGGCACAGTCAGTTCCGTCACCACGCTCGATGATGGCAGCGCCAGCCGAACGATCGATGGCATCAGCTTCATCTCCAACGACGACTGGATCATCGGCCAGACCACCAGCGGTAATCAGGTGACCCTGCTCGCGGGCAACTTCGCCGAGGTCACCGCCAGCGGCAAGGCCGTGTACGTGGGGATGAATGCCGGCTCGAACCACAACACGCTGGTGATCGCCGGCACCCTGTTCGCCAGCCAGATCAACGTCGGCGCGGCGGGCAACATGGGCAACACCCTGTCCCTCAGCAATAGCACGATCGACGGCTGGGGCATGATCACGGTCGCCAGCGGCTCCACCCTGATGGGCACGGGCACCATCGTGGGCAACGTGACCAACTATGGCAACGTCAAACCCGGCAACTCGCCGGGCATCGTCAACATCATCGGCAACTACACGGAAATGGGCGTGCTCACCTTTGAACTTAACGGCTTGACCGCGGGCACGCAGTACGACCAGATCAACGTCACCAGCCAATTCGATGCGGGCGGGAGCATCGCCCTCGTCCTGGGCTTTACCCCGGTGGCGGGGAACTCTTTCCAGATCATGACCTTCGGCTCGTTCGTGGACAGCGGGTACAGCTTCGACCTCTCGCAGGCCAGTCTGACCTCCGGCCTGTTGTGGGACCTGAGCGACTTCGCCAGCACGGGGACCGTGAGCATCGTCGCTGACACGTCCTCCATCCCCGAGCCCGCCTCGCTGGTCATGATGATGATCGTGACTGCCGTCACCCTGACCCGGCGCCGGGGAGTGTGAACCCCGCAGACAAGGAAGTCAAGGGGATCCTTCGCCGACCGGGCCGAGGCCAGGCAGGTCAGCGCATGGTGGCAGAGCCACTACAACCACCGTCGGCCGCATTCGTCCCCGGATTACCAGACACTGGCCCGCTTCGCCGCCGACCTCCGGGCGTCGCTGGTCGGCCCTCCGCTCCGGCTCGGGGCTGCGCCCCTGGCCTGCGCAACGGCCCGCTCAGCGATAGAATCCGTCAGACCTTCACCGACTCTCATTACGGCTGGTCCATAGTTTTCAGGCAGGTCACTGTCGCCCGGTTTTTGTCCGGCACCCACGAAGGACTACCCCATGCAACGCATCGACTTGGCTGGCGCCTGGAGCTTGACTGCACCGCAGCTCGCTGCGCCCGTGGCCATGACCATCCCCGGCGATGTTCACTCAGCCCTGCTGACTGCGGGCAGAATCCCACATCCTTACGACGCTCTGAACGAGCTGGACGTGCAGTGGGTGGCGAAGGTCGATTGGACCATCAGCCGATCGTTCCGGGTCGATGACGCCCTGCTGGCGGAGAAGTCGGTGTGCCTGATGGTCGAGAGCCTGGACACGCTGGGCGAGATCCGCATCAATGGCGTGCTGGTGGGCAAGACGGACAACCTGTTTCGACGGTGGTGCTTCGAGGTCAGGTCCATGCTTCGTGCGGGGAGCAACGACATCGCCATCACCTTCCGCTCAGCGGAGAACGCGGCGGCGGCGCTGGCCAAGGCGCTGCCCTACCCCATCCCGCACATGATCAACCCCGTGCAGTCGATGCACCGCAATCTCATCCGCAAGACGCAGTGCCACAGCGGCTGGGACTGGGGGCCTTGCCTGATGGTCGCGGGTGTCTACGGCGCACTGCACTTGACGGGCACGAGCCTTGGCCGAATCCAGTACGTCACCACCACGCAGACGCACAGCCCCAACAAGGTCGTGCTGGAGGTCACCACCCACTTGGAAAGCCCCCAAGGTGGCGCCACCACGCTGGAAGTGAGCTGCGGCGACGAGCAAGCGCGGCAGGAGGTGACGCTCAAGCCGGGGTTGAACGAGCTGACCACTCATCTGAACATCGCCAACCCAAAACTTTGGTGGCCCAATGGGCACGGCGCGCAGCCGCTCTACGACCTGTCGGTGCGTGTGGCGGGCGACCGTATGGACAAGAAGCTTGGCCTGCGCAAGCTGGAGGTGATCAACACCCCGGACGCCACGGGCAAGCCGCTGACTTTTCGAGTGAACGACCGCGACATTTTCGCCAAGGGCGCCAACTGGATTCCCGCGGATGCCTTGCCCAGTCGGCAGAGTCCCGAGGTGCTCGAGGACCTGCTCGCCAGCGCCGCTGCGGCCAACATGAACATGATCCGGCTCTGGGGCGGGGGCCAATATGAGTCCGACGCGTTCTACGACCTGTGCGACGCCAAGGGTCTGCTGGTCTGGCACGACCTGATGTTCTCCTGCGCCCTCTACCCGGCCGACCGGGAGTTCCTCGACAACGTGCGCCAGGAGGTGCGGCATCAGGTCTTGCGATTGCGAGACCACGCCTGCATCGCGCTGTGGTGCGGCGACAACGAGGACGTGGGCGCCCTGAACTGGTTCGCCGAGTCGCGCGCCAATCGCGATCGCTACCTGTTCGACTACATCCGCCTCAACGACGGTGTGTTGGCCAAAGTCGTCGAGGAGTGCGACCCCACACGCACCTTCTGGCCCTCGAGCCCCTGCGCCGGCCCGGGCGACTTCTCCGACTGCTGGCACAAGGACGGCTTCGGCGATATGCACTACTGGAGCGTCTGGCACGAGAACAAGAGCTTCGACTCCTTCCTCTCCATCAAGCCGCGCTTCTGCTCCGAGTTCGGCTACCAATCCTTCCCCTCGCTTGCGGTGATCCGCACCTACGCCCGTGAGGACGAGCTGAACCTCACCTCCCCGGTGATGGAGCACCACCAGCGCAACCGCGGGGGCAACAGCCGAATCCTCGAGAACATGACGCGCTATTTCCGTGTGCCCGACGGATTCGAGAACTTCGTCTACGTGAGCCAGATTCTGCAACTGCTGGCGATCAAGACCGGCGTGGAGTTCTGGCGCTCGCTCCGCCCCGCCTGCATGGGCACGCTCTACTGGCAGCTCAACGACATGTGGCCGGTCTGCTCCTGGGCTTCCCTCGAGTATGGCGGAAACTGGAAGCTCCTCCACTACGAAGCCAAGCGGTTCTACGCCCCGCTGCTGCTCAGCGCCCATCAGGACAAGGACCAGCTCTTCGTGCACGTGGACAGCGATCTTGCCCAAAGCGTGTCGGCCGAGGTGGAACTGGCTGTGCTGGACTTCACGGGCAAGACCACCTGGAACCAGCGCACGCAAGTCGAGGTGGCGCCCAACTCCGCTGTGACGGTGCTCGCGGCGGCGGTGCAGGAGTTGACCTCGACGCCTGCCGGGAGCTTCCTGCAGATGACCCTCCGCCACACCGGCGGCCAGGCGACCAACACGCACTTCTTCCGGCCCTACAAGGCGTGCCAGCTCCCGGTGGTTCAGGTTCAGCGCCGCATCCGCTCCGTCGCCGATGGAAAGTTCGAGATCGAACTGTTCGCCGACGCCCCCGCCTTCTTCGCCGCCTTGGAAGCCCCGGGCGTGCCAGGCCGATTCAGCGACAACGCCCTGACGCTCCTGCCCGGATCGCCGTGCAACGTGACGTTCACCCCGCGAAGCAGCGTATCCGCCAGCGATCTGGAAAAGTCGCTGATCGTCCGCCACCTCCGAGCGTCCTACCGCTGAAGCGGCAGATCACCCGATCAGTCGCCGTGGCCTGACCATCCTCCGGTCGCCAGCCGAACGCTTGTTTGAGTTCATCTGAATTACCCGCAGGGTAAGCCGGAAGCGGAGCGTTACGGATTGGCTGGCATGGGTAATGCTCACGACAAAGGGGCCAGGATGAGCGAGCAAGAGGGGGCCACCTGAGTGTCCAGATAACGCTCCGCAGAGCGTTGTCCATGCCTGCCTGCCCCATGGGGCAGGAGCGTCCGATAAATCCGGATCGTGCGATCAAGCCGGTGCACGCCGCCACGCAGCACGACACGCATGGGACGCGACCGTGTCGAACCGGCGAGAAATGCCAGCGCCCGATCCAGGCTTGCCCAGGGCGCATCGAACGAACCCGGGGCGAGATCGCTCCCCTGTGGAGATACGAACAGACTCTGTGATGACGGGAGTGGGGTGATCGCCTGGCCTCCTGAGCATCGAAGTTCGCAAAACTATCGTCGGGGTCTTCGGTCGTCAATAAGCAGAGTGTTGGAGCCCCTGCTCCGCCGACGACTGCGGCCCCGCCGAGGCCCGGTGCGAAACGCGATCGGACCGACACACCGCCGGCCCAACTCGACTGGAACTTTCGTCGCAAGCTACGAGCGCCCTGTGGAATGTGACGTGAACGCCGCTAGCCGTATAATCCCTTCCCCGCTGACCGCTGAGATTCGGGTCATCGGAGTGATGAACCTGATCAACGTGTTGACGCCATCGGGGCGCATGGTCATGAGCGTCGGGATTGAGACACATCCGTCACTCGAGCGAATCACCCGCACGCGCCCCACCCCAGGACACCCCAACGATGATTAAGGAACCGCCTGTTCCCAGCCGTGATCTGCGCATCGAACGATTGTCGGCGGAGCTGGTGATCGTGGGAGGCGGCCTGGCCGGGACCTGCGCCGCGATCACGGCGGCGCGGGCGGGGATGAAGGTCGTGCTGATCCAGGACCGGCCGGTGCTGGGGGGGAACGCCTCGAGCGAGGTCCGGCTGTGGGTGCTCGGCGCCACCTCGCACATGCACACCAACAACCGCTGGGCACGCGAGGGCGGCGTGGTGGACGAGCTGCTCGTGGAGAACCTGCACCGCAACCCCGAGGGCAACGCGCTGATCTTCGACACCGTGCTGCTGGAGAAGGTGGTGGCCGAGCCCAACATCACGCTGCTGCTGAACACGGCGGTGCTCGAGGTGACCAAGTCCGACGCGGACACGATCCGCTCGGTGCGCGGGTTCTGCGCCCAGAACTCGACGATGTACGAGGCGATTGCGCCGCTGTTCTGCGACGCTTCGGGCGACGGCGTGGTGGGCTTCCTGGCGGGGGCTGCCTTCCGCATGGGCGCCGAGTCGCGGGAGGAGTTCGGCGAGAAGTTCGCCCCCTCGCAGGCGTACGGCGAACTGCTGGGGCACTCCATCTACTTCTACAGCAAGGACACGGGCCGCCCGGTTCGCTTTGTTCCCCCGAGCTACGCCCTGATGGACATCACGAAAATCCCCCGCTACCGCCAGTTCAACACCCGCAACTACGGCTGCATGCTGTGGTGGATCGAGTACGGGGGTCGGCTCGACACGGTGCACGAGACGGAGCGGATCAAGTGGGAGCTGTGGAAAGTGGTGTACGGGGTGTGGAACCACATCAAGAACTCCGGGCAGTTCCCCGAGGCGGAGAACCTGACGCTGGAGTGGGTGGGCCAGATTCCGGGCAAGCGTGAGAGCCGACGTTTCGAGGGGCCTTACATGCTCAGGCAGCAGGACCTGATCGAGCAGCGGTCGCACGCCGACGCGGTGGCGTTCGGGGGCTGGTCGATCGATCTGCACCCCGCGGACGGCGTGTACTCGCCTCTGCCGGGCTGCGATCAGTGGCACGCCAAGGGGACGTACTCGATTCCCTACCGATGCCTGTACAGCCGAAACATCCGGAATCTGTTCATGGCGGGCCGGGTCATCAGCGCTTCGCACGTGGCGTTCGGGTCCACGCGCGTGATGGCGACGTGCGCCCACGGGGCGCAGGCGGTGGCGCTGGCGGCCTCGCAGCGACGAGCGCCGGCGGAGGTGGACGTGCCCCGGCTGCAACTGGACCTGCTCCGCAGCGGCCAGCACATCCCGGGCATGAGGCTCGAAGACCCGGACGACGTGGCTCGCCTGGCCGCGATCACCGCTTCGAGCGAGCTTCGCCTGGCGGAGCTTGCCGGCGATGGGCCGCTCCTGCCCCTCAAGGACGCCTGGGCGATGATGCTCCCGGTGGCGTCCGGTGCCATGCCTGCGGTGACGTTCACCGCTACTGTGGAGCTGGACACGACGCTGGAGGTGGAGCTTCGCACAAGCAGCCGACCGGGCAATCACACGCCGGACCTCACGCTCGCCAAGCGATCGATCGCCCTGGCGCGGGGCACGGATCAGCCCGTCCGCGTCGCGCTCGACGTGGCGGTCCAGGAGCCTTGTTACGTGTTCGTCTGCCTGATGCCCAACCCACTGGTCCAGGTGCGCTGCAGCGAGCGACGGATCACCGGCGTGCTCGCGGTGTCGCGCCGCAGAATCCAGCAACCCGCGACCGACATCGGCGTGGACAGCTTCGAGTTCTGGACCCCCCTTCGTCGGCCCGGCGGACAGAACCTGGCGATGAATATCGATCCGCCGCTTAGCGTCTTTAACCCGCGCAACGTCGTCAACGGCGTGGCGCGGCCCACGACCCAGCCCAACGCCTGGGTGGCGCAGCTGGCGGACCCCGCGCCATCGCTCACGCTGCGGTGGGATTCGCCCCGCGCCCTGCGCCGGGTCGTGCTGGGATTCGACACCGACTTCGACCACCCGATGGAGACCGTGCTCTACGGTCATCCCGAGCGGGCCTCGCCCTTCTGCGTCAGGCACTACCGAGTACGCGACGGCGGCGGGGCGCTGCTGCGCGAGGTGACCGACAATCACCAGACGCGCAACACGCTGACGTTCGATCCGCCGATCGCCACGGACCGGCTGGTCGTCGAGTGCCTGGCCAGCCACGGGGCCGCACCCGCGGCGATCTTCGAGGTGCGCTGCTACGAGTGACCGACGCGCAGCCGCACGGACCGGAAAGGCGCTGCGGCCATCGCCGCGGTTCACTCGCCCAGCTGCGAAGACTCGGCGATGTTCAGGGCGGCGCGGAACTGCGTGAAGTTCCCGGCGTCCAGCGCCTCGCCATGGACCCGTGGATTGCCGAAGGTCCGTGCGATGGCGGCGAGCAGTTCGAGCTGCTCGGACTGACTGCCCTGGGGCGTGAGCAGGACGAAGACCAGTCGCGCCGGTGAGCCGTCCGGCGCGTCGAAGTCGATGCCTCGTTCACTGCGTCCGACCAGGACGAGCGGCCGCTTGAGCTGAGGCAGTCGAGCGTGCGGGACCGCCAAACCCTGGCCCAGCCCGGTGTGCATGATGCGTTCGCGCTGCCACAGGGCGTCGAACACCTGGGCGTAGGGCAGGTCCGCCACGCGTGCCGCCACCGCCGAGAGCTCCTCCAACGCCGAACGCGCATCAACGGCGCGCAGGTTGGGCACGAACTGCGGCTCGGTGAGCACGTCGCTCAACCGCTTGGGTTTCTTGCGCTGCAGCAGCCGCTCGATGGCGGGGCCGGCGGCGACACTGGTGAACACCGCCATGACCACGATGGCCACGAACAGGTCGTTGTTGATCAGCCCCGCCTGCCGCGCCAGCTGCGCCAGGATGACCTCCATCGCGCCGCGCGCCGACATGGCAAAGCCCACCGCCAGCGACTCGCGGACCGGCATCCCCGACCAGCGCGCCCCGAAGAAGCAGCCCCCCACCTTCACCACCACCGCCAGAAAGACCACGAACGCCACCAGCGGCAGGTTGAACGCCTCGACGAAGTTCAGCCTCAGCCCGATGCTGGCGAAGAAGACCGGGGCGAAGACGTGCGTGACGAACTGACGGATCAGGTCCTTGGTGTGCTGGCGCAGGTGCGCCGAGTCGCCCACCGCCACGCCCGCCAGGAAGGCGCCGAAGATGGCGTGGATGCCGATCCACTCCGTCAGAGCGCCGCAGAACAACGCCACGACCAGGATCAGCCCCAGCACGCCCCCGGGCCAGGAGAGGTGCGCCTGAACCGCGGGCAGGAGTCGGTGAACCGTGAAACGTCCGAGCGTGAGCATGAAGGCGATGAAAATGGCGGTCAGCCCCACCGTGCCCAGGAAGCCATGGGCCGTGGCGTCGGGGTGGATCAGCGCCAGCACCAGCGCAAAACCGATCCAGCCCAGCAGATCGTCCACCATCGCGGCGCAGAGGATCAGCGATCCGATGTCGCTCTTGAGGATGTTCAGGTCCATGAGCATCTTGGTGATCACGGGAAGGGCGGTGATCGACAGCGCGATGCCGATGAACAGGGCAAAGGGCAGTGGGTCGCCTGTGTCGGACATGCCCAGGAGCCGAGGCATGAGCAGAGCGACGACGAACCCGATGCCGAAGGGGAAGACGACGCCGCTGAGGCTCACGGCGAGGGCGGCTCTGCCCTGACGCCAGACGGCGGAGAGATCGACCTCGATGCCCGCCACGAGCAGCAGCAGCAGCACCGCCAGCGTGGTGAAGCCCTCGAGCGCCACGGGCACGGCGCCGGCCGCGGGAAACGTCTGCGCGTACCAGTCCGGACGCAGCGCCCCCAGGACCGTGGGCCCAAGCATGACGCCCGCCAGGATCTCACCGACGACGGCCGGCTGACGCCAGCGCCGCGCAAGCTCTCCGAGCAGTTTGGCCAGCCCCAGCAGCACGCCCAACGAAAGCAGCAACGTGCTGATGTCGCCGGCGGACAGATTGACTCCCGCCAGTGCGATCATGACTTCCCAGCATAGCGTCTGCCCCCAAGCCAGGGCGCGGGTCTGACCCCAAAAACCTCGCCACGCAAGCCGGGATGCACCCCTCCCCGGATCCTCAGCGCCCCGGTCCGCGCGGCGAGCCCGTTCGATCCTACTTTTTCGCTGTCTGACGCATTACAATGTTGGCTGGGAGAAGATGAGCC
The DNA here is from genome assembly GCA_964496285.1 of uncultured Phycisphaera sp. Lineage (GTDB taxonomy): Bacteria > Planctomycetota > Phycisphaerae > Phycisphaerales > Phycisphaeraceae > CAZBXW01. The sequence goes on from CAZBXW010000004.1 coordinate 78,780, forward strand.
GCTTGAACGATCCAACCTCGCCCGCTGCGCCGGTCGCCTGTGCTTTGTGGGGCGACGCGAAGGATCCGTCGCTCGGGTCGATGATCGATGGGCTTCGTCGCCGCGGACTGAACGTCGAGTCCAGCGTCGAACCCACACGGGTGATGGTGCTGCTGGCGCGAGGCTCGAAGCTGCTGATCATCGACCGACCCGATCGTCGCCTGGCCACGCGGAAACTGCTCGAAGCTGTGTCGCGCTTCTTCCCCGCCGTTCTGTGCTGGCGTTTCGACCCGCTCACCGGGCTGAGCAGGCTCCAGCGACCCGCCACGCCCAACCCGCACGCGGACACCTCCGGTCTGACACCCGCTTCGATCATCACCCAGGAAGAGCTGGCCATGCTGCTGCGCCCGCAGGAGGTGCGCTCATGAGCCGATCAGCCCTCCTGGACAGCTCCCCCACAGCGCCCAGCGGACCGGCGGGCCACGTCCTGTTCATCACGCCCGACGCCGCCCGCGCCGCATCTCTGGCGCGAGCGATCGGCCAAGGGGTCGATCACGTCCCCGACGAACTGGCGGCGCTGGGCCATGTCGCTGCCTTCGGTGCGCCGCGCTTCGTGCTGGCGCAGCTGGCGCTGGTCGAGGACGCCCCCGCGACGGTGCGCGCCCTGCGCGACTTGTGCCCCGGCGCCGCTCTGATCGCGCTGGGTCGATCCGACCAGACGGACGCGGCGCGCGCCGCGGGCTTCGATGACCTGATGCTCGAAAGCGCCTCCACCACCGAGCTGGCGCAACACCTCACTCCCTCGCAAAAAGCCGGGAATGTATCCCTCCCCGGATTCTCCCCCGGATTCTCCCCCGGTTCGCTCCCCGGCTCCCCAACCCCCCCGCTCCCGACCACGCCCGCCCCTACCGCCGACCCTCACGACCTGGGCGACGTGGACATCATCAGCCAACTCCTGCAGCGCACCGGGCAGACGCTCGCCACCGCGCTTTGCATCGCGCAGGTGCGCAGCGAGTTCCCGCAACTGAGTTGGTGCAAGAGCCAGCACGAGGTCCCGCCCCACCACGCGGCGCACGTCGTGGAGCACCAGGGATTCACGTTTGGCTTACTGCACGCCCCGCCGCCCGCCACCGCGGCCCAACTCGCCCCATGGGCGCACTGGCTGGCGCACTGGCTGAGCCTGGAACGTCGCATGGACCAGCTCTGGGAGCTCTCGCTCAAGGACGAACTCACCGGCGCCTGGAATCGCCGCTATTTCGAGCGCTTCCTTCGCGCCGTCCTCCAACGCGCCGGCGACGAACGCTTCCGCGTCACACTCATGGTCTACGACATCGACGACTTCAAGCACTACAACGACCGCTACGGCCACGCCGCGGGCGACGAGATCCTGCGCGAGACCTCACGCCTGATGCGCTCGGTGGTGCGCGAGCACGACGTGGTGGCGCGGGTGGGCGGCGACGAGTTCGCGGTCATCTTCTGGGACGCCCAAGGGCCGCGCAAGCCCGACTCGGCGCACCCCACCGACGCGGTCAAAGCCGCTCGACGATTCCAGAAGGCCATCTGCGATCACAAGTTCCCCAAGCTCGCCGACGACGCCAAGGCGACGCTGACGATCTCCGGCGGACTGGCGAGCTTCCCGTGGGACGGCCGAACCGCGGAGGAACTGCTGCAGCGCGCCGACGAGGCCGCCATCCATTCCAAACGCCAGGGCAAGAACGCGGTGACCTTGGGCCCCGGTGCACGCCGGGCCTGCGCCACCGACCCGACGGTGTGACGCGAGACACGAGCGACCGGTCCTCGCGGGAAGATCCGCGCTGAACAGGACCGCGGGCAACCGCCGGATCGGGCCGGGCGATCCAGCGGCGCGGGACGGTTTACAATGGCGCCGTGGCCAAAGCGGTGCGCATCAGTCTGGCGAGCAAGTGTCAACTGCTCTTCGGGGCAGCGGTGGTGCTCATCCTTTTCTGCGCCCTGGCGGTCGTCTGGGTGCGCATGGAGAAGCTCGTCGTCGAGGGCCAGCAGGTCCGCTCGCGGCAGATCGCCAACGCCTGGCTCACGGGCAAGATCGAGATCGGCGGCATCCTGGCGTCCACCGACCGCCCCGACGACATCCCCGAGTCGGGCCAGATCTCGCTCTCCGTGCTGGACCAGGACGACTGGGAGTTCGAGCGGCGCAGCCGCCGCGATCCGTTCCTGGCGCGGGTCGTGGATCGCTTCGACTCCGCCGAGTCGCTGGACAGCCCGGACGCCAACGAGGCCTTCATGGAAGCGCGCGACCCGCAGGGCCAGCCCTACTTCCGCTACGTCCGTGCCATCCGTCAGTCGCACCTGGCGGGCATCGGCGGCGGAGCGGCGGCGGGGTTCGCCCCGGGCCTCGACGCCACGTTCATCGCCGACCCGCTCCGCAAGGTCCTGGTCCTGCAGTTCCGAAATCTCGAAGTGCAGTCGCAGCTCATCCTCAACCGCATCTACATCGTCGCCGCCGGCCTGCTCGCGGGGCTGCTGGCCATCGCCGTCTTCTGGTTCATCACCACCCGCCTGATCCTCTCGCCCGTCCGCGTCCTGCGCGACACCGCCGAGAAGGTCAGCGAGGGCGACCTGAACATCCGCGCCGAGGTGAACACCGGCGACGAGTTCGAGCAGTTCTCCGACGTCTTCAACGCCATGCTCGCCAACCTCAAGAACAACCAGGACCAGCTCCGCGGCGCTTACAAGAGCCTGGACCTGAAGCTCGGCGAACTGGCGCAGACCAACGTGGCGCTCTACGAGGCCAACAAGATCAAAGGCGAGTTCCTCGCCAACGTCTCGCACGAGCTGCGCACCCCGCTCAACAGCATCATCGGCTTCGCCGAGGTCCTGGGCGAAACCCTCAAGGACTCCGACGACCCGGTGAGCGAGAAACGCCTCCGCTACGCGGGCAACATCATCACCTCCAGCCGGCGGCTGCTCGACCTGATCAACGACCTGCTCGACCTGGCCAAGATCGAGGCCGGCCGCATGGACGTCCGCGTCTCGGGCGTGAGCGTCAGCGACACCCTCGAGGGTCTGGTCACGCTCATCCGGCCCCAGGCCGAGAAGAAGAGCATCATCCTCACCACCCGCGTCCAGGCCAACCTCCCCGTCATCCACACCGACGCCGGCAAACTCCAGCAAATCCTCTTCAACTTCCTCTCCAACGCGGTGAAGTTCACGCCCATCGGCGGACAAGTCACCATCGCCGCCGACCCGGTCGCAGGCCCCGTGCCCAAGGTCCGCATCAGCGTCGCCGACACCGGCCCGGGCATCCCCCCCGAGCAGCAGGACCGCATCTTCGAGAAGTTCACCCAGCTCGACACCTCCGTCACCCGCCAGACCAGCGGCACCGGCCTGGGCCTGACCATCAGCAAGGAATTGGCCTCGCTGCTGCAAGGCGAAATCCAGCTCCAGAGCGAGGTCGGCCACGGCGCCACCTTCAGCATCGTCATCCCGCTCGAACTCGCCGACCGCTCCGTCCCGCTCATGCCCGACCTGGTGGAACAGCGAACCACGACAGCATGACGCCCCCACTGGACGCCTATCCATATCATGCATATCGTACGAGCGATGTACAGCCCGGAGTTGATCCGCGCGATAAGAAAGAACGGCTGGGAATTGATCCGCGTGACAGGCTCGCACCATCACTTCCAACACGTCGTCAAGCAAGGCATCTTCACCATCCCACGTCCAAAAAATGAACTTGTCCAAAGGCACGGTGAACAGCATCCTCGAAGAGGCGGCCCTGTAGTAATCATTCACCTTGGAAATCGTCTCTCTAATGCTCTACCCCATCGTCATCCACAAGGACCCTGGAAGTTGCTTCGGCGCAATCGTGCCGGAGCTGCCCGGATGCCACTCGGCGGGCGACACGTTCGAAGAAGCATGTTGATGGCCAAGGAAGCCATCTGCGACCACCTCGAAGCGATGCGCGACGCGGGACTGGATGTGCCCACGCCGCTGAAGTTGGAGCGACACAAAGCCAATCGTGCGTATCGCCGCGCTTATGCCTGTGCGATAGTAGAAGTCGATACCGACGACCTTCCCGGTAAAGCGGTGAGACTGAGTATCACCATGAACGACCGCATCCTCTCCGTCTCGACTCTTTCGCCCGCAAGCACGGCGAGACCCGCTCCGGGCTGCTTCAGAAAGCTGCCAGTGATTACATCCGAAGAAATCGACAACACCAACCACGATCCAAGTTTCATCGATCTTTACGATCTCGTTCACACATTAACGTGCAACCATAGATCTAGTTGTTGTGCGGCTTTTACCCGCAATATTTCACTTGGTACATATGGAGACATGACAATGGATTCTTGGATGCCTGTCATCGGAGCACTATTAGGCGCACTTATAGGTGCGGGTGTGCCTGCCATTACGACCATCGTTCAATTGCGAGCAAGCCGACGTGTGGAACGTATGCGATGGGTACTCGATGCTGCACTCCACGAGCATAGAACGGTTCACGAATTGAATCTAAATGGGAAATCATCTCCCGATGAAAAAATAGCACCGCTCAGTGTGTATGTGAGTTATTACACGCGCTTGAGTGATCTCGTAGAATCAGACAAATGTGATCCCACCCATCTGACTGCACTTCATAAGGCGCACGATCAAGTAGTTTCTTTTTATCGCAAACATAGTGATTGGCCTGATCAATCATGAGGGTGTAGCTGAAAAGAGTAGCGGCGGCTGGGATGCAGTTCGACCGATGCCGGAACCTGTTCACGAACTCTCCGATCTGTTGGCAATTCAGGTGATTCTGGCACGTCGTTATCCCGCTCCATTGCCGAGAAACTGAGGTCCCGGCGTCGATGCTAATTTTCTGAGCTACACCCAATCAGAACCCCAGTTCGTGACGAAAATTGATTCTCAACATACTTGACCTGTGATGCAAACCTGAGCGACGGACAGATTTTCCTGATATTCAATTAGGGTGTATGATCATAACCCGCTACACCTACACCTCGTCACTTCTGGTTTCGCTGAAGGGCACGCACTAGCCTGAGCACTTCATGGCCGTGCTTCGCGGCGATCTTGTCTTTCACACGATGGTCAGCGCGAAGTATCGCATCAAACCGCGGCACGGGTTCATCGGAGACTTTCTGGCGTGCAGATGATCGGCGGATCATAGCGGAGTGCTCGCAGCACGTCATACGCCGCCCGCGCTAGATGCCATTGGCAAAGGGCCGTTGATTCCAAGTCAACAGGAAATCCATGCGATGCACCGCAGCGACCGCCAGGTGAACCGCGTCGCCCGCGGCTTTGCGTGGGAAGCACCCGGGCCTCACTAAGGACTTGGCCACTCTGGCCACGTCATAGGTAATCGATGTCCAAGGGGCATCCGAAATCGCTCGCATCCGGCGAGACGAAGCTGATGGGACACCCGAAAGGATTTCCTGTACAACCGGTTCTGAGACGGACAGATCGTAGTCGCCGCGATGGTTCACCCTGCATTCACGAGTGGTCTTCTGATGTCCCGAGCAATCGTCTATCGATTAGGACGAGACGTTTATGTAACTGATGATCGTCGTCTCTACATAGACCTTGGATCGATCCATTATGTCTATTGTAATCCATCGTTACAAACACTGACCCTCTTCTAAGAACATTAGGCGGGTTGAAGATTCGGCAAGGTCAGCTCTTTGCCTCGTGGTTCACGGATGGTCTCGCGCATCAGCACCGCGCAGGCCAGCGGGACCACGATCAGTTGCAGCGCAGTGCCCACCGCCAGGCCCGCGACCATGCTCACGGTCAGCGGTTGCCAGAACTCGCCCCCGCCGCCGAGGTTGAGCATCAACGGGATCAGCCCGCCCATCGTGGTCATGATCGTCAGATAGATCGGCCGCAGGCGGAGCTGCCCCGCGTAGACCACCGCCTTCTCGATCGGCACGCCCTTGCTCCGCATCAGGTTGATGAACTCCAGCAGCACGATCGCCACGTCCACGACCACGCCCACCAGCGCCACGATCCCGATCATCGACGAGACGGAGAAGGCGAACCCGCAGAGCATCAGCCCGATCGCCACGCCCACCAGGCTCAGCGGCACCGACGCCAGCACGATCAGCGCCTGCACCATGCTGTTGAACTTCACCACCAGGATCATCAGGATCACGAGCATCGCCGCCGCCAGCGCCGTGACCAGATCGTCCATCGCCTCGTCGCGCAGCTCCGTCTCTCCGCCGAACTCGAGCATCACCTCGTGATCGCTCAGGAGCAGGTCCTCGTGTCGCACCAGTCGGCCTTGATCGGCCGCGTCCAGGTCCGGGCGGAGCGCCGCCACGAGCTGCGCCTTCACGTCGTCGGGCATCACCCCCGGTCGCAGCTCCGCCTTGACGTTGACCACGCGCTTCTGGTCGTAGTGCCGGATCAGGTTGGCCGCCCGCTGCCGATCCACCTGCGCCACCTGCTGAAGCTCCACGACCCGGCCCGTGTCGCTCTGGATCGGCAGGTCCATCAGGTCGCGCAGCTCGTCGCGGTACTCCTCGAGGTTCCGCAGCCGCAGGTCGATCCGTTCGTCGCCGCCCAGGTCGACCTCTCCGATCTTCCGCCCCTCCAGGGCGTAGGCGACCGCGGACTTGACCTGCTCGGGCGTGACGCCAAAGAGTTGGCCCACGACCATGTCCGGGCGAGCCTCGAACTGCGCCCGGTCGCGGAAGTCGCTGGTCACGTCGTACGCCCCCGGGACGCTGCGCAGCAGCTCTTCCACCTGGCGCGCCCGCGCTTCAAGCCGATCCAGCGATGTCTCCTTCTGGCCCAGCACCCGCACCAGCACCGGAGCGCCGGCGGGCGGACCCTCGCGCGGCGACCTGATCCGCACGATCACCCCCGGCAGCGGCGGCAGCTCCCGACGGATCGCCTCTCGAATCTCGCGGCTGCTGCGTGAGCGCTCCTCCGCCAGCGCCAGCTCGACGTAGACCATGCCGAACTCCGGCCCGCTGCCCGTGTCCGCGTCGAGCCGGATGTTCAGCGCCGCGGGTTCCCCGATGGTCGTGACCGGCCGGACCGGCACGCCCTCGACGCCGCTGCGGTTCCACTCCGCGGGCTTGACCGCGCGCATCACCGCCTGCTCGATCTCCTGCGCCACCGCCACCGTTCGCTTCTGCATCGACGCCCCCAGCGGCAGCTCGAAGTAGACCTCGATGATGGGCACGTCGGTGTCGGGAAAGAACTCGAAGTCGATGGCGCCGCTGAGGAACGCCGCCGCCGGCGAGACCGCCAGCACCGCCGAGAGCGTGAGCACCAGGGCCTTGTGCCGCAGGCAGGTCTCGAGCATGCGCCCGTACCCGCGGGTCAACAGGCTGGCGTTCACCAGCCGATCCACGTGCCGCAGCTCCTGCTCCTCCTGCGACAGGCCCTTCTCCTCCTGGCTCACCAGCGACGCCAACGCCGAGGCCTTACCGCTCTTCATCAGCTTCACGCTGAGCACCGGGAGCAGGAAATGGTCCACCAGCATCGCGGCGCAGAGGCAGAAGATCACGACGATCGGCAGCACCTCCAGGAAGTCGCCCACGATGCCGCGGACCATGAACATCGGGGCGAACGCCGCGAAGGTGGTGAGGTAGGCCGCGAGCACCGACCCGCCCACCTCGTGGACGCCGCGCAGCGCCGCGTCCAGCGGCGGCCGGCCCATCTCGCGGTGGCGCTGGATGTTCTCGCCCACGATGATGCACCCATCGACCACCATGCCGCCCACGAGGATCAGGCCAAAGAGCGTCATGTTGTTGATCGCCAGGTCGGGGAAGAAAGTCTGCTTGGCGACCCACATGAACGCGGCGGTGACGACGAGCGCAAAGGGGATCGCCAGGCTGATCAGCGCCGCGTTGCGCCAGCCCAGCGCCAGCCAGAGCACGATGACGACGAGCATCATGCCCTGCAGGGCGTTGGAGGCGAGCTGGTGGACCATGTAGTGGATCTCGCGCGCTTGCGAGCGGACGGTGCCGACCCGCGTGTCCTCGTGCTGCCGCGAGGCGACGAAGCGGTCCACCGCGGCCTGTACCGCCTGAGCGGTGCCCAGCACATCCGCGTCGGTCTTGGCGCGCACGAGTAGGACGGTGGCGTCCTCGCCGCCGTAGCGCGCCAGGCTCGTGGCGCTCTTGGCGCCCATCGAGACCCGCGCCACGTCCTCGAGCACCACCGACTTGCCGTCGCGCACGCCCAGGGGCACCTGCATGATCGCCTCGAGCGAGTCGAGCTTGCCCGTGGTCCGGACGCGGGTGTCGGCTCCACCGGCGGTCTGGATGTTCCCCGCCGGCGCCTCGGCGTTGGCGGCCGACACCGCCTGCGCGATCCGGTCGTACGAGAAGCCGTAAAGCCCCATGCGGTGCGGGTTGACCTCCACCGCCACCTCGCGCTCCAGCCCGCCGAACAGGTCCACCGCCGCCACGCCCGGGAGCTTCTCCAGTTCGTTGGAGAGCCGCTCCGCCACGCGGCGACGCTGGCGTCCGTCGTGCCCGCCGGCAATGAACACCTGCAAGACCGGCCAGTCCTCGAAGGCGATGTCGCGGACCTGCGGCCCCGGGTCCTGCTGCGCCGCGGGCGGGAACTGGCTCTTGACCGAGTTGATCAGCCGGTCCACCTCGTCGCGCGCCCGAAGCACGTCCACGCCGTCCTCGAAGAAGAACTGCATGACCGCGGCGCCCTGCACCGCTTGACTATGGATGCCGCCGCGCGACTTGAGGTGGTCCAACGCTCCGGCGGCGTCCTCGATGCGACGGATGATCTCGCGCTCGTTGGTGATCGGGTCTGCCCCGGGGTTGGGCACCGCCACGAGGATCACCGGGACCTTGACCCGCGGGGTGCGCTCGCGCGGCAGCCCCAGGGCCGCGATCACGCCCAGGACGCACAGCACCGCGGCCCCCATCAGGACCAGCCGGGGCGATCGGATGGCTCGTTCCGTCAGTCCGCCGCTCATGCCCGCCTCCACGTCATCGCCCGCGTCGAAGGCCTCACGGGCCCTGCGACTCGGGCACGCTGACCATCGGCTCGCTCACCACGCGGACCGGTGCGCCGTCACTCAGACGCTCGTGGCCCTCGACCACCAGGCGCGACAGTCCCTCGGGCGCTTCGGTGAGCAGATACTCGTCCTTGTCGAAGAGGAAGGGCTTGAAGACGACCTTGCGCGCCACCGTGGTGGGCACGTCGAGCGATGCCTTGCCGATCGCGCCCAGCGAAAGCCCCGCTTGCAGAGTCTCGCCCACGAAGAAAGCCCAGGCCTCGTCGCCCACCCGGATCGCCGCGGAGGCGGGCACGACCACCGCCTTGGTCTCCATCACGCTCACCAGCGCGCGTCCGACCATGCCCGGTCGAAGCAGCCGCTCGTCGTTGTCCAGCTCGATCTCGACGCTGAAGAGCCCGGTGGCGGGGTCGGCGGCGGGCGGGACGATGGTGACATAGCCGTGCCGCGGCGCCCCCAACGCCGAAGCGTCGCGCAGCTTCCGCGCCTGCGACGCCAGCGCCTCGACCTGGACCGTCACCGGCTGGCCCCGACGCAGCAGCGGCAGTTTCCGCTCCACCACGCCCACCACCAGCTTCACCTTCGTCAGGTCCACAATGCTCACCACGGGCTGTCCCGGCGTCACCGTCTGACCGACCTCCAACGGCAGCGCCGCCACGCGACCGGAGAACGGCGCCACGAGCGTGGCGTCCTGAAGATTGACGTTGGCAACCGTGAAGCTGGCGCGCGCCGATCCGTACGACGCCTCCGCCGCCGCCCGGCGTGCCTTGACCGCTTCCAAGCGCGCTTCGCTGATCGCCACCGCCAGCTGCGCCTTCTCGACCTCGCGCGGGTTGGAGGCGCCGCTCTCGCGCAGGCGGGTGTATCGCTCCAGATCGTTCCTGGCGTCCTTGAGATGCGCTTCCGCATCGCTGACCGCGGCGTCCGCCTCCGCCATCGCCGCCTGCGCTTCGCTCATCTGCGCCTTGGCCTGCTCCACCGCCGCCTCGTAGCGCTGCGGGTCGATCACCGCCAGGACGTCGCCGCGCGTCACTTCGTCGTCCTCGCGCAGCGGCGTGTCGGGGTCGTCGCCCAGCTGCATGAGGCGACCGGCGATCTGAAAGCCCATGTCCAGTCGGGCATGAGCCTGCACCAGGCCATAGAAGGATTCCGTGAGCGTGTAGGGCCGCGTACGCAGCGGCGCGGCACGCACCACGGCTGGCTCGATCGTCGGCAGCGTCCGTTGCGACTGCCTGGCCGTGGCTCGCAGCGCCGCCACCGCGCCCAGGGCACACAGAAGACCCAGAAACACCGCGAGGATGGTCAGTCGAGTCTTCACGCGCAGGCGTCGCCCCACACGGCGCGACATCCATGCATCGGCGTTCGCCCCGACGCGATTCAGCGTCGCTTACCAAGTTGTTACAGATGGACGAGCGCGGGCGGGATAAACGCTACAAACGGAAGAGCGCTGGACCGCCAGCGGCGGATCAGGCGTAACCCAGCGCCGCCAGGTCCTCCTCGTCCAGACCGAAGTGGTGCCCGATCTCGTGCAGCACGGTGATGCGGATCTGGCGGCGAAGCTCGGTCAGGCGGACCCGCCCGCCCCGGCTGACGGTGCGCACGATCGGACCGCGAAACACCATCATCCGGTCGGGCATCGTGCCGCTGTGCTCCACGCTGCGATGCGTCAGCGGCACGCCCCAGTGCAGGCCGCACAGCTCCGACTCCTCCGGGTCGATCTGCATCTCCTGGAGCACCGCCTCGGAGGGTTCGTCCTCGACGATCAGCGGGATCTCCTCGAGCAGCTTGTGCAGGTGATCGGGCAGCTCCTCGATGATCGCATCGAGCATCGCGTCGAATTGCTCGCGCTTGTCAGGGGTCATGGGTAAGGCGAGTGGGGCACGTCCCCCGCCCCGGGGAGTTCCACCGCGCCGACGAGCTGGGCGAGCGAATCGCACTTCTGCTGCTTGAGGTACTGACTCAGACCGTCGATGATCTTCAGCGGCGTGTTGGGATCGACGAAGAGCGCGGTGCCCACCGCCAGGGCCGAAGCGCCGGCGAGGATGAACTCGGCGGCGTCCTGCCAGGTCTGGATGCCGCCCATGCCGATGATGGGCACGCCGGCGGGCCTGGCGACGTGGCGATAGACGCGGTTGACGAGGAACACCGCCAGGGGTCGCACGGCGGGGCCCGAGAGTCCGCCCGTCCCGTTGGCCAAGCGCGGGCGTCGCTTGTGAATGTCGATGGCCATGGCGGTGTAGGTGTTGATCATGCTCAGCACGTCGGCGCCGGCCTCGACCGCGGCGCGGGCGGTGAGCGTGATGTCCCCCACGTTGGGCGAGAGCTTGACGATCAGCTTGCAATCGCGGCGCATGGCGCCGCGGACGGGTGCGACGACCTGCTTGAGCAGGTGCGGGTCGGTGCCGAAGGTCAACCCGTCCTTGACGTTCGGGCACGAGACGTTGAGCTCGATGGCGTCAACGATGGATTGCTGAGCGATGCGACCCGCGGCGGCGACGTAGTCGTCGATGCTGTGACCGGCGACGTTGACGATGATGCGCGGGCCTTGCGAGCGCATCTGCGCCAGTTGCGGGAGTTTGTCGGCGAGGAAGGCGTCGAGCCCGACGTTGGCCAGCCCGATGGCGTTGAGCATGCCGCCGCGCGTCTCGACGATGCGGTAGGCCTCGTTGCCCTTCCGCGGCTCCGCGGTGATGCTCTTGGTCACGAAAGCGCCGAAGCGCGTGAGGTCCGTGAAGTCACGATACTCCCAGGCGTAGCCACACGTCCCGGAGGCGGTCATCATCGGGTTGGCCAGCCTCAGGCCCGCCAGGTCCACGGTGAGCGAAGGCGTCGTCAACGCGGTCGTCATCGCCGTGATTGTAGGGTATGGTGGGCGAGGGCCGGAAATCAGAATGAGGGATGGAGAGTGCGGAAGGAACGACGAATGAGTCATCGAGAACGAGATGAGATAAAGCTCTGAGATGGAACTGAAGGATCACGTCTTTGATCTCGATGTGGAGGCGCTGGCGCAGCGCGTCACGGCGATGGGCTTGGCGAAGTATCGGGCGCAGCAGGTGCTCGACTGGGTCTATCGCAAGCACGAGGCGGACCCGCGGAAGTTTAAGAACATCGCCAAGGCGGACCGCGAAGCGCTCGCCGGCGCGCTGCGTTTCACCACGGGGAGCGTCGTGACGCAGCAGTCCGCCAGCGACGGCGTGGAGAAGCTGCTCGTGCAGTGGGAGGGCGTGCGCGAACCCGCGGCGCAGACCGAGTGCGTGATGATCCCCACGCCCGAGCGTCGCACGGCGTGCGTCTCGAGCCAGGTGGGCTGCCCGGTGGGCTGCCGCTTCTGCGCCTCGGGGCTGGGCGGGCTGGAGCAGAACCTCACCGCCGGGCAGATCGTCGAACAGGTCTGGCTCCTCGACCAGCTCACGCAGACCACCATGGCGGCACGCGTCAGCAACGTCGTCTTCATGGGCATGGGCGAACCGCTGGCGAACTACGACAACGTCGTGCGCGCGGTGCGCACGCTCATGGCGGACTGGGGCCTGAACCTCTCGGGGCGGCGCATCACCATCAGCACCGTGGGCCTGCCGGCGCAGATGCGTCGGCTCGCCGACGAGGACATCCCCGCGACGCTGGCGATCTCGCTGCACGCGCCCAACGACGAGGTGCGTCGCAAGCTCATCCCCTGGGCGCAGTACGTCACCATCGCGCAGCTGCTCGAGGCCGGTCGGTACTACTTCGAGAAGACCGGGCGCGAGGTGACGCTGGAGTACACGCTGCTACGCGGCGTGAACGACCAGCCCGAGCACGCCCGGCAGCTGGCCACGCTGGCGCGGTCGCTGCGCAGCCACGTCAATCTGATCCGCTACAACGAGGTGCGGGGCGTGCCGTTCAATCGGCCCGACGACGCGGCGGTGCTGGGCTTCGAGAAGGTCCTGCGAAAAGCGTCGGTCAACACGCACATCCGCGCCAGCCGGGGCCGGGACATCGCCGCCGCCTGCGGGCAGCTGCGCCACGAGACCACGCCCCTCCGCGTGCAGCGGTAGAATGACCGTCTCGATCCACCCATGAAACGCACGCCCGAGCCCATCGCGCCGCTGCGACTCGCCTTGCTGCTGACGCTGCTGCTCGCCGGCTGCGGGCCGATCACCTTCACCGTCGGCGGCGACCCGGAAGACAACCGCCTGCGCACCTAGACCGTGCACGAGGAAGCGGGCGCCCACGGCGCTCGGGTGGCAGTCATCGACGTCTCGGGCGTGATCTACAACGCCTCGCGACCGAGCGTGCTGGGCGTCGGCGAGAACCCCGTGGCGCTGCTCCAGGAGAAACTGGATCAAGCCGCCAACGACGCCCGTACCCGCGCGGTGATCCTGCGCCTGAACACCCCCGGCGGCACCGTCACCGCGAGCGACGCGATGTACCGTGAGGTCCAACGATTTCGACGCAAGACCGGGAAGCCTGTGATTGCCCTCATGATGGACGTCGCTGCCAGCGGGGGCTACTACCTCGCCTGCGCCGCGGACGACATCGTGGCCTACCCCACCGCCGTGACCGGGAGCATCGGCGTGATCGTGCAGACGGTGAGCTTCAAGCCGGCGCTCGACCGCTGGGGCATCCGCGCCGAGGCGATCACCACCGGGCCCAACAAGGACGCGGGCTCGCCTCTGTCGAATCTCACACCCGAGCAGCGCGCGGTCTTGCAGGCTTTGGTGGACGACTTCTACGCACGTTTCCTGGACGTCGTCCGCCAGGCACGACCAGGCATTGAACCGGAGACCTTCCCGCGGGTCACCGACGGACGCATCCTCAGCGGCGAACAGGCGCTCAAGCACGGCTTGGTGGACCAGCTGGGCGATGTCCACGACGCCTTGGCGCTGGCCAAGCAGCGCGCGGGCATCGCCAGGGCGGACCTGGTCATGTACCGCAGGCCCGGACGATACGTCGGCTCGCCCTACGCCGCCGCCCCCGCAACACCCACGACACAACTCAACCTCGCCCAGATCAATCTCGACACCCCCCTGCTAGGCGAGCCGGCCAGCGGTTTCTACTATCTCTGGATGGGACCGACGCCTTGATGAAAGGTCCGCACCATGGCTGACACGCTGGAACTGGAGTGTCCCAGTTGCAAGGACATGCTCGAGATCGACGCGGCCTTCGCCGGCGGCGTCTGTCGCTGCTCCAACTGCGGCACCTTGATGACCGTGCCGACCGACCCGACCCACGAACGCGCCGAGCGGCTGACTCGACCCGATCGACCCGACTCGCCCAGCGGTGCAGCATCGTCGCCCGCCAAGCCGACGGCTTCCCAGGCCACGCCCGCGGCCGCGACTCCCCCTGCTTCTGCGCCCCCCGCCGCGCCCGCCGAGGAGGTCTACACCACCGCTTCGGGCAAGACCGTGCGCGTGAGCGACAAACGCCCGATCCCCACCGCTCGAAAACGCAAGAAAGCACTGATCAAAGCCGGCGTCCTGGCAGCATTCCTCTGCGCCATGGCGCTGCTGCTGGGCATCGCGGGTGCAGCGATCTACGTCATGACCCGCCCCGCATCAGACAGTCTCGACGCCCTGGCCAACGGCGCTGACGCACCGAATCCCTTTACGCTCACCTTCCCCAACCTGCTGGGCTGCGTTCTGGAAAGTCCGTGTGCCTTAGTGATCGACGGCTCGGCGCAGAGCCAACCCTGGTTCGATGCTTTCGTGCGTGGGCTCGACGCCAGTCTCAAGCAGACCGGCCCCACTCACCGTGTGAGCGTCGTCCTCGCCGCGGCGGGCAGCCCCAAAGCCTTCCCCCTCGATCGCCCCGCACCCGCCGACGACGCCCTGCGAGACATGATCTCTCAAGCCCTGACGCAGCACGCCCCCACCGGCGAGCCTGATCTCCTGCCCGCGCTGCAGCTGGCGCTCAAACGCCGACCCGAGCATCTGGTGATCGTCACCTCCAGCACACTCACCCCCGAGCAAGCCGACGCTTTGCTCCAGGCTCTTACACGCACACCGGTCCTGCGCGCCGACGTTCTGAGTTTCGATTCCCCCGCGGACTCGCTGGCGCCGCTGACCGCACGCTTCAACGGAAAGATCGAGCAGCGAACCACCAAGGCGCTCAAACGCTGGCTCACCGAAGCCGGCGTGCCTTGAGCACTTCTCGCCGCTTCTCATGGGCGTTCGTCTGATATGATCTTGCCACGGAGCCGCCGCTGCTCCGTACCCTGGAGAGGTGGCCGAGCGGCTGAAGGCGCTGGTCTCGAAAACCAGTTGTGCCCCTTGGGTACACGTGGGTTCGAATCCCACCCTCTCCGTTGCATCCTTCGGGCCTTCATGAAACTGGTCGATTTCAGGGACGCCTACGAGATTCGTGTCATCGGCGTCGTATCCGCGTTGATCGGCGGTTATCGGCGGCTGCTCCTGGGGTATTCAACAGGTCCGCCTCACGATCGTGGTGCGGCGCGATTTCATTCGCGACCGGGAACTGTAGGGTTATCGGGCGCGGGGAGAGTTGGTAAGTCCGATGCGTTAAGTGCAGTTGCCATCACGTCGATGAAACGTCTGACCGATGACGTGACGGCTTCACCGAGAGGTGGGGTTCTGCCACCGCATCGGAAGTTTCCCGTCGCGGGTCGGCGGGAGCGATGATCCAGGCGTCTCAGGGCAAGGTGGGGTCCATGAATCAGCAACTGCTGGACCGAGTACTCCGGTCGCCGCGGCTGCCTAGTCTGCCGACGATCGCCATTGAGGTGATCGAGCTCGTCCAGCAGAAGGACGTGAACATCAAGCAGATCGCGCACACGATCTCGCACGACCCGGCGCTGTCGAGCAAGATCCTCAAGACCGTCAATAGCTCTTTCTACGGTCAGGCGCACGCGATCAGCACCGTCAGCCACGCGCTGGTCATCCTCGGGCTCAACAGCGTCAAGACGCTGGCGTTGGGCTTCTCGCTGATGTCGAACATCAAGGACGCGGGCGAGAACATCGACCATGTCGTCTTCTGGAAGCGCAGCCTGTACTCCGCCTCCGCGGCTCGATCCCTGGCGATGACGCTGGGCATGCCTCAGCAGGAGGAAATCTTCCTCGGCGCACTCCTGCAGGACCTGGGTTCGCTGGCGATGAGTCAGACCCTGGCCAGGGAGTACGGGCCGCTGCTGGCGGCGTCGGGCAAGGACCATCGCAAGCTGCTGCAACTCGAGATCGAACGCCTCGAGACCACTCACGCGGAGATCGGCGCCGCCCTGGCGGAATCCTGGAACCTGCCCCCACTGCTGGTGGCGCCGATCCGTTGTCACGAGACGCCCGACACGGCGCCGGAGGAGCTCAAGCCGCTGGTGCGTTGCGTGGCGCTGGGCAACTACGTGGCGGATATGTTCATCGAGGTCAACCCCGGCGCCTCGCTCGAGGCGTACTACCGCCTGGCGCAGGAGTGGTTCGAGCTGGGCAAAGACCGAGCCGAGCCGCTGCTCTCGGCGATCCACAAGTCCACGGTCGAGATGCGCAAGCTCTTTGACCTGCCCACCGGCCCGCTGGAGAACGCGGACGAGATCCTGGCGCGTGCCAACGAGGCGTTGCAGAACATCTCGCTGCAGGCCACGCAGCAGACCTCGCAGCTCGAACAGAAGAACAAGCAACTGGTGGAGCAGGTCTTCACCGACACGCTCACCGGGGTGGCCAACCGTCGGCGGCTCAACGAGTTTCTCGCCGACCAGTTCGCCAAGGCGCGCGAGGGCGCAGGCCCGCTCTCGGTGCTCTTCCTCGACACCGACCACTTCAAGAAGTTCAACGACACCTACGGGCACCAGACCGGCGACCGCGTCCTGGTCGAGAAGGCCTCGATCCTCAAGAAGGCCTTCTCCGACAAGGGGCTGGTGGCGCGCTACGGGGGCGAAGAGTTCAGCGTCGTGTTGCCCAGCACCGACCGCGTCAGCGCCGCCAAGCTCGCCGAGGAGATCCGCAAGACCATCGAGTCCGCCACCGTCGAGAGCGAGGACGGGCAGTCGCTGCACATCACCGCGAGCATCGGCGTGGCGACGTTCGAGGGTTCGATCTACGAGAACCCCGACCAGTTGATCAAGGCCGCCGACCAGGCTGTCTACGCCGCCAAGAAGGCCGGTCGCAACTGCGTCCGCGTCTTCGCCCCCCGACCCAAGGCCGCGTAGCCCGGCACGCCAGAAGCACCGATACAATCGGGGCGTGGCGCTGGTCATCGACTGCTACAACCTGCTGCACCAGACGATGCCCGCGAGCCTGGCGGGCCTGGACGAGAACCGGCTCTGCCGACTCCTGGCTGCGGGCCCCTGGCGCGGACAGAC
This sequence comes from uncultured Phycisphaera sp., assembly GCA_964496285.1. Lineage (GTDB taxonomy): Bacteria > Planctomycetota > Phycisphaerae > Phycisphaerales > Phycisphaeraceae > CAZBXW01. Next base: position 96,011 of record CAZBXW010000004.1, read on the forward strand.
CATCATCGTCGTCTGCGACGGCAGACCCAAGCCGCACGCGCTGGGTTCGCCCGTGGATGAGGTCGAGCTGCGCTACAGCCTCGACGGCTCCGCCGACGAGCAGATCATGGCGATCATCGACGCCGATCATTCACCGCGCCGACTCACCGTCGTCAGCTCCGACCGTCAGATTCAGAAACACGCCCAGAGGCGGCGCTGCGTCGTGGTCCCCTGCGACCGCTTCGTAACGACGCTCGCCCAGCGCCGGCCCGCCGCGGCGACCACGTCCAGCAAAACGCAACGCGGCCCCCTGCCAGCGAGCGAGGTGCAGCGCTGGATCGACGCCTTTGGCGTGGACGAGAAAGCGCTCGACGCGCCTGCTGAAAAACCTTGGAAGCGTGGACGCCAACGCTGACCGCGCCCTGCTAATATGTGGCTTCGTGCTCGTTCCCCCCAACGTCCCCTTTGAGAAGACGCCCGTGAAGAATAACCCACTGCTCTGGTCTGTCGCTGTAGCCTTGGTGCTCTGCCCCGTGTTGCGTGCGGAGGACGCTGCCCCGGCTGCGGCCGCGGATGCTGCCCCCGCTGCCACGCCGCCCGCGGAAGCGGCGCCCGCCCCGGCGGCTCTGCCCCAGGGCCTGACCGAGATAACGCAGCAGGCCGCCTACGCCATCGGCGTGAACATCGGCACCGACATGCGCAGGCAGGGCATGAAACTCGACCCCGCGGCGCTGGCGATGGGTCTGAGCGACGCACAGGCGGGCGAGCCCTCCAAACTCACCCCGCAGCAGATTCAGGCTGCCATGACGGCGCTTCAAGCGGAGATGGTCAAGGCGCGAGCCGCCGCCGCCGTCAAGAACAAGTCCGACGGTGAAGCCTATCTCGTGGAGAACGCCAAGAAGGAGGGCGTCAAGACCCTGCCCAGCGGCGTGCAGTACCAGGTCCTCACCGAAGGCTCGGGCGCCAAGCCCACCGCGGCCGACACCGTTCGCTGCCACTACCGCGGCACGCTCATCGACGGCAGCGAGTTCGACAGCTCCTACAAGCGCGGCGAACCGGCGGAGTTCGCGGTCGGCGGCGTCATCCCCGGCTGGACCGAGGTGCTCCAGCTCATGCCCGCCGGGTCCAAGTGGCGCGTGGCCATCCCCTCAACCCTGGCCTACGGCGAACGCGGTGCGGGCGCAACCATCGCGCCCAACTCCACCCTGCTCTTCGATATCGAGCTGCTCGAGATCATCGCCGCCAAGCCGTGACCTCACGATGAACGCGCCACCCGCCGCCGACCGGTACGAACAGACGCCCAGCGGTTGGTTCCGCTCCTGCGGACGATGGGGTTTGAAGCTCCCGGCGATCAGTCTGGGATGCTGGCACAACTTCGGCCAGCCCGGCGCGGGTTTCACCGAGGCGACCTGGCACGACAACTGCCGCGCCCTGCTCCGCACCGCCTTCGATCTGGGCGTCACCCATTTCGACCTGGCGAACAACTACGGCCCGCCGCCCGGCAGCGCCGAAGAGCGCGTGGGCCGACTCCTCCGTGAGGACTTCGCAGGGGTCCGCGACGAGCTGATCATCTCCACCAAGGCGGGCTATCGCATGTGGCCCGGGCCCTACGGCGAGTGGGGCTCGCGAAAATACCTGCTCGCCTCGCTCGATCAGTCACTCCAGCGCCTGGGCCTGGACTACGTGGACATCTTCTATCATCACCGCCCGGAGAAGCCCGGCCCCGGCGCTGCCCCGCTCGACGAATCGCTCGGCGCACTGGACCAGGCGGTCCGCAGCGGCAAGGCGCTCTACGCGGGGATCAGCAGCTACGGCGGACCCTTGACCGACGACGCGGTGCGACTCAGCCGCGAGCAGAGGCTGACGATCCCCGTCATCCATCAGCCCGCGTACAACATGTTCCAGCGCTGGATCGAGAAGGAACTGCTGCCGGTCACGCAGCGCGTGGGCATGGGGGTCATCGCGTTCTGCCCTCTGGCGCAGGGCCTGCTCACCGATCGCTATCTCGGAGGCATCCCCGCCGACTCGCGCGCCGGCTCGACCACCGGGTTCCTTCGACCCGAACACGTCACCGAGAGCGCCCTCCACAAGGCGCGCCAGCTCAACGCCCTGGCGCGGCAGCGCGGTCAGACGCTCGCCCAGATGGCGCTGCTCTGGACGCTGCGCCTGGCGGGCCTCACCAGCGCCCTGATCGGCGCTTCCCGGCCCGAGCAGGTGCGCGAGAACTGCCAGGCCACCCGCGCCCAGCCCCTGAGCGACGCCGAGCTGGCACAGATCGACACGGTGCTGGGCGGATGATGTCTGGGGTCTGATGTCCGAGTTCGAACGGTGTCAAACACAACCTCGGCAATCCGGCCTGAACGTCCGAGATTTCTGATCATCGTGGGCGCCTCGGCGCGCGCCGCCGCCGGGTCGGCGCGACGGGCGGGCTTCACCCCCTGGTGCGTGGACCTCTTCGCGGACCGCGACCTGGCGGCGGTGGCGACGGTGAAGCGATGCTCCTTCGACGACTACCCGCAGGCCCTGCCCGAACTGCTCCACGACGCGCCGCCCGGCGCGGAAGTGCTGCTCACCGGCGCGATGGAGAACCATCTGGATGTCGTGGAGCGCATCGCGATGCTTCGTCCGCTGAGGGGCCTGAGCGTCGCGCAGATGCGCGCCCTGCGCGACCCCGGGAATTGGCCCGCGATCCCGCGCACCGGACGCGATCTGGTCAAACGCTCAAGCGGCGCGGGCGGACGCGGCGTACGCTTTCACACCCCGGGCCAAACGCTACAGGACCAGGAGTACCTGCAACCCTTTGTCGAGGGCACCCCCATCAGCGCCGTGGTCCACGCGCACCACGGCGAGGCGACCGTCCTAGGCGTGACGCGGCAGATCATCGGCGACGCACGCTTCGGCGCCCAAGGGTTCGTCTACTGCGGCAGCGTCGGTCCCCTACCCGTCCCGGACTCGCTGCGCCGGATCGCCAGCGACCTGGCGCGGCGGCATGCGCTCCACGGGCTGCTGGGCATCGACGCGGTGCTCGCTCCCGACGGACAAGCCTGGGCGGTGGAAGTCAACCCGCGCTACACCGCCAGCGTCGAGGTGGTCGAGCGCGCCGAGGACCTCCACGCGCTATCGCCCGCGCCAGCGCCGGGGGCGGCTGCGCCGCGATGCTGCGGCAAGGCCTACGTCATGGCTCGCGGCCACGCCCAGGTGGGCGACCTCTACGAGCACCTGTCCACGAACGAGGTCGCCGACGTGCCCGCGCCAGGCAGCGTCGTGAGCCCCGGTTCGCCCATCTGCACCGTGCTGGCCCAGGCCCCGACGCTGCACGCAGTGGAGCGACGCTTGCAGGCTCTGGCGGAAACGGTCTACACTCGCTCGCTGCATGAACGCTGCGCCGCCCACGACGCGCCCGCCCAGCGATGAGCTGCTCCGCGATCTGCGGCTGGTGCTGCCGCCCGCGATGCTCGGCGCCGCTGCGCCGCGGCCCGTTCCGACGGACGAGGCGCTGCGCGCCGCGGCCCGGGCGATCCGCGCCAGCCGGGCACCGGCGTTTGTCGGCCTGCATCGCCTGACCCTCGAATCGCTGCGCATGGTCGCTGCGCTGGCCGAGAGAACGCGCGGGCGTCTGCTGCCCTGTCCCTCGGTCATCGCACCCCCGACGGCGGTCACACACACCGCCACCCTCGGGCACGTCTTCGCGTGCGACCTGATCGTCTGGGTGGCGCGCGACAGCTACAGCGAGGCCCATCCCGTGGCGCAGGCGATCGCGCAGCGGCGACTGCTGGCCTGTTTCGTGGACGCCACGGTCCCGACGGTGCAGCGGCTTCGCGCGGCGTTCCGCGCCACGCCCAGCGTCGAGCCCTTCGCGGGCAGGCATCGCGTGGCGGTGGCGCTGCCGCCGCGGTGTCCCGCGGCGGTCGTCAGTCAGTGGCATCAGTTCGCCGGCGAGGCGCAGCACGATCTGCGGCTGTGCGTGCTGACGCTGCCCGAGGAGGAGGCCTGTAACGCGCGCGGCGTGGAGGAACTGCTCACGTGGCAATTCGGCGTCTCCCCGAGCCAGCGCGGCGGGATCGATCTTGCGCAGGGCCCACGCCGCTGCCCCACCTTCGAGGAACTCAACGACGCTGGCGCGTTGGACCTGATCGTCGCGGTGCACGATCTGGAGCTGCCCTCGACCTCGGCGCGCGTGCTGGAGCTGCACGCCCCGCCGCCCACGCCGGGGACCGCGGCGCGGGTGATGCGCTGCGACGGCGTGGTGCTCTGGCTCTGCGACGACCCCGCCGCCGCGCCGCCGGACCCCACAGCCCGGGCGCTGGGTCGGCTGCTCGAGGAGGTGCAGGCGCGATGACCACAGCGATGACCCTCCGCGGTGGCCGCGTTTTCGATCCCGCCCACGGCGTGGACGGCGCGGTGCGCGACGTACACATCCTGGGCGGCCGCATCGTGTCGTCGCTGCCGGCCGAGGCATCGCCGCGAGTCCTGGACGCCCGTGGACTGGTGGTGATGCCCGGGGGCGTGGACGTGCACTGCCACATCGCATCGGGGAGCATCAACCGCGCCCGCGCGATGCAGGGCGAGGAGCACGCGGCCCACGTCGTGCCGGCGCGCGGCCCCCTGCGTGGCGGCAGCGGCACATTGACCCCCTCGACGTTCCTGACCGGTTATCGCTACGCCGCGATGGGCTACACCACCGCCATCGACGCGGCGGTGTCGCCCTCCGGGGCGCGACAGACCCACCTCGAACTCGACGACACGCCCTGCCTGGACGCGGGGTTTCTGCTGCTGGTGGCCAATCACCAGCGGGTGGTCGAACTGCTCGACGCCGGCGACGGGGACGCGGCGGTGTCGTTCATCGCGCACCTGCTGGGACGGACCGGGGCGCTGGGGCTGAAGGTGGTCAACCCCGGCGGCGTGGCCTCGTGGCGCAACGACCCTCGGAAGTTTTCCGTGGACACCATCGACGACAAAGTTGCGGGGACGAACGTATCTCCCCGCGCGATCCTCGAACTCATGGCGACCGCGGCGGAGCGGCTGCGGTTGCCCCACCCGCCGCACGTCCACTGCAATCGCCTGGGCCTGCCGGGCAACGTGAGCACCACGCTCGACACGCTCGCGGCGCTCGACGGACGCAGGGTTCACCTCACGCACCTGCAGTTCCACGCCTACGGCTCGACGAAGCGCGGCGACTTCACCAGTGCTGCGCCGCGGTTGTGCGACCACCTCAACGCTCACCCGCACGTCACCGCCGACGTGGGGCAGGTGATGTTCGGACCGGCGGTGACGCTCACGGGGGACACGCCGCTGGCGAACCTGCTCTGGAGGCTGCTGGGTCAGAGGCACGTGAGCGTGGAGAGCGAACTGGAGGCGGGCTGCGGCCTGATGCCCATCGAGTATTCCGACCGGCAGTTCCTGCACGGGCTGCAGTGGGCGATCGGGCTCGAGCTGATGCTCGGGTGCAGCGATCCCTGGCGGATGCTGCTCTCGACGGACCATCCCAACGGGGCGTCGTTCCTGGCTTACCCCGCGATCATCGCGCAGCTCATGAGCAAAGCGCTGCGCGACGAACAACTGGCGAAACTCCCGCGGCGCGTGCTCAGGCACACGCACCTGAAGGACCTCACGCGGGAGATGACGCTGAGCGAGGTGGCGATCGTGACCCGTTCCGGCCCGGCGAATGTGCTGGGACTGGCGAACAAGGGCCATCTCGCGCCCGGCGCCGACGCCGACGTGACGCTCTATCATGACCGACCCGCGCAGCCGCTGGAGATGTTCACCTCGCCGCGTTACGTGATCAAGGGCGGCGAGGTTATCGTGGAGGACGCGGAGCTTCGCCGACCCGTGGCGGGCGCCAGGCATCGCGCCCCGGTGGCCCCGGACGACCGCGGCCGGGCGCTGGCGGAGCAGTGGTTCACGCAGCAGGGCAGCTATTCACCGCGCCAATTCGGGCTCCACGAGCACGAACTGGCGCAGATGAGGACGAGCGAGAAATGACGGCGGCGGCCCAGTTCCAGTCGGTGCAGAAGGTGTACCGCGCCGCCACGGGCGCTCCGCCGGTCACGGCGCTGCGCGGCGTGGACCTGACCATCCCGCAGGGTCAGTACATGGGCGTCATGGGCCCCAGCGGCAGCGGCAAGAGCACCTTGATGAACATCATCGGGTGCCTGGACCGACCCACCGCGGGCCGTTACCTCATCGGCGGGCAGGACGTGTCACGCATGGACGACGCGGCCCTGAGCCAGGTCCGCTCGCGCAGGATCGGGTTCGTCTTTCAGGCGTTCAATCTCATCCCGCAGTTGACCATCCAGGGCAACGTCGAGGTCCCGCTCTTCTACCAGGGCGTGGCCAAGAAGGAGCGGCACGAGCGCTCGCTGGCCGCCCTGAAGCGCGTGGGCCTGGGCGAACGCATCCACCATCGTCCCGCGCAGCTCTCCGGCGGGCAGATGCAGCGCGTGGCCATCGCCCGCGCCCTGGTGTCCAGCCCCAACCTGCTCCTGGCGGACGAACCCACCGGCAACCTCGACTCCGTCACCGGACAGAACATCCTGAACCTCTTCGACGAGCTGCACCAGCAGGGCCTGACCATCGTCATGGTCACGCACGACGATCACGTGGCGGAGCGATGCCAGCGCGTGGTCAGGCTGCTCGACGGTCGGATCGATCGCGACGAGACGAAGGCGCGCTGACGCGCAGGCTCAGAACGCCACGGGGTCGCCCACGCGACGCTGCCAGGCGTGCAGCGCCTGGGTGAGTCTGCGGATCGTCGCCTGGTGCTCGGGATCACCGGACAGATCCCGCGTCTCCCACGGGTCGGCGGCGAGGTCGAAGAGTTGCGTGCGCTCGCAGCCCTTCTGGCCGTCGAGGCTGCGCCGGTAGCGGATGAGTTTCCATCGCCCGTCGGTGACGGCTCGCTGCAGGTCCTTGTACGCCAGGCACACGGTGGATCGCGGCGAGGCGGGTTTGAGCAGGCTGCGCGAGGTGACCGTGCTGGGCGTGGGCAGTTCCGCCAACTCGCAGAGCGTGGGGAACAGGTCGTACGACCGGCAGAGCGACTCACGGCGTTCGCCCGAGGGCAGACCCGGACCCGCGAGGATCAGCGGCACACGCGTGCTGTGCTCGTAGAGGTTCTGCTTGCCCATCAAGCCGTGCTGCCCCACCGCCAGCCCGTGGTCCGCGGTGTAGACCACGAGGGTGTCGTCCCATTGCCCCGTGGTGCGAAGCGCCGCGAGCACCTGGCCGATGCAGTGGTCCATGTGCGTGATCATGGCGTAGTAGTCGGCGATGTGCCGCTGAATCTCCTGGCCGGACCGCGGGAAGGCGGCGAGCTTTTCATCGCGGATCCGAATGTCGCCCAGGTCAAAAGGATGCTCGGCGGCGAAGTTCGGCGGAAGCGGAACCGTGGCGGGCGGATAAAGGTCGTGATACTGCGGCGGCGCGTGGCGCGGGTCGTGCGGGGCGGTGAAGGCGAGGTAGAGCAGGAACGGCGAACCGCCGCGGCCGTGCAGCAGATAATCGATCGCGGCCTGCGAGAAGACATCGCTGGAGTGCCCCTGTGCGAGGCGCGACTCCTCCGGGCGGCTCAGGTCGCACACCGGCACACGGTAGTGATTGCACATCCCTTCCATGAAAATATCGCGGCCCTGCGCGAAGGACCGTTGGAGTGACTGCACGTCGTTGTGCCACTTGCCCGTGATGAACGTTTCATAGCCCGCGTTGCGGAAGGTCTGGCCAAGCGTGGGGAGCTCGGGTCGGAGGGTCGCCTGACTGAACTCCTGTTTGGGGCCCAGCCCGTGCGACATCATGGAGGCGTAGAGGTGAACGCCGGTGTGCAGGCAGGCTCGACTGGGCATGCACACCGCCCCGCTGTTCGAGCCCATGTGCCGCGCCTGCGTGAAGGTGACGCCCCGCTCCACAAGTCGATCCAGATTGGGCGTGCGGACGGTCGGATCGCCGTGCGCCCGCAGAGCGCTGGAGCGATGGTCGTCCGAGATGATCCAGAGGATGTTGGGCCGACGGGGCATCGCTGCGCCTTTTTAGCGTGCGCGATGCCCAGCCGCAAGCCGCTAGGCGCCGACCAATTCCCGGCAAGCTTCCTCGCGGTCGTCGTAGAGCGGCAGGATCGTGTCGAGCTTGGTGACCTTGAAGAGGAACTGCACGTTCGGGGCGCAGTTCGCCAGCGCCACCTTGCCCCGGATGTGCTCGAGCTCCTGTAGGAAACGAACCAGCGGCCCGACACAAGCGGAGGCGATGAACTCCACGCCCGTCATGTCCAGCACGAACAGGCCCACGCCGTCGAACCGCATCTTGTCCGAGAGCGCCTCGACCAACTCGGCGATCATCGGGCCGGTGACCTCCCGCTCGCGGAAGCTGGCCACGACCACGCGGTCGATCTGATCGAAGTTGAAGTTGTTGGCGACCACGGTGAGGGCAGGGGTTGGGGGTCAGGGGTCAGGCGGCGGAGCACCTCGAGCGAGCTAGTGGGTTTATCGGCCGCTTGCGGTGGGAACTTGGGCGGAGTCTGCTGATTGCATGGTAGGCGGGGTTCCCCAGCCGGTACAGGCGGTACACTTTCGCGGATGAAACCTAATCTGCCCTCGGGCGTGCGTCTGGAAGTCGGCCAAGGCGGTCTGGAGCGGCTGACTATTCAGACCGCCGCCGCCTCGGCCCATGTGTATCTGCTGGGTGCGCACGTCACTCACTATCAGCCCGTGGGCCAAGACGATGTGCTTTGGATGAGCCGCCAGAGTCAGTTCTCGGTGGGCAAGCCCATCCGCGGCGGAGTGCCGATCTGCTTCCCGTGGTTCGCGGTTCACGCCAGCGATCCGAGCAAACCCTCCCACGGCGTCGTGCGACAGGCGTTGTGGACGCTCGAGAGTTGTCAAGCCTCGCGCGACCAGGTCGTGGCCACGCTGGTGAAGAGCGACGACGAGCACAGCCGCGCCCTCTGGCCCTGCCGCTTTCGACTGGCGCACCTCGTGACCGTCGGACCGACCCTCAAGATGGAACTGCTCACCACCAACACCGATGCCCGGGAGTTCCGCTTCGAGCAGGCGTTGCACACCTACTTCGGCATAAGCGATATCCGTCAGACCACGGTGACGGGCCTGGAGAACGCCCGCTACCTGAGCAAGACCCAGGGCAACGCGATGCGTGTGCAGGGCGACGAACCGATCCGCTTCACCGCCCAGACCGATCGGCTCTACAACGCCACCGACTCCGCCTGCGTCATTCACGATCCCGGCAGACACCGACGGATCGTCGTGGAGAAGTCAGGCTCGCGCTCCACGGTGGTGTGGAACCCGTGGACCGACAAGGCCAAGGCGATGCCCGACTTCGGCGACGACGAGTGGCCCGGCATGCTCTGCGTCGAGACCGCCAACGCCGGCCCCGACGCGATCACCCTCGCCCCCGGCGCCACGCACAACATGACCGCCACGATCCGCGTCGAGAAGTGATGCAACGGGTTCTCTATGTTTGACCGGATCACCGGATGAAGACCGGATGGGCCGAGTTCAATCCTTGTTTTCTTGATCGAATCCAGTCGATCCGCTCCCCTCCGGCAATCCAGTCAAACATCGAAGTCGCGGGGTGCGTCACTTACGTTCGATGGGCGTGTCGGGGATTGTTTCGTCGCCCTTGGGCTGCTGCGGACGTGAGGCGCGGATGGCCTGCATGCCTTCGGGTTCGGGGAAGGCGCGGTCGAAGTCGAAGCCGGCCTGCAGGGCGCGGTTGCGCAGCGCCGAGGCCAGGGCGTCGTAGACCTCCTGCCTCAGCCGCAGCGGGGCGTTGCTCCACACCCGCGCGCGCACCAGCAGGTCCACGCCCGGCTCGAGCATGAAGCGCTCGAAGGACTTGACCAGCAACTGCTCGAACTCGCCGATGGACATGCGCCGCTGCACCGCGCGCGGGTCGGCGATGGCGCGCGCTTCGTGGCGCTGGTGGACCTGCCTCGCCAGCGCCAGGAAGTGATCGAAGACGTCGCCCCGGGCGTTGCCCAGCCCCTTCTGGAACGCGGTGTAGAACATGGCGCTGAGGAACGCGGTGGTGCGGTCCCAGTTCTCCAGGTTCTCGCCCAGGTCCGCCAGGACCGTCTCCTCCAGCGTCCGCTGGTAGCGCCCGCTGCGCACGGCGTCGGGCTTGGTCCCGAACAGGTCGCGGCACTTGTCGTAGTACTCCTGGGCGTTGGCGCGGTCGCCGTAGAGGTAGGCGTAGGTCACCGAGCGGAGCAGGAAGTTCTCGAAGCCCGCGGCGTAGACCTCGCGACGCGAGGTGACCTCCGCGTCGTCGCTCTGGTCCACGCGCCGCAGCGCCACCTCCACCGCCTCGATGTAGGCGGGGATGAAGCGCACGTCGGGCGACATGTCGATGTACTCGGTGATCGGATCGAAGACGATGTCGCCGGTGGACGCCAGCTCCTGCATGGCGTGGATGGTCTGGCGATTGGTGTTGATCAGGTCCAGCCCCTTGTGCGTGCGGACGCCCTCGGCGATGTCCATGCCGCGCTCCGACCAGTAGGCCCCGTGCGCCGCGGGGTGACGCCAGTCCAGCGGGCCGTATCGCTCCATCAGCGCGAGCATGTACTGCACGTCCATGTGGTAGACGTCCTCCACGGCGCGTCGGCGCAGGAACGCGAGCAGGCCGGGCAGCCCCGCGCCGGTGTCGGCGTTCGTGAGGATCGTCGTGAGCTGGGGACGATAGGCTTGAGGCAGCTCGCGCACCGCCGCGTCCACGAGCGAATCGCCCTCGAGATAGTTGAACATGAACACCCGCCCGATCTCGCGCAGCAGCGGAGCGGGATCGTCTTCCACGCCCTGCGCCATCGTCCCCAGTGCCGCCACGAGCTTGCCCGCCGCGGCGTCCTTCTGGATCAGCTCCCGCAGCGTCGGGGGCGCCTGGGCGATCTTGCGGAAGCGGTCGATCGCCTCCGCGGTGCCCACGCCGCGCGTGGGCGTGCCCAGTACCTCCTGCCACTCGTACGCCAGGCGGCGCTTGTAGAACCAGTGCATGTCGTCGGAGTACTGCCCGATCTTGTGGGAGAAGATCCAGCCCAGCTCGCGGTAGAGATTCACCGAACGCGGGTTGTACGGGATGCCCTTGTCGCGCAGCAGGGCCAGGCCCTTGTTGACCCAGTCCCAGCGTTCCTGCGGCGTGTGCGTCGAGACGGAGATGTTGTACGCCATGTTCCAGGCGTGGTACCGCCACACCTCGGCGAATCGCGGCTGGAGCGTGGTGATCAGGTCCGCGAGCTGGTGGATCTCGAAGAACTTCCCCTCCTGCTTGAGATTCTCGATGCGGTACCAAAGGACGTCGATGAAGATGCCGCGGAACGCGCCGGTGCCCGCCGCCAGCAGCACCATCTGGGGGCTGGCACGTCCGCCCAGCTCGGGCGAGGAGTCCAACTGCAGCGCGTCGCGACGTGCCTGCACCTGGCTCGAAAGCAGTGCCGCCGCCCCAATGCACACTGCCACGCCGAGCACACACACGAGCTGGATGGTTCGATTGCGTTGCATGTTGCTTCGGGGCACGGGGTTCAAGGATCGGAGCTCGGGGTATTCAAGCCCTGATCCCCGATCGCTGCACCCTAGACGGTCACTCGCGCCAGTTCACGTTTTCTCCAGATGAGCCAGGCGATCAAGCCGCAGGCCCCGGTCCACGCCAGGCCCACGCGCAGCAGCGCTCCGCCGACCATCGCCTGCGAGATCGCCAGTCCGCTGGCGAGCGGGGTGATCGGATCGAACGACGAGAAGGAAGGGATCATCCAGACGAACAGACGACCAAAGAGCGCCACAAAGATCTTGATCACGCCCCACAGATCACCCTTACCCGCCGTGTCGCTGAGGTTGCTCCAGAGCGCCACGAGCCAGGGCCAACCGGCGGCGGTCTGGTCCGAGGGCAACGCCGCGTAGTAGGTGAGCGACTCGTCCAGGAACCCGCTGGCGGCCGCGGTGAAATACACCATCAGGCACAGCAGGCTCGCCACCGGGAACCCCAGGAACGTCCCGGCCGCCAGCCCAAGCATCGACAGGAACGACAGCCTCACCCAGAGCACGAGCATCGACCCGGCCATGTTCCGCTCGAACGACCCCACACGATACAGAACGCTCAGCCCATCGCTCACGCCCATCGTCACCGTGCTGGGGAACGTGGCCGAGGGGTTCTCGATGTCCACGTTGGCCAGCTCGATCACCAGCGCCCCCTTGGCGTCGATGAGCGCGGTGGGGATGGCGATGGCGTGCGACTGATCGTCGGCGAGGGCCGGCAGCGCAAAGGGCCTGCCGTTGACCCGCATCGCCAGACGCACCAGACCGTCCGGCGGAGCCTGCGAGCTCTTGGGCTTGATCCGTAGCTGAACCGTGCGGACGCTCTGCCGCGCCGCCTCCAGGCCGTCAAACACGTACGCCTGCGCGTTGCCCGGGCCCAGCGCCAGCCAGCCCGCCTGCACCTGGTTCATGATCTCCCGCGCCACCACCGGCGAGGCGGCGGCGCCCTTCTGACCGTAGAGGTGCGGCGACTGCTCCTGGAGCCGTTCGAGCCGATCCTTGAACGCCTGCGCCAGGTCCATGCCCGGCGGGGGCTTGGGGGCGATGCTCTTTCGCGCCGTGAGCACCTGCTCCTCCACCGCGATCTGGTCGTAAGCGTCGCGCGCCAGCGCAAACTGGCGTTGGCCCAGCAGGCGCGCGAACGTGTACACCCCCGCGCCCGCCACGCTCAGCAGCAGCGCGTTGAGCAGCACGATGCCCAGCCATTTGCCCGCGAGATACCCGAATCGGCCCACCGGCTTGCTCATCGTCAGGAAGATCTGCTTCCGCGCCACCTCGCTGGTGATGGTCCGACACGCCAGGAACACCGTCATCAGGCTCAGCAGAAAACTCGTGAGCGTCAGGCTCCAGGTCAGAAAGAACTGCACGCGGTACTGCAGCAGCTCGCGCGGGTCGAGCACCAGCGGCATCGACGGCAGCACCACGATGACCGCCGCGATGAAGATCACCGCGACCTTCATGCGGATGGCCTCGTCGATCACCGTCCGCGCCACACCGGTGACGCCCGAGGAGATCAGCCCCAGCGCCGCGCGGAGGATCGCCAGACCGCCCAGGAAGATGACCGCCATCGCCGTGACGCCGGCCAGCGCCATCGCCGCTGCGGTCGCGCCGCGCCACGCCATCCACAGGCCCACCGCCACGAGCATCAAGGCCCCGTAAATCAAGCCCGACCAGCGCGCCGGCGCGTCGTGCCAGAGCTTGATCATGCCCAGCGCGCACCAGCCCAGGCCCGCCAGCGCGGTCAGGGCGTGGATCATGTCCGCCAGGCGCATCTTCTCCAGGTAGATCGCTCCCAGCAGCGCGCCGCTTCCCATCGCGGTGATCGCGAGCAGGATCGCCAGCCATTTCACCCAGGGTCGATCCAACATGAGACCATCCCGTCACGATCCACGCCATCACGGCGCGGACGCAGGCGGCTCCTTGGCTTTGCCGGCGTCCTTGCTATCGTCCCAAGGCTCCACCTTCGACAACGCATCGATAAAACCCTCGTAGGGCTTCTCGCCGCTGGCGGAGGTGCGTTTGGCATCATCCGGCGCGGGCGGCTCCGGCGTCGGTGGAACGGGCGACGGCATGGCCACCGCCGTTAACGCAGCACCCGGCCCCGTGCCGCTAACCGGGGCGGGCACGCTTCCGGGGGCGGGGGCAGTTCCGGGGGAGGCGGGGACGAGGTTGCTCAGCACGGTCAGGTCTTCGGTGGGCCAGGGCAGCGGCGCAGCGGGCGATTCGGTGGGCACGGGCGAAACCGCGAGTTCCGCGATCACCTGCTCGTGAACCGTGGGCTTCTCGGCGGGCGAGGGAGCTGGAGTCGCTGCGGTCTTGGCGACCGAGGCTGCCGCCGGCGTCGGCTTGGGCTTTTCCACCAGGGCGTCGATGACGCTCGCCGCCGCCACGGACTCGGGCAGGTGTGCCCCGCGTTCCACCTCTTCGCTGACGAGGAAGCCGGCGATGCGTCCGCCGCAGCGCGCCCCGCTGGTGGCGGCGCCCTGGGTCTGCGCCTGGTGCACGATGTCGAGGAAAAGGTTCTCCAGACGCTGTCGCGGCTGCTCCACGCGCTGCAACTGCGCCCCGTGCCGAGCCAGCGTGGCGCGCACGTCCTGGATCGCCTCCTGCGAGAGCGTGGGCGTCTGCAGCGTGGTCAGGCCCTCCTTGACCAGCAGCTGCGCCACCGAGCCGTGCGCTCGCACCTTTCCGCCGAACATGATCGCCACTCGGGCGCAGACGTCCTCCACGTCCGCCAGCAGGTGCGAGCAGAGCAGGATGGTCTTGCCGCGCCGCGCCAGCTCGCCGATCAGGTCCTTGATCTGTCGGGTGCCGATGGGGTCCAGGCCGGAGGTCGGCTCGTCGAGGATCAGCAGTTGCGGATCGTTGATGAGCGCCTGCGCCAGGCCGATGCGTCGCTGCATGCCCTTGGAGTATTCGCCGATGGGCCGACGCTGCGCCCCTTCGAGCCCGACCATCTCCAGCAGCATGTCGATGCGACGTTTGCGGGCGTCACGATTCAGATGGAACAGCCGACCGTAGTAGTCGAGCGTCTCGCGCGCGTTGAGGAAGGGGTAGAGGTAGCTCTCCTCGGGCAGGTACCCGATGACGGCCTTGGTCTTCACGTCGCTGGGGAGCTTGTTGAGCACCGCGACGCGCCCGGAGGTGGGGTGGAGCAGTCCGAGGATCATCTTGATGGTGGTGCTCTTGCCCGAGCCGTTGGGCCCGAGCAGGCCGAAGACCTCGCCGCGACGTACGTCGAGGGTGAGGTTGTCCACGGCTCGGACGCGGTTGCGAAGCCAGAAGTCCTTGAAGACCTTGGTGAGCGAGAGGCACTGGATCACGGGCTCGTTGTCGGGCATGGTGCGGGCTCGTTGCGGGTTCAGTTTCCGCCGGCGGCCGGGCTCTGCTGCCGCGTCTGCGGCGAGGCGAGGCGCGCCTTCTCCTGCTCCTGGGCGATCTTCGGGTCGCGATTGAGTTCGAGGTAGAGCTGTCCCGCCGGCGTCCAGAAGGTCTCGCGCGCGTTGCTCAGAACCTTGAGCCTCGCCTCGCGCAGGTAGGCCGCCTCGATCACGCCGCGGTTGCTGCGCCACTGCTCACGCAGGCGGTTGAACGTCGAGGCCTCAGCGGTGATCTCCTGCACGACGTTGGAACGATAGCTGCGCGCGTCGTAGAGCAGTCGCGAGACCTCGCCGCCGATCTGTCGGACCTCGCCGCTGCGGGCGTCGGCGACCTGAAGCGTGTCGAGCGCCGCATCGAGCGCCTTGCCGGTGGCGTCGACGGCGGCGGGGTCCGAGCCTTGCAGCGCCAGCTCGTGCGCCTGGACGCGTTGCCAGAGCGCCGGCCAAGCGCCGCCGGCGGCCTCCTGCAGCACACGGTTGCGCGTCTCCTGCGCCTGGGTGATCAGCCGACCCCGCGTGGCGTCGGCGTTGGTCACCGCGTCAAAGGCGCTCTGCACCGAGACGGGGAAGACCGGCTTGGCGGGCGTGAGCGTGAGCAGCTCCAGCCCGGTGAGCATGGCGTCGAGCGTCGCCTGCGCCAGGCCCCGCGCCACGTCGGCGTTGACCACGCCCTTGCTCGCCTGGTCCGCGGTGATCTGGCCCACGGCGCGGACCACTGCCTGCTCCGTCGCCGCCAGGACGAGCTGCTCGGCGGTGGCCTGGTCGCCCACGTGCGTCACGAACTTGATCGGGTCCTTCACCGCGTAGGTCAGCGTCCAGCGCACGTGCACGATGTTGGCGTCGCCGGTGAGCAGCGAGCCGTCGCGTTCCGGGCTCAGCGCCCGCGCCTGGGGCGGGGCCGCAGGATTGTTCGGGTCCACCTCGTACCAAAAGGCGCGGTCGATCGACAGGTCGCGCGGCGAGGTGGGGATGCGCACGACCTGCATGATCGGGAACGGCGCCGCCAGGTACGGCCCGCCGGGGTCGAGGACCTGGCGCCCCTCGCCGCCGACGATCCTGCCAAAGAGCAGCCGCACCGCCTTCTCCTGCTGCCTGACGTTGAACAGCCCGCTGACACAATAGATCGCCAGCAGCGTGAGCATCACGAATTTCAGCAGCAGGAAACAGACCCGCAGAGCGTCGGCGAGCGACTGCTGCGCCGGGTCCTGTGGGCCCTGATCGTGGTGGTGATCGTGCCCGTGATGGTCGTGGTCGTGCGGACCCTGGCCGCCGGGGTGGTGATGCTCGAAGAGGCTTCGCGCCTGAGTCACGGCTTGCCTCCCGCGGGACGTTCGCCCGCCGTGGCGCCGCTGAAGAGGTTGAACTCCGAGAGCTGATTGACGTCGATGACGAAGGTGGTGTTCTGTTTGAGGATCTCCGGCAGCGCCTTGATGCGTTGCAGGAACACCGCGAACTGCTCGTCGCTCTTGAAGGCCTCGTAGTACTTGACCGCTTCTTCGTCGCCCAGGGTGCGGATGGCCTTGGCGCGGCGGTCGGCGAAGGTGAGGATGCGGTCGCGCATCGACTGCGCCTCGGAGGTGATGCGGGTGGCCTCGGCCTTGCCGTCCTGCTCGATGTTGGCTGCCAACGCCTCGCGCGTCTTCTTCATGCGGTCGAAGACCTGCTGCGTCGAGGCCTCGGGCAGCACGATGCGGCGCAGGCCCACGTGCTGCGCCTTGACGCCGTAACGCTGCGCGTCGAGCTGCGCCTGCAGCGTGGCGATCATCTCGCCCTCGATCTGCTCCATCGCCAGCTTGCCCGGGTCGGTGTTGACCAGCTGGTCGAAGCGGTACTTGCTCACCACCTTGCGCAGGTCCTGCACCAGCGGACGCAGTCGGTCCTCCGCGACCTCCGGGGTCTTGGGGTTGGAGTAGAACGCCAGCGGGTCGCTGATGCGCCAGGCGGTGTAGAGCCTGACGATGATGCTGTAGCCGTCGGCGGTCTGGAACTGTTCGAGGTTGTCCTCCAGGACGCGCAGGCGTGTGTCGTAGATGTAGAGGCTCTGGATGGGCCAGGGCAGTCGGAAATAAAGCCGCGGCTGCGTCTTGATGCTGGCGGCGGAGGCCTTCTCGAACGTGGTGAGCACCGCAGCCTGATCGTATCGCACCTGGAAGCAGAGCATGTAGACGACCAGGATGCCCACGATCAGGGCGCCGACGAAGACGGTGAAACGGTTCTTCATGATGGCTCTCTCGTTTGCGACACAAGGCCCCGACCGCGCGGGCGTGGGCCTGTTCCAAGGTCATTCCTTGTCGAGGTTGAAGGTCTGCTCCCAGGCGCTGGAGGCGTCCTTGAGGTCCACGCGGTAGACCGGCGAGGCCACGAGGCTCGGATCGACGACGAACTTGCGCGACTGCGCCAGGCCCTGCGCCAGGGCCTCGTAGTAGGCACGGGCACGGTAGTAGCGCGGCGCCAGGCGGTGGGCGGCGGACTGCGCCCCGAAGCGCAGCGCCTCGGCGCGCGCCTCCACCGCGGTGCGCCAGCGATAGGACAGGGCGTCGAAGATCACCCGCGAAGCCTGGCCCCCGGCCTGCGCCAGCATCGACTCGAGCGCCGCCTCCTGCTCCGCCACGCCCGTCTGGCCCGCCGAACGCAGGGCGTCGAGTTGCAGGATCGCCTCGTTGATGCGCAGGGCGCGCTCCTCCGAACCGGCGACCGAGGCGAGAATCTCCGTCCGCTGCCTCCGGGCGTCCTCGATCGACGCCTGACGATTCTGCTGCGCCCCGATCTGCTTAAGAAAGGCGTCGGCGACCTGGTTGTTCTGCGGCGGGTGCACGCCCTGAAGCCCGACGAAGACAACCTCCACGCCCAGGCTCGCCCGCGAGGCGGCGGCGTTGATGGCGCTGCGCAGCGTGTCGCCGGCGGTGACCCGACCCGCCGCCAGCAGCGTGTCGATGTCCTGCGTCAGGAAGAGCTGATTGACCTGACGCTCCGAGATCGCCTGCAACAGCTTGCGAGGGTCGCGGGCGCAGGTGGCGTACTGCAGCACGTTGTCGATGCGGTAGTGGACGACGATCTGCACGCCCAGCAGCGAGGTGCCCGGGGCGGCGCTCAGGGCGTCGTCGCGCGGGTCGGCGTCGGAGCCGGCGGCGGCGGGCGGGAGTGTAAAGAAGTCCTCGACGCCCTGCCCGTGCGGGTTGGTCCAGAGGATGGCCTTGCCCTTCTCGATCTTGCCGGCGGCTGAGCCGAACTCGATCTGCTGCACCTGCCCGGTGGGGAAGAGCAGGGTCCTGCCGATGGGCCAGGGCCATTTCAGGTGCAGACCCGGGCCCACCACGCGAGGCTGAGCGCCGAGCGATCCGAAGGTCGTGATCAGCGCCATCTGGTGCGGCGCAACGACGACGAAGCCGGAGATGAGGAAGAGGATCGCCAGCCCCAGGGCGGTCAGCGGCGTCACGGCGCGTCCGAGCAGTTGATAGAACCAACTGCTCGAGACCTCGAACCCGAACTGGTAGTTGATCGCCTCGTTGATCGCCTTGGCGATGGACTCGGGGCTGGTGAGCAGGCCCAGGACGCGCGAGTCGAAAGCGGGCCGGGCGATCTCGCCGGGCCGGCGTGGTCGGTAGGCGCTGAGCAGGAAGGTGACGATGATCTCCAGGCCCACGAGGAACATGACCGCGGGCACGACCAGGGCGAGGTACGCCAGGACCCAGCGGAGGTCGAGGTAGGCGCTCAAGGCTCCGAGCGCCAGGAGCACCGCGACCAGGGCGTTGCCCATGAGGTAGCTCGCTCCGCCGCGGAGCAGCAGCAGGTGCGACGCCTTGGTCAGTCCCGCGACATAGCGTGCCACGACGAAGGCGACAAAGGCGCCCGCCAGGCAGAGGAAGAGCAGCGCCATGGCCGAGGCGTCGCTGCGCATCGCCACCTCCGCCAGACGCTTGGCGGTGATGGGCACGGTCTGCGTGACCGTCTGGGGTGCGCCGCCGGGCTCCGCGGCCTTGGTCACCGAAACCAGCCTCTCCACGGTCACGCGCTGGTAGTTGCTCCAGAGCAGCAGTGCACCGGCCAGGAGCAGATAGCACCCCAGCGCCAGGCTCACGCTGCCCAGGCCCCACTTGATCAGTCCCGCCAGGCGTTTGCGCGCCAGTTGCAGATCGTCGCCGTGCGCGTTGAAAATCTCCCCCGCGGCGGCGGTGTCGGCTCCAGCTTTGATCTGCTCGACCTCCAGCGCCTCGGCACGCTCGGTGCGCCACTGGTGAAACACCAGCCAGAGCACGAACCAGACCGGCAACCCTCCAAAGAGGTGGTAGACTCCCGCGGCGACCGCGGGGCTCTGCGACCACATCGCCACCAGCGTCATGACCAACGCCAACACCAACTGCACCGCCAGGCCCACCAGGGCCACAACGGAAGCGCGTCGATACGTTTGCTGATCCGCGGGAGGGTTCATAGCGTATCCTGTATCAAAGACGGGCCTGGCCGCAAGCGGCGTGAAGAGACTCCCCCAACATGATTCAGCAAGTCCTGGCCATCGCGCGCAACGCTTTCGTGGAGAGCATTCGGCAACCGATCTTCACGGTGGTGACGCTGGCGGGGGTGCTGGTGTTTGTGCTGCTGCCCTCGATCGCCGCCAACACGCTCGAGGACGACAACAAGCTGATGGTGGACATGGGGCTCTCGACGCTGGCGCTGGCGGGCCTGTTCCTGGCGGCGTTCACCGCCACGGGCGTGGTGAGCAACGAGATCGAGAACCAGACCGTGCTCACGACGATCTCCAAACCGGTGTCCAGGCCGGCGTTCGTGCTGGGCAAGTTCCTGGGCGTGGCGGCGGCGCTGGTGCTGGCGTTCTGGACGCTCACCATGGTCTTCATGCTCGCGGTGCGGCACAAGGTGATGATGACCGCCAGCGACCCGTTCGACCTGCCGGTGATCGTGCTGGGCGTGGGGCTGGGCGGCGTGGCGCTGTTCGGGTCGGTGGCGGCGAACTACCTGCACCGCAAGGTGTTCACCTCCACGCTGATCGTGAGCCTGGCGGTCTCGCAGACCGCGGCGTTCGCGCTGGTGCTGTTCATCGCCAAGGGCTGGAAGTTCCAGTGGCCCAGCGCCGAGATGGCGCGCGAGGGGGCGTTCATGGCCGGTCAACTGCCCATGGCGCTGCTGCTGGTGCTGCAGGCGGTGCTGCTGCTCACCGCGGTGGCGATCGCCGCCTCGACCCGGCTGGGCCAGGTGATGACGCTGGTCATCTGCGCCCTGGTCTTCCTGCTGGGGCTGGTGAGCCACGGGATTTTCGGCGCCTACGTTCATGACAGCACTCTGGCAGCCACGCTCTACTACCTGATCCCCAACGTCCATTTCCTCTGGACCGCCGACGCCCTGACCAACGAACTGGACCTGACGCTGGAGTACGTCGCCCTGGCCAGCGGGTACGCGTTGCTCTTCATCGCGGCGATTCTCTTCATGGCGGTGGGACTGTTTCAGACACGCGAAGTTGGGTGAGAGGGTCTAAGGTCCAGGGTCTAAGGTCTAGGGTGAAAAATCCGAGGTCGAGGATTTATTTTTTTCCTTAGACCCTAGACCTTAGAGCCTAGACCCTTCTTCACACCGGGGCGGGCACTCCTACAGAACTTTCACTTCGACCGACCCGCGCCTCGGCTCGGGCGAGCGCTTCGTGCTCCACCTGCTCGATGTCTTCGCCGGCGCGGACGAGTCGGGCGGAGTTGAAGACGACGACCAGACTGGAGAAGACGTGGAGGACCGCGGCGATGATCGGGCCGGAGGACCCGCCGAGCTTGTCCATCGCGGCGACGCACCCGAAGACCGCGATGAAGGCCACGCCGAAGATCAGGTTCTGACGGATGACGCTGGTGGTCCTGCGTGAGAGGTCGATCAGGAAAGGGATGCGGTTGAGGTTGTTGTTCATCAGGGCGATGGAGGCGGAATGGATGGCCACGTCGAAGCCCGCGGCGCCCATGGCGATGGAGATGTCTCCCGCCGCCAGCGCCGGGGCGTCGTTGACGCCGTCGCCGATCATCGCCACGCGATGGCCCTGCTGCTTCAGGTCGCGGACGAAGTCGAGCTTCTGCTGCGGCAGGACCTCGGCCTGGTAGTCGGTGTGCATCTGAGCCGCCACGCGCTTGGCGACGCTCTGACGGTCGCCGGTGACGATGACCAGCCGCTTCAGGCCCATCTCCCGCAGCTTGTCCATCGCGGCCGGCGCTTCGCTGCGGGCGTTGTCCTCCAACCCGATCCATCCGAGCAACTGCCCGTCGCGCACGACAAAGAGCAGCGACAGGCCCTGGGTCTCGGGCGAGGCGGCGGCGGCGGAGATCGCCGCGGCGGCGTCGGGCGTCGTCTCGCTTAACCAGTTCGCCCGGCCGACACTGACACGTCGCCCCCCGACTACGCCGGTGACGCCCCGGCCGGAGACCTCCTCGAACTGCGCCGGCTCCTCCAGCGTCAGCCTGGCCTTCCGCGCCACCTCGCACACCGCCCTGGCCACCGGGTGCTTGCTGTTGTGCTCCAGCGTCGCCGCCGATCGCAGCAGGTCCACCGGCTCGACCCCCGGAAGCGGATTCAGACGAGTGACCTGCAACTGCCCGGTGGTGAGCGTGCCGGTCTTGTCGAAGACGATGGCGGTGAGGTTCCGCGCCGCTTCGAGGTCCTCGACGCTTTTCACCAGCACGCCCAGACGCGCCGCGCTGGAAAGCCCCGCGACCATCGCCGTGGGCGTGGCGAGAATGATCGCGCAGGGACAGGCGATCACGAGCATGGTGATGGCGATCTCCACGGCGCGGGTGGGGTTCTCGCGTCCGGTGAGGAACATGACGATGCCGATGAGCATCAGCACCGTGGGCGTGTACCACGAAGCGTAGCGGTCGATCATGCGCATGATGGGGATGCGGGTGCGTTCGGCCTGAAGGATCAGGTCCTTGACGCGGCCGAGCGTCGTGTCTTCGCCGGCCTTGGTGACCTGGATGTCCATGACGCCGGTGATGTTGATGGTCCCGCCGAACACCTCGTCGCCGGCGTTCTTGTCCACGGGGAGCGACTCGCCGGTGATGTTGGCCTGGTTGACGGTGCTGCCGCCGCGCGCCACCACGCCGTCCGCTGGGATGTTGTCGCCGGGGCGGACGCGCACCAGGTCGCCCGGGCGAAGGTCACGCGCTTCGACCTGCTCTTCCTTGCCCTCGGTGACGCGATGAGCCTTGGTCGGCGTGATGCGGATGAGCGACTCGATGCTGGCGCGAGCGCCCAACGCGGTGCGGTTCTCGATCAGCACCGAGAGGATCATGAAGAAAGCGATGGCCGCCGACTCCTGGTACTTGCCGATGGCGAAGGCGGCGATCACCGCCAGCGCGACCAGCTCGTTGAAGTGCATGTGCCCGGTGGAGAGGTCCTTGATCGCCACCCAGACCAGCGGCCCGCCCAGCAGCATCGCCGCCAGGGCGCCCAGCACTGTGGCGTAGAAATTGCCGTGCTCCCCGTCCGGCCCGGGGCCAAAGAGAAACGTCGCGACGAACGAGCAGACCAGCAGCACCCCACCCAGGAGCGTGGCGAGAATCTGGAAGCTGACCTTGCCGGTCTGGGAATCAATCGCCAAGCCCTCTTGGCCCGTGTCCAGGGCCAGGGCGTCCTTCACGAAATCGTGTGCCATGCTGCGATTACCTCGGTCTCGTAGGGGCGATGACACGATCAATCAATCGATTATTTACGCTCGCCGATCGGCGCCGGTTCGTCGAAGTGAGGATGATACCGGGGAACCACAACCGCGGACAAGGGATCGTCTGGTGCTCAGGCAAGAACCGCCAGCCCCTCCTGACACACCGCATCACTTCGCCACCTGGCCTCTGGGTCAATCGGTCGCTGGGCCAATTCCCCGCTCCGGCTCACCGGTAGCCGGGCAGGAACTCCTTCTCCGCGTCGAACATCTCCAGCGTCATGGCCTTGATCTGCGCCGGGGTGAGAATGGCCGCGGTCATCGGGTCGAGCATCAGGGAATGGATCGCCGCCTCTTTGCTCCTCTCGATGCACGCGGTGGCGGCGAGGTCGAACATCGCCATGTTCGAGGCGCAGATGTGCGCCATCGGCGCCGGCAGCGCCCCGTAGCGCGTGGGATGAATCCCGTTGCGGTCGATCATGCACGCCACCTCCACGCACCCGTCGCCGGGCAGGTTGGTGATGAGCTTGGCGCCCTCACCCGGGGCGCCGTGCGGGCGATTCATCACGTTCCCGTAGATGCGCACCGGGGAATCCTTCTCCCGCGCTTCGATGATCCACGAGGCGTACTCCCAGGTCCGGCTCCAGTTCATCTTCTCCTCGCCGCGCAACAGGGCCGCCCGCTGCTTGTCCGCGTTGCGCCGCCAGGTGGGCCAGTTGGTCGCGTAGAAACGGGACCCGCCGTCGTAGCACGTCCGCAGCAGCTTTCGGCCCGCGGCGCTCTTGCGGTAGTAGGGCAGGTACTCGCTCAGGTGCCCGCTGGACTCGGTGATGAAGGCGCCAAAGTGCAGGCACATGTCCTTGCGCACCAGGTCGCCGTGTTTCCAGGTGATCTCCGCGCGCTTGTCCGAGCTGTCGCTGCGCGTCTTGCCCGCCTCGTACTCCGACTGCGCCGCGGCGAGCTCCTTGCGAAACCGCTCGTGCAGCTTCGTGGCGTAAAGGTCGCGCCCGTTGTGCTTGAGCCTGGTGAACCACGCCAGATGATTGATGCCCGCGCAATCCCACTCCATCTCTTCGTAGGGCACTTCCGCGTAGTTCGCCAGCAGATGGCTCGTGCCCTGCACGCTGTGGCACAGCCCCACCACCGGCACGCCCGGAACCGCACGCCCCGCCGCCAGGCACATGATGCTCATCGGGTTGGTGTAGTTGAGCACCATCGCGCCGGGGCAGAGCTCCTCCACGTCGCGCAGCACCTCGAGCCAGACCGGGACCGTGCGCAGCGACTTGAACAACCCGCCGGGCCCGATCGTGTCGCCGATGCACTGGTCCACCCCGTACTTGAGCGGGATGTCGTTGTCGAAGGCCACGCAGGACAGGCCGCTGACCTCGATGCAGTTGGTCAGATAGTCCGAGCCGGCCATCACCTTTCGGCGGTCCGTCGAGCCGGTCACTTTCCAAACCTTGCCCAGCCCGTGCTGCGTGATGAGCTTCTGGAGAATCTTCTTCATCGTGGACAGGCGTTCGCCGTCCACGTCCACCAGCGCGATCTCCCCGCCGTGCGGGTTGCCCATGAGCAGAAAGTCCTTGCTCAGCCGCGGCGTAAAACCGCTGCCCGCGCCGAGCACGGTGATCTTCAGCGGACGCTGAAACTTGCCCGGCAGAGCCTGCGGCTGATCCGCGTCCTTGGTGTGCTCCGCGTGGCCTCGGGAAAGTTTCGTCTTGCCGTTCTTCGTCGCAACGCCCGCCATGGGTCTATTCCTTGTGTGGGTAAATAATCTGGAACAGGCCGGGATTCTACCCGAACTCTCGCACGCATGGCCGACGACCCTACGCCACGTCCACGCGCCTGCCCACGCCCACGAAAAGCAGGCTCGCCCTCACGCGCTCCTCGCCCACGCCCAGCATCACGCCCAGCGCCTGGCGGTAGAGCTTCATCTGCGGCGCATAAAGCTCCGTCACCTCCGCCAGGTTCGATCCGTCCGCCTCGACGTGGTCGGTCTTGAAATCGATCAACTCCACGCGATCCGCCCCCACCACCACTCGGTCGAACCGCCCCCGCACCAGGCCGCCCTCCACCCGCACCGCGAACTCCCGCTCCCGCCACAACTCCGCACCCGCAGCCCAGCGCGTCCCGTCCGAGCGATCCCGTGACAACGCCCTTCGCACCACCTCCACGTCCATGGCACGCAGGAACGCCGCCACCGGCTCCTCCCCCCTCCGCGCCAACAGCGCTTCCGGGGGCGACCACTCCTCCGCCCATTCCACGCCCGCGAACAACTCGTGGATCGCTGTGCCACGGTCCGCGCCGCCTGGCTCCTCCAGCCCCAGTAACGCCGACGCCCGCACGGTCCCGCCGCCAGCCGTCTGCGAGGGCGACTTCCACACCCACGCACGCCCCGACCCGCCCCCGCCCCCGGAAGCGCCCCCGGAAGCGCCCCCGGAAGCGCCTTGCGCTCCAGCGAGCTTCACGTTCAGCCGCTCCGGGCGCGGCTCCGACAATCCGATCGGCTCAAGCCCCCGATGCCAGGCTGGATCGCCCCGCTCGTAGAGCACGGTGTCGGGCGACCGCGTCTGATCCGCCGCCAGCGCCGCGGTCAGCAGCACCGCAGCGGAATGTCGCGGCAGATGCTTCTGCTCCGGCCTGATCATCATGAACAACGCGCGCTTGGCGCGCGTCATCGCCACGTACAACTCGCACAAACGCCCGTTCCATTCGTGTCGCTCCTGCTCCTGTGTCACCGCCATCGCCTCGGGGAACATCGCCCGCAGCTCTTTGCCCACCCGGGGCCACACGCCCGTGATCGGCCCCACCGCGCTGCTTCGCTCCACCGCCAGCGCCAGCGAATCGTTGTGATGTCCGCCCAGGTTGCGGTCCAGCTCCGGCAGAACCACCGCGTCGAACTCCAGACCCTTGGCGGCGTGGACCGTCATCACGCGGATCGCTTCCCGCTCCTGCCGCTGTACGCGGGCAGCGCGAACGAATCGCACAAAACGCCCCGGCCGCAGCGGCGTGGGATCGGGATAGCCCTGCGCCAGCTCCAGCAGTCGCTCCAGCGCCAGCACCCCGCGCCCGTCGCACGCCCCAGCCACCGCCTGCGCCCACCGCCCCAGCACCGCCGCGAACCCCTTCTCCAGCAGCTCCGCCCGCATCGCCGACGAAACCCGCGCGACCTCCGCAGGCTCGAGCGATCGCAGACCCACCGCCTCGCCCAGCGGCGAGTTCAAGACGTGGAACGCCCCCGCCGAGTCGCCCGGATGCTCCGCCACGGTCAGCGCCGAGAGCACCGCCGCCACCGGGGGCGACTCGCACAGCGAACTGCCGCCCTCACTGCTCACGCCCAGCCCGCGCTTGCGCAGCGCGTCGACCATCAGTGCGCCGAAATCGCCCGTGGCGACGAGCACGCCGATCTCCGCCCCAGGCGCCACCCTCGAAATCTCGGCGACCCGCTGCGCCGCCGCCTGAACGTGCAACTCCTGCCCCTCGCTGAGCGACAGGTCCTCCGACCCCTCCGTGAGCAGCGGCGTCGTCCGCAGACCCACAAATCCCGGCAGGTCCTTCGCCGCCTCGTGACGCGGGAAAGACTCCGCCCAGCGCCGCGCCACGTCCGGCATCGCGTCGAGCACCGCGTTGTCCGTCAGCCGCGTGAACACGCTGTTCACCGCGTCGAGCACCACCTGCGAAGAGCGATAGCTCCGACGCAGCGTCCGCGTCTGCACCGCGCCGCGGCCCACGCCCTGCTCCACGTGATCGAACAGCTCGCTGCACCCGCCGCGCCAGCCGTAGATCGCCTGCTTCTCGTCCCCCACGCAGAAGAAGCTTCGCGACCCGTCGGAAGTGGCGAGCACCTGCGAGGCCAGCGGTTCGAGCACGTGCCACTGGTCCAGGCTCGTGTCCTGGAACTCATCGAGCAGCAGGTGCGTGACCCTGCGATCGAGCCGGAAGTGAATCTCCGTGAGCAGGTCTTCGCGTGAGGGGAGCTGCCGGGCGAGCTTGTGGGTGAGGTCCGCGAAGCTCATGACGCCGCGCTGCCGCGACAGCCGTTCGTATCGCTCTTCGTAGCGGCGCAACAGGTCGTGAACGCCCCGCGTGCGCTGCGACAACCGTCGCGCCAAGTGCGCGAGCGCGTAGCCGATCATCGGCCGGTACAGCCGCACCCACTCCGAAGGAATCGTGGCGCGGTTGAACTCCGTCTGACCGCTGCTGATCTTCTCGACCAGCCCCGTGCCGAGAAAACCCGACCAGTCACCCCGCTGCGCCGCGTGCAGGCCCTGTGCCCACGACTGCGCAAAGTTCTTGTTCTCGCCGCCGGCCCTGGTCCTGGGCACGCGGTCGCCCAACAGCGCCATGGCCGCGATGAGTTCCTGAGCCTTGGCGTCGTCCACCGGGCTCGCGACGCTAAGCCGATCCCACAGCTCCGCCGACGGCGCTTGACGGTAGAGCTCCTGGCCGGCCTCGATGATCCCGTCCATCGCCCCGCAGACGCTCTGCGCCGCGTGGTCGTGGTGCAGGCGACGCACCAGCGTGATGAGCGTCTGCAACCCCTGCCCCGAGTCCTCCGCGGCGTCGGCCAGCAGAACCTCCAGCACCTCCAGGCGCAGCTCCGCCGCCTCGGCGCCCCGCGGGTCCACCAGTTGCGCCTGCGGCGGAGCGTCGAGCTCCAGCCGAAAGCACTGCGTCACGGAGTGAAAGAAGCTGTCGATCGTCGAGATCGACGCGCGATGCAGCGACCGCAGCAGCCGGGTGACCATGGCGGCGCACTGCGCCGGGGTCAGGCCCTCGCAGCCGATCGCCTGCGCGAGGGACCGTCGCATCTGTTCGTCGCGCACCGCCGCCGCCGGCCAGGTGAGCACGCGTCCGAGGATTTCACCGGCCGCCTTGCGTGTGAACGTGGTCGCCAGGATCGTCGCCGGGTCCACGCCGCGGTGGACCAGCGCCAGGTATCGCGCCGCCAGGTTGAAGGTCTTGCCCGTGCCCGCCGAGGCGCGCAACAGAAGATGCGGATGTTCGTGGAGGAGCGTCACGCGCCACCCCCCCGGGCGCTAGCGTCGATGATCTGGCCTCGGTCCGGCGCCTCGTCGGCGCAGAGGCCCTGGAGCCCGTCGTCGAACGACGGGGGATCGCCCGGGGGCCAGAAACGCTGGGCACGCAGGCCACGGATCACGTCGTCGCGCGCTTCCCGCGCCGATGCCAGCGCCGCCGCGTCCCAACCCGCCGCGACGAAACCGATCTCGTCGAGCTTCTTGCCCAGCACGCCGTAGCCCAGCTCCACCGTTTCCCCCAGGCCCATCGCCACGCACAGATCGCGGTACAGCGGCAACTGCAGATCGACCCATCGGCGCAGGTGCAGGTGCATGTCGCTGGGCTTCTTGCCGCTGTCGCCGGTCTTGTAGTCCAGCACGCGCACACCGGCCTGAGGGTGGACGTCCACGCGGTCGGGCCTGCCCACGAGCGTGAACGGAGCGCCGTCCACCTCGATCTGGGCGCGCACCTCCCGCTCCAGGTGACGGATGCGCCAGCCTTGTTCCACACTCGAGGCGTGCCAGACCGCCAGCCGATCCAGCCGACGTTGCAGCTGATCGATCTGCACGCGCATCGCGGGAGTGAGTTCCTCGCCGTAGGACCGGTCCAGCGACTCCGCCAGCGCCGCACGGAGCGCCTGGGCGATGCGGCCCGGATCGACGCAGTCCAGAAGGTCCTCGCGTCCGAGCACGCGCAGCGCCTCGTGCGCTTGAACGCCAAAGTCCAGCGCGGACAACTCGCGCGGCGGATCGCCTACCGTCCGCAGCCCGCGCACGTGTTTGAGGTAAAACCGGTACGGGCACCGCAGGTAATCGCCGAACGCCGTGACGCGCAGCTCGGTCAACACCGGCGGAAGCTCCGCCGGCAGCGGGATCAGGAACCGATTGGCCTTTCCAGGCTCCAGCAGCACCACCGCGGGCGATGACGCAGCCTCTTCGCCGAACACCCTCAGCGCCAGTTGCGGAAGCTCCGCGTCCGGCCGCGCCAACAGCAGTCGGCTCGGCAGCATCGGGCCGCCCTCCGCGTCGCGCCGACTCAGGATCAACTCCACCCGCTCGTGGCTGTGCAGGATCGCGGTGAACAACGCCAAGTCGCGCACGTATCGCGACTCGTCGTCGGGCAGGCCCAGGTGCTTTCGCGCCGCGTTGGGCAGGAACGCATCGCCCACGATGCTGCGCGGGATGAGCTTCTCGTTCATCCCCGCGACGATCGCCAGCGGCGCGTCGTCGAGCTGCAGCTCGAGATAGCCCAGCACCTCGACCGACCCCGGCTTGGCGGGCGGCGCCACCGCCAGGCCCTGCGCCGCGGCGAGCATCATCGTCATCGCCTGCGCCGCGCTGACCTCGGGCACGACCTGACGGACTTCGTGCAGCGATCCCAGCCGCCCCAACGCCTGACCGAGCAACTCCAGCGACGCGATCAGGGCGTGATCCGCTTGGCTCCATCGATTCAGCGAACGATGGTCGTAGAGCCCCGCCAAGGCCTGCGCCAGCGGACCGGCCCAGCGGTCGAGCGTCCGCCTCCCCGTGCCCTGCGAATCGAGCAGCGCGAGCAGCGCGTCGTGCGCCGCCTTCAGCGGGCGGTGACGTCGCTCATCGCCCAGCCAGTGCCCGGCGAGTCGGCCCTGCAGGTGGTCGTTGGCGTAGCGGTCCAGCAGGTGAACCCATCCCTGCGCCGACTGTTCCAGGCCGTGCTGAGTCAGGAAGGACTCGACGTCCGGGGCGCGGATCAGGGCCGCCAAGTCGTCGATCCGACGCGAATCGACGAACCGCGCCAGCGACGCCAGCGCCAGCGCCGGCGCCGACCGGCCCAGGTCCACGCCCTGCACCGAGCGCGCCGGGACACCGGCGCGTTCCAGCGTCCGCTCCACCGCGTCGCAGAGCGTCTGATCGCCCAGCGCCACGGTGATCTGGTCGGCACGGTAGCGAGCCTCCTGGCCGATGCAGCGCAACACTTCCACGCCCAGATCGCTGCTGCGCTCCACGATGCGAAGCTTCTGGATCGGCAGGCTCAGTTCCCGATCGATCCATCGCCTGGGGACCGGACAGCCCCACTCATCGAACGCGGCGGCCTGCTCGGGCGGAGCATGAATCAGGGCGACCGTCTCTGCCGCCAGCGGCGCAAGCAGCCCACGCAGCGACGTGGACATCTCCAGCACCCCCAGCAGCACGAGGCGTTGATCGCAGCGCGGCTGCGCCGCGGCGCGGGCCAGAGAACGATCGATCAGGCCGATCCTCTGAAGCGTGGCCTCGTAAGCGGCCTGCAGGTTTGCCATCGCCACCCATCGTTCGTGGGCGACGAAATCCGGCAACTGCGACAACCGCTCAGCCGCCTGCGCTACCGAGACGTTCGACGCCGCGAGCGTCTCGTGCAGCGCCGCAAGCTCGCCTGCCAGGGCGGTCCACGCGGGCCAGTCATCGTCGTCGGGCCGCTGCGCCACGACAGCACGCAGCAGAGCAGCGTCGGCCTTGCGCAGCGAATCGACTCGCGCCAGCAGCGACGCCAGGCCGTCCGCCAGCGGGGTGTCGGGCTGGTAGAGCAGCTCGGGCAGGTCGCCGACGGTGACGATGCGAGGCGGCTGCATCGCTACGCCCTCGCCGTGCTCGGCGAGCATTTCCAACAGCCGGCGTCCGCCCCGAGCCGCGGGGACTACGACGATCAGGCGCGACAGGTCCCAGCGTCCCTGGCAAAGAAAAGTCTGGCGCAGCCAATCCACCGCGCGCGGGAGGCACGGCCCGTCCCAGCCCAGAAAGACACGCTCAGCGGGCACCGCTCAGGTATAGCAGACGCGGGGCTACTCGTCCCAGGTCGAGACGAGGCGGACCTGCCAACGTCCTGTCAGGCTGCGCTCGAACCGCGGGCGCTCGGTGGGCAGTCGGTCGGCGAGCATGACCTGCCCGTCCACCACCAGCACCCAGTAGCTGTTGACCTGGGCGATGTAGGCGGCGTGCCGGGCGTCGTCGCTGAACGCCAGGGAGTCACGGACCACGCGGTCGAACTTCGGATGCGGCACACCGTCCACGACCAGGTTCGAGCGCGTGACGTGGCGTGCCCAGTAGGCCACCGTCCTGGCATCGGGCAGAAAGATCGGCGGGGAGTCGGGGGCGATTTCCAGGGGCTGCTCGCCCCCGTTCAGAACGAGCTTCCAACCGTTGGAGTCCTCGCCGAAGTAGGCGTACGAAGCGGAGTCCGGGGTGAAGACGGGGCCTCGGACCGCGCTCCAGCCGCGTTGCATCTGGCCGTCGATCGCGGGGCAGTACCACTCGAAGGCGTAGCCGGTGTGGAGGTAGATCGCCGCGTCACGGCGGCCGTCGGCGCTGACCACGCGGGTGGATCGGATCAGGACGTGGTGCGGCTGCGGGGGCTCGGCGACGGCGGCGGCCGCGAGCATCGTCACCAGGACCATCGCGCAGAGTCTCACCTTCCATGCAACGGCCAGAACAACCCGCGGCTGCACCGCGGCGTCACCGCCATCGCCGCGGGCGTGAGGGATATAGCGGCTGTGCCGGGGAGGCTATGCTATGACCATGGACACACAGGACCGCATCGCGCAGTGGGAGAAGATGACCCGTGAGGCCCCCGACGGCATGGCGTTCTTCAGCCTGGGCAACGCTTATCGGGAGGCGGGCGAAGACCTCAAAGCCGCCGACGCTCTGAGGCAGGCGATCCTCCTCGACAGCGGGCTGTCGCGCGCTTACCAACTGCTCGGGCAGGTGCTCGTCAAGCTCAACCAGCTCGACGAGGCCGGCCGCGTGCTCACACAGGGGTACATCGTGGCGGCCGGCCGCGGCGACGTCATGCCGCAGCGCGCCATCGAGTCGCTGCTGAAGGAGAAGCTCGGGCTGCCCCTGCCGCGTGTGGAGAA
Organism: uncultured Phycisphaera sp.; assembly: GCA_964496285.1. Taxonomy (GTDB): domain Bacteria; phylum Planctomycetota; class Phycisphaerae; order Phycisphaerales; family Phycisphaeraceae; genus CAZBXW01. Next base: position 127,418 of record CAZBXW010000004.1, read on the forward strand.
AGCCCCGGCTGAACCGGCTGAACCGATTGTCGGCGAAGCGGTGCTCGACCGTCGCAGCGGACGCCAGCAGAAGCGCCTGCCCGACCCGCCCATGCGCGGGCCCACCGGCCAGTTCATCTACGACCACTTCGGCGCCGAGACTTGGCGCGAGTGGATCGGCATGGGAACCAAGGTCATCAACGAGCTGCGCCTGGACTTCTCCAACCTCGAGCATCAGAAAACCTACGAGCAGCACATGCTCGAGTGGCTCGGGGTGAGCCAACAGGAAATCGACGACTACGCCAAACGGAAGCCCAAGGCGTAACCGGGTGGAGGTCGATCGCTTCACTTCAAGTAGAAGTGCAGCGTCATCGAGCCGTAGTTGAACGACTGCGGCGGTGACCACGACGGGACGCTCGGCGGCGCGGTAGTCTCGTCGGTGCGCAGCACGATCGCCCCGCCCTCCTCGACGACCAACGCCAGTCGCTCCATCAACGACACGAGCTTGACCGTCTCTTTCTCGTTACGGGTGAGCGGATACGGCGGGTCAAGCAGCACCAGTCGCAGCGGCGCGTGCGTGAGCGTGCTGGGCCAGACCGGCGAGAGGGCGTCGCTGCGCACCACCCGGCTCACCGCCTTGAACTGCAGTTCCTCGATGTTGCGATGCAGCAGCTCCGCTGCCTTGCGGTCGCGCTCCACAAAGACGCAGTGGTCCGCGCCGCGCGACAGGGCTTCGAGGCCCAGGCTACCCGTGCCCGCGAAGACGTCCGCCACGTTCCCGCCCATCAGCTCCATCGACACCAGCCGATCAAACATCGCCTGCTTGACACGGTCGGTGATGGGCCGAGTGGTTTCGGCGTCATCGGGGGCGTGCAGTTTTCGGCTGCGGTGCGTGCCGGCGATGATGCGCATAACGACGATTGTAAGTCGCTGATTTGCGATTTGCGCTTGACCTGCTCAACTATGGCGGTCTTGCTTCCATCGCTCGTTCACTCCTTCAACCCACCGCCCCATGAAATTTCAGTCCCCCAAAGGCACCCGCGACTTCTACCCCCGCGAGATGGCGCAGCGCAACTTCCTCACCGACGCCTGGCGCAGCGTCTCGATCCGCAACGGGTTCGAGCAGGTGGACGGCCCGGTCTTCGAGACGCTGGACCTCTACAAGGTCAAGAGCGGCGAAGGGATCGTCAGCGAGCTGTTCCACTTCACCGACCGAGGCGAGCGCGACCTGGCCATCCGCCCCGAGTTCACGCCCACGCTGGCGCGGATGGTCGCCGCCCAGGCGGGCGCGCTGCCCCGGCCGATCAAGTGGTTCTGCACGCCCAACTTCTGCCGGGCGGAGAAGCCCCAGCGCGGCAGGGGCCGCGAGTTCTGGCAGTGGAACATCGACATCATCGGGACCGACGCGGCGCAGTCGCCGCTCGCCGACGCCGAGTGCGTCCTGACCGCGGTGGACTTCCTCCGCACCGTCGGGCTGACCGAGCAGCAGGTGCGCGTCAAGCTCAGCCATCGCCTGACCGTCCGGCATGTGCTCTCCCGCATCGGGGTGGCGCAAGACAAGATGCTCGAAGCGTTCGAGCTGCTGGACCGACGGGACAAGCTCACCGCCGAGGAGTTCATGAAGGCGGCGGCGGCGCTGGGGCTGGACGAGTATCGCGTGGAGCGTTTCCAGGAGACCTGCCGCCGAAAGTTCCCCGCCGGCGACGTGGCGCACCTAAAACGCGCCATCGGCATGGACGGACCGCTCGAAGAACTCGAAGCCCTCGACGCGGCCCTGCGCGACTTCGGCGTCGAGAACTGGTGCGAGTACGACCTGGGCATCGTCCGCGGCCTGGCGTACTACACCGGCATGGTCTTTGAGATTCACGAGGCCAGCGGCGCCATGCGCGCCATCGCCGGCGGCGGCCGCTACGACCAGCTCATCGAACTCTTCGGCGGCCCCTCGATGCCCGCGGTGGGGTTCGGCATGGGCGACATGGTCATCGCCGAGGTGCTGCGCGACAAGGACCTGCTGCCCCCGGAGTTGCTGCCCCGACCGGACGTGTTCGTCCTGGCCGCCAGCGACGCGGGGGCTGCGCATCTCCCGGGGGTCGTGGCCATGCTCCGACAGGCGGGCCTGCACGCACGCATGAGCTACAAGGCCACACGCAACGTCGGCAAGCTCCTCAAGGACGCCGGGTCCGCGCGCGCTCGCTACGCCCTCATCCTCGACGAGCAGGCCGCCGCCCGGCAGGCGTCGCTCAAGAACCTCGACACCGGCGAGCAGACGGTGCTCCCCTTCGAGGAATTGGCTCAACGTCTGAGGTGACCGCGTGGCGCAGCGGCGTTTCCATTACGACGCGGCCTTCGAGCAGTACCTCCGCACTCACGCCGTCCCCTACGTCGCGGTGGACGAGGCGCGCCGCGCCATCGAGAACACCCACCCGCCCAAGTCGCTCAAGAGCTTCGACTTCGTGGTCTACTCGCAGAACGCGAGCAACCTGCTCGTGGACGTGAAGGGCCGAAAGCACTCGGGCAGGAGCGGCAAGTCGCTCGACAACTGGGCCACCGCGGGCGACGTGGAGTCGCTCCTGAAGTGGGAGCAGATCTTTGGGTCGGGCTTCCGTGGCGCCTTTGCGTTTCTCTACTGGTGCGAATCGCCCCCGCCCGATTCGCTCTTCCAGGAGACCTTCACCGTGGGCGATCGCTGGTACGCCCTGCTGGCGATCGCGCTGGAGGACTACCGCGCCCACCTCAAACGACGCAGCCCCAAATGGGACACGGTGTGCATGCCCGCCGCGGATTTTTCCCGACTGGCGCGCCCGCTCCGCGACATGCTCTGACATGTGAAGCCCGCGATGAAATCGCGAGCTTTGCACCGGACCCGCGATTAAATCGCGGGCTGTACAATGACCGGCTTATGCCCGACGCGACGAAGAAGAGCTACAAAGACACGCTGAACCTGCCCAAGACGCCTTTCCCGATGAAGGCCAACCTGGTGCAGAACGAGCCCGCTTCGCTCAGACGCTGGCACGAGCAGAAGCTCTACGCCCAGCTCCGGCAACGCGGCGGAAAACGCTACGTCTTCCACGACGGCCCGCCCTACGCCAACGGCTCGATCCACCTGGGACACCTGCTCAACAAGTGCCTCAAAGACTTCGTCGTCCGCTCCCGCGGCATGATGGGCTTCGACGTGCCCTACACCCCCGGCTGGGACTGCCACGGCTTGCCCATCGAGCACAAAGTGGTGCAGGAACTGGGCGAGAAATCCCACGAGATGCAGGCCATCGCCATCCGCCGCAAGTGCAAAGCCTCCGCGGAGAAGTTCGTCAAACTCCAGTCGCAGCAGATGCAGCGCCTGCTCACCCTGGCGGACTACGAAGCGCCCTATCTCACCATGGACCCCGCCTACGAAGCCGCCACGCTCGAGGTCTTCGCCGACCTCGTGGGCAAGGGCTTGGTCTATCGCGCCCTCAAACCCGTGCACTGGTCCATCGACAACCAGACCGCGCTGGCGGAAGCGGAACTCGAATACTACGACCGGGAAGACACCAGCGTGTTTGTCCTCTTCGACCGCACCGACGGGCAAGGCTCGCTGATGATCTGGACCACTACGCCCTGGACGCTGCCCGCCAACCTCGCGGTGGCGGTGTCGCCCAACGCCGAGTACGGCGTCTACGACGTGGCGGGTCGCAAGGTGCTCATCGCCTGCGATCTGGCGTCCAAGGTGCTACGCAAAGATATGCCGCCAATCGCAACTTGTCGTGGCAGCGATCTCACCAGGCTCACCTACACACATCCGTTCATCGAGCGCGTTTGCCCCCTCGTCACGGCGGACTACGTCACCCTCGAAGACGGCTGCGGTCTGGTCCACACCGCCCCGGGCCACGGCGTCGAGGACTATCAGACCGGCCTGAAACACAAGCTCGACATCTACTGCCCCGTCCGTGCCGACGGCACGTTCGACGACACGGTCCCGACCTGGCTTCGCGGCAAGACCGTGTGGCAGGCCAACGATCTGGTCGTCGAGCAACTGCGTTCGAGCGGGCACCTCTTCCGCGCGGAAAAGTTCACGCACAGTTACCCGCACGACTGGCGCGGCAAGACGCCGGTGATCTTCCGCGCCACCGAGCAGTGGTTCATCAGCGTCGACCGGCAAGCCCAGGGAGCCACGCTTCGCAAACGTGCGTTGGAGCGCACCGCCAGCGAGGTGAGGTTCATCCCCGAGTGGGGCCGCAATCGCATGCGCGGGATGTTGGAGTCGCGGCCGGACTGGTGCGTGAGTCGCCAGCGTTCGTGGGGATTGCCCATCCCGGCGTTCTACAACGCGGATGGCGATGCGCTGCTCACCCGGGCCAGCGTATTGGCGGTGGCCAAGGTCATTGCGCAGCACGGGTCCGACGCCTGGTTCACGCAGCCCCCGGAGGTTTTGCTGGCGGGATACGACCCCGCGAACGATCCGGATGCGCCGCAGTGGTGCAAAGCCCGCGCTGGCATCGCGGGCCTCACCACCGGCAACGATATCTTCGACGTCTGGTTCGACTCGGGATGCTCGTGGCACGCGGCGCTCAAGCGCATGCAGGGCGACTACCCCGCGGACCTTTACCTCGAAGGCTCCGACCAGCACCGAGGCTGGTTCCAGGTCTCGCTCCTGCCCGCACTGGCGGTCACCGGGCAGCCCCCCTTCCGCGCCGTGCTCACCCACGGGTTCATGGTGGACAAAGACGGCAGGAAAATGAGCAAGTCCCTGGGCAACACGCTCGAAGTGGAGGAGCTGCTCAAGGAGTTCGGCGCGGACGTGTGTCGCTGGTGGGTGGCGTCGCTGAACTTCGAGAACGACATCAAGGTAGACCACGATTTCTTCCGCGTGGCGGGCGAGGAGTACCGCAAGGTGCGCAACACGATCCGATATCTGCTGAGCAACCTTTATGATTACAAGCCCGACATCAATCAATACACGTTTACTAATACTGATGCTACCAGTCCCGATGCGTGGGTATTAGGTGAACTCAACAACATGATTGATCGCGTTCGAGGTGGTTATGAATCGTACAATTTTGCGTTAGTGCGCGAAACCATATTCACCTTCTGCAACAGCACGCTCAGCGCAAAATATCTCTCGGGAACCAAAGATCGTCTCTACTGTGACGATGCGGATAGTTCGCGTCGCAGACGTACACAGACCGCGATGCACTACATCTGTAGCGCATTGGTTCGTTTGTTAGCGCCTATCCAACCACACACAGCAGATGAGGCTTGGCTCTCATTGCTGGGCGCAGGATCCCAGAGTGTGCATTTACAGCTTTTCCCTGAGTTGGTAAAAGTCCACATTGACGAGGATTGGCCACTTGTTTGGGCCATCTGGGATTTTGTCGCCGATCCCAATAATGGTGATCTGGAAAGAGTGAGACAAGAACAAAATTTGGCGCCCTTGGAATGCGGAATCATTCTGCATGTTCCTTCCATGATGATCACGCGATGGTCCTGCCTCGATCGGTTTGATCCGGTTGATATTGCTGACCTCATGTCAGTCAGCCGCTTTGCCGTCCGTAAACAAGGCGATCCCCATCCAAATACTTTTCATGGTTTCGGTCAAGAAAATATGCATTTAACATGGTGTACGTCGAGACCTGATAATCCGACAGTTGAGATTGTCGACCTAAGGAATGCAAGTCAGTGTGCACGTTCGTGGAAGCGCGATGGAACGGTGAAGTCGCGCAGCGATGGCGGGATGCTCAGCGACCGGGACGCGGCGGCGATCGGGCTACACTGACGCACGAATTATCGTGAAAACGCGGGGGTGGATTTAGTCCGCTCTCGTGGGTACGATTCGCCGATTGTCCAAACCCACACGAGTCTCCCCACCCCCCAAGGATCATTTCATGAATTGCCTGCGCTCGCTCACGCTTCTCGTGTTGGCCAGTCTCGTCGGTGCGCCGCTGCACGCGCTTCCGCCGCAGTCTGATCACGGCTCGATCACCGCGGTGCCCGTGCCCACGGGCGGCGTGAAGATCGACGGCACGCTCGAGGGCTGGGACACCTCGGGCGAGATTCTCATCTACAACGCCCGCAACCTGCGCGACCGTTACGCGGTGCGGCTCAGCGCCTTGCACGACGCCGAGGCGCTTTACTTAGGCCTGCGCTGGCGCGACCCGACGCCGATGATCAACAACGTGGACCCGGTGCGGGCGCCGGGCGAGGGCTGGATGAGCGACTCGTTCCAGGGCCGCTTCATCACCAACATCTCGCAGGTCCACTTCACCGCGTGGTACTCGTCCAAGCACGACAAGGCGGTGGCGACGTTCTACTACGACGGCGCCCTGAACGAGGCGGGCAAACGCGTCTTTCACGGCGAAGGGCGGGTGATGGACGACGCCTCGGGTTTCGCGATGGGGTTCAAGCGCGACAGCGACAATCGCGGGTACGTGCAGACGATCCGCATCCCCTGGACGCTGCTCTACCGCGAGGGGGCCAAGCCCACGGTCGGGGGCGAGTTCACCTTCAGCGGCGAGTATTTCTGGGGCGGTCCCACGGGCACGCGCTGGCCGGCGGTCATGTGGGCCGACCCGATCAACCTGGCGCAGAAACAGCGCGTCGTGCTCTACCAAAGCCCGCAGAACTGGGGAAAACTCAGGCTATCGCCCACGGGGAATCTGCCTCGCGAGGAGCTGGAGGAGCAGAGCAACCTGCTGCAGGGCCCCATCTCGGTGCGGGTGGAGTTGCCCGCCGACGCCACGCGTTTCACGCTGGCGATCGACGACGCTTCCGGGGTGCGGGTGCGCAACCTCGCCTCGCACGCCAACGTGTCGGACTATCTCGTCTCCAGCACCGCGACGAAGAAGGTGGTGGAGGTTCCCTGGGACGGCCGCGCTGAGGGACCATGGGACAAGGAGCGACAGATCTTCGTGGGCGACTTCGTGGCGCCCGGGAGTTACACCGCCACCGCCCTGGCGCATCGCGGCGTGGGCGTGCTGCACGAAGGCTCGTTCTACAATCCCGGCAGACCCACCTGGCCCACCGCGGACGGGTTGGGCGGGTTTCTCTCGGACCATTCGCCGCACACCTCGGTGGGCGTGATGCCCAAGAGCGCCGCCACGCGCGGACGGGTCTTCCTGGGAAGCCACGGCGGAGAGACGGGCAACGGGTTCATCGGTCTGGACGCGACGGACCAGAAGTTCTGGGAATGGGTGCGACTGGGCGCGGGCGCGTGGTACATCGCTGGCTCTGAAGCGCACGTCTACTTCGCCCACGGCGGGATCGGAAGCCCCGGCGCCAACGTGCTGGGCAGGTCCAACCCCGACACCGGGGAGCAACAGAACTTCGACGACGGTCGCCCCGAGGTGCCGCTGCCGGACGTGGCGGGCGGCTTGGCCTATCACGCGGGAACACTGGCGGTCTCGATCCCGTCTCAGAACAAGGTGCTCATCCTCGACGCGAAGACCGGCTCGACCCTGCGCGAGATCGCGGTGCAGGGCCCGGGCGTCGTGGCTTTCGCGCCCAGCGGGGCGCTGGTCGGCGTGACGGGCAAGGCGCTCTTTATCGCCGACGCCGGCGCCGGCAGTGTCCAGCGCAAAGAGCTTCCGGGCGTGACCCCCACCGCGGTCACCTTCGATTCCGTCGGCCGCGCTTATGTGGGGGATCTGAACGACCTGACCGTCAAGGTGTACGACGCGCAATGGAACCCCGTGCTCACCGTGGGCGAACCCGGCGGCCACACGCCCGGCCCGTGGAACTCTCAGCGCATGAATCGTCCTGGCGCTTTGGCCATCGAAGATCGGCCCGACGGAGCGAGCCGGCTCTGGGTCGTCGAGCACAGCATCCAGCCCAAGCGCACCAGCGTCTGGGACCCGAAGACCGGCAAACTCCTGCGCGACTTCATTGGGACCACCGGCTACATGGGCAGCGGCGGGCTGCTCCACGACAACTTCGCCCAGCAAGGCGTCTACGTGGGCATCCGGTTTCATGTGGACTACGAGAACCTCACCTACACGCCGATGGAGATCATGGGCGGCGCGCCGCCGCAGCGGGAGGGCAAAGTCTCGCTCTTCCACGTCGGCGCCAACCCCGGCGGAGCGCTGACCTTCGGCAACGGGTTCATGTTCATGTCCAGCGCCTCGGGCGCGGAGCGCGAGTATTTCGTCGAGGGGCACGTCAGCCCGAACCAGGTCTTCATGAAGCGCGGCGACCGCTGGCTCTGCGTGGCGGCGATCGGCCACGGCGCGGGCGTCCGATTCCCCGAGGCCTTCCCCAAGTCGCCCGGACCCAACGCGGTGTTCTCGTGGAGCGACCTCAACAAGGACGGCTACCAGGACGCCGACGAAGTGCAGTGGTTTGACCCCGGCCAGCCCAACGTGCTGCGCGGCGGCTGGGGCTATCGCTGCGACGCGAATCTCGCCTGGTATCACAGTGGTCTGGCCTTCAGTCCCGTGCGCTGGACCGACGACGGAGCACCGATCTACGACGTGACCAAGGCGGAGCGCTTGCCGGGAGCGGCGGGCCAACTTGTCGGCGACATCCACAAGACACGATTCGGTTACTTCGGCGGGCTCCAGAGCGGCGAGGGGCTCGATGCTCAGGGCGTGATTCATGGGCTGCACTGGTTCGCGGGATTCGATGCGCAGGGCAATCTCCGCTGGCGATACCCCAACTACTGGATCGCGGTCCACGGCGCTTTCAGCGCTCCGATGGCGATCCCCGGCGTGGTCATGGGTTCACTCAAGATTTCCGGGACGATCCACGCCGCGGAGCCCGGTGGACACGACATCCTTTCCATCCGCGGCAACACGGGGCAGGAGTTCCTGCTCCGCGATGACGGGCTTTACGTGGGGGAACTCTTCACCGACCAGCGACTGGCGCCCAGCCGCCTGCCCAGCGACCCGAACATCCGCGGCGTGCCGGTGAACGACACGACGCTCGGCGGCGAACCGTTCAACGGCTGGATCGGTCGCCAGAACGACGGTAAGGTCCGCATGACCTACGGCGAAACGGACGTGCGCGTGGCGCAGGTGGTGGGATTGGAGAGCGTGGCCGACGCTTCGCCGGTGCGCGTCGAGTTGACGGCTGAGATGGTCCAGAAGGCGCGCGCCTTTACGCCTAAGCTCGGCGCTGACGCGCAGACGACGACCTACGCCCTGCAGCGGGGCGGCGCGTTCGACGTGAACAACCTTGCTTTCGACAACAACGCCCTAAGCCTCCGGCTGGGCAAGGAGGAGCAGGGCAAGGCGATGCTCCGCTTTGACGAGGCGAATTTGCACGTCGCCTGGCAGGTGTTCGATCCCACGCCGCTGGTGAACAAGGGCACACTGCCCGCCGAGGCGTTCAAGAGCGGTGACGGCGTGAACGTGTTCGTCGCTCCGGCCGGAGCCCAGGGCGGCGGCGTACGACTGCTCCTGGCGAGTCTGGCGAACGGCCCGACCGCGGTGGCGTACAAACCCGCGGGACCGGGTGACGCGGCCTACACCTTTGTTTCACCGGTGAGGGCAAGCACATTCCAGTACGTCGCGGTGCAGCCGAGCGTGACGTGGCAGTCGCGTCCGGGCAGCGGGGAGTACTTCGTGACCGCGAGCATCCCCTGGGCGGTGCTCGACGTGACGCCCGCTGCCGGTGGTCAGTTGCGGGGTGACGTGGGGATTCTCTTTGGCGATGAGACCGGCGGACGCACCGGGCAGCGCGTGCAGTGGGTGGACAAGCAGACCAACGTCGTGAACGACACGCCCACGGAGGCGGAGTTCAGCCCGCTGCGCTGGGGGACGTTCACGCTGCCTTGAGATGCGGGGGAGGGATCCGGGGATGAGTACATCCCCGGCTTGTGCGAGTTGAAGGGTGTCTGTGGAAGCCGGGGATGTATCGATCCGCGGATCGGCTGCTCACTTGAACTCCACGACCCCGAAGTACTCAGGCTGGTGGAAGCTGAAGGAACCGTTGACCGGCGCCCACATGGCCCAGTGGGGGTGGCTGGTGTGGTCGGCGCACTTGTAGAAGTTGGCGCGCCAGCGCGTCCCGGGCTTGGGTTTCACCTTGCCCAGGTAGTGCTCGAAGATCGCGTAAGGCACGTGGTACTGCACGGTCCACGTCACCGCCTGGGCGATCTCCGGGTCCACCACCTTGGGCATCGAGTGGTAAATCTCCACCTGCTCGCCCAGCTCGCGCGGCACGGGCGTCCACCTGGCGAAGCCGCCGTGCGTGGGCCGATGGTCCTCGATGAACGACAGGTGCAGCGCGCCGCCGGCGTTGACCTCGAAGTTGAAGTACCCTCGACTGGGCACCGGCTCGACGAAGAACTCCACGCACGAGTCGGTGCACACCATGCCCTGATACTTGGTGACCAGACTGCGGACGTAACGGTCCTCGACACGGAAAATCAGGTCCAGTCCGCGGTCGTCGTAGAGCACCTTGGCACGCACGAGGGGTCTGTGACTGCTGCCGCGCTGCTGCCAGTGGGTGAGTTCGAGCACCTTGGCCGCCGCCCATTGCGGGCTGTCGAACTGGCCTTCGAGCTTGGGTCGCTGCTCCGCTGCGTGAATGGGATAGTACATCAGCTCAACTTTTTGAAAAGGTACGTTGCGCCGCCCAGCAGCGCCCGCGGAAGCGCCCCCGGATGGCGTCTGGGCCACGTTGACATCGGCGCGTTCTACAGCCTCCATCGCGCGACAGTTTAGCGGAATCGCCTGGCGGGAGCGACCCGGCTTCGGAGCCGGGCTGTCCTCAGCCCGGTGATGCGAGGCGCTGCGGGATCCGGGGATGAGCACGTCCTCGGCTTGAGGCGTCAGGGCGGATCACTCCGCTTCCTTCTCCCACGAGCCGTCGAGGAAGCCCACAAGCTTGCGGGCGCGGACGGGGTGCTGGAGCTTGCGGATGGCCTTGGCCTCGACCTGGCGGACACGCTCGCGGGTGACCTTGAAGATGCGGCCGACCTCTTCGAGGGTGTAGGTGTAGCCGTCGCCGATGCCGTAGCGGAGCTTGATGATCTCGCGCTCGCGGTAGGTGAGCGTCTTGAGCACCTGCTCGATGCGTCCGCGGAGCATGTCCTGGGTGGCGCTGTCGGAGGGGTTCTCGGCGCTCTCGTCCTCGATGAAGTCGCCGAAGTAGGAGTCTTCGCTCTCGCCCACGGGACGGTCGAGGCTGATGGGGTGGCGGCTGATCTTCAGGACGCGACGCACTTCCGCCAGGGGCATCTTGGCCTTCTCGGCGATCTCCTCGATGGTCGGCTCGCGGTGCAGCTGCTGCAGCAGGTCCTTGGCGATGTTGCGCAGCTTGCTCATCGTCTCGATCATGTGCACCGGGATGCGGATGGTGCGGGCGTGGTCGGCGATGGCGCGGGTGATCGCCTGGCGGATCCACCACGTCGCGTAGGTCGAGAACTTGTACCCGCGCTTGTACTCGTACTTGTCCACGGCGCGCATCAGACCGGTGTTGCCCTCCTGGATGATGTCCAGGAACGACAGCCCTCGGTTGCGGTACTTCTTGGCGATGGAGACGACCAGGCGGAGGTTGCCCCCGGACAGGTCGCGCTTGGCGCGCTCGTACTCGTCGAAGACGGTCGTGATCTGCCGGACGCGTGCCTCGAGCTCCTCGGCCTCCTCGATCACCAGCGAGCGCAGGCCCGAGACTTCCTCGCGCATCACCGCCAGGTCCTCCGGGTCGTAGCGGTCGGCGTGACGCTGGCTGTCGGCCAGGATGGCGCGGAGGTTGACCATCTTGTCCTTGATGCCGCGCAGCTTCTTGAGCAGCGGCTGGATCTTGCTCGTGCGCAGCGAGAGCTCCTCGATGAGCGTGGCCATCTTTCGGCGACGGGTGCGGATGCGCTCGCGGATCTCGCCGGCCGCCTTGGAGTGCTTGCGGTTCTCCTCCAGCTCCGCCCAGTCGGCGCGGTTGAGCTCCAGCAGTTTCCGCACCGTCTTGAGGTTCTCGGGAATCCGCGAGGCGATCTTGCCCTTGGCGTCCTCCTCGGCGGTGCTGATCTTCATCGTGCGGTCGAAGGGCAGATCCCCCTCGTTGACCATCTCGAGGATCTCCACCGCCGACTGGATCGCGTAGTCGTTCTCCAGCACCTTGCGACGGAAGATCATGCGCGTGGTCTCGATCTTCTTGGCCAGGCGGATCTCTTCGTCGCGGGTGAGCAGGCTGATCTCGCCCATCTGCGTCAGGTACATGCGCACCGGGTCGTCGATGCGGCGCGAGCTGGCCTCCTGCAGCGCCTGGGCGATGTCACGCTTGAGCTCCTCTTCGTCGATCTCCTCCTCTTCGCCAAGGTCCTCGGGCGAAGCGGGGGCGGCCTCGTCGCCCACGGCGGCGTCGGGCGCAGGCTTGGAGGCCTTCTCGGGCTTCGAGGGCCTGGCGACCTTCTCGGGCTTCCCCCCGGCGGGAGTCTCGGCGGCGGGGTCCTCCTCGTCCTCCACGGGCACGAGCCGACTCAGCGACATCGGCGCCGCGGTGGTGATCGACGTGCCGAAGCGCACCGGCTTGGGCGGCTCCGACGTCGCCCGCGCGTCCTTCGAGTCCACCAGCTCCACCCCGGCGCTCTGGAACGACAGCAGCAGGTCGTCGAGCTTGTCCGGATCGACCAGCTCGTCGGGCAGCAGCGCGTTGAGTTCGTCGAAGGTGATGAACCCTCGCTGCCTGCCGGACTCGATCAGTTCCGCCACCGCGGGATGCGTCTGGGCTGCGATCACGAGCGTCACTCCATCATGAGGACGAGCGGTGAATCCTCCGCCGTTCGTCCCGCCACCGCATCGGTGCGCGGTGGACCGCCTTGAAAATCGAGGCGACGGCCTTGCCGCCTCGCGTGGGTTGGTCTCACGTCCTGACCCGAGCGATGCGCAGCGTGGAGGGTCGGCTGCGCTGCTGCTCGAGGATTCGCTTGAGCTTGAGTCCTCCGTCCTGTTCGTCGTCCAGGGCCTCGCGGCGCTGCGCCTCGTAGTCGCGTTGGGCGTGGAAATCGCGGACGCATCGCGCCGCCTGCGCCAGCAGGTCGCGGAGCTTCGACTCGTCGCCGGCGGCGCAACGATCCACCTCGTCCTCCGCTGCCGTCGCCAGGTCGCACAGGTCCTGCCGACCCCTCGCCGCCAACTCCGCCAGGAGCTGCTTGAGCGTGAGGGTCGGCTGGTGCGGCAGGGCGTCGTAAAGAATCTGCGCCAGGTCGCGCGTGTCGGGCCAAAGCAGTTCGGTGGGCTGCACCGCTTCGTCCAGAGCGCGGCCCTCGGGCAGAGCCGTGTGAAGCAGCACGGGGCGTTGGATAAGGCAGCCGATCAAGTGCTTCTCCGCCAGTCGAACGCCGCGAAGTCTAGCCCCGCTTTGGGACGAAGCAACAGCGGGATCAAGCGGTTGGGGCAAATCGCTCCCGGAACGGACAGCGCCCCTTAAGGTTTGACCATCTTGCCCAGCCGTCGCGTTGGTCGGTCTGGACGCGGGTGCGAGCCTGCGGAGCGTGGCGTCCACGTCGGATTCGCTTAGTTTAAGCATCTCCGCCAGCCGCGCCAGGATCATCCCTTTGCGGATCGCCGAGGTCTTCTGGAAGCCCAGATTCGCCAAGGTGCGCAGGTAGTCTTCCGCCAATCGCTGGCGACCGGTGATGGTGTCCTGCCCCTCGATGCGTCCTCGAAGGCGTTCGAGCTGGTAGGTCAACGCGTCGGTCGCCTGCGCCACCGCGGCGTTCCACTTGGCAAGACCGTCGGGCTGCTCGAAGAGTTCCGCCGGGTCCGCTTCGTCGGGGAGGATCGCCACCGCCACGTCCAGCGAATCGTTGAAGAAGATCTCCACCGCGCGGTCGGCTGCCTTGATGCCCGCCTCGTCGGCGTCGAAAATCAAGACCACCTTGTCCGCGTATCGGCGGAGCTGGGCCGCGTGCTGCGAGGTCAGGGCGGTGCCCAGCGTCGCCACGACGTTGCGCACCCCCGCCTGGTGGCAGGCGATCACGTCCGTGTAGCCCTCCACGATCACCGCGGTGCGCGAGTCGATGATCGCCTTCTTCGCCAGGTGCAGCCCGTAGAGCGTGGCGCTCTTGTTGAAGAGCGGATGCTCGGGCGAGTTGAGATACTTCGGCTCGTCCTCCTCACGCAGCTTGCGACCGCCAAAGGCGATCGGCCTGCCCAGCGCGTCGCAGATCGGGAAGATCAGCCGGTGACGGAAGCGGTCGTAGTGGTTGAGCGTCTGGGGGTTGGGGGTTGGGGGCTGGGGGTCAGGGGCAGCGGCATCCGAACCCTCGCCCTGACGGCGCATGAGCAGGCCCGCTCGCTCGAAACTCGGCAGATCCCAGCGTTTCTCACGCAGCATCATGACCAAACCGTCCCACCGATCCGGGGCGTAGCCGATCTGGAACTGCTCGATCATCGCCGCGTTGATCCGGCGACGTTCGAGATACTCCCGCGCCACTTTCCCGTGCTCGCTGTGGCGCAGCACCGCCCGGAAAAAGCCCGTGGCTTTCGCGTGCGCCTCGCTGAGCAGCTCGCGCTCGGTGGGCCCTTCTTCTTGCTCCTGCTCCCCCGCTCCCCGCTCCCCGCTCCCGGAACCCCGCGTCAACTTCACCCCCGCGCGATCCGCCAGGTGCTTCAACGCCTCGGGAAAGGTCATCTTGTGGTACGCCATCATGAACGAGAAGACATCGCCCCCCGCGCCACACGAGAAGCACTTGTAAATCTGCTTGGCGGGCGAGACGTGCATCGACGGGTTCTTGTCGTCGTGGAAAGGGCAAAGCCCCAGAAACTCCCGGCCACGAGCGCGGAGTGAGACGTGCTCGCCGACGAGCGCAACGATGTCGGTGAGCTGCTGCACCTGATTTTTCTGATCGTCGCGGAAACCCACCAGCGCCTCTGCTCTTTTGCCCTGCCCATCCGCCTCGACGCCCCGCGGGTCTAGCCCACCGCCAAGGCTGATCGAAGGATCACCGCCGTGTCAACTCTGTCTTGCGTTCTCGAGGGTCTCGGTTGTCAATCGTGCCTGTTTGATGATGGTGTCAGCGACGATTGCGGACCCACTTCCAAAGGTTCCCCGGTCCTGCTCCAACTGCTCCTCCCCGGAGCACCAGATTGTCCAAGCCTGACCCGATAAGCATTGGCGTCATCGAGGCCCAAGTCAAGCCGCCGGCGCGGCCTGGCCCTCGGGCTTCTTGTACACGTACTTCCGACGCAGCGGCCGCACCACCAAGCCCGACTTGATCGCCTTCGTCGAGACCTTGATTCGCTTGATCGACCCGTCCACCACCGCCGTGACCGTGTGGAGGTTCGGGCGGAACTTCCGCTTCGTGGCGCTGGTCACTTTCGTGCCCACGCCGCCGAGGTACTTGGCCTTGCCGCGGATGCAGTAGGTCCTGCCCGTTTGCGTGCGACGACCGGTGAAATGACAGACGCGGGACATAGTCGTTTCCTCTTGGTCAGGTGGAGCCCCGTATTGTACCTGCCCCGCTGAGCTTGGCAAACCGCTGCCACACCCCGCCTTTCCGCTTCCCCACTTAGCCCTTATCATCCCAGCCTCAAGGAGTCTTCATCCATGCCTGACAACCCCCGCACCACTCCGGGCGTCACCGCGGCTCTGACCATCGCAGGCTCCGATCCCTCCGGCGGAGCAGGCATTCAAGCTGACCTCAAGACCTTCTCTGCCCTGCGCGTCTTCGGCTGTGCTGCCCTCACCGCGCTGACCGCTCAGAACACCACCGGTGTCAAAGCCGTCCTTGCCCTGGACCCGCCCTTCATCGAGCAGCAGATCGACGCCGTGGCCGGCGACATCCTCATCAAAGCCACCAAGACCGGCATGCTCAGTTCCGCGCCGATCATCTCCACCGTCGCTTCCGCCATCGCCCGGCACAACCTCTACCCCTACGTCTGCGACCCGGTCATGGTCTCACGCTCCGGCGACTCGCTCATCGACGAATCCGCGGTCAAGGTGCTGACCAAGAAACTGCTGCCGATGTGTGCCGTGGTCACTCCCAACCGCCACGAAGCCGTGCGCCTGCTTGGGATCAAGGGCGAGATCGACGACGTGGGCAGCGCCACCCAGGCCGCCCGCGATATCTGTGGCCGCCTCGGCGCCCGTGCCTGCGTCGTCAAAGGCATCCGCAGAACCCGCGACTCCGTGGACGAGTGCGTGGACCTCTTCTACGACGGCAAGGAGGCCCACGAGATCGTCGCCGCTTGGCGCGACACCAAGAACACGCACGGCTCAGGTTGCACCTTC
Source organism: uncultured Phycisphaera sp. (assembly GCA_964496285.1). Taxonomy (GTDB): domain Bacteria; phylum Planctomycetota; class Phycisphaerae; order Phycisphaerales; family Phycisphaeraceae; genus CAZBXW01. The sequence goes on from CAZBXW010000004.1 coordinate 143,543, forward strand.
AGCGCCGCCATCACCGCCGCCTTGGCACTCGGTCAGGAACTTCACACCGCCGTGCAGACCGCCCGCAACGTGGTGAGCGAAGCCCTGCGACAGACCACCGACCTGGGCCTTGGCCGGGGACCCGTCAACCACCTGGCTTACCTCGACGTGAAGGGGTGATCAGCTCGAATCCAGCAGAAGAGGAACCCCATGAGTCTGCGAGAGATCAGCCACTACCGCGACCCCGCCACCGGCGTCGAAGTCACGCAGCTCACCAACTACCGGGGCCACAGCCACCACTTCTACTTCACCAACCCCGGCTGGTACGACCAGGGTCGCAAGCTCCTCTTCGGCAGCGACCGCAACAACCGCCCCAATCTCTTCGGCGTAGACCTCGCCACCGGCGACATCGAACAGTTCACCGACCTCGACCCCACCCCCCTGCCTCACGAGCTGGAGTTCGTGCGCTGCTGCAAGAGCTTCGTCAAGGACGAGGTCTATTTCTTCCACGGCTTGGAACTCAAGGCGCTGGACCTGGCCACGAGGAAGCTCCACACCCTCCACACCCTCGACCCCAAGTGGGCCATCGCACAGATCAACGGCAACGCCGACGGCCGCTACGTCTACTTCTGCAGTTATGTCGATCAGTCGGACAAGTTCCCCGTGGACCTGCTCCGCGGTTATGTCGGGTTCCACGAGACCCTCGCGCAGCACCCGCCCAGCCGAATCGAACGCGTCGAGCTCGCCACCGGCAGGCACGAGGTCGTCTTCGAAGAGCGATACTGGATCGGACACATCAACGCTTCGCCCACGCAGCCCCACGCCCTGACCTTCTGCCACGAGGGCCCTTGGAACGTCATCGACCATCGCATCTGGGGCTTCGACGGCTCCACCGGCAGTGCCTGGAAAATCCGCCCCACCGAACCACCCGCCACCGCGGGACACGAGTACTGGTTCTCCGACGGCAAACGCGTGGGCTACCACGGCACCAACACGAAAGACCAGCCCGTGTTCGGCTACGTCCCCTTCCAGGGCGGCGAACCCTTCGAGCAGGTCTGCGCCGGGCAGACCGGACACGTCTTCTCACTCGACGAAACACTCATCGTCGGCGACGGCGGCGGCGTCATCCGCTTCTGGCGTCTCATCAACGGCCAGTACGAGAACCCCCGCGTCCTCTGCCGCCACCACAGCGGCATGAAAATCCAACAGACCCACCCCCACCCCGTCCTCGCCCCGGACGGCTCGCACCTCATCTTCACCAGCGACGCCCGCACCGGCTACGGCAATGTATACATGGTCCCTCTGAAAACCCTCGACCTCGAAAAACTCCCCTTCGCCAAAAGCTAAATCTTCCGTGGCGTCGTGATCAGAGGTGGGAACAGCCGCCGATGATCGCCGACGAACGCGGATAACGCCTGGGGTCGCACGGGTCGGCGGAGAGGTGAAAGCGATCGCCCCGCAATGCCCGGGCAGGGTGGGCCAAGTCTGCTCCACCGACGTGGACCGCATCACCGACACCGCGCGAGACTCGGGCTTGCTCGTGGGGCAGGGAGTTGAACTCAACGCCCATTCGCCGCGCTATCTCTACACCGGGCTCGAGGACATGAAGCTCGCCATGCTCCAGGAGTCCACCGCCAACGCGCGCGAGCGTGCCCGCCTGATTGTGGAGGGCGCGGGCGACCCACTCGGCGGACTGGTCGAGGCCAGCCAGGGCGTCGTTCAGATCACGCCCGAGTTCTCCAACGAGGTCTCCGGCGAGGGCGAGAACGACACCCGCTCGATCAACATAGTCATCCGTGCGGTGGTCCCCGCCGAGTACCTGATCGCCCGATGAAGAGGCGCTGAAGTCTGAACCCAGCTCCGGGGGCGCAATAAAAAATCCGCGAACTGTCGCTCCTTGTTTCTACCAGTGGCCCAGAGGGCACGGTTGGAGGGTGCTGAGCGCGTCGCGGACGTACAAAGTTTATCGTTCAACTGTTCAGGTTCGCGTGAGATTTCGGCTTGTTTTTGGCGCAAAACTCATTTGGTCTTATCGGTCCGCTCCGCCCCGAGGCGAGTATGATGTCCCATAAGACGAGGCGGAGCAATACGTGAGCCAGATGCAACGTGAAAAGATGACCGTCGTTAAGGAGCGCGCGATCCTCGCGGCGTGTCTGCTGCCCGATCACCAGTGCGACCCGCACGACCCGCTCAACGAACTGCGCGCCTTGGCGGACACCGCGGGCGCTATCGTCGTGGACGAGCTGATCCAGAACAAGCACAAGCCCGACCCGGCCACCTTCATGGGCAAGGGCAAGGTCGAGGAGCTTGCGGCCCTGGTGACCCGTCAGGGCGCCGACGTGGTGCTCTTCGAGAACGACCTATCGCCCTCGCAGCTCTCGAACATCGAGGAGCAGGTCAAGTGCAAGGTGCTCGACCGCAGCGAGCTGATCCTGGATATCTTCGCGGCCCGGGCGCGCACGCACGAGGCGAGGCTGCAGGTGGAGCTGGCGCAGCTGGAGTACACCTACCCGAGGCTCACCGCCATGTGGTCGCACCTGGAGCGCATCGTGGGCGGCGCCCCCACCGGCATCGGGACGCGCGGCCCGGGCGAGCAGCAGCTCGAAATCGACCGCCGAATCGTCCAGCGGCGCAAGGCGCAGCTGCGGCGGGAGATCGTCCAGGTGCAGCAGCGCAAGCAGCGCGAGGTGGCGGCGCGCAACCGTGACTTCTTCACCGTCGGGCTCGTGGGCTACACCAACGCGGGCAAGAGCACGCTCTTCAACACCGCCACCGCGAAACTCGCCGGCGGGGGCGAGGCCTACGCGGACGATCGACTCTTCGCCACGCTCTCCACGCTCACCCGGCGCTGGGACCTGGGCAACGCCGACACGGTGATGCTCTCGGACACGGTCGGATTCATCCGTGACCTGCCGCACCACCTGGTGGCGTCCTTCAAGGCGACGCTCGAAGAGGCGGTGCACAGCGACCTGCTGCTGGTGGTGCTGGACATGGCGCACGTCCGGGCGGAGCACCAGCTCCAGACGGTGATGAGCGTGCTCGACGAGATCGGCGCGACGCACCAGCCGCGGCTGCTGCTGCTGAACAAGATCGATCTGCTGGAGCACAACGCCCACGTGCTGGCGATGCAGGCGCGGTTCCCCGACGCTCTGGCGATCTCGGCGCGGCACGGCCGCAACTTCGATCAGCTCGTGGAGCGGGTGCGCGCCGCGATGCGGGGCACGATCCGGCGGCTGAGCCTGAAACTCAGCATCGCCGACGGCAAGAGCATCGGGTTCCTCGAGAACCGCGCCAGGGTCCTTGACCGACACTACAACGAACGCTACGTCGTCTACGATGTGGAGATCGGGCAGCGGCAGTACGACCAGCTCCGCGCCTCGGGGGCGGCGTTCGAAACGGTCGATCCGGTCAAGGCGTAAAGACTTCGGCGCGGATCGGGGGTTGATGGCCCCAGGGGTCGCGTCGCAGCTCGTTCTGCCTGCGGACCAGGGCGACGAAGGCCTCACGGTCCAGCACGTTGACGCGCCCGTCCGCCAGCGCCACCGCCCGCCGACCCTCTTCGCCCGCACCCCGCGCCGAGCAGGCCACCAGCGCCTCGCCCGGAAGCGGATGCCCATCGGTGCACCAGTAGGTGAACACCACGTCGCCCACGCGGTAGGGACCGAAGGGGTCCTCGCTCGCCCAGGGATTCTCGCCATCGCCCCGGGTCGGCGGAGGACTCACGGTCACGAGCGTCGTGGGCGGAAGCTGTCCCGCGTCGAGCAGTTCGCCCACGTGAGCCGGGTAACGCCCGTCCATCGCCTGCGCGTACCGCTTGAGCGCCGCCACGACAACCGAGAGCTGATCGCGTTGGCTGGCGGGATCGAACGATGCGCCTGAGCTGCGGGGCAGAGCGAACTCGATGTCACGGGCATCGCCCGAACGTCCCGTCAGGGAGGCGAGCATCGCCAGGATCGCCGCGGAGCCGACGATCGCCCCGGCGAGCCAGAAGGGCTTGAGCGCTGACCCGAGGCGGGGAGCGATCGGCACGGAAGCAGTCTGAGGCGGCGGTGGAACAACCGGTTCGTGGGCGATGACGGGCGCCGCGGAGGCGACTTGTGCCAGGGCCGCCAGCGGTTCGTCCTCCTGCGGCGGCGCGGCGGGCGAGGGTGCGGACAACGGCCCCGCGGAACCCGGCTGCGGGATCTTGATGGTGTTGCGGCAATGCGGGCACCGGGTGCTTCGGCCGGCGTACTCGTCGGTGATCTTCAAGCGTCGCCCGCAATGTGGGCACGGAAAGCGGATCATGGCACACGCGGTCCGAGGCTTGGAGTTCAGGCGCCCGCAATGCGCGGCATACGGGTGGGTTCGCGCACCATCTCCGCCTGCAGAAAGTCCATCATCAGTTGCGCCTTGACCCGGGCGTACGCGGGGTCGTCCCAACGATTGCGGAGCTCACCGGGGTCCGCTTGAAGGTCATAGAGTTCGCCCCACTCGTGCCCGCGATACACGGTGAGCTTGTGCTGCGCGTCGATGTAGGAGCGGGTGGTGAAGCGGGTGGGCTGGTGGCGATGCTCGACCAGGACGTGATCGCGCGCCGCTGCGGCGCTGCCGGACCAGACGTCGAGCTGACTGACGCCCTGCATTTGGCCCGGGACCTCGACGCCCGCGGCGCTCAGGAAGGTCGGCGCCAGATCGACCAGCGCCTGGAGCGAGTCCCGTGTGACACCGGCGGGCACGTGTCCGGGCCAGCGCACTAGGAACGGCACGCGCAGGTTGTCCTCGTACATGAACGCCTTGGCGATCAGCCCGTGCTGACCCAGGAAGTGACCGTGATCGCTGGTGAAGACCACCAGTGTGTCCTGCGCGATGCCCAACTCGTCGAGCTTGGCGAGGATGCCGCCGATCTGCTGGTCCATGAAGCTGGTCATGCCGTAGTAGACCGCCATGTCCTGCCGCAGGGTCTGTTCGTCGTGGACGTGGCTGTGCAACCCGTGATTGCCTTGTCCGCCCGGGTCACGGTAGGCGCTGAAGTCCGGCGTGGGCTTGAGCGCCTCGCGCACCAACGGGCACATCCACTGCACCTCCTCGGGGTCGAGCCTGCCGATGGGCATGTCCTGGGGGCGGTACATGCTCGCCCAGGGCTGCGGCACGAGATAGGGCGGGTGCGGGTCGTGAAAGCTCGACCAAAGAAAGAAGGGCTTTCCTTGGCGGTGCGCGCGTTCGATGTGCGCGATGCTGCGCTGCGCGGTCCAGGTGGTGTAGTGAAACTCTTGAGGCAGGTCCCACACGCCGCGCCGGCTCGGACCGGATCCGTGGCCCGTGTGAGGATCAGGGCTGACAAAGTAGTCCGACCAATTCGCAAGGCCTCGATCCCGCATCCACAGGGCGTAGTGCCCGCCCACGTGCGATTCGTCCGCGTGGTTGCGGCAGGTCTCGACGTGCTCGAAACCGTACCACCCCTGCGGGCTGGGCGGGAACGACTTCCAGAAGTCCAGATCACGAAGCGTCGGCTGGCATTCCACGCTTACGCTGCCGGGCACACTCCGCAGCGGTTGGAAGTGCGCTTTGCCCACCAGGGTCGTGTCGTAGCCGCGCTCCCGCAGAACGCCCCCGAGCGTGGGCACGTCTTCGGGGAGCTTGACGCCGATGGTCCATGCCCCGTGCCAGGCGGGGTACAGACCGGTGATGATGGTGGCGCGGGTGGGCGTGCAGACGGGGTTGTTGGTGTAAGCGCGGGTGAAGCGCGATCCCTCGCGTGCCAGGCGATCGAGCGAAGGGGTGCGGATGTGCGGGTTGGTGCAGCCGAGCGTGCTGAAGTGCTGCTGATCGGAGGTGATGAGCAGGATGTTCACGGGAGCGTCGGGCACGCCCAGCAATGTAACGCATGAGCCGCGCGGGTGCGCGGCTGGGCGGTTCCACGAAAAAGGCTGGGCGGATCAGTCCTGGGCGATCGGCACGAACTTCTCGATGGACAAACCAAAACCCTCCAGCGCGGTGGGGTGGAACGGGTGATTGGTGAGCAGGTGCATGCGGCGCACGCCCAGGTCCCGAAGGATCTGCGCCCCGATGCCGTAATCGCTCTTGTCCGCGGGCGGCTGCATGCCGGGGTGGGCGTGGCCCGCGCCGATCCTGGGCCGATCCTCCGCGTCGTCTCCTCCGCGCAGCGTCTGAAGTCGTCGCAGCAGCCCGGTGCCCATGCGCTCGTGACGGAGATAGACCAACGCCCCCTCGCCCGCGTCACGGATCATCCGCAGGGCAGCGCGCAGGGTCTTGCCCGAAGGCTGCCGCAGATCGCCAAAAACATCGCCCAAAAGGTTCTGGCTGTGCATGCGGACCAGGACGGGATGGCTCACGTCCTGGACCCGGCCCTGTGCGTCGAGCCTGCCCGGGACGCCCAGCGTCAGAGCCACATGTGGCAAAGGGTCCACGGCGCTCTCGTAAGCGATGAGCGTGAACAGGCCGAACTCCGTCTCGAAGGGGACGCTCTCGACGCGCGTGACCAGCTTCTCGCGCTGCAGTCGGTGCTCGATCACCTCCGCGACGCTGCACATCTTGAGCTGGTGTCGAGCGCAGAAGGCGTGCAGGTCCGCCTGCCGCGCCATCGACCCGTCTTCGTTCATGATCTCGATGATGGCGGCGGCGGGCGTGAGTCCGGCGAGCCTGCAGAGATCGACGGAGCCCTCGGTCTGACCCTGCCGCACGAGCACCCCACCGTCGCGGGCACGGAGCGGCTGAATGTGCCCCGGGCGCGCCAGGTCCTGCGGCGTGGTGTGGGGGTCCGCCAAAACGGTGATGGTCCTGGCGCGGTCCGCGGCGCTGACGCCGGTGGTAAGCCCGAAGCGGGCGTGGGCGTCGACCGAGAGGGTGTAGGCGGTGCCGCGCTGCGTGGTGTTGACGGGGCTCTGCGGCGGCAGGTCCAGCCGGGAGCAGATCTCACCCGACAGCGCCACGCAGAGCATGCCCCGCGCTTCACGCAGCATGAAGTTCACCGCCGCCGGCGTGGCGAACTGCGCCGCCAGCACCAGGTCTCCCTCGTTCTCGCGCTGCTCGTCGTCCACCAGCACCACCATCCGCCCGGCGCGGAGATCGTCGAGGATGGCGGGGATGCAGTCCATGGGCGGATCGATGAGAGATGAATGATGATGGATGATGTTCAGAAACACAAGCGGGCGTGACAGACATCTGCTCCGTCATCCATCATCATGCATCCGTCACTCCGGTCCCAGCGTCACCACGCAACGGGGCTCGAAGGTGAAGTCGCGCAGCAGCGCCCGCACGTCGGCGACGCTGACGCGCATCAGACGGTCGAGCTCTTCTTCCAGCGGGACGTAGCGCCCGGTGTAGAGCCATTGAGCGCCCAGGCCCTGCATGCGCCCGGGGGGACGCTCGCCGGCGAGCGTGGCGAGGGTGGCGAGCTTGTTCTTGGCACGGAGGATTTCCTGCTCGTCGATCTTCATCGCGTAGCTGTCGATGGTGCGCAGCAGCAGTCGCTCGACCTGCCCGCTGCGCCGCGGATCGCACGAGGCGTAGGCGATGAAAGCGCCGGCGTGGTCCATCGGCTGCAGAGAGAAACTCGCCTCGTCCGCCAGGCCGGGCTCGACCAGCGCCCAGTGCAGCCGCGAGCTGTCGGCTTCGCCCAGCACGTCGGCGACGATCTTGGCGGCGTGGCGACGCTCGTCCTGCGCCGAGGGCGCGGGGCAGACCGCCGCGATGTAGCTCCTGCTGAGCTTGGCGTCGGTCAGGCGATGGACGCCCGGGCGGATCGACGCCGGCGACAGGTCCCGGCCCACGTGGGTGGGACGCCAGGCTCCGGCGATCGCCTCCAGGTCGCGCGTCAGCCGGTCGAAGTCCAGCCGACCCGCCGCCGCCACCGTGATGTTGTCGGCGCTGTATCGGCTGTGAAAGTACCCGAGCATCTGCCCCGCGGTGAGCGAAGCGACGCTCCGCGAAGTGCCCAGCACGCGATGGCCCAAACGGTGATCCGGCCAGGCGCGCTCCAGCAGGGCGTCGTGCAGCCGCCAGAACGGGCGGTCCTCGTACATCCCGATCTCCTCGAGGATCACCTTCTTCTCCGCGTCGAAGTCCTCCTGTCGCAATGCCGGTCGCAGGATGTCGCCCAGCAGCTCCACCGCGGCGGCGAAGAACTCGGGCAGCACCTGGGCGTGATAGACCGTCAGCTCCTCGGAGGTGAAAGCGTTGTAGTTGGCGCCCATCGCGTCGAACTGCCGGTTCACCTCGTCCGCGGAACGAGCGTGCGAGCCCTTGAACATCATGTGCTCAAGGAAGTGCGACACGCCCATGACCGACGGATGCTCGTCGCGCGCCCCGGTGCGGACGAAAAACCCCACCGCCGCGGTGTGAGCGTCCGGGTTGATCTCCGCGACAACGTTCAGCCCGTTGGACAGGCGATGGTGGTGAAAGGACAGAGCCATGTCTGATGTCTGATGGATTATGTCCGATGGCCGGCGGCGGTGGGACTGGACTTTCTGACATCATCCATCAAACATCAAACACGAGACATTCCTCACTTCGCCGCCTTCTGCAGCTCGGCGACGAACTCCTGCTTCGGCGCCACGCCCACGAACTTGCGCACGGGCTGGCCGGCCTTGAAGAGGATCACCGTGGGAATGGCGCTGATGCCGTACTTGATCGAGACCTCGCGGTTCGAGTCGGTGTCCACCTTGCCGACCTTGACCTTGCCGACGAACTCGCGCGCCAGCTCGTCGATGGTCGGCGCCAGCATCCTGCAGGGCATGCACCACTCGGCCCAGAAGTCCACCAGCACCGGCGTGTCGCTCTGGATGACTTGAGCCTCGAAGTTGTCGTCGGTCAGTTCCAATACCGCGTCGCTGGCCATGATGGACTCCACGTTGGGCGTTGCACGTCGCGAAAGAGGCGGGATTGTAGGCCCCCGCAGGTGAACGATCAACCGCTCGACTGCTCCCAGGCCGCTGTCGAGACGACGCTGCGTTTGATCTTATCGCCCGCTGTACTGTTTCTCGTAGTACTCGCGGTAGGCGCCGCTCTTGACGCGCTTCCACCAGTCGGGGTGATCGACGTACCACTGGACGGTGGACCGCAGCGCCTTGGGCCAGGCGCTGCGTGTGGGTCGCCAGCCCAGTTCGCGTTCCATCTTCCGAGGGTCGATGGCGTAGCGGCGGTCGTGGCCCAGGCGGTCGGCCACGGGCTGGATCATGTCGTGGCCCTTGCCCATCAGCTCGAGGATGGCGTGCGTGAGTTCGAGGTTGGAGCGTTCATTATTGCCGCCGATGTTGTAGACCTCGCCGGACCTGCCCTTCTCCAGCACGGTGAGCACCGCCTCGCAGTGATCGTCGACGTGGACCCAGTCGCGCACGTTCTTGCCGTCGCCGTAGAGCGGGACCTTCCTGCCCTCGATGAGGTTGGTCACGAAGAGCGGGATGACCTTCTCCGGGAACTGGTAGGGCCCGAAATTGTTGGAGCAGCGCGTGACACAGACGTTCATGCCGAAGGTGTGGTGGTAGGCGCGGACGAACAGGTCGCTGGAGGTCTTGCTCGCGGAGTAGGGGCTGTTGGGCGCCAGCGGCGAGTCCTCGGTGAAGCGGACCTCGGGGTTCTCCAGCGGGAGCGAGCCGTAGACCTCGTCGGTGCTGACGTGGACGAATCGGCCGCGGAAGGTCTTGCACTTCCGCACCGCGTCGAGCAGGGTCTGCGTGCCCAGGACGTTGCTCTCGACGAAGGGTCGCGAGTCGAGGATGGAGCGATCGACGTGACTCTCCGCGGCCATGTGGACGACGTGGTCGCACTCGGCCACGAGTCTGGCCATCAGTTCCGCGTCCCGGACATCGCCCTTGACGAAGCGGTGGCGTTTCTCGTCGCGCAGGTCCGCGAGGTTCTCAAGGTTGCCGGAGTAGGACAGGCAGTCGAGATTGATGATGGACACGCCGGGGCGATTCGCCAGCACGAAGCGAATGAAGTTGGACCCGATGAACCCGCAACCGCCGGTGAGGAGGATGGTCATGGTGATCTCATAAGAAGAATAATTTTTGACAGGATAACAGGATTGGACTGGATGGATTCATCCATGATTCATCCAGTCATCCTGTCTAGAACGGATTGAAGATTGTGCTGCCAGCTAGGCATGGAGCCGAGCATCGCCTCGGTCTTCGCCAGGTCCAGCACGGAATAGGCGGGGCGTTTGGCGGGGCGGGGGAAGTCGGCGGTGGTGCAGGGTTCGACCTTGCAGGCGGGGTTGGCGTGACGGGCGATGGCGGTGGCGAACTCGTACCAGGAACACTCCCCGCCGTCGGTGACATGGTGTAGGCCACGGGCGCGGCGGTGCAGGAGCTGCAGCGTCGTGGCGGCTAGGTGCTCGGCGCTGGTGGGGCGGCCGCGTTGGTCGTGGACGACCTTGAGCGAAGGCTTTTCCTTGGCGAGCTTGGCGATGGTCAGGACGAAGTTCTTGCCCCACGGGGCGTAGAGCCAGCTCGTGCGGACGAGGAGAAAATCGCAGCCGGACTGCTCGATGAGCTGCTCGCCCAGGGCCTTGCTGCGCCCGTAGGCGCCGATGGGGTCGCGCGGGGCGTCGGTGCGATAAGGCGTCGTGGCGGACCCGTTGAAGACGTAGTCGGTGCTGTAATGCACGAGGGTGGCGCCGACCTGTTTGCAGCGCTGCGCGAGCGTGCCCACGCCCGAGCCGTTGATCGCGGTGGCGAGCGGTTCCTTGGTCTCGCTGGCGTCCACGTCGGTGTAGGCGGCGCAGTTGATCACGGTGCGGTAGCGCTCGACGACGTGGGCGTGCACCGAGTCGGGCTTCGTAAGGTCGAAGAGGGGGATGTCCACGTCGGTGTGGTCGATGTGGTGCGCCTGGAAGAGATTGATCCAGGCGCGGGCGAGCATGCCGGAGCTGCCCACGAGCAGCACGGGGCCCAGGTCCTTCGCGGCGATCAGTTCATGAGACATAGTTGAAGCAGAGCTCCAGTTCCGAGAGTCGGGGCAATTTCCGGTCGCGGTCGTTGAGGATCGGATCGTGTCCGCTCAGTCGCCAGTCGATGCCCGCGGCGGGGTCGTTCCAAAGGAGTCCGCCCTCGTGGGTCGGGGCGTAGACGTTGTCCACCTTGTAGAGCACTTCGGTGTCGGGCTCGAGCGTGACGTAGCCGTGCGCGAAGCCCACGGGGACGAAAAGCTGCGCCGCGTTGGCCGCCGAGAGCAGTTCGCCGACCCAGCGGCCGAAGGTGGGCGAGCCTCGACGGATGTCCACCGCCACGTCGAGGACGCTGCCCCGCACCACGCGCACGAGCTTGGCCTGGGCGTAAGGCGGCTTCTGAAAGTGCAGCCCCCGGAGCGTGAAGGGGGCAGCGGACATGGCGTGATTGTCCTGCACGAACTCGCAGGCGATCCCCCCGGAAGCGAACTTGCTTCGCTGGTAGGTTTCCATGAAGAACCCCCGTGCGTCGCCGAACTTCCTGGGCGTCACGAGCTTCACGTCCGGGATGGCGGTGGGGGTGATGGTCATGGGAGTGGCCAAGTGTTTGAGTGGCCAAGGGGCCGAGTGAAATCAGAATCCATCTTCGTCACCAGGCCACTTGAGCACCAGGCCACCAGGCCACATTCTTCCCCTCAGATCCACGGCTCGCCCGCCGGCTCCTTGAGCACGCGGAACAGGTACTCGCCGTAGCTGTTGCTCTTCATCTCGGTGGCGAGCCTCTCCAACTGGGCGGCGTCGATGAAGTTCATGCGATAGGCGATCTCTTCCGGGCAGGCGATCATGACGCCCTGCCGCTCTTCGATGGCCTGGACGAAGACCTGCGCCTGCAGCAGCGACTCGAACGTGCCCGCGTCGAGCCAGGCCACGCCCCGACCCCAGAGCTGCACCTTGAGCTTGCCCTGCCGCAGGTAGAGCCGATTCAGGTCGGTGATCTCCAGCTCGCCGCGCGGCGAGGGCTTCAAGTTCTCCGCCAGGCTCACCACGCTCTTGTCGTAGAAATAAAGCCCGGGCACCGCGAAGTGGCTCTTGGGCTTGCTCGGCTTCTCCTCGATGGAGATGACGTTGCCCTGCGCGTCGAACTCGACCACGCCGTAGCGCTCCGGGTCCTTCACCGGATACCCGAACACCATCGCGCCCTCGCGGATCGCCGCCGCCTGCATCAGCGTCAGGCGAAGCCCGGCGCCGTAGAAAATATTGTCGCCCAGGATCAGGCAGCAGGGCTCGTTCCCGATGAACGCCTTGTCCAGCAGGAACGCCTGCGCCAGCCCCTTGGGCTCGGGCTGCTCGACGTATCGGAACGTCATGCCCCACTGCGACCCGTCGCGCAGCAGTCGGCGGAAGAGCGGCAGGTCCGTGGGCGTGGAGATCAACAGCACCTCACGCACCCCCGCGAGCATCAGCATCGAGAGCGGGTAATAGATCATCGGCTTGTTGTAGACCGGCAGCAGTTGCTTGCTCACCGCGCGCGTGAGGGGATACAACCGTGTGCCCAGACCGCCCGCCAGGATGATGCCTTTCATGCGCTGCTCCGCCAACGAAGGCCCATACGATAGCGACTCGGACCCCGCCCGCCAAAGCCCCGCGGTTAGAACCCGACGAACAGCTTGTGAACGCGGCCCTAGGCCGGTTCGTCCAGGCGGAACTGCTTGATCTTCTTGTACAGCGTGGTGCGGTTGATGTTGAGCTGCCTCGCCGTCTCCTGGCGATTCCACCGGTTGGCTTCGAGGGCCGCGAGCAGGATACGCCGCTCGGGCTCGAGCAGCGCCTGCTCCAGCGGCATGGGCGTCCACCCGTTGGCCAGCGCGGGGATCAGGCCCGACCCGTCGTGCGCCGCGCTGGCTGCCGCCGGGCCCTGCTCACGCACCGCCTCGGGCAGGTCCTGCTCGGTGATGATCGGCGAGCGACTGAGCACCACCGCCCGCTCCACCGCGTTCTCCAGCTCACGGACGTTGCCCGGCCAGCTGTAACGCCCCAGCAGCGTCAGCGCCTCGGCGCTGAGCTTGCGGTCCTTCTGCAGTTCGGCGCAGTACTTCTTGAGGAAATGCTCCGCCAGCAGCGGCACGTCGCCCGCGCGGTCGCGCAGCGCCGGCAACTGGATGTTCACGACGTTGATCCGGTAGAACAAGTCCTCGCGGAAGCGGCCCTGCGACAACAGCTCCTGCAGCGACTGATTCGTCGCCAGCACGAAGCGCACGTCCACCCGGATCGTCCGCGTCGAGCCCACCGGCTCGAACTGCTTCTCCTGCAGCACCCGCAGCAGCTTCAGCTGCAACGCCGGAGTGGCGGAGTTGATCTCGTCGATGAAGACCGTGCCGGTGTCCGCGGCCTGGAGTTTGCCCACCTTGTCGCTGTCGGCGCCGGTGAACGCGCCCTTGACGTGCCCGAAGAGCTCCGACTCCAGCAGCGTCTCGGGGATCGAACCGCAGGAGAAGGTGACGAAGGGGGCTGCGCGGCGAGCGCTGCGCGTGTGGATGGCGCGGGCGATCATGGTCTTGCCCGTGCCGCTCTCGCCGGTGACGAGCACGGTGGTCTTGCTCTCGGCCACCGCCTCGATCAGGTCGTAGACCTTCTGCATGCGGTAGTCGCCGCCGACGATGTTGTCGATGCCGAACCGCTCCACGAGCTGGCTCCGCAGCGTGCGGTTCTCCGCCAGCAGCACGTGCTGACGCATCGCCTTGTCCACGCTCATCCGCAGTTCGTCGTCGACCAGCGGCTTGGTCAGGTAGTCCGCCGCCCCCAGGCGCACCGCCTCCACCGCCGCCTCGATCTTGCCAAAGCCCGTGATCATGATAGGGACAACGGACTCGTGCTTGCGTCGCACCTGCCTGAGCAGGCTCATGCCGTCGAGCCGGGGCATGTTCACGTCCGCCACCATGACGCCAAAGGGGTCGTCCTCCGCCGCGTCCAGCGCCTCCATCGCCTCGGCGCCGTCGCACGCCGTGGCGGTGCGATAGCCCTCGCGCGAGAGGAACTCGGCCAGACTCTCGGCGACGATCGGGTCGTCGTCGACGATCAGGATGCGAGGCTTGACCGGGCTGTCACTGCTGACCATACGGAGTCTCGCGGGATCTCACGCACCGGCGGCTCGGACGCGCGCGCGTTGACGCCACGCGACACGCCCTAAGCATTATCGACCTGTGGCGCGGGGAGGTTGAGGTTCCTACGCCACAGTGGGCGTGGCTGCGGACCGCTGCGTGTGGGCATCAACGCAGCCCAGGACGCGGTCCAGGGCGTCGTCGCCGGACAACACCCTCGAAGGGGTCCACGAGTCGCCCCGGGACCAATGGATCGAGCGCCAGAAGTCGCGCCCGCCCTGCTCGTCCGAGCCCGCCAAGGTCAGGCGGCAGGCGCGTAGGCCGCGAGCGGCGAGCTTGCGCGACGCCATACCGAGCAGGCGCTGTGACAGGTCGGTGTCGCGGTGGGTGGCGGCCAACGCCAGATGAAAGCGACGCCCACTGCCTCCCTCGTGTCCGCAGAGCAGCACACCTACGATCACGCCGGCCTCCACCGCCACGAGGCTCAGCCCGTGGTTGCTCTTGAGGAAGCTGGCCAGGCCCTGGGGCGTGTCGATCAACGCCGCGGCCATGTCGCCGGTCTGCTGCCACAGCTCCAGCGCCGCGGGCAGGTCCTCGCCCGATAACTCGCGTATCTCCACCGCCATGTTCCCGTGAAATCGGCTCAATCCAGCGCAGCCTTGGGCTGGATTCACTGGAACCTCAACGTCGCCGACGTCGCCGGCCACTCTGACCGCTACCGCCGGTGCTTGAAGATCGGCGCTGGCCGTGCCCGTGCGGCGCTGGGCGATGCGTCGAGGCGGGCGGATGCGCATACGGTGCTGAAGGGGCGGGCAGCCTGGGAAACTCCGGCAGGTCCGTGGCCACCTCGATCTTCTGACGGATGAGCTGCTCGATGTCGCGTAGGTAGGGCTTCTCCTCGTGATCGCAGAAGGAGACCGCCAGGCCCGCAGCGCCGGCGCGGGCGGTGCGACCGATGCGGTGCACGTAGGTCTCGGGCACGTTGGGCAGGTCGAAGTTGATCACGTGCGAGATGTCGTCGATATCGATGCCCCGCGCCGCGATGTCCGAGGCGATGAGCACCGTGGTCTTGCCCTCACGGAAGTTGCCCAGGGCGCGTTGGCGGGCGTTCTGAGACTTGTTGCCGTGGATCGCCTCGGCGGAGATCTGCTCACGGTAGAGCGATTTCACGAGCTTGTCCGCCCCGTGCTTGGTGCGGGTGAAGACCAGAGCGCGGGTGTGATCGTTCCGCTTGAGCAGGTGCGCCAGCAGGAAAGCCTTGTGGCGACGGTCCACGAAGTAGACGGACTGCCTGACCTTCTCCGCGGTGGAGGCCACGGGCGTCACCTGCACGGTGGCGGGGTCGTGGAGGATGTCGTGCGCCAGGTGCCGGATGTCGCTGGGCATGGTGGCGGAGAAGAGCAGGGTCTGCCTCTTGCCGCGCGGCGGCAGCGCGGGAATGATGCGCCGGATATCGTGGATGAAGCCCATGTCGAGCATGCGGTCGGCCTCGTCGAGCACGAAGACCTCCACATGACGCAGGTCGACGAAGCCCTGGTTCATCAGGTCCAGCAGTCTTCCGGGGGTCGCCACCACGATGTCGATGCCGTGCTTCAGCGCGTCCACCTGGGGCTGCTGGCCCACGCCGCCGAAGATCGTGGTGGTCTTGATCGGGGTGTGACGCCCGTAGGCGCGGAAGCTCTGGGCGATCTGCACGGTCAGTTCGCGCGTAGGCGAGAGCACGAGAGTGCGGATCGAGCGGCGCTGCCCGTGCGAGGCGTGGTGCTCGCGCAGTCGATGGAGGATCGGCAGGGCGAAGGCCGCAGTCTTGCCGGTCCCGGTCTGAGCGCAACCCAGCACGTCGCGTCCCGCCAGGACGACAGGGATGGCCTGCGCCTGGATGGGCGTGGGCGTGTGATAGCCCTCGAACGCCAGGGCGCGCAGCAACGGTTCCGCCAATCCGAGTTGTTCGAAGGTCATGGGGTTCCTTGGTTGAAGGGCGAGGGATGATAACAGGTCGGCGCACCGGCACTGGCGTCCGCGCCTCGCGGCGGTTAGGCTCGAACCCCGATCGGGGGCTGACCCACGAACGGAGCGCCGACGTGAAACACCTTCAAGGAGAGCTCAACGCCGCCGAGGTTCGCATCGCCATCGTGGCGGCGCGGTTCAACGACTACCTCACGCAGCACATGCTCGACAGCGCCGTGAACGCCTGGACACAGCTGGGCGGATCGCCGCAGGCGCTGACCGTGGCGCACGTGCCCGGTTCGTTCGAGCTGGGCGTCACCGCGCGACGGCTGGCGGAGACCGGCGAGTACCGCGCCGTGGTCTGCCTGGGCTGCGTCATCCGCGGCGAGACCGACCACTACGACCATGTCGTCCGCGAGTCGGCGCAGGGCGTGCGGCAGGCGTCGCTGCTCTCGGGCGTCCCGTGCATCTTCGGCGTGGTCACGGCGGAGAACCTGGAACAGGCGATCAACCGCGTGGGCGCCAAGGCGGGCAACGCCGGTCGCAACGCCATGTTCGCCGCGGTGGAGATGGCGCGACTCTTCCAGCGCATCCCCGCGCCGCAGACCTCCGACGACGCCCCCGCCGACCCGACCATCTGATCCGCCTTGCCCCCGCGGCGCGATGGACTAGACTACCGGCCCTGTGAAGCGGAACCGTGACATCCGAAGGCTGGCGATGCAGTTGCTCTACCAGATCGACCAGCGCGGCGAAGCCGACACCGCGACGATCCTGGCTGAACTCACCGGCGACGAGGAGGCCTTCGACTCGCCCCCGGTGATCGACGAAGCCGGCGCCCTGGCGAAGACCGCCTGGGCCATGCGGCAGGAAGCCGACGCGACCGTGCGCGAGCTGGCGCCCGATTGGCCGACTTACCGCCAACCCGTGGTCGATCGCGCCATCCTGCGACTGGCCTACCACGAGATGCGCAGCGGTCGAACCCCGGTGAAGGTCGCCATCAACGAGGCGGTGGAGCTTGCCAAGGAGTACGGCGGAGAGCACAGCAGCGCGTTTGTGAACGGCGTGCTGGACAAGATCGCCAGACGTCTGCAACCGCCTTCCCTCAATGAGGCCAAATCCCCATGAAGATCGAGACAGGCCTGTTCGACCACATGGTTCTGCAGCGCAGCGTCCGGGGCGTGAGCGACGCACGGATCACCGGCCGATGCCCGGAGCGCGGCGCGGTCGCCGCGACGGTCACGGCGGGGGGCAAACCGGTGCGTGGCGTGCGCCTGACCGGGCGGGTCGGCCGCGACCGATTCGAGCTGCGGCTGCGCGGCGTCCCCACCGGCGGGCCTTACGACGTCACCCTCCGCATCGGCGCGCA
The DNA here is from genome assembly GCA_964496285.1 of uncultured Phycisphaera sp. Lineage (GTDB taxonomy): Bacteria > Planctomycetota > Phycisphaerae > Phycisphaerales > Phycisphaeraceae > CAZBXW01. Next base: position 160,818 of record CAZBXW010000004.1, read on the forward strand.
GACCGCCACCGTGCGCGACGTGCTGGTGGGCGACGTGTGGGTGCTCGCGGGTCAGTCGAACATGCAGGGCTGCGGTCGCTGGGTGGAACGCGCTAAGCCTCACCCGATGACGCGCGCCTGCTACATGGACGACCGCTGGGCGGTGGCGGAAGACCCGATCCACGATCTGTGGAACGCGGTGGACGAGGTGCATCCGAAACTCTCCGGCGGTCGAGCCGGCCCCCCGCCGCGCCTCGTCGCCCGGCGTCAAGATGTCGGCCCCGGCGTGGCGTTCGGGCAAGCCATGCACAAGGCTCGATCCGTGCCCCAGGGACTCATCGCCTGCGCCCACGGCGGGACGAGTATGTCGCAATGGGACCCCGCACTCAAAAAACTCGGCGGCGACGGCCTCTACGGTGCGACCGTGCGCCGCATCGTAAAGAACGGCGGACGCATCGCTGGCGTCTGCTGGTATCAGGGCGAGTCCGACTGCAACGCGGAGGCCGCCCCGCTCTACACGCAGCGCATGAAGAAACTCATCGCCGCTTTTCGCCGTGACAGCAGCGATGCTCGTTTGCCCTTCGTGCTCGTGCAACTGGGCCGATTCACCGGAGCCGACTGTGACGAGGCGAGCTGGGAAAGCGTCCGGGACCAGCAGTGGAAACTGCCCAAGCTGATCCGACGCACCGCCTTCGTTCCCGCGATTGACCTGTCCCTATGCGACATGATCCACGTCAGCGGCGCGGCGCAGCAGGTGCTCGGCCGACGTTTGGCCGCCGCCATGCTTTTCCTGCTGGGCGATCGAAAGAACGGTCGCGCCGCAATCATCCCCGTCGCAGCGAAGCTCGAACGCAGCGCCAATCAACTGGGCTACGACCTCGTGTTTTCTTTCGCCCATGTGCGCGGCTCGCTTCAGAGTTCGCAACCCGCGGTCGGTTTCTGGGCGGCGCAGTCGCCGAAAAAGTTTCAACCCCACGACGTAACGATCCGCGGCCACCGGGTGCGCCTGCACATGACCATGATGCCGCACGTTCTCTCGTCGGTGCGTTTCGGCTACGCGGCGGGCGGCTTCGCACTAGGCTCGATCTCGGACGAGGAAGGTTGGCCTCTGTGCGCATTTGGCCCATGGACGCTCGCCCATCCGCGGGAGACTTCGCCTTTCTTTGACACGGCTTTCGTGTCCGACCTGTTGCCGGGCGTCCCACGATTGATCGGATTAAAGCTCCCTCGGAACGTGGCGAAGCTCACGAGCCGCCCCATCACCGCTCAGGCCGACGGATTCATCAACCAGCACAACGACATCGCCGCCACCGCGGGACAGGAGCGTGTGATTTACCATCGCTTCCCGCTGGTCGTGCCGCGCAGTCAGAAGCTGCTGGTCGCCCTGGGTTACGACGGCGCGGTGAAATTGTGGATCGATGGCCGCGAAGTCTTCCACGATCCTAACGGGACCAATCCCGCGGTGCCCGACACGAAGGAAATCAAGTGGCACGCCAAGCGGGGACGCCACGAGATCGTGCTGGCGCTCAGCACCAATCGCGGCATGGCCTGGGGTGTCTTCGTTCGCTTCGCCAAGCCCGCTGTGAAAACCAACTCGCCCAGCCCGGATGACTTTCCGAAACTCGTGAGATAGGCTGCAACCGTGGGCATCTTCAAGGCGGTCTTCGACAAGATCAAGCAGGGCCTGGGCAAGACGCGCCAGGGCTTCATCGGCGGGCTACGCACCGTGCTCAGCGGCAAGCAGCTCTCGGCGGAGTTGCTCGCCGAGCTGGAGCGCAAGCTCCTCGCCGCGGACGTGGGCGTCAAGACCTCGGGCGAACTGGTCAAGGACATCCGCGCCGCCTGGGAGCGCAGCGAGATCGCCACCGGCGACGACGCGCTGAAGTATCTCAAGGAACAGCTCCGCGCCTACTGGCCCAGCGAGGATCGCTCCCTCCGCTTCGCCGCCTCGGGCCCGACCGTGATCCTCGTCTGCGGCATCAACGGCGCGGGCAAGACCACGAGCATCGCCAAGATCGCCAAGAGCCTGCGCGACCAGCGTAAGAGCGTGATGCTCGCCGCGTGCGACACCTTTCGCGCCGCGGCGGTGGAGCAGTTGGAGGTCTGGAGCCAGCGACTGGGCGTGGAGGTGGTCAAGGGCAAGCAGGGCGGCGACCCGGCGGCGGTGGCCTTCGACGCGGCGGCGGCGGCCCTCTCACGCAACGCCGACGTCCTGCTCGTGGACACCGCCGGTCGCCTGCACACGCAGGACCACCTGATGCGCCAGCTCACCAAGATTCGCGACGTGATCCGCAAGAAACTCCCCGGCGCTCCGCACGAGACGATCCTGGTCCTGGACGCCACCACGGGACAGAACGGCGTCACGCAAGCCAAGGTCTTCACGCAGGCCACGGACGTGACGGGCATCTTCCTGGCCAAGCTCGACGGCACGGCGCGCGGCGGCATCGTCGTGGCCATCCGCGAGCAACTGGCCATCCCGGTCAAGTTCATCGGCGTGGGCGAGACGCCCCAGGACGTGGAGCCCTTCGAGCCTGACAAGTTCGTCGAGGCGATGTTCGCAGAGTAGCCTGCCCGACGTGACGAGGCCGGGCCGGAATCCGTGGGTCTGACTGCGTCCGCCGTCGTGGCGCTCAACCTCGCCGGGTCCGCCGCGTTTCGGCGGCTTCCGCGGGTTCTAGGCGGGTCCCACCAGCCAGAGCGCCACCGCGACGTTCAGCGCGTTGAACGCGCTGTGGACGAGGATCGGTGGCCAAAGACTCCCGGTGCGTTCGTAGAGCCAGCCCAGGCCCATCGCCAGTACGAACAGGGCCGGCAGCGCCGCGTTGGCGAACCCCGGGCCCACGTGCACGAGCGTGAACAGCAGCGACGCCGGGACCAGCGCCGCCCAGCGCCGCGACGGACCCACCACGCTCGACATCGCCGACTGCGCCAGGCCTCGGAAGATGACCTCCTCGAACACCGGCGCCAGCACCAGCACCGAACCCAGCAGCAGCAGCAGCGGCACGCGCTGACCCTGCAGGTAGGCCTCGCGGATCGGCTCGAGCATGGCGTGCGCCAACTGCGGCACCTCCACACCCCAAAGCAGCAGCAGCGCCGTCATCGACACGTTGACGCCCAGGTACAGAGGCAGGATCGCCAGCAGTCCGAGCGCGACGTACTTGCCCTCGAGCAGCGGGTGCCGCGGCGTTGCGCCCAGCTCCGTAAGACCCTTGGACTGCGCCGTGACGCGCCAGATCACGTACACCACCGCGGGCAACTGGATGACCAGTTGTGCGATGCCCTGCCTCATGGCCAGGTCGTGCGCCGAGAGCGAGGCGTCGCCGGGCGCCAGGTCGAAGCTCTCCAGGACGTAGGGAGTGAGGGTCATGCCCGCGAGCATGAGCGCCAGGGCGGCTAGGAGGTCCAGCAGGGTCAGGGACGTGTGGCGCTGCGGGCCCATGTTCAGGGCGTAGGGCGTGAAGCAGCCGCGCCACGCCAGGACCGCCAGCGTCGCCGTCGCCAGGGGCAGGAAGAGCGCCAGTTCGGCGCGGATGTCGGACAGGCCCTGCATCTTTTCTTATTTCGGTCCGAGGCGTTGTCCGGTTGCAAAAGCGAGGTATGCTAGGGGATTCGGTCCAGCGCGGGCCGAAACTCGGAACGCCGCCATCCGAATGGCGGGCCCGCCTTTGCGGAGCCGTCGCAGCGTGTCGCTCACCAAGGTTTTCGCCCCGTTCTTCCAGAGCACCATCCGTTCCCGCGGCCGGCAGTACTTCCAGTCCGGGCGGGTCCAGCTCGAAACCCCGCGCCAAGGTGAATGGCTCCGCGCCTCGGTCCGCGGCTCGGAGACCTACACCGTGGCGCTGCGCGGCGAAGGCTCGGACACGCAGGCCTCGTGCACCTGCGCCTACTTCGCCGGCGGCGCTTACTGCAAACACCTCTGGGCCGCCATCCTCTACGCCCAGCAGCACGGGCTGACGCCGCAGTCCGGCGGGGCGACCGGGGCGCAGGGCGTGGAGTTCTCGCCCCGCGCACCCAAGGCACGGCGACGCGCCGCGCAGAAGGGCGCCGCCCAGCGCGAAGAGGCTCGCTGGGTGGGTCAGTTGGCGCTGCTGCGTCCCCACGCAGAGCATGGCTCAGCCGCGCCGCTGCTCACGCTCGAGCAGTTGCTCTACGCGGTGGACGTGGAGGCGTCGATTCAGGCCGGGGGCACCGTGGTCAGGCTCTACACCCGGCACCCGGTGGCTGAGGGCTGGAGCAAACCGCGACGGATGCGGCTCGGAGCGCTCAAGCCTCGAGCCCTGCCCGACCCAGCGGACCGCGAGATCACGGCGCTGCTGGTCGGCGCGGCGCCGGTGGATTCCTACTCGCCCGAGGACCCGGAGGTCTTTGACGTCTATCACCTGACGCGCGGCGCGGGGCGCTTCCTGCTGCGCAGGATGATCGTCACCGGACGCGCCTTCGTGCTCGACCCCAACGCCACGGGCGAGGCGGCCATGCTCCCGCTGCGCTGGGACGACCACGCGGAAGCCTGGTCGCCCTGGCTCACCGGAACGCTCACGGACGTCGACCTGCGCCTGACCCTGGAACTGCGACGGGGCACGGAGCGATTGACGATCAACGAGCCGCTGCTGCTTGTAGGCGGGGGCGATGGCGTGCTGCTGCGGAGGCACGGCGAGGGCGAGGCGAGCGTTGCCTGCTTCGAGGACGGCGGAGCCTTCCGCTGGGTCACGCAGTTCCGCGACGCGGAGGACTCGCAGGCGCAGCCGCAGGGCATCGTCGTCCCCACCGAAGACATCGCGCGATTCCTGGATCGGCTGTACCTGCTGCCGAATCTGCCGGAGATGGAGCTTCCCGCGGGCGTGGGCAAGCCGCTGCGTCACCTGACGCCCGAGCCGACGCTGGAGCTGGCGACGCCCGGGGGCGGCGTGTGGGACGCCAGCGGCGCGCGCAAGCAGGTGACGGCGCGCTTCGCGGTGAAGTACGGTTCGGTGCGGGTGGCGGTCGGCTCGGGCGGGCGTTTTCTGTCGATGCCCGACGGTTCGGGCCAGGACACCATCCTCCGCCGCGACACCGCCAAGGAGGACGAGTTCCTCGGTCAGTTGCTGGGCGTGGGGTTTCGACCCGAGCCGGCGCCGCCGCAGGTGGCGTTCCCGGCGGCGAATCCCCTGACCGACGTGACGCTCGGAACGATCCCGGTGCGTTCGGTGCCCGCGGTGGTCGAGTCGCTGCTGGCGGCGGGCTGGCGCGTCACCGCCAACCAGCGCGTGCTCCGCGGCGGCGCCCGCGCCTTCTGGAGCGTGAGCACCGGCGTGGACTGGTTCGAGCTGCGCGGCGGGCTTCGCTTCGCCACCGAAACGGGCTCGGTGAGCGTGGACATCGCGGCCCTGCTCGCCGCCGCCAAGTCCGGCCGAAACTTCGTGGAACTCGGCGACGGGTCCACCGCCCTGCTCCCCGAGCACTGGCTCCAGCAGCACGGCCTGCTCACCGCGCTGGGCAAGATCGAGGGCGATCACCTGCGCTTCCGAACCTCGCAGGCCGCCATCCTCGATGCGCTGCTGGATCGACAGACGCTCCAGGCCGACGAACGCTTCGAACACGCCCGCAGACAGCTGGCGGGCTTCGATCGCATCCACGACCGCACCGAGCCGCCCACCTTCACCGGGTCGCTCCGACCCTACCAGCGTCAGGGCCTGGGCTGGCTCGATTTCCTCCGCGCCTTTGGGATGGGCGGCGTGCTGGCGGACGACATGGGCCTGGGAAAAACCGTGCAGGTGCTGGCGTTCCTCGACGCGATCTATGGGAGGGACCAGACGAACGAGCGAGCAAAGGATGACGACAAACTCCACGCGGAGACTCCCGCATCACCCACAGTTGCGCGGTCCGACGGTCCGCCGCTCCCTACGCTGATCGTCGTGCCGCGTTCGGTGGTGTTCAACTGGATCGACGAGGCGCGACGCTTTGCGCCGCAACTGCGGGTGCAGGCCTACACCGGGGCCGACCGTCAGTCGCTGCGCCAGGCGTTCCGCGATCACGACGTGATCGTGACGAGCTACGGGCTGATGCGGCGTGACATCCTGGAGCTCAAGGAGCACGCCTTCCGCTACGTCGTGCTCGACGAGGCGCAGGCGATCAAGAACCCCGCGTCGCAGTCCGCCAAGGCGGCGCGGCTGCTGCGCGCCGAGCATCGGCTGGCGCTCACGGGCACACCGGTGGAGAATCACCTGGGCGACCTGTGGTCGATCTTCGAGTTTCTCAATCCCGGGATGCTCGGGTCGGGCGCCCGGTTCACGCAGCTTCTGAAGGGCGGGTCGCGCGACGCCTCGAGCGTGGAGGCAGCCAAGCAGGCGGGCAAGGTGCTCCGCCCGTTCATCCTTCGGCGAACCAAGAAGCAGGTGCTCGACGACCTGCCGGAGAAGACCGAGCAGACGATCCTGTGCACCATGGAGGACGCGCAGCGGAAGTTCTACGACGACCTGCTGCGGCACTATCGAAGCTCGCTGCTCAAGCCCACGGGCAACGGGCACGACCGAGTCGCCGGCGGAGCGGTGGCGCCGTTCATGGTGCTCGAAGCGCTGCTGCGTCTGCGCCAGGCCGCCTGCCATCCGGGCCTGATCGACGCGGGCCTGGCGTCCGGGGGCAGCGCCAAGCTCGACACCCTGATCGTCCGCATCAGCGACCTGATCGAGGAGAACCACAAGGCGTTGGTCTTCAGCCAGTTCACCTCGCTCCTGGCGCTGGTGCGCAAGGAACTGGACCAGCGCGGGATCGTCTACGAATACCTGGACGGCCAGACGCGCGACCGGCAGGCCTGCGTGCGACGGTTCCAGAGCGACGAGGCGTGTCCGCTGTTCCTGGTCTCGCTCAAGGCCGGTGGCCTGGGGCTGAACCTCACCGCGGCGGACTACGTGTTCATCCTCGACCCGTGGTGGAACCCCGCGGTCGAGGCGCAGGCCATCGACCGCGCCCACCGCATCGGGCAAACGCAGCACGTCTTCGCCTACCGCCTGATCTGCGAGAACACCGTGGAGCAGCGCATCGCACAACTGCAGGAGAAGAAGAAGGCCCTGGCCGACGCCATCGTCGAGGGTCAGGAAAGCCTGCTCGCCTCGCTCACCCGCGAGGATCTGGAGATGCTGCTCAGTTAGCCCCCGGTCACCGACCGGGGGCGAATGGCTCACCGACGCACCGCACGACGAGGCAGCGCGAGCAGGACCGCACCGCCGAGCAGGATCGCGGCGCTTGGCTCGGGGATGCTCACCGTCCACCAGGCCAGGCCGTACTGTTGATCGCTCGCCCCCAGTGTGCCGTCGCCCGCGTGGTGGACCCATAGTTCGTAGTACCCCGCGTCCTGGATCTCGAAAAAGATGTGCTCCATGGTGTGGAGCGAACTGATGGAACGAGCGACGTGCTGCGAGATGTCGGTGACGCCGCGGGGCATCAGGTAGAGGTCCAGGTCCCTGAAGCCATCGACGGTCAAGGTGTCGGTGTTGGCGGGATCGAAGGTGTTGTTGGCATTGAAATCCGTCAGCGGCTCGCCCACGGCAAAGGCGTTGTCGCCGTCGAGGTCGATGAAGGTCTCAGCGTCGAAATGATCGTTGGCGCCGTAGTTGTCGTTGAGGGTGACTTCACGGTCCCAGGTGAGCGTGGCGGAGAGCCAGATGCCCGCGACCTGGCCCTTGTCCAGGACGTATTTCTCAAAGGTCCCGGTGCCGTGGGTGAGGCTGAAGTCCCAGCCGATCACGTCCACCATGCCCGGGCCCTGGCTGGGGTCCTGCATCTGCGTCAGGGCGCGTTTGAGGTTGATCGCCCCGGTGCCCGGTTGCACGTCCACCGGGTGCAGCTCGCGGACGCCCAGCCCCTCGGCGTCGCGCTGCGTGATCCAGTCGTTGCTGTCGGTCGAGCCGTCACGGATGATGGTCTTCTCCATGCCCAGCAGGAAGCCGTTTGGGGTGGTGTCCTGGCGCTTGTCCACCGAGTTGAGCAGGACCGCCTTGATGACCTCGTGGTTCTGTCCGCCGGTGGCGGTGAAGCCCTCGTCCTCGGCGTGCTCCATGAGCAGAGCCGCGGCGCCGGTGACGTGCGGGGCGGCGAAGCTGGTGCCGTTGATCCGGAAATCGATGATGCCGTTGGCGTCCACGTCCTGGACCGGCTCGGAGTTCGGCGGGGGCGTCGGGAATCGTGGGTCGGCGGGGGCGATGAAGTAGTCGCCGTGGGCACGACCGTTGCGGACGTTGTCGTAGTTGTCGTCGAAGTACCAGTCGTCGGCGGCGTTGTAGGCGTTGTTGTAAGCGCCGGTGCCGGAGAAGTTCTCCAGCCAGTTCTCCGCGCCGTTGATCCCGCCGCCGCTCATGTCGTTGTCGTTGAACACCGGGTCCCACCCGCCGTCGGCGTCGGAGTCGGTGAAGGTGTCGCGGGTGAAGCGATTGCCGAAGGTGGTGGAGACGATGCCCACGCCCGGCGCCACGGCACTCATCAGGCGTCGCCCGTCGGTGGCGTTAGTGTAGATGTTCGAGGGGTCGGTCTGACGGTAGACGCCCCCGACCTGCCGGAGCATGCCGATGGTCACGCCGTTGTAGTGGTCGATGGGCACGCTCAGGCCCTGAGCCGGTCCGGTCTCGTCGCCGGCCACGACGGCGAGGTAGCCGTACTCACGCGTGGACCAGTCAATGTCCCATACACAAACACTTAGGTCATCCGCCCCAAGACGATTGAGAACTGAGAGGGCAACTGTAACCGCTATTTGTGTGCGACTGCAAGAGAAATCTGCAAAGGAGTTTCCAGATTTCGCCAGCAAAAAACGTGGCGGCTTGGCTCATCCGTTGCGGTGCTCGTGGCGATACCGAGCGTATGTCCGCGCGAACTGCTGCTCTGCTGCGCTAAGGAATGAAGGGGATCGCCGAGGCGCCGATGACGCGCAGCCGCTGCGGGGCGTGGAGGCAACCGACTCACTCTCGTGCTGTATGATCCGCCGCAGGGAACGTGCAATGCCCAACACCGCGGTCAAGCTGCTCGTCAGGGGCCCGCGACGCCTGGCGCGTCTGGCGCTCGACTCCGCTCAGGCGGCACACGATTCGACCTGGACTGCGCTGCACAACGCCTGGTCCGGATGCGGGCTCCTTGGCGTTCCGACGATCAGCGTGGTCATTCCCACGATCTGGCGCTCGCAGGGCATCCATGAACTGGTCCGACGTCTGAACGCCTTTGACCCGGTGCGTGAGATCATCGTCGTCGACAACGCCAACCGACAGGGCGGGGAACTGGTGCAGTTCCCCAAGGTTCGCGTGATCAACTCGCCGGTGAATCTTTATGTGAACGAGGCCTGGAACGTGGGCGCCCGCGAGGCCAGGTCGCGGGTCCTTGCCATCTGCAACGACGACATCCTCTTCGACCCGGCGATCCTCACCTGGGTCAGCAGAGCGGTGACCGGCCCGGGCGTGGGCATTGTGGGCGTGAGCGAGCCTTGCATCGCAGCGCAATTCACCGACCGCGCCCGACCCGGACTGACGCGCGTGCGGGTGCGTCCGCACTGCTTCGGCACGCTGATGGTGCTCAAGAGGTCCGACTACACTGTCATCCCCTCGGACCTGAAGATCTGGTTCGGCGACGACTTCCTCTTCCTGTCGCTGCGGAAGAAACACTACGCGATCCGGGGCGTTCACATGCCCACGCAGATGAGCACCTCGGCCGGCTCCCCCGAGTTCCGGGCACGCAAGCTCCAGGACTGGGACGTCTTCCACAGCAAGTACAAACCCGTCTTCGAGAAGAAACGGGCGTAGGACCGACCGCGGTCGGGATTAGACTTCAGAGCACCACGCCCGCCAGCGGCATCAGGTCGGTCACCAGATCGTCCATGGTGTAGCGTTTGCGCAGGTCGATGGGCAGCGCCATGCCGTGCTCGTGGTTCGACGCCAGCACGAGCATCGTGGGCGTGAGCAGGTTGTAGCCCATCTCGGCGGGCTGATGCCCCATGACAAAGAGCTCCACGTTCCAGGCGGCGGCCAGCGCGTGAGCGACCTCGTCGTCCTGAGCCCTGCCCCAGACCATGCTGTGCGCCGATCCGCCGGTGCGCAGGTCGTCCGGACGCGGCGCCCGTTCGAGCACCGTAGGATCAAACTTCGGCAGCTGGCGCGGCGAGGGCAGACTGTGACTGACCAGCAGACCGTTGGACAGCTTCACCGCCAGGAGCATCGAACGGATGAATCGGCCCATGCCCTGCTGGACGCGAGCGGTCTGGTCGCCGAAGACGAACTCCAGCCCGGCGTCGAAGGCCTCCACCACGCTCACGCCGTCCTTGGTGATCCCGTCGCCGGTCATCTGCGCCAGCTCGTGGTTGGCCAGCAGGACGTGAACCTGCTGCGGGTAGCGCAGCTTCAGCGCCGCCGCCCGCGCCAGCAGACGGTACGACAGGTCCAAGCCGTTGGTCATCGTCGGCCCGTGCACGAACTCGTGCAGCACCAGGTGATGATCGGGGCTTTCTTCGAGCTGGGCAAGCTTGACGAGCTTCAGGAAATTGTGGGCGTGATCGTGCAGATCGCCGCTGAGCACGACGCGGCCGCGACGGGGCAGCACCGCCCTTGCGCCCTGGCGGTTCGTCGCTTCGAGGTTCGCCTTGGCCGCCGCGTCGAACAGTTCGCCCACCGCCGCCGCGTCGCGCAGCCCCTCGCTGGATTGGTGAGTGATCGCCATGCCTGTGTTGCCGTCATTCCACGCCGGGGATGTACGCGTCCCCGGATAGAAGCCTCAAGAGTTTAGGGGATAGGGTTTAGGGTGCAGGGTGTTCAAGAAGCCGGATTCGGGTGCTCGCCTGAATCCGCGTCGCGATCCCCGATCCCCGCACCCCCTGCCCCATCCCCTGTAGTATGCACCGCATGGGAGAGAACGCAATAGACCTACAGAGTCACTCGTTGCACCTCATGCCTCGGACGACGCAATGCCACCGCCAAGCGATAGTCTGGCTCTGACGGTGGCGGCGGCGGCACGCGGCGATCAGGAGGCTTGGCGTCGCCTCGTGGGCGACTACTCCCGACGCGTGCTGGGGCTGATCGCCCGGCAGTGTGGCGACCGTGACCTGGCGGAGGAGATCACCCAGGCCACCTTCGTGCGTGTGGTGGAGAAACTGGACCGCTATGAGGAGGAGGGACAGTTCGAGCCTTGGCTCTTTCGCATCGCCATGAATCTGTTGCGCGACGAGATGCGCCGCCGGGGCCGACAGGCTCGCAACCTCGACGAGGAGGAACAGCCGTGGAGCAGCGTGCAGAACAACATCGTCGCCCGCGCGCCGCGGTCCGACCAGGACCCGCTGGCGCAGCTCGACGCGCAGGAGCAGGCGTCGCGCCTGCGCAGCGCCATGGACCAGCTCAGCGACGCCGATCGCGAGATTCTCACGCTGCGTCACACCGCGGGGCTGACCTTCGCCCAGATCGCCCAATCGCTCGAACAACCGCTGGGCACCGTGCTGGCACGAGGCCACCGCGCCCTGGCGAAACTGCGTAAGATCATGGAGGAGCCGACATGAACGACCGAACCATCCAACCGCCGACCCACGACCCGCTTCTCGAAGCGCTGCTCGACCGCGAGCTGGCCTGCGCGGCGGCCGACCCCGAACTGGAACGTCGCATCCTGCTGGCGACCGCCGCGAGGCTGCCCCGCGCCAAGCTCCGCTACACCACGCGACTGCGCCTGATCGCCGCGGGCCTCATCCTCGCCATGCAGGCGGGCATCTGGGCGACCATCCTGGCCATCACCCACGACGCCCGCGCCATCGTGGACGTCGGCTCGGACCTGTCGCGACTGGACCGGATCGCCTTGGCCGTCGCCCCGATCGACGCCGAGCTCTCGCTGCTTTCGGCGCGCGTGGACGCCTGGCGCCCCGCCGACGACGCGGCGGCCATCGATGCCCTGCTCGACGACACCTCGCTCCTCGAGGAGCTTGCCCCTCTGCACTCCGCGACCTTCTGACGCTGGACCCCGGCCATGATCAACCGCACCCCGCTCCTGATGATCGCCCTGCTCGGGGCGCTGCTGCCCGCGTTGGGCGTCTGCGCCAACGACCCGCCCACCGCCGAGGACGACCTTCCGCCGCGCGAGATGCCCCGCCCGCCGCACGACGGACCGCCCGGCCCGCGGCTATCCGAGGAGGAGTTCAAGGAGCGCCTGGAGCTGCTGCGCGAGCTGCACCCGGACCTGGCGGAGCGACTCGAACAGCTCAAGGACCGTAACCCGCAGCGCGTGGGGGCGATGATCCGTGAGCACTTCCCCCGGCTGGGCGAGATGCTCGAGCTGCGCCGGCGCGACCCGGAACTCTTCGAGCTGCGCGTCAAGGACATCCGCGCCAACCGCAAGACGCTGGAGCTGGCGGAGCGCTACCGCCAAGCCCGCCGCGCCGGCGACCAGGCGCAGTCCCAGAGCCTCCGTGACGAACTCCAGGCCGCCATCCGCGAGCACTTCGAGGTGCGCCAGGCGCAGCGCGAACGCGAGCTGGCGATGCTCGAAGAGCGCCTCGAGGAGCTGCGCCAGCGGATCAAGGAACGCACCGCGCAACGCGAGGAGCTGATCCAGAAGCGCATCAGCGAACTCTCCGAAAAGGCGCGCGACGCCGAATGGTGATTCTCCCTTAGCCTCTCGACCCGGTGGAACCTCGTGGCGGGGTAGCGCGTCAATCAGGGTGTTGACGACACACCCCCTTACCCACGAGGTGTTCCATGCTTGGGCGATCGCTGCTGCGGACAGCCACTCTCTTGCTCCTGGGGTCGACCGGGCTTCATGCTCAGAACACCGCCCCGCCCTATGAGCCGCGATCGAGCCTGGCGGTGCGGGAGGTCTGCGTGTTCAAGGACGGCCGGGTCTTCGTGAAGCGTCACGGGACGATGCCGACCGACGAGCAGGGCCGGGTGGTGATGGACGAGCTGCCCGTGCCGGTCATGGGCACGCTCTGGCCCTGCTCGGGCAACGAGGCCGCGACGCTCCGCGCCGTGACCGCCGCCAGCCGCTCGGCGGTGGCGGACCCGTCGGTGTTGAGCCTGCGCGAACGTCTGACGCTCAACCAAGGCGGCGAAGCGTTCGTGGCGGAAAAAGGCGGTGATTCCTACTTCGCAAGGGTGGGCGAATTGTCGCCGGTGAACAGCCTGATCGTCACCGGCAACGCGGATTCGCCGGCGACCTTCGCCGGGCACGACGGGCTGGGACAGAACCAAGACCGCGCCTGGTGGCACTGGTCCAGTTGGCCCCAGTGGTGGACCCGGTTCACCGGCATCGGGCGCGTCACCTGGAACGTCCGCCTCGAACCCGAGCAGACGCAGAAACTCGACTATGCCTGGCACGACTACTGGAGATGAGCCGCAAAGCTCCGCTCACGCGCTGCGGCGCTGGGTCTGGTCCAGCTCGATGAAGCGGGTCGCCGCCTCCGCGGGCATGGGCTTGCCGAAGTGGTAGCCCTGGGCGTAGTCGCACTCGAGCGACTGCAGGTGAACGACCTGGTTGTTGGTCTCGATGCCCTCGGCCACGACCCAAACGCTTAGGTTGTGCGCCAGTTGCACGATGGCGTGGACCACCGCGGAGTAGCCCACGTTGCCGTCGAGATTCTTGATGAACCCGCGGTCGATCTTCAGGCCGTCGATGGGGAACTGGTGCAGCGACGCCAAAGAGGAGTGGCCGGTGCCGAAGTCGTCCATCAGAACGCGGATGCCCTCGCGGCGAAGCTCCTCCAGGCAGGAGGTCGAGCCGCGCAGGCTCTGCATGAAGGCGCTCTCGGTGATCTCCAGCGCCAGGCGACCGCGCTCCACGCCCGCCCGCCGGATGGTCCGCGCGATGTCCGCCACGAACGAGGCCTCCTCGAGCTGCCGAGGCGCGACGTTGGCGCTGACGTAGAAGCTCGCGCCGGGCGCGAGCACGCCCTGCCACTGCGCCAGTTGCTCCGCCACCCGCTGGATCACCCAAAGCCCGATGGGCACGATCAGGCCCGTCTCCTCGGCGATGGGGATGAACTGCATCGGCGAGACCATGCCGCGCGTGGCGTGCTGCCAGCGGATCAAGGCCTCGAACCCGATGAGCCCGCCGGACTCCAACGCCACCAGCGGCTGGTAGTGCATCCGAAGCTCGTCACGCTCGACGGCCTGGCGCAGGTCGGTCTCCAACTGCATGCGATCGAGCACTTCCTGGTGCATGCGTTGATCGAAGAGGACATGACGTGCCTTGCCCGCGCCCTTGGCGTGGTACATCGCGGTGTCCGCGTCGCGCAGGAAATCCTCCGCCTTGGTGTGCCCGATATCGCTGGTGGTGATGCCGATGCTCACCGTGGAGTGCACTCTCTTACCGTGCAGATCGAAAGGCTCGGCGAGCACGCGTTGGAGCTCCTGCGCCAGCCTCGTCGGCGCGTCGGGGTCGCGGAGCTCCGGCAGCAGCACGACGAACTCGTCGCCGCCCAGGCGAGCCGCCGCCGCCTCGCCGCACTGGCTCGATTCCACCGCGGCGCGGATGCGCCGGGCACTCTCGACCAGCAACGCGTCGCCCATGTCGTGGCCCAGGCTGTCGTTGATGATCTTGAAGCGATCGAAGTCCATGAACAGCACCGCGAAGCGCGCGGAGGAATCCCGTCTGCTTCGCTCGATCGCCCGCGCGATCAACTCGTGGATGCGGGCGCGGTTGGCCAGCCCGGTGAGCTTGTCCGTCGTGGCGGCCTGTCGCAGCATCTCGTCCACCAACTTACGCCCGCTGATGTCCCGGCTGGTCACCGCCAATCCGTCGCCGACCCGAACGACCTGGTGGTGCAGCCACTTCGCGGTGAAGTGCGGCCGCTCCACCCGCACCTCCTCCTCCAGCGGCCGGTTCGTCTCCACCACCTCGAAACACCGCTGCAGGAAGCCCGAATCCAGCTCCTGCGGCATCAGGTCCGACATCCGCATCCCGATCAACTCGTCGCGCGTGAACTTCACCAGGTCCAGCGCCCGGCTGTTGACGTTGATCACCTCGAAGTCCACCGCGTTGTCGTTCTCGTCACGGACCGTCCGGAACAGGAAGAAGGCGTCCAGGCTTCCCTCGATCGCGGCGCGGAAGCGCGACTCGCTCTCGCGCAAGGACCGCGCCGCCTCGTGCTGCTGCGTCACGTCGCTGACCATCCCCATGAAGTTCACGACATTCCCAGCGTCGTCACGGATCGGCTGAAGCTCCACACGGGCCCAGTACTTTCGGCCGTTCCTGGCGTAGTTGAGCACCTCGGCCTCGAAGCTCTTCTGGTTCGCCACTGCCTCGCGCATCCGCGCCGCGGTCACTCGGTCGGTCTCCATCCCGTGCAGCACGGAACCCGGACGTTGACCCGCCACTTGCTCGAGCGTAAAGC
This sequence comes from uncultured Phycisphaera sp., assembly GCA_964496285.1. GTDB lineage: Bacteria > Planctomycetota > Phycisphaerae > Phycisphaerales > Phycisphaeraceae > CAZBXW01. Next base: position 176,110 of record CAZBXW010000004.1, read on the forward strand.
CCGTCAGTCGGCGGAATCCGTCGTTCACCCATTCGATGCGTCCCTGGGCGTCCGAGAGAATCACCGCGTTGTTCGTTCGCGAGGCGATCATCGCCAGCTTGCTCGTCTCCCGTTCGCACAAGCGCTTGGTCGCGCGGGCTTCTTCCGCCAACTGCTGCGCTCGTCGATCCTCTCGCGCCACCAGCAAGAGCAACGCCGCCACCGACAGGATCAAGCCAAATGCCAACCACGCTTCGGGTTGACTCAACGCCGGGAGCGGTCCCGCCTGCGGGCGACTGAGGATGGCCACCAGGACGAGCATCACCATCAGCGGCGCGATCCATGCGTGGAACCGCGCCGGGTCCCATGCGGACACGAACATCGTCCCCTCACTGCGACCGGCACACGCTGCGCCGTGAGCTTGCAGGGATGTCGATCCGATGTATGAACTATCGGTGCATCCTAATCGGGTTTTGAGAGAATCGAACCTGAGTCGTTCGAGCTCGACCCACGTTTGGCTGGACTTATCGGGCCAATTCCTCGATCGCCGCCAGCACGTCCGCTTCGTGGCCGTCCACTTTCACCTTCTCCCATACGCGCGCCACTTTCCCAGCCGGGTCGATCAGGTAGGTCGTCCGCGCCACGCCCATGTACTTTCGGCCGTACATGCTCTTCTCTTGCCACACCCCGTACGCCTGGCACACGGTCTTCTCGACGTCCGCCAGCAGGGTGAAGGGGAGCTTGAACTTCTGAGCAAACTTCAGGTGCGAGCCGGTGTCGTCGGGACTCACGCCCAGCACCACCGCCTTGGCCTGGTCGAACTGCTCGCTGGCGTCGCGAAAGGCGCACGCCTCTTTGGTGCAGCCGGGCGTGTCGTCCTTGGGGTAGAAGTACAACACGACCCATCGGCCGCGATAGTCCTTCAGACGATGCGACTTGCCCTGCTGATCCGCCAACTCGAACGCCGGCGCCGACTTGCCCGGGGACAGAAGTCCGCCCGCGGCCTGATCGCTTTTACCCATGACTCACAAATCCTTTCTTGGTAACATCCTCGCCCTCAAACTGCCCAATGCGCGGATTGTAGGCCGCCCCGCCCCACTGCTGCTGGATCGACCCCGCGAAGCGTCCGATCCTCTAGTCCACAGTCGCACCGGAGAACCCGATGGCTCTGAATCCCAAACGCGCACTGATCACCGGCATCACCGGTCAGGACGGCTCCTACCTCGCCGAGCTTCTGCTGGCCAAAGGATACGAGGTCCACGGACTCATCCGCAGGTCCAGCTCCTTCAACACCGCGCGACTCGAGTCCGTCTATCGTGACCCCCACGCGCCCGACGCACGACTCCACCTGCACTACGGCGACCTCTGCGACGGCAACGGCCTGTCCCGCGTCATCGCCCTGGTCAGGCCCACCGAGGTCTACAACCTCGGCGCTCAGAGCCACGTCCGCGTCAGCTTCGATCAGCCCATCTACACCGGCGACGTCACCGGCATGGGCACCGTCAAGTTCCTCGAGGCCCTGCGCGACTACCAGGAACAGACCGGCTACCAGATCCGCTTCTACCAGGCCTCCAGCTCCGAGATGTTCGGCAAAGTCGTCGAGACGCCCCAGCGCGAGACCACCCCGTTCTACCCGCGGTCGCCCTACGGCGTGGCCAAGGTCTACGCCCATTGGATCACGGTGAACTATCGTGAGAGCTACGGCCTGCACGCTTCCTGCGGCATCCTCTTCAACCACGAGAGCCCGCGTCGCGGCGAGACCTTCGTCACGCGCAAGATCACCCGCGCCGCCACCCGCATCAAGCTCGGCCTGCAGCAGAGGCTCTACCTGGGCAACCTCGACGCCCAGCGCGACTGGGGCTTCGCCGGCGATTACGTCCAGGCCATGTGGCTCATGCTCCAGCAGGAGCAGAGCGACGACTACGTCGTGGCCACGGGCAAGACCTTCAGCGTCCGCCAGTTCTGCGAGCGCGCTTTCGCGCGGCTGGACATGGACTACCGCGACTTCGTCGAGCTCGACCCGCGCTACTACCGACCCGCCGAGGTGGACCTGCTGCTGGGCGACCCGAGCAAGGCCAAGGCCAAGCTCGGATGGACGCCCGAGGTCTCCTTCGAGCAGCTCGTGGACATGATGGTCGACGCCGACCTCGAACTGGCGCAGCGCGAACAGACCCTGCGTGACGCCGGCCACGCCGTGTCACGCCCGCTCGGGCACGACCAGTAACCGGGGGCATCGCTCATGCTCGATCTGACGCGGCAACGCATCCTGGTCACCGGCGGCGCGGGGTTCCTGGGTCGGCACGTCTGTGAACTTCTGCGACAGGCCTCCGTCCCCGAGTCCGCCATCCTCGTGCCCCGTCGCAAGGACTACGACCTGACGCAGCAGCACGACTGCGCGCGTGTTTTCAAGGACTTCAAGCCCGACGTGGTGATCCACCTCGCCGCGGAGGTCGGCGGGATCGGCGCGAACCGCGCCCAACCCGGTCGCTTCTTCTTCGCCAACATGGCCATGGGCATGCACCTGATCGAACTGGCGCGATCGCACAACATCCGAAAGTTCGTCCACACCGGGACCGTCTGCGCCTATCCCAAGTTCGCCCCGGTCCCCTTCAACGAAGACGACCTCTGGAGCGGTTATCCCGAGGAAACCAACGCGCCGTACGGCGTGGCCAAGAAGGCGCTGTTCGTCATGCTCGACGGGTACCGACGGCAATACGGCCTGGCGTCCGCGGTGGTCGTGCCGGTCAATCTCTACGGCCCGCATGACAACTTTGATCCGCAGACCAGCCACGTCATCCCGGCCCTGATCCGCAAGTGCGAGGAAGCTCGCCGCCGGGGCGCTGATCACATGGTCTGCTGGGGCACGGGGTCGGCGTCACGCGAGTTCCTGTACGTCCAGGACGCGGCGCGGGGCATCATCGCCGCCGCCCAGCGTGTCGAGGAGCCCGACCCCATCAACCTGGGCACGGGCCAGGAGATCACCATCAAGGCGCTGGTGGAGCTGATCGCGCAGCGCTGCGAGTTCCGCGGCCGAATCGAGTGGGACGCGAGCAAGCCCGACGGCCAGCCGCGACGGTGCCTGGACACCCGTAAGGCGCAGCGCCTGCTCGACTGGCGGGCGAACGTGGGATTCGAGGACGGCCTGCGACGCACCATAGAATGGTGGCGCTCCCAACCCAGGCCCTAGGTCCCAGCGCTGGCAGATCTCATGACCGCACCCCCGCGCAGCGTCATCACCATCGGCAGTTTCGACGGCGTTCACCTCGGACACCGTGCCATCCTTCGTCAGGCGCGCGCCTGGGCCGACCGCGAGTCGGCGCGCGTGCTGGCGCTGACGTTCGATCCGCATCCGGTGTCGGTGCTGCGCCCGGGCGCTGAGCCGCCACGACTGCTCTGCCTGCCGCGCAAGATCCAGGAGCTTCGCGCCGCCGGCGCCCACGAGGTGGTGGTCCTGCCGCCCACGCCCGAGCTTCTGGCGATGACGCCCCGGGCGTTCATTGAGAAACTGGTGATCGAGCACCGGCCTGGGGCGATCTTTGAAGGACCCGACTTCCGCTTCGGCAAGGGCCGCGCCGGGGACCTGACGATGCTCGCGGAAATGGGGCGTGAGTTTGACTTCCAGTGCGTGGTGGTCGAACGCACCGTGACGCGATTGAGCGATCTGTGGGAGGTGCCGGTGAGCAGTTCGCTGGTGCGCTGGCTGACGGCGCAGGGCCGCGTCGCCGACGCTGCGCTGGCGCTGGGCAGGCCCGTGGAGCTGCGCAGCACGGTGGTGCGCGGCGAGCAGCGCGGTCGAACGCTCGGGTTCCCCACGCTCAACCTCGACCTGCGGCCGCTCCACGGGTTCCTGCTCCCCGCGCAGGCGGTCTACGCGGGGCAGGCGATCCTCGACGACCAGTGCTACGCGGCGGCCGTGAGCATCGGGACCAAGCCGAGTTTCGGACGGTCCACGGTGGCGGTCGAGGCGCACCTGCTGGATTTCACCGGCGAGGCCTACGGGCGGTCGGTGTGTCTGCGCTTGACACGCCACCTGCGGGACCAGACGCGGTTTCCATCCGTCGAGCTTCTCGTGGCGCAGTTGCGTCGCGATGTGGAACAGGTCCGAGGTCACGCCCTGAAGGAGCGACGCAGCGCATGAACGAGTACGCCTCGACGATGACGTTGGACCAAGCCGCGACGTTGATCCGTCAGAGCCCGCGGGTGGTGGTGACGACGCACGCCAAGCCCGACGGCGATGCGATGGGCTCGGTGCTGGCGTTGACCGAGTCGCTGCGCGCCGGGGGCAAAACGGTTCGCGGCTGGTTGATCCCGCCGATCACCGACTCGCTGCGCAGCCTGCGCGGGGCGGACCGACTCGAGGAGTATACGGGCAGCGACGCTCAGAGGCTCGGCGACGCGGACCTGCTGGTGATCCTCGACACCGGCGCTTACGGACAACTCGGCGGCCTGAGGCGAAGCATCGAGACCCGCCTGGCACAGACGTTGATCGTGGACCATCACCTCACCGGCGACGTGCCCGCGGCCCACCGGTTCATCGACGGGACCGCCGCGGCGTGCTGCGAGGTGGTGGCGGACCTGGTCACCGCCCTCGACGGGACCGGCCCCCAGAGCCTGGCGGTCTGCGAAGCGCTTTTCGTGGGCATCGCCTCGGACACCGGCTGGTTCCGGTTCTCCAACACTTCACCGCGCACGCTGGAGTTGGCCGCGAGGCTTCTGCGGCAGGGTGTGGACCACGCGGCGCTCTATCGTCGGCTCGAACAGGGCGACCGACCGCAGAAACTTGCGCTGCTCACCCGCGCGCTGCAGAGCCTGACGCTCCACGAACAGGGCCGCGTGGCGGTCATGACCCTGCGCGCCAGCGATTTCGCGCAGACCGGCGCGATGCTCGAGGAAACCGAGCGCTTCATCGATCTGCCCCAGATCGTCCAGACGGTGGAACTGGTGGTGCTGATCACCGAGCCGCCCCCGGAAGCGAGAACGACGACGCCCGCAAGGCGTGCCGAGGACAAACTCCCCGGCGCGATCCGCGTGAGCTTTCGCAGCAAACCGCCGATGCCCGGCGCGGACGATGCGGTGAACGTGGCGCAGCTGGCGGGGAAGTTCGGCGGCGGTGGCCACGCCCGCGCCTCGGGCGCCAAGATCAACGCCGACTGGGATGAAGTGGTGAATACGGTGGTGGCGGCGGCACAAACCGCGGTGCGGGCGATGAGGTGATCGCGGTGTGCTCGGCGATCAGGATCCGGATTGGGTCCATGCCCGGCTTGGTTGGGGGTGGGGGTCGGATCAGGGGCAATCGGCGGTTAACTGCGGGTGTGTTTGGGCCGATGGTAAGGGTCGGAGGACCTACGACCATTGGGAGGCCCAGGATGGTGAGCCAGGAAAATCAAGAGCGGCGCAAAGACGTTCGCGTGGTGGGCGGGGGTCGAGTCGAGGCGATGGTGATCGACGACTCGGGCCAGCCGGTGCAGATGCTCGAACGTCCGAGATTGATCAGCGTCTCGGCGGGCGGGCTGGCGCTGAGCACCCGTTCGATCGCGACGCAAGGCAGCCGCGTGGTGCTTTGGCCCCTGCGCAAAGCGCTGCCGGGCGTGACGCCGCCGAAAGTGGAGCTCGAGGCGCTTGAGTGCTCGCGTCGAGGCGAAGCGGAGCACCGGGTGCGTCTGCGGCTGGTGCAGGGCCGGATGCCGGCGCAGCTGATCCACGGTTGGTGACCGATGAGCGAGCAAGCGATCCAGCAAGCCGAGCGTCGCCGGGAGCCTCGCGTGGAGCGGAGCGGTGCGGTGCGAGCGAGTCGCGCCATGCCGTTCCTGCCGCTGTCGGACGCGACGGTGCTCAACGTCTCGCCCAGCGGGATCGCGATCCGGACGAGCGTGCCGCTGCACATCGGGGATCGACTCTCGTTTCAACCCGGGCGTGATCTTCCGCCGGTGCTGGCGGAGGTGCTGGGCTGCGAAGTGCTCGACGACCAGACGTTCCGTGTGCGTTGCCGGGCGCTGCTGGGGAACTTCCAGTCGTAGGGCCAAAGCTCAGGCCGCCGGCGCGGTTACAATACCGGCATGGAATCGACCGACACGGCGCAGGACGCCCAAGCGATATCGCGTCAGGTGGAGGCGGCGCTGATGGCCAGCGATCGCCCGGTGAGCGCCGCAAAGCTCAGCGAAGTGCTGGGCAAGGCGGGGGTCAGACAGATCCAGAGCGCGGTGGCGGCACTGAACGAGGTCTACGCCGCCACGCAGCGGTCGTTCCGAGTCGAGGAAGTGGCCGGTGGGTTCCAGTTGGTGACGCTGCCGGACTACGCCCCGGTGCTGCGCGCGATGCATCGCACGCAGGCGCAGGGCAAGCTCAGCCCCGCGGCGCTGGAGACGCTGGCGATCGTGGCCTACAAGCAGCCGGTCCTCCGCGCCGAGGTCGAGTCGATCCGAGGCGTGGCGTGCGGCGAAGTGCTGCGCATGCTCATGGACCGCCGACTGGTGAAGATCGTGGGCCGCAGCGACGAGATCGGTCGGCCGATGCTCTACGGCACGACCAAGGCGTTCCTGGAGCTCTTTGGCCTGGCGCGCCTCGAGGACCTGCCCAAGGCGCAGGAGTTTCGCCCCAAGGAATCATCGCCCGGTGCGCCGCTGACCGCGCCGGTGGAGGCCCCTGCGCCCGGCGCGGGGTGATCGCATGAGAACCGCAGCGACGCTCCTGGCGCTGACGGCCCTGCTCTCGGCGTGCGCCCCCTACCGACTGCGCGGCAGCGTCGTCCTGGGCGAGTCGCCGCTGATCCGCGTGGTAAACGCCGACGATCCGAGGCTGCAGCGATCGCCCCTGAGCGACGCGACGGTCGAGTTCGTGCTGGATCCGGCGTCGATTCGGCCTCGTGACCTGGGCAGCGTGTCCACGGACGACCTGGGCCGATTCGAGCTGGAGGTCGCCGCCTCGGGCGCGGGACTGCTGGAGTACGAGGTGAGGGTCGTGGCGCGGGCGACGGGAGCGAGGTCAGCGTGGGACGTGCTTGCGCTGCCGGGCGCGGACAAGCGGGTGCTCATCGTGCTCAGCCCCGGACGCGACGCGCCGGGGAGCGTGCCGCCCTCTCGGACGCTCGACCGTGAGACGCTGGACATGGGCGAACGTCTGTTGGAGCGGTGAGCCATGAGCGTGCGTCGCAGCTCCACGCAGCGAAGTCTGTCGCTGACCGTCAGCGGCGTCTACTACCTGATCGCCGCGGGGCTGGTGCTGGCGTCAGCGATCTACACGCAGGCGAATCTGCTGTTCTGGAGCTTCGGTCTGCTCGTGGGCGGACTGGCGGCGTCGGCGGCGACATCGTGGCTGATGCTGCGCGGGGTGCGGGTCGAGCGAATCCTGCCCGAGCACGGCGTGGCCGGCGAGGCGCTGGTGGTGCGCTACGACCTGCGCAACGACGCACGTTGGACGCCCGCCTTCGCGCTCCTGGTGGTCGAGACGTGGGGCCCGGGCTGGCGCGGGTACAAGAAGCAGGGCCCGACCTCGGGGCCCGACCCGACGCTTCGCAGCAGGCCCACGGGTTGGGTGCTGCACGTGGGCCCGGGCCAGCGCGTGGGCGCCGAGGCCCCCTGCTGGCCCACGCGGCGAGGCGAACTGCGCTTCGAGAGGACCGTGCTGAGCACGAGTTTTCCCTTCGGTCTGATCCGTCGCTCGTTGAGCGTCGCCGCCCCGGGCCGGGTGCTCGTCTATCCGAGGCTGCACCGCATGAATCGGCAGGTGCTCGCGCGGGTCAGCGACGCCGCGGCCGGCGGACGCGACCAGCACGACCGCGGCGGCCACGAGGAGTTCTTCGGCCTGCGCGAGTACCGTCCGGGCGACAGCGTGCGACGCATCGACTGGAAACGCTCGGCGCGGACCGGCGAACTGATCGCGCGCGAGCACACCCGGCCGCGCCCCCCAAGGGTCATGATGGCGCTGGACCTGCGGCCGACGCCGGAAGCGATCGCTCCGGACGAAGCGGCCATGGCGCTGCGCGTGGAGCGTGCCGTGAGCCTGGCGGCGTCGGTCGTCTGCGACGCCCATCGCCGCGGGTATCACCTGGGGCTAAGCATCCTGGGTGTGGCGGCGCCGGGGGCGAAGGTCTTCGCCATGCATCACAGTCCGCCGCACCGCGCCCGCCTGCTCGAGGCGCTTTCGACGCTCGACACTCGTTCGTTGACCGATCGCAGCGAGGCGTTGATGGTCAGGCCCACGGTGGTGGTCACGCTCCGCCCCGGTCAGACCACGGCGTCGGCGCCGGGGCTGACCGTCCTGAGCGCGCAGTCGATGGAGCTTTACGTCACTTCGGTGGGCGGTCAGACGCTGGACCTGCTGGCCGCCGGCACCGAGGAGCCCTCGCGGCGCGAGCTGTTGCGGGGGGCGGGGCGATGAGTCTGATCCACCTGTTTCGTCGGCTGGTCTTTGCGCAGGTGATGCTGGGGCTGTCGGCCTTCTGCGTCGCCGAGCGCAACCCGGGGATGCTCCTGGTTTGCGGCGCGCTGGCGGCCATGTCGTGGTACGTCACCGAGGGTCCCGGCGGCAGGCCTCTGCCCAAGTGGGTGATCAATCTCGGGTCGCTCGCGGCGGTGGCCTGGCTGATCATCGACCTCTTCTGGCAGGAGGGCGATGTCGTCCTGGCCATGGGCCACTTCACGCTCTGGCTTCAGGTCCTGCTCCTTTACGCCAACAAATCCAACCGTGACTACGCTCAGTTGATCGTGCTGAGCCTGATGCAGATGGTCGGCGGCAGCGTCCTCGAGGGCGGGCAGACGATGTTCTTCGGCGCTCTGCTGCTGGGCTACAGTGTGCTCACGCTCTTCACCGTGCTGGTGTTTCATCTCAAGGGGCTGAGCGATCTGGTGCTCGAGCAGCACCAGCGCGGCGCCCCGCGCGGGCGACGCGTTCCGCGGGCGCAGCCGATCGTGGGCCGGGGTCATCGCTGGCAGTTCCGATCCGCGGCGATGGCGATCGGCTTCGTCTGTGCGACGCTGTCCGTGGTGGTGTTCGTCCTCGCCCCGCGGTCCGGTCGGCGGCAGGCTGGGCAGGACTCCCCCTTGGCCGCGCGACAGACCGGCTTCTCGAACGAGGTCAACCTCAACGCCGCCTCGCCCAGCGGCGGAAGTCGCGAGCCGCTGCTGAGTCTGGCGGTCTCCATCCGCGACACCAACGCCGGCGCCGACGACCGCTCCTGGCTCCTCCGCGGCGCCGCCCTGGACCACTACAACTTCAGGGACCGCAAGTGGCAACGCGGCGGCAGAGCGAAGCAGTTCGACCTCGCTTTGGACGTCGCGCACCCCACGCTCGACCTGGCGCCCCTACCTCCGGGCACGCCCACCGTCGACGCCACCATCACGCTGCGCACCGGTCTGCAACGCACGCTCTTTACGCTCCACCCCGTGACGAGCTTTCAGAGCGTGAACATCACGGGCATCGAGTTCAACGCCTGGGACCAGACCTTGAGCCTGCGCGAAGCGACGCTCGGAGCCGTGGCCTACCGGACGCGATCGCCCCTGACAACGCGCTCGGACCTCTTCGATCGATACCACAGCACGTCGCTTCGCCGGGACCGGGCGCCGTCGTGGCCGACGGGGCGTGAACCGGAGCCCGCGACGATGCACGAGCATTACGCCCTGGGCTGGGGCGGGCCCTCGGCCGGGGCGATCCGGCAGCTGGCGCAGGAGGTGCTGCGCGCCGCGGGCCTCAATCGCGACCCCAAGGCGCAGCAGACGCCGCACGACCCGGCGGTGGCCAGGGCGCTCGACGAGTTCCTGCGCACGCAGTTCTCCTACGCCCGGGTCTCCGCGCCGCCTCCGTCGGAGGACCCGATCCTGGATTTCCTGTTCAAGACGCGGCAGGGGCACTGCGAGCACTTCGCCTCGGGGTTGGCGGCGCTGGCGCGGAGCGTGGGCCTGCGCGCCAGGGTGGTCACCGGGTTCCGCGCCAGCGAGTTCAACCGTGTGGGCGGGTACTACGTGGTGCGTGCCACCCACGCTCACGCATGGACGGAGGTCTGGTGCGAACCGTGGGGCTGGCTCACCTTCGACGCCACGCCGCCGCGCGAGGTGGAGCGGCTGCAGAGAGTCGAACGCGGCTGGTTCACCGGCGTGCGCGAGCTCTACGAGCACCTAGAGTTCGCCTGGATCGGCTCGGTGATCGCCTACGACGCCCGGACGCGCGAGGCGTTGCTCAAGCAGGTGTCGCAGTCGATGCGCGGCGCCGCCGGCGACGCCGACCTGAGCTGGACGAGGCTGGTCCACGCGCTGCGCTCGCTGCGCGAAGGCTGGGAGTTCGGCTGGTTCTCCTGGGCGCTGGTCCTGGCCATCAGCGGCTTCATCGTGCTGGGCTTGGCGAGCCTGGTGCGGACGTTGCTGGTCCGGCGTCAGCGCATGGTGGCGCTGCAACTGACGCGGCTGCCCCTGGGCCGACGCCGAACCCTGGCGCGTCGCCTGCGCTTCTACCTGGAGATGCTCGACATGCTCGACCGCCACGGCTTTCACAGGCCGGCGTGGCAGAGCCCTGCCCACTTCGCGCAGGAGCTCGCTGCGACCAACCCCATGCGCTTCGACCCCGTGGTGTCGCTGACGGAGCACTTCTACGAGGTGCGGTTCGGCTACCGCGAGATGGACGAGCCGCGACGGAAGATGATCCAGGCGCACCTGAGCCGCCTCCAGCAGAGCCTGCTGGGCATGACCTGAGCGAGCGACCCGCGCCCGCGGCGCTGAGGCTCACGCATTGGCCAGGCCACGGGGCATCTTCTAGAATGAGATCATGAACGAGAAGACCTCTGACAAAGCCCACGCGCTCGAGGTCGTCGAGCCGATGGGCAAGCGGGTGCTGATCCGCAAGGACGAAGACAAGAAGAAGACCAAGAGCGGCATCCATCTGCCGGACAAGATCGAGATTCCCACGCTCACGGGGCGGATCGTGGCGGTGTCGCGCGAGGTTCAGAACGACGAGAACTATCCGATCGAGCAGTACGATCGCGTGCTCTTTAACCCCAAGGAAGCGGTGCCCGTGGATTTCGAGGGGGACAACCGCCTGTTCGTGGTGCCCGTGGAGAACGTCGTGGCGGTGTTCCGAAAAGCCTAGAGCCGGCAGCCCCAGCGCCGATCTCGCGGAGACACACGGTTTGAGAAGTCCTGCTCGGGTTCTGGTGGGCGTCCCCGTTAAGACCCGCGGCTTTCTCTTTCTCTGATCCCATGAGCGGCACGCGAATCATTGAGCCCATCCACGCCTTCCGCGTCACGCTGCGATTGCCCGGGTCCAAGAGTCTGACCAATCGCGCCCTGCTGCTGGCGGCACTGGCGCAGGGCGACTCGACGCTGCGCCACCCGCTCTGGGCGGACGACACGCGGCTGATGTTCGACGCGCTGCGTGCCCTGGGCGTGGACTGTGAGCGCGACGAGACTCAGGGCACGATGACCGTGCGCGGCTGCGGGGGCGAGTTTCCTGCGCCGCGCGCCTCGCTGAACCTGGGCCTGGCGGGCACGACGTATCGCTTCCTCGCCGCCGCCTGCTGCCTGGGGAAGGGCGAGTTCAAGCTCGACGGCAATGAACGCATGCGGCAGCGGCCCATCGCCCAACTGGTCGAGCCGCTGCGGCGGATCGGCGGAGAGGTCGAGTACCTGGGGACCGAAGGTTTCCCGCCGATCTGGGTCCGCGCCCGGGGGCTGAGTGGCGGCGAGCTTGACATGGAGCCCACGCTTTCGAGCCAGTACATCTCCGCCCTGCTCCACGTGGCGGCGCGGTGCGACCGGGGGCTGACGCTGAACTTTCGCGGGCCGATCACGAGTCGGCCCTACGTCGAGATGACGCTGTCGCTCCTGCGGCGGTTCGGCGTGGAGGCTGCGGTGGACGAGCGCCTCACGCGTGTGAGCATCGCGCCGCGCCCGATCGTCGCGGCGGACTACGAGGTGGAGCCCGACGCCTCGAACGCCAGTTACTTTCTGGCCGCTGCCGCCGCGGTGCCCGGCAGTCGCTGCACGGTCCACGGCCTGGGGTTCCGCAGCCTGCAGGGTGACGTGTGGTTCGGCGAGGTCCTGCAACGCATGGGGGCGTCGGTGGTGTACGAGCCGGACTCGATCACGGTGGCTTCGCCGCCGCGGGGCGAGCGGCTGCGCGGGGTGGACGTGGACCTCTCGGCGATGCCCGACACGGCGCAGACGCTCGCGGCCATCGCGCCGCTTTGCCTGGGACCCACGACCATCCGCAACGTGGGCAACCTTCGCGTCAAGGAGACGGATCGGCTCGCGGCGCTGCGGACAGAGCTGACCCGACTGGGCGTGGACGCCAGCGTCGAGGGCGACGACCTCTGTATCGAGCCCAACTCGGACGGGAGCATCCGACCCGCCACGGTGGCCACCTACGACGACCACCGCATGGCCATGAGTTTCGCGGTGCTGGGCTTGGCGCGAGCGGGCGTCACGCTGGCGGACCCGCGGTGCGTGGCCAAGTCGTTCCCCGACTTCTTCGAGACCCTGGAGTTGCTGCGTTCCTCGAGGGCGGGCAGCGCATGAGAAAGTTCTGGCACTACGCCCGCTGGACGCTGCGTTACCGTCGCCTGCTGCTGCTGGCGGCGGCGGCGGCGGTCGGCGACGCCCTGTGCGCTTTCGCCGGTTTCGGGACGCTGATGATCCTCATCGACCAATTGCTGGGCCAGCGCGCCTCGGTCCGCGATCTGCTCGACGAGCATCTGCGGCACCCGTGGCTGGCGGGTTGGGTCACGCAGCCCGACGCCGTCCTCCAGTTCGTCCCGGTGGACCCGTTCGCCGGCTTCGCCTTTCTGCTGGGGATCATCCTGGTCATTGCGCTGATCGGCGCCGTGATGCGTTACAGCCATCAGTCGCTGGTGATCACCCTGACGCTGCGCACCGCGATGCGTCTGCGGCAGCACGCGTACCATCGGCTGATCTCGGCGCCGGCGTCGGTGCTCATGACCCAGGGCACCAGCGACCACCTGACGCGCATCGTGCGTGACTGCGCCATGCTGGTGCGCGGGTTCCAGGCGCTGCTGGACAAGAGCGTGCGCAGCGTGCTGACGGGGACGATGATGCTGGGCGTTGCGTTGATCGTGAACCCGGGGCTGACGGCGATCTTCATGCTGGGTCTGCCGGTGGTCGGAGTGCTGATCCTCCGATTCGGGAAGGTGATCCGCAAGGCCGCGAAGCGGACGAGCCGGGAGTACGGGGGGATGATGGCGGCGGTGCACGAGTCGCTGCAGGCCATCGCGGTGGTGAAGGTCCACGAGGCCGAGGGCTACGAGCGGCGGCGATTCAACGCCATCAATCGGCGCGTGGTGAAACAGGAGTTGCGGTCGCGGTCCGCTCGAGCGCTCTCGACACCGACGGTGGAGATCATCGGCATCACGGGCGTGATGCTCGTGTCGCTGGTGGCGGCGTACCTGATCTTCAACGTGCCCGGCGCGGGCGAGCCCAAGGAGCTGGTGAAGGTGCTGGTGATGCTGGGGGTGTCGGCGGGCGTGTTCAAGCCGCTGGCGGGGCTGAGCAACGAACTGAACGAGGCGGCGGCCAGCGCCGAGCGCTTGGACGAGGCGATCCGACTGCCGGTGGAGACCACGGATCATCAGCCACGCTGGAAGGGAGAGCGTCTTAAGCGTCACGAGCGTGAGGTGCGTTTCGAGGAGGTGAGCTATCGCTACCCGGGAGCGGAGCGTTCGGCGGTGCGGGGCGTGAACCTGAGGGTGGCGCACGGGCAGACGGTGGCGCTGGTGGGGCCCAACGGGTCGGGCAAGAGCACGCTGCTGAGCCTGCTGCCGCGGGTGCTGGCACCGGAGTCGGGAGCGGTCCTGATCGACGGCGTGGACACGGCGACGGTGACGCTGCGGAGCCTGCGGGGTCAGATGGCGATGGTGACGCAGCAGTCGGTGCTGTTCGAGGGGACGATCGCGCAGAACATCGCCTACGGTCGCCGACACGAGACGATGGAGCGCGTGATCGCCGCGGCGCAGGCGGCGCACGCCCACGAGTTCATCTCGCGCCTGCCCGCCGGGTACGACTCGAACCTGGGCGAGCTGGGCAACGGGCTCTCGGGCGGCCAGCGGCAGCGGCTGTGCATCGCGCGGGCGGTGCTGCGCGACCCCTCGATCCTGATCCTCGACGAGGCCACCAGCCAGATCGACGCCGACTCGGAGCTGCGCATCAACGACGCCCTGCGCCAGTTCCGCAAGGGTCGCACCACTTTCGTCATCGCGCATCGGCTCTCCACCGTGGTGGACGCCGACCTGATCGTGGTGATGAACCAGGGCGTCGTCGTGGACCAGGGCTCGCACGAGCAGCTCCTGCGCCGCTGCGAGGTCTATCGCCTAATCGCGCAGAAGCAGCTGGTGACGTGATGAAGAAGCGGAGCAGGGAACCCCAGCGCCAAGCTCCAGCGGCGAAGGACGGACCGCTGCTGGGGTCGCATCTTTCGGTGGCGGGCGGGCTTCACAACGCCCTGCTCGAGGCGCAGCGGCTGGGCATGCGCTGCGTACAGGTCTTCACCAAGAATCAGCGGCAGTGGAAGGCTCCGCCGCTGACCGGCGCGCAGGTCCGTCTGTGGAACGAGCACCGACGCGGCACGGGCGTGGCGCACGTTGTCAGTCACGATTCTTATCTCATCAACCTCGCCAACCCGGAGGATCGCAAGCGACGAGACTCGGCAGCCGCGTTCCGGGACGAGCTGCTGCGCTGCGAAGCGCTGGGCATCGCCTATCTCGTGACGCACCCCGGGGCGCACCTGGGCGCGGGCGAAGCGTCGGGCCTGAAACTCGTGGCCGAGTCGCTCAGCGAGCTCCACCGCGACCTGCCCGGGCTGAAGGTGCTGACCTGCCTGGAGGTGACCGCCGGCCAGGGCACGGGCCTGGGCTATCGCTTCGAGCACCTGCGCCAGATCATCGACGCCACGCACCAGCCCGAGCGTCTGGCCGTCTGCCTGGACACGGCGCACCTGATCGAGGCGGGGTACGACCTGACCACCGGCTCAGGCATGGCGGACGTCCTGCACGAGTGCGACACGGTGATCGGGCTTAAGCTCGTCCGCGTGGCGCACCTGAACGACTCGAAGACGCCTCGCGGCAGCAGAGTCGACCGCCACGAGCACATCGGCCTGGGCCATGTCTCGAAGGACGCTTTCTCAACGCTGCTGCGGCACGAACACTTCCGCACCGCCCTGCCCTGCATTTTGGAGACGCCCAAGGAAGACGCCCCGGACGGCCGGCCGTGGGACCTGCATAACATGGCTCTTCTCAATGAGTTGGCGCAGCGCACGAGCTGACCAGGTTGGATCGCGCCCGCGCCCGAATTCTCCGAGATTTCACGCTTGAGGGTTGACCGCAGCCCGCGGCCATTACACAATACCAGTGACGGACTTGCAGAATGAAAGGAGGTCCAGCGACAGGTGAGACCGACAATTTGATGTCTGCATGGGCCAGGCGAGCCGATCCAATTTTTGTCCGCGTCTTTCTGCCATAACTTCATCCTTCTCGCTTGGCCTTTTCTATTGGCGACGCAGCGCGGGAGTCTGGTCGATCATCCGCTGCACGTAACGCAAAGCGTTGAGCTCCATCGCCACGGCTGCGGAGTCGGGGCCCTCAAACAGGCCTGCGATCGTTCGCAGCCGCTGCGTGCGCTGCTGCGCCGCCCAGTCCCTGAGTGCTGCAAGCTCCGCTTCGTCCTGGTCGTCGATCGCCTGCTCCAGGCGCTCGCGCAGTTCGAGCATCTGCGACAGGAACCCCGCGGGCAGGGACTTGTCGTCGCTTTGAGCCTCCGCGCCACGCAACTGCAAGAGCGCCGCGGCACGCAGGATCGGGTCCCTAAGGACACGATAGGCCTCGTTGACCGCGGCGAAACGGTCCGCTGCGTCCGCCTGCTGCAACGGGTCGGCGAATCGGTCCGGGTGGTGCTCAGCCGCCAGCGCCACGAAACGCCGCTCCAACTCCGCCGCGTCCAGCTCGAACTTCGCGGGCACGCCAAGCTCAGCAAAAGCGTCGGCCATGCGGACATCTTAGGGAAATCGCAGCGGCTCAACATGACTCGATCTGAACCGAAAATCGTCAATTCTCATTGACAGGCTCCGCTGTGCGACGATAATGGATTCCCGTCATTCGACAGGCATTCGCGGATTCCGGCGGGCGCCCGGTTAGTCACATTCTCAGGCGGGCGAAGTCAGGTGCAACAGGGGCGGTGTTCTGGTCTGGGCATGGGCCCAGATGATGGCGTGCGTTCCTGACGCCCTCCCGGTGTTCGGGGCGGATGGGGAGTTGCCCGAGGGCGGTCCCAGGAACGCGGGGGGATGGTTCGAGGTCTCCGAGCGCGGCGGCGAGGCGGGAAGGAAGCGAGGAGGGGAGATATACTCAGTCGCCGCGCTCCGGAGACCCTTTTTCATGCAACGCAGTCTTGTCGTGACCGTGATCGGCCCGGACCGCCCGGGCCTGGTCGAGTCCATCGCCACCGTCGTCGCTGAGCACAGCGGCAACTGGGTCGAGAGTCGCCTGGCGCGTCTGGCGGGCAAGTTCGCCGGCGTGGTCCGCGTCGACGTGCCAGCGGCGAACGCGGCAGAGCTGACCCGTGCGCTCCTGGCGCTCAAGTCGCGCGGCCTGGCCACGCTGGTCGAGGAGACCGACAAGCCCGCCCACACCGCCGCGGATCGAACGCTGAAGCTCGAGGTGATCGGCCTGGATCGACCGGGTATCGTCCGCGACGTCTCGCGCGCCTTGGCGCAGCGCAGCGTCAACGTCGTGGAGCTTCACACCGAATGCTTCAGCGCCGCGATGAGCGGCGAAGAGATGTTCCGCGCCACCGCGGACCTGCACGTTCCAGCGGACCTGCCCCTGACGGACCTGCGCCAGACGCTCCAGCAGGTCGCCTCCGCACTGGGCGTGGACTTCACCCTCGACTCGCCCTGACCCCGCCCAAGCCGGGGATGCACCAGTCCCCGGATCGCTGCTGGAAACCTCTGTACCGCGAAAGAAAAAGCCCCACGTTTCCACGCGGGGCTCGCAACTTAGAGCAATCTTGTGAAAGCTTGAAGGCGATCGATCAGGCGCGGCGGCGACGCAGGGCGGAAAGACCCAGGCCGCCCAGAGCGAGCACGCCCAGAGCCGCGGTGGTCGGCTCGGGGATGACGTCCACGTTGCCGTCCGTGGGAACCGTCAACACACCTTCAGCACCGACCGGGAGGTAACCGAAGCCGACCGCCGGTTCGTCATCGTCCGAATCGAATTCGAACGCATACTCAACGTAGCTGCCCGATGGGTCGCTCAAGAAGTCCGAGCCGGGGACCAGGCGAACCGTGTGGACCGACCCGGGCGCCAGCCCAGTGAGGTCCACCTTGAGCGTGCCGATGAGGTGCGAACCACCGCCCAGTTGAGCGGCGGTTTCAGCGGTCCCGACAATACCCTGCGACACCACCGAGTCGAACTGCAGAGCGACCTCCCAATCGGTCAGCGTCGGGTTGACCTCGAAAGAGAATCGGCTGAAATCCGTGCCCGTCTCGGTGAGCGAGTTGTCGCTGCCCGACACGTCCAGGAACAGGCCCGACATCTTCTCATCGAACTCGGGTGTGAACACGACCGTGACGTCGAACAGCGCCATCTGGCCCATGACCGTGGGGCCGCCCAGGCTCATCGACGCGGTGGGACCCATCAACGCCTGAGCCTGAGTGCTCAGCAGCGACAACAGACCCACAGTCAACAAAACAGCCAACGAGTAGCGACGCATGGTGGTTCCTCTCAGAACAAGTAAGTTAGGCTTGCTTTCTCCGCCCGTGGTCGCACGGACGTCGCTGAACCCTCCGTGATCCAGCCGAGCCAGATTACCTTAAGAGACACTCGATTTCAAACGTCTTGACGTGTTTCTTATAAAGCGGCCCCGGCCTCGTGAAACTGGGGTAAACAGGGGAAAAGGGGGTCCAATTTCGGGCGCGACGCGGGGCGTTCCGCGGCAATGCGCCCGCTACGATCGCTACAACCGGAATTCGCAGGAAAGCGTCCGCTCACCGGCGCTCAGGTCGTGGCTCGACCCGTCGGGCAGCACCGCCCTGCCGGTGACGTTCGCGGGCAGATGCAGGCTCAAGGCCAAGCGACCTTCAGCGATACGCCACTCCGAGCTGATCGGTCCGTGGATCGAGTCGAACCGCACGCTGGCGCGGTGCAGTCCGCCGCCGGGCCGCGGCTGAAACAACACCCGTTTGTAGCCCACCTCGAGCGGAGACAAGCCGCCCACGGTCTGCACCATCCACTGCCCCACCGCGCCGTAGGCGTAGTGGTTCAGCGAGTTCATGCCCACTTCCACGAAGCCCTTCTGCAGGTCCCAACTGTTCCAGCGCTCCCACATCGTGGTGGCGCCGAGCTTCACGGGATAGAGCCAACTCGGATAGTCGGTTTTGAGCAGCAGTTCGTAGGCCAGATCGAGTCGGCCCATCTTCGTGAGCACCGGGCAGAGCAGCGGCGTGCCCAGGAACCCGGTGGACAGATGGTTCCCGCGATCCTTCAGCAGGCCCACGAGTCGCATCATCGCCTCTTCACGCATCGACTCGGGCAGCAGGTCGAATCCCAGGGCCATGAGGTAGCTCGTCTGGCTCGCGATCACGCACCGGCCCTTGGCGTTGAAATAGTGATGTCGGAACGCCGCCGCGGCTTCTTCGCGCCTGGTGCGGAAGAGAGCCAGGTCTTCGTGATGTCCGAGCGCCTGCGCCACGTCGATCATGATGCCCAGGGCGTAGGCGTAGTAGGCGGTGCCGATCAGGTCCTTGGGCGTGGCGTTGCGCATCGCGTCGATGCCGTCGCCGTCCAACGCGAGCCAATCGCCGTAGCCCCTCCAATAGTGGCAGCCCTCGTAACATCGCAATCCATCCTTGGCCGAGTCGATGTGGTGCTGCATCCAGCGGCGCATCGAGGGGTAGTGCCGCTCGAGCATCCGACGGTCGGCGTAGGCCTGGTACATGGCCCAGGGGATCACCACGCGCGCGTCGCTCCAGCCCGGCCCCGAGTCGTAATCTCCAAGCAGGTTCGGAGCCACACTGGGCACCCCGCCGTCGGGCAGCTGCGCGTCGTCGATGTCACGCATCCACTTGGTGAAGAACGCCGCCACGTCCATGTTGAACGCCGCGGTGGGCGCGAACACCTGGGCGTCGCCGGTCCAGCCCAAGCGCTCGTCACGTTGCGGACAGTCGGTGGGCACTTCCAGGAAGTTGCCGCGCTGGCCCCACTGAATGTTCGACTGCAACTGGTTGAGCAGCGCGTGGTCGGTCTCGAATTGTCCGGTCTGGGGCAGGTCGCTCATGAGCACCAGCGCGGTCACACTGTTACGGTCCAGCGGCTGCAACGCGGGGCGAAGCGGCGTCTCCTTGAACCATTCGTTCTGGACGCTCAGCTCCACGTAACGGAACCCGTGCCAGGTGAACCGGGGCGTGAACACTTCGCCCTGCGGATCGCCGCGCAGCGTGTAGACGTCCGTCGCCCGCGCCGAGCGCAGGTTCGACACGTCCACGCCGCCCTTGGGCTTGACTACTTCCGCGTAGCGCAGGCGGATCGTGCAGCCGCGCGGCCCACGCACCCGCAGCCGAACCACGCCCGGGAGGTTCTGCCCGAAGTCGTACACTCGGACCGCCTGCCCCCATTCGCCCGGCGCGGGGACCGGGTCCGCCACCGGCTCGAGCTCTCGGACCACCCGCACCGGCGGCGCGGGCGACGCCACCAGTCTCGCCTCGTGCCACGCTTCCACTCGCACCGCGCGCCAATGCGACGCGTCGAATCCCGCTTCGCTCCAGCCCTGCTGCTCTTTTCGCGCGTCGTACTCCTCGCCGGCGAGCATGTCCGAACCGAGGATCGGCCCCTCCTGCCAGCGCCAGGTCTCATCGCTGCACACGAGGTGTCTTGAACCGTCGGAGCATGTGACCTCCAACTGCGCCAGCAGCGCCGGCCGAGGCCCGTAGAGCATCCCACGCTCCAGCGGCCCCACATGCCCGCACCACCACCCATCGCCGAGCATCGCCCCGATCACATTTCCCCCGCGACGAAGCAGGGCCGTCACGTCGTACGTCTGATACGCCAACCGCGTGCGATACTCCGTCCAGCCCGGTCGAAGCCAGTCCTCACTCGCCTTGCGGCCGTTGATGTGGACCTCGTGCAGGCCCAGGGCTGTGACGTACAGGCGCGCCTGCGTCACCTCGCGGGGCAGCTCGAACTCCCGTCGCAGCAGCGGAACCGCGGGCGAATGTCTGCCCGTGCCCTCCAGTGACGTGGCGACATACTGCGCTTTCCATTCGTTTCGATCCAGAAGCCCCCACTCGAAGAACGCCGGCTCCGACACCCGACCGGCGCGGCCCTGCTCGTCCCACAACTGCACGTCCCACCACACCCGTTGCCGACTCTTGGCCGACAACTTCGGGAGTTCCACGTGAACCTGCTGGTCCGATTCGACTTTGCCCGTGTCCGCCAGGTCCGGATGACTCAGCGCCTCTCTTGTCGTGGCGGCGCGCACGCGATAACCGCTCTGCCGCGCTCCGTCTCGCGCGTCCTGCACCCACCACGACAAGCGCGGCAACGCCTCGTCGATCCCGATGGGATTCTCAAGATATTCGGTGCGAAGACGGACCGCGTGGATGTGGGCGTCACTCATGTTGGTCAACACAACAGGGGTTTGTGGTCCTGGCACGAACCGACCATATTACCGCCGCCGCCGCCACGACGTGCCCCTCCACTGCTCGCGCCTAAGCCCACGCGGGGTGATCTGGGGCACACAGCATTCTCGGACCTGAAATCCGCGACCGGGGCCAAGCGTCCAAGCGGTTCATCCGATAAAACTCCCGGTGAGCATGCGGCGGAACCTGCTGGTCATCCTCGCCCATGGGCTGCGGTCGGACGCGTTGAGCGACGCCCGCGCCTGGCCCTTGCAGACGCCCAATCTGCAGAAGCTCGCCGACCGCGGGCTGCGCCTGGTGGCCAACAGCGCTTGCCCCAGCGACCGAGGCGGACTGATCAGTCTGCTCTCGGGGTTCGCGGCGCGGCAGCACGGCGTGCTCGATCCTTCGCCGCACGCCGGCGTCGGCGAGGGTTGGCCCGACGCGATGGCGGAGGCGGGCTACCACACCGTGGGCGTGGGCTGCCTCACCGCCCTGGCGCACGGGCTGCGCCACTCCATCGCGGTGCAGGACCCGCACACGCTTGACCCCGACCGCTGCGCCTACCTGCACGCGATGCGCAGCAAGATGCTCCTGGACGCCATCCTGCTGCAGCGCAGGCAACGCCAGCGTGCGGGTCTTTTCGACCCGGATCGACTAGTGATCGAGCCCGACGACGACATCGACGGATTCATCGGCGGCGCGGCGCGGCGAGCACTGCTGGAGCTGCCCGAGGACAAGCCCTGGGCGCTGCTCGTGGGTTTCTCAGGCCCCGCCAACGACCTGCCCCCGCCGACCCTCTACGAGGGCCTGATCGATCCGCGTCACGTCGAGGCGGGCTTCGTCCCCGCGGACCTGGCGAACCTCAACGAGCGCGTGGAACTGGACTACCCGCGCGTCCTGCTGCAGCGGCTCGAGCCCCACGTCGTAGGCCGCATCCGCGCCGACTACCTGGGCCGCGTGAGCCTGATCGATCACGCGGTGGGAAGGCTCAACGTCGAGCTCGAACAACGCGGCGACCGCGACCGCACCTGGACAGTGGTCTGCTCGGACCGCGGCCAACTGCTCGGGGAGCACGGGCTCATCGGCCATCGCAGCTTTCTGGGCGGCGCTGTGGAGACTCCGGTCATCGTCGCCCCGCCGCTGAAGGTCGACCCGGTGGACTTGCCCGAAGTGCTCTGCGGCTGCACCGACGTGGCGGCGACAATCTACGATCTGGCGGGCTGTGATCCGCCCCAAGGCGTGGCGGGGCGATCGCTCCTGCCACTGCTGCGCGACCCGCAGGCGCGCTCGGGTCGACCCGCTCTTCTGCTGAGCGAGTTCGGACGACGCATCATGCTCGAGACCGCTCGCCATCGGGTGGTCTTCGATACCCAATCGCGGCAGGCGCTGACGCTTTTTGATCTCTTCAACGACCCGGACGAGCAGGACAACCTGGCACTGCAACCCGCGGGCCTGAATCTGCTCGACTCACTCCGCGCCCGCCTGGGCGAAGCGCTGCTGCCTCTGCGGCGCGCCGGGTGATCGGTTCTGAACGCGGTTGGATCGGATGAGCCCAAGGGTCCGACTGGAGGTACAATCTGGTCTACATCCGATCCATCTGATCCATCCGATCCATCCGAGTTAACAATCTTCTCCGCGTATTACCGCACATCGATGAAGTCTTAACGTGATCCTCACGCACTCCAAACCTCGCACTCACGGCAAGGCCCGATAGTTCGACAAGGCGAATAACCCACCATTTTACACGGACGTAGCGTGGGTTGACGTCGATCGGCACCCCGGAAACCCACGCGATGGCCAAATACCACTGCAGGTCGATCTTCCTGAGCGATACGCACCTGGGCGCTCGCGGCTGCCGCGCCGCGGAGTTGGCGCGCTTCCTCAAGAAGGTCCGCTGCGAGAACCTCTATCTCGTGGGCGACATCATCGACATGTGGCGACTGAAGAACCGCTGGTACTGGCCCGCGGAGCACAACGACGTCGTGCGTCGCATCCTCAAACTCGCCAAGAAGGGCACGCGCGTCACCTTCATCCCCGGCAACCACGACGAGGCTGCACGTCAGTACCGCAACCACCGCTTCGGCGGCGTCCGCGTTGTCCTCCAGGCCGAGCACCTCACCGCCGACGGCCGACGCTTCCTCGTGACCCACGGCGATCAGTTCGACCTCGTCGTCCAGCACTCGCGTTGGCTCTCGATGCTCGGCAGCGCCAGTTACGAGATGCTCGTCCGCGTCAACCATCACTACAACCGCCTCCGCGCCCTGATGGGTCAGCCCTACTACTCCCTCTCGCACGCCATCAAGCTTAAGGTCAAGCGCGCCTGCACCTTCGTCAGTCGCTTCGAGGAGACCCTCATCGAAGAGGCGGTCCAACGCAAGTGCGACGGCGTGATCTGCGGGCACATCCACAAGCCCGAGCAGCGCACGACGGACACCGGCGTGGAATACCTCAACTGCGGCGACTGGATCGAGGGCGCCACCGCGGTGGTCGAACACCACGACGGACGCCTCGAACTCGTCCAGGCCATGCAGCTCATCGACAACCTGCCCAAGCCCACCAAGAAGAAACGCAGCAAGGTCATGATCGACATCGAGACCCTGCTCGCTCCCACCTCCGAGAAGAGCGCGGAACCCCAGATCACGCAGGGTTCGCCGACCCGGTCCGAGACCATGCAGCTCGGATTCGTCGGATGATTCGGACGCCCGCGGACCGCACGGGCCCGATACGACCCACCCGCTCCGTCCGATCCCTCCGAGTTAAGATCATTTCATGAAGCTCCTGCTCGTCACCGACGCTTGGCTGCCGCAAGTCAACGGCGTCGTCCGCACCTGGCAGAACGTCCTGCGCGAGCTGCGGGAGATGGGCCACGAAACCGCCGTCATCGATCCCGCGCAGTTCCGCACCTTCGCCGCGCCTCGCTACCCCGAGATCCGCCTGGCGATCCTTCCACGCTCGCGCGTCGCCAAACTCATCAACCAGCACAGGCCCGATGCCCTGCACATCGCCACCGAGGGGCCGCTCGGGCAGGCGGCGCGGCACTACTGCCTCAAACACAACCGACCCTTCTCCAGCAGCTACCACACTCAATTCCCGCAGTACCTGAGGCACTACTTCGGCATCCCGCAGTCGTGGACCTACGCCTTTGTCCGCCGATTCCACGGCAAGGCCAAACACACCCTCGTCCCCACGCCCACCGTCAGCCGGGAACTCGCCGCCAAGGGCCTGACCAACACCGTCACCTGGAGCCGGGGCGTGGACCTGACGCACTTCCACGATGGCGCGAAACACGATTTCAAACTGCCGCGCCCGATCTTTCTCTACGCCGGTCGCGTCGCGGTCGAGAAAAACATCGAGGCCTTCCTGAGCCTGGAACTTCCCGGGAGCAAGGTCGTCGTCGGCGACGGACCGATCCGGCCCGCCATGCAGGCGAAGTATCCGTCGGTCCACTTCGCCGGCTACAAGTTCGGCCCCGACCTGGCGGCGCACTACGCCGGCGCTGACGTGTTCGTCTTCCCCAGTAAGACCGATACGTTCGGCGTCGTCATGCTCGAGGCCAACGCCTGCGGTCTGCCCGTGGCTGCCCTGCCCGTCACCGGGCCCATCGACGTCGTCAAGCCCGGACGCTCCGGCTGCCTCCATCACGATCTGCGGCAAGCCTGCCTCGAAGCGCTGACCGTCCCACGCGAGTCCTGCATCGCCTACGCCCGCGAAAACTCCTGGCGCCGCTGCGCCCAAATCCTCCTCGACCACCTCGCCCTCGCTCCCTCGCCCACCTCTTCCAACCCGGGGATGTACTCATCCCCGGATCACTCTCTCCAGCACCAATCGAATCAGGCGTAGGACGCCCCCTGTGTCGTGCCTCGCGCCTTGCGGATGGCGCGACGCTCGCGCCCGAGTCGGGCAATCAGCCCGCTCTTGCGCAGTTCCGCCAGCGGGTCCAGCGGAAGACCGCGCGCCTTGCGCCACGCCTTAAGGATCGGCGTCACGTCGCTCTCGTAAGCGCCGCGCAGGCACATCTCCGCCGCCACGATGTCGCCCTTGCTCTGCGCCCCGGCCAAGGCTTTGCGGTCCACCAACTGCGCTTTCGCGAACAACTTCTGCGCCTCGCACACCGTCTGCACCATCGCTTCGAGCTTGGGCTTGAGGTTGTGCGACTGGTCCACCATGTAGGCGATCGCGGGGCTCTTGCCGCTGTCGAACCGATGCTGGGCGATCTGGTCGAAGATGCGGAACACCGCGTAGGGATCGATCGATGAGAGCGTCAGGTCGTCGTCGGCGTACTTGCGGTCGTTGAAGTGGAATCCGCCGAGCATGTTCTCGTCGAGCAGGAATGCCACGATGTGCTCGATGTTGCACCCCGGCAGGTGATGGCCCGTGTCCACGAGAACCTTGGCCCTGGGTCCCGCGTGTTTGCAGAAGACATAGCTCATGCCCCAGTCCGCCACGTCGGTGTGGTAAAACGCGGGCTCGAACGGCTTGTACTCGATGAGCAGCGTCGCGCCGGCCCAGCGCTTGACCATCGCGTCATGCATACTTTTGAACGCCCTCTGCAGTTCATGCTTCCGACGCAGGATCGAGTCCTGGCCCGGATAATTGGTCCCGTCCGCCAGCCACATCGTGAGCACCTTCGACCCCACCGCTCTGCCGATCTCGATGGAGTCAAGCGTGTGCGCCATCGCCGCCTCGCGTGGCTCGGCAAAAGGCGAGCAGAACGAACCGAACTTGTAGTGCTGATCCTGGAAGACGTTGGGATTGATCGACCCGACCTTGACGCCGTGTTTTGACGCTATTTTTGATATGTTTCGAGGGTCGCTCCCGGCGGTGAAGTCCCAGAGCACGTGCACCGCCACCGTCGGGCACGCGCCCGTGAGCCGATGCACCACGCCCGCGTCGTGGAATTTGTCCTCGGTGGTGATCGCTGCGGCGTCCTGCAGGAACTTGCCGAACCGCGTCCCGGTGTCGGCGAACCCCCACGACGGAAGCTCGATCTCAAATGTATCTAAAGCGCGCATCGCTCGACGGACCATCGCGTCTTTCATGGAAGACCCCTTTCATAGTGGTAGGACAAGCTGGACGTCACCGAAGCCTGCGAGATGCGGACCGGTAGTCCCCGGGGATTATCAATGACTTCCACGGCGGCCCCCGGCGAGAAGAGACGATACCGAACCCGGACCGAGCCTTCCGTGCCATCGCCGACGAATACGCTGAAGTGGCGGGTGACGAGGTAGCCCGGGACGTGCAGTTCGCCGCGCGTGGGCAGGGTCACGTCTCGCCGCTCCAGAACATCGCCCACAAAAAGCGCGTCGGCGTGCGACAGGTCACGGTGGTGCTGACGATAGTTGTGGATCCAGCGGTGCTTGTCCCCGGTGTCGGTGACGTGGGTTCTCGCCTCGCCCGCGACCGCGCGGAAGCCCGCGATCCATTTCTCCACGAAGTGCGGCGGACACATGGTCTCGGACCGGTCCCACAGGAAACACATACGCGTCTTGCGCGGATTGGCCGCGGCGGGGATGCAATTTCGGGCCTCGTAGCGCAGCGTCTCGGCCTCGGGCCTGCCCAACACGCGGGTCAACACCTCCACGCAGTCCGGGCGCGAGTTGTCGTAGTACCATCCGCCGTAGTCCGCG
Source organism: uncultured Phycisphaera sp. (assembly GCA_964496285.1). Taxonomy (GTDB): domain Bacteria; phylum Planctomycetota; class Phycisphaerae; order Phycisphaerales; family Phycisphaeraceae; genus CAZBXW01. Next base: position 202,320 of record CAZBXW010000004.1, read on the forward strand.
ATGCCGAAGAAGCTCACCGCGGTGTTGAACAAGTCGGGGAAGCGACAGGCCGCCGCGATGGCGTTGCCCCCGCCGCCGCAGTAGCCCACGATGTTGAGGTTTCCCGCGTCGATCTCCGCCGGGAAATTGGCCAGGCTCGCCAGCACTGCGTCCACGATGTCGTGAACGTCCAGCCCGCCCGCGTCCCATTCGCCTCCGCTGTCGCCTCGCCCGCGCATGTCCGGCGCCACCGCCACCACACCGCGCTCCGCCCACTCCTCGATGTCGAGCCTCACCGCGTGCCGGTCTCCGCCGAACCCGTGCATCACCAGCAGCAGCGGCTTGGGCCTACCGTCCAGGATCAAGCGCGCCTCCGCCACCAGGGGCTTGGTGCGGTCCACGCTGCTGGCGTACTCGAGCGTATGAACGGTCGTGTCGCGCATCGGGGCCACACTATAATCGCTGCGATCCTTACGGAGTACCTCGCTCATGGCCACCAGCCTCACCGGTCAACACGTGCTCATCTTCGTCGGCGACGACTACGAAGACCTCGAACTGCAGTACCCCAAGCACCGTCTGCTCGAAGCCGGCGTGGGGGTCACCATCGCCGGGGTCGAGGCGGACACCGTCTACCGCGGGAAGCACGGCTATCCACAGAGGTCCGACGCCCGCATCGACGACATGGACGCCGAGGACTTCCAGGGCGTGATCGTCCCGGGCGGATGGATGCCCGACAAGCTGCGAAGGCTTCCCAAGGTGCTGCAACTCGTGCGCGACTTTGACCGAGCGGGCAAACTGATCGCCTCGATCTGTCACGGCCCATGGATCGACATCTCCGCCGGCGTGGTGCGCGGCGTCACCTACACGAGCACGCCAGCGATCAAGGACGATCTGACCAACGCCGGCGCCCGCTGGGTTGATCAATCGGTGGCAGTGGACCGCCATCACGTGAGCAGTCGCCGACCCGACGACCTGCCGCACTTCATGCGCGAGTCGCTGCGCCTGCTTGGCGGTTGAAGCGCTTTGGAATGACGTTCGACGCCTCCGCCGCGCAAGGACTGCGCGGAGCGGCGCAAGCCCAAGAAAAAGTTGCGAGCGTAAAGGCTTCTCTGACCGATAACAACGTCTAATCCCCGAGACGCTCGCGGGAGATGACGAGGAACAGGCCCGTGGCCGACGATCAACCCAATGACGTGCAGAACCTCGTCGATCAGGCGATGGCGCAGGCCAAGGCGTCGATCGACAACCTGCGTCAGGAGGCCGACCAGGCCGCCGGCGCTGCGACGCCCTCGCCGCTGGCGGTGCCGGACCTCGCCGTCGCCGCCGACGTTCCCGCCGCCGGCGCGGGCATCGAACTGCTCGGCGATGTCGAGATGCAGGTCAGCGTCGAGCTCGGCCGCACGCGCATGCTCGTCGAGGACGTGCTCAACCTCGCCACGGGTTCGGTCGTCGAGCTGGACAAGCTCGCGGGCGATCCGGTGGACGTCTACGTCAATCATCGCCTCGTGGCTCGCGGCGAAGTGCTCGTGCTCAATGACAACTTCTGCATCCGTGTGAGCGAGATCGTGGCTGACCTTGAACAGGAAGCACAGATGGCCGCCCAACAGCACCACGCCGACGCCGCCACCTGACGCATGACTCGAACCCCGGCGACTCGCCAAGGGCGTAGCCCGAAGCAGCCACCGGCGAACATCCTCGTCCCCCGTCGGCACCCGGCCAAGGAGGGCCACCGTGCGACCGCCCTGGTTCATCCCCACGTTCGTCCTGACTCTGACGCTGCTGTCGCCCTTGGCGGCGGGCTCCGCACCCGACGAGTCGCCCACAGCCCAGCTCCACGAGTTGGCAAATAAGCTCGCCACCCAGTTGACGCCGCGACCGCCGCTGGATCGTGCCGTGCGGTCCGCTGCCCGTTCGCCTCGTGAGATGCTTCCGCTCCAGGCGTCGCCACCGCCCGCCGCCGCGTCGCCCGCCGCGGCTCTGCCGCCAACCGCCGCCGCATCGAGCCTGGGCGGCTCCTGGGTGCTCAACACCGTCACGGCGCTGGGCGCGGTGGTGGGCCTGATCTTCCTGGTTCGAGCCGGAGTGCGGAAGTACGCGATGGACGGCGGTTTCGCCACCGCCGCTTCGCCGGTGGAGGTCCTGAGCCGTGTGCCGCTGCCGGGAAGGGCACAGGTCCTGGTGATGCGCGTCTCCAACCGCATCCTGCTGGTGGGCCAAACACCCTCGACAGGTCTGCGCACGCTGGCAGAGATCAGCGACCCACAAGACGTCACCCGTGTGCTCTCGCAGGTGGCCGCCGGCAAGCCCTCGAGCATCACGCGATCCTTCGGCTCCATCGTTCAACGGCTCGACGCCTTCCACGACGACTCCGCTCACGGTCGAGACGAAGACGAGGTCAAGCTCGACCGCGCCCGTGATCGACTGTCGAACCTGCTCACCAAGGTCCGCACGCTCACCGCGGCACGGGAGGCGGCATGAGGCCTTTGGCGGTATTGGTCCTGGCGATCACCCTCCACGCTCTGCCCGCCTCCGCGCAGCCGCAGGAGACCGCCACGACCAACACCGCCTTGGACGTGACCAACCCGGTCTCGCTCCTCCAGAACGCCTCCACGCTCCTGGCCTCCGAGCAGGAACGTCAAGCCCAGCCCCGCACCGGACTCAGCGCCACGCTCTCGATCCTGATGCTGCTGACGGTCCTGACCGTCGCGCCTGCGCTGCTCATGCTCTGCACCAGTTTCACCCGCATCGTGGTGGTGCTGGCGCTGCTCCGACAGGCGATGGGAACTCAGTCGCTCCCGCCGAGCCAGGTGATCGTGGGCCTGGCGATGTTCCTGACCTTCCTGATCATGGCGCCCACCTTCGAGCGCGTTCACAAGGAATCGTTCGTTCCCCTTCAGGCCAACCAGATCGACGCCATGGAGGCCTGGTCCCGCGCCAAACAACCGATACGAGACTTCATGTTCGCCCAGATCGAGCACACCGGCAACTGGGCCGATTTGTATATGATCCTCAACTACCGCGGCGTGGACACCTCCGACCCGGGCAAGCTCCAACGCGCCGACGTCGACCTGGTGAGCCTCATCCCAGCTTTCATTCTCAGCGAGCTTAAGACCGCATTTTTAATGGGTTTCAAGCTCTACCTCCCGTTCCTTGTCATCGACATGGTGATCTCCAGCGTGCTGATCAGTATGGGAATGCTCATGCTCCCGCCCGTGCTCATCAGCCTTCCATTTAAGCTTCTTTTGTTTGTGCTCGTGGACGGCTGGATGCTCGTCACGGGCAATCTGCTTAATAGCTTCTCCGTGCCCGGCGTCACCAGTTAAACAGCGCAGGACATCCCCTCATGACATCGGACCAGGCGGTGGACATCGTGCGTGAGTCTCTGGTGGTGATGCTCATGCTCAGCGCCCCGGTGCTGCTGGCGGGACTGGCAATCGGCCTGGTCATCAGTCTGCTCCAGGCGGTCACCCAGGTGCAGGAGCAGACGCTCTCCTTTGTGCCCAAGATCGTGGTCATGGTCGTCGTCGCGGTGCTGACCGCTCCGTGGGTCGCAGCTCAAATGCTCGACTACAGCCGCAAGCTCTTCGGCGGGGATTGAAACACACCTCCATGCCCCTGTCGCTCGATCCCATCCTCCCGCACGTCCCCGCTTGGGTGCTGGTGCTCTTCCGTCTCACGGGGCTGTTCCTCTTCGCACCGCTCTTTGGCTCGGTGATCATCCCGGCGCGGTTCAAGGTGCTCCTGGCCTTGATTCTGAGCCTCTGCGTGTACCCCGCTCTGCTCGACGCCAACGCTCCAGCGCGACAGAACATCACGCCCGTGATCGATCAGGGATTGACGCTCTGGGGTCTGGCCGCCGCGGTGACCTCCGAACTGCTCATCGGGTTGATCCTGGGTTTCGGCGCTTCGCTGCCGATCACCGCGATGCAACTGGGCGGACACATGATCGATCAGCAGATCGGCCTTGGACTGGCGGGCATCATCAATCCCGAGCTCGACGAACAGTCCGGCGTGGTGGGCGAGTTCTATTTCATGCTCGCCCTCGTGCTCTTCCTTATCGCCGGGGGGCACCGCATCCTCCTCGCCACGCTCATCGAGTCCTTCCACCATGTACCCCTGGCGGGATTCGTTCCTGATGGCGGCCTGGCACTGCTCATGGTGGGTCTGATCACCGCCATGTTCGAGCTGGCCATCCGCGTCTGCGCACCGCTCCTTTGCTTGGTATTTCTTGAGACTGTCGCGATCGGATTCATCGCGCGAACCGTGCCACAACTCAATATTCTGAGCGTGGGTTTTCCGCTTCGCATCCTGGCGGGCACCGCACTCGTGGCCTTCTCGGTGGCGGTTGTTGCTGGCGCCTACAACGATGTGATGCGCCGCACGTTGTCGATTATTGGATCGTATTTCATGAGATGACATAGTGATAGAAGTCTGGCATGGCTGAGAACGATCTTGAGAAAACCGAATCGCCTACGCCGCGCAGGCTGCAGGAGGCGCGTGAAGAAGGCAACGTGGCGCGCAGTCAGGACCTGACCGCCGCCTTCGCGTTGCTATCGAGTGTGGTGCTGCTTCATTACTTGGGCATGAAGCTGATGCACGCCATGGGCGCTAATCTTAAGGTCATGCTGGCCCCGGACGCTGCGGGGGTGCGGGTCGATGGGCTCAAGGGGTGGTTGGCGCAGAACCTCACGCTCGCGGCGCTGGCGACACTGCCGCTGGCGTTGGCGATTACCGCCGCGGTGCTGCTGGTGAGCGTGGGCCAGGTCGGCCTGACGGTGTCGTGGAAGGTGCTGGAGTTGGACATCACCAAGCTCTCGCCGCTGCGCGGGTTCAAGAACCTGCTCGACGCCCGCGCCGGCGTGCGGCTGGCGATGTCGCTGGGCAAGGTCTTGATCCTGGGCGTGGTAGCGGTGTGGGTGATCCTGAACGACCTGCCGGCGATCTTTCATCTGGCGGAGCTGCCGCTGCTGCCCTTGCTGGGCGCCGCGGCGGGGTTGGTCTACGAATTGGCGCTCAAATTGGCGGCGATCCTGTTGGTTCTGGCGCTGGGTGACTACGCGCTGGCGCGATGGCAGCGGATGCGCGACCTGCGGATGACCAAGCAGGAGGTCAAGGAAGAGCTCAAGCGCATGGAAGGCGACCCGCTGGTCAAGCAGCGACGGGCGCGGGTGGCGCGGCAGTTGGCACTGCAGAGGATCGCGCAGGCGGTGCCCAAGGCCGACGTGATCGTGACCAATCCCACGCACTTCGCAGTGGCCCTGCGCTACGACGCCGCGACCATGACCGCGCCGAGAGTGGTCGCGAAGGGCGCGGACTTCCTGGCGATGCGCATCCGGCAACTGGCGGCGGTCCACGGGGTGCCGCTGGTGGAGCGGAAGGAGCTGGCCAGGGCGCTATACCGAGCGGTGGAGGTGGGGCAGGAAGTTCCACCGCAGTTCTACAATGCGATTGCCGAGATACTGGCGTACGTGTTCCGAATGAGCGGAAGAAAGATCGCTTAGGCTCGCTGACATATGGCGGAATCCACAATAGAAGTCGGGCTCGACAGGCTTCTTGCGCGGGCGAGAAAGTTTCAATCGCTGGCGGCGCCGGTGGGCATCGTGACGCTGCTGGCGGTGATTGTTGTTCCCCTGCCGCCGATGCTCATGGACATGCTCATCGCGGTGAACCTGGCGCTGGCGGCGCTGATCCTGCTGACCACGCTGTTTGTGCAGACGCCGCTGGAGTTCAGCGCCTTCCCCTCGGTGCTGCTGGGCACGACGCTGCTGAGGCTGGTGCTGAACATCGCCTCGACGAGGCTGATCCTCTCGGCGGACACGAGCGACCCGGAGCAGGCCACCGCGGTGGCGGGGAAGGTGATCGAGGCCTTTGCGCACTTTGTCACGGGGGATTCGCTGGTGGTGGGCCTGGTGCTCTTTGCGATCCTGATCATCGTGCAGTTTGTGGTGATCACCAAGGGCGCCACGCGTATCTCGGAAGTGGCGGCGCGGTTCACGTTGGACGGGATGCCGGGCAAGCAGATGGCGATCGACGCCGACCTGAACGCGGGGATCATCGACGAGAAGGAGGCGCGACGGAGGCGGGAGCACATCGTGCAGGAGGCGGACTTCTACGGGGCGATGGACGGTGCGGCGAAGTTCGTGCGCGGCGACGCCATCGCGGGCATCATCATCACGCTGGTGAACATCGTGGGCGGGTTCGCGGTGGGCGTGTTCATGAAGCGCTGGACGATCAGCGAATCGCTGGAGGTGTTCACGCGGCTGACGATCGGCGATGGTCTGGTGAGTCAGTTGCCCGCCTTCGTGATCTCCATCGGCGCCGGTCTGATCGTGACGCGCAGCAGCAGCCGAAGCGACCTGGGCACGGAAGTGGCGCAGCAGCTCACGGGTCGGTGGATGGCGCTGGCGATCACGGCGGGGTTCCTGGGGATGATGAGTCTGACGGGTCTGCCGGTGTTCCCGCTGCTGACGCTGGCGGCGGTGGCGGGGGTCGGGGCCTACCTGGTGCAACGGGGTCAGAAGAAGCGCAGGTCGGTCGAGGCGAGCGAGGCGACGAAGAAAGCGGCGGCGCCTCCGCCGGTGGAGACGATGCTGGGGGTGGACACGATGGAGCTGGAGGTGGGCTATGCGCTGGTGAGGCTGTTCGATCCGGCACAGGGGGGCGACCTTCTGGACCGGATCACGATGATCCGCCGACAGTTGGCGGGCGAGATGGGGCTGGTGATGCCCCCGGTGCGGATCCGGGACAACATGCAGTTGCAGCCCAACGACTACCACGTGAAGATCCGCGGCAACACGGTGGCGAGCGGGCAGGTGTACCCCGGGCAGTTCATGGCGATGAACAGCGGGCTGGCGTCGGGCGAACTGGCGGGGACGCGGACGCGCGAGCCGGCCTTCGGGCTCGAGGCGATCTGGATCGACGCCGGCCAGAAGGAGCGAGCGGCGAGCCTGAACTACACGGTGGTGGACGCCACGAGCGTGCTGGCCACGCACTTGACGGAGGTCGTGAAGAACCTGGGCCACGAGCTGCTGACGCGCGAGGAGACGAACAACCTGATCCAGCAGCTCAAGCAGAAGTCGCCCAAGCTGGTGGCGGAGGTGTTGGAGGGGGACAAGGCGTTGCTCAAGACTTCGGAGCTGCAGCGGGTGCTGCAGAATCTGTTGCGGGAGCGGGTGCCGATCCGCGACATGGAGACGATCGTGGAGACGCTGGGGGACTGGTCGCCGCGGACGCGCGACAGCGAGGTGCTCACGGAGTACGTGCGCAACGCGTTGCGACGGACGATCTGCAATCAGTATGTGGAGACGGTCGGCGGCGAGGGCGCGGGCCTGGGCGAGGAGGCGCGACCACGGGCGCTCAGGCTGCACTGCGTGAGTCTGGACCCGGCGTTGGAGGACACGCTGGCGTCGTTCATCGATCGCGGGCCCGAGGGCACGACGGTGTCGGTGCCGCCGGGCGTGGCCAACCGCATCACCACGGCGATCCTGCGCGAGCTTGGCCGACTCACGCAGGCGGGCCATCACCCGGTGGTGCTCGCTTCGCCGCAGGTCCGGGCGCAGGTGCGCAAGCTGCTCGAGCCGCACCTGCCGGGGGCGGCGGTGCTGGGGTACAACGAGGTGAGCAAGGGCGTGGAGGTCGAGTCGCTGGGGCTCGTGCAGGACGAGGCGGTTTCGGTTACAAGTAGCGCGGCTTGATCTGTGAACCTTCGGAGCGAACGGATCGCTCGGCACAGTGCAGGGAGGCACGCTGGTGAAAGTCAGAACGTTCCACGCGGCGACGATGAAGCAGGGCCTGGCTCAGGTGCGAAAGGAGATGGGCGCCAGCGCGGTGATTCTGCACACGCGCACGGTGCGGAGCGGGGGTGTGTGGGGCATCGGATCGCGGCCGATGGTGGAGCTGACGGCGGCGGACGCGGCGGAGGTGGCGCGGCAGCGGCGCAAAGCGGCGCAGGCGGCGCGGCCGGCGGCGAGCCTGCCCCTGCGGCGGTCGACGCTGCCGGGGACGGGAGAAGACTCGGCGACCCTCGGCAGCGCGGGCGACCTGATACGCAGGACCTACGCGGCGGCGCGGGCGGAGCTGACGCCCGGGACGCAGACCACCGCGGTGTCGCCAACCTTCGCGCCAGCGCCCGCGCCGCAGGCGACCCACCTGGCGGATGAGATGGCGTCGGTGAAGCGGATGGTGGCGCGGATGATGCGTCAGCAACGCGAGGCGGCCACGGAACCTACGGGGGGCAAGAGCGGCAAAGCCCAGCCACGCGCTCGATCCACGCCGGACCTGCCGGACAAGCTTTTCAATCAGTACCTGGCGCTGCTGGAGCAGGAGGTGACGGAGGAGCTGGCGGAGGAGATCATCCAGGGCGTGCACGACAAGCTTGGTCCGCCGCAGTTGGCGGACGAGTCTGCGGTGCGCGAGGCGGTGTGCGCCGCGGTGGCGAAGCTGATGCCCGCGGACGAGGCGTGCATCCGTTGCGAGAAGCCCAGCGACGGTCGGCCGCGGACGATCGCGCTGATCGGGCCCACGGGCGTGGGCAAGACCACCACGGTGGCAAAACTGGCGGCGACGTTCAAGCTCAAGCAGCACAAGCAGGTGGGCCTGGTGACGCTGGACACCTACCGCATCGCCGCGGTGGACCAGTTGCGGACGTACGCGAACATCATCGGACTGCCGCTGAGCGTGGCGGCCAACGCGGCGGAGCTGAGCCAGGCGCTGAAGGATTTCCGTGAGCGCGGCTGCGACGTGGTGCTCATGGACACCGCCGGTCGGAGCCAGCGTGACGACCCGAAGCTCGACCAGTTGCAGAGTCTGATCCGCGCCGCGGACCCGCACGAGGTGCACCTGGTGCTTTCGTCGACGTGCGCCCAGGCGGTGCTGCTGGAGGCGGCGGAGCGGTTTGGCAGGACGCGCGTGGACCGTATCATCTTCACCAAGCTCGACGAGGCGGTGAGTTTCGGCGTGCTGCTGAACGTGGCGAGGCGGGTGAACAAGCAGTTGAGCTTTGTGACCACGGGCCAGGAAGTGCCGCACCAGATCGAGCCGGGCGACCCGCGCAAGCTGGCGGAACTGGTGACCGGCGGGCGCGAATTGAAGGGGTGAAGCTTGAGCGTGGCGGACGCGATTCAGTCTGGAGATCAGGCCAGTGCGCTGCGCGCCTTGGTGGCGCAGTCGTCGGGGGCTGCGGCGCTGCGTGAGGGCGCGGGCAAGCGGGCGCGTCTGATCACCGTGACCAGCGGCAAGGGCGGCGTGGGCAAGACCAACGTGGCGGTGAACCTGGCGATCCGGCTGTCGAAGATGGGCAGGCGCGTGGTGCTGCTGGACGCGGACCTGGGGACCGCCAACGCGGACGTGCTGTGCAATCTCTCGCCGGTGCTGACGCTGGCGCACGTGGTGGCCGGCCGCGCGGAGCTGGCGGCGGTGATGGTCGACGGACCGGGCGGGTTCCGATTGATTCCCGGGGCCTCGGGCCTGGCGCAGATGGCGGCGCTTTCCACCGCGGAGCGCGAACGGCTGATGCTGCAGATGCGCGAGTTGGAAAATGAAGCGGACGTGATCCTGATCGACACCGGCGCGGGCGTAGGGCCCAACGTGCTGGGTTTCGCGGTGGCGGCGGATCAGGTGCTGGTGGTGACGACGCCCGAGCCGCCGGCGGTGACGGACGCTTATGCGGTGATCAAGACGCTCTGGCGACAGAGGCCCGAGGTGGACGTTCGCGTGCTGGTGAATCAGGTCGCCAGCGCCGCGGAGGCCAAGGACGTTTTCAGCAGGCTCGAGGCGGTGAGCCGACGTTTTCTCTCGCTTGAGCTGCGTTACGCGGGGCACATCGTCAGCGACCCGCAGGTGGGCCTGTCGGTGCGCCGCAGGGTGCCCTTCACGATCGACGTGCCTGCTTCGCCCGCCGGCGCCTGTCTGAGCGAGCTGGCGCATCGCCTGGACCGTCACGCTCGCGAGCCCTCGGGCGGCGGCCTGCTGCGACGCATGACTCAGTGGCTGGCACGGTGAATCGCCGACCTTCGACGGCGGATCGGATTACAAATCTCGGCTCGATCTGAACCCTGTTCCATGCGCTCGAGTCGCACAAGCATCCTTTGAATGACCCGTTGAAGCCGCCGATAAACGCGGATGAACGCCGATACAAGCCTTGTTGATATGTATCTATCAGAGTTCGTCTGCACCGACCGGCGGCTCGTCATGAAGATCGGCTGAGGTCTCGCAAGACCGAGCCGACGATTCCTCAAAAAATCTTGAAAAAAATTCCCATTTCTCACACTTCCCTCTTCCATCGAAGTTCGGCGTCGTGTATTATCTGTCTACTTCGACAAGGATGTCGAAGCGACCCGTCAGGCCTCTGAGCAAAGGAGTGCTCGGCCATTCCCGCCAAGACCGTGGCATGTTGTTTCGCTCTTGTTGCCTTCGCAGCGACGATCGTTGTCGGTTTGGCGTCCTCGCTTCAGACCGACACCATTCTCGTGCGCGCCATGATCGTGATGGTGTTGTGCTATCCGATCGGCGTCCTGCTGGGCCACGTGGCGCAGCGCGTCGTCGATGACCACATCGCTCAACACAAGGCACGTCACCCGATCCCGACGGATGATGCTGCTGTATCCTCGTCGCCCCCAGACGCAGCGGATGCGGGGTCCGTTGCGCCAGTCCGTAACGCCGCCTCGCCGCGGCGCGCCGCTTGACCGTCGTTCTCTCACACGGATGTTTTTTCGACCCATGCCCCGAGGCCGTCGCCGCTGATCGGGGAGAAGCCAAGGAAGGCTGCCCATGGCCCGAGTCCGCCACATCGCTGCACAACCGCCCAACGAACAAGCCTCCATCCAGGAAGTCTGGATCGAATTCAAGAAGTGCTCCACCGAGCCGCTGCGTAACAAGCTCATGGAGCACTACCTGCCGCTGGTGAAGTACAACGCCGAGCGCATCCACACCAAACTGCCCGACGAGGTGGACGTGGAGGACCTGATGAGCGCGGGCATCTTCGGGCTGATGGACGCCATCGACGCCTTCGACATGGAGCGTGGCGTGAAGTTCGAGACCTACTGCGCCCCGCGTATCCGTGGTGCGATCCTCGACGAACTGCGGAGCATGGACTGGGTGCCGCGGTTGGTTCGCTCGCGTTCGAGCCAGGTGGACCAGGCGCGCAAGAGCCTGGAGATGGCGTTGGGTCGCGCCCCGACCGAAGAGGAACTGGCGGGCAAGCTCAACGTCTCGAAGGACGAGTACAAGAAGATCCGCAAGGACGCCGGGGCGGTGGGCGTGGTCTCGCTGTCGCGCAAGTGGTTCGAAACCGACTCGAACAAGGACGTGCGCGAGATCGACGTGCTCGAGGACCCCAGGCAGGTCAACCCCTTCTCCGCGGTGCAGCGCGGAGACCTGAAGGACCTGGTCACCAAGGGTCTGTCGCGTGCCGAGCGTCTGATCGTCGTGCTCTACTACTACGAGCAGATGACCATGAAGGAGATCGGCGTCACGCTGGACCTCTCCGAATCGCGCGTCAGCCAGATGCACAGTTCGATCCTCGCCCGGCTCAAGGCGCAGCTCCAGCACCGCAGCCGGCAGCTCGCCGACGAGGTCCAGTAGACTCGGATGAACGAAGCCTGACAGGATCACGGGACGGTCAGGGTGGAGAGGATCGTGCGGATGGAGTGGCTTGTTTCTCTGTCTTATCGATCCTGACGATCCTGTGATCCTGTCAAAAACTCATTGATACGGTTGCTCAGGTCTCCAACAGAGTCCGTGCGATCCGGTTATCCTGTCGCCCTGGGATGTCCAACCCGCACACGATTCTGCAAGCGCGATTTCGTGACGCCCTGATCGCCGCGTTCGGGCCGCAGTACGCGGGCACGGATCCGCTGCTCCGACCGGCGCAGAACCCGCAGTTCGGCGATTATCAGGCGAACCTGGCGATGAGCCTGGCCAAGGCCCTGGGGCAGAAGCCACGCGAGGTGGCGACGAAGGTCGTTGCTGCCCTGAAGTGGCAGGACCTGTGCGAGGCGATCCCGGGGGTCGCGGGGCCGGGGTTCATCAACGTCAAACTCAGCGACGCATTCCTGGGTGCGTGTGCCTCCGCGATGTCCAGAGACGAGCGGCTGGGCGTGGAGAGGGCGTCGCCCGCACAGACGGTGGTGGTGGACTATTCCGGGCCCAACGTCGCCAAGGAGATGCACGTGGGCCACCTGCGTTCCACGGTCATCGGCGACGCCGTCGCGCGCGTGCTCGCCTTCCGCGGCCACCGGGTGATCCGGCAGAACCACCTGGGCGACTGGGGCACGCAGTTCGGCATGCTCATCGAGCACCTTCACGACCTGGACTGGCACCACACCGCGGAGCATTCCATCCGCGACCTCAACGCCCTGTACCAGCAGTCCAAAGCCAAGTTCGACAGCGACGACAACTTCGCCGACCGCGCCCGCAGGCGTGTCGTGGCGTTGCAGGCGGGCGACGAAGTGACGAAGCGACTCTGGCGCGCCCTGATCGACGAGTCGCAGGCCCACTTCCGATCGATCTACGCCACCCTGGGCGTCGAGCTTACCGACGCGGACGTGCGGCCCGAGAGTTTCTACAACCCACTGCTGCCGGGCGTCGTGGAGGAGTTGCTCCAAGCCGGTCATGCGCGCCAGAGCGACGGGGCGATCTGCGTGTTCCCCGATGGATTCGTCGGCCCCAAGGGCGATCCCATCCCATTGATCGTCCGCAAGAGCGACGGGGGCTTCGGCTACGCCGCGACCGATCTGGCGGCGCTGCGCTACCGCACCGGAGAATTGGGCGCTCAACGCGTCGTCTACGTCGTCGACGCCCGGCAGAAGCAGCACCTGGCGATGGTCTTCGCCGCTGCCGCTCTGGCGGGCTGGGTCACGCCCGAGGTCCGAGTCGAGCACGTCATGTTCGGCACCGTGCTGGGCGAGGACAATCGCCCCTTCAAGACCCGCAGCGGCGAGACGGTCAAGCTCGTGGACCTGCTTGAAGAAGCGCAGCAGCGCGCCTTGGAACTCGTCACCGCCAAGAACCCCCAGCTCTCCGACGAGCAGCGAAAAGCTGTGGCGCGGGCGGTGGGCATCGGCGCCATCAAGTACGCTGACCTGTGCAACGACCGCGTGAAGGACTACGTCTTCTCCTGGCCACGGATGCTCGCCTTCGACGGCAACACCGCCCCCTACCTGCAGAACGCGTTCGTCCGCATCCGGTCGATCTTCCGCAAAGCCGGGGATCGGGCATCGGGGATCGGGGATCGGGGCGGAGAGATTCTCGTGCGTGAAGCGCAAGAGCGAGCGTTGGTCTTGAAGCTCCTTCAGCTTCCTGGGGTGATCGAGGGCGTGGCGGCGTCGCTCGAGCCGCATCGCCTGTGCACCTACCTCTACGAATTGGCGGCGGGGTATCACCAGTTCTACGAAGCCTGCCCCGTGCTCACCGCGCCGGACGACGCCACGCGCAGCAGCCGACTGCGCCTGAGCGACCTGACCGCCCGCACTCTTTCGCTGGGCCTGGACTTGCTGGGCATTCAGACGCTCGAACAGATGTGATGATCGAGCGCATCGGGTGGATGTTTTTTTTGACCGGATCACCGGATTCAGACCGGATCAACCGGACTCAATCCAAAATAAATCTTGGATCGGATCCGTTCTCATCCGGACTTGATCCGGTCATCCGGTCAAAATCGAACTTCACGCGACCCCGGGCTTGACCGGGCGCACCACGTCCCACGCCAGGCCCAGCTTTTCCATGATCCAGATGGTCCACCAGGTCATGTCGAACTCGAACCAGCGCATGCCGTGGGCGGCGGAGCGTTGCTGGGCGTGGTGGTTGTTGTGCCAGCCCTCGCCGAAGGAGAGGATGGCCACCCACCAGGTGTTGCGTGAGTTGTCGGTGGTCTGGAAGTTGCGATACCCCCAGGTGTGGGCGGCGGAGTTGACGAACCAGGTGCCGTGGTAGACGACGACGGTGCGGACGCCGATGCCCCAGACGACCCAGGGCCAATCGCCGATGAGGTAGAGCGCCGCGCCCAGCGCGAGGGTGGGCACGATCCACAGGCGGTCGATCCATCGCATCCCCGGATCGCGAAGCAGGTCCTTGGCAGCCGAGCGAGCGTCGTTGCCGTTGGGGTTGAGCACCATGCACCAGAGCATGTGAGCCCAGGTGAACCCATGCCGGGGCGAGTGAGGGTCGTGATCGGTGTCGGACTCCGCGTGGTGCAGGCGATGGGTGCCGACCCACTGAATCGGGCTGCCTTGGAGCGTCAGACAACCCAGCATGGTGAGCAGGTAACGCACCGGCTTCCAGGTGTGAAAGCTGGCGTGGGTGAGCAGGCGGTGGAAGCCCATGGTAATTCCCAGGCCGGCGGTGGCCCAGGTGAGCACGAGCATGACCGCCAGCGCCGACCAACTGAACATGCCCGGCAGCAACGCCGCCAGCGCCATGAGATGGACGCCAGCGATCGCCACGGTGACAGGCCAATCCACGTTTGAGAGTCGCATCCGAGCAGCGGGAGAAGAGTGCATGATCGCGTAGGTTCCGGGGGCTGGAGAGTTCGAGCGAGCATCATAGGCTATCGGACTTCGCTTGTCGTGGGCGTGAGTGTAAACTTCGGCATGCTCCACGTGGCGCTGAAGGAATGGGCCATCACCTGCGATCTGCTGCTCGAGGGCTCGCTGGCGCTGCTGCTGCGCAAGGGTGGCATCCACGAGGACAAGGGGCCGGGCCGCTTCGAGCTTGAGCACGATCGCTTCGCCCTGTTTCCCTCCTGGGCGCACCAGAAGCCCGAGATGGTCAAGGACCCCCTCCGAGGGCGGGTGCAGGTGCTGCAGGAGCCCGCGACGATCACGCTCGCCGCTTGGGCGCACGCCACCGACGTCTGGCGCGTCCCGGACCGAACCCGACTCGAACAGCTCGACGACCTGCACTGCTGGACCGCGGCGCACTTGGACATGCGCTTCAGCTACAAACCTCAGAACCCGCTCTACCTCGTGGCGGTGCGGACGTATCGCCTGGACCGCGCCAAGACCGTGAAGAACCACGCCCAGTACGCCGGTTGCAAGAGCTGGGTTCCGCTGCGCACCGGCGACGAGGTGGACGACGCTGGCTCGCCGGTGCGCACCGACGCCCAGCACGCGGCGATCGTGCAACGGGTCACCGCCACCTTCCAACCGACCGCGTAATCCCCCTTGTTTAGCCCGGCCATCCTGGCTGGGTTCTTGCGCTACGACTCGTAGAGAAAGCCCACGTCCACCGCCGCTTCGGCGCGTTTACCGCTGCGCGCGTACAGCGTAACGCCCCCCTTGCGCGGGGTGATGCGCGCCACGCGGTCAAAGCCCCTGGGGATCGACGCCACGCCGATGATGTAGTTCACCACCAGAGGCCGATCCGGTCGCAGCGTCAGGCAGGTGCGCCAGGGATTCTTTCGAGCCGACTCCGCCAGTCCGGTGTGAAAGTAGCTGGTGAGTTCTTCCAGCCCCATGACATTGACGTGCCGCCCGCTCCACGGGGCCATGTGTCGCCCGCCGTTGGATATCCAAAGCAACGTCCCGTTGAGCACGCGTGGGTCCTTCAGCGCAAACCAGACGTAACCATGCCGCGGACCGGCCCCCGCCCCCGGAAAGGTCACCGCGGTCCACGCCAAGTCCAGCTTCGGGTCCGACACCAATTGCACCAGGTCTTCGTAGCCTCGCCGCGCCGGATAGCGCGAGACATCCGTGTAGCCACCATTGGCCAGCGGCACTCGGCTCAGGTCACGAAACATCGCCCCGGACTTCAGCGCGCTATACCCGCCCTCTTCCGCCTTCTCGAACTGACCGGTGAACACCTGTCCACGCACGAAGCGCGACGTGCTGATCACGCCCGACCCTTCGACATCCGGGAAACGCAGCGTCGCGTGATGGCCCAGGCTCATCGGGCCTGTCACTCCGCTCACCACGTGCCGCTGGTACACCACGTCCTGACCGCGACGCAGACAGACGATCTTGTCCACCCGCCCCCGGCGGATGCGCGTCCGCATCGACAGATGCAGCGTGCTGGTCTGCGGAGTCTGCTCCCATCGCTCCAGCGACCAATCCCTGTTGGCGGTCTCGCCGTGGATCGGGTGCTGCTCGCCGCGATAGGCGGTGGCGTTCCCGCCAAAGGGCATGCAGAAGAAATCCCCGCGCAGGACTTTCAGGATCGCGGGCATCGGGCCGCTCTTCTCCTGCGCCCACGGCGCCACCTGAAACGGGGCGATCTTCCTGCCCCGTCGATCGAACACCACCGGCGCCAGGTGTCCGCCGGTCCGCGTCACGAACGCCTCGACTCGGTCCGAAGCGACCCGCCACGACGCCTGACCCATCACGTTCTTGAGTTTCGCCTTCATCGCTGTTCCTTTCGCCGCTCGCGGCTCAGCACGTTTCCCACCTATGTTATACTTTCTTGACTCTCCCCATCGAGGCCCGTTCCATGGCCCAGGTCCTCATCGAAGAAGTCTCCAAGATCTACCTAGGCAACGTGCGAGCGGTGGACCGCATCGATCTGCAGATCCGCGACGCGGAGTTCATCGTGCTCGTGGGGCCCTCGGGCTGCGGCAAGAGCACCACGCTGCGCATGGTCGCGGGACTGGAAGAGATATCCGAGGGCAAGATCCGCATCGGCGATCGCGTGGTCAACGACGTTCCGCCCAAGGACCGCGACATCGCCATGGTCTTCCAGAACTACGCCCTCTACCCGCACATGACGGTCTACAAGAACATGGCGTTCGGGCTCAAGCTCCGCGGGTTCCCCCGCAAGGACATCGACGAGCGCGTGCAGTGGGCAGCGAAGATCCTGGGCCTGGAGCCCTACCTCGACCGCAAACCCAAGGCGCTGTCCGGGGGTCAACGCCAACGCGTGGCGGTCGGGCGCGCCATCGTGCGTCAGCCCAAGGCGTTTCTCTTCGACGAACCGCTGTCGAACCTCGACGCCAAGCTGCGCGTCGAGACCCGCGCCGAGCTCAAGCGCCTTCACCAGCGCCTCAAGACCACCACGCTCTACGTCACGCACGACCAGGAAGAGGCCATGACCCTGGGCGACCGCGTGGTGGTGATGGACATGGGCCACATCCAGCAGTGCGACACGCCGCTGAACGTCTACAACCGACCGCGGAACCGGTTCGTCGCCGGCTTCCTGGGCACCCCACCGATGAACTTCGTCGAGGGCCGACTGCTGCTGCGCGACAGCCGCACCGCCTTCGAGGGCGGTGGGTTCACCCTAGCGCTCAGCGACGCACAGGCCTCGTGCCTCGCAAGCAAGGTCGGCCAGCCCGTGACGCTGGGCATCCGACCCGAGGGCATCCACCTTCACCCGCTGCCGGGGCAGAACGACAACGCCCTGTCCGTCCGCGTCAATGTCGTGGAACCACTGGGCGCTTCGATGGACCTCTTCGCCAGCACCGCCGCGGACCAGCGCCTGGTGGCGCGGGTCAAAGCCGAGAGTCTGGTCCAGCCCGACGCCACGGTGCACTTCCACGTGGACCTGGCCAAGACGCACCTCTTCGAGCCCGGGCCGCACGGCGTAAACCTCACGCTCGAGGCGACCGCTGCCCTCGGTGCGTGAATGGCGCCCGGTGCTCGACTCGACGCACCGATCACGCCGGGACTAGAATGTCCCCATGCATCGCAAACGTGACGACAAAGCACTCGCGCCGCCCACCGTCGCGGTGACCTTTCACCTCCAGGACCCGGAATCGCTCACCGGCAAGAGCGAGAAGACCGTCCGACTCCTGGCCAGCAAGGGCGAAGACCTGCTCGACGTGGCGCTGGACCACGGCATCAACATCGAACACGCCTGCGGCGGGGTCTGCGCCTGCTCGACCTGCCACGTCTACATCAAGGCCGGCCAGGAGAGCCTGAGCGACCCGCAGGACGACGAACTGGACCGCGTCGAAGAGGCCCCGGGCCTGCAACGCAACAGCCGACTCTCCTGCCAGAGCCTCATCACCGGCCAGGGGCCCATCGAGGTCGAGGTCCCGGCGTGGAACCGCAACGCGGTGAAGGAAGTGCCGCACTGAGACTCGCGCCACCGCGCGATCAGGTGACACGAGGACTCGTCCGTGATTCATGGAGGGCTTCGACATGACTTCCCTGGCCTCGCCAAGTCACGACCCGGGCGGATCACCCGCTCCTGCCTCCTCGCATACTTTGCAGTGCATGGAGATCTGGTCCGGCAACGAGGCGCGGCGTGACACGCTCAGCGCCCCGGGGTTGGATGTCTGGGTGGACACGCAGCCCTACCGCGGCGAGGCCAGCGGCGGAGATATTCACTATTTCTCCATGTGCGGGTCGGGCAGGGTGACTCGCCTTGCCGTGGCCGACGTCTCAGGCCACGGGCTTCGCGTCAACCAGATGGCCCAAAGCTTGCGCAAGCTCATGCGCAAGTACATCAACATGCTCGATCAGACTCGCTTCGCCAAAGCCCTGAACAAGGAGTTCGGAGACTTGGCCGAGAGCGGACGCTTCGCCACCGTGCTGTTGACCACCTATTTCGCCCCCACCGATCACCTGATCCTTTGCAACGCTGGGCATCCCCGTCCGCTCTGGTACACCGCGGACACTCGCTCCTGGAGCGCCATCGATCCCGATCACCCGCGCGTGGATGATCTTTCCGAAACACGAATCCGATACAATCTGACGCCGGTGACCAACCTCCCCCTGGGCATCATCGACCCGACCGAGTACCACCAGTTCGCTGTGAAACTCGGGCACGGCGACATCATCCTCATCTACACCGACGCCATGATCGAGGCCCGCAACGCGCGGGGAGACGAACTGGGCGAGGAGGGTCTGCTCCGCATGGCCAGCGCGTTGAACGTGGCCCAGCCTCAGCAGCTCACCGACGCGTTGCTGGAAAAGGTCTCCGCCTGGCGTGGCGGCAGACCCGCCGAGGACGACCAGACCCTCGTGGTCATGCACCACAACGCCAGCGACCCGCCGAAGATGACCCTGACGAAGTGGGGTAAAACTATCACGCGCATGCTCGGACTGGTCCCCGTCTAGACCACTATGCTGCCACCCGCATTACAAACATCACCCGTGGTCTATACCGCTGCACGCTTCCGCGCCCGAGCCGTCGACGTGAAGCGCCGCGACGGGGGCGTGCTGAGACGCGAGATCGTCGAACCCGCTGACGCGGTGCTGGTCGTGCCGGTGCTCGAGAATGGCTCGATCGTCTGGATTCGCAACCGTCGCTTCGCGGTGGGCCAGACCCTCTGGGAGATGTGCGCCGGCACCCTCGAGCCCGGCGAACCCCCGGAGGCATGCGCGGGAAGAGAGGTCGTTGAGGAGACCGGCTACCGCGCGGGCAAGCTCCAGAAGTTGACCGAGTTCTTCACCTGTCCCGGTTTCTGCACGGAACTGATGCACGTCTTTCTCGGCACCCGATTGGAGCATGTCGGTCAGCATCTCGACGAGACCGAGCAGATCGAGGTCGAGGTGCGCACACTGGACGAGTCGCTGCGCATGATCCGCACCGGTGAGGTGCGCGACGGCAAGAGCATCGCGGGACTTCTCTACTACCACTCCTTCATCGCGGGACGATAACGAATGGCCTGGCACGAGCGAGACTACAACCGCGACGAAGAAACAGGCTTTGATGGCTCTCCCGCTCGCCGAAGGGGTCTCCCGGGTTTCTCCTTTGGGTCCGTCGTCACCTGGCTCATCGCCATCAACTGCGTCGTGTTCCTCCTGGACTCCGTGTTCTTCAACGCCCAGCGGGGCAGCGGGCTGGCGCCGAGCTCCTGGGGCGGATTCACCGTTGTCCAAGGCGTCCACCGCTACCAGATTTGGCGCTTCCTCACCTATCAGTTCGTGCACGCGAATGTCTTTCACATCCTGTTCAACATGATCGTGCTCTACTTTCTAGGCCCGATGCTCGAATCCTGGTGGGGCGGCAGACGATTCCTGGCGTTCTATCTGCTCTGCGGGGCGTGCGGGGCGCTGCTCTTTATCCCGGTGGCTCTGTCGGGCGTCATCCCCGCGAACCTCGGCACTTCGGTGGTCGGCGCCTCGGGCAGCATCTATGGCCTGCTCGTGGCGGGAGCGATGCTCTTCCCGCGCCAACGGGTGATGCTGATGTTTCCGCCGATCCCCATGAGCATGCGCACCGTGGCGCTGCTGCTGCTGGGCCTGAACTTCGTCATGGTGCTCGCGGGATCGCCCGACGCGGGCGGCGCTACGGCGCACCTGGGCGGCGCCCTGCTGGGTTTTGTGCTCGTGAAGCTGCCCGGGGCGCTGAACTTCGCGGACTGGAAGCCCCTGGGCGATTCGCGGGATCGCCTGGCACGTCGCCGGGAGAAGCTCGCGGCGGCGCAGCATCGCCTGGACGAAGAAGTCGATCGCATCCTCGCCAAGGTCAAGGACCACGGCCTGCACAGCCTGACGAATCGGGAAAAGAAGACGCTGCGTGACGCCACGGAGAAGCAGCGACGGGCGGGGTGAGGCATGTCTGTCTGATGTCTGACAATGTGAGGACACTTACACCTGCATTCTCTGACATCCTAGATCAGACATCGTCCATCAGACATTCCCTATACTCCCCTCGTGTCCAGCCCTCTTCGCTTTGAGATCACGCACCGCGCTGGTTTAGCGCGGCTCGGACGGGTCGCCACGCTGCACGGCTCGTTCGATACGCCCGCGTTCATGCCCGTGGGCACGCAGGGGTCGATCAAGGGTCTGCTCCCGCATCTCGTGGCGCAGAGCGGCGCTCAGATCGTGTTGGCCAACACTTATCACCTGATGCTGCGACCGGGGGCGGAGCTCATCGCCAGGATGGGCGGGCTGCAACGTTGGACCAGCTGGCAAGGCCCGATGCTCACCGACTCGGGCGGGTTCCAGGTCTTTAGCCTTTCCGACATCAACACCATCAGCGACGAGGGCGTGACTTTCAAGAGCCACCTCGACGGCTGCACCGTCCAGCTCACCCCGGCGCGCAGCATGACGGTGCAGAACCAGCTCGGCGCGGACATCATCATGGCCTTCGACGATTGCCCGCCGGCGGAGGGTGGATCGAGGATCGAGGATCGGGGATCGGGGTCTGCTCACCCCTCACCCGTCACGCGTCACCCGTCACGACTCCTCCAGGCCGCCGAGCGCTCCGCGCGTTGGCTCGCTCAGTGCGTCACGGCGCACCTGAGACATCACGAGCAGGCACTGTTCGGCATCGTGCAGGGCGGGACCGATCTGGACCTGCGGCGATGGAGCGTAGATCAGACGTGCAGCCACGACCTGCCGGGTTACGCCATCGGCGGCGTGGCGGTGGGCGAGGGCTTCGCGCAACTCAAGCGCGTTGTCGAGTTCACCGCCCCGCTGCTGCCCTCGGAAAAGCCTCGCTATCTCATGGGCGTGGGCTACGAACGCGACATCCTGGCCGCGGTGCGGGCGGGCGTTGATATGTTCGATTGCGTGCTGCCCACCCGCAACGGCCGCAACGCCAGCGCCTTCACCCGCGCCGGGGGCGTCCGTCTTCGCAACGCTTGTTTTGCGGACGATCCCCGGCCCATCGAAGAGGGCTGCGACTGCCCCGCCTGCGCCGGTTTCACGCCCCCAAACCTCAACCCCCAACCCCCAACCCCCGCCGCCCACTTCAGCCGCTCCTACCTTCGCCATCTCTTCATGGCCAACGAGATGCTCGGGCCGATCCTCGTGAGCCTGCACAACCTGCGGCACTTCCAGAGACTCATGTTGGACATCCGGCGGGCAATCTTGGACAATGACTGGTCTGCGCTGCACCGGGCCTATCCGGTGCTCGACAGGCCAGACTGAACCGTGGAAGGACACCGCTGAACATGCTCGACTCACTTGATCTGACATTGACGCTGGCGCAGGAGAACGCCCCGCCGCCGCCCTCGGCTGCTGTCGCCCCGGCGGCCCCCGGGACACCCGGAACCCCCGGAGCACTCGGAGCCCCCGGCGCGGCGGGCGACGCCACCACTCAGGCGCCCGCTGGCGCTCCGCCCGGCGCCGCGCCGACCTCGCGTCCGCCCGGATTGTTCGATGGCGGGTTCTTCTTCGTTCTGATGGCCATCCTCGTCCTGATGTTCGTCTTCTCCATCCGCAGCCAGAGCAAGGAGAAGAAGAAACGGCAGGCCCTGATCGACGCGATCAAGAAGGGCGACACCGTCCAGACCATCGGCGGAATCCTCGGCACCGTCGCCGAGGTGCGCGACAAGGTGGTGATCGTCAAGGTCGACGAGAACGCCAACGTGAAACTGCGCTTCGCCAAGAGCGCGATCCAGAGCGTGGTCGAAACCAAGGACAGCGAGTAGGAAACAAATGTTCTCGCGAAGACGCCAAGAGCGCCGAGGGAAGAACTAAGTCTTAACGCTTTTCTTGACTTCGCGCTCTTCGCGCCTTGGCGAGAACTCCCTCCCTCTGACCGGAACGAATCATGGAACGAAGTCATCACGTGCCGTTGTGGAAGCCGCTGCTGGTGTTGGCGGTGATGGTCCTGTGCCTGGCGGCGATGTACCCGCCGCAGCAGCGACTCAAGCCCGGCCTGGACCTGCAGGGCGGGACCACCTTTGTTTACGAGGTCAACGTGCCCGAGGGTCAGGACGACCGCGAGGTCATCGCCCGCACCATCGAGGTGCTCAAGAAGCGTGTGGACCCCGACGGCGTGCGCAACCTCGTGTGGCGCGCCCAGGCGGGCAACCGCATCGAGATCCAGATGGCGCTGGCGCCGGCTCAGACCCGCGCCAAGCGACAGGCCTACCTCGACGCCACCCACGCGCTGCTGGCGGGCAACATCAGTCCCCGACAGCTTCGCAGCGCCCTGAGTTCGCCGCCGGAGCAGCGCGACGCGTTCCTCTCGCAGTTGGCGGGCGACCGGCCCGCGATGCAGCAGACGATGGCGGAACTGGCGCGCGCCACCGACGCCCTGGAGTTGACGCGGCCGCCCTACGAGGCGGCGCAGGCGGAACTCGAGGCGGCTCAGGCCGCCCTGCGCGAGCGCGACGAGGAAGCCGACGAGGACGCCCGCAGCCTCCTGCGCGCCCGCGTGGAAGCGGCACGCAACACCTTGGTCGAACGCACCCGTGCCTTCCTGGCGGCGCGCACCGCACGCGACAAGGCGATGGAGGCGGCGCTGGCGTCCAACGTCCAGCCCGAGGCGCTCCAGTACGCCCTGCAGCAGGACCCCCAGCCCGCCAAGCGCAGCGAAGGGGCGATCAGCCCACGCGCCGCGGCGCTAGCGACGCTCAAGCAGGCGCACCCCGCACGCGCCGATCAGATCCAGAAGGTCGCTGACGCCTACGACGCCTACGACTCGGTTCGCGGACCGCTGGATGACCCGAACGACCTGGTGGCGCTGATGAAGGGCGCGGGCGTCCTGGAGTTCCGCATCGCCCCGGCGCCCACGGGTGTGCCCGACGTCAACAGCTACCGCGAGCAACTGGCGCGGTCCGGGCCGCTGGGCGGACAGGAACGCGACTACCGCTGGTTCGTCATCGACGACATCGAGCAGTTCGCTGAGGGACTTGACGCCCAGCGGGCGCTGCGTGAGAACGCGGCCGCGTACTTCGAGGCCCGAGGGATGATCGGCGGAGAGAGCGGCGGACGCTTCTACCTGCTGCTGGCCAACACCAAGGGCGCAAGCCTGACGCAGGCGGACGAGGGCTGGGAACTCACCGCCGCCTTCCGGACGCAGGACAGTTACGGCTTTAACGCGGTGGGCTTCGAGCTTAACGCGGTGGGCGCCGGGCTGATGAGCCAGCTCACGGGCAATCATCAGAAGAGGCCCATGGCGATCCTGCTCGACGGGCGGGTCATCTCGGCGCCGAGCATCGAATCGCGGATCGCGGGCAGCGGGCAGATCTCCGGCGGGCGCGGCGGGTTCAACATCAACGAGCTGCGTTACCTGCTCAACACGCTGGGGGCCGGGTCGCTCGAGGCGCGCGTGAGCGACGAGCCGATCAGCATCAAGACGGTCGGCCCGCAGTTCGGCGAGGACAACCTTCGCCGGGGTCTGTCGGCGGGGTACTGGTCGTTCGGCCTGGTCTTCGCGTTCATGGTGTTCTACTACTTCGCCTGGGGCCTGATCGCCAATTTTGCGATGATCGTCAACGTCCTGATCGTCATGGGCGTGATGGCGACGGTGCAGGCGACCTTCACCCTGCCGGGCATCGCCGGCCTGGTGCTGACCATCGGCATGGCGGTGGACGCCAACGTGCTGATCTTCGAGCGCATCCGGGAGGAACTCGAACGCAAGGCGGACCTGCGCACCGCGATCCGCATGGGGTTCCAGCGCGCTTTCGCCACCATCGTGGACTCGAACCTCACGACGCTCAT
Organism: uncultured Phycisphaera sp.; assembly: GCA_964496285.1. Lineage (GTDB taxonomy): Bacteria > Planctomycetota > Phycisphaerae > Phycisphaerales > Phycisphaeraceae > CAZBXW01. Next base: position 226,574 of record CAZBXW010000004.1, read on the forward strand.
CACGTGTATCGTGCTCTACTACGTGGGCGGCGCGGACGTCAAGGGCTTCGCGATCACGCTGGGCATCGGCGTGGTGGCCAACATCTTCACCGGCACGTTCGTCTCGCGTGTGATCTCGGAGTTGATCCTGCAGTATCTCAAGCCCCGCTCGATGTCGATGCTGCCCATGGCGCTGCCGGGGCTGCGGCGGCTGCTCACGCCCAACATCGATTGGTACGCCAAGCGGTGGGCGTTCATGGCGGTGAGCGGAGTGCTGCTGGCGGTGGGGCTTTTCGCGGCGATGTCGCGCGGGGCGGACCTGCTGGACATCGAGTTCCGCGCCGGGACGCAGGTGGGCTTCAAGCTCGCCCAGGGCAAGACGCTGAGCATCCAGCAGGTGCGCGACCGATTGACGCAGGCAGCGGCGGCGAAGAACCTGCCGGAGCTGGCGGGCGATCGCGTCACGGTGGTCACGGTGGGCCAGACGCAGGGCACGAACGCCGGTGAGTTCAGCATCGCCACGCTGGTGACGGACGCGGCGGCGGTGAGCGCGGCGATCAAGGACGGCTTCGCCGACGTGCTGAACGTGGAGCGGCCCATCCACTTCGCGGCCGAGTCGGCGGAGACGCTGGGCGAAGCGCCCGTCTTCCCGCTTCGACAGGCGGAGCTGGGCGCCAACATCGGCATGCCCGCCCTGAACGAGGACGTCACGGAGTACCTGGGCGGCGTGGCGGTGGTCCTGGACCAGCTCACGCCCGCCGCTTCAACGACCGACGTGACCGAGCGTATCGGACGCATGCGTCTGCAGCCGAGCTACCAGCAGTTCGGGTTCCGACAGTTCACCGTGGTGGGCGGAGAACTGGCGTCGGAGCAACCCGCCGACCCGCAGGCGCCCAGGCTGTACCGCTCGATGGTCGTGGTCAGTCGGGACGCCTCGACGAACTACGCGCAGAACCCCGACACCTTCACCGAGGCCACCGGGCTGGCCGCCACCGAGTGGGCGATCATCCGCGACGCCATGTTGCGCGACACGAGCCTGGGCAGCGTCTCGAACTTCTCCAGCCAGGTCTCGCGCACCATGCAGGAGCAGGCGATCGTGGCGATCATCCTCTCCTGGCTGGCGATGCTGATCTACATCTGGGTGCGCTTTGGCGATCTGCGCTTCGGGTTCGGCGCCATCGCGGCGCTGGTGCATGACGTGCTCATCGCGCTGGGGCTGCTGGCGCTGGCGGGCATGTTCGCCGACAGCGCCTTTGGGCAGGCGCTGCTGCTGGACCCGTTCCGCATCAACCTGGCGGTGGTGGCCTCGGCGCTGACGCTCATCGGTTACTCGGTCAACGACACCATCGTCACCTTCGACCGCATCCGTGAGAACCGCGGCAAGCTCGCCACGATCTCGCCGCAGATCATCAACGACTCGATCAACCAGACGCTCAGCCGAACGCTGCTGACCGCGGTGACGGTGTTCATGTCCACGCTGGTGCTGTTTATCGTCGGCGGCGAGGGCGTGCACGGGTTCGCCTTCATCATGCTCGTGGGCATCGTGGTGGGAACGTACAGCTCCATCGCCATCGCTTCGCCGCTGCTGCTGCTGGGCAAGAAGCTGCCCGCGGCGGAGAGTCAGGGCAAGCTGGCGCCGGTCTGAAGCGCCACGATGTAGACGTCGTAGCGGACGCCCTTGCCGCGGAAGCTCAGGTTCGGACCGGGCCAGAGCGGCGGAGCGTGCTGCGGACGCTTGACCACCACGCGATGGTCGGCGGCCTTCAGGGCGGACGCGAACAGCTCCGGAGCGTCGCTGTCGTCGCCGACGAGGGACCGTAGCGCGACCATGGCTTTGCGCGGCTGGCCACGCGACTCGTCGGGGAACATCGGGTCCAGGTAGACCACGTCGGCGCGACGGGATCGCAGCGCTTCAACGGCGTCGGCAAGAAGCAGTGTGACGGACGAAGCCCACGGCGTTAGGGCCTGAGCTTGGACACGACGCAGCCCGTCTCGCAATAGCGCGCCCACGACAGGATTGCGTTCCATCGCGGTCACGCCACAGCCCCAGGACGCCAGCAACGCCGTATCGCCACCCAGGCCGGCGGTGGCGTCGATCACGGTGAGGGATCGCTGCAATTTCCCGCCCAGACGACCGATCCCGATCGCCTTGGCCAGCGGCTGGACCAGGCTGCGGCCGGCGGGCGACCGCGTGTCCACCTGATCGATCTCAGCGGTCACGGGCCTGCCCCTGCCGTCCACGCGCAGTTGCAGGCCGCTTCGGGTGACGACGAGTTCCAAAGCACCGGCCACGGGAGTCGTGCCCGCGCTCAGTTCGCGCGCCAGCGCCGAAGCAGCGGCGGCCAACTCCGCGTCGTGGGGCGCAGCGGCTCGAACGATCACGCTGGGCGGGTCACTCCTGCGCATCGTCGGGGGCGACGTGGGCGGGCGCCGGTTCCGCGTCAAGCTGCTTCTGGTAGGTCTCGCGGTTGGTGCGGTTGTCCATCAGGATGTGCAGCCGCTCGCGGTCCGACGGACCCAGCGCCGCGTTGAACTGCTTGCGCACTTCCGACAGGTGCGTCCGTCGGGACAGGTGCGTCACGACCACCGCCTGCGCCGTGGAGGCCTTGAACAACTGGACCAGGTCGTCCAGGTGCATGTGCATGCCCAGCTGGGCGCGGTCGCGGTGGCCGGGGTCGGGGAAGGTGCACTCGGTGATGAGAATCCTGGCGTTGAGCACGTCGGGCCGCTCGAAGTGCGGCCCCCAGGCGGTGTCGCCGGTGTAGCAGACCAGCGGGACCTCGAAGTTCTGCGTGATCGTTTCGCCCGTGTTCTTGATCGCCATGAGCTGCTCCTGCGGCAGGCCCGCGTACTGCGGCTTGAGCTTGCTGCGCTGCTCGACGACGACGAAGCCCAGCGAGGGGACGCGGTGGTTGGTGGCGAAGCTGCGCAGGACGATGCCCTTCTTGATCGGGTGCTGCGCCTCGGGCGGCAGCGCGACGAGGTTGTAGGGCGTCTTCTGCGCTTCCACGTCGATCCAGGCGGTCATCAAGTTGCGGATGGGCTGCTCCAGCGCGGGGTGGCACAGGAGCGTGCCGGGGCTCATGCCCTGGAAGTGGCGCTGCGAGAAGTAGTAGGCGATGCCCGCGGAGTGGTCCATGTGCCCGTGCGTCAGCGCCACGAAGGGGCTGGTCAGCGCCGGCCGCGGGCACAACCCGATGTCGAAGCAGATGTCCAGTTCGGGGACCTGGACGACGCTCTCCTCGCCGGCCACGGACAGGCCCTGCACGCGATAGGGCGGGAAGTAGAGGAAGCCCAATTGCGGGCGTCGCTGCGGTTCGCTGGGGATCATGGGAGCCTCGCGCGGGTCAGCGTCCTTGGGTCCGACGAGCAGTCGCACGCTTGGCAGCCCGTCGGACGCTGACCGTTGCACCGCAGGCTTCACGCGAGGCGGGAAAAGCAGACGCGGAGGGCTTTCGCCCGCGCGACGCACGAAACAACCGCTAGAGCATAGACTTTGGGCCAGGCCCGATCAAACCGACCCCGCCCCCGGTTCCCACCCGGCGGGCGCGGGCTTATATTGGTACACGGATCTCTATCACGGGAACGGGGCCCTGTCGCGTGCAAGAACAGACGACCGAGCTTGAAGCGCTTCGCGCCGAGGTGACGCAGTTGCGCACCGCGCTGTCGACGCAGCATTCCATGATGCAGGCCTTCATCGACGGCAGCACCGCCGTGATCTACATCAAGGATTATTCGGGCAAGTACCTGCTGATCAACCGTCGCTACGAGGAGTTGTTCCACGTCCACCGCGACACGATTCGGGGCCGGACCGACTTCGAGATTTTCTCGCCCCAGGCGGCGCAGTGCTTCCGAGAGAACGACCTGCGTGTCTTCCGCGAGCGGCAGCCGATCACCTTCGAGGAGAACGTCCCGCAGGACGACGGGGAGCACTACTACGTCTCGGTCAAGTTCCCGCTCTTCGACGCGGACGGGCAGGTCTACGCGATGTGCGGCATCTCCACCGACATCACCGAGCGGCGACGCATCGAGGAGGCGCTGCTGCAGAGCGAGCGCCGCTTGCAGCGTGTGACCGACGCGGTGCCCGGCGCGGTGTTCCAGCACCTGCGGCTGCCCGACGGTGAGGAGCGATTCACGTTCCTGAGCCGGGGCGTGAAAGAGCTGTGCGGGGTGGAAGCACAGGAGCTGATCGAAGACATGAGCAAGGCGTGGGCGATGGTGCTGCCCGAGGACGTGCCGGCGCTGGCGGCCTCTGCGATGCGGTCGGCGGCCCTCGCTGAGCACTGGGAGCAGGAGTTCCGCATCCGGCACGCCGACGGGTCGATCCGCTGGATCCGCGGCGTGTCCCAGTCGGAACCGCCCGACGAGAACGGCGTGGTCGAGGGCGTGGGCGTCCTGATCGACGTAACGCAACGCCGACAGCACGAGACCGAGCTGGCGCTGGTCCGCACCGCGGTGCAGCAAAGCCACGAAGCGGTCGTCATCACCGACGCGGTGCTGCACAAGCCCGGGCCCCGGATCCTCTTTGTCAATCCCGCCTTCGAGCGGATGACCGGGTACTCGGCGCAGGAGGTGGTGGGCCTGACGCCGCGCATCCTGCAAGGCCCCAAGACCGATCCGCGCGTGCTGGCGCGCCTGCGCACCGACCTGACGCAGGGGCGCAGCTTCGTGGGCGAAACGACCAACTACCGCAAGGACGGCAGCGAGTACTTGGTGGAGTGGGCGGTCGCTCCGGTCCGCGACGCTGGGGGCACGATCACCAATTGGGTCTCGATCCAGCGCGACGTGACCGAGGAACGCCGACTGCAGGCCGCGATGCGGGCGCACGAGGCGCGGTCAGCGCACGTGAACCGCCTGAGCACGCTGGGCGAGATGGCCACAGCCCTGGCGCACGAGTTGAATCAGCCGCTCACCGCCATCTCGAACTTCGGCCGCGGGTGCCTGCGTCGCATGGAGCAGGCGGTCATCCCGCCCGACCAGCTCCGCAGCGCCATCGAGCAGATGGTCAGTCAGGCCGACCGCGCCGGGAAGATCATCCGGAGGATCCGTTCCTTCGCGCGGCGGCCCGAGCCTCAGAACACGACCGTGGACCTTCACGCAGTGCTGCAGGGGGCACTGGAGCTCTGCGACGCTGAGCTCCGCAAGGCGCACGTCCGCGTCGAGACCGACCTGCGCGCCGCCTCGCCCAGGCTTCTGGCGGACGCCATCCAGATCGAACAGGTCGCGGTCAATCTCATCCGTAACGCGGTGGAAGCCATGGCCGGCATCGATCCCTCGCAACGCAAGCTCTGCGTTCGCACCGCGGACCAGGGCGCCCTCGTGGTCGTGAGCTTCAGCGACACCGGCCCGGGCCTGGACGACGACGCTCGCGCGCATGCCTTCGAAGCCTTCTACACCACCAAGCCCCAAGGACTGGGCATGGGCCTGGCCATCAGCAGATCACTCATCGAAGCGCACGGCGGAACCCTCACCGCCCCGCCGACCGACCTGCAGGGGGCGACCTTCAAGTTCACCCTGCCGCGACAGCCGACCCAGACACCCTGCCCGAAGCCCACCGCCTCCGACACGTCCGTTAAGGGAAACACCTGACCTGCCGCGCATCCGTCGCTTCAGGCACCGTGTTATTCTTTTGATCCATGACCGTTACTGCACCGACCCACGACCTTGACGCACCGCCCGTCATGACGCACGCCTCGACCGTCTTCATCATCGACGACGACAACGCGGTGCGCGATTCCCTCGTCTGGCTCCTCGAGTCCCTGGGCGTCCGCTCCCTGGCGTTCGACTCCGCTCAGCCCTTCCTCGATCACTTCCGACCCGAGATGCCCGGCTGTCTCGTCCTGGACATGCGTCTGCCGGGGATGAGCGGCATGGAACTGCACGAACTGCTCATGCACCGCGGCGTCGAACTGCCCACCATCATGATCACCGGCCACGGCGATGTAAGCCTGGCGGTCCGCGCCATGAAAACCGGCGTCATCGACTTCATCGAGAAGCCCTTCAGCGATCAGGCCCTGCTCGACACCATCCGCGCCGCGCTGGCGCGGGACGTCGAGCGACGGCAGAAAGCGGAGGATCGTGACGAACTCCGGGCCCGACTCGATCAACTCTCCCAACGCGAACGTCAGGTGCTGGACCTCGTGGTGCAGGGCAAGCTCAACAAGCAGATCGCCCAGGCGCTGGGCCTGTCGCACAAGACCATCGAGGTCCACCGCGCCCGCGTGATGCAGAAGATGAAGGCCGCCAGCCTCGCCGAACTCGTCAAGATTCACCTGAAGCTCCGCGAGGCCGCCTCGCACGCCTGACCGCCTCGCGGACCGCTCGATCCCCCAACTCCAAGCCGGGGATGGACCCATCCCCGGGTACCAACTCTCCCGCTGCCCGGCCTATCCTCACTGCTTGTACTCGCCCTCAAGCTCGTCGGGTGTCGCCTCGTCGCTCACCGTCGCCGACGTCGATTCGTCCCCGGCCGCAGCGTCTTCCTCCGCCTGCTTGCGGATCGCCTCGAACTCCTCGAGCGTCATGTTCACCTCGCGCGCCTGCGAGCCTTTGTAGTCGCCCAGGATACCCGCCGCCGCCATCTCCTCGATCAGGCGCGAGGCACGCGAGTAGCCGATCGTCAGCCGCCGCTGCAACAACGACACGCTGCCGCGTTTCGTCTCGAGCACGATCCGCACCGCGTCGTCGAACAGCGGGTCGCGCTCGCTCGAGTCCGCGCTCAGGTCCGGCGAGACCTGCATGAGCTGCGGCTCGAAGTTCTGCGGCGCGATCTCCTTGAGGAAGCGCACCGTCTTGCGGATCTCCAGGTCGTCCACCAGCGTCCCCTGCGCACGCACCAGCTTGCTCGTCCGCGGCGAGAGGTAGAGCATGTCCCCCTGCCCTAGCAGCAGCTCCGCACCTTTCTGGTCCAGCACGATGCGCGAGTCCATCCCCGAGGCCACCTTGAACGACACCCGGCAGGGCATGTTGGACTTGATCAACCCCGTCACCACGTTGGCCTGCGGGCGCTGCGTCGCCAGGATCAGGTGGATGCCCACCGCGCGTGCTTTCTGCGCCACCCGCACGATGAAACCCTCGACCTCCTTGTTGGTCATCATCAGGTCCGCCAGCTCGTCGATGATGAACACCATGTAGGGCAGTTTCTTCGGGATCGCCGCGGCTTCCGCCTCGTTCGAGGGATTGAAACGCAGCAGCAGCTCCTCCGCCCCCAGCGCGTTGTAGCTGGCGATGTCGCGCACCTGCGCCTCGGCCAGCAGCTCGTAACGCTCGTCCATCTTCGTCACCGCCCACTCCAGGATCGAGGCGGCCTTGTTCATCTCCGTCACCACCGGGCACATCAGGTGCGGGATGTCCTTGAACATCGCCATCTCCACCATCTTCGGGTCCACCAGCACCAGCTTCAGCTCGTCGGGCCTCTTGGTGAACAGGAAGCTCATGATGACCGAGTTCATGCACACGCTCTTGCCGCTGCCGGTGGTGCCCGCGATGAGCATGTGGGGCATGGTCGAGAGGTCCGCGATCAGCGGATTGCCCGAGGCGTCCTTGCCCAGGTACATGGGCAGTTTCATCATCTGCGCCGTCTCGGGGTTGACCGTCATCAGCTCCTTCAGACGCACCTTCTCCTTCTTGACGTTGGGCACCTCGATGCCCACCGTGTCCTTGCCGGCGCTGTTGGGAACGATACGAATGTTCTGGGCTTTGAGCGACCGCGCCAGATCGCTCGAAATCGCTGAGAGCTGCGCCACTTTAGTCCCCGGCGCCAGCCGCACCTCGAAGAGCGTGATCACCGGGCCCGAGTCGATGCCCACCACCTCGCCCTCGATGTGGTACTGCTGCAGCGCCTGCTCCAGGTGCAGCGCCTGCTCCCGCACCACCCGCTCCATCTCCTGCGTGAAGTTGCTCTCGGGCTCGCTGAGCAGTTCCAGTCCCGGGAACTGGTAGCCCGACAGGTCGATCTCCCGCGGCGGCGGGGCGCTGCGCTCGCTCTTGGGCGCGAAGTTGATGGGCAGCTGCTTGATCTTCGCTCGCAGCTCTTCCTTCGTGAAAACGCGCTTGGACTCGACATGCACCTCCGGCGCGCCCGGAAGGTCAGCCGCCTCCTGCGACGGCGCGTCCGATGCCTCGTCCACCTCCGCTTCCACCGCCTCGTCCTTGGGGTCCACAGCCTTGCGGTGCTCGTCCGGGTCGAACGATTCGGTCCCGCCCAGCCCGCCCGCGTCCTCGTCGATGGGCTCCTCGACCACCGCGGCGGCGCTGCGCTGAGCCGTGTTGCGGATGGGAACCTCCGACATCCGCTCCGCCTCAGCCGCGCTGACTGTCGCCGACCGAACCTTGCGCAAGGGCCAGCTGAACTGACCCACCAGCACCGGCCGAGGCACGTTGATACTCAACATTCCCAGGCAGGCCTTGCCCAGCATCCTTGGCACAAAAAGCACCATCTCGTCCACCGCCAGGATCGCACCGACCCAGAAGATCACCGCCAGAATGATGGTCGCCCCAAGTCCGCCGAATCGCCCCGTCAGTTCGGTATTGGCAAACAAGGCGATCAGGCCACCGGTCCCCTCGGGTCGCGAGTAGACCCGCTCCAGGAGCGGCGTCACCATCGGAATGCCCAGCCCCACCAAGGCGCTGGCGGCCAGACTCATCACGATCAGACCCACGAATCGCACCAGCACCTGCTCGACCTTTCGGCCCTGCGCCGTGGCTAGCAGGTAGGCGCCGATGCCCACCAGCCCGACCCAGACGCCCGGGCCGAACATCAGGTAAGTCTTGTGCGCGATGACCGCCCCGACCTTGCCCACCAGATTGCTCGGAGTCTCGTTGTAGGGCGCGACACTGTGACCGGGCCAGTCCGCCGGGTCGTAACTCGCCAGCGACGCCACGAGCAGCAGTCCCGCTCCGGCGAGCAACGCCCACGCGATGCCCTTGCCCCTTCCAAATGGCGATGTCTCCGCCGAGTCGGTCGCCCTCTCCACCGTTTGCTTGCGTGCCATATTGAACCTTGCGCAGGGAATACCAATGACGGCGCAACGATCGCGCCGCATTCAGGCAAGATCGGCTAAGTCCCGGTCCGAACAAGAATAATCCCCGTCGATGGACAACGATGGCGCCGCTGCCGATAATTCCCCACATCTGTGGAGACCCACAAATGCCGAACATCGTTCGAGTCCTTGCCCTCGTGTGCCTGACCGCTCCCCTACTCGCGGAGCAGACCGACGAAACTCAATCCGAGGAGACGCCCGTGCCCGCAGCACTCAACTTCACCATGGATAGCATCGATGGCCAGCCCGTGCCACTGGCCAAGTATCAGGGCAAAGTCGTCCTGATGGTCAACGTCGCCAGCAAGTGTGGCCTGACCAAGCAGTACACGCAGCTGCAGGCGCTGCACGAGAAGTACGCCCAGCAGGGCCTGGCGATCCTCGGCTTCCCCGCCAACGACTTCGGCTCCCAGGAGCCCGGCAGCAACGAAGAGATCAAGACCTTCTGCACCACCAAGCACAAAGTCGCTTTCGATATGTTCGCCAAAATCTCTGTCAAGGGCGACGACCAGTGCCCGCTGTACAAATATCTGACGTCGCTCGACCCGACGCCGGGCCCCGCTTCCGGGGGCGACATCACCTGGAACTTCGAGAAGTTCCTGCTCAACCGCAAGGGGGAGGTCATCGCCCGTTTCGCGCCACGCACCTCCCCCGACGACGCTCAGGTCATCCAGGCCGTCGAACGCGAACTGGCGGAAAAGTAGCTCAGCTGTGTCCCGTGTGGCCGAAGCCCCCCACGCCACGGGTGGTCGGAGGGAGTTGGGTGGTCACGGTCCACTGCGCGCGCACGACGGGGGCGATGATCATCTGGGCGATGCGCATGCCGCGGGTGACGACGAAGGGTTGCGCACCAAGGTTGACGAGCGGGACCTTCACTTCGCCGCGGTAGTCGGCGTCGATGGTGCCGGGGGTGTTGATGAGGGTGACGCCATGCTTGACCGCCAGGCCCGAGCGGGGACGGACCTGCGCCTCGAAGCCTTCGGGCAGCGCCATGGCGAAGCCACAGGGGATCAGTGCGATCGCGCCGGGGAGCAGCGTCACGTCGTCCGGCACCGCGGCGTGAAGGTCCATGCCCGCGGCGTGCGGGGTTTGGTACGTCGGCAGAGGCAGATTGTCGTGCCCGGGCAGGCGCAGGAACGAAACCACGATAGGCGACGGGTCGGGCATGTTTGTCGTTCGGATCGTGCAGATACTCAACCCGCCAAGCCCCTACTCGACGACCTGAATCTGATCGCCTCTGCGCACCTGGATCTGCGGTCTTCCGCGGTGCTGGCGGACTTCGCCGGTGACGCGGATGGTCTTGTTGAGGAAGTAAACCTGCGGCGGCTGGGGCCAACTGTCCAGGGCGTCCTGAAAGATGATGATGTAGAAGCTCTGCGGATCGCCCTGCACGAAGTTGAGAAAGCAGACGCCCCCGGTGTTGTGGGTGTCCACGACGCGGCCCTGCACGTCAATGGTTTGGCCGGCGTACTCCCGAGCGCGCTCCCAAGGCACAACGCCCTCCACATGTTGCGAAGGCGGGCCTTGCCCGTTGGGCTCATCGCTGCCCTGGACCTTGGCGAAGGGCAGGGGCGAGGTGAACTCTTCGCCGGGCTCAGGCATGGGACTGCGACCGGCGGGCGTGAGCGTCGCGGGCGCAGCGTTCGGCGAATCAATCGATGGCGGAGTCGCCCGGAACTCGCGGGGCGCGGGCGGGGGTTCGACGGGCGAAGTCTGCGGCGTTGGCGATGCGACCGTAGCCGCGGGGGGCGGAGCCTCGGACTGCCCTCCGCGCGAGAGCAGGACGCCCAGCGCCACTCCCAGCGCCAGACCGGCGAGGACCGCCAGGGCGGTGAACCGCACGCCGCCTGAGCAGCTCCGCCGCAGCCGAAGTTCGAACATCAGCGACTCGGACGCCATCGGCGGGCAAGTGTAACATGCGCTGCATGGAGCACGTCCTGGGTCAGAGTCGAGCGATCGACACGCTGCGGTCGGCGGTGGCCTTGGGCCGAGTGCATCACGCCTGGGTGTTCCAAGGGCCCGCGGGCGTGGGGAAGTTCACCACGGCGGTGGCCTTTGCGGAGCTTCTGCTCTGCCGTGAGCCGGTGCGTGATCTGTCAGGCAGGACCGCCGCCTGCGGCTCGTGCGTCTCGTGTGGGGCGATGCGGCGCAGCGCCCACGCCGACCTGCACGTCGTCACCAAGGAGCTGGCGCGCTACAGCGAGGACAAGCAGACACGCGAGCGAAAACTGACAACCATCCCGGTGGAGGTTCTGCGCGAGGCGCTGCTGGGCCCGGTCACGATCCACGCCCGGCTCGGGCACGGGAAGGTGTTCATCGTGGACGAAGCGGAACTCATCACGGAGCACGGACAGAACCTGCTGCTCAAGACGCTCGAAGAGCCCCCGGTGGGGACGCACATCATCCTGGTGACTTCGCAGCCGCAGCGTCTTCTGCCCACGGTCCGAAGCCGATGTCAGCCGGTGGCCTTCGAGCCGCTCTCGGAGCAGGCGATGTCGCAGTGGCTGCGGCGTCAGACGAGCCATCCGGCGGAGGCGGCGCGGGACAGGTGGCTCATCGCGTTCGCCGACGGAAGCCCGGGGCTGGCGGCCACGGCGATGAAGTTCGACCTGTGGAGCTGGGCGCAGCGCCTCGTGCCCGCGGTGGACCAGCTCGCCGCCGGGAAATTCGACGCGGCGCTGGGCGGCGAGATGAGGCAAATGATCGAGGACTTCGCCGAGGCGGCGATCCAGGACGACGACCAGGCGTCAAAAGATGCGGCCAACCGCCGTGCCGCGTCGATGATGTGGATGATGATCGCCTGTCACGTTCGCAAGCGCCTGGGCGAGGCACTGACACCGACGCCCCGGGGCGATATCGCACGGCAGGAAGCCGCCGCGGGCCCCTGGCTGGCCATCATCGATGCGCTGCGCGAAGCGGAGCTCAACGTCGCGGCAAACGTCAACCTCGGTCTCGTGTGCGATCACCTTGTCTCGCGCATGGCGCGTGCAGGCGAGACTGCGGACATAGGATCGCAGTGCGAGATCGACAGCACCCACTGACCCCGTCCAGTCGCCCACCCCGCTCCCCGCACCACGCACCCCGTACCCCGCACCCTCATCAAGCATGTCCTGGCTGCTCGCCTACACGCTCGTCGAATGGATCATCCGCGGCATGATGTTGCTGGTGATTCTGCGTCGGCGTCTGACGCCCACGGTCAGCCTCGCCTGGCTCACGCTGATCTTTCTCGAGCCCAAGGTCGGGCTGGTGGCTTACCTGCTCGTGGGCGACTATCGCCTGGGGCGACGCGTCGTGCAGCGACACTTCGACCAGGTCGTGCAGCGTCGGCCCAACGAGCCCATCGAGAAGTGGAAGGCCCACGTCACGCGGCCCAAGCTCGACGCCACACAGCAGCTGGTGGTCCTCCAGGCCGAGCGGATCACGGGCATGCCGATCCTCGGCGGCAATCGCGTGGAACTGCTCGCCGACACCGAGCCGACCATCGACCGACTCGTGGCGGACATCGACGCGGCGGAGCACCACGTCCACATGCTCTACTACATCTTCCGACCCGACGCGATGGGCTGGCGCGTCATCGACGCGCTGGTGCGCGCCGCGGAGCGCAAGGTGCAGTGCCGCCTGCTGGTCGACGCCTCGGGGTCGCGTCCGCTGCTCAAGAATGGCAAGGCGATGTCGGCGCTGCGCGGCGCGGGCGTCCAGGTGATCGCCGCCCTGCCGGTCAAGCCCCTGCGTCGCCGGCTGGCGCGGCTGGACGTGCGCAACCACCGCAAGCTCGCGGTGATCGACGGGCACATCGCCCACACCGGGAGCCAGAACATCGTCGAGGCGGACTACGGGCACCAGCGCGCCGGGACCTGGATCGACCTGTCGGGCCGATTCACCGGCCCGGTCGTCGCACAACTTTCGAGCGTCTTCATCGAGGACTGGGGATTCGAGACTCACCAGGAACTCAGCGACGAACGTATCACTCCACCGCTGCGGCCGGTGGGCCCGATGGCGGCGCAGACGATCCCCACCGGGCCCAGCGAGGACGCCCAGGCGTTCCAGCGCGTGCTGCTCGCCGCCGTCAACGCCGCCCGCCGCAAGCTCATCATCACCAGTCCCTACCTCATCCCCGATGAACCCACCCTCGTGGCCCTGGAAATGGCGGCGAATCGCGGCGTGGAGGTGAGCATCGTCGTCCCTCGGCGCAGCGACCACCCCATCGTCAACGCGGCGGGCCGCGCCCATTTCGAGCCGCTGCTTGACGCGGGCGTGGCCATCTTCCTGCACCAGCAGGGCATGCTCCACGCCAAGACCATGACGGTGGACGATTCCTTGGCGCTGCTTGGATCATCCAACATGGACATCCGAAGCTTCTACCTCAACTTTGAGCTCAACGTACTGATGTACGGCCCGGAGATCGTCGGAGAGCTTCGTTTCGCCCAGATGCGGTACATCAGCGAGTCGCTGCCGCTCGACCCGGCGCGATGGCGAGATCGTCCGCGCGTGCAGCGCTACTGCGACTCCGCCGCCGCGCTGCTTTCACCGCTGCTGTGAGAGGGTGAACCACCTGTTTCGCCCGGCTGGGATGGCCGCACGACGCGGCCCGGCCAGGATGGCCGGGCTGTGTATGGGATTTATTCCTCGGCGGCGGGGAGGAAGGATTCCGGGGGGATCTCGAAGCTGGCGTCGCGCTCGGGCTTCGGTGGGCCCGCCAGCGTTTCGCGCAGGGTCTTGATGTAGGCGCGTTGGAGCCTGGGATCGCCCAGGCGGCCGACCTGGACCCAGACCTCGACCAGGCCATCCTCGCGTGACTTGGCAAAGATATGGGCCTCGCGGCCGTCGGGCAGCAGCGCCGTGGCCTCGACGGTGCGGGGGACGCCGGTGAACTGCTTGTGGCGCGCCACGCCCCAGTGCGAGCGATCGATGGCGCGGCGGACGTCGTCGTAGAGGCGGGACGCGTCGGCGCTGAAACGCACGACGGTCGGCTCGCCGCCGCGGTGCGGGGCGGGACGGACCGCGCACCCCACGAGCAGCGCAAGCAGCAGGTAAAATGATCCCGGTCGCGCCAGACTCATCCCAAGGAGTGTAACAGCGTTGGAACTGACCCTGAATCTGCCGTACGGAGAAGAGCGCGTGGCGATGCTGGGCGTGGCGGAGCGGAACCTCAAGATCATCCGCGAGGCGCTGGGCGTGCACGTGGCGGCGCGCGACGAGGCGCTGCGGATCACCGGGCCCAGCCCCGCGGTGGGCCGAGCGGCGCACCTGCTGGAGAAGCTCCAGTCGCTGGCGAAGAAGCACAAGGCGGTGGAGCGGCACGAACTGCTGGAGATGATCGCGGCGCTGGCGCGGGAGCCTTCGCCGGAGGTGGGGACGACGCACCCGGGCCCGACGGACCACGGCGAGCACGGGATGGAGGTGTATCTTCGCGGGAAACGGATCAAGCCGATGACGCCGGGGCAGCGCGCCTACGTCGAGGCGATCTGGAAGCACGACCTGACGCTCTGCAGCGGGCCGGCGGGCACGGGCAAGACCTACCTCGCGGTGGCGGCGGCGGCGTCGATGCTCAAGCGCGGCGGCGTGCGAAAGCTCGTGCTGGTCCGGCCCGCGGTCGAGGCCGGCGAGAAGCTGGGTTTCCTTCCCGGCGACATGCAGCAGAAGGTCAACCCCTACCTGCGCCCGCTGCTCGATGCGCTTCACGACATGATGGACTTCGAGCAGATCCAGCGGCTCATGGCGGTGGACGTGATCGAGGTGATCCCCTTGGCGTTCATGCGCGGTCGAACGCTCAACGACGCGGTGGTGATCCTCGACGAAGCGCAGAACACCACGAAGCTGCAGATGCTCATGTTCCTGACCCGCCTAGGGCACGGGAGCAAGATGATCGTCACCGGCGACACCTCGCAGATCGATCTGGACGACCCGCGTGAGTCGGGCCTGATCGACGCGGCGCGGCGGCTAAGGCGCGTCTCGGGCGTGGCGATGGTGACGCTCAGCGGGACGGATATCGTTCGTCACAACCTGGTGCAGCGGATCGTGGAGGCCTACGAAGTCAAGGGGAGTCCGCGGACCAGCAGAGCGGCGGCGGGTCCGGAGGGGACCGGGCAGGTATAATCAGGGGTCGGGCGACGCATCCGAGGATGGGTCCATCCCCGGCTTGGGGCCTTAACGATCAGGACGCATGGCGCAGCACTGGACACCGTGGCGGCGAAGGAGTGACGCGCGGCGGTGGCAGCGCGAACGGTGGCGTCCGGGCCGATGGACGTGGGCGTCGCTGCGCGGCTGGGCGGTGGTGTTCGGTCTGGCGTTCACGGTGCTGGCGGCGATGACGGCGGTGGGGGCGCAGAGTCGGGACCGGTTCGCTTCGGGCCAGCGGATTCCCTTTCCCGTGGTGTCGCGGGCGGCGTTTCAGACGATCGATCAGGCCAAGACGCAGGAGCACCGTCGCGACGCCCACGCCCGGCAGCCGGCGGTCTACATCGCCAACACGGAGTACCTGATCGAGCTGACGGAGCGGCTTCGTGGGCTGCGGTCGCTAGGCGAGAAACAGAGCATCGAGGAGATCCCGCCCGCGGAGCGAGAGGCGCTGCAACTCACCGCCGAGGGGCTTTCGGCGCTGCAGCGATTCGCGCGCGGGGAGGCGACGGTGCGCCCGACGTGGAACGAGTTGGTCGATCGGCTGCTGGTGAGCTTCGCGGACCTGCCGGTGCTCCCGAGCGAGCAGGCCAAGGCTGAAACCCTGGCGACCCAGCGCGCCAGCAGCATCATCCTGATGCATCCCACGCGCGGGGAGCAATCGGTCTACGAGAAGCTGATCATCGACGTGGAGCAGGACCGTGCCACGCTGACGCAGAGCGTGGAGCGGCTGCTTGGCCCGTTCCCGCGTGAGCTGAGGCCCACGGTGCTGGCGCTGCTGCTGAACAACCCGCGTCCGGTGTACACGCTCGACGCGGTTGCGACCGAGAAGCGCAAGCGCGCCGCGCAGCAAGCGGAGCAGCCGGTGCTCGTCGCCTACACGCACGACAGCCTGCTGATCCCCGCGGGCAAGGAGCTGACGCCCGCCGACCTGCACCTGATTCGTCTGGAGCGGCGGGCATATCTCGACTCGCTCACGCTCACGCAGCGACTGCTGCGCCACAGCGGGACGGTGGGGCTGATGATGCTCTTCGCCGCGGCGCTGTGGGTGTACCTCGCGGCGTACTACCCACGGGTGGAGAGCAAGCCGATGCGTGGCCTGGCGCTCACGGCGTTGATCGTGGGGTGCCAGGCGTTGAGCGTGGGTCTGACGAGGCTTTGGCCGCAGTACACCTTCGGCACGGCGATCTTTCCGCCGCTGCTGGCGGTGATGATCCTGACGATCGCCTACGACCAGCGACTGGCGCTGATGATCGGATTTCTGCTGAGCCTGATGGTGACGGTCAGTCTGCAGTTGCCGGTGGGCTTTCTGCTGGTATCGCTGACGGGTCTGGCGGCGGCGGTGGTGCAGCTGCGGCAGGTGCGGACGAGGAGCAAGCTGGTGGTCACGGGCCTGTGGTCGGGGCTGGCGATGGCCGGCGCCTGCTACCTGGTGGCGCTTCGGGGCCAGCCGCTGCACCTGGTGCCGGACCTGATGAATGTCTATCTGAGCATGGGGCTGACGCTCTTGACGGGGTTCGCCACGGGCATGCTGGCGCAGACGGTGCTGCCCGCGGTGGAGCGGGTGTTCAAGGTGGCCACCGCGATGACGCTCAAGGAACTCAACGACGCTTCGCACCCGCTGCTGCACCGACTGGCGCAAGAGGCGCCCGGGACGTACCAGCACTCGCTGCGGATCGCGGACATGGCCGAGGCCGCCGCGGAGGCCATCGGCGCCCACGGGCTTTTGTGCCGCGTCGGGGCGATGTACCACGACGTGGGCAAGGTCAATAAGCCGATGTACTTCGTGGAAAACCAGGGCGGAGGGCCCAATCGTCACGCGCGCCTGTCCCCGGCGATGAGCCTGCTGATCATCGTGGGGCACGTCAAGGACGGGCTGGAGATGGCGCGGGAGTTCGGCCTGCCGGGCGTGCTGCGACAGTTCATCGAGACGCACCACGGCACGACGCTGGTGGAATACTTTTACCACGCCGCCAAGCGACAGAATGCCGGGCAGGACACGCCCGCGCCGGCGGAGTTCGAGTATCGCTACCCCGGTCCCAAGCCGCAGACCCGCGAGGCGGCGATCCTCATGATCTGCGACGGTGTGGAGGGCGCCGCCCGATCGCTGACCGATCCCAATCCCTCGCGGCTCGAACAGCTCGTGCACGACATGGCGCAGCGTCGCCTGATGGACGGGCAGTTCGACGAGTGCGCCCTGACCTTCGACGAGCTGCGCAAGATCGAGCACTCGGTGACCAAGACGCTCTGCGCCATGTACCACGGTCGCATCGCCTACCCCGCGGCGGCGGCGCGAGGGTCTGCCGCCGCCCCGGCCCCGGGTTGACCCCGCGTGCCACGATCTCCTGGACGCCCGGCTCTCACGCCGACCGATATAGTGTTGGCGTCCCGCCGTCGCGACGTGGTGCGCGTGGTGTGGAGCGTCCTTCAGCGCGAGGTCAGCATGGCACTATCGGATTTGATCGAACAGCGGACCGCCAAGGTCGGCATCGTGGGCCTGGGTTATGTGGGACTGCCGCTGTTGCACGCCTTCTGGAAGGCGGGCTTTCCCGTACTGGGCTTCGACGTGGACCCGCGGAAGATCGAGCAGCTCGAGCGGGGCGAGAACTACCTCCGCCACCTGGGCGCCGAGATGGTCCGCTCGATGCGCGGCGACCGCTTCGGGGCGACGGCGGACTTCGCACGCCTGGGCGAGGCCGACGCGGTGATCGTCTGCGTGCCCACGCCGCTGGGCAAGCACCTCGAGCCGGACATGAGCTACATCGAGGTCACCGGCGACGCCATCGCGCGCACGCTTCGGCGCGGACAGCTCATCGCCCTCGAGAGCACCACCTATCCGCGCACCACGCGCGAGATCCTGCTGCCCCGCTTCGAGGCCAAGGGGCTCAGGTGCGGCGAGGATTTCTTCCTGGCCTTCAGCCCCGAGCGCGAGGACCCCGGCCGCAAGGACCACAACACCCAGACCATCCCCAAGCTCGTGGGCGGCATCGACGAGGTCTCGGGCGACCTGGCCGCCGCCCTGTACGCCAAGGCGATCCAGAAGGTCATCCGCGTCTCGAGCGCCGAGGTCGCCGAGGCCGCCAAGCTGCTGGAGAACATCTACCGCGCCGTCAACATCGCGCTGGTCAACGAGATGAAGGTCGTGCTCACCGCGATGGGCATCAATGTCTGGGAGGTCATCGACGCGGCGAAGACCAAGCCCTTCGGGTTCCAGGCGTTCTACCCCGGGCCCGGGCTGGGCGGGCACTGCATCCCCATCGACCCTTACTACCTGACCTGGAAGGCGCGCGAGGTGGGCCTTGCCACGCGCTTCATCGAGTTGGCCGGCGAGGTCAATCACGCCATGCCGCGCTACGTCGTGCAGCGCACCGCCCTGGCGCTCAACGAGCGAGGCAAGCCGGTCCGCGGCTCGCGCCTGCTCGTGTTGGGCCTGGCCTACAAGCCCGACGTGGACGACGTCCGGGAGAGTCCGAGCTTCGAGCTCATCGAGCAACTCGAAGAGCTCGGCGCCCATGTGGACTACAACGACCCGCACGTCCCCGCCACGCACAAGATGCGCCGCCACGACCTGCGGATGCAGAGCGTCCCGCTCACCCCGCAGACGCTCGCCTCCTACGACGGCGTGCTCATCGCCACGCACCACGCCGCCTACGACTGGCAACTGCTGGCCGACCACGCCCGGCTCATCATCGACACCCGCAACGCCCTGGCCAACGTCAAGGGCCCCCGCGGCCATATCGTGTCCGCCTAGGAGATCGGTCGGGCGTCGCACTCGGGATGTCGATGGTCACAGCGCTCAGCACCCGTACCGTCCATTCGACGACCGATACTCGACCATCGGCATTCGACCTCCGACGTTCCCCATGATCGACGCCCTGATCATCACGTTCAACGAATCGCTCAACCTGCCTCACTGTCTGACGGCGCTGAGCGGCTGGACACGCCGCGTCTTCGTCGTGGACTCCGGCTCCACCGACGGCACCCCGGAGCTCGCCCAACGTTTGGGCGCCCAGGTCGTCCACCACGACTGGGAGGGCTACGCGGCGCAGAAAAACTGGGCGCTGGACCATCTGCCTCTCGAAGCGCCCTGGACCCTGATCGTCGACGCCGACGAGGTCATCACCGACGACCTCCGCGCTCGCCTCCTGGCGCTGGCGCAGCGTCCGCCCGAGCAGGTGCCCGAGAACGGGTTCTTCGTCAATCGCCTCTCGTTCTTTATGGGCAAGCCGATCAAGCACTGCGGCTACTTCCCGAGCTGGAACCTCCGTTTCTTCAAGCGCGGCAAGGGACGCTACGAGGTGCGCGAGGTGCACGAGCACATCATCATCGACAACCCGGTGGGCTACCTCCGCGAGCCGATGCTGCACGACGATCGCCGCGGGCTGGAGCACTTCGTCGCCAAGCACAACCGCTACTCGACGCTCGAGGCGCGGGCCGTCTTCCGCGAGATGACCGACCCGGCGGCGCAGGCGTCACTGCCCAACCTCACCCGCGCCACCCGTGGCCGACGCTGGCTCAAACGCCACGTCGTGCACCAGATGCCCTTCCCCGGGCTTTGGCGGTTCCTCTACATGTACGTCGGTCGGCTGGGCTTCCTCGACGGCAGAGCCGGGCTCGAGTTCTGCAAGTTCATCAGCGTCTACGACTATCTCTTTGCGCTGAAGCTGCGCGAGCTCTACCGTCAGGCACGGACGCCCGCCGAGCAGCGCCGCGACGTGGAGCCGCAGCGCGCGCTGGCGCGGCCCGAAGGCGCGGAAGCGCTGACCGTGGCGGCCCACGCGCCGGCAACGCCGCCGTCCGACGATCAACCGCCCCCGCAGATGCGGCCCGAGTCCAGCCCGTGGACCTTTCGCGAGAAGCTCGGACGCGCCGTCTGGATGCTCGTGGGGCGACCGGCGTTCCGGGTCACCTTCCACAACTGGTACGGCGTGCGCGCCACGATCCTCCGCCTCTTCGGCGCTCGCATCGGCAAACGCGTGGCCATCCGACCCACTGTCAACGTCGAGGTCCCCTGGATGCTCGACATCGACGACGACGCCACCGTGGGCGACCACGCCATCCTCTACAGCCTGGGCAGGATCACCATCGGCAAACGCTCGATCGTCAGCCAGTACGCCCACCTCTGCGCCGGGACGCACGACTACAGCGACCACACCTTCCGACTCATCCGCGCCCCGGTGACCGTGGGGGAGGACGCCTGGATCGGCGCCGACAGCTTCGTGGGTCCGGGCGTCACCGTGGGCCGCCTGAGCGTCCTGGGGGCACGCTCCAGCGCCTACAAGGACCTCAAGCCCGCCACCGTCTTCGTGGGCAATCCGGCGCGAGCGGTGAAGGAGCGGGTGCTGCGATGAACACCGCGGCCACGCATCGGGGCGGCGCTCGTGAACGCGATATGCTGGCGTTGACCGCCGATGAACGCTGGACCCTGCGCGTCTGGTCGTTCGTGCGGCGGCTGCTCTTCCGCCCTTCGCCGCCGTTCATGTATCGATACCGTGCCGCGCTGCTGCGGCTGTTCGGGGCGCAGGTTGACCCCGGGGCGCAGGTCCACCCCCGCGCGGTCATCCGGCAGCCCTGGCGGCTGATCCTCGAGGCCAACGTCGTGATCCACGATTTCGCCCTGCTCGACTGCTCCGCCACCGTCCGCGTGGGCGAGGGGGCACGCATCAGCCAGTACGCCCATCTTTGCACCCTCACGCACGACGAACAGGACGCGAGCCTGCCCCTGCTGGCGCGGCCGATCCGCATCGGCGCTTACGCCTGGATCGCCGCCGACGCCTACGTCGGCCCGGGCGTCACCGTCGGCGACTACACCATCGTCGGCGCCCGCGCCGACGTTCACGAGGACCTGCCCCCCAACGTCGTAGCCGTGGGCACCCCCGCTCGCCCCGTCCGAACTCGGACGCCCCCGCGATGAAGCTGCTCTTCGTCAACCAGTACTACTGGCCCGACTCCGCCGCCACCGCGCAGGTGCTCTGCGATCTCTGCGAGCATCTGGCCGCCCACGGGCACGAGGTCCACGTCCTCTGCTCGCGCGGGTCCTACGACGTGGGCAGCAGTCAGACGCAGCGGACGCCGCACTACGAACTGCGCCGCGGCGTCCATATCCATCGCGTCGCCGCCACCGGTTTCGCCAAGCGCAACGTCCTGGGCCGAGTCACGGACTACGCCACGTTCGCTCTCTCCCTGGCGCTGCGGTTCTGGTGCACCGCCTGGCGCTACGAAGCGGTGGTCACGCTCACCACGCCCCCGCTCGTGGGGCTGCTCGCCACGCCCGTGCGGAAGCTCAGTCGCGTCCGGCACGTCTGCTGGGTCATGGACCTTCACCCCGACTGCGAGTTCGCCCTGGGCGTGATGAACCCCCGCAAGCTCTCGTCCCGGATCCTGCTCTGGCTCAACGACCTTCACCTGCGCGGCGCCACCGCCTGCGTCGCGCTGGGCGAGCACATGCGCGCCCGGCTGCTGAGCAAGCGCGTCCAACCGCGGCGCGTCGTGGCGATCCCCGTCTGGGGCCACGACGCCCCCGCCGCCTCGGCGCAGCAGATCGAGGCGCTACGCTCCGACCTGGGCGCGCGCCAGAAGCTGCTGGTGATGTACTCCGGCAACGCGGGGCTGATCCACACCTTCGAGGAGGTCTGCGCCGCCATGCGTGAGCTGGCGCACGACCCGCGCTTCGCCTTCGTGTTCATCGGCGGGGGAAGACGCCTGCGCGAGGTGCAGGCCTTCGCCCAGCAGCACCGCCTGGCCAACGTGGCCTTCCGCGGCTATTTCCCGCGCGAGCAACTGGGCGTCACGCTCGCGGCGGCGGACGTTCACCTGGTGACCCTGCGCCCGGGCATGGAGGGCGTGGCGGTGCCGAGCAAGCTCTACGGCGTCATGGCGGCGGGTCGGCCCGTGCTCTTTGTCGGGCCCGAGGCCTGCGAGACCGCCGACGACCTTCGCACGCACCGCTGCGGACTGTCGGTCGCCGTGGGCGACACCGCCGGCCTGCTCGCCGCTCTACGCCGACTCGCAGCGGACCATCACCTGCGACGCGACCTGGGCGACGCCGCTCGTGCCGCCTACGAATCGACCTTCAATCCCGCGGCGCAATGCGAGGCCTGGCGGCGGTTCCTCGAAACGCTCGCATGATCCGAGCCGCCAGCCAACTCGCCCGATGGATCGTGAGTCTCTCTCTGCTCACGGCGGCTGTCGCCCTCGTCGTCGCCGCCCTGCATCGCTCCGAGGTGAGCGAACGCGAGATCTTCCGCGGCGTGTGGTACCGGGCCAAACGATTGACTCCCGACGATCAGGGCCGCGGCCTGATGCACGTCGCTCGCGTGAACCTGCGGACGGCGGGGGTGGAACTCTACGTCACGCCGCTGGACGGCCAAGCGGTGGCGCAGGGGCGACAATACCTGCTTCGTTATGTGGATCGGGTCGCCACGCAAGCGCGTCTTGCGGTGGCCATGAACGCCACGCTCTACCAGCACCCGCGGTACCCGTGGATCCTGCCCGGCGAGCCGGCGCGCAGCGGCGAAACCACCGTCAGCGCCGGCGTCACCAGCCACGTCCACGCCCACAGCTACCTCATCTGGCTCGACGCGGACCGGGAGATTCACGTCGAGCTTACGAAGCCCCCGCCGCCCGAAGCTTTGCGTCGCGCGGTCTGGGGCGTCAGCGGGCAGGGCATCACCTTCGCCGCCCGTGCGCCGACCCACGGAAGGACGGTCGATCCGAGGCCACGCACCGCCCTGGGCGTGGACCCGCAGGGCGGTCTGCTCTGGCTGGCGACCTTCGAGCACGCCACCGAGCACCGCGCCGCCAGCGAAGTCCTGGCGCTCGGCGCCGACTTTGTCACCCTTCTGGACTCGGGCAGCTCCACCTCGATGTCGCTTGGGCAGGCGGCGCGCGGCGTCCGACCCGGGACGCTCGTGACGGGCTACCTCCCGGTGGCCACGCAGATCGGCGTGCGTGCCGAGCCGATCAACTGACCATCTCTCGCGGCTTGATCACCCGCGCGGGGTGGCCCCCCACCACCATCCCCGCGGGCACATCGCTGACCACCACCGAGCGGGCGGCGACGACGGCGTTGTCGCCCACGGTGACGCCCGGGCCGATGAACGCCCCGGCGCAGACCCAAACGCCCGAGCCGATCGTGATCGTGCTGCGCACCAGCGGGAGCGTGGCCCGGGTGTAGTCGTGCGTGCCGGCGCAAAGGTGAACGTCCTGCGAGACGATGGTGTGGTCGCCCAGCGTGACTTGGCCGAGGTTCCAGACGGTGACGTGGTCCGCCAGCAGGGTGTGGGCGCCGATCTTGAGCAGCCAGGGATGGAGCACGCGGGTGGTGGGCCGAGTGCCGGAAGATGGGGTGATCTGCGCGCCGAAGCGTCGGAGCCAGAATCGTCGCCAGGCGTCGGCGCGTGTCGGGCTGGGACGGATGAAGAGTTGCTCGACGATGCGCCAGGCGGCGCGGCGGGAATACTCCGAAGCGGAATAGGGCCAGGGCTCAATGCGGTCGAGCCGCTGAAAGATCGGCGCTTCGCGCTTTTCCTCGGGTGGCGACATGTGGAGAGATACTCTACGCTCTGACGCCGCGGCGCGTACAGTCGATCGCCCGGCGATAGTGGTCCACCGCCAGCTCCGCGATCGCCGGCCAGGTGTAACGTGAGCGCACCAGTTCGCTGCCCTTGACGCCCATGTCGGGCCTGACCGCCAGCATCGCCTTGGCGATCGCCGCGGGCTCCAGAGACGTGACCAGGCCCGCGCCGACCTGCGCCACTTGAGGGAAGTGACACGCATGTGAGATGACCACCGGCGTGCCCACCGCCATCGCCTCGGTGATCGCGACGGAGAAGCCCTCCTGTCGCGAGGGCAGAACAAAGCAGTGGGCGTCCGCCATGGCCTCGAACTTGGCGCGGCCGTAGAGCGGCCCGACCCGATGCGTGCGTGGGCCCAGGCCCAGCTCGACGATCCGCTTCTGGAAATCCTCGCCCGCCCCCTCGTCGGGTCCCGCCACCACGAGCTGGCTCTGGGGCAGTTCCGCGGCCACCTGCGCAAAAGCCTGCGCCAGCAGGTCCAGCCCCTTCTTGTAGTGCAGGCGACTCAGGAACAGGAAGATGGGGCCCGGCCCGATCAGAGGATGCGCCGCGCGAAATCGGCCCGGCGCGGGCAGAGGCTCAATCTCCTGAAGAAAAACTCCGTTAGGGATCACTCGGCCCGGGGCGCGCAGGCCCAGCGGCGCCAGGAGCGCCGCCTCGTCGTCGTTGAGCAGGTGCAGGAACGCGGCGCGGTGCAGCATGGCGCGATAGCCCAGCGCCAGGGCGAGCTTTTTCTTCAGCGCGCTCTGTCGCAGCGACCAGGGGTCGAGCATGCCGTGCGGCGCGATAACGTAGGCGATGCCCCGGCGGCGCGCCCAGCGGGCGGCGCGGGGCAGGCATCGCTCCCAGACGCCGTGGAGGTGCAGCACGTCGGGCCTGGGACTCGCAGCGTCGAGGGCAGCGATCATGCGTGAGGCGGTGAAGCGCTCCAAGGCGCCGGTGAGCGGCGGGTGCGTCACGCTCACGCGCTGAAAGTCGGGGACGCCCGCGGTGGCGGCGGCCAGGGCGCTAAGCCGCTGCGGCACGAGGTAGGCGAAGATCGAGACCTCGTGGCCCAGGCGCGCCTGCGCCGCCGCCAGACGTGTGACGACCATCGGCGGTCCGCCCATCGCGGGGTCCAGCGACGCAACCATGTGCGCGATTCGCATGCGAACCGGTCATGGTAACGCAACGAGCCCGCGCCCATGGCGCAGGCTCGTTGGTGTGGGGATGAGGTCGTGGGCTTACGCGGCTTTGGACGCGGGGTGGACCTTGAAGGTGCTCACGAGTCGCTGCAACTGCTCGGCCTTCTGCGAGAGCTGCGAGGCGGCCGAGGCCGACTGCGACGCGGCCTCGCTGGACTGCTTGGTCACCGCCGAGATGCTCTCGACGTTCTTGCTCACCTGCTCGCTGGCGGCGGACTGCTCCTCGGCGGCGGCGGCGATGGACTGGATCATCTGCGCCACGGCTTGCGCGCTGGAGACGATCTTGTTCAGGCTGTCGCCGGCCTGCGTGGCCAACTCGACGCCCTTGGTGACCTGTTCGGTGCCCGCGTTCATGCGCGCCACCGCCTGGCCGGTCTCGTTCTGGATCGCCTGGATGGAGTTCTTGATCTCCTCGGTGGCCTTGGTGGTCCGGTCGGCGAGCTTACGCACCTCGTCCGCCACCACCGCGAAGCCACGTCCGTGCTCCCCGGCTCGCGCCGCCTCGATCGCCGCGTTGAGCGCCAGCAGGTTCGTCTGGTCGGCGATGTCGTTGATCACCTCGATGATCTGACCGATCTGCTCGCCTCGCTTGCCCAGCTCCTGCACGCTGGCGGCGCCGGCGGAGACCGCCTCGCTGATCGAGCGCATGCCCTCTATGGTCTGCTGCACGACGCTGCCACCTTCGCCGGCAGCCTTGCCCGAGGTCTGGGCGTCGTTGGCGGCGTCGGCGCTCTTCTTGGCGACCTCCACCACGCTGGCGCTCATCTCCTCGATGGCGCTGGAGACCTGCGTGACCTGCGCCGACTGCTGGTTCATGCCCGAGGCCATCTCCTCGCTGGAGGCGGCGATCTGCGTGGCAGCGCCGGCGACTTCGGTGGCGGCGCCGGAGACCTCGGCGATCACGTCGTGAATCTTCTGCACGAACTGATTGAACCACGAGCCGAGCTGACCAATCTCGTCCTTGCTGCTGATCTGGATGCGTTTGGTCAGGTCGCCCTCGCCCTGAGCGATGTCCTTGATGCGGGCGATCAGGTCGTTGATGGGCCTGCCGAACATGATCTTGAGCAGCCAGACGAAGGCGATGACGGAGACGAGCACGAGCGGGACGGTCCACATCAGGCCGTTGCCGATGAAGGCGCGGACCTGGGCGTGGACGGGGGCCAGCGGCATGATGACGTGGTAGGCGCCGTGCATATCGCCGACCTTCCAGCCCTCCATGGCGAAGCCCAGCGGGTCTTTGCCGTCCTTGTCGGTGTCAAACTCGTTGCCCGGGTTGCCGTGGCACATCATGCACTCCTGACCGAGCTTGATGGCACGGAGGTAGTGCAGCTTGTCGGTGGCGGGATCGACGCGGGAGATGACCTCGCTCTGCCCGCTCGTGACCTGCGCGGTGAGGTCGCGCAGCAACTGCTCCTCAAAACTTCCGGGGGCCGGTTCGTTGCTCTTGTTGCGGGCGTCAAAGGTGGTGACGCGGAAATCGATCTGCTCCCGCTTGGCGGCTTCACCGGCGGCGGTCCAGCCTGAGACGACGGGGATGGTGCCAAAGATTCGGCTCTTGGTGTAGTCCTTGCCCGCTTTGAGGTCGGCTTCGAGTTCGGTGAGCAAGGCTTTGGCGTCGAACGCCCCACTCCTCTGCAGGTTGGCCACGTGGTTCTTCGCTTCGTCCGCCACCGCGGTGAAGGCGGCGGCGCGCTCGACCATCGCGTCCTGGGCGCTGCGGTCGTAGCCGCGGACGAAGATGACGTAGTTCACGGTCACCACCGACAGCAGCACGAGGAGCGTCAGGGCGACGATGCGAACGCCGAGGCCGAGCGATTTGAACCAGGTGAGCATGAGCGGTCTCCGTGCAGGTGTGGGGGGAGCGTCCGTGGATTACCAGAGGCTCGGACTCCAAGATTCCCCATCAAGGTCGGTCATCATCGGACGACGCTTGAGCGAAGCTGGAAGAAACATCGGAGGGATTTCCGCATTGCGTTATCGGTCGAGCCGCGGGTGCTCGTGACTGACCGGATCACCGGATGGGAGAGGATGAACCGGATCGATTCAAGAGTTTGATTCGATCCGCGTCATCCGTCCACGATCCGGAAATCCGGTCAAGAAATATTTCGCTGCATATCAGAGAATCACGCGGCCTTGGCGCTGGCGCGGATGCGGAAGGCGGAGATCAGCCGCTGCAGC
>CAZBXW010000005.1:0-251797 GCA_964496285.1 uncultured Phycisphaera sp.
GGACGTGAAGAAGCGTTGGGGCCACGGCCAGGAGGACGTGTACCCGGTGGCGCAGTTCGAGAAGCTCTGGAGCGACATGACGGCGCTGCCGGAGGCCAACTGCGGGTTCTTCGTGGTGCCGCGTTTCCGTGGGCAGCAGCTCAAGGAGCAGGCGCAGCTCGACGGCTGGCTCCGCGACGGGTCCGCGGACTACGTGGAAAAACTCTGCGCCTGGTGAGCGGAGTGGCGCTCAGTGTTGCTCGGAGTGTTGCTGGCGCGAGGCGGCGGAGGCGAGCATCTCACAGCGGCCCATCGTGCGGTCGATCTGGGCGCGGAAGGCGTTGTAGGGGAAGAGCACGACGATGGCCACGACCAATCCGGCCGCGGTGGTCAGCAGCGCCTCGGCGATGCCCGCGCCCACGAGCTTGGGGTCAATCGTCAGGGCATCGTCGGAAAGAAGCCTGAAGCTAGCGATGATGCCGGTGACGGTCCCGAGGATCCCGAGCATCGGGGCGGCGGTGATGATGGTCGAAAGACTGGGCATGAAGCGCTCGATGCGGTGCCGCTGCGCCTCGATGGCGTCGGTGGCCAGCGCTTCGGAGTAGCGCTCGCTCAGCAGGGTGCGAACGACGCTGGCGTAGACGCTGGTGTCCTTGTCGATGAGTTGGAGCACCGCCTGGCGTTCGCCCTGGCGGAGCAGTCGCGCCATCTTCTGGACGTACACCAGTCGCACCGCGTGGTTGGTCTTGATCCAGAACCAGGCGCGCTCGACGATCAGCGTCACCGCCACGAGCGACAGGGCCAGCAGCGGCCACATCACCACGCCGCCGCGGCGCATCAGATCGAGGAAGGAGTCCTGGAGGAAGAAGAGCATGGGGGAAAAGAAGTGGCCCAGTGACCCATTGGCCAAGTGGCCGAGTGATGAATACGAATTCCGCTCCTTTTTCTGCGCACTTGCCCACTTGACCGCTGGGCCGCTCGGCCGCTTTCTTCACCTCACGTCGCGGACAACTGCAGCAGCGACAGCGCCTGCTTGACGATGTCGTCGGCGGCAAGGCCCACGTACGCCAGCACGTCGTCGGGCGTTCGGCCGCTCTTGGGCAGCTTCCTGACGTGCATCTGGCAGACGGTGAAGCCCCCGCCGTCGGAGGCCACCGCGTCGGCCACGGCGCTGCCCACGCCCCCGCCGTAGTTGTCCTCGAGCGTGAGCACCATGCCGTTGTTCTCGTTGGCCAGGTCGAGCAGCGCCTCCTGATCGAAGGGGATCGAGTAGAGGTCCACCAGCGTGGCGTCCACGCCCTGGGCGTCGAGCTTGTCGAGCGCCTTGTTGGCCTCGTGCACCATGTACCCGCTGGCAACGATGAGCAGATCGCGTCCCTCGTTGAGCACCTCGTGCCCGCCGAGCTTGAACTTGTCGTTGTCGGAGTAGAGGAACTCCACGTCGGCGCGGAGCGCCCGCATGTAGGCCGACCCCTCGTGCTCGGCCATCGCCAGCGTCAGGGCGTAGGCCTGGTAGGCGTCCGAAGGCTGCAGGAGGTAGAAGCCCGGCTGACCCTTGGGCGTCTTCATCGTGGCAAAGGCGCGGAACCAGGCCACGTCGGGCAACGACATCTGGCTCGGACCGTCGGCGGCGAGCGTCACGCCCACGTGCGTGCCCACGATCTTGAGGTTCGCCCCGCTGTTGACCGCCATCTCCACCTGGTCGTAGCCCCGCGTCACGAACTTGGCGAAGGTCGAGGCGAAGGGGATCTTGCCCCCGGCGCTCAGGCCCGCAGCCACGGAGAACATGTTCTGCTCGGCGATGCGGCACTCGAAGAAGCGGTCCTTCAGCGCCGGGTCCTTGTAGAATTCCTCAGCGTAGGTCGAGTTCTTCACGTCCGCGTCCAGTGCCGCCACGTTCGGGTTGGCGTGGCCCAGCGCCCGCAGCGCCACGCCGTACGCACGCCGCGGCGAGCACTTGCTCTTCTCCGTGAGCTTGGTGAGGTTGAACTGCTTGAGCGCTTCGGTGAAGGTGGGCGCGGGCTTGACCTCCACCGCGTCGAGCTTCCGAGGCGACATCAGGCCGATCTTGAGCTTCGAATCCTCCAGGGCGCCGACCTGGTTGGCGGTGGCGTCGAGCTCCACCAGCGCCTTGGCCAGTTCCTCTTTCTCCGCGGGCTTGCCGTGGTGCCCGTGGCCCTGCTGCGAAGGGCTGCCCCAGCCCTTGAGCGTCCGAGCGACGATGGCGACCGGGGCGGCCTGCGGGTCGAACTGCTTCTGCGCGTGCGTCGAGAGCGCCGCGGCGATGGCGCTGGGGTGGTGTCCGTCGATCACCAGCACCTCGTAGCCCGCCGCCTCGAGCTTGCGCGCCGTGACCTCGGGCGACTGCTGAGGCGAGACCACGTCGCTCTGGGCGAACACGTTGCAGTTGAAGATCGGGCACACCGCCTTGAGGCTGTGGTCCTTGATGAAGTCCACGGCTTCCCAGATCTGCCCTTCGCGCGACTCGCCGTCGCCGATGATGCAGAAGATGCGCTTGTCCATCGCGTCCAGACGTGCCGCCGCCGCCAGCCCCGCGGCGTGGGACAGGCCCTGCCCCAGCGACCCGGTGGCGGTGTCGAAGAAGGGAAAGCCCTCCACGGGATTGGGGTGACCCTCGACGACCGACCCGATGGCGCGGAGCGTCAGGGCGTCGTCGCGGGTCATGGGCCGCCACGTCTCCTTGCTCTTGCCGATCATCACGCCCAGGTCCGCCGCGGCGGCGTAGACGATGGGCACCGCGTGGCCCTCGCTCAGCACCAGGCGGTCGCTCGTGGGGTGCAGCGGGTTGGCGGGCTCGTAGCGCATGTGCTGGTACATCAGCACGGTGACGAGGTGCGCCAGACTCGCGGCGCTGGTGGGATGGCCCGAGCCCGCCGCGGCGGTCATCTCGTAGCCCAGTTTGATCAACTCGATCGCCTTGGCGTGCACCGTCGAATCAAAGCTCATCGCGCAGTTTCCTTTCGCGTGTCGTGTGTGGCGGGCGCGTCGTTGCCGACCCAGACCCGCCCGTTGCAAGAACCGTTGGGGTGATCCCCGAACCGCCTCTGGCGCTGATCCGCGGGCCTCCCCACGACCGAGCGTCAAAGGATACGCCGCACAGCGGGATCGTGCAAAGCCCCTGGCCGCGATCACTGGTAGCGCGCGATCAGATCAATGATGCGAGGCTGATCGGGGTCGCGGTCCACACTGCGTCGCCAGGCGCTGAGCGCCTCGATCCGCATCGGGTGGTCGGCGGGCCTTCGGCCCGACTGAACGTAGAGCGTCATCAGGCTCACGCCCAGGCCGTTGAGCGCGGCGGTGTCGTCGGCGTTGAGCTTCAGCGCGGAGCGGAAGTTCGCCAGCGCCGCCTCGAACT
This sequence comes from uncultured Phycisphaera sp., assembly GCA_964496285.1. Lineage (GTDB taxonomy): Bacteria > Planctomycetota > Phycisphaerae > Phycisphaerales > Phycisphaeraceae > CAZBXW01. Next base: position 3,356 of record CAZBXW010000005.1, read on the forward strand.
GTCGCAGCTTGAAATGGGCGAACCCCAGCCGCTCGTACACGACCGCCGAGGGCCGACGCTGCGCCAGCGCTTCGAGCGTGTTGATCGCCAGCGCCGGGTTATTCATGCGCAGGTGAGCGTCCGCCAGACCCAGCGCGATAGGCTCGAACGCCTGACCCAGTTCGATCGCCTGCCGGTAGGCCTCCACCGCCTCGCGCCACTGCGCCAGCAGCGAGTGCGCCGCCGCCAGATTGCTCCAGGCCGGCTGGTCCTCGGGACGCAGCTCCACCGCCTTCTTGGCGTACGGCAGCGCCTCGGCGGCCTTGGCCATCTGCAGGTAAGCGCTCGCCAGGTCGCGATTGGCCTCGAAGCTCTGCGGATCGATCGCCACCGCGCGCAGGTACTCCGCCACCGCCGCGTCGAGTTGGTCCTGCAACTGCAGGCTCAGCGCCAGGTAGTAACGCGACTCGAAGCTGTTGGGTGAGAGCTGCACCGCTTTCTGGTACGACGCCTGTGCCCGCTCCAGGTCGCCCTTGACGCGATAGACGTTGCCCACGCCCAGGTGCGCTCGCACCAGATTCGGGTTGATCGCCAGAGCCGCGTTGAACGCCTCCAACGCCGAGTCCGTCAGGCCCTGCTCCAGCAGCAGCTCACCCTTCTGCGCCTGCGGCTGACCCGCCGACGCCGCCGCCTCGGCAGCCCCACCCTCCGACGTTGTGGCCGCGGGCTTCGAGGCGCAACCGCCCGCCAACGCAAGCACGCCCAGAGCCCAGAGGAAACACCATTTCATCGACCGCCCTTTCAACAGGTGACTCCCACCATACTACAATCGCCCACGCGACCGGGAATCCGACCCCGGAACCTGAAGCCCGAGATCGACCCGGCCCCGACCATGCGCTTCGCCCTGGCCCAGACCAACCCGACCATCGGCGACATCGCCGCCAACACCCGCGCCATCGCGCGGTGCATCGACCGCGCTCAAGAGGCCGGGGCGCAGCTCGTGGTCTTCCCCGAACTGGCGATCCTGGGCTACCCCCCCAAGGACCTGCTGCTCAAGCCCGTGGCGGTGGAGCGTTGCGTCGCCGCCGTGCAGGAGTTGGCCGGCCGCTGCACCGACATCGCGGCGATCATCGGCTACCCCTGCCCCACCGACGACGCCAGGAGCGGGCGCCCCCTGCACAACGCCGCGGCGTTCTGTCATCAGGGCCGCGTCGTTCGGCGTCACCTCAAGAGCCTGCTGCCGACCTACGACGTCTTCGACGAGTCGCGCTATTTCCAGCCCGGGGCTGGCGTGGACGTGACCGACTTCCTGGACCAGCGCCTGGGCGTCTCCATCTGCGAGGACCTGTGGAACGACCGCGAGATGTTCAGCCGAACTCTCTACCACGACAACCCCATCGACGAACTGGCGGCCGCGGGCGCTACGGTCTTCATCAACTGCTCCGCCTCGCCCTTCGTGGACCGCAAGCACGAGTTCCGACTCAAGCTCTTCCGCCACGCCGCCCGCAAGCACCGCCTGCCGCTGCTCTACTGCAACCAGGTCGGCGGCAACGACGAGCTGGTGTTCGACGGCAACAGCTGCGCCGTGGACGAACAGGGCGAGTTGATCGCCCACGCCAAGGACTTCGAGGAGGACCTGCTGCTCGTGGACCTGCCGCCGGTGACAGGGTCAGCCCCCCGCCCCATCGCTCGGATCGAATCCCCACGCCGCGGCATCCAGGCCATTCATCAGGCCCTGGTCCTGGGCGTGCGCGACTACTGCGCCAAGTGCGGGTTCAAGTCCATCGTGCTCGGACTCTCGGGCGGCATCGATTCGGCGCTGACCGCGGTGCTCTGCGCCCAGGCGATCGGCGCTGCCAACGTCCGAGGCGTGGCGATGCCCTCTCGCTTCAGCTCCGACCACTCTGTCCAGGACGCCCAGGACCTGGCGCAGCGGTTGGGCATCCAGTTCAACCTCGTGCCTCTGGCCGCGGCTCACGACGCCATGGACGCCACGCTCCGCCCGCACTTCGCCTCCCGAGCGCCCGACACCACCGAGGAGAACGTGCAGGCCCGGCTCCGCGGCGTCATCCTCATGGGGTTCAGCAACAAGTTCGGCTCGCTGCTCGTCACCACCGGCAACAAGAGCGAACTGGCGGTGGGCTACTGCACGCTCTACGGCGACATGTGCGGCGGATTGGCGGTCATCAGCGACGTGCCCAAGACCCTGGTCTGGGAACTGGCGCGCTGGATCAACGCCCAGGGCCAGCCGGTCATCCCCGAGCGCTCCATCACCAAGGTCCCCAGCGCCGAGCTGCGACCGAACCAGACCGATCAGGACTCGCTGCCGCCCTACGAGGTGCTCGACCAGATCGTGGAGCGCTACGTGGAGCGGGAGCAGCCGGCGCGACAGATCATCGCCGAGCTGCCGGGCGTCGACGAGGCCACCGTCCTCCGCGTGGTGCGCATGATCGACTTCAACGAGTACAAGCGCAAGCAGTCGGCCCCGGGGATCAAGGTCACCGGGCGCGCCTTCGGGTTCGGGCGACGGATGCCCATCGCCCAGCGGTTCGACGGCTCGTGGGTAAAATAGCGCCATGGGTAAGGCGATGAGCAACGTGGCGGTGTTGCGGGCCGCCTGCTGCGTGGCGGGGCTGGACCGCAAGGTCTGCGAGCGCGAGCTGCCGATGCTGCGCCGCATCGCGGAGTACGCCGGCGTGGGCCATGCCTCGCTCCAGGCCATGATCCACCGCGCCGAGACCGACCACGACTTCTACGAGGAGCAGTTCCACCTCATCCTCACCCACCCCGAGGCGACGATCACCGCCCTGTTCAGCGTCGCCTGCGCCGACGGCCAACTGCACGAGGCCGAACGTGTGATCCTGCGCTTCTTCGCGGACAAGCTCGGCCTGGACGAGAAACGTTTTGAGGCGATCCTCTCCGCAGCGCAAGCGAAGGTCGCACATGAAAAGAAGAGCCCTCGCGAAGAGGCGAAGAACGCAGAGGAGCCGCGCTAGGCCCGTGCGATGGTTGCGCCCTTGCGACGCCGCTGCCTCTTTGCGCGGATGGACGCCGATGAATTCCTCGTTCCCTTGGGTCCTATCCGCGTTCATCGGCGTTCATCGGCGGCCGATCATCGGCTCGGTAGAGGGCCGATAACTGCTTTTTTCGGTGCGACCAGCGATTTCACTTGCCGCGGTCGCGCGCGAATCGTTGACTTGTCTCGAAGGAGGCAGTCATGAACAACCTGCTCAACACGTTGGCGCTGGCGGTCGCGGTCGCGGTCGTGCTGGGGATGGCGATTTCACCCGCATCGGGACTGCTGCATCAGGGCTTGGAAGCGTGGGCGGGGCTGGGCATGATCGGCGTGGGCCTGTGCCTGCGGGCGCAGCAGAAGCTCTGTCCCGTGGCGGCCCGATAACGACGCTGCAAACTCGGAACTCCCGACTCCGCGTACTGATGGGCTTGGTCCTTTGAGCCGACATACCTACGTCGTCTCGAATGGACTTTCCTTTTTTTCTCCGGAGACCCGTCATGCCCCTGAATGTCGATCTACTCGAATCGAGCTTCAAACTGGTGGCGCCGCAGGCGCCGCTGCTGGCGGAGAAGTTCTACCAAAGGCTCTTCGCTGAGCACCCGGAAGTGCGCGCCCTCTTCGCACGGACGGACATGGACCGGCAGAAACGCCAGCTCATCGCCATGCTCGCGGCGATCGTGGCCAACCTTCGCAACCCCGGCGAGCTGGTCAACGCTGTGGAGCAGTTAGCGGACCGACACGTGGGCTACGGCGTCACGCGCACGCAGTACCCGGTCGTGGGCGAAGTCCTGCTCAAGACGCTGGCGGAAGTGGCCGGCCCCGCCTGGAACGACGATCTGAGCCGCGCCTGGTCCGAAGCCTACGCCCTGATCCAGGGCGTGATCCTGCGTCGGCTCGACGGACGCGCCGCCGCGGCAGCGTAGTGCGCACCGAGTCTGATCGGTCGGCTTGCCCGCCAGTGTCGCCCATCTCTATCCCGGAAGTATCACGTTCGACTTAGAACACCGGCAGTTGGGTGCACTTGCGGATGAATACTTCCTGCACGACGCTGGCGCCCTGCTCATCCTTCTTCAGACGCTGCTCCAGGGCGGCGCGGATCTGACGGGTGAGCGTGGCGAGCGTGGGCTCGGTCAGGAAGGAAGGCTCCGCCCTGCGGAAGATGGTGGCGATGTCGGTCGAGAGGGCCGCCTGCATCGCCTTGATGTCTTCCTTGGTCTGATCCTGATGCTTTCGGCGGACCACGATGAAGATCTCGGTGTCGTAGATGAAGATCTTGCCCGAGCGGGTGTTCTGGAACTTGTCCGCGACGACCAGCTCCTCCACGGGCTGCTCCGCCAGCGCCGCCTCGTCGATGGCGGCGCCTTGCGCCTTGACCTCCGCGGGCTTGCCGGTGAGCAGGAACGCCGCGGAAATGGCGGCGGCCTCGACGAGCAGAACCGCCCCAAGCACCAGCATGGTCTTGACGGGAAACTTCTTGCGTGCCGGCGCGGCAGACGGGCTTGCGTTCTTCTCTTCAGCCATGGCGTTGTTCCCCTGTTTGGGGCTCTTGTCGTTTGTCTTCGCCATCGCGTTCCCTCACAAATCGGAACGTAGGGTGGTCCTACTGTCCGCCGCTCTGGGGCTTGGTGAAGTCCTCCACGAGGGCCTCACTGACCATGATCTCGACGCGGCGGTTGGGTTCGAGTTCCTGGTCCAGGTAAACACGCTTGGCCAGCGGCTCCCGGTCGGCGCTGGCGATCAGACGCAGCCGCTCGGGCTTGATCCCGCACGAGGCGACCAGGTACTGCTCCACCGCCTTGGCACGGGCAAAGCTCAGGTCGCGCAGGTCGGAGAACGACTGAGTGTCGAGCAGTTCGACGGTCGCCGCGTGCCCCCGCAGCTCGACCTTGTTCATATAACCGGCGAACAGCTTGGACACCGTGTCCAGCCGGGCCTTGGCCCTAGGGGTTAGATCGGCAGAACCCGGCTCGAAAGTTACAAACCCGCCCACCAGGAACTTCAGATCTTCTCGGACCTGCGTGACCTTCACGTGACGCCCGTCCACGCCCGGGTCGTCGGCGTCGGCGGCCTCGACCCCGCGCCGCATCTTCGAGGAAATCTCCTTGAGCACCTGCACCAGCGTGGGGTCCTGCGACTGCAGCGCGGTGGTCTGAATCGCTCCGCCTCCCGACCCGGGCACCATCCCGAAGGCCGCATGCACCGACTGCACCATCGCCTTGAACTTCTCGACCTTGATCTCGCTCAACGCCACGAGCAGGATGAAGAACGTCAGCAGCAGCGACATCATGTCGCCGTACGTCAGCACCCATTCGGGCGCGCCTGCGGGTGGACACTTGCATTTACCCATGAGAGAGCGGTTAGCTGTTAGCGGTTAGCTATTAGCCGAGAAAAGGGTGTAGGGTGTTGAGTCATGTTTATGTTTTTCTGATCGAGGCTCATAGCTAACGGCTTCTTAAGCCGCCTTGGCCTTGGAGCGGCCTTCGTCGCCCTTGTCTTCAACTTTTCGCAGAGCAGGGGGCAGGAAGGTGGTGAGTTTCTGCTCGACGATGCGTGGGTTGTCGCCGCTCTGGATGGACATGACGCCCTTGATGATGATGGTCTTGACGAGGATTTCCTCGGCATTGCGTCGCGCGAGTCGGTCCGAGAGCGGCCCGCAGATGGCGTTGGCGATCAGGGCGCCGTAGAGCGTGGTGAGGATGGCCACCGCCATACCGGGGCCGATCTTCGACGGGTCCGACATGTTCTGGAGCATGATGACCAGCCCCACGAGGGTTCCGATCATGCCCATGGCCGGGGCGTACTTGCCCAGGCAGTCGAGCATGGCTTTGCCCGCGTCGTGGCGTTCGCCCAGGTTCTCCAGCTCGTTGGTCATGATCTGCTCGATCAGTTCGGGGTCGGTGCCGTCGACCGCCATCTGGATGCCGCGGACGATGAAGGGGTCCTCGATGTCCTTGGTGACGTTCTCGAGCGAGAGGATGCCGTCGCGTCGGGCGATCTCGGCGTACGAGACCATGTCGTCGATGAGTTTCTGAATGCCCGGCGCCTTGTGGAAGAACGCCTTCTTCACCACCGCGAAGATCTTCTTGACGTAGGAGATCGGGAACGTCATGAAGTAGATGGTGAAGGTGCCCCCGAGCACGAGGATGACGCTGGGCAGGTCGTAGAAGATCAGGGCGTTGCCGCCGGCGAGAACCGCCCAGACGACAAGGATCCAGGTGCCCAGGAACCCAAAGAGTGCTCCAATATCCATCGCGCACCTCACGCCCGACACCGGGTCGGGCCCCTCTCTTATCGGTCCGCCGCGGGAAAAACTTGCCCGTGGTCGGTTATCGGTCTACGAACGGCAGAGAATCGGCAGATCTCGCGGATCAGCACTCAACTCGGCGGGAGGAGTTTGCGTAACGATCGGCCGTAGTCCACCGCTCGATTCACGACTTCCTGCATCGACTCTTTGACGATCAGGTGGTCGCCGTTGACCAGCGTGACCGTGGTGTCGGGGTTCTCCTCCACGGTGCGGATCAGGTCCGCGTTGACCACGAAGCGTCGGCCGTTGAGTCGGGTCAGGGTGATCATGGTGTCTGGTGATGGGTGATGGGTGATGGGTGATGCTCGGCTGTGGGCATTCACCGGTCACTAGTCACCAGTCACTTCTCCAGCGACTCACCTCGAAGTCGCGAGCAATTCCTGAATCAGCCGGTCGCTGGTGGTGACCACGCGCGAGGCGGCGGAGAAGCCTGTGCTGGCGCTGATGAGGTTGATGAACTCGGTGCTCAGATCGACGTTGGACTGTTCGAGGGCTCCGCCGACGATCTTGCCCGATCCGCCCGATCCGGGGGTGACGATCTGGGCGGTGCCGGAGTTTACCGTGACGTTGTACTGGTTGGCGCTGAGCTCGACGAGGCCCTGGGGGTTGGAGAACATCGCCAGGGTCACCTGCCCCAGGGTGCGCAGCAGGCTGTTGCTGAAGACGCCCACGACGGTGCCGTCCTCGGTGACGGAGAAGTCCTGGAGCGTGCCGATGGCTGAGCCGTCCTGACTGATGGCGGAGATAGCGCTCTGGGAGTCGGTCAGCGCCGAGACGGAGGCCTCGCCGCCGCGGAAGGCCAGGGTGATCTGCTGAGGCGAGGACGCGCCGGTGTTGGCGCGGTCGATGGTGAAGGCGGGGGCGAGCTGCGTGAGCAGTTGGCCGTTGTTGTCGAAGTTGATGGTGCCGGTGCCCAGGACGCGGTCCACGTCGGTGTCGTCGGCGCTCTGGATGTAGTAGCGCCAAGTGGTGCCGGTGCTGGTCTTGTCTTCGAGGACCATGGCCAGGTCGATGGTCAGCGCGGTGCCCAGGCTGTCGAAGGCGATGAAGCTGGTGCGGACGCTCTCGCCCGCGGCGTTCTGCGTAAGCGTCAGGTCAAAGGGCAGCGTGGGCGTGGCGGAGCCGGCGTTGACGATGAGGTTGGCGGTCTGCAGGTTCAGTTCGTTGGCGGTGCCGGTGTTCCCCTGCACGACGATCTGTCCCGAGCCGTTGACGGTGATGCCCGCGGTGGGGTCCGCGTCGGTGTCGATGCCCAGCACTTGGTCGAGGAAGGTGAGGAAGTCGCCCAGGGTGGTGCCGGCGGCGTCGGCGTCGCCCGTCACCGTGGCGCCGACCTCGAACTTCGCGTCAGGCAGCGAAGCGCCGCCCTTCTTAGCGCCGGTGACCGAGATCACGTCGCCGCTGCTGAAGAGCACCGTTGCGCCCGCGTCGCGCAGGTCCGTCAGGAGCGAACCGGTGGTGGCGGGCGAGGCGGTGGCGTTGTCGGTCAGGGCGTCGGAGTTGATGAGCGTGCCGACCGTGGCGGTGTCGCCCCCGGCGTTGAGATTGCCCGCCAGGCGAATCTGCTGCGTGGCCTCGGCGACGGTCAGAGCGCCGATGGGCACGGAGATGTTGCCCAGCACGCCGGGGATGATGTTGAACTGGTCGTCGATGCCGAAGCCCTGGACGAGCCCGCCGTTGGTGTTCACGAGGTTGAAATCGCGGTCAAGCAGGAACGACCCGTCGCGCGAGTAGCGCGTCAGTCCGCCGACGTTCAGGACGTAGAACCCGTTGCCCTCGACGGCCAGGTCGGTGTTGACGCCGGTGGGGTTGATCGACCCGGTGGTGAAGTTGCGTGAGATGGAGCTGACGCGGGTGCCCAGCCCGACCTGCGAAGGGTTGGTGCCGCCCAGGTCGGCGCCCGGCGCCGAGCCGTTGGAGATCGTCTGCGAGACCTGCGTCTCGAAGCTGATGCGTGAGGCCTTGAAGGCCACGGTGTTCACGTTGGCGATGTTGTTGCCCGTGACCGTGATCGACTGCGAATTGACGGTCATCCCGGAGAGCCCGGTGTACAGCGCGGTGGTCAGTCCCATGGTTCAGTGCTCCTTCACGGTCAGGGGGCGATGCGTTTAACTCGGATCGATCAGTCGGCGGACCGCGGCGTTCTCGACGTGGCCCAGCGAGGCCAGCGGGTCCGCGGGCTTGGGCGCCGGTTCGCTGCACTCGCCTTCGCACGTCGGGTTCTGCGCCTGCCGAAGCAACTCCTCAAAGCTCTGCGATTCCACGGGCCTCTGCGCGGCGACCGCGCCGCCCAGCCCCGCGGGCCGGACGATCGGTTCGAGCATCCGCAGCAGATCCGAAACCCGTCCCACAAGGAACTCCTTGGCTTAGCCCGTCACGACGCTGGGGCGCTGGCGATCTGCGTCACGCGGTCCATCGGCAGCAGTCGGCCCGAGTCCAGCTCCAGCACCGCCTCCCCGTCCACCACGCGAACGCTCGTGACCAGACCCTCGATGCGCTGGTTCTGCCCGTCCAGACCCTTGACCATCTTGCCGATCATCCCGCCCGCCGAGGCGATCTGGTTCTGCGACACCAGCGACTCGAGCTGCTCCTGCAGCCCGATCTGCGACTCGATGTTCCGCAGGCTCGACATCTGCTCCAGCAGCTTCGACGAGTCCTGAGGCTGGAACGGGTCCTGGTTGGACAACTCCTCGATCATGATGCGGACGAAGTCTTCGCTCTTGATCGCCGCGAACCCCGAGGGCTGCGACGATCCCGCAGCGCCCACCGTACTTCCACCAATGGCTGCCGACATGTTTGACTCCTTGGTTCAATCAGACTCTTCACGCCACCGCGTCGAACAGTTCACGGAACTGGCGCGGGGCTTGTTGATGACGTTGCTGCTGTTGCTGCTGCTGCTGCTCGCCGGACTGGAACGAACCGCGGCTGCGTCCGTCCTGGCCGGAGTGGTTGAGCTCGCGCTGCGCGGCGGAGTTCGTCGCGGGCTGAGGCGATTGCACCTGGACCTCCAGTCGCTCCACCGACAAGCCCTGCCGTTCGAGCGTGTGGCGAAGCTGCCCGAGCTGGTGCTGAAGCAGCGAGCGGACGGACTCCTGCTCCGTGGTGAGCCTGGCGCTGACCACGCCCTGCTGGACCTCCATCTGGATGCGGACCACGCCCAGCTCCGGGGGCTGCAGCCGCAGTGAAACGGTCCCGCCGCGCTGGTGCACCGCGCTGCCCAGGCCACGCAACACGCGCGCCACGTTCGCGTCGTCCTCGGGAACCTCAGCGACCGGCAGCGGCGGCGGCGCAGCCTGAACCTGCTGCTCACTCGACCGCTCGGGCGTCAGACTGGAACCGGCCGTGCCCGACACAGGCAGCTCGAGCGGCGCGTTGGCCTGACCGATGGGCCTGAGCGTCCCGGTCGAATCGGTGGGTTTCTCGCTCTTGGCCAGCGTCGGCTCTTCGACGGAGGGCAAGGACGTGTCCGACACAGGGACCGCTGTGTTCGACGCAGCCGCCGGTGCAGGCTGGGCGGGCTTCTGAACCTCGACCGATGCCTGGGCGGGCTGCGGAACGACGGCTGCCTGGACCGGCGCAGCTTTGGCCTGCTGCAGCGCAAGGGGCGACGCCACAGCGTCACTTTCCTGCGCTGTCTCTTGCGGTGCCGGAATCACCTCCGGGGTCAGGTCGAGATTCACCGCCGCCGCCTGCGCCAGCTCCTGGCCGATTGCCGTGGGGACCGCCTCACCGCCCTCGTCGTCGAGTTCAGCGACGACCACTTCCTCCTGAGCCTCGTCGCTCGCGGCCTGGTCCGCCGGGGTGTCTTGCGTCTGGACATCGGCAGCCGCGTCGGGCGTCTGCGCCTGCTCCTGCGACGCCGACTCGGGCGGAGCAGACTCCGACCGTTCGGGGCGCTCGGGCCGCTCCGATCGCTCAGGCCTTTCGGGCCGCTGCGCCGCTTCGTTTCGCTCATTCTTGGCTTGTTTCGCGGCGGATTGAAGGGTGGCTCTGAACTCCTCCGTCCCGCCGCCCGGGGCCGCGTTGAATAGAGGGGCGGGGGGATTCGCGTTCTGCGGTGCGATGGATTGAAGCTTCATCCGGTGTCACCTTGTTCGCTGCTGGGCTGGGGCGTCATGCCCGCGGTGTCGATGCCTCGTGAACGGAGTTGTTCGATTAGTTGCGTCGCTTGCGTCACTTCCGGGGGCAGCTTGAACTCCTTGAGCACAGCGGCTGCCTTTCGCAGCTGCATCGCCGCCAGGTACTCCACCACGCGCTGCGTTTCGCCCTTAGCGAGCAGCTCCTGAAACATCTGCTTGGCTTGACGGGGCCTGACCTGTTCATACATCGCCACCGCTTGTTGGAAATCCTCGTCTCGGGTCCGCGCCAGTTCCTTCTGGCGGTGCTCCTCAAAGGCCTTGCGCTCCTCGAGCAGGGCCGCACGCTCACGAGCCAGCAAGTGGCGTGCCGCGTCGAGCTGACGCAGCAGGTCCGCACGTTCCCGCTCGGCGCGCGTGGACTCCTGTTGCTGCACTTCGTCGCTCTGGTCCGCCTGCGCCATCCGCTGCCCCAGCGTGACCGGACCCTGGGAGACCTGCTCGACCCGCGCCAGGTCCGCCGCCTGCTCACTGGCCTGAAGCTCCAGCTCCGCGGCGCGCTGGATCTGCTGCTGTTCCTCCGCGATGGTCAGGCCGAAGATCTCCACGACTTTGCCCAGCCGCTCACGGTTGAGCCTGCCGTCCATCCCAAGCCAGGCCACGAACGCGCCCGCCGCCAGCACGTGCGTCAGCAGCAGGATCGAAACGATGTTCCACGCCGTCCTCATGCCAGGGTCTCCGTCAGCAGTCGCTCACGCACAAACCGCTGCGTGGCCGCCTCGTCCAGCTCGATCGCCTCCTTGCGCATCTGTTCGCGACGGAAGGCTTCGAGCTGTCGCTCGCGCAGCAGCTCCACCGCTTTGCGCGCCCGGACCGCCGCCGCCAACTCTTCGCGTCGCCTCTGGCAATCGGCGTGCAGCTGACTGAGCCTGCCCACCAGCTCCCTGGCGCGCAGGGCGCACTGCCCGCTGAAGCGGGCGAAGCCGCTGATCGCGTCGAGGTCCACCTTGCCCACCAGTCCGTCGCGCAGCTCGCGCTTGGAGTGAGTGATCGTCTGCTGCATCTGGCGGACCTGGTTCTCCAGGATCATGCGCCCGCGCAACGCCTTGGCCAGCTCGAGCTGCGCCGCGTCCTCGACCGCTCGGCGGTGCCGCAGCAGAGACTCGAGTTTGAATCGGAACTTGGCCATCGCCTGTTATCGCCCCCTACCGTCGGGCTCTGCCCGGTGACGCCGGCGCACGCGGGCCCTGGGGCACCGCCTGGCGCGGGCGGTTGACCTGCGCCTGCCGGGTCTGGATGTGCGTCATCAGCGCCAGCAGCTGCCCGCGCGTCCGCGCGAACTCGCCCACGCCCGGCTCGTGGCCGCCCTGCCTGAGCAGTTGGTCGATGGCCGGCTTGCACTCGATCGCGAGGTCGGCCTCGGGGTTCGACCCCCGGGCGTAGGCGCCGATGTTCAGCAGATCCTCGACGTCCTGGTAGGCGCTGAGCAGTTGCAGCACACGCCGCCGCGCCGCCTGGTGCTCGCTGTCGGTCACGTCGTCGGCGACGCGGCTGATCGAGGCGGTGACGTCGATGGCCGGCCAGTGCCCGCGCTGCGCCAGACGCTGGCTGAGCACCACATGCCCGTCGAGCACGCCACGCGCCGCGTCGGCGATCGGCTCGTTCATGTCGTCGCCCTCCACCAGCACCGCGTAGAACCCGGTGATCGAGCCCTTGGCGGTGCGCCCGCTGCGCTCCAGCAGCGTGGGGAGCATGGCGAAGACGCTCGGCGGAAACCCGCGGGTCGCCGGCGGCTCCCCGGCGCTCAGGCCCACCTGCCGCTGCGCCTGGCAGAATCGCGTGACCGAGTCCATGATCAGCAGCACGTCCAGGCCCTGATCGCGGAAGTGCTCCGCCACCGCGCAGGCGACCGACGCCGCCCGCAGCCGCAGCAGCGCCGGCTCGTCGCTCGTGGCCGCCACCACCACGCTGCGCTCCAGCCCGCGCTCGCCCAGGTGGTGCGCGATGAAGTCGTTGACCTCTCTGCCGCGCTCGCCGACCAGTGCGATCACGCTCACGTCCGCCGCCGTCTGCCTTGCCATCATGCCCAGCAGCGTGCTCTTGCCCAGGCCCGGCGCCGCGAAGACGCCCAGCCGCTGCCCGCGCCCGACCGACAGCAGCGCGTCGATGGCGCGCACGCCCGTGGCCAGGGGTTGATCGATGAGCGGCCGGCCCAGCGGTTCGATCGGTTGCACCACCAGCGGACTTCGCTGGGTGTGACGCAGCGCGCCTTTGCCGTCGATGGGCCTGCCCATGGCGTTGAGCACCCTGCCCAGGAGCGGCGAACCCACGGGCACAAGCTGCGAGGCCTGACCGGCGACGACGCGGTCGCCTCGGCGCAGCCCCGCGGTGCTGCCCAGGGGCATCACCACGGTCAACTCGTGATCGAACCCGACCACCTCGGCGTCGATGGCGGCGACGTCGCTGCGCTGCGGGACGATGCGCGCCGCGGCGCCGATGGGCGCCGGGAAGTCCGCCACGCGCACCGCCAACCCGCGCACCTCGACCACCCGCCCGCTGATCTCCAGCGTGCTGGCGTGGTCGAGCAACGCGAGCGTGGGCCTTAGGTCGGTCACGGCGCCCCCGGTTCAGGCAGGATCAAATCGAGCACGCGACGCAACTGCGTGTCGAGCGTGGCGTCGACCGTGCCCTGCCCGTGGCTCACGACACAGCCGCCCCGCCCGACCGTCGGGTCGTCCGTGAGGCGGACGTGGGTGAATCGCGGGAAGGCCGCCAGCAGCCGGGGCATCGCCTGCTCCATCGCCGGGCGATCCTCGGGATGGACCCGCACCAGGACGTCCGAGTGCTTGAGCACCATGGCCAGGGCGGCGGCGACCTGTTCCACGACGACGCCGCGGTCGACCTCGATCACGCGATGCACCAGGCGCGCCGCGAGCTTCAGCGCCAGGTCGAGCACCGCGTCGCCCGCGTCGCGCTGCATGACCGAGCGCAGCTGATCCCAGTCGTTGGCGGCCGCGAGCCATCGCTCCTGCAGGGCTTGCAGCGACGCCGCGGCCTGCTCCAACGCCTCCTTTCGTCCCGCGTCCCGGCCCTGGCGCAGCCCCTGCTCGAACCCGGCGGCCCGGCCCTTCTCGAACGCTTCGTCGTGCGCCGTCTCGGCTCGCTGCCGCACCTCGCGCTCGGCGCGGTCGAGCATCTCCTGCGCCTGACGCTGGGCGTTCTCCTTGATCCGCCGGGCGTGCAGCGCCACATCGCCTAGGTCCAGCACCACCGCGTCCTTGAGGATCGTGTCGGAAGATTGACTCTTGATGATGGCCATGGGGGGAGTGACTGGTGACTGGTGACTGGGTGATAGGGAGTGGGGGTTAGGGGTTGGGGGTTGGGGTGTGTGTATCTGCCCGGTACTTACCCGTCGCTAGGCATTAGGCACTAGTCAACAGTCGCTCACACCACCATCTCTCCCGCGCCGCCGCGGCCGGAGATGATGATCTCCCCGGCGTCCTCGAGGCGACGCACGACGTCCACGACGCGCTGCTGGGCGGCCTCGACGTCCGAGACGCGGACCGGGCCCATGTACTCCATGTCCTCCTTGATGAGCTGGGCGGCGCGCTCGGACATGTTGGAGAAAATCTTGGCCTTGAGCTCCTCGCTGGCGGTCTTGAGCGCCAGCGCCAGCTCGTCGTTGTCGATCTCCTTGAGCACCGCCTGGATGCCCTTGTCGTCCACGAGCAGGATGTCCTCGAAGACGAACATCAGGCGACGGATCTGCTCCACAAGGTCCGGGTCTTCCGCCTCCAGACCCTCCATGATGCCCTTCTCGGTGGTGCGGTCCACGAGGTTGAGCACCTCGGCCACGGTGTCCACGCCGCCGATCTTCTCGAAGCTCTGGGTGAGCATGTTCGACAGCCGCGCCTCGAGGCCACGCTCCACCTCGGCGATCACCTCGGGGTTGGTCTGCTCCATGTTGGCGATGCGTTTGACAACCTCGATCTGCTTGGGCCCGGGAAGCCCGCCGAGGATCTCGCTGGCCTTGTGGTGCGCCAGGTGCGAGAGGATCAGGGCGATGGTCTGCGGGTGCTCGTCCTGGATGAAGGTGAGCAGGTTCTGAGACTCGGCCTTCTGCAGGAACGAGAAGGGCGTCTTGCGCACCTGCGTGGAGATCTGCTGCAGGATGCGTTCGGCTTCCTTGGGGTCCATGCTCTTGGTGAGCAGCGCCCGGGCGTACTCCAGACCGCCCTCGGTCGCCCAGCTCTGCGCCAGCGCCAGCTCGTAGAACTCGGAGATGATCTTGTCGCGGAGCGACTTGTCCACCTCGCCCAGCGAGGCCAGCTCGCGCGTGATGTCCTCGACGACCTTGGTGTCCAGCTGCTTGAGGATGGTGGAGGCGGCGTCGGACTCGATGGCGAGCATGAGCACCGCGGCCTTGCGCAGGCCGGCCAGCTCCTCGGACTTCTCGGGTTTGATCGCGGTCTTGGCCATGCGTGCTTCTCAGTCCTCGGTGCGCACCCACTTCTTGATGAGATTGGCGGCCTCGGCGGGGTTGGCCTTGACCAGCTCGCTGATCTGTTCGGCGATCTTGCGCGAGCGGATCTCCTCTTCGCCCAGTTCCACGCCGGCCATCCCCAGGTCCGACTCTTCCGCTTCGCCCACCAGGTCGTCCTCGCCCGGGAGCGTGGGGGGCAGGCCGGCAAGCTCCTCGGCGGTGGGCAGGTGAGGCTGCGTCGAGGCGCGACGGACCATCAGGAGCATCAGGCCCAGGCTGACCACCGCCAGCCCGCCCAGCAGCGCGGGCCGGGCGTAGTCGCCCCCGAGCATGACAAACAGGCCCGAGCCCGCCGACGCCTGGGCGGCGCCCAGAAGCTGCTCAGCGTCGGGGACCATGTGCGCGATGACCACCCCGGTCTCCTGCGCGTCGATGAGCGGTTCGACCTGCGCCTTGATCTGCGCCAGTTGCGGGGCGACGACAGCCGCCAGCGCCGCGTCGTCGGGCGTGGGCGTCTCCGCGGGCTTGCCCGCCATGAAGAGCGAAAGGAAATAGCGACGCGGGACGTTGATGGTGACGTTGATGCGCTGCGTGTTCTGGCCGGCGAGAACCTGTTGCACGCGCTGCACCACGTTCTTCTCGCCAAAGAGGGTGCGTTCCTCGGTCTCGCTCTCGCTGCTGCCGGCGCCGCCGCCGGTCTCGATGCTCAGGCCCGTGTTCGGCCTGGCCCCGGCCTCGCCGGCGCTCTGCGTCTGCGACCGCGTCCTCTCGCGCGTGGTGGTCTCACGCAGCGGCTCGCTCTTCTCGTAGTCCACCTTCTCCACGCGCTCGGAGCGGACCTTGTCCACGCGGACGTTGACCGCCACGATGACGCCGGGGATGTACGCCAACGCGTCGCGGATCTTGTCGTGGTAGCGTCGCTCGAGCGTCTGGACCAGCTCGATCGAGTCGCTCGTGGCGTTGGAGGCGTCGTCGCGGACGGTGAAGGACCGACCGTTGTTGGCGTCCACGACGGTGACGTCGGCGGGCGTCATCTCGGCCACGGCGCCGGCGACCAGGCCCGCGATGGCCTCGACCAGGCGGTTGTCGATGCTCTTGCCTTGCTGCATCACCACGCTCACCGAGGCGCTGGCGCTGCGCGTCGGAGCGCCGAACCCCTCGTGCCGCGGCAGCGAGATCATCACGTCGGCGCCGCGGATGCTGCGCATCTTGCGGATCACCTGCGCCAGCACCTTCTGCTTGGCCAGCAGCAGGTTCTGCTGCGTCTTCTCGCTCGAGTCCCAGAGGTTCTGCCGGGCGATGATCTCGTCGAAGGCGGCGGCGGTGTCGCCCCCGAGCAGCTCGTGCTCCGCCAGCACCGCGAAGGCGCGGTCGCGTTCGGCGGCCGGGACCATCATCCGACCGGCACGCTCCGCCACGCGGATGCCCGCCTGGTCCAGGTGCACCATGATCTCCGCCTGCCGATCGCTGGCGTAGATCGGCAGCGGCTCGTAGTCCGGCAGCGACGCGTAAAGCAGCACCACCCCCAGCACCACCAGCAGCAACACAAAACACAAGGCGATGGCGAAGCGCGCCGACAGCGTGAGCTGCGACATCGTCAGCCGAATCTGCGCCCACCATTTCCGCAAGAAATCCATCGCACGGCCTCCATGCCCAGTGGAGCCATCAGCTGTTCGCTGTTAGCGATTAGCCAGAAATCGAACACACCCTTCTGGCTGAAGGCCAAAGGCTAATAGCTGATCGCTTGCCTCACACCCTCATCTGCTTGACCTCCTCGTAGGCAGCCACGAGTTTGTTGCGGACCTGCAGCAGCATCTGGAAGGCGAGGTCGGCTTTCTGCTTGGCGATCATCACGCCCGCCACGTCGTCGCGCTTGCCTGCCGCCAGGTCCTCGATCGCCATCTCCGCGTCCTGCTGGAGACGGTTGACCTGTTCGATGTTCTTCATGAGCACCTGCTTGAACGACTCGGACGCCTGCGCCGCGGAGTCCTTCGCGCCGGGGCGAAGCGACTGCGCCGCGTTCGCGGCATTCGAGATCAGTCCAAGCGGGTCGGTCATGGTGGGGGTTAGGGGTTAGAGATCAGGGAGTGATTTTTCTAGCTGCGGCGTCCGCGCCGCAGGTTTTGTTACGCAAGCAATCTCAGTGCGCTCTGCATCATAGATTTCGTCGCCTCGGCGGCGGTGATGTTGGCTTCGTAAGCGCGGCTGGCTTCCAGCGCGTTGACCATCTCCAGCGAGCTGTTGATGTTCGGGTGATCGACGTAGCCGTCCTTGGCGTGCGGGTGCGAGGGGTCGTAGACCTTTCGGAACGCGCTCTGGTCGAGCAGGATTTCCTGAACGTGGACGCCCCCGGATTTCCCAGAGGACGGATCGCCCGGCGCCAGCAGGGCCACGCGGCGACGGAACGGGGAGAAGTTGCCCTGCTCGTCGTAGATCGAGTTGGCGTTGGCGATGTTGGCGGCGATGACCTCCATGCGCTGCCGCTGCGCGATCAGGGCGGAGGTCGAGATATCCAGTGAGCCGAACATGGCGGGTCTCATTCAGCTCCCGGTCATTGACCGGGGGCTAGGTGTCAGACACGTTCCCGAATCGCCAATCGCAGGACGTCAACCTGATTGCGGATCATCTCGACCGCGGTGTTGTGCGCCAGGGTGTTCTCCGCCAGTCGCTGCATGATCCGTTCGAGGTCACGGTTGTTCTGATCGTGGAAGAGCACGTTCTCGTTCGAGAAGCTCGGTTCAAAGCCGCCGGATCGCTCGTCCAGGGGCAACGCACCGGACACGGGGTTGGGTCGCTGGCGACGCTGCTCGATGGCGCGGCTGAGCTCCTGCTGAAACGTGCGTGGGTCCAGGTCGCTGGGCTTGAAAAAGGGTGTGGATAGATTGGCGATGTTGTGGGTCAGGACCTTGTGCCGGGCGGCGGTGAACTGAACCGTCCGCTCCAGTGCGGGCAAGGCGCCGTGATCGAAGAGTCCAGCGATCATTGGGAGGCCGTCCCGCAAGCGCAGTGCCAGAGGAAAAGCGACGAGGCCGGGCGTGATCGGATCGACGCGGGGCGCAGGCCTTGCGCGGTCGTGGCGCAAAAGCTGCGCCGATCAGAGCGTCTGGGCGACAAGGTTCAGTTCCTTCCACTTCTTGAGTTTCAAACCCAGGGTGCGGACGCCGATGCCCAGCGCCTCGGCGGTGCGACGGCGGTTGCCGTTGAATCGTCCCAGGGTGCGGACGATCTGCTCGCGCTCGAAGTCTTCGAGCCTCAGGGGCGAGGTGGCGTGGTGCATGGGGACGACGGCGGGGCCGGGCTCGGGCAGCGGCGCGGGCGGGGGCGTGAGGAGCCAGGGCTGGATGATCCCGGCGGTGATGATGCGTCCCCGGGTCAGGACGCTGGCGCGTTCGCAGATGTTCTGCAGCTCGCGGACGTTCCCGGGCCAGCGGTAGGTCTGCAGCAGCGCCATCGCCTCGGCGTCGAACTGTCGCGGCTCCTTGCCCTCGCGCAGCGCCGTCTGGGCGAGGAAGTGCTCGGCCAGCAGCGGCACGTCGTCCAGACGCTCGCGCAGCGGCGGCAGATGCACGGGCAGGACGTGAAGGCGATAGAAGAGGTCCTGCCGGAACGAGCCGTCCGCCACGCAGCGGGACAGGTCGCGGTTGGTGGTGGCGATGACGCGGACGTCCACCTGTTGCGTCATGCTCGATCCGACGCGCTCGAACTGTCGCTCCTGCAGGACGCGAAGGAGCTTGGCCTGGAGCTGGATATCGATCTCGCTGATCTCGTCGAGCAGGAGGGTGCCGCCGTCGGAAAGCTCGAAGCGTCCCTTGCGAAGCTGATCGGCGCCGGTGAACGCGCCGCGTTCGTGCCCGAAGAGCTCGCTCTCGAGCAGGCTGGTGGACAGGGCGGCGCAGTTGAGGCAGAGCATGACGCGATCGCGCCGGGGGCTGTGGGCGTGGAGCGTGCGGGCGACGACTTCCTTGCCGGTGCCCGACTCGCCGGTGATCAGGACGGTGCCCTGGCTGTTGGCGACCTGGTGGATCTGCTGCGCCACGTGGCGCATCGCGGCGGAGCGGCCCACCAGCACGTGCGAGTTCTCCAGCGCCTGCACGTTGCTGCGCAGGGCGGCGTTCTCCTGCACCAGTCGGCGGTGCTCCACGGCGCGCTTGAGCGTGAGCACGAGCTGGTCGCCCTCGAAGGGCTTCTGGATGAAGTCGAAGGCGCCGTTCTTGATGGCGCTGACCGCGGTGTCCACGGAACCGAAGGCGGTCATGATGACCACGGGCACCTCGGCGTCGGCCTGACGGATGCGTAAGAGCAGCTCCAGGCCGTCCATCTCGGGCATCTTCAGGTCGGTGAGCACCGCCCAGGGCCGATGCCGCGCCAGCATGTTCAGGGCCGCGGCACCGTCGGAGGCGGCGATCACGGTGAATCCGGCGCGCTGCAGCGTGGCGCCCACGCTGTCGCGCATCATCTGTTTGTCGTCGACGATCAGGACCTTGGTCATGCCTGCGTTCCGTTGGGCGTGCCGGAGGGATGGGGAAGAATGAGCTCGAAGACAGCTCCACGTTCGTTGCGGAGGGCGATGGTGCCGCTGTGGGCGTCGGCGATGCGATGGACGATGGCCAGACCCAGGCCGGTGCCCGTGCTGCGGGTGGTGAAGAAGGGATTGAAGATGCGGTCCAGCACGTCCTCGGGCACGCCCGGCCCGGTGTCGCTGACGCGCAGCACGGTGGCGGCGGCGTCGTGCTCGCAGGTCAGGGTGAGCAGACGCTGGGGCGAGTCGGCCATCGCGTCCACCGCGTTGCGGACGAGGTTGAGCAGCGCCTGGTGCAGCAGGTCCGGGTCGGCGGTGAAGCAGTGCGACAGATCACCCTGGCGAACCACGCGGACGTGCGCCTGCTCGATGGCCGGTCGATGGGCGTCGATCACGCGCTCGAAGAGCAGCGCCGCGGCGACCGGGCCGGTGCGAGGGTTGATCTCCCTCGCGAAGGCCAGCACGTCGTTCACGATGGCGTTCAGGCCCCGCACCGCCTGGGCGATCTTCTCCGCGGTGTCGCTGTGGGGATGGTTCGAGGCAGCCAGGTCCTCGACGATCATGCGGGCGTAGAGCGAGATCGCCGCCAGGGGATTGCGGATCTCGTGGGCGATGCCCGCGGCCATCTCGCCCAGCGCCGCCAGCCGCTTGGATCGCTGCAGTTGTGCGTTGGCGCCGGCGAGTTGTTCCTGGAGTCGCAGCACCTGCTCGTGCAGCGCGACGTGGCTGCGCTGGAGGTTCTGAGCGGTCTGGGTGTAGGCGTGGATGACCTGCGCCAGGTCGTCGGGGCCGAGCAGCGCGGGGACGGGTTGGGCGAGCGTGGCGGTCACGTCATCCTTTCTGGTCGGTGAAGCGTGGCGCCGGGGCGATGCCGGCGGGCGCACGGTAGGCGTTGACGGCGCGACCGGCGTGGACGGTCTGCCGCATCTCCGCCGCCACGCCGTCGCGGGCGCGCTGCAGGCTGCGGTGGTCGCGGTTGTCGGAATCGAGGATCGAGCGAACCAGCGTCTGCACCTCCTCGAGCAGCGCGGTGATGCGGCGTTGATCTTCCGCGCCGATGCGAGGCCAGACCTGCGAGAGTTGTTCGCGGTACGGGTCGATGCGGTCGCTCACTTCGGTGAGCGAGGTGATGATGCTCTGTCGCTGCGCCAGCACGCTCAGCAGGTCGTCGACGTGGCCCGACTCGATAAATCGGCTCTGCGTGGAGGAGAGGTCGCGCAGCTCGTGGTAGAGCTCGAGCTGCCGCTGCAGCAGCGCCACAAGCAGTCCCGAATCGAACAATCCTGCGGCGGAGACGGATGGAGATGTGGTCATCCTTGACCCTCGAAGCTGCACGCACCGGCCGACGCATCCATGCGTCGCGCGATCCGGGCGTTAAAAAGATATCGGACGAGGGCGGCTGATTTGTGTAATCTCAGGCAGAATCTGCGCTGCTCGCCTCGAAGCACGGACCGCGCCGAGGCGCCGGGAACAAGACCGAAAAACAAGAGCGGGAAAATCCACATTCACCCGCAACGAGCTGGTCTGGCGCGGGAACCGAGGGAGCGTGGCCCGGAGATGCTGGCGGCCCCCTGGGCCGAACACGGGTCAGGACCGCTCGGTCTGCTACGATTCTGTGAATGGACGACGATCAAACGAGCTTCCGACTGGCGCTGCCGGTGCTCGGCGCTGGCCCGACGATGCAGGCCTCGCCGGAGAAGGTCGCGGAACTGGGCTATCACATCATGATCAAGCCCACCGGCGCGGTGTGCAATCTCGACTGCACCTACTGCTTCTACCTGCACAAGGAGCAGATGTTCGATCAGCCGCGGATGCCGGTGATGAGCGACGAGGTGCTCCATCAGCACGTCCGACAGTACATCGAGGGCCAGAACGGGCCGGAGGTGGTCTTCTCCTGGCAGGGCGGCGAACCGACGCTGGCGGGGCTGGACTTCTTTCGCAAGGTGGTGGCGCTGCAGCAGCAGTATCGCAAGCCCTTCCAGCGTGTGGAGAACGACCTGCAGACCAACGGAACCCTGCTGGACGAAGAGTGGGCGGCGTTCCTTAAGCAACACAATTTCCTGGTGGGCCTGAGCTGCGACGGGCCGCGCGACCTGCACGACCGCTACCGCGTGAACAAGGGCGGCGAAGGGACGTTCCACAAAGTCGTGTCGGCGGCGCGGCTGCTCAAGAAGCACCAGGTGCCCTTCAACGCCCTGTGCGTGGTCAATCGCGCCAACGCCCAGCGACCGCTGGACGTGTATCGCTTCCTCACGCGCGAGCTGGGCACGCGGCGCATCCAGTTGATCCCCGGCGTCGAACCGCGGCGATACAAGGAAGGCCCGCCCCGACCCGACGGTCCGATCGTCGGCACACCGCAGGCGCGGCCCGGGCATCCCGATTCCGTCGTCACCGATTGGTCCGTGGACCCCGAGGACTGGGGCGCTTTTCTCTGCCGGGTGTGGGACGAGTGGTTCGCGCGCGACCTGGGGCGGGTCTTCGTCAACCTGTTCGAGACGGCGGTGGCGCAGTCCCACGGCCTGCCGGCGCAGATCTGCACCCAGGCGCCCACCTGCGGACGCGGACTGGCGCTGGAGCACAACGGCGATCTTTTCTCCTGCGATCACTTCGTCTATCCCGAGCACCGCCTGGGCAGCATCCTGCAGCAGCACGAGAGCGACCTGACGCTCGGCGCTGCGCAGGAGAAGTTCGGCAGGGACAAGCGGGACACGCTGCCGGGTCAGTGCCGAGAGTGCGAACACCTAAGCTTGTGCTGGGGCGAGTGCCCGCGAAACCGCCTGGTGCGCACGCCGCAGGGCGAGCCGGGGCTGAACTATCTCTGCCCGGGCTGGATGCGCTTCTACTCGCACATCCGCAAGGACATCCCCTCGATCAGCCTCAACGCTCCAGGCTAGGACCGGCGGCTGCGGGCGAGCTGTCAGTTGACCCGGCTCGAACCGACCGCGGCCGGCGGCGGCGAGTCGGCGAACAGGTTCAGCTCGCTGGTCCAGCGCAGCCAGTCTTCCCAGTGCTGGCGGGTCAGCGGCAGCGTCCGGTCGTTGAACGCCTCTTCCGGGATGCGACGCAGGTGATCGCTGGCGCGGGCGTTGGCCACGCGCGCTTCCTGCGCTTTGCCCAGCGACGAGTAGGCGTTGACGATCTGGATCAACGCCACGAGCGAGGCCGGGTGGTGCTCCCAGCGTTTGGCCGCCTGATCGTAGAAGGTGATCGCACGCTCGAACTGGCCCAGGTCGTAGAGGCAGTCGGCCCTGTAGAAAAAGGCGTTGCGCAGGCAGACCTTCTCCAGGTCCGACAGGTCGCGGCTGTCGCGCTGCTCCAGATCGGTGATGACCTGGCTGAACAAGCCGTGCGCTCGCTCCAGCCGCGACGCCCGCTCGCCGCGCAGCGCCGCGGCACGCGAGGGCGGGCCCGGCTCGGCGATCTGACGGTCCAGCTCCGGCGTGGAGAGCAGGTAGGAGTCCGCCAGTCGGTAGCGCAGCAGCGCCCCTTCCGCGGTCGAGCCGTAACGCTCCACCGCTTCGGAGAGCCGCTCGATCGCCGGGACGTACTCGCCTCGTCCGTAGTAGAGTCGGCCCAGCTCGATCAGGGCGTCGCGGTAGCTGCGGTCGGCGGGCGTGATCGCCGGGTGATCGTTGACCACCGAGAGCAACACGCGCAGCGCCGCGTCGTCCCGGCCCAGCGCCGCGTAGGACTTGGCCAGCGGCACCAGGCTCGAGTAGGCCTCGGGCGTGCGTCCAAAGTTCTCCACCAGACGCTCGAACTGCGTGGCGGCGTTGCCCTCCTGCCCGTCGGCGAGGTAGCTCTGGCCCAGTCGGTTGATCGCCTCGAGCAGCCGCGGGTCTTCGCCCCGCGTCCGCACGAACAGGTCCCACACCTCGATCGATCGCTTCCACAACTGCGCCCGGTCGAACGCCTCGGCTGCCTTCCACAGGCTCTGGCTGTAGAGCGAATCGTCCATCGTCACCGCCTGCGCGTGCGCCAGGTAATGGTCGCCCGCCTGCTCAAAGTGAATCGCTGCCCGCTGGTTGTGCGTGCGCTGCTCGTGGGTCAGCGGCGTCTTGCGATCTTCCTCGCGGTTGGGGTTGTCGGCGTCGGCCAGGTGTTGCAGGGCGATCTGCTGATGGGTGTCGGCGAGCTTGATGAGCACGTCGGCGGGCGGGCTCTTGCCAAAGAGCGGCAGCAGCACGTTAAGGTAGTCCAGGGCGTGCAGGAACTGCCGCGTGTCGTACGCGATGCCGTGCTGCGCCAGCACCGCCGCGAGCAGTTGCTCGAGCCTGGCCTTGGGGGCGTGGGGGTTGTCCTTGAGCAGGGTGGCGGCCTCGGTGAACGAAGCGACCGCTTCGCCGTAGTTCCGCAGGCGTGCCTCGCAGTCGGCGCGGCCGATCAGCGCCGCGAGGTAGGCGTCGTGATTCCTGCTGCGGAAGTCAAGGTCGGGGTAGCGGTGCGTGGCCTCGGTGAAAAGGGTCTGCGCCTGCGCGACGTTCTGCGACTCGGCCAGTTCGATCTCCGCCAGTCCGACCAAGGCGTGCGCCTGCAGCGGGTCGGTGCTGTCCATGCGGGCGCGAGCCAGCTCGAACTGTCGGCGCGCCTTGGGGTACTCGCCGGTGAGCGAGTAGGCCTTGCCCATGCGGATCATCAGGGGCGTGAGGTCCTTCTCGCCGCCCTCGTCGGCGAACTTGACCATCTCGCGTGCCAGGCCGCTGATCGCCGCGACCGGGTCGCCCTGCTCGAGGGCGGCGTCCGCGAGCAGTCCCTGCGCCCAGATGCGACCGCTGCGTCGCGTGGCCAGGTTGGTCTCGCCGCGCAATTCGTCGAGGTAGCGACTGACCAGCGAGGTCAGCGGCGCCACCGGCGCGCTGGGCAACGCCAGACGACGCTCGATGATCTGCCTCAGGATGCGGTAGCGTCGCTCGGCGGGCTCGTCCTTGAGCTGCTCGAGCAGCATCAGCGCCGCCTGCTCCTGGTTCAGCGCCACGAGTGTCTCGGCCAGCCGCTGCAAGTGCTCCGCGTCGAGCGTCAGCCCCTTCTGCTGCGCGGTGGCGTAGTACTGCCGGACGCGTTCGTGGTTCTGCGCCAGATCCACGCCGCGGCTTCGCTGCTCGAGATAGACAGCGTCGCCCCAGAGGAGCCAGTGCAGCGCCGCCTGCGCCGGCGAGGCCAACTCGAGGTTCGCCTGCACATGTTCGAGCTGCGCCTTGGCCTGCTCCGTGTTGCCGGCCTTGAGATACAACTGCACCTCGCGCAGCGCCCCGTCGAAGTCGTGCTGCTCCTGCGTGGGCAGCGACAGATACAGACTCACGCCCAGCAGCAACACCCCCACAATCAGCAGCGGCAACTGCCAGACCTGACTCCACGACAAGCCCTGCGGCGGCGCTGCTTCGGACGGCACCGTCTCCTCGGGCAACTCAGGTTGTTGCGGAGCCTGCGACATGGATCAACTTTGTTATCGACCAGATCGACACAAGTTCTTCACCTGTTCTCGTTTAGCTGCGGGCGCTGCGTTACCGGCCACACCTGCGGATGATCCTCTGGGACAACATCACCGGCTCGGGCCGGTGCGCCCTGGACTCGGGTCGGCTGCTCGCGGAGATTCAGCGCGCCGACACCGCCCACGCCAGGATCAACACCATCCAGTTCCTGCACCCCGACCCGCTCGCCGCCTTGGGAGGCGCCAGCACGCTCGAGCGGATCGCCAAGAGCACCGGCGGCGTGTTCCGATTCCTCAGCGGCCGCGAACCGAACCTCGAACAGCGCACCCTCGCTGCTTTATTCATGCTCGACCGTCGCCGCCGACCTCTGACGCGACGGATTGCGGGTTGCTTTTCCGCCGTGGGGCCTTAGATTGACGCGCGATCAGCCCGTGCCGCTGTCGCGGCGTCCGTGACTCGAACCCTCCACCCCAGCAACCCCATGGCTCACCTTCTCGGCATTGATATCGGGACCAGCGGAACCAAGACGCTCCTCTGCGATCACAAGGGCAGAGTCCTCGCCACCGCGATGGCGGAACACTCCATCTCCTCGCCTAAGCCCGGCTGGTCGGAGCAGAAGCCCCAGCAATGGTGGACCGCCACCGTCCAGGCGACCCGGGCGGTGCTCAGGAAAGCCAAGGTCAAGGGCGACACCGTCACCGGCATCGGACTCTCAGGTCAGATGCACGGCTCGGTCTTCCTGGGCGAAGGCACCAAACCCTTGCGCCCGGCGCTGCTCTGGAACGACCAGCGCACCGGCGAGCAGTGCGCCCGGATCGAGGCCTGCGCCGGCGGGCGTGCCAAGCTGATCGAGATGGTCGGCAATCCCGCGCTCACCGGGTTCACCGCTCCGAAAATCCTCTGGGTCCGACAGCACGAGCCGGCGGTCTACGAAAAAACCAGGCACGTCCTGCTGCCCAAGGACTACATCCGCCTGTGCATGACCGGCGAGTACGCCACGGAGGTCGGCGACGCCTCGGGCACCCTGCTGCTGGACGTGAAGCACCGCAAGTGGAGCGACGAACTGCTCGCGCTGCTTCAGATCGACCGATCGCTGCTGCCGCGCTGCTTCGAGTCGCACGAGGTCTCGGGCGTGCTGCATCGTCAGGCAGCCAGGCTGCTGGGTCTGAAGGAGGGCACCCCGGTCGTCGGCGGCAGCGGGGATCAACCCGCGGGTGCGGTGGGCAACGGCGTCGTCGCCCCCGGGATCGCCTCGGCAACACTGGGCACTTCAGGGGTCGTCTTCGTCCACAGCGATCAGCCCACCTACGACGCCCAAGGACGCGTCCACACCATGTGCAGCGCCGTGGCGGGCAAGTGGTGCGTGTTCGGCTGCATGCTCTCGGCGGGCGGGTCGTTCCAATGGTTCCGAAACCAACTGGGACAGAGCGAAGCCGCCGTCGCGAAGAAGAAGAAAGTCGATCCCTACGAACTGCTCGTATCGCAGGCGTCCAAAGCGCCGCTGGGCAGCGAAGGCCTTTATTTTTTGCCCTACCTCACCGGCGAACGCTGCCCGCACCCGGACCCCAGCGCCCGCGGCGGATGGATCGGCTTGACCGCCCGACACGACCGCAACGCCTTGATCCGCGCCCTGCTCGAAGGCGTCACCTTCGGCATGGCCGACGCCCTGAAGATCATGGACGCCATGGGCATCGACATCCACACCGTGCGACTCTCCGGCGGCGGCGCTCGCTCGAAGTTCTGGCGGCAACTTCAGGCGGATATCTACGGACGCAACACCGCGGTCGTCAACGCTCAGGAGGGACCGGCCTACGGCGTGGCGCTGCTGGCGGGCGTGGGCACCGGCGTGTGGTCCAACGTCCCCGAGGCCTGCGCCGCGTCCATCCGTGAGGTCAGCAGGCTCAAGCCCCACGCTCAGCGCGCCGCCCGCTACGCCCAACTGCACGAGCAGTACCAGCGACTTTATCCCGCGTTGCGTGAGGAGTTCGCCCGCATCGCCGCCGTGGAATCACAGTGATGAAACGCTCCGAGATCAACCGCATCATCCGCGACGCCGCCGCGTTCATCCGGCAGCAGAACTTCGCGCTGCCGCCGTTCGCCCATTGGTCGCCCCAGGACTGGAAGCGCAAGGGCAGCGACTGCCGACACATCGTCGAGCAGAACCTGGGCTGGGACGTGACCGACCTGGGCAGCGGCGACTTCCGCAAGGTCGGGCTGGTGCTCTTCACCTTGCGCAACGGCGCGGCGGCGGACCGCAACGACCCCACCGCCAGCGGCAAGACCTACGCGGAAAAAGTCATGGTCTCGCAGGAGAACCAGGTCACGCCCACGCACTACCACTGGAAGAAGATGGAGGACATCATCAACCGCGGCGGGGGCGAACTGGTCTGCCAACTGTGGCACGAAGACGCCCAGGCGCAGCCGGACGCTTCGCGGCCCGTGACCGTCCTCTGCGACGGAATCGAGCGGTCCATTCCGGGGGGCGGCACGATCACGCTCGCCCCGGGCGAATCGGTGACGCTGCCCACGCGACTCTTCCACAAGTTCTGGGGCGCACCCGGAAAGGGTCCGGTCCTGCTGGGCGAGGTGAGCAAGGTCAACGACGACCACACCGACAACTACTTCCCCGGCTCTCCGCCGCGGTTTCCCAGCATCGAAGAGGACGAAGCTCCGGCGTACCTGATGGTGGGCGACTACAGGTCCTATTACCGTGGTTGAACCGGGTCTCAACCCAGGCCAAAGCCGCGCAGCTCCAAGCCGCGTTGCGCCCGCGCCTCACGCACGCGCTGCCACATCCGCATCTCGGGGCCCGAGCCTGTGAGGTGGTGCCATTTGCGGCGCAGGCGATCGATCAAGGTCGGTGCCGTCGCCTGAACGGGTCTGCTGAGCAGACGGTCTTCGAGGTTCTTGAACAGAGACCGTCGCGGCGGCGGGCCGAAGCGGGTCCGCAATCGCTCCATCACCGCGGCGCAGCGCTGGACGTTGAACTGGGTGTACTGCGACCGAGCCGCCCAGGCGCGGTCGTCGCCCAGGTGAAAGGTCAGGTGCTGGTACTGGTAGTGCCGGGCGCGGTAGCCGCTGATCGCGTCCATGTTGGCGCCCAGCGCCTTGTCGAACGCGGCGGACCCGTAACAGATCTCCTCCATGTCGAACTTCTCGACCCACGAGCGTGGAAAGACGAAGGTGTCGTGCCCCCAATGCACCTGCCCGGGATGCGCGGTCATCGCCGGGAGTTGCTCAGGCCCTGTGTAGTGGTCCGGGACCGTGCGACGGGAGACGCTCATCGCCGACACGCCTCGGTCGAGCGTCTGCGCCAGCACGTCGTAGAAGTAAGGCTGCGGACAGATGTCCATGTTGGTGAAGACCAGGTGACTGCCCGTCCCGTGCTGCTGCGCGGCGCGGAGCAGGTCCATGACGATCGGAAAGTCCCTGGGCGGCTCGAGCCTGGCGATGTCCTGAACGGTTCGGGTAAGCACGGGCAACGCCTTGGCCGGCGGCTCGACCGCAACGACGTCCTGCGGGAAACAGACCGCCAGCACCTCAACCGCCAGGTCGCGCTTCTGCGCGTCCTCCACCGCAGCGCGTAACGCCGCGAAGGTCACTCGCTGCGCTCGGTCGTGCTCCGAACCGCTGGACGCGAGGAAGGGATTGATCAGGTGGGTGAAGGTCGTCATGAGGCGGGGGTGGCGACCGTGGAGCGCCGTTGCAGGACCGATTCGAGGATCTGCCAGGTTTGCTGCGCGGCACGGTCCCAGGAGAACCGCTGGGTGTTCACGGCCGCGGCGCGGAGGACCGCCTCGCGCGTGGAGGGCTGGCGGACCTGCGGCAGGACGCGAAGGAGGTCCGCGGGATCGTTGCTTCGGAAGTAGAGTGCGCCCTCGCCGGCGATCTCGCGAAAGACCGGGGCGTCGGTGCAGAGCAGCGGCGTGCCGCGGCACTGGGCTTCGACCAGAGGCAGGCCGAATCCCTCGAGCAGCGAGGGAACCACCGCCGCCAGTGCCGCGGCGTAGAGCCGACCAAGCTGCTCGTCACTGACGAACCCCGCGTGCCGGACCCGCTGCCGAAGGTTCAGACGATCGATCAGCAGCGATTCCGACGCGGTGAAATCACCCCCGCCCACCGCCAGCAGGGTGACGTCGCTGGGCCACTGCGGCAAGGCGGCGGCCTCGAGCAGCACTTGGAAGTTCTTGTAACCCCCCCGCCGACCCACGAACAGCAGCTGACCGCCGGACGCACCCGTTCTGGCCGGCGCTTCGCGGAGTTCGGCGGACGATCGCGGCAGATGCTCCGCCCCGAGATGCACCACCGAGACGCGGCCCGCGCAACGAGGATAGAACGCCACCAGGTCGTCGGCGGTCGCCTGGGAGATGGCGATGAAGTGGTCCGCTCGTGCGATGGCCTGACCCTTGACCTTCACTTCCTGGTCGCCCCAGCTGCCGCAGAGGCCCGGCAGACGCTCGGGGATCATGTCGTAAACCGGAAGCACCACAGGCAAACGCACCGACCCGGGATGAGTGAAGTAGGTCGGGATGAAGAGGTCGTAGGTTTCGAGGATGCGTCGGTGCCGCCGCCAGGCCCAGCGGGCGTGGATCGATCGCCAGATCGGCAACGAGGCGATGCGCGGGACGGGCAGGCGATCCACGTTGCGGGGCAGGTCGCCCGGCACGGCGGTGCGCGAGCGGAGCGTGGCCCGGTGCCTCGCGGGCATCCGACGCAGCAACTCGACGAAGACGCGCTGCACCCCACGCTGATGGGAGTTGTTGAACGCGGTGCCGTCGAAAAGGATACGCATGGTCGAGTCGGTCCCTGGCCGGGGCGGTCAGCGCAACAGATGCGCCAGCAGGTCACGGCGGCAGAGCAGCGGCGGGTGGAGCTTGACCGCCTGAAAAAACTCACGTCGGGCGTCGGAGCGGCGTCCCTGCGCGACGAGGCTGTGACCGCGGCTGACGTACTGCTCGGCGGTCCAGCGGCGCAGGTGGCGGTGCGCCGCGTACGCCAGCGACCAGTCGCCCCAGCGCGGGCACCATCCCAGGTGCTGGCGCAGGACGCGGCGTGCGTTGCGATACATGCGTGTCACGTCCTGCGACGCGTTGCCGGGGTGCCAGCGATAGTGCAGCGCCAACCGCGGCTGGTAGAGGAATCGGCCCACCTGCGCCAGGCGCAGGTACAAGTCCCAATCGTCCGCGCCCCAGAGCGCCGGATCGAACCCGCCGACCTTCGTCATCGCCTCGGAAGAGATCAACGCCTGTCCCGGCGAAAGGATGCGGTTCTTCAAGAGGAACGTGCGGCGGACGTTCACGTCCGGAGCGATGGCGCGCTGGTGCAGGCGATCGCGCTTTCCGTCGTGGGTCAGCGCGTCGCCGTACACGAGCGCCGCGCCGGAGGACGGCTCGAGCGCCGCGACCTGCCACTGCAGCTTGTCCGCCGGCCACCAGTCGTCGTCGTCGAGCAGGGCGATGTATCTCCCGCGCGCCGCGGCGATGCCCCGGTTCCTCGCCGCGGCCTGGCCGGCGTTGGCCTGCTCGATGTATCTCGTGACCTGGCCCGACTCCACGTAGGGCTTGACCACCTCCGCGGTGTTGTCGGGCGAACCGTCGTTGACCACGATCAGCTCGAAGTCCCTGAACGTCTGCGCCAGCACCGAGTCGATCGCCTGCGCGATGTACGCGGCGTGCTTGTACGCGGGGATCACCACCGACACTGTGGGGCGGATAAGGTCTGTCATGCTCGTCGCGGCGCTGGGCGACCGTGATGGATGATATCGACTTAACCGGTGGGTCCGATCAGCACCGAGCGCGTGGCGTCGAGATAGGCGTGGCCCCACTTCTGGTCCGGTTCGAGATGATTGCCCTCGGCCCACTCGTTCCAGGCGTTGATGAACAGCAGACGACGCTCCGGCGGCTGACGCTGCGCGGTCTGATCCACGGTCTGACGCAGCCAATGCTCGTACAGCGAGGGGTGGCTCTCCACGAAGATGTTGGCGCCCTTGGCGCGGCGAGCGGCGTTGTCCCAGCTGGGCGTCACACAGCGATAGAGCGGATGATCGGGCAGCCGGCGCTTCACCGCGTTCTGCAGCATCGTGGGGTAGTGTCGGATCTTGTGCCGACGGTAGTGCTCGGGCTCCAGGCCGAGTTTACGGCGCCATTCCCATCGCCCCGCCACGCCCATGGTTCGGCCCATGATGATGCCGTTGGGCGCGAACTCGACCCCCGCGTCGAACCCCGCCCGGTTCGGGTCCAGCTCGCAGCTCTTGCCGTGCGATTCCACGCGGCACAAGTGCAGCTCACCCACCCCCAGTCGGCGCGCTTCTTCACGCCAGCGCGTGGTCGTGCCCAGCGGGTCGGGCAGGTCCGCGGCGTGATAGACCAGGAAGAGCGGCTTGCCCTCCACGCGGATGTAGCGGCGGTCCGCGAAGGCGCCGCACAGCCAACGGATGTGCGCCAGGTCATCCTGCGGCGAGTACTCCTGCGGCATCAGCACCTGACTGGTGTGTCCGTCCCAGGCCCTCGTCCAGGCCTCGTTCGCCCAGCACAGACAGAACGGGAAATCCGGCTTGCCCGACGCCAGCACTTCGTTGAAGGGCCTCTCGATCAGACGCCGACCGTTGAACCAGTAGTGGTAGTAACAGAACCCGTGGATGCCGCAGTCTCGCGCCATCTCCGCCTGCGCCTCGCGCACTTCGGGGACGCGAAGATCATAAAACCCCAGGTCCGCGGGCAGATGCGGCTGGTAGTGGCCCTTGAACTGCGGCGTGGCCCTGATCACGTTCGTCCATTCGGTGAATCCCTTGCCCCACCACTGATCGTTCTCCGGGATCGGATGGAACTGCGGCAGGTAGAAGGCGATGGCGCGCACGGGGGTGGCTTGAGATACGGACATCAGGTCGACTCCACTAAGAGCTCGGCGGGTTGAGCAGCGAGGGTTTGCGTGAGATCAGAACTTCCAGGAATTGCCCGTCCAGGCCCAGGCGGCGATCGATCTTATCGATGACCTGCGTCTGCGTCCGGCCGTGCCGATCCGCCAACTCGATCAGGTCGTCGCCCCACTCGTGGAACACGAGGCTGCCCTTGCCGTCGATGGGGTTGCCGTGGTGGACGGGCTTCTCCAGATGAACCACTCGTCCATCGGCCCACTGGGCACGCACGAGCGTGGGTCGGCCACGGAACCACGGGACGGTCCAGAGGTGCGCGCCGCCGGGCTTGAGCGTCCGCGCAATCTCCTTCCACGCCAGGTCCGTGCGCGGAAGATGCTCGAACACATCCTGCGTGATGACCAAGTCGAAGCTGGCGTCGGCGAAGGTCTGCTGCTGCCGGTCTTCGCAGCGCCAGCCGCGATGCATGGTCCCGGGGGTCACCTCGGGCCAATAGTGGGTGCCCACGTATCCGCGGCAGAGCTGCCTGATCCGCTTCGACGCGCCGCCGCCGGGAGAGCACTCGTGAATGGCCCTGTCGCGCCAGAGCGGGAACTGCGTTTGAAGCACATGAAAGAGCGCGCGCCAACGCGGGATGCTCCCGAAGCGATGGCAGAGATACTGGTCGCGTAGCCACGGGCCCTGAATCAGGAACCAGACGCTTCGGTCACAGATCGGACGGTAGCCGCGGTGGGCGGTGCCTCGCCAATGGCGCAGTCGATAGGCGATCCAGCCGCGCGGCGCCCGCAAGGCTCGACGAATCCTCTTCATCAGCTGGTGGGCGTGGGTCACCATGCTCGGCGTTGGCGTCCGGTCCATCGACACGCGACGGACGCCGCGATGAATGTAGCATCATTTGAAATGCCCTCGTCTGCTTTCGATGAGGATTGTGTCGTTGGGTGCATGTTCGGGCCAGCGGCGGCGTCCAGAGCGTGGGATCGCTGCGCCAGCCTTCCGAGGGTCGCCCCACCGCGTCAGGCCCTTGCTCGACCGATCTCTTTTCGCTCAAATCCAACCTGCACGCGCGAGGCTGCGATGTTACGATGCCTCGCTCGACGGCGCAACATCAATCCTCACCGCGATTAGGAGTGGGCCCACGATGCATAAGACGAACGATCCCGACGCTCCGATCACTCCCACCGGAGGGAAACTTCGCCAGCGGTGGAATAAGTTCCGCTTGATGATGCGTGCCCGATCCACGCCCAAGTCCAATCCGCTGGGCCCTTACGCGGTGTTCCGTGACACCGACCCGGGGCTCTGGTGGTGGTGCAACACCCACGGAAGCCGACGTTATCCGAGCATTGCATCGTGGCTGCCTACGCTGCCGGACCCGAACCTTCAGACTGGGTTCATCGGCAGCGCCGGTGACACCGCCTTGCTCGAAGCCTATCGCGCCTATCGACTGTTCCTCCGCCAAGCCGCTCGCTTCGGACGACCCATCGGTCCCCAGAGCAGAGTCCTGGACTTCGGGTGCGGCTACGGACGCTTCACCCGTTTCTTCATGCGCGAGCTGCCGGCGAGTCAACTCATGGGCGCCGACTGCATGCCCACCGCGGTGCAGGTCTCCCGGCAGTGCAATCCGTGGGTCCGCTTCGAGCAGATCAACCCCCTGCCGCCCAGCTCGCTCGACGCCAACGCCTTCGACCTGATCTATCTCTACTCCGTCTTCTCCCACCTCTCGGAGACCGCCCACGATCAGTGGCTCACCGAGTTTCATCGTCTGCTCAAGCCCGGGGGCATTCTCATCGCCACCACGTGGCCCAAGGAATACATCCAGTGGTGCCAGGACGCCCGCAACGGTGATCAGCGCCGCACCCATCCCGGCTCGCTCGAGGCCTTCGCCAACACGCAGGAGCACCTTGACCGCTACGACCGCGGCGAGTTCTGCCACAGCCCCGTCGGCGGAGGCAAGGCGCTCTCCACCGAGTTCTACGGCGAGACCTGCATCCCGCACGCCTACGCTCAGAAACGCTGGACCGACCGCTTCGAGATCTGCGACTTCCTCACCCAGAACCTGCCCAGTTCGCAGTACGTCATCGTGGCACGACGCCGATAAACCACGCGCTCGCTCCGAACGGCCAAGCCTCGGTGCGGCCCCCGCGGGCAGACTGGAGGGTTCGCATGCCTCAATGGACTCTTGTAACCGGCGCCGCGGGGTTCATCGGCGCCAACGTCGTCGAAGCCCTCAACCGCCGCGGGCAGACCGATCTGCTGCTGTCCGACATGCTCGGGTCCGACGAGAAGTGGCGCAACCTCCTGGGCCTGCGCTTCGAGGACCTGCTCCACCCCAGCGAGCTGCTCGAACGCCTGGAACGCGACGAGCTGCGCGATATCCAGACCGTCATCCACCTCGGGGCGTGCAGCTCCACCACCGAACGCGACGCGGACTTCCTGCTCCGCAACAACTACCAATACACCCGCAGGCTCTGTCAGTGGTGCCTGGCGCGGCGGATCCGCTTCGTCTACGCCTCCAGCGCCGCGACCTACGGCGAGGGCTCACGCGGGTACAGCGACGACGACAGCGTCACGCCCACACTCACGCCGCTGAACATGTACGGCTACTCCAAGCACCTCTTCGACCTCTGGGCCCTGAAGCACGGACTGACCGACCGCATCGTGGGCCTGAAGTACTTCAACGTCTTTGGCCCCCGTGAAGCGCACAAGGGCGACATGCGCTCCGTGGTCCACAAGGCCTTCGAGCAGATCCGTTCCACCGGCGAGATGACGCTCTTCCGCTCCTACCATCCTGACTACCGCGACGGCGAGCAGAAGCGCGACTTCGTCTACGTCCGCGACGCCGCGGCCGTCACGCTGCACTTCACAGACCCGAAGACGCCCGGGGGCATCTACAACTGCGGCACGGGCGAGGCACGCACATGGAACGATCTGGCGCAGGCGGTCTTCGCCGCGATGCGCCTGCCGCCTCGCGTCCGTTACATCGACATGCCCGAGTCGCTGCGGCCCAAGTACCAGTACTTCACGCAGGCACGAACCGACAAGCTCCGCGCCGCGGGCTACGTCGCCCCGTTCACACCGCTGACCGAAGCGGTGAGCGACTACGTCGCTTTCTTGCAGCGATCGGCGTGAACGCCCGGGCACCACACGACGAAGCCGACCCCGTGCGGCACGTCGCAGACCAGAGCGGACCCCCCGGTGGCGCGGGTTACAATGCCTCGCGATTGCCTCGGGAGCAGCGCTTGGCCCAGCCCATGACCGCCGGATCGACCCCGTTCACCCTCGCGCCGCGTCTGCGCTCCGCGCCCGTGCTGGCCTCGTCGCTGACCGCGGGGGCGGTGGTGCTGCTGATCGTCGCGCCCGCGCTGGCGGTGACGCTGCGCAGCCTGTCCCAAGGCGCCGGGGGCCTGGTCGCAGGTCAGCGAGACCCCGCCTTCCGCCCCTTCGCCGCCGACAGCCCGTGGAACACCGCGCTGGGCGACCAGGCGAACTTCGCGGCGATTACGCTGCCCGCTGGGTTCGAGCCACTGGGCGACTCGATTATTCTGGCCTCGCCGCCCGGGCCCCTGATTGTTGTGGGCCGACCCGTGGACCGACTGGTCAAGGTCGTGCTGCGCGGCAGGCAACCGGTGGCAGGACGCGTCCGCGTCCCGTCGTGGATCACCATCGACCCCGAGTCGCATCGCCGGATCATCCTCATCGACAGCTCCCACCGCCTGGCGCTGGAGCTCTTCAACGCCGACCAGGTCAACCGCAGCGAAGTGCACGCGACGCGTCTGGCGCGCATCGACCTTTTGGGCTTGGGGGTGCCCACAGTCCCGGTGGGATCGCGTGCCTCGGGTCTGCCCGCGATCGCGGGATTGATCCGCCAAGGCGAGCTGCGCTCAGGCATCCGGCACGCCCTGGCGCTGTCGCTGCCGCGCCGCTACCTCAACGCGCGCGGGCCGACCTCTTCGCCCTTTGTCTGGCCCGCCTCTGCCGCCGACCCCCCGCCTCATGAGCAGTACGCCCAGCAGGGCAACCTGCAGCTCGGGTCGCTCCTGGCGATCCCGCCCACGGTGAGCCTGAGCAGCCTGGGCGTGGCGAGCCAGGGGCAGGCGTCCGAGATCGCCCGAGCGCTGCGCGACTTTGGCTGCTACGTCGTCGATACCGCGGCGGAACAGCCGACGCTGCTCGCCGAGGCGGGCGTCGAGCGCGAACTGTCGGAGGGTCTGGCAGCGCGCTGCCGCGGGGCGTTCGCGGCGCTGCAGGTGGTGACCAACAACTCGCCGCGGAGCGTCGCCGGCGGCGGCAAACCGCGGCGACCGGCTCCGCCCAAGATCGCCAGCCGGTGAGAACCGCCACAGCCCCCATGGACGCACCCCAACGCATCCTTGAGCTCCGCGCCGAACTGGATCGTCACAACCGGCTCTACTACGTCCAGGCTCAGCCCGAAATCTCCGACGCGGAGTACGACCGTCTGCTGCGCGAGCTGCAGGAGCTCGAAGCGGCGCACCCCGACCTGGCCACGCCTGACTCGCCCACGCGCCGCGTCGGGGGCGAGCCCATCGCCGGCTTCCGAACCGTGACGCACGCCCGGCCCATGCTCAGCATCGACAACACCTACAGCCAGGAGGAACTGCAGGCCTGGCGTCAGCGCGTGCTCAAGGGCCTGGACCTGACCGCCGACCTCTTCGGCCAGCTCGACGACCAGGTCCGCTGCGTGGTGGAGCCGAAGATCGACGGCGTGGCGGTGAGCCTGCGCTACGAACAGGGCCAGCTCGTCCACGCCCTGTCGCGCGGCGACGGACGCAGGGGCGACGACATCACCCACAACGTCCGCACGATCCGCGCCATCCCGCTGCGCATCGCAGCCACGGGCGTGCTGGAGGTTCGGGGCGAGGTCTACATGCCCAACGATGCCTTCGCCCAGCTCAACGCCCAGCGCCAGAGCGAGGGCCAGGACCTTTTCGCCAACCCGCGCAACGCCACCGCCGGCACGCTCAAGCAGCTCGATCCTCGCCGGATCGCACCGCGGAAGCTGGCGTTCTTCGCCTACGGCCGCGGCGAGGTCGAGCCTGACTCGTTCGAGTCGCACTGGGACTTCCTGACGCACCTGCGCACGCTGGGCTTCCCCACCAACCCGCACGCCACGCTGGTGCGGAGCTTCGAGGAACTCTGGTCGGTGATCCAGGGCTTTGAGCGCATCCGCGCCACGCTGCCCTACAACACCGACGGCATGGTGGTCAAGGTGGACCGCTACGCGCAACAAGAGCAACTGGGCCTGACCTCCAAGAGCCCGCGTTGGTGCATCGCCTACAAGTACGCCCCCGAGCAGTCCACGACGAAGCTGCTGCGCGTGGACTGGCAGGTGGGCAAAACGGGTCGGCTCACGCCGCGCGCCACGATGGACCCGGTCCTCCTCGCGGGCACCACCGTTCGGCACGCCACGCTGCACAACGCCCAGGAGATCGCGCGGAAGGACGTGAGGCTCGGCGACACCGTGGTGATCGAGAAGGCGGGGGAGATCATCCCGCAGGTCGTCCGCGTCGTGGGCGAACGCAGGCCCAGCGACGCCCAGCCCATCGCGCCCCCGAGCGTCTGCCCGGGCTGCGGCTGCGCCGCGGTGCGCGAGCCGGACGAGGCGGACTACCGCTGCGTGAACCCCGAGTGTCCGGCTCAGTTTCGCGAAAAGCTCGTCTGGTTCGCCGGTCGCGGCCAGATGGACATCCAAGGCCTGGGCGAAAAAATCGTCCATCAGCTCTGCGATGCGGGGCTGATCACCAGCTTCGGCGACCTCTACGCTCTGAGGCTTAAGCGAGAGCGCCTGATCGAACTGGAACGGATGGGCGCGAAGAAGGCGGACAATCTGCTCAGGGGCATCGAGGCGTCCAAGACACGGGGCCTGGCACGGGTGCTCAGCGGCCTGGGCCTGCGCCACGTGGGCGCCCGGGTGGCGCAGGCGCTCGCGGAACACTTCGGGACGCTCGAGGCTCTGCGGGCAGCCGACCGCGAGCAGATCGAAGCGGTGGCGGACATCGGCCCGGTCATCGCCCAGAGCGTTTTCGAGTTCCTCCACAGCGACGCGGGCGCCCATGTCCTGAACGAGCTGCGCGACGCGGGCCTGGACCTCACCTCACCCCGACGCGTCGCCGCCGACCCCTCCGGGCCGCTGGCGGGCAAGACGATCGTCATCACCGGCTCGTTCGAGGGCTGGGAGCGTGAGGCGCTAAAGCTCGAACTCGAAGCCAAGGGCGCCAGAGTGGCCACGAGCGTATCGAAGAAGACGCACCTGGTCCTGGTCGGTGCGGACCCCGGGTCGAAGCTCGACCGAGCCATCGAACTGGGCATCGAGACCTGGGACGAAGCCCGCCTGCGTGAGGCGCTGCGCTGAGCCAACTTCAACACCCGGGCGCTGCCGAGCGTGATCCGACGTGAAGCAAGCGTTGCGAACCTGCTGACACGGTCCAGCAGAACCAGAGCGTCCGAACCGCACCAGGCGGCGTGGCCCGCGAATGCGAAGAAATCCCAATCCGCGTGAAGCAGACTGGGAGTGAGAAAGACCAACCCAAGAGGCGGACCAGCTCACAACGTGTGACCGGAGGAATCAACCTCCAGCAGGCGTTTGATGAGCGATCGCCTCTCGGGAGACAATCTTGCATCGAAGCCCGAAGGCATCATCGGCGTGGAAGAACGGCGGCGGAGCGTGAAGAGTCGATGAAGCGCTTCGACCTGTCGCTTGTACGCGAGGCATGCTCCGCACATCATGACGTGCAGGCGGAGATGGATACGCCTCCCGAGGGTCAGGCGGTGGTCAAGCTTCTCGGACATGAGTCTTGTTGCTTCTTTGCAGTTGAGCATCACGCTGAC
The DNA here is from genome assembly GCA_964496285.1 of uncultured Phycisphaera sp. GTDB lineage: Bacteria > Planctomycetota > Phycisphaerae > Phycisphaerales > Phycisphaeraceae > CAZBXW01. The sequence continues at coordinate 41,876 of CAZBXW010000005.1, forward strand.
TCCTGGCTCTGCCGACCGAACCACTTCACCTCCAGGCAGGCGCGCAAGCGCGCCCGCGCCCGGTGCAGCAGCACCCAAAGATTGGTCTGGCTGATTCCCAGAACCTTACAGACCTCGTCGGCCTTGGTGTCATTGACCACCCGAAGTGCGAAGGCCTCGCTGGCGCGGCTGGGCAGGGCGTCCATGCAGTCCTGCAGCACCCGCCAGAACTCCTGACGTTCGACCAGGTGCGCGGGGTCCATGTCCCACAACTTCGGAGGCTTAAGCCAGAAACCCTTGTCGTCGAACCAGCTGTCCATCGTCGGGTCGGCATCGTCGGGGCCGCCCACCTGCACTTCGCGGCCGTGCTTTCGGAAGTGGTCGCCGATCTTGTGCCGAAGAATGCCGGTCAGCCAGGTGCGGGCTTGCGACTCACCTTGGAACTCATTTCTTGACCTCACCGCCGCCAGGAAGGTCTCCTGCACCACATCCTCAGCCGCGCCTCGGTCACGCAGGCGGAGCAGCGCGTATCGAAACAGCGCATCGCCGTGCTCATCGACCCAGGTGCCTGGCTCGCCCAGGGTGCGTGAAGCGGATGACCGCCCGGCGGGATCAAGGGGCTGCCGCGCTGTCTCGGATTGGTCGCGGTCTTCCATGAATCCGCCACAGTATACGCCTGCTCAATACCATCTCGACGATGGCGGCTCTCGAATCGTGTCAAGACCCGACTCGCGCACGCAGCGGCGGATCGAGCAGTCGGCCCCAGTGCGCGTCGTAGGGGTGAACCTCGCGCACCGCACGTCCATCCCGCAGCAGGGGTCGGCCCTCGTTGGCCCATTGGAAGATCGAGCCCTCGAGGTTGCGAACGTTCGTGAAGCCTGCGCTGGACAGACGCTGCGCCATCGCGGCGGAGCGGTAGCCCACGGCGCAGTAGACCACGAGCGGCGTGTCCTTGGCGATGTGCTGCGGCAGGTCACCCGCGTCGGCGTCGGGATCGACGCGCAGCGCGTGGGGCAGATGGCTGACGGCGAACTCCGTCGGCTCGCGCACGTCCAGCAGCATCGGCGGTGCTGCGTCGCTGCTGATCCAGCGCGCCAGCTCGTCCGTCGTGATGCGCTGCACCGAGGGAAACTCTTGCTCGATTCGGCCATTGATCGCGGACCACTCCGCCGCCTCGGTCCTGCCGATGATCCAGACCCCCGCAGCTGCGATGAGGACCGCACCGAGGAAGACGACAAACCCCTGCCCGTCCAGCCGAGCCCGGGCGGCGGGCTGAGCATCGACGAAGGGCATTTTGACCATGCCCGCCAGCGATTGGTCGCATGGCCGATACATCCCGTCCAGGCCAAAGCGGATGGCCCGTGGATCGTCGCGTAGTCGAAATGTCCCGAACAACCGGTCCCAGAACGAGAATAGCGAGGTGTAGTTGGAGTCCGTCTCGGGTTGCAGCCGCGAGTGGTGGACCTTGTGCATGGCCGGCGTGACGATGATCAGTCGCAGCAGACGATCCACCGCGTCGGGCAGCCCGATGTTCGCATGGTGGAACTGGACCACCGCGAACATCGTCGCCTCGTAGAGGGCCAGGTCCGGCAGACGGACGCCCAGCACGAGGACCAGCGGAACACGCAAGAGCGAAGAAAGCGCGATCTCGCCGAAGTGGAACCGCCCCGCGGTGGTCACGTCCATCTGGGCGTCGGCGTGATGCACGCGGTGAAAGCGCCAGAGCAGCGGCAGGCGATGGTTGAGCCGATGCCAGCAGTAGGTCCAGCCGTCCAGGAGCAGGACCGCCAGTGCCGCGTGTAACCCGTCATCCAAGGGCAATCGGTGCAGCACGCCGACCTCTTGAGCCTGGGAATACCACGCCGCCCACGCCCAGAGCGTGACGAATCCCAGCGCAACGGCGGCGGCGTTGAATGCCGCCAGCGCCATGTTGCGCAGCAGGTGCCGTGCTCGCTCGGGCGCACCGGTGAAGAGCCTGAAGAACGGGTGAAGAGATTCCCAGAGCAGCAGGCCGACCAACGCCCCCGCGAACAAGCTCGTGCGAACCGAATCGGGCATGTGCGAATGCTCCCGTCAACGACGGCACAGACCTCATCAATCCGTCGGTGTAAGGGAATGGATGCTTACACCGACTCACCCGCATTAAGCATAGGGAGCCAAAGGATGACCCTGATGAGTGAGTCACCTGCCGTCGAGTCCGCCGCGGGCGGGAGGGACCTTGAATCGGAGGTTCGCCAGCGTTACGCCGACGGGGCGCGTCAGGTCGAGCCGGGGCTTTGCTGTCCCACCGCTGGGTACGACCCGGCCTATCTCAAACTGCTGCCCCGGGAGATCGTCGAGAAAGACTACGGCTGCGGCGACCCGTCTTGCCATGTTAACGAGGGTGAAGTGGTGGTCGACCTTGGCTCCGGAGCCGGGAAAGTCTGCTACATCCTGGCGCAGAAGGTGGGCGTGAAGGGCCGAGTCATCGGGCTGGACTTCAATGACACGATGCTGGAGCTGGCACGAAAATATCGTGACGAGATGGCGAACAGACTCGGCTACCGCAACGTCGAGTTCCGCAAGGCGCGCATCCAGGACATGCAGCTCGACCTGGACGCCGCGGGCCGATGGCTTGAACGCCATCCCATCCTGACCATCGAACAAGCCTCCGCGTTCGAGGCGCATTGTCAGTCGCTTCGTTCGCAATCCCCGTTGATCGCTGACGAATCGGTGGATGTGATCGTCTCGAACTGCGTGCTCAATCTGGTGCGCACCCAGGAGAAGACGCGGCTTTTCCGAGAGATGCACCGCGTGCTGCGGCGCGGCGGACGCTGCGTGATCTCCGACATCGTCTGCGACGAGGACCCGACGCCGACGATCCTCGGCGACCCCAAGCTCTGGTCCGGCTGCATCGCTGGGGCGTTTCGAGAGGACCGCTTCCTGCAGATGTTCGAGGAAGCCGGGTTCTACGGCGTGGAAATCCTCAGCCGCGCCGCGGAGCCTTGGCAGGTGATCGACGGCGTGGAGTTCCGTTCGATGACCGTGCGCGCTTTCAAGGGCAAGGAGGGCGCCTGTCTCGAACGCCATCAGGCGGTGGTCTACCAAGGCCCGTGGAAGCAGGTCCGCGACGACGACGGCCACGTCCTGAATCGCGGACAACGCATGGCGGTGTGCGACAAGACGTTTCAGATCATGACCGACCCCGTTGGTCCTTACGCCGGGCAGGTGATCCCCGTGCTGCCACGTCAGACCGTGCCGCCGGAGCAGGCTCAGCCGTTCGACTGCCGTGGAGTTCGCGTTCGCCATCCGCGCCAGACCAAGGGCGTGGACTACCATGAGACTCGCACCGAAGAGGGCCAGCCCCCTTGCGTCCCCGGCAGCGGCTGTTGCGACACCGACGGAGTTTGATCCATGACATTGGCGTTACCCCTCTGGACACCGGTCGATGATCAACCGCCCGTCAACGACTTCGACCTCCGTGCGCAGAGTGAACCAGGCGCCGCGCTCCACGGTCTGACGCTTCAGACGGTGCAGGCGAACATCGGGCTGCGCTGCAATCTGGCCTGTCACCACTGCCACGTCGAGTCCTCGCCCACGCGCAACGAGGAGATGACTTGGGAGACGATGGCGATGGTGCTCGACGCTGCCCGCCGCGCGGGGGCCAAGACCCTGGACATCACCGGCGGCGCACCGGAGATGCACCCGCGATTTGGCGGGTTCGTCGACGCGGCGGCGGCGCAGGGGCTGCACGTGATCGTCCGCACCAACCTGACGATCATGCTTGAGCCGGGCTTCGCGGGCATGCCTGATTTCCTGGCGCGACGCGGCATGCATCTGATCGCTTCGTTGCCCTGCTACCTCGAAACCAACGTGGACAAGCAGCGCGGCAGGCACGTCTACCGTGACAGCATCGACGTCATCCAGAAACTCAACCGCGAAGGTTACGGCTGCGATCCCCGGCTGCAACTGGACCTGGTCTACAACCCCGGCGGGCCCAGTCTGCCCCCGTCGCAGGAGAAACTCGAAGAGGCCTACCGCGATGAACTGCGCAGTCGCTTCGACATCCGGTTCAACCGTCTCTACACCATCACCAACATGCCCATCGGACGGTTCCTCCACGACCTGACACGTGACGGCAAAGCTCGGCGCTACGCCCAGGTCCTTCGCGACGCCTTCAACCCCGCGACACTTCCGGAGCTGATGTGCCGACACCAACTGCACGTGGGCTGGGACGGCCAGCTCTACGATTGCGATTTCAACTACGGCATCGGACTGCCGGTGAACGGCCGCGTCCGCCACATCCGGGATTTCGACCCGACGGAGTATCGTCAGCGACGCATCGCCACCGGCGAGCACTGCTTCGGCTGCACCGCGGGCTGCGGCTCTTCGTGTAAGGGTTCGCTGACTTGATCCGACTCACCCCCAACAGGAGATATCCATTGAAGGCATCCGTTTGCATCGCATGGCTTGTGGGCTTGACGATCGCCTCGGTCGGCTGCCAGCAGGAGGCGTCGGTGACCACGCCCGCAACGGGCAGACCGGGCGATGTCCCGACTCGTGCCCAGGACGTGCGACCGCTCCAGAAGGGTCAGCGTGCAGCCAGCGCGGTCTTGATGAGCCCTCAGGGCCAGGCCATGACACTCTCCGAAGCCTACTCCGCCAAGCCTTCGATCCTGATTTTCTATCGAGGCGGCTGGTGCCCCTACTGCAACACGCATCTGGGCAAGATCGCCACGGTCGAGCCTGACCTGGTCAAGCTTGGTTATCAGGTGCTGGCGATCAGCCCCGATCAGCCCCAGGTCCTTCGCGCATCGATGGAGAAAGGCGCCTACAGCTACCAACTGCTCTCCGACAGCGATATGGCCTTGGCCCGGTCTTTTGGCTTGGCGTTCCGTGTGGACGATCCGACCCTCGAGGTCGATCGCGGCTACGGCATCGATCTGGAACAGGCCTCGGGCCAAAGCCATCATCTGCTGCCCGTTCCAGCCGTCTACATCGTCGATACCCGGGGTGTCATTCGCTTTGCTCACTGGGACGCGGACTACAAGCAGCGGCTTGATCCCGCGGACCTGATGGCTGCGGCGCGACGGGTCATGGGTCGCTGAATTGTTTTCTACGCCAACGGGACCTCGGAGGGAAGCGGGACCCATGACTTCAGTGGCTTCATCCACAATCAACCCCACCCACGCGACAGCGACCTTTGGCCGTCCTTGGATTCGCTGGGTTCGTCTGGCGTCGCTGGCGATCATCGTGCTATCGCTGGTTATTCTGGTCCGGTTGCTGCCGGTGGATCGGCTGGTGGCGCTGCTCTCGGCCAAGGTCGAATCGCTGGGCGTCTGGGGGCCCGCGACTTTTGCGGCGGTGTACGTCCTGGCAGCGGTGCTCTTTGTGCCCGGCTCCGCGCTCACGCTGGCGGCGGGAGCGGTGTTCGGGTTGGCCACGGGGCTGGTGGTGGTCTCGCTGGCGTCGACCACAGCCGCGGCGCTCTCGTTCGTGATCGGGCGCTACCTGGCACGCGACACGGTTCGGCAATGGGCCGCGAGGAACCCACGCTTTGCCGCGGTCGATCGCGCCATCGGTCAGAAGGGCTGGAAGATCATCGCGCTGCTGCGGCTGTCCCCCGCCATGCCCTTTAGCCTGGGCAACTATCTCTTTGGCGTGACCTCCATCGCGTTCTGGCCCTACGTGCTCACGAGTTGGCTGGCCATGCTGCCGGGCACCTTGATGTACGTCTACCTCGGTTACGCCGGCCGCGCGGGTCTCAGCGCCGCGGCGGGCGGCGATTCTTCGCGCTCCGCCGGCCAGTGGGCGCTGCTGGTGGTCGGGCTCATCGCCACCGTCGCCGTCACCATCTACGTCACCCGCATCGCCCGAAAGGCGGTCATGGAGAACACGCTCACGCCCGATGTCTCGGAGCCCCCTGTCCCCGCGAACGCTCCTCGGCCCGCGTCAACTCCACGAGTCATGGCGACCATGCTCACCGCGATCTTCGCGCTGCTCCTGGCGATCCTCACCGGCTGCGCCTACGCCAACCGCGGCAGGATCAGCGCGCTGTTCGGGCCGCCCGCGGTGACCATGGGCGAGACCTACTCTGACAGGTCCGACGGCGCTCGTTTCGATCATTCCAGCTTTGACGCTCTGTTGCGCCGGCATGTTGACGACGCGGGTCTGGTCGATTACCGCGAACTCCAATCGGACCCGACCGCGCTGGACGGGTACATCGCCTCCCTCGCCAGTGCGCCGCTGGCGGACATGGGCCGGGACGAGCGCCTGACCCTGCTCATCAACGCCTACAACGCGTTCACGCTCAGGCTGATCCTGGACCACTATCCCGTTGCCTCGATCAAGGACATCCCGGGCCAGAAGCGCTGGGACGCGGTGCGCTGGAACATCGGCGGCAAGATGCTGAGTCTGAACCAGATCGAGCACAACGAGATTCGACCGAACTTCAAGGAGCCGAGGATTCACTTCGCGCTCGTCTGCGCCGCGGTGGGCTGTCCGCCGCTGCGGAACGAGGCCTACGCCGGGGATCGACTCGAAGAGCAACTCGCGGCGCAGACGCGCTACGTCCACACGCACGACCGTTGGTTCCAGTTCGATCCGAGGGCCAACGTGGTGAAGCTCACGAGCCTGTACGACTGGTACGCCGGCGACTTCGAGCAGGCGGCGGGGTCGGTGCTGAGTTACGTCGCCAACCACTCGCCCGCGCTGAGGCAGGCCCTCGAAGCGAGCGACAAACCGCGGGTCGAGTTCCTCGACTACGACTGGTCCCTCAACGCCAAGGATGCCCGGTGATGAGCAGCGTCATCGACACCGCCCTCGCCGCTGTGCCTTTGCCGGGGGAGCCACTCCTCGTGCCCGCGCTGCTCCCGCTGGACGAACACAATCGGCGGCTCCAGCACAACACGCACCCGGCCCACTGGGTGAATCCCACGCCCCGCGGGCGCTACAACCTGGTGGTGATCGGGGCAGGCACCGCCGGCCTGGTTACGGCGGCCGGCGCCGCGGGGCTGGGCGCGAAAGTCGCTCTGATCGAGAAGCACCTGATGGGCGGCGACTGTCTGAACGTGGGCTGCGTGCCCTCGAAGGCGTTGATCCGCTGCGCCCGCGCCGCCGCCGACGCCCGTCGCGCCGCGTCCCTGGGGGTGAGGATCAGCGGCGCAGTGGAGGTGGACTTCCCCGCGGTGATGGAGCGGATGCGGCGGCTGCGCGCCGAGATTTCTCCCAACGACTCGGTGCATCGCTTTAAGAAGCTGGGCGTCGACGTGTTCCTCGGATCGGCTCGGTTCAGCGCGCCCGACACAGTGGAGGTCGCGGGCCAGCAACTGAAGTTCGCCCGCGCGGTGATCGCCACCGGCGCCCGCGCCGCGGCGCCGCCCATCAAGGGCCTGGCGGAGGCGGGCTACCTCACCAACGAAACGATCTTCTCGCTCACGCGCCTGCCCGGACGCCTGGCGGTGATCGGCGGCGGACCCATCGGCTGCGAACTGGCACAGAGTTTCGCCCGCTTCGGGTCGCGGGTCACGCTCATCCAGTCCCACAGCCGCATCCTCGCGCGGGAGGACCCCGAAGCGGCGCGGCGTGTGGAAGCCGCCTTGGTTCGCGACGGTGTCGAGATCCTCTGCGGCCCAGAGGCCCTCGCGGTGCGCCGCGTGGGCGACGAACGCCTGATCGTCCTGGACTTCGAGCGGCAGCAGCGGGAGATCACGGTGGACGCCATCCTCGTGGGCGTGGGTCGGAAGCCCAACGTCGAGGGTCTGAACCTCGAGGCGGTGGGCGTGCGGCACGACGATCGCACCGGGGTGGCGGTGGACGATCACCTGCGCACGACCAACAAGCGCATCTTCGCCGCGGGGGACATCTGCTCCAAGCACAAGTTCACGCACACCGCTGACGCCTTGGCGCGTATCGTGATCCAGAACGCCCTGTTCTTCGGCCGCGCCAGGGCCAGCGCCCTGACCGTGCCCTGGTGCACCTACACCGACCCGGAGATCGCGCATGTGGGTCTGTACGAGAGCGACGCCCAGGCGGCGGGAATCCCGGTGCAGACGTTCACCGTCGAACTCAAGGACGTGGACCGCGCCATCCTCGACGCCGACGACGAGGGATTCTTGAAGGTCCACGTCCGAAAAGGGACGGACAGGATTCGGGGTGCCACCTTGGTGGCGGGCCACGCCGGGGAGATGATCTCGGAGATCACCCTGGCGATGGTGGCGGGCGCGGGCCTGGGCACGCTGGGCAAGACGATTCATCCCTATCCGACGCAGGCGGACGTGATCAAACGCGCCGGCGACGCCTACAGCAGAACCCGACTGACGCCCCCGATCAAAGCGGTGTTCCAGAGAATCCTGCGATGGCGCAGGTGAAAAGCAGTCACAGGGCGATCGTGGGTGTTCCACGACGCCAAGCGCAGTCTCCTTATTGAAAGGCACGGTATGCGGTACACACGAGGCCATGTTTCGATGTTCTGGACGTTTCTGACAGCGGCGGCGCTGCTGGTGGGCGGCGGCACGCTGGTGCTCGCCGAGGGCAGCGGAAGCAAGAACGAAGGGAGTCACGCGAAAGAATCTTCTTCGGACGCCAAGCCGGTGGAGGTCAAGGCGGAACTCAACGCTCAGGCGCTCAAGGCACTGATGGACGCCAAGGTTCCGATGACGCTTCTGGACGCGCGCGGTCCGTCGGAATCATGGATCGCCGGCGCCACACCGATGGCGCACGACGCCGACGAGAAGGCCCTGCATAAGGTCGTGAGCAATCCCCATCAACTGGTGGTCACCTACTGCGGCGGCCCTGCGTGTCCCGCGAGCCAGATGCTCGCCAATCGACTGGCGCAGCATGGCTATCCCAACGTGATCCGCTTCACCGGCGGCATCGAAGCGTGGACGAAGGCGGAACTCCCTCTGACGAAGAAGGAAGCGGGTTCGGATTCAAAGCCCGCCAAGGGATCGGGCTCCAAGCCCAGCGGTTCAGGATCACACTAAAGTAGTGACTCCCCTCCCGGTGCATGACGGTGAAAACCGTCGTGCACTGTTTCGGAGCAGCCCACGGGTGGTGCGATTGAGTCTGTCAAGATCCATGCTGGCGGCGTGCCTGTGGGCGTTGCTGGGATGGTCGATCCTGCTGGCCTGGGTCAGCGGGGAGTTCGCTTATTCACGCGATGTGTTGGACAAGCCGGTGCTGCTTTTTGTTGCGATGCAGGCGGCTGCGGGGCTGCTCTATCTGGTCACTCTCGCGCTGCTGCGGAGTCACGCCTCCTCGCGATCGATGGTCCTGATCGTGCTGGCGGTGGGCCTGGCGATGCGACTGAGCCAGACGACCGCCACGCCGATCCTCGAGACCGATCAGTACCGGTATCTCTGGGACGGGGCGGTGACGGCCCGGGGTCTGAATCCTTACGCATACGCTCCGAGTCAGTTCGCTTCCGATCCGCAGAGCGCACCCGAACCGCTGCGGGACCTGGCGAGCCGGTCCGGCGAGGTGCTGACACGCATCAACCATCCCACGCTGCGCACGATCTATCCGCCCACCACGCAGGCCGCCTTCGCGTTGGCGCACCGAATCCGTCCCTTCGAGATATCAGGCCTGCGCTGGACCTGGCTGGCACTGGACCTGGCGGCGGCGGTGATGCTGCTGCTGATTCTCAGGACGGTCGGTTGCTCATCCGTGGCCTTTTCGCTGGGCGTCTACTGGCTCAATCCGCTGCTGATCAAGGAAGTCTACAACTCCGGACACATGGAGTTGGTCTTGATCGTCGCGGCCCTTGGCGCGTTGCTCGGGGCGATCCATCGGCGCACGATCCTGTCGATGATCGCGCTGGGACTGGCGACCGGCGCGAAAGTCTGGCCGATGCTCTGGCTTCCGTTACTGCTTCGCTACAGCACGCGGTCCCGGTCGTGGCGGGCAGCAGGCCTTGGCGCGTTCACCGTGACCGTGGCGCTTCTGGCCTGGCCGATCCTGATGAGTAACCTCGACGACAGCAGCGGCTTCACCGCCTACGCCCAGCGCTGGCAGATGAACGACTCCGCCCATCTGCTGCTTTACGAATCGCTGCGATGGATCAGTCCCGAGTACGGACGCGGCGCAGCCCGACTCGCGGTCGCCTTGATCCTTCTGCTCCTGGTGGCCTGTCTCCTGAGGCGGCGAAGCCCCGATGATCGCTGGCTCACCGCGAGCGTCCTGGCGGTGGCGGGCACACTCTTCCTGCTCAGCCCCACGCAGTTCCCCTGGTATTACCTCTGGCTTCTGCCGCTGCTGGCGCTGCGTCCGATGTGGTCAGTGCTGGCGCTGACGGCGACGCTGCCCCTCTATTACCTGCGATTCCCGTTGGAGGCGTTGGGACAGGAACAATGGTTCGACTACGGCCTGGTCTGGATCGAGTTCGTTCCCGTCTGGCTTCTGCTGGCGCTGGAGCTGCGTGCATCAAGCGCGGCGCCGCGACAGTCGGCGATCGAGGAGGATGGTTCTTACCGCCCGTCGGGTCGCGTGGCGGTCGTCATTCCTGCTCTGAACGAAGAACACGCCATCGCACGAGTGCTGGCGGAAATCCCCGATTGGGTGAGCCAGACCGTCGTGGCGGACAACGGATCGACCGACCACACCGCAGCGGTCGCCCGGAGTCATGGCGCAACCGTCGTACGCGAGCCAAAGCGTGGTTACGGTGCCGCCTGCCTGGCGGGACTCGCCGCGTTGGACCGCCCGGACATCGTGGTGTTCCTGGACGGCGATTTCAGCGACCATCCACGGGAGATGAGGCGGCTGGTCGAGCCGATCGACCGTGACGAGGCGGACATGGTCATCGGGTCCCGTGTGCTGGGCGCCGCCGAGGCGGGCGCACTGACGCCTCAGCAACGCCTGGGCAACTCCCTGGCCTGCGGCTTGATGCGCATTCTCTACGGAGCGCACTACACCGACCTGGGGCCCTTCCGCGCCGTTCGTTACTCGTCACTGCAGCTCTTGACGATGGACGACCGTGGCTTTGGCTGGACCGTGCAGATGCAGGTGCGGGCGGCGCGCAGGGGGCTTGTCGTGAGTGAAGCACCCGTCAGCTACCGCAGGCGCATCGGCCAATCCAAGATCTCCGGCACGATCCGCGGCGTCGTCGCCGCGGGCGTCAAGATCATCACCACGATCTTCCGTGAAGCGCTCCGCGCCTGTCCCACTCGGTCGGCACCCGCGACCGATCGCCTGCTCGTCTTTGGCCGCCACCCCACGCCCGGCCGGGCCAAGACCCGGCTCATCCCGTTGCTCGGCCCCGATGGCGCGGCCCGGCTGCATCAGCAACTGGTTCGCATCACCCTGAACACCGCACGCCGGCTTCGTGCAAGACGCCAGGCGACGATCACCGTGCTCTGCACCGGTGCGCCCACGAGCAGGATGCGGGCGCGGTTCGGCGGTGATCTGGATTACCTCGATCAGGGTGAGGGCGATCTGGGCCAGCGTCTGCACCGCGCCACATCGCAGGCATTGAACGCCGGCGCCAGACGCATCGTCATCCTCGGCGCCGACTGCCCGCTGCTCACCGCCGACCGCCTCGAACAGGCCTTTGCCGCTCTGGACGGTCACGACGTGGTCCTGGGCCCAGCGAGCGACGGCGGCTACTACCTGATCGGTCTGAAGTCCGACCACCCCGAACTCTTCAGCGATATCTCCTGGGGCGAGCCGGTCGTGCTTTCACAAACCCTCGATGCCTGCCGACGTGCGGGACTGCGCCCCGCGCTGCTCTCGGAGCTTCCGGACGTGGACACGCCTAAGGACCTCGCGACATGGGCGGTTGCCCGCATGGCCAGCGCCGAGGCTCGACCCACCCTCTGCGTCGTCGTCCCCACACGCAACGAGCAGGACCATCTCGCGGCCACTCTGTCGTCGGTGCTGTCCGTCAGCGGCGTCCAGATCGTCGTCGTGGACGGCCAGAGCACCGACCGCACCCTCGAGATCGCCAAGGCCTTCGGGGCGAGCGTGGTCTGCACTGCACCGTCGCGCGGCTTACAACTCAACGTCGGCGCCGCGCAGGCGCGAGGCGATCTGCTCCTCTTCCTGCACGCGGACACCCTTCTTCCAGCCAACTACCTCGCCGCGATTCGTTGCGCGCTGTGCCAGCCCGCGGTCAGTGCCGGCGCGTTCAGCCTGGCCATTGACGCTCGTGGCCTTGCGCCTCGACTGATGGAATGGTCCGTCAACCTGCGTTCCCGGCTATTCGCGCGGCCCTACGGAGATCAGGCCCTGTTCATGTCCGCCCAGACCTTCCGGCAATGCCAAGGTTTTCCCAGCCTGCCGCGCATGGAAGACTACGCCATGCTGCCTCGACTAAAAGCCCTGGGCCGAATCCACCTCACGCACCACCGCGTCATTACTTCCGCGCGACGCTGGCAGACGCAGGGCTGGCTGCGCACCACGCTCAAGAACCAATGGATGATCCTGAAGCATTACTTTGGTCGTCGTGCTGCGCAGGACAGTCACAAGACATAAACGAGGCTTTTGGACTTCCCCTCAAACGGTGAGGACTCCGGGTGCAGAGCTTGGTCGAGCATCATCCCCGAAGCAGTTGCCCACCCTGACGACGGGCCGGGGGCTGCCGGGGCACGATCAGGGCTGTTGAAGCGCAAATAGTTTGTCCAGCGACGCTGGCGACGACTTTGATCGCCACGGAATCAACGGCCTCGACCTTGCTGACGCGGTCAGCCTAGCGCAGGCAAGTGGCCCGCGTCCTCGTCCCCATGAGAAACGCACCGGCAGGGTCAGCTAGAGGGAGTTGCCGCGGATCATCGCGAAACTTCCCCGACGATTGGGGCTGAATGTCACGGCGGTCCTTTCGCTGCTAAGATCATCATCTGGATCGAGCGTGTGACACTCGACAACGACAATCCCCGCTGGCCCTTGGCCCCAGCGTCGCAGACGCCCAACGAACTCACCCGTGCAATCGGGTCAGGAAATCGTCCGCGATCCGGTGGTGGTCGCTTAGCTTCTGCCTGCCGAGTTTTTCCTTCATTCTCACCACCAGCGCCATCCGCGGGTTGGATGCGAAGCGGTCCGAGTGCCGGTCGATGAATCGCCAATACAGTGCGTCCCACACCGCGCACCAGTGGCCCTTCTTGAAGTCGCTCATCTTCCGTACGTAGGCGCTGCCGCTGATGTATGGCTTGGTGGTCATCCCGCCGCCGTCGGCGTACTGGCTCATGCCGTACACGTTCGGCACCATCACCCAGTCGTAGGCGTCGATGAACAACTCCATGAACCAACGGTAAACGGCGTCCGGGTCGAGCTCGCAGAGCAACATGAAATTGCCGAGAATCATCAGCCGCTCGATGTGGTGGCAATAGCCCGTGTCGAGGACGGCGCGGATGACGTGATCGACGGGTTCGATGCCGGTTGTGCCGGTGTAGAGGGCGGGCGGCATGGGCCGGGTTTGGCCCCAGTAGTTCCGCGTCCGCTGCTTGCGGCTGTGAGTGCGGTACACGACGCGGACGAACTCGCGCCAGCCGATCACCTGTCGGACGAACCCCTCCAGCGAGTTCATCGGCACGAGGCCCTCGTAGTCCAGGGCAGCGTCGAGCACCTGGCGCGGCGAGAGCAGGCCCGTGTTGAGCGCCGGGGTCAGGACCGAGTGGAACAGCACTCGGTGGCGCGTCGAGATGGCGTCTTCGTAGGCGCCGAAATCCGCCAACCGTCGTTCGAGGAACTCGTTCAGCCAGGCCCGCGCCTCGGTGGCAGAGGTGGGGTAGTGGAACGGCTCGTCGAGGCCGGGTGCGTCGGGAAAACATCGGCGAACATACCGCCGCGCCTCACGGACGTCCTCGTTCTCGGTCGGCCATGTCGGTGACGGCGGAAGAACGCTCGCCGGCAGCTTCTTGCGGTTTTCGGCGTCGAAACTCCATTGGCCACCCACTGGCTTCCCGTCCAGCGCCAGGAGCACGCCCAGCCTTTTGCGCTGCCGGATGTAGAAGTCGGTGAAGAACAGACGCCGCTTTTCAGCGGTGTAGGCGGCAATCTCCGCGTCCGGCGTGAGGAAGTGCGGATCGGGCAACACGGTCAACGTCAGGCCGGCCGCGTCGCAAGCAGACCGCAGCTTCGTGCCCAGCCAATCGTCGTTCGGGTCGACCACGCGAACCGCCCGACACTTCGCCGCCGCAACCACCTGCGCCACGTCCCCCGTGTCCTTCAACTTCGAGGCGTCGATGTAACGTGCCTGCGGCAAGTTCTCGCGGGCATATCGCTTCATGCTGGCCCGGTGAAGCATGAGTTTCTGCCTGTGAAAGGCGTATTGGCGGAAGTACAGCGGGTCTTCCACCAGGAACACCACGTCCGCGCCGGCTGCGGCCGGTTGGGGCTGGAACAACTGGTGTGGGTAGATCAGCGCGGCGGTCGGCATGTCACTCACTTGGCCGGGGGCGGAGGGATCTCCCGACGCAACCCATTGATCATCTTAGTTAGCCGACCGAGCCGTTGTCAGGAGCCGCCCTTGGGGTGCCGCCGCGTTTCGTCAACCCTGACGCGATGGCGCCTTCGGGTCCAGTTCGGCCTGACCGTGATGTTCCTCTCTCAAGCTCGGAATTTCGCGGCGGTCTGTGCGAGATCAAGCTTCCTTTCGATCCGGCTACATTTCACGTGAGCACCCCGAGCCGGACTGCAGCGAACACCGAGGCTTCGCGGTGCGAGACGTTGCTTGCTTTTGTACCGCCGCTACAATCCGAAGCAATTCACAGTTGTGAGGACTTCGCGCCATGCAGTGGTTCCTCGTCATTAGTCAGGCTTTTATTGCCTGTGCGATGCTCGATGTCTGGCTCATCCGCTATAACCGGCCGGGCATCTTTCGGGGTGGGCAGGCCAAGACCATGGCCGAAGAGTTCGAGCACTACGGGCTTCCCGTCTGGTTCAGGAACCTGATTCGTGTGTCGAAGCTCTCCCTCGGCGCGATGATGATCCTCGGGGTGTGGCAGCCGCTTGTGGCGGTGATCGCCGGGATCGGCTTGGCGTTCCTGATGGCGGGAGCGGTGTCTATGCACCTGAAAGTCAGGGATCCGCTCTACAAGGCTTTGCCCTCGTCGACCTTTCTCGTGCTCAGCGTGCTGGTGGCCTACTTCCAGTGGAGCAGGATGACACTTTCGTAACAGCGGTCGTCAGTTCCCAGGAGCCATCGGCCGCATTTTTCACGAGTGCCCGGAACCCCATGTTCTCCGGAGACGCGCACGGTTGTATCGTTGGACAATGATGCAAGGCATGTTTGCAGCCACCGCGTAGATGACGATGATCGAACAGCCCCAGAGCGGATTCCAGAGGAAAAACAGCGGCGTCCATGCCATCGCGCACCAGTGGCACAACTCGCTCCGCCAGGTTTCACGCACAAAATCGCGATAGGCCTCGGGGCGGCGACCAATCAACCCCTTCTTGCGGATCCCCCCGGCGAACCAAGCCGCGCCCTCCGGCAAGAGATGCTTCCATGAACGCGGTCGGAAAAGAAGATCGTACAGGCGTCCCCGCCGCTCCCACGCCCACGATCGGGGTGGGGTAAACCAGCTTGCCGGCATCGCGGTGAAGCTCCACGCGCAGAGCAACTGGATGAGTAACCAGCCACCGACATTCAAGAAGATCGTGAGCGGAATGGACAATCTAATCAGCAAGGATCTCACGCCCTTTCCAACTCACGGTCCTGCCCCGCCGAATCAACGAGACAGCGAATACCACGAAGAAGAAAAGCAACGGCACGGGGTAGAAAACGTAGGTGTACCATCGGAATCGGCCAACCTCGCGCAGCAGCAATGCCAACTGACCAGCGAAGAGTCCATAGAGGATCGTGGCCGGCCAAAACCAAGGCAGCAGGCCCAGCACCATCGTCATGCCCGACAGCCATGCGACGTGAGTGAACAGCAGCCACGCGGGCGTCCCCGCCGCCCCGGAGGCGAAACCTTTGACCCATCCGCGGTATAAATCGCCCAGCCCGCCGGGATACATGCGGGACGAGATTATCCCCCAACCCGGTATGCTCTTCAGAGGCAGCTTTTCCTCACGCAAGCGAAGAGCAAGGTGGAAGTTCTCCAGCGTTCGGTCGCGCACGGACTGGTGACCGCCTATGCGCTGGTAACAGGCGCGGTCGATCATGAGCATCGGGCCGAACAGTCGGTCGGGAATGGTCCCGCTGACCATGAGCAGATTGAAGAACGCGGAGAGCTGCTCGCTGGGCCGTTGGGTGATGTGGTAGGGGCCCAGGGACAAGGCTTCGCCGGTGTACATGGCGCACAGGCGGGCCAGACCGCCGGTCTCAAACCAAGTGTCCGCGTCAAGGAACAGGAACACGTCGCCCTCCGCCGCTGTCGCCCCGTGATGACAGGCCCAGGTTTTGCCCCGCCACCCGTTGGGGAGCGGAGGAACAGAGACGACCGCCGCGCCGTGAGCGCGGGCCACGGATGCGGTTTGGTCCGTTGAGTTGTCGTTGGCCACGATGACCTGTGTGCAGCGGGGGGCTGACTCGCCGATGGACCGCAGCAACCGCGGCAGATTCGCCTGCTCGTTGCGGGCGGGAATGATGATCGACAACCGCGGCTCACCGGCCGTGCCACGGACGGGGGGGGTGCCCGGCAGCGGTCTGCCTCGGGCCGCGGACCTGATTCGGTACAGCAACCACCAGCCGATCCCCCACAAGATCGCCGCGATGACGAGAGTGGCCATCACTGGTCCCACGCGACAACTTTGTCGGCAACCTTCTGCCCGCACAAGACGACCATGGGCATGCCTCCGCCGGGATTGACCGACCCGCCTACGAAAAACAGGTTGGGGTACCGCGTGCTCTGCTTAGGATGCTTGAACGCCAGGTTCCGCCAACGGTCGGAGACCACGCCATAGATCGATCCCTTGTTGGAGTAGTACTGGTCGCGGATGTCCAGCGGGGTCCAGGAATGCTCGAACACGATGTGCCGACGCAGATCGGTCAGGCCCATGCGTTCGAGCTTTTCCAGGACGCGTTGTTTGAAGCCTGCGTAATCTTCCGCCGTCAGTGGATGACGTTCGTTAATGTATGGGATGTGGGGAAGGATCTTCAGGCAGTCGCATCCGGGGGGTGCCACGGAAGAATCGGAGCGGGACGCGGCCACGAGGTAAATCGTCGGGTCTTGGGGCAATCGTTTCTTGCCGTATACATCGCTGAAGTACGCACGCTGATCCGAAGAGTAGAAGAAGTTGTGGTGTGCCAGCTGCGGGTACTGACGGTCGAGCCCGATATCGAGAATCAGGCCTGAGCAGGCCGGCTCGTAGCGGCGTTCGAGCCTGCGAAGGAAGGCCGGCTCGACGTTGAGCAGGCGGCGGTAGGCGGGGATGACCTCCATATTCGACACCACGATATCGGCTGCGTGAAAAGCGCCGTCGCTCGTGACTACGCCGGTGACCCGAGCGTCTTTTGTCTGAATCCGCGTGACCTCGCAGCCCAGGTGCGTCGGAACCCGCAGCTCATCCAGCAGCCGGCCCAGCCCCTCCGCGATGCCGTACATCCCTCCCTGCACATACCAAAGGTCATGGCGGTATTGGATGGTCGGCAGGCAGTTCATGAACGCCGGCGCCTTGTACGCCGACGAACCTACGTACTTGCTGAAGTAGTCAAAGATATCGCGCAGGTAGCGACTCTTGAGCCGGCGCTTGACCGCACCGTGCATCGTGTTGAGCAGATCGAACTTTGGAAATGCCCCCAGGCCGTAGAACTCCGAAAACTCCCGCGAGGTATCCAGCCCCTGGCGGAAGTAACCAGCATCGATCAGGTCGTACAGCCGTCCCGCGTACTCCAGGAACTGGTGCAGGTTGCGCGGATCCTCGCCGGCCTTGCGGGCCTGAGCGTCCATCATCTCCCGCTCGGGATACAAATCGATCACCTTGCCGTCTTCGAAGAAATTACGCCAGTGCGGGCGCACCGGATGAATCGTGATGTAGTCGCTCATCTGCCGACCCGACCCCTCGAAGAGCTTCTCAAACACTTGCGGGAGCGTAAGAATGGACGGGCCAAGGTCAAACGTATAGCCTTGAGCTCGCAGGATGTTGAGCTTGCCCCCAATCTTCGCGTTTTTTTCGTAGATCGAAACGTCGTACCCGCGCTGGCTCAGGGTCAGAGCTGCGGAAATCCCTCCAAGGCCGGCTCCAACAACGATGACTGTCTTACGCAAAGTTCAGACTCGATGAGCGCTTCGCTGGATCGGCGCGAGTCAGCGCGCCTATGAATCCTAGCAATCCAGGACCGCAGTGGAAAGCATGTGATGGAGCTGAGTCAACTGGTCGCCCGCCAACGAGCCCGCTTCGAATCGGGCGGCACTCGCCCGGCGGCCTGGCGCGCCGAGCAGTTGCGTCGTTTACGCCATGCGCTTTGCGCCCATGAATCGCAATTGCTCACCGCGCTGCATGCCGACCTCCGGAAGTCGGCTCAAGAGGCCTATGCGTCGGAGTTGGGGCTGGTCATCGGCGAGACGGAACACGCCCTAAGGCATCTCCACCGCTGGATGCGCCCGAGGAGATGTCGCACCCCCTGGTTGTCGTGGCCTGCGCGGGCATATCAATTACCGCAACCTCTGGGGGTGTGCGCGATCGTCGGACCGTGGAACTACCCCGTGCAGCTGCTTCTGTCACCGTTAGTCAGTGCGATGGCTGCGGGCAATTGTGCCGTGATCAAGGCGTCGGAGTTCGCCCCGACCACCTCCCGATGCATCGCCGAACTGATCAACGCGAAGTTCCCGGATGACTATGTGCATGTCGTGCAGGGCGACGCCTCGATGAGCCGAACATTGCTGCAGCAGCGGTTCGACCACATCTTCTTCACCGGCGGGGGCGCGGCCGGTCGGGAGGTGCTGGCGGCGGCGGCCAGGCATCTGACTCCAGTGACCCTGGAGTTGGGCGGGAAATGTCCGTGCGTGGTCTGCGCGGATGCTTCGCTGGGTGTTGCAGCCCGCCGGATCGCCTGGGGCAAGTTCATGAACGCGGGGCAGACCTGCCTGGCGCCGGATTATGTGCTGGCGGACAAGCGGATTGTCGAGCCTCTGATCGAGTCGCTGGGCAAAGCCCTCAAGGGGTTCTATGGCTCTGACCCGCAGGCCAGCGGAGACTACGGCCGTATCGTCAACCGTCGGCATTTCGATCGACTGATCAACCTGCTTGGCAGCGGTCGAACCGTCGTCGGCGGGCAATTCAACGCAGCCGACTTGTACATCGCCCCGACGGTCATCACGGACGTCCAGCTCGATCGACCGATCATGCAGGAGGAGATTTTCGGCCCGATCCTGCCCGTGGTGCCGTATGACGACTTGGACGAGGCGATGGCCATCATCAGCGGACGGCCGGCCCCATTGGCGGTTTACCTGTTCACCCGTGATCGGTCCGTTCACGACCGGTTCATCGCGGGCACACGCAGCGGAAGCGTGTGCACGAACGACACCCTCCTTCAGGCGGTGGGTAGCGATCTGCCCATGGGCGGCGTCGGCGAGAGTGGCATGGGCCGATACCACGGCCGCGCGGGCTTTGATGGCCTCAGCCAGCAGCGGACGGTCATGCATCGACCCCTGTGGTTTGATCCGAATTCCCGATATCCGCCGCCCAGCATGGACTTGGCGCGGTTCAGGAAGCTGTTTCGATGGTTGATCCGGACATGAAGTACACTCTGAATAAAGGTTTGTTATGTCAGCGAAGGTAATCATTGTTGGAGCAGGGCCCGGAGGATTGGCCACGGCGATGCTGCTTGCGGCCCGAGGGCTGGAAGTCACCGTTATCGAGAAGCAGCCGCGGGTGGGAGGGCGAACCGCCGCGATACAGCACGAGGGCTTCCGTTTCGATGTCGGGCCTACGTTCTTTCTTTATCCGCAGGTGCTCGAGACCATCTTCGCCTCGGCGGGATACGATCTGCGCAAAGAAGTGGAGCTCAAGAAGCTCTCACCGATGTACCGACTGACCTTCGGCGGTGGCGGCAAGCTTGACGCCTCGTCGGACGTGGATCAGATGTGTGCCGAGATCGATCGGTTGTCGCCCGGCCAAGGGATCGGCTTTCGCCGGTTCGTGACCGACAACCGCAAGAAATTGGCCAAATTCTCGCCCTGCCTTCAGATGCCGTTCCTGGGGTGGAAGAGCCTCCTGCAATGGCGGCTGCTGGGCGCACTGCCCTTGCTCAAGCCTTGGCGCTCGCTCTACAGCGAGTTGACCCACTATTTCACGGACGAACGCTTACGCCTGGCGTTCACCTTTCAAGCCAAGTATCTGGGGATGTCGCCCTTCCGCTGCCCGAGCCTGTTCTCGATCCTGCCGTTCATCGAATACGAGTACGGCGTGTTCCATCCGGTCGGCGGCTGCAGTGCGCTGACGGGGGCGATGGCGCGGGTGGCCGGGAAGTTGGGTTGTGACATTCGCCTGAATGAACCCGTGGAGCAGCTTCTCTTCGAGTCGCGGCGTGCGGTCGGGGTTCGCACGGTTCGCGGCGAGTATCGTGCGGATGCCGTCGTCATCAACGCCGACTTCGCTCACGCTGTGACTCACCTCGTTCCCGCCGCCAAACGCCGCAGGTGGACCGACCAGCGGGTGGCCAGCCGCAAGTATTCCTGCTCGACCTTCATGATGTATCTGGGGATCGAGGGGACGTGCGACTCGCTGGCGCACCACAACATCCACATCTCACGAGACTACCGCGCCAACCTCGCAGACATCGAGTCCCGACACCTGCTCACCGAAGATCCGTCGTTCTATGTCCAGAACGCCTGTGTGACCGATTCGTCGCTTGCCCCGCCGGGCCACAGCACACTCTACGTGCTCATCCCGGTCAGCCATCAGCATCCGAACATCGACTGGGCTCGTGAGCGAAGTCGATACCGCGAAGTGGCACTTCAGCATCTGGCGAACATCGGCGTGACCAATCTGGAACGGCGCATCCGCTTCGAGCGTGTCTTCACCCCGGATGATTGGGCGCAACGACTGGATATTTACCGCGGCGCGACGTTCAATCTCGCCCACACGATCGACCAGATGCTTCACCTGCGACCGCAGAACCGCTTCGAAGATTTGGACCGCGTCTATCTCGTCGGCGGCGGCACGCATCCCGGCAGCGGCTTGCCCGTCATTTTTGAATCTTCGCGCATCACCAGCGACCTGGTGCTGCTCGACCTTTGCGGGTCAAGCAACGGGGCCCCTAACCGGCCGCTGAAGGAGGGGCGCCTCTTCACGGCGAGTCCTGCCATGCCCGGAGCCCACGGTGAACTATCCCCCTGACCCGGACCGCCCCAGGGGCAGCTTCAGGGCGGGTCTGATCCTCACCCCTGCATCCCGTCATACGGACTCTGTTTGATTCTTGTGCGTCCAGCGATTCGTCCATGACCGGATCACCGGATCAAGCTGGATTCAATCGGTTTTGATCCAGCAATCGCTTGATCCCTCCACATCCTCTCCCATCCGGTCATCCGGTCATCCGGTCATCCGGTCAAACAACGGTTCTCCGGCAGGCCTGCGAATTGAATAGAAGCTGTATCAGCCCCCGCCACTTCACTACGAGTACGAAGAGTACGCACCTCCCGGAAGCACAGCTGCGACAGTTCTAACGCACAGTCGCTCACCCCCGACAGCGTCACCGGATTGTGGCTCTGTCTGTGACACCCGCGCTTCACCATCCTGGTTGTGGCCCGTCACCGAACGAGCGACACCATCCCCCCGACAAGCGCAGCACCCAACACGCTAGGCCACTGGAGCGGGATCGCTCAGGTGGAGATCTCACGGCTCCCGCGGAAATATGAGATTCTGCGCCACGTCGTGTGACGCCGTGCGAGCAAAGCGGGCGACGAGATTCGAACTCGCAACATTCAGCTTGGAAGGCTGACACTCTACCGTTGAGTTACGCCCGCAGTGACTATCACGATAGCGTGTGATGACGGGTCGGGCCAGTGCTTGGGGTCGAGCCAGCAGAGACTGTCGGGGCGCTTGGGCTTCCAACGCGGAGTTAACACGACCGCGCCCACAGGGGCGGGTCAGGCTCTACAATCGGGGAATGAAACGCAGCATCACCGTAATGTTTCTGGTGGCTTCCTGCGTCGCCTGTGCTCGCGCCCAGGAGACCGGGAGCGTGATCTTCATTCATCCCGACGGGACCTCGATGCAGCACTACGCGGCGGCACGGGCGCTGTACGTGGGGCCCGACGCGGACCTGCACTGGGACCGCCTCCCGCACATGGCGGTCTATCGCGGGCACATCTCCGACTACCTGACGGCCACCTCCAACGCGGGCGGGACGATCCACGCCTACGGCGTCAAAGCGCCGGCGAAGTCGTACGGCGGCGACGGGACGGTGCTGCCCGAGGGCAGGCCTCGGCCGGTGGTGGCGATGCCCGACGGTTCGCCCGCGAGCATCGCCCATCGCGCCTTGAGGGCGGGCATCCCGGTGGGCGTGGTCAACTCGGGCATCAACACCGAGCCGGGCACCGGTTGCTTCCTGGCGCTGGTCCACGACCGCAGCGATCACGCCGAGATCGCCCTGCAACTGGTGGAGTCCGGGGCGCAGGTGATCCTCGGCGGAGGCGAGCGCTATTTCCTGCCCGCGGGCGTGAAGGGCCGACATGGCGGCGAAGGCGCACGAGTTCCCGGAGCGGCGCGTGAGCCGCTCAATGTCGTGGAGTTCGCACAGTCCAAGGGCTATACCGTGGTGTATACACGAGAGGAACTGCTGAACCTTCCCGCGGAGACGAAGCGGGTGCTGGGCCTGTTCGCCAACGAGGCGACCTTCAACGACCTTAGCGAGGAAGTGCTCAAGGAGAAGGGCCTGCCCGACTTCGACCCCAACGCCCCGACGCTGGCGCAGATGACCGCGGCGGCGCTGAAGGTGCTGAGCAACAACGCGGATCGTTTCCTGCTGCTGATCGAGGAGGAGGGCACGGACAACTTCGGCAACCGCAACAACGCGCGGGGCACGCTCGAGGCGTTGCACCGTGCCGACGACGCCATCGGCGTGGCGCGCGCGTATGTGGCGGAGCACCCCCGGACGCTGCTCTTCACCGCTGCGGACAGCGGCGCGGGCGGCCTGCAGATGTTCGGTGTACCCATGAGCGAGGCCCAGAAACCCCTGCCCGCGCTGGAGGACAACGGCGCACCGCTGGACGGACGCGACGGCACCGGCACGCTGCCCTTCATCGCCAAGCCCGACCGTGCGGGCAGGGCCATGCCCTTCGCGGTCTCGTGGGGCCTGCGCGACGACGCGAGCGACGGCGTGCTCGTCCGCGGCGAAGGCTTCATGGCGGCTGAACTGATCCGCGGCACGATGGACAACACCCGTGTCCCCGCGGTCATGCACCGCGTCCTCTTCGGCAAGGACTGGGAAGTCAACTCCTCACAGCCTTGAGCCGCGATCGAGCAAGAGATTCACCACAGCGCACGCACAGAGCACGGAAAGGCTGTCCATCGAGCGCCCCTGTCACGCTCGATCTCTAACGCGAAGAGACGAAGGTCACGAAGACACGAAGAAGAGGGGCCGGTGAGGCTTTTACTCTTTGGGGCCTATCGGCGTTCATCGGCGGCTCGTCACGGGCTATGCAGAGAGCCCCCCTCCCACTATTTCTCTATTTCTCAGTGCTCTCTGTGTGCTCCGTGGCGAGTGTTTTCTTCTACGTCAACGCCACGCGCGGCACTTTGTGGAGCACGGCCCCGGCGACGACCAGGGCCAGGGCAGCGCCGGCGGCGGTGTCGCTGGGGTAGTGGTCCACAAAGACCACGCGGCTGAGCGCCACGAGGAGCGTGAGCGCCACGAGCAGCGGCGCGAGTCGGGGGTACAGGCGACAGAGGAAGAGCGTCATCACCACGGCGGCGGCGGTGTGAGAGGAGGGCATCGACCACAGACCCGCCACGCCGTTGCCGGTGATGTCCCACGCGGCCACGCCCATGCGACGGTTGCCTTCGAGGTCGTCGAAGACCTGCCAGGGGAAGGTGAACGACCAGGGCAGCGCCAGGTCGGGTCGGGCGCGACCGAAGAACATCTTGAGCAGTTGACACGCCAGGAAGGTTGCCCCCAGAGCCAGCCACCAGTCGATGAGCCAGCGACGATTGCCCCGGTCGTGCAAGAAGATGGCCAGGCTGATCACGACCGTCGCGGCGAACTGCCCGTACTGCTGGAGCATGAGCAGTTCACGCTTGACATCCCCGCCCGGCTCCCGACCGCGAAGCCGATCCATCACCCAGCCGTCCGCGGGCAACAGCACCCCCGTCAGCAGCAGCAAGGCTCCCGCCCAGCCCCACCGCACGCGGCCCGGCTGCTTCGCTGCAAGTTCCATCCCCAACAAGTTTAACGAGCGATTCTTAGGGCCACAACCAGAGCCAATACTTCCGCAGATTTCGCAGATGACGTAGATCAAGTTTCTGGCCGTTGATCCCTTCAATTCCTGCTATCCTGGCCACTCCTCTTGCATTCCAATCGGTGTCATCTGCGAAATCTGCGGTTGCGTTCCGATTTTGTTTGTTACCCAGTTGAACATATCCGCCCCGATCTGGTATGATCACTGTCCGGTTGGTTCGCTGAACGAGTGATGGACGTGACGGCCCTGTATCCGCCCCGCTTCCTTTTCCCGCTCTGCCTCTGACCTTTTGGGCCAAAACGTCGGCCCCTTTCTCCTCGACCTCGAAAGTGAAAAGTAGGTCGTCGTTCTGTCGGTGAAAAGGAATCGTTATGGGTCGGAAACTGTACGTCGGCAATCTCCCTTACAGCGTGGACAACACGCAGCTCGAAGAGATGTTCGCTCCCCACGGCACCGTGGCCAGCGCGCAGGTCATCACGGATCGTGAGACCGGCCGCTCCAAGGGCTTCGGGTTCGTCGAGATGGGCAGCGATGCGGAAGCTCAGGCTGCCATCTCCGCGCTCAGCGGCAAGGACCACGGTGGTCGTGCCCTGACCGTCAACGAGGCTCGCCCCCGCGAAGAGCGCCCCCGTGGCGGCGGCGGCGGCGGTGGGTTCGGCGGCGGACGCGGCGGACGCGATCGCGACCGCGGCAGCCGCTTCTAATTCCACTTTCCTTCGTACTCTGTCCGCAGCCGATCGGGTCCACCGCTCGGCTGCGGTTTTCGTTGCGCCTTGATACCATGACCCGCTCTCTCACCCACTCACCCACGAGCTTCACATGAGTTTGATCGTCACCGGCAGCATCGGCATCGACACCGTCGAAACCCCTACCGCCCGCGCCCCGGAGGTGCTCGGCGGCAGTGCGGTCTACTTCGCTGCCGCCGCCAGTTTCTTCACGCCCGTTCGCCTCGTCGCCGCGGTGGGCGAGGACTTCCCGCCCGCCATGCTCGACGCCTTCGCCCATTTCAAGGTGGACACCGCCGGCCTCGAACGCCGCGCGGGCAGCAAGACCTTCCGCTGGACCGGCAAGTACCAGGCCAACATGAACCAGCGCGACACGCTGGACGTGCAGCTGAACGTCCTGGCGGAAAAACTCCCGGGCGTCCCGCAGAGCTTCCGGGACAGTCGATTCGTCTTCCTCGCCAACACCCATCCCGCCGGTCAGCTCGAACTGCTCGCCCAGTTCCCGCAGCGGCAGCTCGTCGTGGCGGACACCATGGACCTCTGGATCAACCACGAAAAGCCCACGCTGCTGAGGCTTCTGAGCCAGATCGACGGCCTGGTCCTCAACGACGAGGAGGCCAAGCTGCTCACCGGCGAGTCCAGCCTCATCGCCGCCTCCCGCGCCATCGTCAAGCTCGGGCCCAAGTTCGTCGTCATCAAGAAGGGCGAGCACGGGTGCATGCTCGACCACACCGGATACGTCGTCATGCTCCCGGTCTATCCGCTCTCGAACGTGGTGGACCCCACCGGCGCCGGCGACAGCTTCGCCGGCGGCATGATGGGCTATCTCGCCTCCTCCGGGCACCTCACCCGCGCCGGCGTCCGTCGCGCCATGGCCTACGGCACCATCGTCGCCAGCTTCAACATCGAGTCCTTCAGCCTCGACCGCTTACGTCAGATCACCCGCGCCGACATCGACCGCCGCTTCGAGGAGTACCGCTCGATGCTCGCCATTTAGCCCCCGGTCAACGACCGCGGGCGCTCCGCGACCTACACCCGCCATGACCCCCACCACCATCGCCGACATCCTGCGTGGAGTCGTTCCCCCGGGCTCAACCGTCACCCTTCGCGGCTGGGTCCGATCCCGCCGCGATTCCAAAGCCGAGGGCGGCTTGTCGTTCGTCCACGTCCACGACGGTTCGTGCTTCGACGCCATCCAGGTCGTGGCCCCCGGAAGTCTGAGCAACTACGCCAGCCAGATCGCCCACCTCACCACGGGCTGCTCCGTCATCGCCGCCGGGAAGTTGCAGGCCTCCCAAGGCAAAGGCCAGAGCGTCGAACTGCTCGCGGATTCCGTTCAGGTCGTGGGACTCGTGGACGACCCGGACACCTACCCCGTCTCCGCCAAGCGGCACACCTTCGAGTACCTGCGACAGGTCGCCCACCTGCGTCCACGCACCAACACCTTCGGCGCGGTCGCCCGTGTCCGGCACTGCCTGAGCATGGCGATCCATCGCTATTTTCACGAGCACGGCTTCGTCTGGGTCCACACGCCCATCATCACCGCCAGCGACTGCGAGGGCGCCGGGGCGATGTTCCGCGTCACCACGCCCTCGGAAGAGAAGGACCCGACACAGGCCTTCTTCAGCAGGCCCGCGTTTCTCACCGTCTCGGGCCAGCTCAACGTCGAGACCTACTGCACCGCGCTCTCGAAGGTCTACACCTTCGGCCCGACCTTCCGCGCCGAGAACTCCAACACCCCGCGGCACCTCGCCGAGTTCTGGATGGTCGAGCCCGAAGTCGCCTTCAATGACCTGGCCGCCAACGCCGACCTCGCGGAGGACTTTCTCAAATCCATCTTCCGCACGCTGCTGACCGAGCGCGCCGACGACATGAAGTTCTTTGTCGAACGCATCGACAAGCGATGCGTGGAACGCCTGGAGAGACTCATCGCCGCCGGCTTTGAACGCATGACCTACACCGACGCGATCGCTGCCCTGGAAAAAGCACCTTCCAGTGGCCAGAAGTTCGAGTTCCCCGTGAAATGGGGCATGGACCTGCAGACCGAGCACGAACGTTATCTCACCGAGACACTCGTGGGCAGACCCGTGGTGGTGACCCACTACCCCAAGGACATCAAAGCCTTCTACATGCGCCTCAACGACGATGGCAGGACCGTCGCCGCGATGGACGTCCTGCTTCCGGGCGTGGGCGAGATCATCGGCGGCTCCCAACGCGAGGACCGCCTCGCCGTGCTCGACGCACGCATGGACGAGATGAAACTCGACAAGACCGCCTACAGCTGGTACCGCGACCTGCGACGCTACGGCTCCGTCCCCCACGCCGGCTTTGGCCTGGGCCTGGAACGCGCCATCCTCTACGCCACCGGCATGCAGAACATCCGCGACGTGATCCCCTTCCCCCGAACCCCCGGCAGCGCCGAGTTCTAACCCCCTGCATTTCATATATAAACCGGCCATCCTGGCCGGGTCGCCCCGCATCCAACGCACTTCAAGAAATCCGCCACCGCTTCACGCGGACTTCCTCAGCGAACCCAATCAAACACGATCCACTGGTCCGGGTCGTCTGCGCCGCCGAGGATCGCAAACCCGGCGGGCGATTCGTGGCGATCGATGACAACCCATCTCTGAGGCGAGGCCCGCCAACCATTGAACTCCGTCAACGCATCGGTCAACACGACCTCTGTTCCATCGATGGCCCAGACGCCCGACTGACTGAGCGTCTTCCCCGCGATCTGCACCCTTTGCGTAAAGGTCGAGTCCGCCTTGAGGATCAGGACAACGCTTGCCTGACCTGACGCCGGCGGTTGATATCGCCACTCCCCCGCCAGATCAGCCCTGCTCGCCGCGCGCGACGTTGGTGATGGTGGAAAGTAGTTCCGACAACCGCTGAACACGAGAACGATCAGGCAGAGAAAGCCGCGTTGCATGCCGCCGTCAATGGTAGGTTCTTAAGCGTCCCAAAGTCTGGCGAACGCACCGGAAGCACTGCTTCATCACCTCGCCCCCGCTCGCCCCGGCAAGGCGCGTCAAGTCCACGAGCACCACGGCTGCTGGCCCGACTCACCGCAGGCCGACGTTCATTCATGATTCAACCTGGCATCGCTCCCCATTCGCCACCCACGAGGCGTGGCCTCGAAGACTCGGCCCACCCTACGCCAACGCCCTCGCCACGCCACTTGCTGCCCGGAAGTTGATCGCCGCCGAACAGTTTAGAATGAGCGGCATGAGACTACTCCTGCTCATAGGTTTGTTGGGTTGCTCAATGACCAGCCCGATCCTGGGTCAGCAGATCATTGCCCAGACGGGTGACGAGATCCCCGGGGGTTTCAAGATCGAGGGCATATCGCGTGCCGCGATCAGTTCGGTCGGGTACGTCGCATTCATCGCCACCGCCAAACTCGCACCGACGTCGCACCCGAATGTGGCGTTGGTGGGCAAGGCCGCCACCCCCGGTGCCCCGTTCTCGTGGCAACAAGCCCTTGTCGCTGACGTTCCGCCGCCCGGCGGACCCCAGGACGCCAAACTGCTGCTGACCCTCACCACGACACTGCACGTCACGCCCAGCGGCTGGCTCGTCGCCCACACGCCGATCCAGCTGAAGCGAGTGGGCTTCTCGCGCGTGGACGCGGTCGTGGTCAGCGACGGCAAGACGGTGCAAAAGCTCGCCTTGCCCGATTACCCCATGCCCAAGCCGCTGCAGCAGTGGCTGCTGAGCGGATACCGCCTGGAGGTGCAGGGCGAAAGCATCGCCTACGGCGCCCAGGGCCGAAAGGGCGAGAACCCCAACGCTGAGGACAAACACAACGTCATCCTCGTGACCAAGGCGGGCCAAGCACCGACGGTCGCGTGCAACCAAGGAGGTGCGATCGAAGGTGTCCCCGCCAAGCTCGACATGGCGAGTGTCGGCCTGCATCGGGTGGCAGTCACCGAGTCGGGCCAGGTCTATTTCGCCGACGTGATCGGGCCAAATCACAGCGCCATCCTCACCACACAAACGGGCAAGCCCGTGCAGGTCGTGCTGGCCGGCCGCACACCCAGCCCGGTGCCCAACCGCACTTTCTCACGATTCGCAAATCTCAGTGCCGGTGGCGACGTGCTCGCCTTCTATGCCCGGCTCGACAGCACCCAGAAGGGTGACTACTCCCACGTGCATGGCTCGTTTTACCGCGACGCCAGCCGGAAGGTGCATCTGATCGTCAAAGGCGGCGATCCACTTCCTGGACACGATGGCAAAGCAGTCGATCATCATCAACCGACGTTCGATCAAATCGTCAGCCGTGATGGCCGATTCGTTCTGGTGCGGACGATCACGACCCGTCCTGGCCAGAACAAGCACGGCGGGGCAGCGACACTGCTGTTCGATACCCAGTCGCGTAAGCTCTCCACCGTCGTGTTCGAGGGTATGCCCGCCCCCGCACCGCATCAGACCGTGACGCTCGAGCAGTTTGGTGATGTGCAATTCAACGCCGCCGGTCAGGTTGTTTTCAAGAGCATGGGCGCGGTCTGGGCGGGAACACCCGACCGCCTGACCCGAATCGTCGCGGAGGGCGAACCGCTGAAAATCGGCGATGCGACGCTGACCCCGATTAAGATCGGTCTGGCTGGTCAGGGCCGCGGCGGGGACGCCAGCGCGATCAACGACGCCGGCCAACTCGTGCTTCACTTCACCGACAAGAGCCGCGGTGAAGTGTTGGTGCTGTTCGACCTGAACAAATGAACCCCTGTGAGGCGCGCCAAGTCCGCGCGGCCCACCGCAGGTCATTCGACCCCCCGCACGGACAAGTTCGTTCAAGAGTCAACTTCGTGTCGGTCCCCCGTCGTGCCCAACAGCGGCGGAGGCGGCGGCTCTTCAGATCGAGCGTGTTGGAACGCTAAGGAGCGTCGGGGTGGGCGTCCGAAGCTTCGCCCTCGCCCAGTGCGAACGAAACCAGCACGAAGGGCTCGGGGTCTTCGACGCCGCCGACGGCGCGGTAGAGCCGCCGCGCCGCCGCGTTGGCGACCTCCGTGCCGACCCAACCCTTCTCGCACCCGACCTCGCGGCCGCGCGCGAGCAGCGCCCGCAGAAGCCGCCGACCGATCCCCCGGCCTTGGAACTGCGGGGCGACGCCGACCTCGTTCACCCACAGCTCGGGCGGCTTGTCCGGGTGGACGTAGTGGACCCCGGACGCCATTCCGACGACGACTCCGTCAGCGATCGCCACCGCCAGGTGATGCCGCGGGTCAGCCAGAAACTCAGCCGCCCAGCGCCGATCGACCGGACCGTCGAACACATCGACCGCCACGGTCTCCAGCACCGCCAACGCATCGCGGCTGAGGATTCGAACGGTGACATCCATGCTTTGCTCAAAGCCCCTTCCCCTCTGTGAGAGGGCCAGGCTGCCGACGAATAATACCGCCGCCCACGATGCGGCGGATTGCGTCGTTGCGAGTCCCTTCACCGCCGCCCTCTGCGCGTGGGAGCGTGGGTTTTCGAAGGAACAGACCTGTCTCGTTGATGCATCCCCGCTTAAGATTCGCGGCGCCGTCCTGTGAGGAACAGGCTGATCAGGCTGATCATCGCCAGCGAGGCAGGCTCGGGAATGCTGTGGAACGCGGTGGACGAGAGGGCCAGCGAGTAGAACTGATTGAAGTCCTGATCGCTGTCGACGCGGATCAGGTAATCGCCGGGATTCAGGAGCCAGTTGCTGATGGATTCGCTTTCGCCGACCAAGCCGGTGTCGGCGGTGACCAATGGGGTTCCGCTGGAGTTCGTCAGCACCAGGTTCAGGTCGGACCACATCGTGAAATCCACGGGACTGGCGCGGTTGTTGATCTCTCGGGAAGTGTAGGTGGGACCGACCGGCGTGAGGGTGATCTGGACCACCGCGGACTGGGTGAGGGTGAAGGCGAAGTAGTCCGTGTCCGCTGCGTGATGGACGCCGACGATATCGTCGTCGAACTCGTCGATGACCATGTCGTTGATGTCGGTGCCCCTGGTGATGAGGGTGCCCTCGGTCAGGACGCCCAGAGGAGAAGCGGTCGCGGGGGTGTTGTTCCCTCCGTTCTTTTCCAGCGGATCGCCGTAGTGCCGATTCATGCCGTAGACGTCGTCGAACTGAACACCGAAGTACCCGAAGCCGCCCGACCCATCCATGACGGAGATATGATCGGTAACCGAGTCGTGGCCGATGCCCACGGCGTGGCCGACTTCGTGGGCGAAGGTCTTGCGCCACGACACCTCGCTCGGGGCGTAGTCGTCATTGGTGCGGAAGTGGATGTCGCCCGCGTTGGGCGAAGTTGCAGACCCAAGGGTAGCGCCGCCATGGGTCTTGCCTGCCGAACGAATGTCGCCCATCTGCCCCGTGATCGCGCCACTGGCGTCCTGCTCCGCGACGTAGACCATCGTAATGCCGGAGGTTCGGGTGTACATGTCCATCAGCCGATCCATGACCTGCCACCAGGGGCGGTTGGTCAGGTCCGGCGAGCGATCCTCGGGCGCCACGGTGTACAGGTCATCAAAGAAAACCACGAGGTCGCTGCCCCCCGGATCGGTCCGGCTGGTGGACACGCCATCGGGCACGATGCTCCACGTCACGGTAGCGGGGTCAAAGGATCCCACAGGACCGTCAGTCTGCGTGTTGGTCCAACGCCCAGTGAGCAAGAAGGCGCCTGCGGGCGATGAGCTGAGCACCACACCAGCGATCAGAATCGAACCGGCGCCCCGAACCGTCTTATGCCATTGCAGAGCCATATCCACTTCTCCAATGGTTAGAAATCGTGCGAAAAACGGTTCAATTCAATGCAGCGCAACTGATTAAACTCAGGACGACCGGGTGAACTCGAACACGAAAGCCAAGCTCGAGGGCCAGTCACGGCAGGGTAGGCTAATCTCTGATAACAATCGCAACGAGAATCATTTCGAGTGACATACCTGAACACCAGGGATGCGGCTTCGTCGGCTGCTTTCTGCCAGGGTGATCACTATTAGTGAACACCCTATGTAAGCTATTACAGGAATGCATCTGTGTAAATAGTGAAATTGCGACAAGGATCATGCGTATTTGCGGAACTGTTGCCATTGGCGCGGCTTGGCGGGGCATGGATGCGGCGAGCAATGTCATCGCTGCCGGGCCACGCGTGTGGGGGCAGAGCGTCTATCATGTGCGGGATGGAAGAATCCACTGTGGGCGTCATCATCGTGGACCACGGCTCCAGACGTAGCGAGTCGAACCAGATGCTCGAGGCGTTCGTGGAGATGTTCCGCGCTGCGGGTCGTTTCGGCGTCGTCGAGGCGGCGCACATGGAGCTTGCCTCCCCGAGCATCGCAGAAGCCTTTGACCGCTGCGTGGCGCGCGGCGCTAAGCGTATAGTGGTCTCGCCCTACTTTCTTTCGCCGGGCAAGCACTGGAACCAGGACATCCCGCAGCTGGCGGCGGCGGCGGCGGCGAAGCATCCGGGCGTCGAGTTCCTCGTCACCGCGCCCATCGGGCTGCACCCGATGATGGTGGACGTGGTGGGCTCACGCATCGAGCACTGCCTGGCGCACGCGGCGGGAAGAGCGGCCGAGTGCGACGTCTGCGCCGGCTCGGGTCGCTGCGTGCTGCGTCAGGGCTGAGCCACCAAAGCCGCTGGATCAGTCGGAGGTCGGACTAGGTCAGCAGCCTTCCGCCGTCGAGCCGGATGATCTGCCCGGTGCAGTAAGAGGCGTCCTGGATGAGGAAGAGCGCCGCCCTGGCGGCGTCGTGAGGCGTGCCGGGCCGCGCCAGCGGGACGCGGCGCATGTAATCTTTGCGTTGCGCGGGAGTGTAAGACTCAGCCCAGGCCACGACGCCCGGCGCCAGGGCGTTGACCGTGACCTTCGGCGCCAGTTCCATCGCGGCGGTCATGGTGACTTCCATGAGCGCCGCCTTGGAGCAGTTGTACGCCATGTAGCCCTTGAGCGGCTGGCCCATAACATGGATGTCGATGAAATTCACCACTCGCCCGGGGCTCGGGTGGGCCGCCAGCATCGGGGCGAACTTCTGGATGAGCAGCAGCGGCGTCCGGGCGTTGACGGCGATGTTGCGGTCGAAGGTCTTGACGTCGATCCGGCCGATGGGCGATGGGTCGAAGCAACTGGCGTTGTTCACCAGCGCGTAGAGCGAATCGAAGCGTTTGCGGAAAGCACTGAACACACGGTCGGCGGCGTGGCGCTGGGCGTGATCGGCGCGGATCGCCAGCGCCGAACGGCCCAGCGCCTCGATCTCTTTGACCACGCGGCGCGCTTCCTCGGCGCTGCGGTGGTAGGTGATCGCCACGTCCATCCCGGCGCGTGCCAACTCCAGCGCGATGGCCCTGCCCACCCGCCGTGCTCCGCCGGTCACCAGCGCCCTCTTACCGCTTAAAGGGAGGCTCATCGTCCTGGACTTCCAATCGCTGGCCCGAGAGCGTCCAGGCGTCGGGCTTTCGGGGCTCATCGCCGCGATCGGCTTTACGCTGCCGACCCAGTTGATGCCGCCAGCTCACCAGCAGCAGCAGCACCACCGCCAGCCCGATCGTTCCCAGCACCGCCAACAACACGAGAAGGAACAGACCCTGAATCTGGGGGCCCACGCTCATGAACCGGATTCTACCCGAGGTAAGCCGGCCCGCGACGCCCAACGCCGCAACGCCTTAGCCGCGGTAGGTGCACACCGTCTTGCTCGTCTCCCACACGCTGATCTCCTCCAGCGCCGCGAGCGGGTGCAGTTCGTTTACGAACGGCGCGAGGTATCCGTGGATCACCTTGGCGATGTTCTCCACCGAAGGATTGAGGGACGCGAACTCGGGCACGTCGTGGTTCAGGTGTTTGTGATCGAGCCTGCTGACCACGTGGCGCTCGGTCCAGGCGTCCAGCGCCGCGACGGTGACGCTGGTTCCCAGTTCGTCGATGGGCGCACGAAGCGCGACCTCCAGGCGATAGTTGTGCCCGTGGCCGGCGGGGTTGTTGCACTTGCCAAAGACGCGACGGTTCTCTTCGTCGCTCAGCTGTGGCGCGTGAAGGCGATGCGCCGCGGCGAACTCGTACTGCTGTCGAAGGGTCACGCTGGACATCGCGTTGCTCCGCACACAAGCGTTAAGAAAAGGAGACAGATCAAGCGTCACGCTCACCACCGACCCGCGCAGCGGCGCCTGCAGAAGCCTGATCGCCTCACGCAGCAGCGGGCCCACGCCCGCAGCCCGAAGGAAGAGCGGCTGGACGCTGCTGCGCACCGCCGCGTCGATCTCGGTGATGTTCATGAAGTAGCCCGTGGCCGGGTCCGGCTCGCCGGCGCAGCGGACGTGCAACTGATAGAACCGCGCCAGGCCCTCGACGGGCGGATAAGCTGAAAAACTGTTGCTTCGCGGCCCTGTCGCGCCGGCCTGGTCCACCGCGAATCGCACCGTCCTGCAGAGCTCGAGCATGCGGAGCGATTATAGGGGTTGTGCCGCGCAGGCAACCGGCGAAATCCAGCCGCGCGTGACTGGGACAACCCCCAGCTTGCCCCTCGTTGCCGCGAAACGCATGCTTGAAGCAGAGGGTTCACGGAGCACAGGGACCCGGGAGCGGCAGATGAGCAGTTGGGTGCCATACAGCGTGGCGGTGTACATCGGCCTGCTGATGGCGGGCTCGCTCGGGGCGATCTGGCCCCGCGCCTCAGCCGTCGAGGCCTTCGATTTCTGGGGCGTGAACCTCTCGCTCATGCCCTGCGACCGCGAGGACGAGCCCGGCCCGCCCGCGCCGCGGTCCATCGAGGACCTGCTGCGGCAGACGTCGCTCTCCTCCGCGGTCCCGGCGCGGCGCGGATAGCGGGCACGTCGGCCACGGGCGTTGCGGTCGGGCACGATCCGCGCTAGGCTGTGCGTCATGGCGGGTTCGTCTTCGCGTGGCCGCGTCGTGGTCGTGTTGCTTCTGCTGCTGGGCGTGGCTGCGGGCGTGGTCAGCGTCACCTGGTGGCGGCGGCAGATGCCCCGCGCCATCGAGAACCGCAGGCTCACTCAGGAGCAGCTCGAGCGTGCCCTGACGGAGCTGCAGGCGCTGGAAGTCAAGCTCGAAGCCGCCGCCCGCGAGCAGGGCGTGGGCGCGGAGTTGATCTCACAGATCCAGAGCTTCACCAGCGCCCACGATACGCTGCCCGACGCCCACCGACTGCTCGGTCAGGCGCTGGTTCTGGACGGCCAGCGCAAGCCGGCGCTGGCGGCCTGGGCGCGGAGCATCGAACTGCAGCCGGGCCAGCCCGAGCTGGCGCTGACCGCGGGCACGTTGGCCTTCGAGGAACGGGACTACATCGCCGCCGAACGCTACTACGATCTGGCGCGGAGCATCGAGCCCGCCAACGCCCGGTACAACATCCATCTGGCCAAGGCGAAGATGGCGCGGCAGCGCGACGACGAGGCCCGACAACTGCTGCTCAACGTGCTCCGCGCCGACGACCGGAACGACCAGGCCTACGCCACGCTCGCCGAGCTTTACAAGAAGCAGAACAAGCTCGCGCTGGCGCTGACGCAGATCGACAAGGCGGTGGACGCGGCCACCCACGCCCAGAGCCCGCAACGATTGCGTTACGTCCTTTTCAAGGCCAACATCCTGCGCAGCGACAATCAGCCGGGCCAGGCCTTGCTCGTGCTCGAGGCGCTGGAGGAGCAGGAGCGTCTGAAGCCCGAGACCCTCGAAGCGATGGCGCTGTGCTGGGCGCAGCAGGGCGACCTGACCCGCGCCGCGGCGGTGTACGAGAAGCCCTTCGCGGCCCACCCGGAGCACTGGGGTTTCGCCGCCGGTGCGGCGCGCTGGAAGCTCCGCGCCAACGACCGCGCCGCGGCGCAGCGCTACATCGAGGAGATCCGTCGAATCAACCCCCGCGCCCCGGTGATCCAGCAACTCCAGACCCAGTTGCGCGAGTTGGCGGAGTAAGTCTCGGGGCCTCGTTGCCGCGGATTTTGCCGATGATGTTCGTGGTGCTTCGACCCTCCACCAGCGGGACCAACGCCACCTCGCCCCCGCGACGCTCCACGATGTCCGCGCCGACGACCTGGCTCTTCTTGTAGTCCGCGCCCTTGACCAGAACGTCCGGCTGCACCGCGCGGATCAGGTCCAGCGGCGTGTCCTGGTCGAAGAGGATCAGGTAGTCCACGCTCTGCAGCTCGCTGAGCACGAGCAGCCGATCGTCCTGGTGATTGACCGGCCGACCTTCGCCCTTGATCCTGCGGATCGAGGCGTCGGAGTTCAAGCCCACCACGAGCAGGTCGCCCTTGCGCCTTGCCTCACGCAGGTAGCTCACGTGCCCCGCGTGCAGGATATCGAAGCAGCCATTGGTGAAGGCGATCTTCGCGCCGCGCGAACGATGGGCGGCGATCTCGGGAAGCAGTTGGTCCAGGGTGCGGACCTTGCCGAGCTTCTCGTGCCTGCGCAGGAGGATCGCCAGGTGGATCTCGCTCAGCTCCACGGGCACGACGCCGAACTTCTCCACCTCGAGCCCCGCGGCGACGTTGGCGAGTTGGACGGCGTTGAGCCAGTGGGCATCGTTGGCCAGTGCGCCCGCGAGCATCGCCAGCACCATGTCGCCGGCGCCGGTGGGGTCGTAGACGGCGCGCGCCTGCGTGGGCAGCAGGGTGGGCCTGCGGCCCTTCTCCAGGAGCAGAGCGCCGTGCTTGTCGAGCGTGACCACGATGGACTGCATCTTCAGGTCGCGCACGAGCTGAGTGGCGCAGCGATGCCAGGTTGGCGGGTCGTGGACATCGCGTTCGCCACAGGCCAGCGCCACCTCGAAACGATTGGGGGTCATGCTCGTGACGCCGGTGTACTTGCGATAGTCGCTGATCGCCGCCGGATCGACCAGCACCGGAATCCGCCTGGCCTTGGCGAGCTTCACCACACCCTGGCACAGCGCCTCGGTGAGTACGCCCTTGTTGTAGTCCTCCAGGCAGATCACACTCGTGCCCGGGAGCTCCGCCTTGACCGCCGCGAGCAGGCGTCGCGTCGTGGCGGCGTCCACCGGCTGCTTGTCCTCGTGGTCGAGTCGGAACATCTTCTGCGGGTGACGATGCTGCGCCAGACCCACCAGGTTGTGCTTGACGGTGGTGGGTCGGTCGCTCACCTCGATCAGCCCCGACACGTCGCAGCCCGCGTCGCGCAAGGATTTTCGCAGCGATTTTCCGGCGGCGTCGCGCCCCACCACGCCCACGCAGGCGACCTCGCACTTCAAGGCGCGCAGGTCCAAGCTCACGTTGGCGCTGCCGCCGGGCTTGTGCTCCTGCCGCACCACCGCCAACACCGGCACCGGCGCGTCCGGCGAAAGCCGCTCCGCGTTGCCGTACGAATACTGGTCGAGCATGAAGTCGCCCACGACCAGCACCTTCCGCGACCTCCAGCGGTCGAGCAGGCGGATCAGGTCGTCGGTGTCCATCAAGTCGGTCCCTTGAGTCATCAGACGCATAGCTTAACGAGCGTCCGCCACCGGCGCGGCACGCTGCAGCTGTATCCGTAGAGCCTCGCCGCCGTCGAGGAACTCCAGCGTCAGTCGCGGTCGCACGATGGGCAGTTCCGCCACGTCGTGGCGCAGCAGCGGTCGCCACTTCACGAAGTCCTTCTCGCTGGTGAGGAACACGCGGGCGCCAGCGTCTTGAAGCCCTCGCAGAAACCCGCGCAGGTTGTCGGGGGTGTAGGCAAAGTGATCGTCGAGTCGCAGGCAACGCACGACGCTCCGTGCGTGAGCGGTGGCCATCGCCTCGAAACCGGCGGGATTTCCCAACCCGGTGACCACGCCCACGTCGGTGTCGCGCAGCGCATCGATCGGAAGCGACTCATCGCCGCGTTGGAAGCCGGTCCAGCGGTGGGCCGTGTGGGCCAGCGGGGGTTTGCCGTGCTCACGCGTGATGCGTTCGTCCAGACGCTTGAGCGCCGCAGGGTCGAGCGCGTCGCTGTGCGTGACGATGACCGCGTGGGCGCGGCGCAGCGAAGCGATGGGCTCACGCAGCAGCCCGCGCGGCAGCAGGCGTCCGCCGCCGAACGGATCGCTCGCATCGACAAGCACCAGGTCCAGGTCGCGTCGCACCCGGCGATGCTGAAACCCATCGTCGAGCAGGAATATCGTTGTCTGAGGCTCCATCCGCAGCGCCAGGCCCGAGCCCGCCACGCGGTCGGGGTTGGCGACCACCGCTACGTCCTTGCCCAACGCTTCGCAGAGCTCCGTGGCTTCGTCGGAGAGGCCCGAGCAGGCGGCGTAGCCGCGCAGCAGCACCGCGGGACGGTGGCCCAGCTCGCGCAGCAATCGCGCCAGGGCAATGACGGTGGGCGTCTTGCCGGTGCCGCCGGCGGTGAGGTTGCCCACGCTCACGACGGGTCGGGTGAGGCGCGCCACGTCGAGCCAGCGAGCGTCGTAGCCCGCGTTGCGAACGCGGACCGCCAGTTGATAGAACGGCTCGGCCAGACTCATCGCGGCGCGGAGCGCACCGGCTTTCGTCGAGCGGTCCTCGCCGCGCACGATGGCGAGCATCTCGGTGCGGTTCATGCCTCAAGCGGTCCCACGTTCGTGTCCATGACCTGACGCACCGGTCGCACGCCCAGGCGTCGCAAGCTCGGCACAAGCTTCCTCATCGGCAGGCCCACCACGGTCGACGGATCGCTTCCGGGTGCGATGCGGATGCGCCACCGGGACTCCAGTTCCGCCAGGTTGTACCCGCCCGCTTTTCCGCGCCACTCCTGGGATTGCAGATAGCTTTCCAACTCCCGGTCCCCGGGCGACTCGATGCGCACCTCCGCTTCATCCGTCAGGGCGATCTGAACCTCGTTCGAACAGGCAAGACAAACGCCCGTCACGACCCGGTGCGGCGCCCCGAAAAGCAGTTGCAGCATCTCGCGTGCTTCCTGAGCGTCATTGGGTTGACCCAGAAGCAAGCCCTGCGGAGCGACCACGATGGTGTCGGCGGCGATCACGACGGCGGCACGCAAAGAGGCGTCCGAGCTGAAGTTGGCGAGTTTTCCCCGCGCCAGCGTCAACGCCACGTCCGCCACGTTCTCGCTCCGCTGGGGCAGCGCCGGCTCAGGGGTGCTCGAAGTCACCTGCTCAAACTCGAACCCCGCGTCACGCAACAGCGCCGCGCGACGGGGCGACCGACTGGCAAGCACCAAAGGGGGCATCGCGAGGCATTCTACTCCGTTGCGACAGCCAGACTCTGCGCTCCACGAAGGCGGCCCAGCAGCACCTGGAACACCCTGTCGCGGAGGGGCGATCCTTGTTAGCAGTACTGATATTCAAGGTGGAACTTGACTCTCCCCGATAACAACTGAAAATGAACGCGTGTCAGGCGCAAGGGATGCGCCAGCGCGGGGGCGAAACGTGAACCCGACCGGCCGCTTTCACGGATGGAAGGCCGAAGTTGCGAACCATCGCGATCATCAATCAGAAGGGCGGCTGCGGCAAGACGACATTGTCGATCAACCTCGCTGCGGTCTTCGCGGCGCAGGGCCATCGCACGCTCCTGGTGGACATGGACCCGCAATCGCACTGCGCCCTGGGCCTGGCGGTGCCCGAGGCACAGATCGACAAGTCCATCGGCGACATGATGCGCGCCGGGCTCGACGGATCGCTGGCCTTCCGTGACATCGTCTGGCAGGTCTCACGCTGCTTCGACCTGGCGCCCTCGACCATGGCGCTGGCGGGCGTCGAGCACGAGTTGGCCTCGATGCCCGACAAGGACCGGCGACTGGCGCAGGTGCTCTCGACCGTGAGCGACGACTACGAGCTGTGCATCGTGGACTGCCCGCCCTCGATCGGGCTGCTGACCTTCAACGCGCTGCGGGCGGCGGACGAGGTGCTCATCCCGGTGGAGACGGGCTACTTCTCGCTGCAGGGCGCGATCAAGCAGGAGGCGACGATCCAGATGCTGGCGCGCCGCGCCGGGCACCAGACGCGATTCAAGGTGCTGGCCACGATGTACGACGTGCGTACGCGGCTGGCGCGCGAGATTCTCTCGGAGCTGCGCAAGCACTTCGGGGACCGACTGCTGCCGGTGGTCATCAACTTCAACAGCAAGCTCAAGGAAGCGGCGAGCTTCGGGCAGCCGATCACCGAGTACGACGCCGCCAGCCGGGGCATGCAGGACTTCGACAAGCTCGCCGCCTGGCTCATCGCCAATCCGCCGGTGAAGCCCGTGAGCGAGGGCCAGGCCGCGGCGCCGGCCACGATCAACCCCGCGATGACCCGCGCCGCCGAGCTCGTCGAACGCGCCCGCGCCCTGTCGGCGCGCACCGCGGCGCTGGCGGCCAAGCTCGCCTCGGACCCCGACATCACCGCCGAACGCTCGCTCATGCACGAGACGCCCGCGGCGACGGTGGGCGTCGCCGTCGCGGAGAACTCGCCGCCCACGCTCGACCAGAAGCTCGCGCGTCTGTACGGCGTACGCGCCACCTCGCAGGGTCTGCTCTTTGTGCAGCCCGCCGGCGAGGCCCTGAGCGTTCAGGTCGCCGCAGACTTCAACAGCTGGAACCCCGAGCAGACCCCGCTCAAACGCGACCCGAACCTGGGCGTCTGGCAGACCTGCGTGCCCGTGCCCCCGGGACGATACCGCTACCGGCTGGTCGTCGACGGGCAATGGGTGCGCGACCCGTACAACAGCTACGTCGAGTCCAACCCCTTCGGCGAACTGAACAACGTCGTGGAGATCGGCATCGACGAGCAGTCCTCCGTTTAGCCTCGCGGCGCAGAAAGTTTTTCTTCCTCGGTTCCGCGTGGACCCTCCGCCATGGACGAGCAGCGAACGCAACAAACTCTCGACGAATTGGCGGACCTGTTCCTGACCGGTCTGCGACCCAGCGGCGTGGCCAGCGGTGCGAAGCTCGAGGGGCCTGCGCCGCTGCGTTTGCCGCCCAAGCCCGCCGCGACGCGGCCGCACGGGGCCACGCCAACAAAATCCGCCATGACGGAAGACCCCGCTCCGCCGCTGCGACTGCACCGCACGGAGAGCCAGGAGCCGGCGGCCACCCCTGTCGATAGCGAGCCTCAGCCACTGACCATCGAAGCGGTGGTGCTGGGCAACTTGCCGGGCTTCGGCGCGCCTTGGCTCACGCAGTACGCTCACCATCTGTCGCGTGGGGCTGGCCCCGTGGGTCTGATCCACGCGGAGGAGCCTACGCTGGACATGGAACTCGTCGGTCCGCCCGGGGGTCCGATGCCCCTGCGACCGGAGCTGGGCCCCAAGGGCACACTGGCGGAAACCGTGGGACAACTCGCGGCACTGACTCAGCCCCCGGTTCGAAAGTGGCTGGTGCATCTGGCCGACCTGGATTCGCCCACCGCGGCGCAGCTCTCGCGCTCGCTTCCGCGATGGACGGTCCTGAGCGGCGCTGACGACACCGCCATCGTCGCCGCCTACCGTCTGATCAAGAAGCTCGCCGAGCACAACGGCAACGTCGCCAAGCCCGTGTCGCTGATGGTCATGGGCTGCGACGAGAGCTCCGCCCGCGCCGCAGCGGACAAGCTCGCCGCCGCGGCGGGCAACTTCCTTAGAACCTCCCTCGAGTTGGTCGGCTCACGCAAGCAGATGATGCCCGTGGAGCGGCACGACCTGGGCGCTCTGAATGTCGAACAGGTACGCTGGCCCCAGGTCGTGGCGATGTTCCAGGACACCCAGCCCCTGACCGCTGCACCAATCCAGACCCCTGAGCCGACGCTCCCCACTGCCAAGGCAGCCGAGTCCAAGCTCTGGGAGAAGGTGCTCAGCGAGACGGTGGAGCGGCAGACACCAGCGACGCCCGCATCAGTCGAGCCGACACCAGTTCAGCCCTGGCCAGCTCAGCCCGCAGCGACGGCGCAGCCGACGGCGACGCACGCCGCCGCTCCCAACCTGACCGAAAGCTCCGGGCCTGACTTGGCTGCGATGCTCAGCTCCGGCGATCTGCCCGGGGGCGTGGCGCTCGAGGCGCGCTGCCCGCGGCAGCCCGCCGTGTCGCTGGTCCTGGACCAGACCGGGCGACTGCACCTGCTGCGCCGTCAGGAAGCCTCGGCGCAGTTGGCGCTGACGGACCTGCTCGAGGCCCGCGCCTGGGTGCGCGAGCACCTCGAACTCCTGGCGCTGACGCAGCGGCAGTGCAGGTTCGACACGAAGGTCGAGCCTGAGCTGCACCTCTTCGCCAGTGAGGGCAAAGCGGCGGCGACGCTGGCGGTGCGGCTTCAGAACGCTCTGCGAGTTCATCTGCTGCAACAGGTAGAGGTGGGCGGAGCGTCCACCTGGATTTGCACCGCCCTGAGCTGAGACTGCCAATTCGGCACTCGCCTCTCCTTCGCAATCCATTGAATCGTCTGTTTTTACCGCACGTCTGCTTGGTATGGCCTTCGCACAAAGCAGGCCTAGGATTCCGTCATGCCTGTCACCTTCCAGGACTACTACCAGACGCTGGGTCTGCCGCGAACCGCCTCGGCGGAGGAGATCCGTCGCGCCTTTCGCAAGCTCGCGCGGCAGTACCATCCCGACGTCAACAAGGGGCCCGACGCTGAGAAGAAGTTCCAAGCCATCAACGAAGCGCACGAGGTCCTGAGCGATCCGGACAAACGCCGGCGCTACGACCAGTTGGGCGAACACTGGAAGGAAGGCCAAGAGTTCCGCCCGCCCCCGGGGTTCGAGAACTTCCACTTCAACTTCGCCCCCGGAAGCAGTTCGGGCTTCCGCTTCAAGCCCGGCGGACAGTTCAGCGATTTCTTCGAGCAGTTCTTCCGCAGCGCTCAAGCTCGTAGGCCGCACGAACACGAAGACCACGAAGAGTCCGAGCACGAACTGACGATCACGCTCGAAGAAGCCTGTCACGGCGGATCACGAACACTCGAACTGCAGGGCCCCGAAGGTCGCAGAACGCTCGAAGTGAAAATCCCGCGCGGCGCCGCCGACGGCACCCGCATGCGACTGGCCTCTCACGGCGTCATTCTTCGCCTTCGCATCGCTCCCCACCCACTCTACGAAGTGGACGGACGCGACCTGATCACGCAGGTCCGCATCACCCCCTGGCAGGCAGCGCTGGGCGGCAAAGTCTCCGTGCCCACGCTCGAGGGCGAAGTCGCGCTGACCGTGCCCCCCGGGAGCTCCTCGGGCGCCAAGCTGCGCCTGCGCGGCAAAGGCATGCCCAACCCCAAGGGCGAGGCGGGCGACCTTTTCGCTCAACTGAAGATCGTCGTCCCCAGAACCCTCACTCGCGCGCAGCAGAAACTCTACGAGCAACTCCGCGAGGCCGAGTGAACACCACCGGGCTTAGGACAGCCCGGCTCTGACCCTGGACCTTAGACCCTCCCATGGACCCCAACCGCTTCACCGAGAAACTCACCCAGGCCCTGCACGAAGCGCAGGCGCTGGCGGTGCAACTGGGCCACCAGGAAGTGGACGGCGAACATCTCCTGCTCGCCCTGCTCACGCAACCGGAAGGTCTGATCCCGCGCTTGCTCGAGCGGCTTAAGCGTCCTGCTGACGTTGTCGTCACCGAGCTGAGGCGTGAACTGGAGAAGCGCCCCAGCGTCCGCGGCTCCGGGGCGCCGCCGGGCCAGATCGCCGTGACCCAGCGACTCAACCAGCTCTTCGTCTCCGCCGAGCAGCACGCCAAGCGACTCAAGGACGACTACCTGAGCGTCGAGCACCTGACGCTGGCGCTGATCGAAGAAAACCAGCGCTCCGCTGCCGGTCGCGTCCTGAACACCCTTGGCATTACCCGCGACGCGTTCCTCCAAGCCCTGACCGAGGTGCGCGGCAACCAGCGCGTCACCAGCCCCACGCCCGAGGCGACCTACGAAGCGCTCACCAAGTACGGCCGCGACCTCGTGGCGGAAGCGAAGGCGGGCAAGATGGACCCGGTCATCGGCCGCGACGAGGAGATCCGTCGCACCATCCGCGTGCTCTCCCGCAAGACCAAGAACAACCCCGTGCTCATCGGCGAACCGGGCGTGGGCAAGACCGCCATCGTCGAGGGACTGGCGCAGCGGATCTTCCGCGGCGACGTGCCCGAGGGCCTCAAAGACAAGACCGTCTTCGCGTTGGACATGGGTTCGCTCATCGCCGGCGCGAAGTTCCGCGGCGAGTTCGAGGAGCGGCTCAAGGCGGTCCTCAACGAGGTCAAGCAGAGCCAGGGACGCATCGTCCTCTTCATCGACGAGATGCACACCATCGTCGGCGCGGGCAAAGCCGAGGGCGCAATGGACGCCGGGAACATGCTCAAGCCGCTGCTGGCCCGGGGCGAGCTGCACTGCATCGGCGCCACCACGCTCGACGAGTACCGCCAGCACGTGGAGAAGGACGCGGCGTTGGAGCGACGCTTTCAGCCCGTGATGGTCGATCCGCCGAGCGTGGAGGACACCGTCTCGATCCTTCGAGGCCTGCGCGAGCGGTTCGAGCTGCACCACGGCGTGCGCATCCTCGACAACGCGCTGGTCGCGGCGGCGACGCTGAGCAACCGGTACATCTCGGATCGCTTCCTGCCCGACAAGGCGATCGACCTGGTGGACGAGGCGGCGGCGTCGATCCGCACCGACATGGACTCGATGCCCGCGGAACTCGATCAGGCCACACGCCGCGTGACGCAACTGGAGATCGAAGAGGCGGCTCTGAAGAAGGAAACCGACGACTCAAGCCGTTCGCGGCTTAGCGCCCTGCAGAAGGAGCTCGCCGATCTGCGCGGTCGCACCAACACGCTGCGCGCCCAATGGGAGAACGAGAAGCGATCGCTCAGCGGCGTGCGTGAGCTGCGCGCCCAGCTGGACGCGCTGCGCACGGAGATGGAACGCGCCGAGCGCGAGCACCACCTCGAAAAGGCGGCGGAGCTGAAGTACGGCAAGATCCCGGAGATCCAGCGCCAGATCGAGCGAGCCGGGTCGTCCTCGACCCCGTCGCTGCTGCGCGAGCAGGTCACCGAGCACGAGATCGCGCAGG
Source organism: uncultured Phycisphaera sp. (assembly GCA_964496285.1). GTDB lineage: Bacteria > Planctomycetota > Phycisphaerae > Phycisphaerales > Phycisphaeraceae > CAZBXW01. The sequence goes on from CAZBXW010000005.1 coordinate 86,711, forward strand.
TGGTGGCGCGCTGGACGGGGATCCCGGTGACGCGGCTGGTCGAAGGCGAGCGACAGAAGTTGCTCAAGCTCGAGGAGGTGCTGCACCAGCGGGTGATCGGCCAGGACGAGGCGGTGCGGCTCGTCGCCGACGCGGTGATCCGCGCCCGCGCCGGCATCAAGGACCCCCGCAAACCCATCGGGTCTTTTCTGTTCCTCGGGCCCACCGGCGTGGGCAAGACCGAACTGGCACGCGCCCTGGCCGCCACGCTCTTCGACTCCGAGGAGCAGATCGTCCGTATCGACATGAGCGAGTACATGGAGAAGCACACGGTCTCGCGACTGGTCGGCGCTCCGCCGGGCTACGTCGGGTACGAGGAGGGCGGGCAGCTCACCGAGGCGGTGCGGCGCAAGCCCTATTCCGTGGTGCTTTTTGACGAGGTGGAGAAGGCGCACCACGACGTCTTCAACGTGCTGCTGCAGCTGCTCGACGACGGGCGATTGACCGACGCGCAGGGGCGCACGGTGAGCTTCAAGAACACGGTGGTCATCATGACCAGCAACATCGGGTCGCAGTTCATGCTCGAGGACGCGATGACCGGGGACGACCTTTCGCCCAGGACGCGCAACAGCGTGATGAGCGCGTTGCGTTCGCATTTCAGGCCCGAGTTCCTGAACCGCGTGGACGACGTGGTGCTGTTCAAGCCGCTCACCGGCGCCCAGATTCGCAGGATCGTTGACCTGCAGTGCGCGGACATCGCCCGGCGATTGGCGGGACGTAACCTCACGCTGGAGCTGACCGAGGCGGCGCGCGACTTCGTGGCGCAGGCGGGCCACGACCCGGTCTACGGGGCCCGGCCGCTCAAACGTTACCTGCAGCACGAGGTGGAGACGCGCATCGGTCGGGCGCTCCTGGCGGGCGACGTGCCCGACGGCGCGACGCTGGTGGTGGACGTGAAGGACGATCAGCTCACGGTGCGCGTCAGCGCATGAGCAGGATGATCATCACCTGGGCGCTGATGACGCGCAGGATCATGGTCAGGGGATAGACGGTGGCGTAGGCGACGGAGGGGAAGTCACTCCCGGTGGTCTGATTGGCGAAGGCCAGCGCCGGCGGGTCGGTCATGCTCCCGGCGAGCAGGCCGCAGAGCATGTGGTAGTTGACCTTGAAGACCACCCGCGCCACGAACCCCACGATCAGCAGCGGCAGCAGTGTGATGGCGGCGCCGCAGGCCACCCACAACAGGCCTTCCCCGAAGACCAGTGTCTCCACAAAGCGGTCGCCCGAGCGCAGGCCCACGCAGGCCAGGAAGAGCACGATGCCCAGCTCACGGAGCATGAAGTTGGCGCTGATGGGCATGTACCAGACCAGCGGTCCGACCCGACGCACGCGTGAGAGGATGATGGCCACGAGCAGCGGCCCGCCCGCCAACCCGAGCTTGACCGCCGCGGGAACCCCCGGGAGCTGGATCGGGTAACTGCCCACGAACACGCCCAACGCCAGGCCCACGAACAGCGGGATCATCTGAGTGTGGTCCAGGCTCTTGGGCGAATCGCCCAGCTCGGCGGCGACTTTCTTGAGGCTCTGCTCTTCGCCCACCGCCAGCACGGTGTCGCCGAACTGCAACTCGAAGCTCGGCGAGGGGGAGAAGTCCACGTCGGCGCGGCTGACGCGACTGATCGCCACGCCCAGGCGGCGCACGAAGTCGAGTGCCGCCAGGTTCTTGCCCAGCACGTCGCGGCGCGTGACGGTGATCCGCTTGGTGGTGAGGGTGCTCGGCAGCGTGCGCAGGTCCAGCGTGCTTTCCTTGCCCACGATGATGCGGAGCTGGTCCAGTTCGCGGGGCGAGCCCACCGCCAGCAGCACGTCACCCAGCGACAGCGTGGACTCGGGCTGGGGCACGGACAGTTCGCCGTCCTGGAAGATGCGCGAGAGGATGATGCCCGAGGCGGCGGGCATGGGGATGTCCTTGACGGCCATGCCCACGAGGTTGGGGTTGGTGACCTCGAGGTTCATGCGGTTGAGGCGCGGCACGGTGCCGAGCGTCTGGCGCAGCGCGTCCTCCTCGGATTTGAGGTTGACGCGCATGACGGCGCGGAGCAGGAGCATGACGAGGATGATGCCGATGACGCCGAACGGGTACGCCACCGCGTAGCCCAGGCCCGGAGCGGCGGCCATCGCGGCGCGAAGCGACTCGTCGGCCAGCGGGATCTCCTTGAGCGCCTGCTGGGCCGCGGCGAGCGAGGGCGTGTTGGTGGTCGCGCCGCTGAGCAGGCCCACCGCCGAGGGCGCGTCCACGCCCAGCAACAGGTGCACCCCCACCGCGGTGGCCACCCCCAGGAGCACCACGGAACCGGCCATCAGATTCAGCGGCAGCCCGGCGCGGCGGAGCGACGCCAGAAAGCCCGGGCCGACCTGCATCCCCACCGAATACACGAACAGGATCAGCCCGAACTCACGGAGGAACTCGAGCACGTGCTCGTTGATGGAGATGCCAAAGTGCCCCATCAACAGGGCGATGAAGAGCACGCCGGCGATGCCCAGCCCCACGCCCTTGAACTTGAGCGACCCGAGCGCCAGGCCCAACGCCGCCGCCATCGCCACGATCATCACGCTGCCCGCGACGGTCTGACCGTCGAGGTAGTTCACTGCCAGGATGTTCACCGCGACTACTCCATCGTTTCGAACGGGGACCACCCGATCTTACATGATTGTCCGCGCCGGTGTCGGGGGTTTCCGCCAACGGCACCCTGTATACTGACCGGCCTTATGAGCGACATCACACTCAACGGATTCACCTTGTTCAGCGAGGTTCCCGCGTATGTCTCGCAAGTGCAGGACCCCACCGGCGCGGGCGTCTTTCTGGCGGTGCGGCACGACAAGCTCTCGCCGCGCTTGGCGCTGTCCGTGGGCCGACCTCACTTCCGGGGCTTCGTGGCCTGCCATCGCTACGAGCCCTGGTGGATGAAGCCCGCCACGGGGACGAAGACCGCGGAGATCCCCGTCGAGACGCAATCGCTGCTGCTGGAACTGGACCAGAAGAAGGTGGCGCTCATCGTGCCGCTGCTCGACGCGCCGATGCGCTGCAGCGTCGAGGGCTACCCCACCGGCGAACTGATGCTCGTGGCCGAGAGCGGCGACCCCGCGGTGATGGCGCAGCACGTCGTGGGACTCTTCGTGGCGGTGGGCGACTGTCCCTTCGAGCTTTGCAAGAAAGGCTCCGAAGCGGTGACGCAGCGAATCCCCGGGTGCAGACTTCGCAAGGACAAACCGCTTCCGGGATTCGTGGACCAGTTCGGCTGGTGCACCTGGGACGCGTTCTACCAGGAGGTGTCGCACGACAAAGTGCGGCTGGGACTGGAGAGCTTCAAGCGCGGCGGCGTCACGCCCAAGCTGCTGATCCTCGACGACGGCTGGCAGAGCATGGAACTGAATCCCACCAATGACAAGCGCCTCGTCGCCTTTGCGGCCAACGAAAAGTTCCCCGGCGATCTCGCGCCCACGGTTCGTATGGCCAAGCAGGAGTTCGGGGTCCAGACGTTCCTCGTCTGGCACGCGTTCCAGGGTTACTGGGGCGGCGTGAGCGGCGAAAAACTCCCGGGCTACGGCGTGCGCGATCTCTCGCACCAGTTCGGCCAAGGCATCCACCATTACAGACCCGCCGAGTGGTTCCACTGGCAGGGCCGAACCTCCGGCGCCCTGGGCGTGGATCGTGCCCACGATTTCTACCACGACTTCCACCGTCACCTTCGCGCGCAAGGAGTGGACGGCGTGAAGGTCGACAATCAATCGACCTCGGAGGGAGTCGCCCACTCGCAGGGCGGTCGAGTGAACTACATCGGTCGCCTGCACGAAGCGCTCGAAGGGTCCACACACGTCCACTTCAAGGGCAATCTCATCAACTGCATGTCGCACGGCAACGACGTGCTCTACCAGACGCCCGCCTCGACGCTCACCCGCAGCAGCACCGACTTCTGGCCCAACACCCCTTCCAGCCACGGGCTGCACCTCTACACCAACGCCCAGGTCTGCACCTGGTTCGGGCAGTTCATCCACGGCGACTGGGACATGTTCCAGAGCGGGCACGCGTGGGGCGCCTTCCACGCGGCGGGCCGAGCGGTAAGCGGTTCGCCGATCTACGTCAGCGACAAGCCCGAGGCCCACGATTTCGAGTTGCTGCGCAAGGTGGTGTTCAGCGACGGGACGGTGCCGCGCTGCAAGATGCCCGGGAGGCCCACACGCGACTGCCTCTTCCGGGATGTCACGAGCGAGGATGTGCTGCTGAAGATCTGGAACCGCACCGAAGCAGCGGCGGTGGTGGGACTCTTCAACGCGCAACACCACGAGAAGCCCGAAGAGCGCACCGTGATCACCGGGAGCGTTTCGCCCAGCGACGTGCCGGGCAATCGCGGCGAGCGGTTCGTGCTGCACCTGCATCGCGCTGGGACGATGCGCGTGGTGAGCTTGAAGGAGAACGTGGAGGTTCAACTCGGCGAGAGCGAATGGGAGATCGCCACGATTTCGCCGATCGCTGACGGGTTTGCTGCGGTGGGATTGACGAAGATGCTCAACGCCTCGGGCGCGATCGCGGCGACGGTGCGGACCCCGAGCGAGGTGCGCCTGACGCTGCGCGACGGCGGAAGATTCGAGGCCTGGACGAGCGCCAAGCCCCAAGCAGCGGAGTTCGCGGGCAAGCCGGTGACGTTCGAATGGGAAGATGGACAATTCACCTGCGATCTTCCGGGGCCGGGCGTGTTGACGGTCAGATTCTCGGAGATCTAATCCCTTTCTTAATTTAGGTCTTGGTTCGATTGAGAATCTGATCGAAAAATCACGGTTCCCTAACGTAATTTGGACCGTCTTCCCATCCCCGAGACAGCTCCGGAGAGGTACAAATATTCGCCGAGAGAGAATCGCTTGGCGATTGTCCGCGAGGCGATTGCGAGAAACCTTGTACCTCAGGAGATTGATCCAGATGCGCTGGCAAAGTTCCATCATCGCGGCAGCTGTTGTGACGATTGCTCTGAGTTCGACGAGCCAGGCTGCGCTCGTGCTCTACTACAACATGAACGATCTGACGTTGGAAGGTCAGGATCCAGCGTTCACCAAGGAGAACGTGGTCGGCGTGCCCACGCTCGACCAGTTGGTCAACGGCGGGACTAGCCTGGCAACGCCCTCGAGCGGTGTTGCGTTCGTCGATGCGGAGTCCACCGCTCATGCGGCGGGCAACGCGCTCACGTGGGACAGCGGCGTGAATGATCCGTCCGGGAACAACAACGGCGTGCTGCTTTCCTTTAGCGCCCAGGGCTGGAACGACATGACGCTCCGTTTTGACTATCGCACCACCTCCACAGGCCCCGCTTCGCTCACGCTCGAATATCAGGTCGCTGGCGGCGGGTACAACCTGGTGTCGTCTCCGGCGCTCACGAACGACTCCACTTTCCGAAGTTTGAGCTTCGATCTCTCCTCGATCTCCGCGATCGAGAACGTCGCGGGGGTTGACCTTCGCGTGCGCTGGACCGACGGGTCGGGCACGGGAACCGCTCGCCTGGACAACCTGCAGTTGACCGGCACCGAGGCGGTGATCCCCGAGCCGGGCAGCGCGATGCTGCTCGCCTTGGGTGGGTTGGCGCTGCTGCGTCGGCGACGGTGAACTGCGGCCAGGACGCCGCAGCTCGGAGATACTGCTGGAAGCCAATCTCATGATCTTAGACAGCCGCGGCGACCTCGCCGCGGTTTTTTTTGCAGCCAGACCGCGGCGAGGCTGCTGCGGTTTTTTTTGCAGCCAGACCGCGGCGAGGCTGCTGCGGCCTGGAAGGATCCCGCGGTTGCTCCTTGACCGGCGCGGAAATCGTGGGTTAAATGAGGTGGATGAGCGCGTTCGTTCCCTCCCCCCGAACAGGCTGCCGCGGTTCCACGAAACACAGGGTCGAACGGTGAGCCTCGCGGCCCACCGTGTCGCACGCGCCAACGCACAAGGAGTCACCCATGGCCACGAACGAGAGCTGGGGCATCGAGATCGGCGCCAGCGCGATCAAGGCGATGCATCTGGTGGGGGATAAGAAGACCGGCTTGACGGTGGCGGGCTACGAGGTGCTGCCGTTCAAGCAGGTGCTCACCGACCCGGACGCGCACGCCCAGGACGCGATCAAGGTGAACCTGGACCTGCTGTTGTCGCGGCACGACCTGACCGGCGTGCCGGTGGTGCTCAGCGTCCCGGGGAACATGGCTTTTGCGCGCATCGCCAAGCTGCCCCCGGTGGACCCGAAGAAGATCCCCGACATCGTGCGCTTCGAGGCGGCGCAGCAGATTCCCTTCCCGATCGAGCAGGTGGAGTGGGACTACCAGGTCTTCGCGCAGGAGGATTCGCCGGACGTAGAGGTGGGCATCTTCGCCATCACCAAGGACCGGGTGATGCAGTTCCTCTCCAATGTCAAGGGGGTGAAGATTCAGCCCGACGCGCTGACGCTCTCGCCCTTGGCGGTGTACAACGCCCTGCACCACGACATGGACCTGGGCCAGTCGCCCGGCGGGGTGATCCTGATGGACATCGGCACCACGAGCACGGACGTGGTGATCGTCGAGAGCGGCCGCATCTGGCTTCGGACGCTGCCGCTGGGCGGGAACAACTTCACCGAGGCACTGATGCGCGCTTTCAACCTGTCCTTCCCCAAAGCCGAGAAGCTCAAGCGCGAGGCCAGCACGAGCAAGTACGCCCGGCAGATCTTCCAGGCCATGCGCCCGGTCTTCGCCGACCTCGTGGGCGAGATGCAGCGCAGCATCGGGTACTACCAGAGCCTGAACCGCGACGCGAAACTCGAGAAGCTCGTGGGCTTAGGCTCGACGTTCCGGCTGCCGGGGCTGACCAAGTTCCTCAAGCAGCAGTTGCAGATCGAGATCACCCGGCCCGACAGCTTCAAGAAGCTGAGCATCGAGGGCAGGCTCGAAGCCGACTTCGCCCAGAACGCCCTGAACCTGGCCACCGCCTACGGGCTGGCGCTGCAGGGGCTGGGCATGGAACGCATCGGGGCGAACATCCTGCCCTCGTACCTGATCAAGCAGCGCGTCTGGAAGAGCAAGCAGCCCTACCTCGCGGCGGCGGCGGCGGTGATCGTGGCGGCCACGGGCCTGGCCGTGGCCAACTACGTCTGGACACGCAGCGCCTGGGAGAGCGCCCAGCAGCAGCACCGCCCGCAGATCGAGGCGATCCTCGCCACCGCTCAGGGCCACTCCACCGCGCTCAAGGAGGTGCGCGGTCAGGACCGTCGCGCCAAGATCGAGAACGTGCGTCGCATCCTTGACTACCGCGACGTCTGGCCCAAGCTCATGCACGACATCAACAACGCGCTGCTCGCCGCGGAGCCCCAGCCCGAGCTGCTGAGCACCGACTATACGAAAATGCTCGAGATCCCCAGGCCCGAGCGGCGGCAGATCAAGATCGAGTCGATCACCGCGGAGTACAACTTCGTCTGGGACGAGGCTGCCGCTGAGCAGCGCTCCGCCCCGGTGGGGATGAACCTCGAGGAGATCTGGCGTCGCCGCGCCCCCGGTGCCACCCCCGGCGCTGCCCCCGGCGCTCCGTCGGGGCCCGGGTTTGGACCACGCGGCCCAAGTCGATTCCGCGGCGGCGAGCTCGTGGAGCTCGACGAGGAAACCAAGAGCCAGACGCAGCGCGCTTCGAAGAAGCCGCCCTCTTTCTTCATCACCCTCGTGGGCACCACCCCCCACCGTGACGCGGCGAACCTGATCAACGCCAATTTCCTCAAATGGCTTCAGGAGCAGCCCGACGCCGCCACTCGCCCTTACACCATCATCGTCGACTCCGAGTCGATCGGCAGGATCGAACTGGTGGCGGAGGACGACGGAACCAGGAGCACGACCGGCACGGAACCTGCCGCTGCGCCCGGACCGCGACGCTCGGGGATGGCGCCCAGGCCCGGCATGCTCGCCGGCGGCGGCGATACCCCAGCGGGGGTCGAGGCATCGCCGCTCGTCCCGCCTCGTCCCGGCGCCAACGAGTCACGCATGCGCGACACCCGCTTCGTCATCAACTTCACCATCCAGCTCAAACCCCCGGTCGAGGCGCGACAGGCGTTCTGGGCTGAGCCCGCGCCGCCCGCCGCCCCGCAGCGGACGCCGCCGACCGATCCGCCGACCGCCTCGCCCGCGGCCCAGCGGACGCTCTTGATCCCTTCCCCCACGGATGAGCAGGAGGACCGCTCATGAGAGGTTTTTTCCGCTGGTGCAAGAGCAATCTCCTGGCCACCTCGCTGGTGGTCGTGGTGGTGATCTCCGTGGGCGTGCTGGTCTACGTTCAGGTCCGCGGCGCCGCGCTGCGTGAGCAGTTGGCGCAGCGCCTGACCGAGCGGTCGAAGATCGCCGCCATGACCAGCGTGAGCGTGGAGATCCCGCCCGCCAAGCCCAACGACCCGGTGCAGCGCGTCTCGATCACCGTGAATCCCGCCGCCATCGAGACCCTGCGCGAGATCTACACCAAGATGGACCGGGAGTACCAGACCATCTTCCAGCGCGTGGTGGACATCAACCGCGGCAAGCACCTGGTCATGCTCGAGGGGTTGTTCCCCGACCCGGGCCTGAATCGGCACATGCCCTTCGACGCACGCATCAAGTACCGCGAGGCGTTCCGGGAAATGCTCCTGCCCTACTCGCCCAACCCCACCTACCCGAGGCTCAACGCTGGGCTTCCGCCCACGGCGGCGGAGATCAACCAGGCCCTGGCGCAGGTCGAGCGCGAGTTCCTGGACAAACAGTTCCCCGTGGTCAGCACCGTGGCGGAGCTCTCCGCCAAGCAGCAGACGGACCTCAACGAACAGAAACGCGCCAAACGCGCCGAGGTGCTCAACCGTCGCGCCCAGCAGATCCACCTCTACGCGGTCACCGATCTGGCCAGCGCGAACTTCCCCTTCGACGTGGGCGCCTGGAGCGCCTTTGGCGATCGGCCCGGGATGGACCAGATCTGGGACGGTCAGATGGGGCTGTGGATTCAGCAGGACCTGGTCGAGGCGATCGGCCTGACCAATCGCGTCTCGGACCCCGCTGCCAACGTTATCTCGGCGCCGGTGAAGCGACTGGTCTCGATACGCCTGGTGCCTGGACTGGTGGGCATCGACTCGGCCGGCGGCGTGGGAGGCGACGTGGCCACCGGTTCGCCCGCCGCCGTCTTCACCGATGAGCAGCGCAACGCCGAACGCCAGATCGTGGCGCAGATCGTCGAGTCCGGCGAGGTCAGTCTTCCCGACGACTTCTCCAAAGCGCCCACCGGACGCCGCAGCAACACCATCTACGACGTGCGACACGTCTGGCTCGTCGCCGACGTCGAGGCCCAGCGCCTGCCCGAGTTCTTCGACAACCTCAACCGCGTCAACTTCATGACCATCCTCAAGATGAAGGTCGAAGACGCCGACGAGTACGCCCTGCTCAAGGACGGCTACGTCATGGGACAGGGCGACACGCTCCGCTGCAGCTTCCTCATCGAGACCCTCTGGTTCCGCGAGTGGACCGCCCCGCTCATGCCCCCGGACGTGCGCGTCTACCTCGGCATCGAAAAACCCAAAGAAGCCACCCCGACCCCCTGACTCCTGACGCCTGACTCTCGACTCCCGACCCCGAAGGTCCGACCCATGCGCCTCAAAGACATCAGCTTCCTCGAGCGGCACCTGGAGAAGTTCATCCTCGCAGCCACGACACTCTTCGTGTTACTGGTGGCGTGGTTCTTCTGGCTCTCGTCGCCTTACAGCATCCCCCAGACCGAGGGCGGCAGGCTCCGCCCGCAGGACGTAGAAAAGCGGCTGCTCAGCGCCGCGCTGGAGCTGCAGGGCAAGGTCAACAGCACCGCACTGCCCTTCGAGCGCCCTCAGATTCCCGACTACAGCGCCGACTTCAACCGCACCCGAGAGGGTCTGCTCGTCCGCGCCGAGCGCTTCGTCCCCTTCAGCGGTCCGGGCCTGGCGATGGACACCGGCGTAGGACCGGGCGACACCAGCGAGATCGTCTACGAACTTGCGCAGCGCCCCGCACCCTCACCGCCCCGCGCTCGCGCCGACTTCGCGGTCTTGCAGAATCGCGAGCAGATGATGCGACAGATGATCGACCTGGACACGCCGACGCTGGGTGAAGAGCAGGCGCGCCAGAGCGCGCAGGCCGCCGCCGATTTTTACGACCGCATCGTCGATCCCGCCCCGCCGCGCGACTTCGCCTACGTGGGCGTGGTGGCGGAGTTCGACCTGGGCGCCTACTACCAGGCCTACGCCGACCTGCCCCAGGCCAAGCGCGTGCCCGAAGGCTGGCAACGCGCCTCGATGTACGTCACCGACGTGAGTTTGGAGCGTCAGACGTTCGACCCCGTCAAGCAGCAGTGGAGCGACGCTCAGCCCATCGCCCTGCTGCCCCGCGCCCTGACCTACCGCAATATCCCCGAAGGCGCCGCCTCCGATCAGGCCATGGGTTGGATCGCCGCCATCGTTCAGCAGCAGGACCAGATCACCCAGCAGGCCTTCGCTCCCGTCACCGACGCCCGACCGCCGGTGGACCCCGACGCGAACATCGAGCAGCTCAACGGCCCGCAGCTCGAAGCCTGGTGGCGGCTGACGCAGGACATCCAGCGCCTGGAGAAGCGAATCCGCGCGATGGGCGGGGATGTGGCCAACCGGCCACCGTCCCAGCCGCCCGCACCGGGGCCAGAATGGGACGCACCTCCGCTGCCCGCCGGTGAGCCCGGGGCTCTGCCCCCCGGCGCTGCCGCGGGCCCCCGCACCCGGCCCCTGCCTCCGCGCGAACCCGGCGCGATCGCAGCCGACCGCCCATCGGACCAGGAGCAGATTCAACAACGCGTTGCGCCCCTGCTCGAGCAACTCCGCGCCAAACAAGAGGAACGCGCCGCGATCGAGGGCCGAAAGCCGCGCCCCGACGCTGGGGGCATCGACTCGATTCGCGGACTGGATGGATTCGAGAGCCCGCCGATCCCCGGCGGGCCCGGCGCAGGCGCCGTACCGCCCGGCTACGCGGGCGCCGCGCCGCCGCGCGGACCCGGGGGCGTCGCCCCACCGCGACCGCTCCCCTACGATCGGCCCCGCCCAGCGCCCGGCGCCGATCCCGCTCTGCCGCCCGATGCTCCCCGCGAGCTCGAACCGGTCACCGGCAAGCTCCGCCTGCTGGCTTACGACATCACCGCGGTGCCCGAGGCCACCTATCGTTACCGCCTTCGCGTCCTGGTGCGCAACCCGCTCTACAAGCAGCCTCAGCTCTCGCGTCTGCAGGCCGCCGAGTTCAAGGAGCGCTTCTCGCTCGATTCGCCCTGGAGCAACTGGTCCGAGCCGGTGACCGTCGCGCCCACGCAGCGATTCTTCTTCACCGAGTCGCCGCGTAAAGGCGTGGCGAAAGTCGAGCTTTACAAGCTCGCCAACGGTCGCTTCCGTCGCGCCGAGGTGGAGGTTCGGCCCGGCGATCCGCTCCGGGGCTCGCTCCGCGTCAACGACGCCGACTACGCCGGCGACCTGAGCATCAGCTTCCCCGTCGTCGCGGTGGACGTGGTGCAGGACGCCGCCGCTCCCGGGTCGATCAACGCCGCGGGCCTTCGCTTCCTCTACCAGGCGCTCCAGAGCAACACGCTGCTGCAGCGCCACGCCGAGGCCGACCGCAACTCGCCCGACCGCACTCGCCTGCTCATCGAGCTGCAGGAACCCGCCGCCGCCGCCGCCGCCCGTGGTCAATAACGCCGCCCGCCCAGGCCAGGCTCAAGCCAGGACAGGTCCCCGGGTCTTGCATCCGGGGCTGAGTCCATCCTCCGACTTGCGCTCAATAAAAACCCCCCTGGGAATGGTGGGGATTCCCAGAGGGGAGGAGGGAGAAGGAAGCGGTTCTTGGCCGGCCGTGGCCGTCGTCGCGGCGTCGGCGTAGGCAACGCCGCGCCGTCAAATCCATTCATCCGTCATCCATAACGCCCCACGCAACCATCCTTGAATCGCGTCCTTCTCGGAGGAAGACGGTTCTCGCGAAGCTCGCAGAGGCGCGAAGAAGATTTCAATTCGTTTGATAGGGCCAAGATTCCATCCATTCTTGCCATTGATTTTCCCTTCGCGTCCCTCGTGAGCTTTGCGAGACACCAATCGTTCACGAGCAGCCCATCGAGTTGCCGCAGTTCAGGCACTTGTAGCAGGTGCCCGAGCGGACGGTGATGGTGCCGCAGGCGTCGCACGCCGGTGCGTCGGCCTGCATCTCGCGCAGGGCACTGGTGAGCGAGGAGGCCGCCCCGCCGACCGCAGCCTCGGTCATCTTCAGCGGCTGCGGCGCGGGCGAGGCACGGAAGACCTCGCCCACGATCCGTCGCGGCTGATCGACGATGCTCGGCGAGGGCTCGGCCTTCACCGCGGCGGTGCGCACCGGGTCCACGATCGACTCGACCTTGGCGGCGGCGACGCTGCTCTCGCTCTTGGTCGACTTGCTCCGCTGCGGGGCGTTGGCGGCGCGGTAGCCGGGGATGAACTCCATGCCCATCCAGCGGAAGATGTAGTCCACCAGGCTCTTGGCGAAGGGGATCTCCGGGTTGTGCGTCATGCCCGCCGGCTCGAAGCGCTGGTGGGTGAACTTGTTGACCAGCGACTCGACCGGCACGCCGTACTGCAACGCCACGCTGATGGCGGTGCCCAGCGAGTCCATCAGGCCGCCGATCGTCGAGCCCTCCTTGGCCATGGTGATGAACAACTCGCCGGGCAGCCCGTCGTCGTAGAGACCCACGGTGAGGTAGCCCTCGTGGCCGGCGACGTTGAACTTGTGCGTGATGGAGCGTCGCGTGTCGGGCAGACGCCGCCGCATCGGACGCTCGACGATGCGTTCGACGACGCGCTCGTGCAGGTCGTGCAAGTCGTGCCCGTTGCCGTTGCCGTTTCCGGGGGCGCTAGTCTCCGCATCGGCAATCCGGCTGGCCACGCTGACAACCTCCGCCGACACTTCCTCTTTTCCCGCTTCGATCGCCTCCTCGTCCTCCTCCTCCGTCGCGTCGGCGGTGGAGTTGAGCACCTGGCTGAGCTTGCACCCGTCACGGTACAAGGCGTTGGCCTTCAGGCCCAGCTCCCACGACAGGCGGTAGCTGCTCTTGATGTCCTGCACCGTGGCCTCGTTGGGCAGGTTGATGGTCTTGGAGATCGCCCCGGTGATGAAGGGCTGCGAGGCCGCCATCATGCGGATGTGACCCTCGACCGCGATGAAGCGTTTGCCTTTCTTGCCGCAGGTGTTGGCGCAGTCGAAGACCGCCAGGTGCTCGGCCTTCAGGTGCGGGGCGCCCTCGACGGTGCCGGTGCCGCAGACCGTTTCGTTGAGCGATTCCACCTGCTGCTTGTTCAGGCCCAGCTGCTTAAGCAGGTCCGCGTCCTTGTTCAGGTGCAGACGGGTCATGGCCTCCTCGCCCAGGGTGAAGGCGTTGAAGACGAAGCTCAGCTCCATCGCCCCGCCCAGGGCATCGGTAAGCCTGCGCAGGTCCGTGTCGTCAAAGCCCTTGGCCTTGAGGAACTCACTGAACAGACCGTGGCTGCCCTTGAGCGGGACGTCCAAACGCAGCGTGCCCAGGACGTAGGTGAGGATGTCGCGGACCTGAGCCTCGCTGTAGCCCAGGGCCTCGAGCGCCGGCTTGAGCGACTGATTGGCGATCTTGAAGTACCCGCCGCCGGCGAGCTTCTTGAACTTCACCAGAGCGAAGTCGGGCTCCACGCCGGTGGTGTCGCAGTCCATGAGCAGGCCGATGGTCCCGGTGGGGGCGATGACCGTGGTTTGGGCATTGCGGTACCCGAACTGCTTGCCCAGCCGCAGAGCGTCGTCCCACGAAGCACGCGCCGCGTCGAGGAGCGACTTGCCGTTGGTGAGCGTCCTACCGCTGCCGGCTTCCAACTTCCGAGGGTCGATCGGGACAGGCTTGATCTCCAACCCTTCGTAGTCGCCCAGGTCGTGACGCTTCGCGTCGTCCGCGTCGCGCGGCACACCGTACGCTGCGCGACGATGATTGCGGATCACGCGGAGCATGTGCTCCTTGTTCTTGAAGTAGCCCGGGAACGGGCCGAGCTGACCCGCCATCTCGGCGCTGGCGGCGTAGCTCCGCCCTGTGAGGATCGCGCTGATCGCCCCGCAAAGCGCCCGCGCCTCTTCCGAGTCGTACGGGATGCCCGCCTGCATGAGCATGGCGCCGATGTTGGCAAAACCCAGGCCCAGCGTGCGGTACTCGTAGGAGAGCCTTGCGATCTCGCGCGACGGGAAGGCCGCCATCAGCACGCTGATCTCCAGCACGATCGTCCAGAGTCGCACGCCGTGCTCGAAGCCCTCGACGTCGAAGGCGCGCTGCGCCGAGTCGTAGAACTCCATGAGATTCAGCGACGCCAGGTTGCACGCGGTGTTGTCCAAAAACATGTACTCGCTGCAGGGGTTGCTCGCGTTGATGCGTCCGCTGGCGGGGCAGGTGTGCCACTGGTTGATCGTCGTGTCGAACTGCACGCCCGGGTCGGCGCACCGCCAGGCGGCGTAGGCGATCTTGTCCCACAACTGCCGCGCCGCGATCCGCTTGCTCACCTTTCCCGTGGTCCTGCTCCGCAGCTCCCAGTCCTCGTCCGCGTCCAGGCTCTTGAAGAAATCGTTGTTGATCCGCACCGAGTTGTTCGAGTTCTGGCCGCTCACCGTCATGTACGACTCACCGTTGAAGTCGTAATCAAGCGTCAGGCCCAAGGCCTGCGCCGTCTTGCGCTCGCTCTCGGGCAGACGCTTCATCCCCTCGACCATCGCCGCGACCTTCAGCTCCTCGCGCACCTTCCAGTCCACGAAGGCCTCGATGTCGGGATGGTCCAGGTCCAGACAGACCATCTTGGCGGCGCGACGCGTGGTCCCGCCGGACTTGATCGCCCCCGCCGCTCGGTCCCCGATCTTCAGGAAGCTCATCAGCCCGCTGCTCTTGCCTCCGCCCGACAGGTTCTCGTTGTCCCCCCGCAGCGCCGAGAAGTTCGTCCCCGTGCCCGAGCCGTACTTGAACAAGCGCGCCTCTCGCACCCACAGGTCCATGATCCCCCCCGGGTTCACCAGGTCGTCGTCCACGCTCTGAATGAAACAGGCGTGCGGCTGCGGGTGCGAGTAGGCGTCGTCCGCCAGTTTGGTCTGCCCCGTCTCCGGGTCCACCACCCAGTGCCCCTGCGCCGGCCCGGTGATCCCGTAAGCAAAGTGCAGCCCGGTGTTGAACCACTGCGGCGAGTTCGGGGCGCACATCTGATGGATCATCATGTGCGCCAGCTCGTCGTAGAACGCCTGCGCGTCCTCCTTGGTGTCGAAGTACCCGTGCTTCTCGCCCCAGTGACGCCAGCAGCCCGCCAGGCGATGGATCACCTGCCTCGCCGAACGCTCCGGCCCCGTGACCACCCGGCCGCCCTCGTCCTTCCTGGCCTGCCCTTTCTCGTCCACCTGCGGCACCCCCGCCTTGCGGAAGTACTTGCTCACCATGATGTCCGTGGCCAGCTGCGACCATTGCTTGGGAACCTCCGCGTCGGTCATCTCGAAGACCACCGAACCGTCCGGGTTCTGAATGCGACTGGTGCGCTTCGTCCACTCGACGGTGCTGTAGACATCCCGACCGGCTTGCGTGAATCGTCGTGAAATCTTCATATCCGAACCCCTGACCAAAAAAGTTGCTTTCGGATCGTCACCGGCGTCCGTACCAGAGAAGCTTTCCCTTCACATTCGAGGCTGAATCCTCACTCCAAACACAAATCATCCGACCGCGTGAGACTCACGCAGCCGGACGCACCTGTCCAGCCGCGCTCAGTCCACGCGCGGCAGCACGAGTCCGGGTTGGTCCTGGTACTTGCCGCGTTTGTCGGCGTAACTCACCGCACAGACGCGGTCAGCCTTGAGAAAGATCATCTGCGCGATGCCCTCGTTGGCGTAGATCTTCGCGGGCAGCGGCGTGGTGTTGCTGATCTCGATGGTCACTCGGCCGCGCCACTCCGGCTCCAGCGGCGTGACGTTGACGATGATGCCGCAACGGGCGTATGTGCTCTTGCCCACGCAGATCGCCAGCACGTCGCGCGGGACCTCGATGACCTCGACCGTCTCGGCTAACGCGAAACTGTTGGGCGGGATGATGACGTGGTCCTTCTGCGTCTGGGCGGTGTCGACGGTGATGAACGAGTCGTCGGTGAACTGCTTGGGATCGACGATGGCCTGCCCGCCGGTGGGCGAGACGTTGGTGAAGATCTTGAAGTGCGTCCCCACCCGCACGTCGTAGCCGTAGCTCGACACGCCAAAGGAGATCGTCCGCGGCCGCTTGACGTTGTCCGCGAAGGGTTCAATGTTGATCAGTTCACGAATCTGGGTGTCGCAAAGCACTGCCATCGCACGAGTCCTCTGATAGGCCTATCCGTGGCGACAACGAACACCGCACCGGGCGTCCATGCCCAGTTCCGACTCGACCGGTTCAACCGCACGTTCCGCTGCGAGTTGCCCACGCTCAGACAACCGCGTCCCTCACCGTCAATCCGACCGTCACCCACGCCAACGCCCCGGCATCCTGCCCCTGCGTGCCAGTCTCCGTTTCGACACCTCGCCTTAGACGGTAAGATGTCTCGCTGCCACGCCTTGCACCTCGTTCACCAATCAAAAGAATGACCCTTGATAAGCGAACGTGAGTGCATCATACTACTATATCTGGTGGATGCAAGCGGGGACTTTACTAAATCTTGTGGATGAACAACGTCCGATTCTCTTAAGCCATCGTCAAACGGTTTCTTAACGAGATTCAACTTTTTTTGACACCGGCCCAGGCCGCGTCGTGCTCTTGGTCGTGGGTTTTCCACACTCACGGATTCCGCGCTCCGATGAGTCGTCTCCGATATTGCGGTCTTATGATGCTCGGACATGGCACCGCCGATGCATTTCCTCTGCCAATGGTCGGCCTCGCAAGCTCCGCGAGCGCATCAATGGATCGAGGAGGTCTTCCATCGCTACGACTGGTCGCTGGTGAGCACGTTCCAACTCGACTCGGGCTCGCGCCGCTACCGTGGAGTCTACGGTCGGTGCCACTACCCAACGCCGCGTCTGCCGAGCTATCGCATCGTCTGTCACGCGCCCGGTCCTTTCCCCTGCCGCATCCGCATCCGCAAACCCCCGCTCTACCCGCGGACCGACGGCACGTTCCCCAAAGCGCCGCGCGGCTGCCGTCGCACCCAAGGCTTCTTCGACCCGCGCACTGGTCGGACCTGGTACCGCGTCGTGGGCTGGACCGAACTACGATCCCTCGACGAAGCGATCGTCTGGATCGTCGCTCACGAGGCGTTTCACTATCTCCGACGCACCCGTCAGATCCCTGGGCGCAACGACGAAATCCGGGCCGACGCCTTCGCCGACGCGGAGCTGGATGCTTCTCGGCAGCATCACCTTCAGCCCACGCCATCACTCGCTGTGAGGGTGATGCAAACGCTATTTAAATAAGGGCTAGAACCCGTACTCGCGCCAGCGGCGGGAGACCAGGGCCTTGATCGTCTCGTCCATGCGGAGCAGTTCGGGGAAATCGCGCACCGGGTGGCCGCCGCACTCCTCACCCGGAAGTTTACGCGTGGCGTCGAAGCCGATCTTGTGACCGGCCCCCAAGCGTGGCGCAGCATGGTCCAAAATATCCAGCGGGCCGTTGACGACCTCCACGTCGCGCCCGGGGTCGCAGTTGGCGCAGAGGTGGAACAGCACCTCGTCGTGATCGTGGACGTTCACGTACTCGTCCACGACGACGATGATCTTCGTCCAGGCCATCTGCCCCGCGCCCCAGATGGCGTGCATCAACCTCCGCGCCTGCAAAGGATATTCCTTGCGAATCTTCACAAACGCGCAGTTGTGGAAACAGCCGAACATCGGCAGGTCATAGTCCAGCACGTCCGGCACGATCGTGCGCAGGAGTGGCAGAAAGATGCGTTCCGTGGCTTTGCCCATGTAGTAGTCCTCCATCGGCGGAAGCCCGACGATGGTGGCGGGAAAGATGGGCTGCTTGCGATGCGTCACCGCGGTGACGGTGAAGATCGGGTAGCGGTCGGGCAGCGAATAGAACCCGGTGTGGTCGCCGAAGGGGCCCTCGAAGGCTTCGTGGTCGGGCTTGAGGCTCGGGGCCCGAGGCTTGCGCGGGTCAAAGCCGATCTCGCCCGCTTCCGTCGAGACCAAGCCCTCGAAGACCACCTCGGCGTTGGCGGGAACGTGCAGGTCCACCGTTTTGCAGCGGACCAGTTCGATGGCGCCCTCGTTGAGGAAGCCCGCGATGAGCAGCTCCGAGATTCCCGGGGGCATCGGGGCGGTGGCGGCGTAAGGCAGCACGCATTCGCCGCCGAAGGCGATCGCCAGCGGCATCGGCTTGCCTAAGCGCTTCCATGCTCGCCAGTGCCGCGCCCCGTCGTGGTGCATGTGCCAGTGCATGACGGTGTGGTTGCGGTCGATGAGTTGGGCGCGGTACATGCCGATATTGCGGCTGGGCCTGGGTTCGCCCTCGGGCTTGCCCGCGTCGTCGGGGTGGATGCTATACATTCCCCCGAAGGTGATGTAGCGTCCGCCCCCGGGAGCGGTGCCCGATTCTTCAGGAGAAATACCGTACCCCACCCTCCGTGGGTCGCCGTCGTGGGGCCAGCACTTGATGATGGGAAACTCAAAGAGATTGACGGAGTCGCCGGTCTTGACGATCTCCTGGCATAATCCCGAAGAGATAACTTTCGGCGCGTAGGAGGCGATCTTGGCGAGTTCCAGGCCCTTCTTGATCTTCTCGATGATGCCGGTGGGTGGTTCGGGCTTGATCAGGCGTTCGACCTTGCTGGCCAAAGCGTCAAAGCCGCCCTCGACGCAGTTCAGCGCCATCTCCATTCGGCGATAACTGCCGAAGGTGTTCATCACCAGAGGGAAGCTCGCCCCCTCGACGCTCTCGAAAAGGATCGCCTTGCCGCCCCCCCGGAAGAAGCGCGGGTCGAAAGCTTTGGCGCTGTCGCTGGCCACGGGCGCGGGCGACTTACTCTGGCGATCCACGATCTCCGTGACCTCGAGCAGTGGTGAGACCCGCGCCCTGACCCGGTGAAGTTCACCGGCCTTCTCCAGGGCGTCGAGAAAATCGCGCAAGGTGCGATACATTCTGGGGGAATCCGGGGATGGGTACATCCCCGGATTCGTTGTTGGTCGGGGGATGGCTCAGGCTTTGGGGGCGGAAGGTTTGCAGCAGAACAGCGCGTCGATGCTGAGTTTGCCCATTCCCGTGGCCGCCAGTAGTAAAGCAAGGGTGAAGAAGACCACGTTCTTGTCGAAGACACCGCCCTGTTCGGGCCACCAGCCGATGCCGAAGGCGATCATGAAGCTCAGGAGCATCAGTGCAATGAGCATCGCCGCGACGCGTCCCCACAGGCCCACGACGAGCAGAGCGCCCGCAATCAGTTCCACGAAGGGCAGGGAGTAGCCGTAGATTTTTGCGAGCATTTCGGGAAGCGGCGCGTTGGGCACAACATTGTCATTGACGAACTTCCCGATCTTGCCGATGACGGTCTCCCCTTCGCCGGGCACGATCTTGCGGTACCCTGCGAAGAAAAACAACAGACCCAAAGACACACGACAGAGCAACAGGGCCAGAGCGGTCATGACGTTCTTCATGGTGTGCTCCTTGGAGTGAGGGTTCTACTTGCCCAGCTCGACGCTGCGGCGATGGGCGGCGTGCAAGGCATCGGTGATGGTAGCAGCGACTTGGTGCTTTTCCATGTGTTCGAGGGCCGCCTGCGTGGTCCCGCCGGGGCTGGTGACCTTGCGGCGAAGCTCGGCGGCGGAGTCGGGCGAATCGGCAAGCATCTTCGCCGCTCCGAGTATGGTTTGCGCCACAAGGGCACGGGCCTGCGAACCCAGGCCCAGCTCCGAGGCGGCGCGTTCCATGGCCTCTGCGAGGTAGTAGACATACGCGGGCCCTGAGCCTGACACCGCGGTGATGGCGTCGAGGTGCTCCTCCTCCACGGTGACGACCTTTCCCGCGGCGCCGAAGAGTTGCAGCGTGAGCGCTTCGTCGCCGGGCTTGGCGTCCTTGCCCAGGCAGACGCCCGACATCCCCAGCCCCAGCAGCAGCGGCGTGTTGGGCATCACCCGGACGATCCGCACAGGCTTGCCCATCGCGGAAGCGATCTTCGTGGTCGTCAGGCCCGCCATGATGGAGATGACGACGTGACCGGGCGCGAGGTGGGCAGCCAACTCACCTGCGACCTGCGGGAACATCTGAGGTTTCACCGCCAGCAGGACCTGCTGCGAAGCGTGAATCACCTGTGCGTTGTCGCTGGCGATGCTCACGCCCAAGCCACGGAAGAGGTCGCACCTTGCGGGGGCGGGATCGAAGGCGATGATGCTTCCGGCGGGCAGGACGTGCTTGTCGATGGCGGCGCGGACGATGGCCTCGGCCATGTTGCCGGCGCCGAGAAATCCCAGGACGTGGCTCATGAGGGGGCCCCCTGTTCCAACCCGCGCACCCAGGCGTCGCGCGACTGCTTGGCATGGTCGAGCAGGGCGAGAATCGCCGCCGAGTCCCGTGACTGCACGGCGGCGCGGAAGGTCGATAACGTCAGCCCCAGCTCGTCGATCGCCGCGGTCACCGCGTGGGTGTTGGTGAGGAAGATATCCAGCCAGACTCTCGGGTCTCCGCTGGCGATGCGGGTGGTGTCGCGGAACCCCGTGCTGGCGACGCTCAGGGCACGAGCGCGCTGGGCGTGGTCCACCAGCAGGGCCGCCAGGGCATGGGGCAGATGACTGATCGCCGCGACGAGCCGGTCGTGTTCCTCGGGGGTCTTGTGGGCGAGCCTCATGCCCAGCGTGGACCAGAGCGATTCGACGCGCTGCACCGCGGCGGGCGTCGCGTCGGTGGCGGTGGGCGTGAGGATGCAGACTCTGCCGCGGAAGAGGTCGGCGGTGGCTTCGTCGGGCCCGTGCCGTTCGCTGCCCGCCATGGGGTGCGAGCCGACGAAGTTTCGTGGTTCAGGCAGCCCTCGAGCCGCGTCGTCGCAGATGCACTGCTTCGTGGAGCCTACGTCGGTGACGACGCAACCCTCGACGAGCAGGGCACCGATCTTAGCGAGCAGCTCACGGATGACGCCGATGGGCGTGGCGAGCACGACGAGCTGAGCGTGGCGTAACGCGGCGGCCAAGTCGGTCGTCGCCTCGTCCACGCAGCGACGCTTCACGGCACGATCCAGCGTCGCGAGGGTGCGACCGTAACCGACGATCGTTCCCTTGAACCCAGCGGCTCTGAGGCCCAGCCCGATGCTGGCGCCCAGCAGGCCTGTCCCGAGGATGGTGAGCTTGGCGGCGTCGAGCACGAGACCATGTTATACAATGAGCGGTATGACAACGATGAACAGCACTTCGCCTCTGTACGAGCTGGAGTTCGAGCGGCCGCTCTCGCAGCTCGAACGCCAGATCGCCCAGCTCGAGACGCACGCGGAGGAAGAGGGGGTGGATGCGGCGAGCGAGATCCGCAAGCTGCGCGAGAACCACACGTCGCTGCTCAAGAAGATCTACGCGCAGCTCAATCCCGCCAACGTGGTGAAGGTCGCCCGCGCCCCGGGCAGGCCCCAGGCGGTGGACTACATCCGCGCTTTCGTGAAGGACTTCTGCGAGCTGCACGGGGACCGCGCCTTCGGCGACGACGGAGCGATCATCACCGGCCTTGGACGTGTGGGGCCGCAGAAGGTCATGCTCGTGGCCCACCACAAGGGCAAAGACACCAAGGAGCGCATCGCGTGCAACTTCGGCTGCGCCCACCCCGAGGGCTATCGCAAAGCGCTGCTGAAGATGAAGCTCGCGGAGAAATATGGCCTGCCCATCGTGACGCTCGTGGACACCCCCGGAGCGTATCCGGGCATCGGAGCGGAGGAGCGCGGTCAGGCGCAGGCCATCGCGGTGAATCTGCTGGAGATGAGTCGCCTGCGCGTGCCCATCGTGAGCGTGGTCATCGGCGAGGGCGGGTCGGGCGGGGCCTTGGGCATCGCGGTGGCGGACCGACTGGCGATGATGCAGTACGCCTGGTACTCGGTCATCTCCCCCGAGGGCTGCGCCGCCATTCTCTGGAAGCAGGCCGACCCCGACAGCGTCGCCAAGGCCGCCACGTCTCTGAAGCTCACCGCCGAGGACAACCTGCGCCTGGGCACCATCGACGCGGTGATCGAGGAGCCGCTGGGCGGCGCCCACCGCAACCCCGCCGCGGCGGCGGACAAGCTCGAGAAGTGGATCACACAGACGCTGCGTGAGCTGAAGCGCCTGAAAGTCGACACGCTGCTGGAGCGTCGCTTCGAGCGGTTAAGAACGATGGGAAAAGTGACCGAGGAATGACGCGGTGAGGGTGCGGCGCCGCTGCGTTATGGATGGATCGACAAGAGCCGATCGCCCGGGCGCAGGGCATGACCGCGAGCGAACTCGTCGATCTTCAATGGCCTGCCGCCGGGCGCCTGGACCTCCAGAAGTTTGACGCACCCGTCGCGCGTGGCCACGCAATGGTCCGCCAACACGCACCCCGGGGCGGGCAGGTGGCGTCGGTTCAGAAAGCAGGAGAGGTCCGGCCTGGCGGCCACGCGAAGCAGGTGCAGTTCGCGCGATTCACCCGTTGCGTCCGAAGCCCATGTCACCCGAACACCGGGCCACGGCGTCAACCCGTGCACTCGGTTCCGCACCTCTTCGGCGTCCGCGTTGAAGTCCACTGTGCCGTCGGCTTTGCTCAGCTTCGGGGCGCGCGTGGCCAGAGCCTCGTCCTGCGCCGCTCCCCGCAGCGATCCCTCCATGAACTGCGACAACACGCGCAGCACGAGCTGCGGCCCCATCGCCGCCAGGCGATCGTGCAGTTCGCCAGCGGTCTCGTTCGGATCGATCGCGGTGCTGCTCTGGCCGTAGATCAACCCGCCGTCCATCCGCTGCGACAGACCAATCACGCTCAGACCTGTGGTCGCCTCGCCGCGAATCATCGCCCAGTTGATCGGCGCCGCGCCCCGGAACTTCGGCAATAACGACGCGTGCAGGTTCACCGTCATCGGCCCGAGCGCATCGATAAGCTGTGGCGACAACTTCTGCCCAAAGGCGATCACCACCGCCGCCTCCGGCTTGAGCCTGGCCATCTCCTCCACGAACGACCCGGCGTTCACGTCCGGGCTTGTCACCACCTCCAACCCCCGCCCCCGCGCCCACTGCGCGATGGGCGTCCCCGTCAACGCCCGGTTGCGACCCGCGGGTCGGTCCGGCTGGCTCACCACACGCAGCACCTCGTGCCCGACGCACAACGCTTGCAGCGTGGGCAAACCAAACTCGCCGGACCCTAGAAAAACCACTCGCATACCCGCAATATACCCGTAGCGCCCGAAGCCCGACGCGGCGAGAGCGGGACGAGGTTTATGCCGATAATATTCACCGTATCCCCGGAGCACGCCCATTGAAAGCATTGATCTACGACGGCAAGGAAGCTCGCCTGGACCCGGCGCGCGACGAACCCATCCCCGCCGCGGGCGAAGCGTTGATCCGTCCGCTGCGCATGGGCCTGTGCGCCACCGATCTGGAAATCTGCAGAGGCTACATGTCCTTCAAGGGCGTCCTGGGCCACGAGTTCGTGGGCGTCGTGGAACGCGTCGTGGGCCGCGACAAACGCTCGCAGGCCCTGGTGGGCAAACGCGTCGTGGGCGGCATCAACTGCGCCTGCGGCAAGTGCGACATGTGCAAGGGCGGCCTGCCCGAGCACTGCCGCGACCGCACCGTGCTGGGCATCGCCGGCCGCGATGGCTGCTTCGCTTCGCTCTTCACCCTGCCCCTCCGCAATCTCCTGCAAGTCCCCGACTCCCTCGACGACGACCACGCGGTCTTCACCGAGCCGCTCGCCGCCGCCTACCAGATCCTCCGACAGCTCACCATCGAGGGACGACCCTTCATCACGATCCTGGGCGATGGCCGCCTCGGACTGCTCTGCGCTCAGGTGCTCAGTCAGCTCAACGCCACCGTGCGCTGCGTGGGCAAGCACCCGGAGAAACTCGCCCTCTGCGAGAAATGGGGCGTCAAGCACCGCCTGCTCGCCGACGTGGGACTGAGGCAGGATCAGGACATCGTCGTGGACTGCACCGGCAGCGCGGCGGGCCTGACCGTCGCCATGCAGATGGTCCGACCCCGCGGCAAGATCGTCCTTAAGACCACCACCACCCCCGGAGGCGCCCCGGGCACAGCACCGCTGGACCTCTCGCCGCTGGTCATCCACGAGATCCAACTCGTCGGCTCCCGCTGCGGTCCCTTCGACGAAGCACTCCTGGCTCTGGCGCAGGAGAAGATCGACGTCCTGAGCCTCATCTCCCGACGCATGAAGCTCAGCGACGGCGTCGAGGCCCTGAAGACCGCTGCGAAACCCGGCGTTATCAAGGTCCTGCTCGAACCCTGAACGAACCCTCACGGTCGCAGCTGGCCCATCAACAGCAACGCCGCCACCAGCGCCCCAAGTCCCAGGCGATACCAGCCGAACACCGCCAGGCTGTGCCTCTGCAGATAGCTCACCATCCACTTCACCGCAATCACCGCCGAGACGAACGCCGCGATGAACCCGAGGGCCATCACGCCTAAGCCATAGTCGCGAAGCATCACCTCGTGATACTCCGCCGCGTCCTTCACCGTCGCGGCGCCGAGGGTGAACACGCCCAGGAGAAAGCTGAACTCCACCGCGCTGCGCAGGTTCAGGCCGACCAGCAGACCCGCCAAGATCGTCACCAGGCTCCGACTCGTCCCGGGCCAAACCGCCACGCACTGCGCCAGTCCGATCACCAGCGCCATCCTCCACGTCAACGTTTCCAACTCCCGACCGCCCACGTGACGCTGCGCCCACTTCGCCACCAGCAATATCGCCAAGCCGCCGACGACCCACGCCACTGTCACCGGCCAGAGCCCAAACAGGTGTTCCTTGATCAGCTTCTCCAGCAGCACCACGACCAGCAGCGGCGCCAGCGCCGCAACCAGGTTCACCGCCAACCCCCGCCCCGCTCGCATTGAGGTGGCGCCACCTACGGGGGGCCCCTTCTCCCTCCCCCCCAACACTCCAGCCACCATCCCCCACAGCCTCCTCCAGTACAACATCAACACCGCCAGGATCGCCCCACCTTGAATACAGATCGCGTAGGCGTCAGCCGCTTCGCCCCCTTCGATGCCCATCGCCCGCTGCGCTAAAATCAAATGCCCGGTCGAGCTCACCGGAAGGTACTCCGTCACCCCTTCGACAATCCCTAGAACCAACGCCTGCCACCAGTCCATGACGTCACCCTGCTTAGGCCGCTCGACTTAATTCCTTGATTAACCGATACTAGCACGCACGTTCGCGGGTTGAACCATAACCCATCCCCGCCCCCTTGCCAAGGCGGACCCGTAGAGTATATCATCGCTTCATCCGGATAAATGGATAATCGATCATGAGCCTCTTCCTCCAGCATCTGGCCAAACGCGTCCTGGTCTTCGACGGCGCCATGGGCACCTCCATCCACGCCCGCGACGACCTGGACCTGCACCGCGACTACCTGGGCAAAGAGAACTGCACCGAAGTCCTCGTCCTCACCCGCCCCGACGTGATCCAGGCCATCCACGAGTCTTTCCTCGCCGTCGGCGCGGACGCGGTGGAGACCGACACCTTCGGCGCCAATCCGGTCGTGCTCGCCGAGTTCGAACTGCAGGACCGCGCCCGCGAGATCAATCGTTTGGCCGCCCAGATCGCCCGCGCCGCCTGCGACCGCCACTCCACCCCCGACAAGCCGCGCTTCGTCGTCGGGTCCATCGGCCCGGGCACCAAGCTCATCACCCTGGGCAATATCGATTGGGACGCCATGTTCGCCTCCTACCGCGAGCAGGCGCGGGGCCTGATCGACGGCGGAGCCGACGTCCTGCTCATCGAGACCGCGCAGGACCTCCTCCAGGTCAAATGCGCCGTCAACGCCTGCCTCGCCGCCATCGCCGAACGTGGCAAGACCACGCTCGACATCCCCGTCATGGCGCAGGTCACCATCGAGACCACCGGCGCCATGCTCCTGGGCAGCGAGATCTCCGCCGCCGCCGCTGCGCTATCTACTTTCCCGATCCTTTCGCTGGGCATGAACTGCGCCACCGGGCCCACCGAGATGGCCGAGCACATCCATTGGCTGGGCAAACACTGGGATCGACCCATCAGTGTCCTGCCCAACGCCGGCCTGCCCGCGCTCGTCGAAGGCAAGACCGTCTTCCCGCTCAAGCCCGACCCCTTTGCCCAGGCCCTGC
This sequence comes from uncultured Phycisphaera sp., assembly GCA_964496285.1. Taxonomy (GTDB): domain Bacteria; phylum Planctomycetota; class Phycisphaerae; order Phycisphaerales; family Phycisphaeraceae; genus CAZBXW01. The sequence goes on from CAZBXW010000005.1 coordinate 112,970, forward strand.
ATCGCTTTGTCCAGACCGCGGGCGTCAACATCGTCGGCGGCTGCTGCGGAACCACTCCGGCGCACATCAAGGCGCTCGTCGATCGCCTAGGCTCCTGTGCCCCGGCGAAGGTCGTCAAGGAGCCCGCCAAGCCCGCGCTTGCATCCCTCTATTCGCCCGTCGATTACCGGCAGGACACCTCGATCCTCAACATCGGCGAGCGCTGCAACGCCTCGGGCTCACGCGCTTTCAAGAAGCTTCTTGAACAGGAGGACTGGGACGCCATGGTCAGCCTGGCGCGTGAGCAAGTCCGCGAAGGGTCGCACGTCATCGACGTCAACGTGGACTACGCCGGCCGCGACAACGCCGCCGACATGGCGCAGATCGTCCGCCGCTTCGTCGCCCAGGTCCACGCCCCGCTCATGCTCGACTCCACCCAGGCGCGCACCATCGAGGCGGGCCTGAAGCTCTCGGGCGGAAAGTGCATCATCAACTCCGCCAACCTCGAAGAGGGCCAAGAGAAATTCGCCCAATTCTGCAATCTCGCCAAGACCTACGGCTCTGGCCTCGTCCTTGGATGTATAGACGAAGACAAGCAGGAAGCCATGGCTCGCACCGCCTTGCGCAAGATCTCCATCGCGCGCAGGCTCTTCGAGTTGGCCACGACCCAGTACGGCCTGAAGCCCGAGGACCTCATGTTCGACCCGCTCGTGCTGCCCATCAGCACCGGCATGGAGAAGGACCGGCGAAGCGCCCTGGAGACCATCGAGGGCACCCGCCTGATCGCCCGCGAGTTCCCCCAGTGTCAGATCACCTGCGGCCTATCCAACGTGAGCTTCGGCCTCAAGCCCCTGGCGCGCGTGGTGCTCAACAGCGCTTTCCTCCACGAACTCATCCAGGCGGGCCTCACCAGCGCCATCGTCCACGTCTCAAAGATCCTCCCGCAGAACAAGATCGACCCCGGCCAGTGGCACGCCGCCATCGATCTCATCTACGACCGTCCCCCCGAGACACCCGTGAAGCTGCGTGACGGATCGGAGAGTCGTGACCCGCTGGCCATCTTCATCGACCTCTTCCCCGACGACGCCCAGAGCGCCACGGTCAAGCAGGACATCACCCTGCTCCCGCTCGAGGAAAGACTGCAGAAGCACATCATCGACGGCGAACCGAAGAACCTCGCAGCAACTCTCGACGAGGCTCTGACCAGGCACTCGGCACTGGCGATCATCAACGACCACCTGCTCGCGGGCATGAAGGTCGTGGGCGAGCTCTTCGGCTCCGGGCAGATGCAGCTGCCCTTCGTCCTCCAGAGCGCCCAGGTCATGAAGGCCGCGGTGGCGCACCTCGAGCCGCATATGGAGAAGTCCCAGGCGGGCGGCAAGGGCAAGATCGTCCTGGCCACCGTCAAGGGCGACGTCCACGACATCGGCAAGAATCTCGTGGACATCATCCTCACCAACAACGGGTACACCGTGTTCAATCTCGGGATCAAGCAGCCGATCTCCGACATCATCAAGGCCTACCGTGAGAAGCAGGCCGACGCTATTGGCCTGTCGGGGCTGCTCGTCAAGAGCGTCAACGTGATGGAGGAGAATCTCAACGAGCTCAACGCCCAAGGGATCGACGCACCGGTGCTGCTGGGCGGGGCTGCGTTGTCGCGGCACTACTGCGAGTCGCACCTGCGGACCGTCTACAAGGGCAAGGTCTATCACGGGCAGGACGCCTTTGACGGGCTCCGCATTATGGATCATCTGAAACAGGGCAAGCTCGATGTTTTGGATCACGAGATCGCGGAGCGTGCCGGCAAACGGGCGGCGGCGGAGGCACGCATCGCGCAGGTCGTCGGTGCGGGCAGCGAAGTGGCCTCGCCCGGGGTCCGGTCCGAGGTGCGTCGGGACATATCGGTTCCCCAGCCGCCGTTCTTCGGGTCGCGAGTCATCGAGCACGTCGATCTAGACGACATTTTCCCGTTCATCAACAAGATCGCCCTCTACCGCGGACAGTGGGAATTCAAGAAGGGCAAGCTCACCGACGAACAGTACGAGGCCCTGATCCAGGACAAGGTCGAACCGCTCTTCGCCCGGCTCGCGCGACAATGCCGGGAGGAGCGAATCCTCGAGGCGAAGGTGGTCTACGGCTACTTCCCTTGTGCTTCGTCGGGCGATGACCTGCTGATCTTTGACCCAAATGATGAAGAGCGCGAGATCGAGCGATTCACCTTCCCGCGACAAACCGGTCAGAAACGGTTGTGCATCAGCGACTTCTTCAAGAGCGTGGACGAGGGCGAACGCGACGTGATCGGGTTCACCTGCGTCACCGTCGGCCATCATGCAACGGTGCGCGCCAGAGCGCTCTTCGAGGCCAACCAGTACCAGGAGTATCTCTACCTGCACGGCTTTGGCGTGGAGGTGGCTGAGGCGCTGGCGGAGTACTGGCACAAGCGGATGCGTCAGGAACTGGACATCGCCAGCGACGACGCCCCCGCCATTCGACAGCTCTTCACCCAGCACTATCGTGGCTCGCGCTACAGTTTCGGCTACCCCGCCTGCCCGGAGATGAGCGATCAGCAGAAGCTCTTCCAGCTCCTGCATCCCGAGCGCATCGGCTGCACCCTGACCGAGAACTGGCAGATCGACCCCGAGCAGTCCACCAGCGCGATCATCGTCCATCACCCCGAGGCGAAGTATTTTTCGGTCTGAGCATGTCGTGGATGGCCGCGAGCATGACGCCTGAAATGGGGCAGATCGGTACGTCGTAGCCCGGGACGCGGACGGCGGCGTCGGCGAGCGGGGCTTGGGTGTCAATGAAAGTCTCGCCCCTGCGGAGGTACATGGGAAGGTTGATGACGCAGCCGGTGGTGATCCAGACGACGCCCTGCCCGGCGGAGCGGAGCAGCTCCGGTTCGCCCCATTCGAGCGAGCCTGGCTCCTGTGTGTCGCCGAACGCCAGCACAAGATCGCGGCTTGCGGGGGCGGGCAGCGCGGGGTTGGATCCGTCGTGGTCAAGCGGCGTGAAGCCGGGGTCGAGGCGGTGCGCCAGGAAGCGTGGGCCGACGCGGACGAAGACGCGCCCGCCCCGCTGGAGCACGCGGTCGATGCGGCGCGAGGTGTAAGCCAACGCGGAATGGTCGAGGCGGGTCCACGCACGACGAATCTCGGCCAGATAAGCGCAGCCGAGTTGACCCCGGGGGACTGGTTCGAGGCGCAGGGCGTGGTGAAACTTCATGCCCTTGAAACGATAGAAGCGAGCGTCGCGGCGGTCGAGCTCGGGGGACTTGAGCATCACAGGAGTTCTGCCCTGCCTCGTGCAGGCGGCGAAGAACTCGGCGGTCCAAGTCCAGGCCCAGGCGGCTTGGGCGGCGGCGGACTCTCCCGTGACCTCGATGAGCAGACACTGTTGTGATTGAAGCTCTGATCGATCCGTCTCGGGCACGTCGGGAGCAACGAGAACAACATCGGCTGATTGGCCCGGAGCGCCGAGGTAGGACGCCAATCCACCGGGGCGTCGCGCCAGGTCGGATGCGAGTCCGGGTCCGCCGCGGACGCCCAAGTCCGCCCCGTCGACGTAGCGGGCAGCGGCCTTTTCTGCCAAGAGAGTGATGCGGGGCAGGTCGGATTCGATGCGTGCGATGTCCTGCAGGAAGTCGTCCGCGCATACGAACGATGCCAAGCAAGAACAGGTGAACGCCGCGACGATTGAGATCTGCATGGCTCCTCCTCCGAGACTATTGTCTTCCGAGCCGGAGGTAAGTACAAGGCGAATCATCCGGGGATGGGTACATCCCCGGCTTGAGGGGCGCGGGTGGGACGGTTGCACAACTTGGGGGTTGAGGTTTCAATGCGGCTGTTCCACACAAGGAGCTAAACGATGTCCACGACGATGCAACGGATCGCCTACGCGGGTTGGCCCAACTGCGTGAGGCTCAGCAACGGACGGATCGAACTGGTGGCCACGACGGACGTGGGGCCGCGGGTGATTCGGCTGGGGTTCCTGGGGGGCCAGAACCTTTTTAAGCAGTACGACGAGATGTTGGGTCTGGTGGGCGGCGATGAGTGGCGGATCTATGGCGGACATCGACTCTGGCACGCGCCGGAGGTGAAGCCTCGGACCTATTCGGCGGACAACGCGGCGGTGGCGTGGAAGTACGCCGGGGGCGCCCTGACACTCACGCAGGCGGTGGAGGCGGACACGGGCATCGCCAAGCGGATCATCATCAAGGTGGACAGCAGGCGTGACGCGGTGACGGTGGAGCACGTGCTGACGAATCGCAATCCGTGGGCGGTGGAGCTTTCGCCTTGGGTGCTGTCGGTGATGGCGCCCGGCGGGCGGGCGATCTTCCCGCAGGAGCCGGCGGGCGGTCACGAGACGAATCTCTTGCCCACGCGTCCGATGGTCCTCTGGGCCTACACGGACCTGAGCGACAAGCGCTGGACGTGGGGACGAAAGTACATCCAACTCAGGCAGGACCGAAAGGCCAGGACGCCGCAGAAGATCGGGCTGGGCAATCGTCAGGGCTGGGCGGCATACTGCCTGGGCTCGGACGTGATGGTCAAGCGTTTTGATTTCGTCGACGGGGCGACGTACCCCGACTTCGGCTGCAACACCGAGACGTTCACCAACAACGAAATGTTGGAGGTTGAATCGCTTGGCCCGCTGACGAAGATGCAGCCCGGCGCGTCGGTCAGGCACACGGAGCGGTGGTATCTCTTCCACAAGAGCGTGGGCACGAGCGAGGCGGCGATCGATCGCGACCTGCTGCCGCTGGTCAAGAGCTGCGTGTGAGAGAGCGGAGCGAAGCGCCGCGGTTGTCGGCTTCGGTGACCATCAGTTCGCCCGGTTCGAGCTGGAACTGTTGCTGGAGCGAAGCGGCCAGGTGCTCGGCTTCGCCGCGGTCGCGGGTGATGGCGTAGAGCGTGGGTCCCCAGGAGCTCTGGCCGACGCCCGGGATTTTCTGAGCCCGGACGTGCCGCACGAGGGCTTCGAGGAAGGGGTCGGCGTAGAGACCGCCCTGGGCCGGCGTGAAACAGGACCCGACGATCTGTTGCAGTTCGTAGAGCGACTGTCCAAAGGCCTGGAAATCACGTTCCACCACCGCGGGCAGCAGCCCCATCAAGACCAACTGGCACATGCGCGCCGAGAGGCGGTCGTCGAAGTCGGGCAGCGTCTCGAAGGCGGCGCGTTCACGCGCCCCGGCGATCCCCTCCAAACGATAGGGACGGATGAGCAGGAGGCGCCAGTCGGTGGGGAAGGCGAGGCGGACGAGCAGAGGCGAAAGCGCGTGGGGCGAGGTCTTGCCGCCGTCGACGATCAGTCCGCCGTGGAAGAATCCGTGAGCGCCGACGGCTGAGCGCTCGCCGCGTCCCACGAGCTGCGCCATGGCGGGGGCGTCGAGGTCGCCCAGTTCCAGGAGGTGGCCCAGGGCGTGCGCCACCGCCATGGCCAGTTGCGTGCCGCTGCCCAGTCCGGTGTGCGGGCGGGGGACACGCTGCACGTCGACGCGGACGGCCAGGGGCGCGGGGATCAGGCGTTGCTCCAGGGCCTGTTGGATGAAGCGCTGCGCGAACTGGGCGGCTCGATCGCCCATGCGGCCGCTGTGCTCGTGGGCGTCGGCGCGACTGACGCGAAGCAGCACGTCGGGCTTGCGGATCATCAGGCCCACGCCGCCGAACTGCCGCCCCGCCGCGTCGCGGCTTAGCGCGAGCAGGCCGAAGTGAAGCCGGGTTGGCGTGCGGACCTCGATCATCGGGACACGGAGTGCTGCTGGACGTAGGTTCGTAGTTCGGTCATGGCCAGTTGTTCACGGTCGGAGCCGGTCTTGTCGATCGTCACCTGAAGTCGGTCCAGCTCCTGGAGCACGGGCTGCCCGCCGGCCAGGTGCAGGCGAGTGGCGAGGATCGCGGCTTCGAGCACCGCGTGTCGGGCGCGATTGAACCCCAGAAACTCCCGCAGAACGCCGCGATGCACACACTGCGCCACGATGCGCGTGCGCTCCTGCGCGTCGTCCAATTCCGTCACTCGCAGTTCATGGTACCGGCAGGCGTCGCTCAGGACCACCCCCGGGACATGCGCAGCGCGCGTGACGGTCAGGCCTTGCCCCGCACGGACCCGGCCCACGGCGGCGCGGGCGATGAGCAGCACGTCGTCGGTGACGTGAAACACGCCCACGCCGGTGGCTTTGAGATTGCGATAGGTCGTGGAGCTCTTGAACGGCCGCAGCACGAAGTGCGTGAGCGACGCATCGACGATCGGGCCCATCGGCGCGATGTTCGCTTCCTCCCCCGGTGCGTCGGGGCGCGGCAGCGTGGTCATCACGCCTTCGAGGATCAGCGACTTCGGGTCGCGCTCGCTCACGGGGCGTTCGCTCCCCGTCGACGCTCGTGGTGGCTCAACTCCGCGCGGGTCAGCAGGCCCCAGTTCAGCGCCTGATCCTGCGTGTAGTTCTTCCCGAGCGTCAGCGCGGTCACCGCCTTGGCCAATTCGTAGCCCAGGTAAAAGGCGTGCGACGGGTCGTCGATCTGCAGGGCGTCGAACACCAGGTAGGGGTCCTCGCCCCGGGCGTGCACGTGCTTGTTCATCGCGTGGAGTTCGCCGGTGGCGGGGTTGGCGAAGAGCCGAACGTTGGCGTCGGTGAGCTGGGCGGCGAGCTTCTTGAGGAAACGTTCGCTCAGCGGTCGCAGCTTCGCGTCCCGAAGCATCACGAGCTGCGAATCCAGGTGCTTCGGCGGCACGCGATGCGTCACCGCGAAGTGCGCGAGCCTCCGCGCCGCGTCCAGCTCGCGCACACTCGAGCGCGCCCAATTGATCACCTGCGTGGTCAGCACGCTACGGATGCCCAGCTCCTGGCAGAACCCCAGCAGCAGCATGTTGACGCCCGCCGAATCCACTTCGGTCATCTCACTCAGGTTGCCCACGCCCATCAGGATCTCGCGCCGCGGGAATCGGCGGCGCACGTCGAGGTAACGACCCAGCGACGCGGCGAAGCCCATGCCGATGGGTTCGATCACCGGGTCGATGCGGCTCTTGACCCCTCGTGCGTCGAGGTGCTCGAGCGTCGCCTCCAATCCCGACAGGTCCTGCAGACGGTCCGGCAGCACCACCACTTCCGCGCCCCAGTCCGCCGCGTGCTCACGATTGCCCGCGTTGACGCTCAGCACCAGTTCCGCCCCGGAGCGGCAGGCGGCGGCGACTTCCGTGGGATGAAAACTGTCGATCGACACCCGCAGACCCGCGTCGCGCAGTTGCTTGACGACGTCGGCCACACCGCGCCAGGGGTCACGCTCGGACTGCGGATCGCAGCCCACGTCGATGATGTCAGCGCCGTGGGCTGCGAGCTGCTGGGCGGTTCGCAGAATCTCTTGCGGCGCCAGCCGTGGAGCGTGGTTGATCTCCGCGATGATCTGGATGTCGTGCCTGCCGAAGTCGTGTTTTCGCCGTGTTTCCTGGCCAAAATGCTCCGGCAGGTCCTGCAGGTCTCGCGGCCCAAGCTCCACGGGCAGCCCCACCGCTTCTGACACCAGCGAAACCTCGCCCCGGCAGTAACCCGGCAGGATCACGCGGTCGAACTGGACATCGCTCGGGAGCGAAAGTTTCTTCGCCACCCACTCCGCGGTCATCAGCGCCGCCACCTGGATGTTCAGCGTCACCACCGTCGGCTCGATCTTCGCGCTGCGACGCAACTCCTCCAAGACCTCACGCAACGCCGACTCGGCGAGGGTGCCGGTGACGAAGGCGATGCGGGCGGGAGCGGGAGTGACGGAGGATCGATGTTTGATGTTGGATGATGTCAAGCCGACTCACCGTCAACGAGTTCGCTGTCGCCACCGACCGCTCTGTCCTGCACCATCCATCATCATTCATCGCTAGCGTGTCCACTTCTTCTTCATCCCGCGCTCGAACCCTTCCAGCGCGGCGCCCTCCGCGGGCAGCCAGGTGACGTGCTTCTCGATGATCTGGGCGAGCGAGAAGTCCTTGTCGGTGATCCCCCTGGCGGAGTGAGTCATCAGCTTCACCGTCACCTCCGCGTAGGAGACCGCCAGGTCGGGGTGATGGCAGGCCGCCTCGGCAATGTGGCCCACCGCGTTGACCACCATGAGCGTGTAGGGCCAGCCGATGGTCTTGTACTTCCTGCGGATCCAACCCTCGCGCAGCTCCCAGCCCGGCAGCTCAGCGTTGAGCTTGGTGGTGATCTCTGGTTCGGTGTAGACGCGCTCGCTCATGATCGTGTCCCTCACTTTGTCGCTGGGCCTCTTGGTCTCTCGATCCGTGCGGCTGCGGTGCTCCGCTTCACAGGCCAGCGCCCCGCCACGATAGGGTATCCTCTCGCTCACGCATGGACCACCGCGGCGTGCCCATCGAGGACGAGTTTGCCGAGGCCTTTCGGATGTGGGCCTGTCGGCTGATCGTCACCGCGATCGACGAGCGATGGGTTCGCGCCGCCGCCAGCGAAGTCACGGGCTACGGTTCCTCGGTCATCGGCTGCGACGCCGAGGCGGGCGTCGAACACCTTCTCACTCACGATCAGACTCCCGACGGTCGCCCCGGCGTGGCGCTGCTCTTCTTCGCCTTCAACGCCAAGGCCCTTGCAAAGGCCATTCCCAATCGTGTGGGTCAGTGTCTGATGACCTGTCCCACCACCGCGGTGTACGACGGTCTGCCCGCGGCGGTTCCGGGCGACGACGCGGCGCGGATCGACCTGGGCAAGTCGCTGCGCTACTTCGGCGATGGATTTCAGAAGAGCAAGCTCCTCGAAATCGATGGCAAACAAAGGCGATTCTGGCGCGTCCCGGTGATGGACGGCGAGTTCACCGTGGAAGAATCCGTCGGCGCGGTCAAGGCCATCGGCGGGGGCAATATCCTCATCGCAGGCGTCGATCAACGCTCCACGCTCGAGGCGGCGCAGCGCGCCGTCGAGGCGCTGGCGCCCCTGCCGCGCGTGGTGACCCCGTTTCCGGGGGGCGTGGTCCGCAGCGGGTCGAAAGTCGGCTCGCGCTACAAGGCGCTCTTTGCTTCCACCAACGACGCCCACTGTCCCACGCTGCGCTCGCGCACCGCCTCGAAGCTTCCCGCCAACGCCGCCTGCGTCTACGAGATCGTCATCAACGGCCTGGCGGAAGTTGACGTCCGCACCGCCATGCGCGCCGCCATCGACGCCGCGGTCGGTCGGGGCGTGGTCAACGTCTCAGCCGGGAACTACGGCGGAAAACTCGGCAAGTTCCACTTCCGGCTCCACGACGTGATGAAGGGCGACCGCCCATGATCGGCTACGCCCTGTCCTGGAAGTCCTCGAACACGCTCGCCCCCGGCGATGGGTCGTTCCTCCAGCCCGCGACGCTCGGGCGGCTCACGCTGAGCCAGCTCACCCAGCACCCCATCCAGGTCGGGCGCGACTCGGCGACACTGGGCGATCTGTTCCACGTCGAAGGGCAGCCCGGCACGCGACTGACCGTGCGTGGCCTGCCGCCGCTTCCGGCGGTCGGCGCGGGGATGGACGGCGGTGAATTGATCGTCGAGTCCGACGTGGGCCACGACGCGGGGGCCGCCATGCGCAGCGGCACGCTCCTGCTCCGCGGTCACTGTGGCGACCGACTGGGCGGCTCACGCATGACCGGCGGAAGTATCGTTGTCCAAGGCAACGCGGGGTCCTACGTCGGCCAGCGGATGCGTCGCGGATTCATCGTGATCCGTGGGACCTGCGGTGATTGTCCGGGCTTTCAGATGCTCGCGGGGACCCTCCTCGTGCTGGGCGGACCGCTCGTCCTTGCGGGGGTTGAGATGCGTCGCGGGACCCTTGTGACCACCTGCGACCTTCCGCCTCAGGAGCACCTGGGCTACGAAGGCTGCTTCGACGCCACCGCGGTGCCCGCGTCGCTGCTCCTGGCCAAGCGCCTGGTATCACTCACGGACGAGCGCGTCACGCCACGGCAGATCCGCATGTGGAGCGGCGACCGACTCAACAAGGACCCGGGACGTGGAGAAGTCTGGCAATGGCGACACTGAACCTCAACACCCGCGCCCTGCGGGTCGCCCACACTCTGATCGAACGCGCCGAAGAACTGGGCGTGACGATGCACGCCATCGCGGGGGCACGGGTGATCGACGCGGGTGTGAAATGCGCTGGAACGCTCGAGGCGGGGCTGCTCACGGCGCGCATCTGTCTTGCGGACCTGGCAATGGTGCAGCTCGTGCCCGACGCGGTGGGGAGCCGTCCGCTTCCGGGAGTGATGGTGAACGTGACGCAACCCGTGCCCGCGTGCATGGCCAGTCAGTACGCCGGTTGGCAGGTGAGCGTGGGCAAGTACTTCGCCATGGGCAGCGGGCCTTTTCGAGCCGCCTACGCCAAGGAGGAGTTGTTCTCGCACATCGGATTCACCGAGACGCCCGCGCAGGTGGTGGGCGTGCTTGAGACGGGCAAACTCCCGGACGAGGCGACGGTGGCGTATCTGGCGCAGAAGTGCGGGGTGCCCCCGGAAGGTCTGACGCTCGTCGTGGCGCGGACCGCCAGTCTCGTGGGCGGCGTGCAGGTCGTGGCGCGCAGCGTCGAGACGGCGCTGCACAAGCTGCACGAGCTGCGGTTCGATCTGAAGCGCGTGGTCGCCGGCGTGGGCTGGGCGCCGCTGCCGCCGATCGCCAGGGACGACCTGGCCGCCATCGGGCGCACCAACGACGCGGTGCTCTACGGCGGACGCGTGGGCCTGTGGGTCACGGGCGACGACGCCTCCCTTCGACAAGCGGGCGAGCAACTCCCCTCCTCCGCCTCGAAGGACTACGGTCGGCCCTTCGCCGACATCTTCCGGGGGTACGGGCACGACTTCTACAAGATCGACAAGATGCTCTTCTCGCCCGCGGCGGTGACGCTGCAGAACGTCTCGACAGGAAGCGCGATGTCGTTCGGAGCGGTGAGCGAAGAGGTCCTGAGGCGGTCGTTTTTCGAGGAGCGCTAAGCCGCGAGCGGCTGGTTCCGATGCGCATCACGATCCTCAGCGAGCGCGACGGGTTTCACGCGGCGGACCTTCGTCGGGCGGCGGAAGGACGTGGACACGCCGTGGACGTGCGACGCTGGACGCAGCTGCGAGCGACGGTGGCGTGCGACGAAGAGGCCGCCCCGGAAGTGGTGTTGCCTCGCTCGATGCCGGTGGGCTCGCTGGAGCAGGTGATCTTCCGGATGGACGTGCTGCAACGGTGGGAGGCGTGCGGGGCGCGGGTGGTGAACTCGCCGCGAGCGGTGGAGATTTCGGTGGACAAGTATCTTGCCTCGGCTCGCCTCGCGGCGGCGGGGCTGCCCACACCAGCGACCGTCGTCTGTCAGCGGCTGCGCGACGCGACGGAGGGGTTCGAGCGGCTAGGCGGAGATGCCGTGCTCAAGCCGATGTTCGGGTCCGAGGGCTTTGGCATCACGCGACTGGACAACCTCGCGCTGGCGCAGCGCGCCTTCGCCCTGATGGAGCGCATGGGCAGCGTGATTTACCTGCAGCGCACCGTGGCGCACGACGGCGGGGACCTGCGGCTGTTCGTCGTGGGCGATGAGGTGATCGCGGCGATGCGACGCGTCCCCGCCGCTGGCGAGTTCCGCGCCAACCTGGCGCAGGGCGGCCACGCCAGCGCGCACCGCCCCACCGACGAACAGTGCGATCTGGCGATCCGCGCCGCCCGCGCCTGTGCAGCGGAGATCGCTGGCGTGGACTTGATCGTGGACCGACAGGGCCGGTGCTTCGTTCTCGAAGTCAACGCCGCCCCGGGTTGGCGCGGCTTGTCGCAGGCCACGGGCGTGGACGTGGCGCAGCGGATCGTGCGTCACCTGGAGCGGTCGCTCCACGAGGAGACGTCATGACGCGGCAGCGCGGCGTAATGGCGACCACGGTGGCGCTGCTGGCGCTGACGCTGCTGCCGGTGCTCGTCCCGGTGTCGCCCGAGATCTACTTCGACGTGGACCCACGAGCCAGCGGCGGCGATCTGCCGGTGGTGATGATCGGCCCAACGCTCGCCGCCTGGCTGCATCTGGCGACAGTGTTCGTGTCCGCCTTGGCGCTGGGGCTTCACGTTCACAGCGGCGGACGCGTCCGTCTGGCGTCCTGCGTCCTGGCGAGCCTGGGGATTGCGGCTTGCCTCTACCACATGCGCTTCGGCGAAGCGGACAACCTCCTGCGCTGCGGCGCATGGATCGCCGCGGTGACGGGCGCCATCGCAGCCCTGCACCTGGCGGAGCACGAGGGGCCACGACGCCTGATCTTCGCGGCGCTGCTGGGGCTGATCCCGGCGCTGCTGCTGCAGACGCTCTTGTATCTGCTGGTCGAGCACCCTCAAACGCTGCGCAGCTTTCTCCAGCAGCAGGAGCAGTTCCTCGCGTCGAGGGGTTGGGAGGTCGATTCTCCGCAGCACCGCATGTACCTGCGACGCATCGAGCAGGCCGAGGCGACCGGCGCGTTCGGACTGGCCAACGTGTTCGGCTCGGTGGCGGCGGCGCTGACGAGCCTGAGCCTGGCGGCGACGTGGGGCCGATTCCGTGACGTGGGGTGGCCCAAGTCGCTGGGCTGGGCGCTGCTGAGTCTGGCTGCCATCGTGCTGCTGCTGACCACGAAGTCCAAGGGCGCGATCGCGGTGCTGCTGCCCGCGTGCGTGCTGCTGACGCTGGGCTGGCGATTCGGAACCCGCAGGGCCTGGGCGTTCATGATGGGGTTCTTGTTGCTGGCCATCCTCTGCGTCTTGCTGCGCGGCGCGATGGGACCTCCGACCCATCACGAGGGCGAACGCAGCCTGCTCTTTCGCTTCCACTACCTACAAGGGGCATTTCAGAGTGTGCGGCAGTTCCGGGGATCACACTGGCTCACCGGGATCGGGCCTGACGGTTTTCATCAGCGTTACCCGCAACTGAAGAACCCGCTGAGCCCGGAGGACGTGCAGAGCACTCACAACGTCCTGGCGGATTTCACCGTGATGCTCGGCCTGGGCGGCGCGGCCTGGTGCGTGCTCCTGGTGATGTGGCGCAGTTCGGCTTCTCAACCCCCAGCCCGCGGCCCACAGACCAATCCATCCCACGCCCCCACCGTGGCGCTGGCGGTAACACTCTTTACCGGTGTCCTGCTCGTGCGTCACGCGGCGATGACGATCGGGGCCATGCTGGTCTGGACACTGTCTCTGCTGAGCTTCATCGCGGTGACGCAGTTGTCGCGATCCGCCGGGAGCGTGAGCGACCGCGCCTTGCGCGTGGGCCTGTTCGTCGCCGCGTCGTGCCTGCTGGTGCACAACCAGATCGAGATGACGTTCTTCCACTGGGGCGCCGCGGGGATCGCGTGGCTCACGCTCGCTGTCGCGGCGGCGGGGTCGCACGAGGTCGCCCCACAACGGGTTTCACGATGGATCGCACCCTTGCTCGCGATGCTCCTGGCCGCGGTGATGCTGGTGGTTTACGCCGGGCCGATCACGCGGCAGCAGTCGGCGCTGGCGCAAGCCGCAACGGCAATGCGTCAAGGCGATCTGGCCGCGGCGAGTTCGCAACTGGAGAACGCCCTGTCTCACGTGCCACGCTCCTCACGGACTTACGATTGGCTGGTGCGACTGTCGATCGAACAGGCTCCGCCCCAGGGTCCGTCACCGTCGTGGGCGATGCAATGGATCGAGCGCTGGCGCGAAGCCTTGCCGATGGATTCCGCAGCGCCGCGGTTGGCGGCTCAGATTCACCTGCGCTCCGCCGCGTCGGACCGGGATGCACAGGCTCTGGACCGAGCGATCGATGCGCTGCGTCGCGTGGTGCTGAGCAGTCCCCATTCGCCCCAGGACCGTCTGCGACTGGCCGACGCGCTGTGGCAGAGCGGTCGTGTGGAAGAAGCCGGGTTGGCCTATGAACAGGCGATGCAAGTGAACGAGCGGCAGTACCTCGACCCGCTGCGGCAGTTGCGGGCCGCGGAGGTTCTCCGCGCCGCGGCGCGGTCGCGCTCCGGCAGCGGGATTTGACGTAGAATCTCGCCCGCGGCGCCCGTAGCTCAGGGGATAGAGCAACGGTTTCCTAAACCGTAGGTCGCAGGTTCGAATCCTGCCGGGCGCGTTGCGGGTGAAGGGATGCTACGGCGAGCCGGCCGAACTCGACCGGGGGTTGCGTCAGGAGTAGCGCCTCGCGGTCCCCACGATTCACCCAAGCGTGTGAGTCTGATTCAAGTGAAAGATGAGAGGTAGCCATGAATCTCAAACGTGACGCGGTGGCGTTCGTACACATCCTGGCTCTGGCGACGGTCGTTGTGGGCTCGCCCGCCGACCTGTTTGCCGATCAACCGGTCTATCTTTCGCGGACGTGGTTCCATCGCGGGCCTGACGTCAACGTGCTCACCAGTCCGGCCGGTACGCAACTGGTGGTGGACAACGATGGCAGGCATCTGGTCGATGACTCCATCAACGGCGATAACGACAAATCCAGTCGGCTCGATCTGAATTCCATCCAATCGTGTGACGGGGAGTTCTACATGGCCATCCCCGGCGGATATGGGGGCAACAGCTTGTACCAATGGTTCTCGGTCACCGAGGACGGGCGATTCCTTGATCCCAAAGCGATGGTGCAGGCTATCCAGGTCCAGCGAAAAGCCAAGCGCCCGCTTACAACGACGTTCGGGTTCTACTACGACTTCGATCCGGCTCGCGGCGACGCGGGCATGCTGATGTTCCCCAAGGCGGGGTTGACGATCACCTGTTCGCTCGCCACCAGTGACTCGCGCCAGCGCGGCCTGAGTGAAATCAATCTGACTGACGAAACGCAACCGCTGGGCACGAAGGACAACATGGATCTGCCGCTGATGTCCACGGACAAGCTCGGCAGTGTCCACTCCGGGGATCTGCCCGACCAGATGTATGCCGATCCCGATGGCCTGGGATTCTGGTACGTCGGGCATCAGGAGGGCAAACTGGCGGTGCTGCACTCCCGTCCGAGCATGACAGCGGACGGGGCGCGCAGTCTGAACTGCACCAAGCCCATCGTGGTGGGCGATGCTCGCAATGAGGATTGCGAATCGGGTGTCGCCAGTAGCAAAGCTCTGTACCTGTTGGTGGCGCATGCGAACAATGCGATCGGCGGGGTGGACGAGGATCGCCGGCTGGTGCGCGTTGACCTTGCCAGCGGCAGCGTCAGTGAAACGAAGGTTTCGTTCAAGCGGTATATCGCCGATGCCCGGCTGGCAATGTGCGGCGAGCAGATGGTGGCCCACGCCCGGCAGGAACTGATTGTGCTCGATGGCCAGTCGCTCAAACCGCTGTGGAGCAAATCGGCCCGTGAATTATCGGATAACAGCCCCAAGGATTACGGCATCTATCGCGTCTGCGCCGGCAGCGACGGCAAGCAACTGGCCGTGGCGCTGGCCACCGCGTATCGCCACGAGGACGAGCCGACCCTGGTCGTCACCTTCAGCGCACAGGGCGAATTGCGGCAGCGCTGGCAACTCAAGCCCGGGTCGGTGGATGACTTCACGTTCACCGCTGACGGCGGCGTCATGCTCTTCAGCAGTGATTACACCGCCAAACTCGGCGGATCGTCACCGGTGCTCGCCAACGAAATCGCCAGCATCGCGCTGGCGGATCATAACGCCGGTGTGACGACTGCCGACGAGAAAAGGCCCCCGGAACAGGCCGGACCCTTCGCCTTTGTGACGACCCCGCTGCAGGATCGTCACAAGATCTGGTTCGATGAGCCGGGCGGCGAATTTCTGCCGCTGGGCAACGGCACACTGGGCGCGATGATGTTCGGCGGGACCGACCCGATGAGGATCGTGCTCAATCTGGACAGCATGTGGACTGGGAGTGCGAACAACCAGGGCACATTTCAGTCGCTGGGCGAGCTCCATCTGGCGCTGGGCCAGGACGCCAAGAACGTGACCGATTGCCGGCGGGAACTGGACCTGCGCACCGGCGTCTACACCATGACCTATCGTTACGACGGGGTGACCTACAAGCGCGAGGCGTTCTGCTCGTATCCGCGCGGGTTGCTGGCGATTCGCCTGACCGCGGACAAGCCCGGCGCGATCAGCGGCGACCTTCAGCTGCAGGCCACCGAACATGCCACGTTCACCAAGGACTCCGGCGGCATTTCCTTCTCCGGCATCAAACGGAACAATCAGAAGTTCGAATGCTTCGTGCGCGTGTAAGCCAGCGGGGGCAAAGTTTCCCCTGAAGAGGGCAAAGCGGGCGAACACGTCACGCAATGGCGCAGATACACCTACAAGTTCCCCTACGACAGCGTCTTGCTCAACGGTTGCGACAGCGTCACGCTCTACGTGGCCGCGGACACGAATTACGTGATGGACCCGGCAAAGCATTTCATCGGGCCCGACCCCCAGCAGAAGATCGCGCCCCGCCTGGCCAACATGGACAAAATGACGTTCGAGCAGATGCGCGACGAATCGGCGGCCGACATCGCCAAACTGTTCGACCGCTGCACCCTCGATCTGGCAACCCGTACGCCCGAGGCCGAATCCCTGCCGACCGACAAGCGGAAGACCGAGAACCGCAGCCGCATGTACCGGCAGGAAGCACACGATGTCGGGCTGCAGGCGCTGACGTTTGATGCGGTCCGGTACATGATGATCGCCTGCTCACGGCCCGGGAGTTTGCCTGCCAACCTGCAGGGACTCTGGAACGTAGGCAAGAGCGCGGAATGGACCGGCGATTACCACACCGACATCAACGTCCAGATGAACTACTGGTTTGTCGAGCCGGCTAATCTCGCCGAGTGCGCCACACCGCTGTTCGACTACATCGAAAGCCAGATTCCCTACTGGCGGGCGAAAGCCAAGCAGACCTTCGGCGAGAAGGTGCGCGGCTGGACCGTCGATTACATGAACAATATTTTCGGGGGTGGCGCTTACATGAACTACCCTCCGGGCAGTGCGTGGCTGTCGTGGCACTACGATCAGCACTTCGAGTTCGGGCAGGACATGGACTTTCTCAAGACCCGCGCCTACCCCGTGCTCAAGGAGTTGTCCGAGCATTGGCAGGACCTGCTGATCGAGCGGCCGGACGGCCAACTGACCACGACGTTCACCATGTCGCCGGAGCACAAGCCCAAGCAGTTCGGCATCGCGCAGGACCGGCAGATGGTCTATGACCTGCTGACCAATTACGTGGCCGCCGCGGCGCGGATGAATCAGGATGCCGATTTTGCCAAACAGGTGGAGGACCTGCGCAAACGGATCGTGCCGCCGCTGATCGGGCGATGGGGGCAATTGCAGGAATGGGAAATCGATCGTGACTCACGCTTCTGCAAGCATCGCCACATGATGCATGAGTTTGCTGCTTTTCCAGGGCGGGAAATCAACCCACAGACGCCCGAGTTGGCGAGGGCCGCGGCGAAAAGCCTGATCGCTCGTGGCGGGGGTTCCACGGGCTGGTCGGTGGCATGGCGGATCAGCATCTATGCCCGTTTGCTGGATACGGAGCGGGCCTACAGTAGGTTGGCCGCTCTGCCGTCGATGTTCCACGACAACCTCATCTGGCAAGGCAAGCAGCAGATCGACGCGCCTTGCGGGTATGCGTCGGGCGTCTGCGAAATGCTGCTGCAAAGCTACAAGCCGCTCGATGCGAGCGACAGCCGATACGAAATCCATCTGCTCCCGGCGGTGCCCAGGCAGTGGCCTGCCGGTCGGGTCAAGGGCATGCGCGCCCGCGGCGGGTTTGAAGTGGATCAGGAGTGGAGCGACGGCAAGCTCACGCATGCCGTGATCCGCAACGTCGCCAGTCCCTCCGATCAATGCACCGTCCGATACAACGGCGTCACCAGCACCTTCACCGTGGCCAGGGGTCAGTCACATCTCTATGTCCCCGTCCAGAACGCCCAACCATGAACGGGTTCACTACGGTTGATCGCGTCTGTCATCAGCCGTCCGAGGGCTTGGGGTAGTCCGCGCCCTTATTGCTCTCGGTGCAGGATGCCCGCCACTGTGACACGATCGCGCTCATGGCCTGGACCACCTGCGGGTGCTGCTGAGCGATATTGTTGCTCTCACCGGGATCGGCTGGCACGTCGTACAGCTCGTAATTCTGTCCGCTGTCCTTGCTGTAAAGTTTGTGCTGGTTATCGATCAGGGCGACCTGCTTCTGAGATTCGAAGCCGATCGGCCGAGGTCGCTGGTCCATCCGGCCCTGGATCAGTTTCAGCAGGCTCACGCCGTCGTAGGGGCGCGCCAGCGACTCGGGCAGTTGATAACCCAGCACATCCAGCACGGTGGGGAAGTAATCGCTGGTGCTGCAGGGCATCGACACGGCACGCGGGGCGGTCACCACGCTTGGCCAGACCATCAGACCCGGCACACGGATGCCGCCTTCGTAGAGGCTTCGCTTGCGACCGCGCAGCCCGTGGGTCTGTCCCACGTCGCCCTCGGAGCCTTCGGGTCCGTTGTCCGAGCAGAACCACAGCATGGTGTTGTCGGCCAGGCCCAGTCGATGGAGTTCCTCGCGCAGTCGGCCCATCTGCTGGTCCATCGCGGTGATGCAGCCGTAGTAGTCCTTGTGATCCTCGTAGCCATCGGTGTAGGGCGGGGCGCTGACCACCGGCAGGTGCGGCGCATGAAACCAGATGACGGAAAAGAACGGCGTGTTGCTTTCAGCTGCGCCGTTGATGAACGCCAGGGCGCGATCCATCAGCAGCTTCGAATCATCCCCGACAATCTCCGCCGCCGGGACCACCTGCTCTGGCCCGGTCCAGTAGTGGGTGCCATAGGTTTCGTATTTGCCCGGCAGCCAGAACGTGGGCACCTTGGATTCGGTCGAGAAGCAGGCGTCGAAGCCGTTCATCCACGGCGGCGAATAGTGCTCGGTGGCGCCGGGGCGGCCGCGGTTGGCGTCCTTGATCTTGGTGGTGAGCGTGCCAAGGTGCCATTTGCCGAAGTGACCGGTCGCATAACCCTGTGTCTTGAGCGCCTGGGCCAGCGTGATCTCCTGCGCCTTGAGGTGGCCCACATTGGCGAAGGTGATGCCATAGCGGTAGGGATGTCGGCCGGTCAGGCAACTGCCACGCGTGGGCGAGCAGACCGGCGCCCCGGCATAAAATCGATCGAAGCGGATGCCTTGCCCGGCCATCTGGTCCAGGTGCGGCGTACGCAGCACGGGATGCCCGTTGTAGGCCGTGTCGCCCCAGCCCATGTCGTCGGCCATGCACAAGATGATGTTGGGACGCTTGGCGTTGGATTCGGCAGCGGACAATTGCCGACCCAGCAGGGCGGTCCCCGCCAAGGCGGCGCTTGCAGAAAGAAAATCTCTGCGGCTCATCATGCGTTTCCCTTACGCGTTGATTGACGGAAAAACCTGATTCCAAGCGCGCCAGGCTCAAGGATCTCGGGGGTGAAGGATTACTGAGCGTTAATCCTTGTGCGGCTCTACACGGACAACTTTCTCGTTCTCCACTATCGCGACCCCGTCCAGTTTGTCCCACCAGTCGAAGGACTTGCCAAAAAGAGACTCTCCAGCGGTGACAGTTTCGAAACGGTCCGCCTTGATCTTGGGATCGTCAAAAACAGCAGCCACCCGTATCAAATCTTTCACCTTACCTGCGAGCATGAACCTCATGAGTTGGCTCTTTTAGGATACGAGAGTTGTTCTTCTAAAGCCGCGTACGTCGTAACTTAAAGGGAACTTGATCTCAAGCGGGCCGGGTTCACGTGCTTGGGAGGTGAGGGTTCAGCCCTTGCCGTTGTCGGTCGGCGGCGACCAATTCGGGTCTCTGGGTTCGGCCGAGGTCAACGGGTGCTTGTCGCCGAACTCCGCTTGGGCCCGCGCCATCAATGCCATGAGTTCCTTGATCTTGTCAGCGTGTTCAGGCTTGTCGGCCAGGTCGTTCATCTCGTGTGGGTCGGCGCTAAGGTCGAACAACTGCGTCTTGTTGATCCGCGGGTAACGGATCAGCTTCCAACGGTCGTCGCGGATCGCCCGCTGGCAGTCGCGATAGGCGGTGAAGAGGTAGTCGCGGACTTTGGCTTGCTTGTCCCGGATGACCGGTCCAAGGCTCCGTGCGTCCAGCCCCGCTGGCACGGGGACACCGGCCCACTCGCACAGCGTCGGGTAGACGTCGTAGAGATATGCCAGCGCCTGGGTTTCGCCCTTGGGGATTCCGGGGCCGGCGAGGATCAGCGGGACGTGCATGCCGCCGAATTCGTAGAGGTTCTGTTTGCCCAGCAATCCGTGTTCGCCCAAGGACAGCCCGTTGTCGCCAGCGACGATGAACAGGGTGTTGTCGAACTCACCGGCCTTGCGCAGGGCCTCGATCACTCGGCCCACCTGGGCGTCCCAGTAGGAGATCGATGCGTAGTACCTGGCCAGTTTGCCGGTCACGCTCTCCCTGGTGCGCGGCCAAGGCAGCGTCTTCTCGTCGCGCACCGACATCTCGCCGTTGTCGAAGGGGTGGACCGGAAGGAAGTTGACGGGCAGGGGGATGTCCTGCGGTTTGTACATCTGATAGAACTCATCGCTCGCGTGCTGCGGGTCGTGCGGCTCAGGCGAGGCCATGTAGAGGAACAGGGGTTGTTGGCCTGCCTGCTGCTCGATGAAGGCGATGAGGTTGTCCGCGTCGCCCGCCGCGGTGCGGCCGCTGAGGTGTTTGTCGAACTCGTCGTCCAGCCGCTTGGGCCCGTTGCCGAACTTGCCGCTTCGCATCGAGGCGAACCCCGCCGCCTTGAGCGTCTGCGCCAGCGTGGGCGTGGCGGCCCCGCCGTCGCGCAGGTAGCAGCGGCCGGTCTGGATCATGGTGCGGCTGGGCGTGCACACCGCGCCAGTGTTGGACCCCAGGGTGTAGGCGTTGCGGAAAATAAGCCCGTCGGCGAACAGCTTGTCGATGTTGGGCGTCTTGACGATCGGATGCCCGAGCACGCCAAGGCAATCCGGCCGCAGGTCGTCGACGAGGAAGAAGACCACGTTCCGACGTTTGCCCTCGGCGGTCGCACCGAGTAGCCCGGGCAGGGCCAGCCCGACGCCGGCGATGCCGATTGTCTTGAGGAGATCACGACGAGTGGGTTCAAACATGACTCGCTCCTGATTCCGAGTTGGCGTTGCGAACTGAAGACCGCAGTGCGCCGCACCGAACAAGAGAAGGTGTCGTCTAAAAACCTCCTCCTCCCCACTTGGGGCCTGGCCCAGTTGCCTTATTTCTTGGTTCGAGACTCTGCTTTGCTGCTCTCTCTGCTTCGGACTTCTTCGACGAGCAGCGGAGGCATCATCGCTTCTTCGAGCCAGACACTCAGGTGGCCTTTGGGCGGGGCGGATTGGCCCGCATTCCCGGAGCGGCGCAGGAAGGCATGCACCGCCACGGTGATCTTGCCCGACTCCAACTCGGGCAGGAAGTCATTGAAAAAATACATGCCGCTGGTGCCGCCCTTCTTGAACTTGGCGCTCGTTTCCTCGACGAACAGTTTGCCGTTGAGATAGATGATGAAGCCGTCTCCGGCCCACCCGTGGTTGCCGCCTCCGACGACCAGGCGGTAGCGGTGTCCTTCCTTGAGGCTGGGAACGTTAAAGGTCTGGCGGATGAAGAGCGCGTCGTTCTCCCAGAGGGTGTTGGGCATGACATCGCAACGGCATTGTGGATTATGACACTCACCCATGAGCGGGGCCTGCTTGCCGTCGTTCTGGCCAAACGGTGCCTGACCGGTCTTCCAGCCCGCTTTGCCGGCGTCGAAGTCGGTGGCGTACCAGTTTTCCATTCCCGTGGGCATCTTGACCTTGCGGTATTGCGATTTATCTTTCGCCGTGGCCGGCTCGCTCGGATTGAAGCTGAAATACTCCCACTCCGCGGTATCCATCTTGGGGCCAAAATCCCTCCAGTTGTAATCGTCGATGCCGACGGCGTTGTAGAAGCTGATCAGATCGTCCAGGCCGCTCGACTCGATGGTGGCTGAATCCTTTTTCTCCGGGGAATTGCCGGAAATGATGTCCGCTGCCCATATCCCCTTCCGCTGGTAAGCAGCGACATAGATCCTGTGTCGGATGTAGTTGGGGATCAGCCTGCCCAGAATGTAGGGCTTGAATGCCGGGACCATGGCGGCCAATTCCTCTTTGGTGGGCTCGTTTTCGCCCTTGGCCCATGGGGAGATGAAGTCGTGGGTGTAGAGCAATTGCGCGGCTTGGGCGAGGGTAGGCTCTTTCGGCCAGGACTCGGGGGTCTTGGGGCGCTCGGGGTGGATGCGTGGCTCGACCTTGCCCCCCTTTAACTCGACCATGGCACGCCCAAGGGCATCGCCGACGAGGTAATAGGTCTCCCCGTTGTGGTTGTAGTGATAGCCCTGGCTCGTCGGAGATTCACCCACATCGCGCCAGAAGTCGCGCGACTCGATGGTTTTCACATTGCCCTTGTGCTCGGGGAAGACGCCAGCGTCACCATCGACGGAGAGCTGAGCCTCGGCGACCACCTTGCCGGGCCCGCTGAGTTTCCAGCCGTCGAATCCGATTGTGGCCAGCACCCATGGTGCGTTGGGCGCATTGAACTCCTTACGCCACGCCTTGACCAGGTTGGCGAAATTCTGGGCATAGAGGCTGGCATGGGCGTCGTTCTGGTCCTTGTGGCCCTGCCACCAGACGAAGCCGGCTACCTCATAGCCCTGCGCCGCGTATTGCGGATAGATCTGAGCGAAATTGTCCAGGACGTGCCGGATCGACGCGGTGTATTCATCGTATTGCTTGCCGGCGTACCAACCTTCACCCGTCCACGCGATGATGTTTCCGCTCTTGTCCAACTTCTCCTTGTAGCCGGGAATGTTCTTCCCTTCGTACTTGGTGCTCTTGCTGCCGGGCGGCAGGATGTCGTAGCCAAGGCTGCGGTTGCCGATATCAACCTTCATCAGGATGACCGGCTCGTCATGATAGGTGGCGATGACATACCCAAAACCCAATTCCGGTCCGAAGGTGCCGTCGCGCCACATCGGGCTGAAGGGAGCGTCTTTGCCCTCTCCCATGTAGGTGTTGTTCACGTGGGCATCCCGGCGGACGATCCACTGGCCTTTGTCGTCCAGGAGGTTGGGGAACATGCCCTTTTCCTCGATCATGTAGCGCAACGAGCCGCGGGGCTTGAGATCGACCACTTCCATCCAGAAGACCGCCTTGCCGCCCCGGGTGTAGTGGATCGTGACGGGGTGGCGTTTGCCTGCTTCCAAGTTAACCTTGGTGATGGTGGCCGGCGCCTCGGTGAGCTTACTGTAGACTTCCTGGCCGTTGATTTTCACCACCGCATATTCGCTCTGGCCAAAACCGGAGTGGATCATGTGCATGCCGGTCATCGGAATCTCGAGGTAGCCTTCCACCACGGTGGTGTGCGGGCCCTCGATCGAGGGAATGTCGGCTGCCGCGTCACCCAGCGCCACCTTCTCGGTCTTGGCGGGATTCAAATTGGCGAAGTCCGTATCGGGCTTGTAAGCCCCCGCGTAAACCCTCGCCGTCGCGCCTCTGTCCGGCCCGCCCTCGGACAGGAACACATGGTGGGGCAGAATGCCGGCGTTGCCCACGGGCATCCGGGCTGTCTTGATCGTCGGGTCGGCGGAAAGGACGATGCTCGAGTAATGCAGGTCGCCACCTTCCACGCGGCCAAATCCAAAGCTGTTGGATTGACCCGAGAAGATATAGATCTTTACCGGCTTGTCCGTTGCGGCTGGTTTTCCGTCATACTTGGGGATGACGGCCGGTACGGGGTTGGCTGCCTCTGACGAACGGGCGCTCAGGAGAAGTGCCGAACCCATGGCAAACAGGATGGCGAGGAGACGATATTGTCGAGTGTCCATAGTCAACATAGGTTACCTTAAACGTGACCACATTGGCGACCCGAAGAGCGCACCCACAAGCCTCAACATCTCTCAGGCCACGGGGTTGATTCCATCGAGGTCAGGACCGCGGTAGGGGTACGGCCCGCAAATCGGATTCCAAGCGACCTGCCTGCCCTGCCCTCCATTCTTGCACTGACTTTCACTGCTTTGATGATCATTCGACTCATTCCCTGTCTTGCCCGGCATTGGGCACGAGCAGGTCCGGGTAGCCGGGATGGCTGATGGTCGCCACAGCATCCGCAACGCGATTCATCTGGTGTGGCTGCTGATCGTGGCTGCCCCGTCACTGGACGGGTGGGCGATCTCGCAGATCAGCCCTTCCCTCATCCATGCTTGGAAATACTCGGGATACCATTTCACCCATTCTTGATAGTGCTGTTCGACGGTGAATCCGTCGAGGAGCTTGGCCATCGGCCCATAGGGTTCTCCAGCCTGGCGCAAGACCTGCAGACTCAACAGGCAGGCCATCCGCTGGTCAGCACAGTGGTTCTCACTGCCGCTGATGTAACAGACGCTCTTGCTCGGGTTGTTCAGGGGCCATGGCTCATCCTCACCGATGAAGCTGTGGCTAAACACCCCACGCCAGCACAAATCTTCAATGGCGTCGCTCGCTTCGTCGGTCAACAGCCGATGGAGCTTGGAGTTGAGGTACACCCGGAAGAGGACACTGCTCGGCCGTGGATCGCTATACGCATATCGTGCTTTCTCCGCGGTCGGCAGGTAGCTCTTGCAGTCCGTGAGTATGGCCTCGTTCAGCGCGCCCGGTCAGAGGCCTTGTCATGCGACACCAGCAGGTACGCGTGCTAGAGCTTCCACCCCGGCGAATGACTCGGATTCGGCCAAGGCTTCCTGGCCACCCAGTCCATTCCTTCCTGCAGTCGCTGGTTCACGAGCTGCTCCTGCTCTCGATCTTGTTCCGGGGATTGCCCAAGCGTGGCTTGCCCCCCATTCAAGGCGGCCAGGACGACGACCAACACGGCGATGATCTCTTTCATGGCGGCTCCATCCTGAACGGTCAGAGGTCATTCGACTGGCTGCAAAGTGGTGCCGTTTTGACCTGCTGCGCCGCAACGCCGCTGCACTTTGCAACGACCTGTTCGTCTGCGTCTTTCGGGCGTCCTGCTCGTGGGTCTGCCGCAGCGCTTCGTCGACCGCTTGTTGAGCGATCAGGCCATCGCGTCCGGTGGCCAGTTCTTCGGGCCAGTCGCGTTCGCCCGCCAGAAACGCGGCGTAGTCGTTCATCATCAATCGGATGGCGGTGAAGTGCGCCATGGGCTCGAAGGCGAACGTTTCGACGCCGTCGGCGGTGATCAGCGCCAGCGCCAACTCCTGCTCGCCGTCGCTTGCCCAGTTCACGCAGCCGCGGTCACCGACGACAGCCAGCGAGAAGCACTTCCGCTTGGGCGGGATGTTGGTGCAGTAGGCGTAGCTTGAGTTGAGCGTGCCGAGGACGCCGTTGTCCAGGTCGCCCATGAACGCGATATGCGGCGCCTGCTTGCGTTCCATCTCGCCGAACCATCGACCGCGCGCCGAGATGTGAGCCCATTGTTCGCCGCCGATCAGGTAGCGCATCAGGTCGAGGCAGTGGATCCCACAGTCCAGAGAGCCGGAGCGGTCCAGGTGGTCGGCGCGGCGCTTGGACAGAGGGGTGTAGGTCTTGTGCGCATCCCACATCTCCTGGAAATGCACCGCCTCAACCCTGCCCAGCAACCCCGCCTTGATCCACTGGCGGATCTTCCGCTGGTCGGGATGCTAGCGCTTCTCGAAGCCCACCGCCAGCCGGCCGGGGGACCGACCTTCCGCGTCGATCATCTGCCGACATTCCTCGGCCGTCATCCCCAGCGGCTTCTCGCACATGACGTGGTAGCCAGCCTCCAACGAGGCGATCACCACCTCCCGATGGCTGTCCTCCAGCGTGGCGACGTAGACCACGTCGAACCCGCCGGCGTCGAGCATCTGCTCCAGGTCGGTGAAACGGGCCACGCCTGGGCAGCCAATGGCATCGAGGTTGGCGCGGTTCAGATCGCAGGCGGCGGTCAGCGTGCAGTGCTCGGCATCCCGCAACGCGGGCAGGATCGACCACCGGGCGTGTTGCCCGACCCCAACCAATCCAACGCGGAGTGTCGTGTTAATTTGATCCATCTTCTGGACGTCGCCGCTCCTCGAGATTTCAGACATCATTTAATATATAATCTCCCCTTCGTTTCGCCTCGCTGATTCAATATCGGTACATAGATTGACGCTCGGTTGAGTTTGAAGAGCTAACGAGACTTCGTCGGCTCGATTGTCGGTGGTGGTGGTGACAAGTTGAATGCCATTGCTATCTTGTCCGATCGTCGGGACACGATGCAGCTCCACTGGCAACGCTAGGAAGTGGCGATCCAGACCCGCATTCTGCCGGGCGAACGGTTGTTCCACAGGTGATAGGGGATCGCCAGTAGGGATGCCGCCTCGTCGCGAATCACGGCGGCTCCGCCCAGCAGATCACCACGGTATTCGGCGTTAAGAGCGTTGCGATGTGACAAGAGGATGCGGTGCGGATCGCCGCGATCAACCTCTTCGACGCAGTAGACCAGCGGGCCGCGCATGAGCGCCACTCGCCCGCGGCACGACTCGACCTTGTCGTGGGCGCGAACACGCTGCACCGACATGGGCAGGTCCACGGCGACTTGATCCCCTCGCTGCCACCGCCTTGCGATCACACAGTAACCTTTCGACAGCGAGGACGTGTTCACCGGCTGCCCGTTGACGGATACCGTTGGCGCGGAAGCGATCGCTTCATGGACGCTGTAAAGATTGCTGGGCACAGGGTGTCCGCAAGCCCATCCGGGGACGCGGATGTGCAGCGCCATTTCCATGGGGTGTTGGGGATCGACGGTAAGGGTGACCCGGCCATCCCAGGGATAGTGGGTCTCCTGGGTGAGACGTACGAATCCGCCAGCGATCGCCACGTTGGCAGTGCCGGCGACGAACTGATCCACATAGATCGCGTTCTGACTTGTGGCATAGATCAGTCGCACGATCTGGGGAATGACCCGAACGAGATTGGTCGAGCAACAGGCCGGATTGGTCCAGGGTTGTCGCTTGCGTGTACCGTCGCTTTCCAAAGGGTTGCGATAGAAAAAGTTGACCCCGGCCAGATCGGGACACGCGAGCGTGTGGTTGTGGAGGATCGTCTCGATGACGTCTGCGTAGCGGGCGTCGCCTGTCATGAGTCCCATGCGGTGGCTGAAAAGGAGCAGGGCGATCCCCCCGCAGGTTTCGCAATACGCTGAATCGTTGGGCAGAAGATACGGATCGCCGAAGCCCTCGTCATGGTGCTGGTGCGTACCGACACCGCCGGTGATGTAGAGCTTGGCGCCGACGATATCGTCCCACAGCGCCTCGGCAGCCTGTGCGTGAGGCCGTGAGTCGCATTCCATGGCCAGGTCCGCCATGGCGGCGTAGAAATAGCCAGCGCGGACGGCGTGCCCTACCGCTTCACGCTGCTCAATCGCCGGAAGGTGATCTTGCCGGTATTCGGGCGGCCGGTGGCGGCCCGGTCGGCGATCGCCTTCGATGATCGGTTTCCCGCCGTACTCCCGTTGTACCCGTTCCTTGTTGCCGCGCATGTCCACGAGATAGCGAGAACGATCCAGATATCGCCTTTCGCCCGTGAGCCTATAGAGCTTCACCAGGGCCAGTTCGATCTCCTGATGGCCCGGGACAGTCTCAAGTCGACCGGGCCGAAACGTGGTGTCGACGTGGTCCGCCGCACGCACGGCGAGGTTCAGATACGTCCGTTTGCCCGTGGCTCGGAAGTGCTCCACGCCCGCCTCGAGCAGGTGCCCCATCACGTACAACTCATGCGAGCGGTGGAGGTCCTTGTAACGCTGGTCGGGGGCCTGCGAAGAGAAGTACGAGACGAGATAACCGTCAGGCTCCTGTGCGGCCGCAATCCGCTCGATGGCCTGATCCATCCGCGCGTCCCATTGTGGATCGGGCGTCATGGCCAGGCAATACGACGCGCCCTCCATCACCTTGTGAACGTTGGAGTCCCGCTCGGGACCGCCAGCGAACGCAGCGTCGCTGAGCCCTGCCGCGACCGCGAAATTGCGTAGATGCCCTTCCTTCTCGCACTGGCTCCAGACATGCGGCAGAGTGGCTGTGCGGTTGCGTTCGAGCATCGGCCCCCAGAATCCGCCGCGGACCTTGACGGTCGAGAATGCGTCACACAACTCGTGCTTGATCTGCATGGTGATCGCCAGCCTGGTGGATGTCGTCGCCGAGTCGCGTGCAGCTCAGACGAAAGTTCACGATTCGCTGAAGCAGATGGTCTCATGCCTCGTCTATCGGGGCCGTGGGGCGACCATTGTCCACCATCACTGATGTGCGGGGGCCCGGTCATGGACGATGAGTGATGCGGCCCAGCCGCCCTTACGCTGATGACGGAACTGCCCGGGCGTCAGGCCGGTGAATCGCTTGAAGGTCACCACGAAACCCTGCTGGTACGCAAAGGCGCACGCACGGGCCACCTCCCCGATCGTCATGTCGCTCTCCACCAGCAGGTTCTTGGCGCGCTCGACCCGGGCGGCTGTGATCGCGGCCTGTGGCGTGATGCCGACGGCTTTTTTCATCCGCTTCTCCAGGCTCCGTTGCGAGACCCTCACTTCCTCCAGCAAGTCGCCCACGGTGATCTCCTCCGTACAGTGATCACGCACATACTGCAAAGCCCGGCTGACCAGCGGATCGACGGCGACCATGACGTCCGTGCTGCGGCGCGTCACCACGCCGATGGGCGGGATGAGGTGCGGCGGCGGGGGTGGGTTGCCAGCCATCATGTCGTCGAGCACCTTGCCGGCGCGGTAGCCAACCAGCCGTTCATCGGGCTGAATGCTCGACATCGGCGGTTCGGCCAGTTCCGTCCCCCAACGGTTGTTACCCATGCCTAACACAGCCACGTCGTCAGGCACCCGCAGGCCCAGGTCCGCTGCCAATTCGAGCAAAGCCCGACCCAGGATGTCCACGAACGTCATGACGCCGATCGGCTTACGCAGACCCTTCAACCACTCTCTCAACTCCGTTTGTCGTGCAGGTGTGAGGACCCAGGGCGTGTCCGTGGCGTGGCAAGGGCGACCCGCATCCCGCTCGACCACCTCGCGGAAATTGGCCAGCATCTCCTGAGAGGCCCACACCCCCGTCAATCCCACAAAGCCGAATTGAGCAAAACCTCGCTTGAGCAGGTGCTCGCCAGCCATTCTGCCCATCGCGGCAAAGTCGTTGGTCACGCGTGGCAGGTCCAGGTCGTGCAGCGCAGCCGAGGTCGAAACAAACGGGATTGACGCCTTTTGCAGCGTTTCGACCATCGAACGATCGAGGATCGGGCCGATCAAGCCATCCACCGATGACAGATCAAGCTCACCCAACGCGGCGAAGGGCTGACCCCGCGGACCGGCAAACCGCCAATGCCTGGCTTGGTGACGATAGTCGAGAATCCCCCGCACCGTGTCGTAGCTCTCATCGCTGCGTAGCGAGGCCATGAGAACGACCCGACGCTGTGGCGTTGACTGCGGCACGCGGTTGAAGTGTACCAGCTTTACGCTCAATCGGCAAAGATTTCGCTCCGTCGGCTTGAGTTGGCGATCCTTGGGGTTAGAATCGAACAGCCGGATGTGTGGGCCGACCGGAAGTTTTTTTAGCCTTCCGAGCCATCGAGAGACTCGAACCAGAGGATCGAATGATGACTCGCAATACAGTATCTGCTCTCACGGCCATCCTTGGCCTGGCGGTTGCTTTTCCCGCTTCTGCCGCGACGATCAACGTTTTGGCCTCTGACGGTTTCGTCGTCACAGGAAGCGGAACTACGCGCACCCTTACAACTTTTGCTGCCGGCGCTGGAGCTGAAATGTTGGTCGTGTCGTCGCACGCGGACACTTACACCCTTGTTTCGCTGACTTACGGCGGCCAGGCAATGACCTTGGTCCCGGGCACGGCGACTGGCGACAATCGAGTGCACGGCATCTATTACTTGGTCAACCCCAACGCCACCGGGAATCTCGTCGCGACCTACACTATCCCTGGTACCGCTGCCGCAAACCTCAGCGTGGGCTTTGCAGCCGCTTCGCTCAGCAGCAGCGATGGCAACGCGATTGCGATTGGTGACTCCGATTCTGGAGTTGGAACCGTTGTCGCCGAGCCGTCTCTTACCCTCACTATTCCAGAAGATGATAGTTTTGTCTTCGTTGCGGTGGGAAGCAATGGTAACAATGACGCCATCCTGACGGCAACACATCTTCCCACCCAAATGAACATCGGGACGATCTCCAGCATGGGGGCCGACGCAAGGTACGCCAACGGAGTTGATAGCGGCACCAGCCCTACCTACACGTTCACTTCGTCGAACACAACTTCAACCAACTCAGCCGTAATCGCTGGCGCTTCTTTCCACGTCGTCGTCCCCGAAGTGGTGGTCCCCGAGCCCGCGTCGCTGGTGCTGCTGGCAGTGGGCGGGCTGATGACCTTCGGGCGGCAACGCCGTTGATGCGGCTCGCCGGCGATCAGGCGGGTTGACGCACGGGGCTTAACGTCGCGTGCGAAAACAATAGTCATGCCACTTCGATGGATGATCTTTGATCGCTCCCGTCCGGCACTTGAACGCAAGGGGTACTCCCGTATGTTCAGGCATCAATCTCGACCCGGCTTCACGCTCGTGGAACTGCTCGTGGTCATCGCTGTCGTGGCGCTGCTGGTGGCGATGCTTATGCCCTCGCTCGGGAACGCCCGCTTCGTGGCCCGCCACGCCCGTTGCAAGTCCAACCTGCACCAGTTGTCCATCGCCTTCGACACCTACACCGTCGATAACCTGTTGTGGTACCCCCACAGTCAGGAGTTCAAATACGGCCGCTACATCCCGATGCAACGCACCACGGAGGCATCCGACTACATCGGTGATCTGCTGGCGACCTACATGGGTTTCCCCTCCGGCACCGCCTCCAAAAATGTGCTCTCAGACGATCGGAATCCCAGTGTCCGCTGTCCGCAGTCTTGGGCGGATGAAGACCAGAGCGACAGTCATACTGAAAGCACTGACCACTACATGGTCTTTGCCAACACCTCCATGTCCGTGAACAGCGACTTTGAGTGGCTCGACCATTCTCCCCCCTATGCCATCCCACGGGACCCGAAGAAGATGCTCCGCAAGCTCGGCGACGCCATGGAGATCGTTAGCTACGCCAAGCGATACAGGATCCTGCTCTCGGACCGAAGCAAGGTCTGGGGCACTGGCGCCAACACCTTCTCCAACCACGCCCGCGGTGCCTTCCCTCTCGGTGTGCCGCAGGTCTACAACAAGGGCGAATCCATCCCCAACTACGCCTTCACCGACGGCAGCGTCCGCGACTTCCGATTCAGCATGATCACAGCCCTACGCAACTCCGTCACGTACCGACCGGGTAACGACGGCGTCGGTCCCGATGGGCTTATCTTCCCCCCGCAGTGGGCAGAGTAACATTCCGCGGTCGGGCGGCACACTCGACATCGGTGGTGCAGCCTAAGGACGCGGAACAATACAACGGGACAGATCTGCTCTGTTGGAGACCCCCTCTTCCTCCGGGAGAGGGGGTTTTCAACAGAACAGCATTGGCCGCCAACGATGGACCGCGCGTCATGCGTCTAGAAAGAGGCGACCCCTCCAGCTCCCATGTAAGGAAGCGCCCTGATGAGTCTCTTGAACAAGTGCTCGTGTTTCGTGCTGCTTCTGGTGCTGGCATCCTCGCGGAACGCCGGCGCGGAGGAGAACCAGATGAGTCCTGAAGCCGTCCTGGCCGGCGTACACCAGCGAGTCGATTCGATCTTCCGCGCCGAGTCCGGCAAGCCTCTGGTGCGCGCCCAGAAGAATCCGCCGATCTCAGCGGGGCGAGGCGATTACGTCCGGGGCTACTCCTACTCGATCATGGCGTTTGCGGCGCGCTGCCTCTACCTGGACGAAATGCTCGACGAGGCCAACGCGGCCCTGGCGGAGAATGCGCAGTATTACCTCGATAACCCGCTGACCATCACCGACCGGGACAGTTTCCACTGGCACGCCGAGATCGTCCTGCGTCTGCTGGAAATGTACGGGCCCAACGGGAGCATTCATCCCGGTCGCATCACGAAGAACACCGAGGCCAAGGTCCTGGAGCCGATGTGGGTCTACACGAAGAAATGCTCCTGGCTCGGGAAAACGGATTACCAAAAGAACAACACCTGGAATGTCTATAGTTCTGAAAACCATCACGCGATGGATTTCACATGTCACTGGCACTTCGCCAAGTACGCGAAGGACCGTCCCGAATACAGGGACCTCAAGTGTGATGACGGTTCGACACTGGCGGAGCAATACCGGGCCTGGAACGCGTACATCATCGAATACTGTCGCGAGCGCGGCAAACGGGGTCTGTGCGCCGAGATGCGGAGCGACGGCTACAACGCCACGCTGATCAAGGGCTTCTTCAACTTCTATGATTTCGGGGACCCGAGCTTGAAGCAAGCCGCGGGGATGTTCCTGGATCTGTACTTCGCCTACTGGGCTGAAGATCAGATCATGGGGCACATGGGGGGCGGTGCGTCACGCCTCAACGGGAACAATGCATACATCCAAAAGCGACAGTATTCGAACGCGGTGCTGCCCTGGCTTTATTTTGCAATCGGCCAACAGCCGGATCTGAACGGTCACGACGTGGGCGCCCTGCTCAGCGGCTATCGCCCGCCGGACGTTGTGGCGGATATCGCGCGCGACACGGAAGGCCGGGGCCGGTACGAGATCCGCCAGCGCGTCCAGGGGCTCGGCGACCAGGGGCACACGTTCCCGCGGATGGACCGGCCGGACCAGAGGCCCAACCAGTTCCGGATCGATGGCGGAGGAATACTGCGCTACAGCTACTGCGACCCATCGTTCATCCTGGGAACGCCGATGACGGAGGCCCGGCCGATGTCGGACTGGGTCCTGATCAGCATCCAGGGCCGGTGGCAGGGCGTGATCTTCGCCGGTGAAGGAGATCCACGCATCGTTCCGGTTCCTCGGCCAGAGGACAACCGCGTGGCTTTCAATCAGTTCTGGTCCGTGCAGAGCAAGGGCAGCCTGATCACGCAAAAACTCAAGACGAGCAAGGGTGCAGCGGAGATGATGGTATGGATCTCGAAGCACGGCTTGAGCCAGCCCGTCGCGGAGGATCATGTTGTCTTTGTCGAAGCGCCCGGCGCCTACGCGGCAATCCGAGTTGCCCAGGGAAGTTTCAAACTGGAGGAGCGCGTTTTCAAGGGGACAAAGGAAGAAGGCACTTCATACGCAACACCACCGGCGCATGTCCTCACTCCGGAGAATGAGTACGCGCCGGTCATCCTCGAAGTCATGGCCACGAGCGAAGTGAAGACCCTCGACGCCTTCAAGGCGAGGGTGCAGGCGTGTCCACTCAATCTGGAGGGACCGGTGCTGCACTACCGCAGCGTCTACGGCGACGACATGACGTTGGACACCAGCTATCAAACCACACCGACGATCAACGGCCAGCCGGTCAATTACGCGCCCAGGAAGGTCTTCGATAGTCCGTTCCTCAACGCCGACTACAACAGCGGCGTCGTGACCATCAGCAAAGGGAATCGGAACAAGGTGCTGGATTTCAATACGATCGTGAACGCGCAGGAGCAGCGAACCAGGGACAAGGAACACTGATGCAATATGAAATGAGAACAGGCATTGTCTCGCTCGCTGCTCTTCTCTTTCTTCTGACCGCATCTGCCTACGGGGCCCAGAGTCGCTTCTCGTTCTCGGCACTGCAGACCGCACCGCGCCCCGAGTTGCTTGCGGAGAGAGATGCACCCGTAAAGCTGCCCGAGAAGCTCTCCGCAGCGGGAGTCGACGCTGCGCTTCCATTCGGTCAGTCTCACTACATCTACCTCAAGTCTTCGGAGGGAGGAGTGCGGGTGAGGCTCTGGCACAGCATCACCGAAACGACCATCGACGGCCCGGTGATCTTCGAAGAACCCACGTCCGATCTCGAACTGAAAGCCACGAAAGAAACCGGCGAGTTCTACGTCAGCGGCGTCTCAGCAGGAAAGAAGTTTCATGTCACACTCGCCTACGAGCGGCGCGGCGAAGACCGCCTCGCGGTCATCGACTTCATCGTAATCGGCATTTACCTGGCTTCATTGATCTGGGTGGGCCTCTATTTCGCGAGGCGTGACAGAACCAGCGAGGACTACTTTGAAGGTGGGCGCAGGGTCCCCTGGTGGGCCGTCGGCGTTAGTCTTTTCGCAACTGGCGCGAGCGCCATCAGCTTCATGGGGATGCCGGCCCAGGCCTACGCCACCAACTGGGTCTTTCTGACGGGCGGCTTTTTCCAGCTCGCGCTGCTCCCGCTGGCCTACTTCGTTGTCATTCCGATCATACGACGCCTGAACATTACGACCGCCTACGACTATCTTGAACGACGGTTCGGCTACCCGGCGCGCATCTACGGCAGCGCGATCTTTATCTTGTTTCAAATCTTCGCGCGGATGTCGGTGGTCCTGCTCCTTCCTGCAATCGCTCTTGGCGCCGTTACAGGACTCAATGTCATACTTTGTGTGGTCATCATGGGCGTCCTGTGTACTGCCTATACAATTCTGGGCGGAATTCAGGCGGTGATCTGGACGGATGTCATCCAGACCTTTGTGATCATCGGCGCCCTTCTCATTTCCATCGCGCTCATTGCTTCCAAGCTTGACGGCACGATCGCAGAGAACATCCAGCTCGCCGCGAGTCTCGGCAAATTCAAGGCGTTCGACTGGTCTCCGACGCTGGTGCAGCCTACGGTCTGGGCGATCATCATCAACTCGATCTTCACCCAGTTCGGGCATCTTGCCGATCAAAACTACGTGCAGCGCATT
This sequence comes from uncultured Phycisphaera sp., assembly GCA_964496285.1. Classification (GTDB taxonomy): domain Bacteria; phylum Planctomycetota; class Phycisphaerae; order Phycisphaerales; family Phycisphaeraceae; genus CAZBXW01. The sequence goes on from CAZBXW010000005.1 coordinate 147,601, forward strand.
CAAGCGGTCGAGTCCGAGCGAGCCGCGCGGAACGTTGTGACGACTCAGCTTCTGATCGCTGTCCCTCTGAACGTCATCTTCTTCGGGATGGGGACCGCCCTCTTCCTCTATTACCGCAGCCAGCCGGCCATGCTTGAGCCGTCTCTCATGACCGACACCATCTTCCCGCTATTCATCATGCAGAATCTCCCGGTCGGTGTGGTGGGGCTCGTCATTGCCGGTATTTTCGCCGCTTCCATGTCGACCCTCGACTCCAGTATCAACTCCGTATCGATGGTCATTGTGCGCGACTTCTACCAACGTCTGTCTGAGAATGCGGATGACGGGACGGCGCTCAGACTCGGGAAGATGTTGACCCTTGTGCTTGGCGCTTCTGCCACGGCCATGGCCATCTTCATGTCCATCGCCGACATGGGCAGTATCTGGGAGTTCTTCATGATGCTCTCCGGGCTGATCCTCTCCAGCGTGGGCGGTTTCTTCCTCCTGGGCATCTTCACCAGAAGGGCTTCGCTCATACCCGCCTTCATCGGCGCCGCCTTCGGCACCGCCTTGGTGCTCTACCTCAAGTTCCAGACCGATGCGAGCTTCTTCATCTATCAAGGAAGCGGCATCACGACCACCTTTGTCGTCGGCTATGTCGCAAGCCTGTTTATCTCCAATCCGATCGATGTGTCAGGACTCACCGTTCGCGATCTCCCCGCGAAGACAGATCACACCTGAACTCAGACTGGAAGGACTGGCTGAAAAGCAACGCCCCGAATAATCGAGGAAGACCAGATTGAAAGACGCGACACAGATATTCAAACGCTATGAAGGCGGCCCCCTTCTCCAGGTGAAGAACTACCCAGGCATCGCGCAGATCTACAACCCATCACCCGTGCAAGTGGGCGACGAGACAATCCTCCTGGTGTCGGTCGTCGAACACGCCGCCACGCATGGCTACGGACGCGAAGTCGGCCAGACCCGGGTGGCGCGCTCCCGAGACGGGATTCATTTCGACCTGGGCGAAACGAACTTCATCAGTTGTCAGGATGATCACGAGCCGTGGACTCGCTACCATCATTTCATCGACAACCGTGTCACGAGAATCGACGACTGGTACTACATCATTACGCCGGTCATGGTGCACGGGTTTGATTCCCCGGTCGGCATGCTGGGGCGCACCCGGGACTTCCGATCGTACGAGCGGATCGAGGGAGGTCATCACCGCGCCCAAGAATCGCGGGGCCTCGTTGTTCCCGGAGAAGATTGGCGGAGTCTATTACAAGCTGGACCGTCCGGGCGGTGGCGCTGGCTCGGGCGGGGATATCTGGATCAGTTCGTCTCCCGACCTGATTCACTGGGGAAACTTCAGGCCGGTGCTGGCGGCTGGCTATCGCTTTTGGAACACGCAAAAGATTGGTCCTACGCCCCCCATCAAGACCGACCGGGGATGGCTCGACATGATCCATGGCGTGTGCAGGCCTGCGGGTGGGACCTATTACTACATTGGCGCCATCTTGCTCGACCAAGAGGAGCCTTGGAAAGTCATCGGCAAAACCAACAGCTACCTGATGATGCCGGAGGAACCGTGGGAACAGCACGGAAACTGCGACAACACCATCTTCCCGTGCGGCGCCATTGCCGATTACGAGAACGACCGGATCCGGCTGTACTACGGTGCATGTGACCAGTCCATCTGTCTGGCCACCGGCTCATTGAGCCAGACGGTGGAAGCCTGCCTGCTCGGAATATGAAAACATCAACGATGAACAATGAGGGAACGAATCACATTAGCTCGTGGAGGCTTGCGCTCATGCTCTTCTTGTCGTTGAACGGTGCTTCACGGGCCGATACGGATCGCCCGATGATCTGGGTGAACCCTTCAGAACGTGTAGCCATTCTGCAGAGGATTGAACGCAATGCCTGGGCGAAAGAGCTGTATGTTGAGTTGAAGGCGCGCGCAGATGCAGCTGTGCCCAATAGTATGGAAACGCGACGGGAGAAGTTGATAGCGCTCCCGCTTGTCTGGCCGAAGGACGGGTCTACGCCCACGCTCCCCTACTATCAAAAGGAAGGGGGCCTCCAGAAATCGGATGACCGGTTGTGGGTCGGCTATCCAAGAGAGCAGCAGATGGCGCTGATGAAGGCGCTGCAGGATGCGATTGATTGCGGGGTGATCTTCTATCTGACCGGCGAGGAGAAGTACGCGATCGCCGCCGCCGATATCCTTGACACATTCGTCAAGGCGCTGTCCAAAACACCGCCCCGGACACCAAGCAATCAAGAGGGCGGAAACGATGGTTGGTTGTTGGATGATCATCTGCTGGAGGCAAGGGTGCTGGGGGCACAGCTGCCGATTATCTATGACTTTGTCCATCCTTATCTCAAGGATGGCGGCAAAGTCCTTGATTTGGCGTCCGGCGAGCTTAGGGCGTTTGACTTCGCCGCTGGACAGAAGGTCTTCAAGACCTATGTGGAGCTGGTGTTGAACAGGGGCGGGGTTGCCAGCAACTGGCCGGTGTTGGAGTCAAGCAGCCTGGTTCAGAACATGATGGCGATTGACGACCCCCAGGAGCGTGCCCAACTGCTGCCCTACTTCGTCGATACGGATACAAAGTGCCAGGCATCGCTCAAGAGAATCTACCGGAATTTTCAGCGGCCGGGCGACATCTGGCCTGAATCGCTCGGCTATTCCAGGCATGTCACGACTCTGTGCATCTTTCACATGACGCTGGTGGACCGTATCTACCCGGATCTGAAGCTGGGCAGAAGATTCCCAAATATCCCGCAGTCGATCACGGCCATGTACAACCTGCAATACCCCAACGGCGATCAACCTCCCCTGGGCGATGCCGGAAGACATTATGAAGTGAACTATCTCGCTCACGAGATGGCGCTTCAGTTGGCAATCCTGAACGGGAACACGAGTCAAACCAAGCAGTTCTCAGACTTCCTGTCGTCCAGCATTGCCAAGGGGCAGTATGACCGGGGGAAGCTGCGTGAGCGGCGGTATGGTGCTGAGTCTTATCAGATTCCGTTGCAACTGTTGTGGGCCAAAGAAGACCTTGAAGGTGATTCCACAACCGATACCACCCCGGCGCAACCAAGAAGCAATCATCTGCCACACGCCGGTGCGACGATTCAACGCAATATCAGCAAGACGGACCCAGTGAAGAACAGCTTGATGGCCGTCGTTGCCGGAGGCAGTTTCATTCACAGCCATGCAACGGGTATGGACATGGAGCTTTACGGACAGGGCTACGTGCTGGGGACGGACGGTGGGAAGAGCACCTACGGGACCGCACTGCATGAGAACTATCACCGACTCTTTGCCGCTCACAACACTGTGATCAGTAACGGCGCTTCGGCCTCGAAAGGCGGCTGGGCGCAGCTGGGTATCGATCTGGTGCAACCGGTGGTCCTGGAACCCAAAGCGGGCGAGCCGGGCGTGTCGCCAGACCATTCCTTTGCGACAACAAGCTTCACCGATAAGCACAACCTTGTTGCCCCGGCAGAACACCTGCGCACCGTCGCATTGATTCGCCTCAATGACGACCACGGGTACTACGTCGATGTGTTCCGTGCGAGATCGGACACGCCGCAGCAGTATCACGACTATGTGTATCACAATGTCGGTGACCGCTTGGAGATTACATCCCATGGCAAAGCGCTCGCCTTGAAAGCCACGCCTGATCGCTATCAGGCGCCGAGCAAGCTCGACTGGCGCCGGAACGAGGCTTTCCAGCACCCCGGGTGGCATTACTTCGAGGACGTCAAGAGCAGCGAACCGTCTGTTGCCGGTTACGAGGCGAGGTGCATCGCTGATGAACTTGGCGATGGTCCGGTGGTCATGCAGGCGTGGGTTCCGGCGGGCCTTGAAACCGAGGTCACTCAAGTGGCTGCTCCACCCTCCAGTTCAGCGCCCGGAAACTATACGAAGAAAAACCTGCCCACCTTCCTGCTGCGCCACCATGGCGACGCTTGGTCGAACCCGTTTGTGGTGGTCTATCAACCTTACACCGGACAGCCTGCGGTGCAATCCGTCGCGCGGTTGATGGTCGGTGAGGTGTTCAAGGGCGTCAAGGTCGCGGCCAAAGTGAACGAACAGACCATCACTCAGTACGTGCTGATCCAGGAAGGCATGGACGATATCTATTCCGACGAGGACCTTGGCCTTAGGTTCAAAGGCCAGTTCGCCGTCCTGACTCTTGCAGAGGGGAAGGGTGTTCGGAGCATGTACATCGGAAGCGGCCGCGAATTGACGTACAAGGAACATAAACTCGAGGCGGATGGGAAGTCCGACGCTGCCTACCGTGCTTCTGAGTAGAAGAGCAACAGATGTGAAAGCAGAAAGGAAAAGGACTATGTCGATGATCACAAAAGCCGTCATGCCCGTTGTGCTATTCGCCATCGTGATCGCCCTCGACGCGAATCCGGCCCACGCTGCGCCGCAGAAGACTCCGCCGCCTCCCCTGACCGCCGCGGGTGAGCAGTTGGTGTCGGAATACGAAACGATGCTCAGGACCCTGCAGGCGGAAGTCACCCGAGCGGTGCCCGTCATCGATCCCGCCCTGCAGAAGGCGTTCATCGACGCGCACCTTCTTGAAGGTCCCCAGTTCAGCAAGGTGAAGGAAGGCAGCAAGGAGAAACCCCAGCAGCTGCGGGATAGCGGGGTGTATAAGGATTTCAAACGTCAAAAGGCCACACTGGGCAAGGCGCGTCCGATCCTCGCCGCGATGGACGGTTTGATCGGCAGTGATTCGATCGACCGGAGTCTGGTCAAGTGCGCGGTGCTGGCCAATGCCACCCCGCGCGGACTGGCTGTCTACGCGCAGCAGGGAGCTCAGCACAAGGCCCGTGTGGACGCCCTGCTTGCCGACCACGACCTGATGAAAGAGATGCTGCTGGCCGGTGGCGCCGTGGCCGGTCGCTACGGTGAGGCCATGGAGATTCTCGAGGCAATCCGTGCCGCCAGCAGCAAAGCCAACGACGGGATTCTCGCCCGCCTCGCGGTCGCCACCGCCCTCGAACTCTCCGCTCGCGAACTCTCAGATTACCGCGGCATTGACCCCCTCAAACGGTACCTCTCCTACGAGCAGTGGTATCTGGCAGGGGAACTCGACCCGCGCTTCAAGGACATGACCACCTGGGAGTGTCGCCACATCATCAACGATTATTCGAGTGAAGAGGACCTCGTCTGGTTGCGAACGATGTTGCGAAACTATCGACCAGACACCATTGCCACCGAGTTTCCTCGGGATAGGTACATGGCGCTCAACGCCGATATCCCTCAGAAAACACCCCAATACGACGAAGACATCAGCAGGATGCAGTCCATCGTCTGCAACGGTGGCCGTTGCGGCCCCAAGGCCAGCCTCGGTCGCGCCACCACCCGCGCATTCGGAATCCCCACCTGGGGCGCACGGGTCAAGGCCCACACCGGCATGACCTACTGGACGCCGCATGGCTGGACCGCTGCCCTTGGCGTCGCCTTCTCCGGGTCATTCTGGGACAAGGACCTTGACACGCGGTGGTCTACGGTCTTCCTTCTGGACCAGATGGCTCGCCAGAATCCGGCGGAATACCTCAAGGCCCTACGCTGCGAATGGATTGGGGATGTCCTGGGCGAGAAGAAGATCGACGGCATGGTCTCCGGCACTGGCGGATTCTGGCATGCCCTCGCCCTAAACAAGAAGCGCGCCATCGTCACCGATGCCTGGCCGAATTATGATGGCAACAAGGTTCCCTGGGCGGAGGACGCCTTTGCCCTCGTCAAGGACTATGAGCGGAGGCCGGAGGAGTCTTCCCCCTTGGTCACGCCCACCCTAGGGGAGGAAGATCGTCGTATTGTCGCCAACACCGAAGGCGTGATCACCATCCCGGCAGCCGCTTGTGTCACCCCCACGTCGAGCACCGGAAAAATCTTCTTCATGGAATCGAACCTCGGCGGTATTCAGCTGCATTACCGTCGCAAGGGCCAGCCCGAGTCATTCGTCTACAAGATCACGGTCCCCACCGCGGGCGAGTATCAACTTTCCGCCAAGGTCGTGACCGTGAACCGCGACCAGTCTCTGCAGCTTACGCTCAACAGCCAAGAGGGTTCGATCGATATCCCACTGCCTTTCGCGCCCGGTCAGTGGTGTGACTCGCAACCGGTGCGTGTGACGCTCGTCGAGGGAACCAACACGCTCAGCTTCACGCGCCGCGTGCCCGAGAAATTCGGGAGTCTGGTGTGGACGAGCAGTGGCCCCGAGTTTGGGGGCGTCACGATCCGCCAATTCACACTATCGCCCGGTCGGCCGTGATCCGAAGAGCGCGCCTATTGTCCTTCGTCGCCTAACCCGATTTACTCACACGAACTCTTACATGGAGTGAGAAGGGGTCAAGCTCTCGGCTCTGCCTGTCGGCCACCCGGGGACCAGATCGGGAGGTGCTCACCCCGTTCTGAGGCAGAACCGCGCTGATCAACGCGTCATACTTCAAATCAACGGTATCAGCTAAGAGCTGTAACTAATGTAAGATCAGGAACCCCTGCATGCCCCGCCCGTGGTGAACTCAGTCCCTCCGTGACCTTCACGCCCACGATCTCCGAAGAAACCATCATTCCGTTGTCGCTGCTTGCGGCAGGGGTTGCCTTGGTTTTTGTGACGCTCTGCGAGATTCTGCACGCCCGGCGAGGCGCTCGCGTGGCGCGTCTGGCCTTTGGCCCTGAGGAACGCTCGCGTGCGTGGACGCGTGCGGTCCCGGTGTTTCGGACACTGACCGTCGCGGCGCTGACCTGGTCGTTGGCCTATCTCCTGCTCATCAACGCGTTGCGCGACCCGCTCAAGCTCGACTCACCCGCCGGTGACGAGGCGAACACCGAAGAGCTTGTGTTCGTGCTGGACTACTCGCCGAGCATGTGGCTGGAAGACTCGGGGAAGGAAGGCACGACGTCGCGCCGTGACCGCATGGCGGAGGTGATCTCTGCGATTCTCGACCGCACGGGCACACAGGTTCGTCATACGCTGATCTGTTTCTATACCAAGCCGTTGCCCGTGGTGCAGTCGGCCTTCGACAAGGCGATCGTGCGCAACGTGCTCGCCGACCTTCCTATCGAACGGGCGATGACGCCGGGGAAGACCGATCTGAACGCCGCGATCGAGAGGGCATTGGAGATCGCACGCGGCCTGGCTGCAAAGAGTACGACGTTGATCGTCGCGACCGACGGTGACACCGACAGCCCGCCGACCGTCGGCGAGCTTCCCGAATCCATCAAGGAGGCCCTCGTACTCGGCGTGGGGGATAAGAAGGTCGGCCAGTCCATCGACGGCCACCTCTCGCGACAGGATGCGGACCTGCTCGAAGACCTGGCGAACGATCTCAACGGGCAGTACCTGGACGTGAACCGTGAGCATGTCCCGGCCAGCGCGATTGCGCACCTGTTGTCCACGCCCGATGCTCCGATCCGCAAGGGTTGGACGCTGGCGCGAATGGCCTACACGCTCTTCATCGCGCTCGCGGCGCTCTACGCGCTGTTGCCTCTGGCTCAGGAGTACTTCGCATCCAATTGGCGTCCCGGCGGACGACTTGCAGCTCAGGAGCAGCACGGATGAGAAAGTGGATGACACTAGCCTGGCTGCTTTGTGGCGTGGTGATCTTCGCGTATCACTACAACTACGGGCAAAAGCAGATCAAACGCGAGAAAGCCTGGGCGCTTCTGAAACAGATCCGCGCGATTGAGTCGGCTCAGGACCGCAACATCGACGAGATCCTCCTGCGCTACGACGACGGCAAGCCCTACTCGCATCCGTTGGACCTGTGCGACGCCCTGCCCACGGACGAGAACCCGATCGTCTTTCATCAGATACGGCTCACCCAGATCCGGTTGAGGCTCGAGGCCTACGATGTCGGCCCGGCGCTTCCCGAACTGCAGGAGTTGCTCAACGAATGCACCGCCCAGTACGGCGAGGACGCGGAGATGACCGCGGCGGTGCGAGAAACGCTGGGCAAAGCGCATTACATGGCCGCCTGGATATTGCAGAGCGTTGGCGCGGCCCCCGAGGAGTGGCGCCCCTACGCTGAGCGAGCGCGACAGGTGTTCCGTTATCTCGCTGAACACACCGACGCCAAGGCTTACGGGAGCTACGAGGCAGAAGTCCAACGCGCGTTCGTGGAGCTGGCGGATACAGACGGATGAAACAGGAGCAGGCCATGCGAAGTAAGAAGACCTGGGCGCGGTGCTTGGTGGCGGGCCTGATGGCCGCCGGCGTCAGCCATGCGCTAAGCGATGGCAAGACCTCGAGCGCAGACGCCCAAGCCACCGTCAAGTCCGAAGCGCGTGGGGTCGAGATGTCGCAGACATCCAGTGTCGTCCAGAGAGGCGTGAAGCGTGGCTCGCTGGTGAGCCTGGAGAAGACCCTTGACCTGATCGCCCGACCCCGGCCCGGTGGCGGGGGCGGTTCGAAGAGTGCGGCGGGGATCGGGGGCGGCGGTGGGCGACCGGCAGGCGGCGGCGGTGGCGACGGCAACGCCCGCAGCCGAATGAAAGGCCTTGTTCGAGAGATGATGAACACCGGGTCCTAGACCCCTTGCATGGAAAGGACAGGACTCATGAATCGATTCCACACCGCAGGCATCGTGTTCTGCGTCGCCTTGCTCGCGGGGGTGTCTTGGGCACAGGCGCCCCAAGACGTTCCTAATGTGCTGCCCGACCCGGACGGCAAGCCCGCCGACATGAGCAAGCCCGTGCAGGTCTTCATCCTGATGGGCCAGTCCAACATGCTCGGCTTCGGCAGGGTTGCCGGGGACGGAGAAGGCTCGCTCGAGTTCGCGGTGAAATCCAAGGGCCTGTACCCCTACCTGATCGACGGACAGGGCAACTGGACAGTCCGAAAGGACGTCCGGAACGTTCGCGTCATGAACTTCAAGGACTACACCAACGAGTGGATGACGATCAGCGGCAGCCACATCGGCCCCGAGATCGGCATCGGCCACTATGTGGGCCAGGTTCTCGACGAGCCGGTGTTGATCCTCAAGAGCTGCATCGGCAACCGAAGCCTGGGCTGGGACCTGCTGCCGCCCGGCACCGAACCCTACGAATACAACGGCACGATGATGCCCGGCTACCGCGGCACACCGGAAGACCCGCGCGGCAACGGTCAGAAAGTCGAGGGCAAGTGGTACGCGGGCAAACAGTACGACGACGACACCGACAGCGCCAAGCAGGTGCTCGCCGATCTGCAGAAGTACTACCCGGGTGCGACGAGCTACGAGATCGCCGGGTTTCTCTTCTGGCAGGGCGCCAAGGACACGGGCAGCGAAGCGCACGCGCAGCGCTACGAGTTCAACCTGGTCAACTTCATCAAAGCCCTGCGCGCGGACTTCAACGCACCCGAGGCGCTCTTCGTGCTCGCCACGATGGGCCAGGGCGTCAAGGGCGGCAAAGACACCTCGGGCCTCATCACCGACGCCCAACTGGCGGTGGACGGCGAGAACGGCAAATACCCCGAGTTCAAGGGGAATGTCGCCACCTTCTACTCGCACCCTGTCTCCAAGGGCGGCAGCGCCAACGGCCACTACGGCGGGCACGCCGAGACCTACATGAATGTGGGCGAGGGGATGGGGCGTGCCATGGCCAAGCTCCTGCTCCAGCGTGCGGGTGCGCGCGAGTTGGACAAGAAGCGCCGTGAAGACGCCGCGGCTTTGGCCGCCGCCATCGAGTCCGGCGCGAAAGGCGCGCTGGCTCGACTCGAGAACGAGGACTACCGCATGGACCCGGCCAAGGTCGCCTCGGTCCTGCAGAACCTCGGCGGCAAAGACGCCGGGACACTCGGGACCGACGAACGCTTCCTGCTGCACTATTTCACCAAGGACTGGCAGAGCGTTCAGGACTTCCTGGCGAGCCTGCCCGCCGGCAACGCGGAAAAAATCTATACGCGCATCCTCGGGACCGTGCAGCCTGCGCAAGGCAGGAACGCACCGTTCATGACGCCCGACGATCTTGTGGGACTGATCGATGCTGCACCGGATGACCTCGACCGCCACCGGAACTGGATCGATTCGCTGGGAGCCATCATTGACGCAGCCCTCCTCAAGGGCGAGGGCCACGTGCTGGCGAGCCATTTCGATCGCGGCACGCGCGGGGTCGGCGGCCGCGATCCCCAGCGCAGGCTCACGGCTGGACGCATCCTGCTGCGGACCCAGTTCAAGGACCGTGCACCTGATTTCCTCCCGAGCTACTCGCAGAGCGTGAACCTCGCGGACGTGGCGGTGCAGGCCGAGGTGCAGGGCTTTCTCAAGACGCAGTTGGAGAGCGAGCAGGTCCAGATGGACGAGTTGACCCGTGCGATCAACGAGAAATACCGCGTCCTGCTCAACGCCCAGGCAACGCCCGAGGCGCGCGAGGCGGCGCTCAAGACATTGCTGGCGGAGTTCAACCAGGTTCCCCCGGAGATATTCGCGTCGCTTCTGAGCGGCATGATGAAGATCGACCCGGGGCTCGCGTCGCGCGCGATGATCAAGGCGGCGGAATCGATGTCCAGCGTCGCCGGTGCGGATCGGCCCAGCGAGGAACACGAGCGCGTGCTCAAGGTGATGGCGGACATCTCGGAGATTCTGACGAAGGACGTTGATTTGGGGGACCCGCTATGGCGAAGCGTGGCGGACCTCATGGCGGACGTATGGGCCCAGTCGGTCCAGACCTTCCTGAAGCATTGGCCCAAGTACACCGCCGACCGACGCAACGGCTCGCCGCGCCAGCCGCCCTGTGCCGAACCGGCGCACCTGCTGGGATCAGCCCCGCGCGAGGCCTGGCTCGCTCAACTACACCCGGACAAGCGGCAGCGCATCGGGCTGCTCTTGCCACGCGTCATGATGTATGGCCCGCGACCCAAGGACGCCATCCCCGTAATCGTCGAGGCGGTGAAGACGAACCCCGAGGGCGGTCTGCAACTGGCGAAGGAGTTCGTCAGCGGATGGGTGGCGATGAACAACCCGGACATCCCGCCCGAGGTCTTGAAGCGCTACAACATGCCCGCCGACCAGATGGTCGTGGTGACTCCGCTGATGATCCGCAAGAACATCGAGGGTCTTGCCACGATCATGCAGTTGCTGCGGAAGAACAACGTGATGCCCACGGACCAGGAGGCCCTGGCGTCGGCGTTCGACGCCTGCTACGGCCAGGCGGAGGTCTATGAGATCGCGGACATGGAAGCTGTGTTCGGGCCCATCGCCGGGATGCCGGAGGGAATCTTCGCCGCGTTGATCGGCAAGATGACGAACGCGCTGGGCAAGCGTTGGCGCGAGATCAGCGTGCAGAGCGCCACCAAGACCACCCGCCGCCACGCCGACGTGCTTGAACTGGTCAGAGCGGGCTACGGCCGCGCTGTCGAGATGATCGACATGCGCCTCAAGGCGCACCCGGATGACTGGCAGGCGATGGCGCGCTGCGGCACGCTGCTGAGCGACTGGGGCGACTACGAGTTCTTCCAGACCAGCACGAGCGAAACCGACGGCGACCGGATTTTTGCGTACAAGGAAAAGAACAACGAGTCCTTTGGCTACTTCAAGCGGGCGGCGGAGGCTTACGTGGCGCAGGCCTCGGCGTCACAGGGCCGCGTCTCCATCGAGGTGTTCACCGCCTGGTTCAACAGCCTCCTGGGGTTCAACTCCAACGGCGAGATCAACGTCTCCAAAGCGATGAACCCCGACGTGCTCAAGGTGATGCACGACCTGCTGTGGTCGCTGCCGGAGCCCGCGCGGCGGCGGCACGTCGGTGCTTTTGCGCAGTATGTCGACCGGCGCGCCGAAGACCAGAAGACGCCCCTGCCGGCGGAGCTGCGCTACAAGTACCTCGCCAGCGGCCTTGTGGTCACGCGCGACTCGGTTTTCTCCCTCGAGACCCGGAAGCAGGTGGAGTACTTCGATGAGCTGCTCAAGGACGTCCGCCTTGAGACGCGCATCGACGGCGCCAACACGATCGGGCGCGGCGAGGACTTTGGCATCATCGTCAGCCTCGTGCACAGCGACGTGCTGGGCGAACTGCTCAACCTCGCGCCGTACCTGAAGGCCGACGTCGGGGGCCACCGCGGGGCGGCCAACATGCACGTCGGTCAGGGCCCGATCAAGAGCATGACCAACGTCCGAAAGTTCAGGAACGAGTTCGAGAAGAACATCTACGAGTCCTTCTCGAACTTCTTCGAGATCCGATCGATCATCTTCAGCCCGCCCGATGTCGAGCCCCGGCGGATCGAACGAGAAGGCTGGAGCGAGACGGTCATGGCCTACGTGCAGGTGCGGGCGCTGGGCGTGGAAGTGGACCGCGTCCCGCCCCTGGAGTTGGACCTGAACTACTTCGACCTCAGCGGGCCGGTCGCTCTGCCCGTCAAGTCGGCGGAGACCGGGATCAGGATCGCCCCGGACGTGTCCAACAGCAGGCCGATCGCGGACCTGAAAGTTCGGCAGATACTCGACCCGCGCGCCATGGCCACCGGCGGCAGACTGACTCTTGAGGTCAGGACCGAGGGCTTGGGACTGATCGCCGACCTGCGGGAGATCTTGGACCTCTCGGTGCTCGAGGCGACGGTCCCGATCCAGGAGATCACCGGCGACAAGGCGGCCCTGATCAACGAGCTGCGCTCGGACGACGCGGTGGTCGGGGTCAGCTCGGAACGCAACTGGACGGTCACGCTCGACACCTCAAAGGTCGATGCCCGCAGGCCGATCACGCTTGCCTTCCCGAAGCTCAAGGTCAAGGACGCGACCGTGACCCGTGAGGTGTATCGAGACGCGGAGAGAGTGCCTTTCGACGGAGAGAGCATCGTGCTGGGCAGCGCTTCAGGCGTGCCCGGCGAAGCGGGCCTGATCCTGCCCACGCCCCCGCGCTACGGGCTCTGGATCAGCCTGGCGGCGCTGCTGATCGCGGCGGGTGTGGTGATCCCCTGGTGGTTGACACGCCAGCGCAAGTGGCGGGAAAGCGCCAAGGAGCTCGCCGACCGCTTCAGCGTCCCGGCACAGCTCGACGCCTTCAACCTCGTCGCTCTCTTGCGAAGCATGGCGCTGAGTGATCGGGTGCAGCTGACACCCGGGCAGCGCGACGACCTTCGGCAGACGATCAAGCGGGTTGAATCAAGCTGCTTCGACCCCTCGCAGTCGGCGCTTGCTGTGGACGAGTTAAGACGCACAGCCCAGCAGTGGGTGGATGTGGTCAGATAGCCCGATCGGCCTCAAGACAAGGGAACATCCCATTATGGAAACCGTCACCGAGAACTTCGTCCCGCGAATCCGAGAACACGTCGGGAAGATCGTGGTGGGTCAGGACGCCGTCGTGGAGCGTGTGCTGATCGCGCTGCTCACCAGCGGTCACCTGTTGCTGCAGGGCGTGCCGGGCCTGGCCAAGACGCTGCTGGTGATGACGATCGCCCGCGCCATCGACCTCCAGTTCAATCGCATCCAGTGTACGGTCGACATGCTGCCTTCGGATATCGTCGGTTCCGAGGTGCTGGACCAGAAGACGCTGGAGTACCGGACCCACCGCGGGCCTGTCTTCACCAACCTACTGCTGGCGGACGAGATCAACCGCGCGTCTCCGAAAGTGCAGAGCGCCCTGCTGGAATCCATGCAGGAGAAAAGGGTCACCATCGGCGGCAAGACGATGCGGCTGCCCGTCCCGTTCCTCGTGATCGCGACACAGAATCCGGTGGAACAGGCGGGCACCTTTGAGCTGCCCGAAGCCCAGCTCGACCGATTCATGCTCTTGCACCGCCTCGACTACCCCACGCCCAGTGAGGAGGAAGAAGTGCTTCGTCGCCAGCTGCACATGGGGCTGCGCAAAGAAGAGGGCGGCGGCGCGATCATGCGGACCGCCTTCGACATGATCGAGGACGCCCCGCAAGCCTCCGTGGCCAGCCTCGTGCGGTGCATGGAGGAGGTGCAGAAGGTCCACGTGAGCGACGTCCTGCTCAAGCACTGCGTGGAGCTCGTGAACAAGACCCGCAAGAGCGACCTGCTCGACTTCGGCTGTAGCCCGCGCGCGGGGCTGAGCCTGATCAACGCCTGCCGTGCCCGTGCGTACATCCACGACCGCGATTTCGTGACTCCCGAGGACATGTTCGAACTTGCGGAGGACGTGATGCTCCACCGCATGCGCCTGACCTACGAGGCACAGGCGCAGGGCCACACCACAGCGCAAGTCCTGCAACAGATTCTCTCGGACCTCTCGTAACGCCGGACGTTCCCGCGCGATGGTCATCGGAAGCGATCTTGAGAAGCCCCCCAGAGACCGCCATGCAAGGCACGCACGACATCGAGACCGCCCCGACCGACCCACGCCAGTTCGAGCTGGCGGCGCGGCGGCTGGCCAACAGCATGGTCTTCGGCATGGACGACTCGATCTTCCACGGCCCGGGCATTGAATACGCGCAGCCCCGACCCTACGTGCCGGGCGATCCGATCAAGACCATGGACTGGAAGGTGACCGGTCGCACCGGGAAGTTCTTCGTGAAGGAGTACCAGGAACCCAAACGCATGCCGGTCTACGTGCTGCTGGACACCTCGGCGTCGATGTGCGTGAGTTCCCGGCAGATGAGCAAGTACGCATGGGCGGTCAGCATCGGCACCGGTCTGGCGCTGGCGGCGCAGTCGCGCCTGAGCCCGGTGGGTCTGATGGGTTGCGGCGACCGCCAGGTGCACGTCGAGCCCACGCTGTCGGTGGACCGCATGATGCAGTGGGCGCACCGCCTGCGTCGCCATGGTTTCCGGGAGACCACGCAGTTCGGCCAGCGACTGAGGCAGCTCGCCCCCTCGCTCCGCACGCGAACGATGATGATCGCGCTGACGGACCTTCACGACCCCGACGCGATCCCGGCGCTCAAACGCATCGGTCAGCAACACGAGTGCGTCGTCTTCCATCTGCAGGACGCCGCGGAGCGGGGCGTCCGTGGCAGTGGCTTCTACCGGGGCAGCGAGGCGGAGTCCGGCGTGCGCTTCACGGGACACTCCTGGAGCAACTGGGACCACGCCGAGGAGTCGCGCCGAGAGCTGATCCGCAGCGGCGTGGAATACCTGCACCTGCCGACGGATCAGCCGATCATTTCCAAGCTGCGCTTCTTCATGAAACGTCGCGGCGCGGGGGGCAAGGGTGCTCGATGAAGCTGTGGGAGCACAAGTTCAAGTGGCTGGGGACGGTGGTTGCCGCTGTGCTCGCGGTGATCCTGCTGGTCGTGTTTCTGCGACGTGACAAGGGCCCGCTCGAGGTGCCGCTGGGCGTGGAGCACGCACTGGCGCTGACCTACGCCGGCCCTGAGTTGGTGGTCGAGCCCTTCGGCTACGGTGTGGCGGTGAGCCTGCGGATCGCAGCGGTGCACGAGCACGACGGTCGCCGCACCTACGACATCCGCTACATGCTCAACCGCGGCGGGACCTACAGCATCACGGACTACCTGACCACCGTCGAGGGCGCCGACCCCGTGGGGCTGCCCGCGTTCCCGGTCGTGGGCCTCGAAACCCTCTCCGACGGAGTCGACAGGCGGATCCAGGAGTTGCGGGAGGTCAGGATCGAATTCTGGCACTACTACCACGAAACGATGGCGGTCGTGATTGCGCTCTGGCTCCTCTGGCTTGGCCTGATCCTCTTCTGGCCACGCAAACAAGAGGAAATCGAACCTGCCCCCGGCCCGCCCATCGATCTCTTCCCCGCACGCTTACGCGACTACCTGACCCAGGCGGCTCAGGGCACATTGAACCAGACGGACAAGGCAAGGCTGGAGATGATGATGATCGACCACTGGCGCCTCGGGCTGCCGACCGCCGACCTCCGCATGCACGCCACCGTGCGACGCATCGGCGACGACCCACGCTACGGGAAATGCTACCACGCGCTCGTCGACTGGATCCACAACCCCTCCAGTTCGGTGTCCAGCGCGCAGCTGGTCGAACTGCTTAGCCCCTTCACCCGCGCCAACGAGAAAGGCGAACCGGCCTGATCTACTTCGCGAACCCCGAGCGTTTATGCCTGCTGGCCATCCCGGTGGTGCTGGCCTTCTGGGAGTGGGTCAGGCGTGGACACTCCGTTGTCCTTCCGATCGACTTCCGGGTTCAGCGCCGGGGGCTGTGGCTCGCCACCCTGATCCATGCAGCGAACATGCTGCCCGCTCTGCTCACCATGATCGCGGTCCTCCTCTTTGCCCACCCTCGCGTGCTTTCGGAGCCTGAAGTCGAGAAGACGCACACGAACGTCCAGTTCGTGCTGGATCTCTCCGGGAGCATGCGCGCCCCATTCGGCACGCAGCCCACGGACGGCACGGTGCGTCGGCGGATCGACGCTGCCATGGACGCCATCGACCGTTTCGTGAACCACCGCCAGGGCGACGCGTTCGGGCTGACCATCTACGGGACCGAGTTCCTTCACTGGCTCCCATTGACGCCCAACACCTCCGCCATCAGCAAAGCCCGTCCTTTTCTCGATCCCAACATGGGGGCCACCCGCACGCTCACCAGCATCGCGGCGGCGTGCGATGTGCTGTGCGAGCGTGCCGGCGGGCAGCGCATGATCATCCTCTTCACCGACGGCGAGTTCAACCGCGAGCCAGACCCCCTGGGCCAGACGGCCGACCTGATCGAGCGATTCCGCGCGGAGAACATCGTCTGCTTCGGCGTCTTCGTGAACAGCAGGCTGGTCCCGGACCTCGAGCGGCAGCTGTGCGAGGCCAGCGGCGGCGCGCTGTTCAACGTCGAGAACGAGTTGAGCGACGAGTCGCTCTACGAGGTCATCGACCGCATCGATGCGATGGCGCCGGTCACGATGCGCACCAAGGAACCGGTCCCGGTCGAGTACTACGCGCCTTTCCTCCTGGCGGGCGCCGTGCTGCTGGGTCTGCACATGCTCGCGTTGCTGGGCCTGCGCTACACGCCATGGTGACCCGGCGCAGTCGAGGGATTCGACGAACCAACTCGGCGGGACGGCGACCACGCCCAGAACCCCGGAAGTGAGCACGGCAGAGGTCAGGGGCCCGCCATGACCATGAACGGACCAAGGGATCGGCCAGGCTAAGCGGCCTGGGGCGGGACGGTCATCGGGCAGTCGCGTTCGAGCAGAGCGCGGCACTGGTCGGCGGGCATCGCGCGGGCGAAGAGCCAGCCCTGCGCCTCGTTGCAGTCCAGCGCCAGGACCTGCGCCAGCTGCTCGGGCAGTTCCAGGCCCTCGGCGGTGACGGACATGTTGAGGTTGCCCGCCAACGCGATGATCGCCTGCACCACAGCGGCGTACTCGCGGTTGTTCGAGAGGTGGGCGATGAAGGAGCGATCGATCTTCAGCACGTTGATGGGGAAGTGCTGCAGGCACGAGAGCGAGGAGTGGCCCACGCCAAAGTCGTCCATGCAGAGCTTCACGCCCAGGCTGCGGAGCTCTTTGAGGATGGGCGTCATCGCCTCGGCGCGGTCCATGATGACCGACTCGGTGACCTCGATGTAGAGCAGATGCGGATCGACGTGGTGGCGATTCAGGGCGTCGCGGACGGTGGCGACGAAGGTGGCGTCCATGAGCTGGCGTTTGGAGACGTTGACGGCGATGTAGAGCGGCGGATCGGGACGGTAGAGGTCCTGCCAGGCGCGGAGCTGCGCCAGGGCGCGGTGGAGGGTGCGGCAGCCGATGGGCACGATCAGCCCGGTCTCCTCGGCGATGGGAACAAAGTCGGCGGGCGAGACGGCGCCGCGCTCGGGGTGCTGCCAGCGGAGCAGGACCTCGAATCCGCTCACGCGTCCGGAGGTCAGGTTGATGATCGCCTGGTAGTGCTCGAGGAGTTCGCGGCGATCGACGGCTTTGCGGAGGTCGGCTTCGAGCGCCAGGCGGTGGACGCTCTGCTCGTGCATGGAGCGGTCGAAGAAGGCCAGGCAGTCCTTGCCCTGGAGCTTGGCGGCGTACATGGCGGTGTCGGCGTCGCGGAGGACCTCCTCGGCGGCGGTGTACTGGAACTCGCTGCTGGTGACGCCGACGCTCGCGGTGGAGTAGACCTCGATGTCGCGCAGCGGGTACGGGGCGCGGAGGCGCTGGAGCAACCGCTGGCCGACGCGCGTGGTCTGCGCCGGGTCGCTCAGCCCGGGCAGGAACATGACGAACTCATCGCCACCGATGCGGGCGGCGGCGGCGTCCGGAATGACGGAGCGCTCCTCGATCATGAACCCGCGCAGACGGTCGGCGATGGCGTTGAGCAGCATATCGCCGCAGTGGTGCCCGAAGCTGTCGTTGATGATCTTGAAACGGTCGAAATCGAGGAAGAACACGGTGAAAGGCTGGTGCGCCGCGCCGGCGGCGGCCTCGATGGCGTCACGCAGACGGAGCATCAACTGCGTCCGGTTGGCCAAGCCCGTCAGGGCGTCGGTGAGCGTCATCTCGCGCAGGCGTTCCGTGCGTCGCTGCACCTCGAGCTCCAAGCTCTCGACCTTCAGTCGCGCCTCACGCGAGAGCTTCCACTTCTCGGTCAGGGCGATGGCCAGTTGCGACACCTCCGCCGGGTCAAAGGGCTTCTTGAGGATCAGCAGCCGATCCGAGAGTCCTAAGCGATTGACGATCTGCTGCCAGGATGTAGTCGGAGTGGGCGGTGCAGATGACCACCTGCAGGTCGGGGTCGACCTTCCAGAGCTGCTCGATGGTTTGCACGCCGTCCCATCCCGGGGGCATGCGCATGTCGACGAAGGCCATGGCGTAGGGCCTTCCCGCCACCGCCGCCTCTCGGACACGGTCCAGACCCTCCTGCCCCTGCATGGCGGAGTCGACGACGAAGTCCATGCGTTTGTTGCCGCCGGTGGGCGCCGGCGACCCGAACAGCGCCGCCTCGATCGCGTCGACCTCGCCGGCGGCGGCGGCCAAGACGAGCGTCTTGCGGAAGTCCTGGTGGATCGACTCGGTGTCGTCGATGACCAGAACGCGATTGTTGCACGCCACCACAGGCGCCGGGAAACTGATGTTTTCAGGCTGCATGGGCCTGCTCCTGTGTGTGGACCAAGGGAAGGGAAAGTCGGAAGCACGCGCCCAACTCGGGGCCGTCGCTGTGCACGGTGAGCGAACCGCTCATGAGCTTGGCGTCGTTGGCGGCGCCGTGAAGTCCAAAGCCGTGTCCATCGCTCCAGGTCGTGAACCCGTGACTGAACATCTTGCGCAGATGATCCTGCTCGATGCCGATGCCGTTATCGATCACCTCGACGACCGCGGTGTCCTGCTCGTCGCGCCGCTCCACGCGGGTGCGTACGGTGAGCAACTTGGGTCGATCCCCGTTCTGCCGCATCGCCTTCTTGGCGTTGCTCACGAGGTTGACCAGGATCTGCAGCAGCTTGTGCTTGTCGGCGTCGAAGGTCGGACCGGGGCCGAAGTCGCGCACGATGGTGATGCCGTGCCGCTCCAAGGCGATGCTGTTGAGCCTCAGCGCCTCCTCGACCACCTCGTCGAGCCGAACCGGGACGCAGACCAGCGCGCCGCGGGCGTGCTCCTGCTGCGCCGTCACGACGCTCTGGATGTGTTCGAGGCTGCGCTGCAGGGCGTCAATCTCACTGCTCAGCTCGGTGTGCTCCTGCCCCAGGAGCGAGGCGAGCTTGGCGAGGTAGTCGGGCAGTTGCCTGCCGCGCTGGTCGTTCTGCAGGAACGACGCCAGCTCGCCGCGGTGCTGGTCGAGCAGTTCCACCGCCTTGGACAGGCCCGGGAGCTTCGATTCCTGCAGTCGGCGTTCGATCACCGAGGCGCTGACGTTGACGCTGTTCAGGACGTTGCCCACGTTGTGCAGCACGGTGGTGGCGACCTCCGCCATTCCCGCCTGCCGCGAGGCGTCCATCAGCTTGGCGTGCAGCAACTCGCGCTGGCGTTCCGACTCCAGGATGGCGCGGTTGCGCTCCGCCAGGTCGAGCATCGCCTGCTCGAACACCATCACCTGTTCACTCAGCAGCACCACGAGGTCCACGACGAAGCGCCCGCCCTGCGGGTCGGTGGCGACGAAGGGCTCGTAGCGATGCTCCGCCGGCCGCGCCATCGCCCGCGCCAGCGCCTGCGTCACCGTGATCTCCGTGGCCAGTTCCATCGACACCGGGTGCCACGTCTGGAGCATCTTCGACAGCGGTCGGTGCAGGAACAAGTCACGAAAGTACCCCCGCGCCAGCTGCTGCGAGAGCGCCTTGGGCGAGAGCAGGCACACGAAGTCCGTTCCCCGCTGCACCACCGCCCCGGCGAGCGACGGATCGGCGGTGAACGCCGCGACGACTCGACTCAGCAGACACGAGGGCTCCACGATCAGCGGCGCACCGCACTGATGCTTCAGGTCGCCCAGGGTGACCTGTCGCGCCGCGGCGTCGGGCAAAGCTGTGGGCGTCACAAGACGAGCCTCCCGAGGAATGGCCGGGGGGCGATGCCGAAGCCCACTTCGATCGTGCGCCCCAAAAAGACCGGCAGCGATGCTTCGGCCTGATCTTCACGGCGATTGGTTAGAAACCCTGTGATTGTGCACGGAAATCCCGGGACCGGGCCGTTTATGACGCCGCCGCCGCCACCGCACGGTTATGGGGCCGCGCCAGCACCGCCCCTCCGTCGTCTGCTGCTTGTTGACGACCTCCTCGGCGCTATGACCCTTGGCCTTGACCTTGCCTCCCGTGGAGGTTCAGACCATCAAACCAGCATCCGGGCCGGACCGGGCCTGGAGCGGCAGGGTTCCTCGCCGTGCATCGCTTGATCAGATACAATTGTCCTATTATTGCTTGCTCAAAGGCGGTCTCGCATGCTCAGCCGTCGAATGTTCCTGCGTGACATCATGGCGTGGTCGGCTGGGGCGGCGCTGGTGCCGATGTTCGACATGACAGCGTGGGGCCAGGCGATCGCGCCCGCCCGACCGCTGCTGGGTGTGGCGCGGGGCAAGGACTACGCCCGGCTGGTGGACCTGGCCGTCGAGGCTTGCGGCGGCATCGGACAGTTCGTCAAGCGCGGCGACAAGGTGGTCGTCAAGCCGAACATCGGCTGGGACCGCACCCCCGAGCAGGCCGCCAACACCCACCCCGAGGTGGTCAAGCGACTGGTGCAGTTGTGCCTCGACGCTGGTGCGGGACAGGTCAAGGTCTTCGACCGCTCCTGCAACGACCCCCGCCGATGCTACGCCAACAGCGGCATCGAGGCGGCGGTGGCGGCCATCGGCGACCCCAAGGCGACGCTCGATCACATCGACCGCCGCGGCTGGGTGCCCGTGGACATCAACGGAGGCAAGGCGATCACCCACTGGGAGTTCTATCGCGACGCCCTCGAGTGCGACTGCTACATCAACGCGCCCATCGCCAAGCATCACGGCCTGACGCGGCTGACGCTGGGCATGAAAAACACCATGGGGGTGATCGGCGGCACGCGGGGACAGATCCACCCCGACATCGCTGAGAAACTCGTGGACCTCAATCTCGTGGTGGCGCCGAAACTCAACGTCGTCGACGCCACCCGCATCCTGTTGCGGCACGGCCCGCAGGGCGGCAACCCTCAGGACGTGGAGGTCAAAGATACCGTGATTGCCTCGACTGACATCGTCGCCGCCGACGCCTACGCCACCACGCTTTTCGGACTCAAGCCCGAGGAGATCGGCAGCACCGTGGCCGGCGCCCGACGCGGGCTGGGCGTGATGGACCTCACGCAGATGCAGATCAAGGAGGCCGCGTAATCCGGTCTGCACATGGTCCTGAACCGAAGACGCCTGTGGGTATGGTCGCGCCGGGCTGTGCAACTCGGGTGCCTGGCCCTGTTCCTCGGGATGTTCCGCGCCACGGAATACGTCGGCGGGCAGGAACTGGGCGACCAACTCAACCTCTGGTTTCGGCTGGACCCGCTCCTCGCAGCCGCGGCATCGCTGGCGGCCAAGACGCTGATCCTGGCGCTGGCGCCGGCGTTGGTACTGGTCGCTCTGACATTCTTGCTGGGCCGCTTCTTCTGCGGCTGGGTTTGTCCCCTGGGCACCCTGCTCGACGGATTTGCCCGCCTGATCCGCCAACCGGCGCGCTGGACCCGTCGCCGCCTGCGCCTGACTTCGCTCGGACTGCAGCGACTCAAGCACGTGCTGCTGGCCGTCGTGCTGTTCTCGGCGTTGGGAAACGTGATGCTCGTGGGGTACGTTGACCCGCTGACCATCCTGTTCCGCGGCCTGGCCACGGCGGTGGACCCGTTGCTGGCCGGCGGTGCCGATCACAACTCCGCGTACCTCAACGACCACGCCCCGGACTGGGTTGCAGCGATCAGCGAACCGACCTATGACTTCATGGCAGACCACCTGCTGCCTTTTCAACGTGCGTCGCTGGCGGGGCTCTGGGTCGGCGGCGTGCCGCTATTGGTCATCTTCCTGCTTGACTTTGCCGACCGTCGTTTCTGGTGCCGTAACCTGTGTCCGCTCGGGGGTCTTCTTGGACTGATCGGGCGATGGTCGCTGCTGCGTCGCCGACCTATGAAGGCCTGTGCGCATTGTCATCAATGCCGCGACCACTGTCGTATGGGCGCGTTCGACCGGGAGTCCCGGTTTCAACCCGAGGCTTGCAACCTGTGCATGGACTGCGTGAGCGATTGCCCGGACGGGATCGCCGCCGTGGGATTCCAACGCACCCGCGCCAAACCGGCGCCCTTCCAGTTGACCCGACGCACCTTGCTCGAAGCGGGACTGACCGGCCTGCTCGTGCCGCTGGGCATCGGGGCCATGGCCGCCACCGGGGTCAGCCCGAACAAGCGCCACCTTCGGCCCCCCGGCGCCGGCGATGACGCGCAGTTCCTCGACCGATGTGTCCGCTGCGGCGAGTGCTTGAAGGTCTGCCCGACCAACGCGCTGCAGCCGCAGTTGTTGGAGTCCGGCTTCGAGGGGCTCTTCGCGCCCGTGCTGGCGCCGCGTAAAGGTTACTGCGAATATCACTGCACCCTCTGCGGGCAGGTCTGCCCCACCGGCGCGATCCCGCTGCTCAACCAGACTCAAAAGGTCAAGACCGTGCTGGGCCTTGCCCACATCGACACCGACCGTTGCCTGCCCTGGGCGACGAACGAGAGTTGCGTGGGCTGCGAGGAGATGTGCCCCGTGCCCGAGAAGGCCATCACCACCGAGGCGGTCGTCTGCGAGGTTCGTGGCCAGCGTTTCACCGTGATGCGACCCAAAGTGCACGCCTCCCGCTGCATCGGCTGCGGCATCTGCGAATACAACTGCCCCGTCGAAGGCTCAGCCATCCACGTCCTGCCGCGCGAGGAAGGCGACGCGTGCGGCAAACACACCGGCTCGGGCCGGCAGAGCCACCGCCGGCGCGGGCGCCCGGATGAACGAGTCCGACCCAGGACACCTCGGGCAAGGCGATCAGGCGCACTCCGCCGAACGTAGCCCGAATCCAGATTCGCCATTGCTCGCACCGACTTTGCGTCGTATTCCATGGAAGAAGGCTCATCCGCCTACCCACGTGGATTCACCCTTGATCCGATGCAGGCTCGCCACCGAGACCACGATGACGCGTCATCACCACTCAGAACAGTAACGTTGTTGAACAGACACGGGAACAGACACGTTGCCGGGATGATCTGCGGCCCCCTTGAAACCACAATAAATCATCCTGACACCTTTTCTCGGTCCTTTTCTCGGTTGGCACCCTTTTTCTGTCAGGTCCGGCCTGACGTCGCAGCGCTTGGTTGGCGTAGTCCGACGCCGCATTGATAAGATGTTGCCGTGAGCGAGATCCAAGGCATGCTCGAGGGTTTGCAGCAGCCGCTACGGTTCCACGCCGCCGTGGTGCATCTGCCGATTGCCGTGGGGGTGTTGGGCTTTCTGCTGGTGCTGATGCGGCTGGTCACCGGGGGTCGGTCCAACGCCCTGCGCTGGGGCGCGATTCTGATTTACGCGGTCGGTGCTGGCACAGCACTGCTGGCGGTGCGGAGCGGCGAGGCCCTTGAGGACCATCATCTGCCGGCGACGATCACCGACGCCGCTTACGACGCTGTGCATGCGCACGAGAAAGCCGCCGAACCGCTGTGGATCGCGATGCTCGTGCCCTTGGTTTTGCTAATGCTCTCGCAGATTCCAAAGACGATGATTCGAGTCCTGTGCCTGATCCTTGCATTGCTTTCGTCGCTCGTGCTTGGGGGATGGGTCGCCTACGCTGGCCACCTCGGCGGCAGCCTCGTCTACGAACACGGCCTGGGCGTGCCGACCTCGCCGAACAATCACCTCCTGCCGCTCACGCCTCCGCCCGCGACGGATGAGACTGACGTTGGCGAGCGTGAGGCGAGCAAGTCTGAAACCGCTGATGATGCCCAGCCAACGCAGTAGGCGGCGCAGGTTGAAGAACTGCACGAGGCGGAGGAGCCCACCCCGCAGCCCAAGAGTGAAAGCCAGCTTCGCTAAAGACAGTCGAATCTGATGCCAGTTGATTCCAGTCCGCCCGGCAAAGTCGTTCGACCTCACAGGGTCACGGTCGGGAGCTTCTTTACCCCTCACGCCCCCCAAGCCCCTGACCCACACCCGCCCGGAATCAGGATCACCATCACCGAGGCCCAGCTACGCCGCCCCATCGCCGATGCAGTGCTTGAACTGCACGTCCAAGGGCAGGCGCCCGGCGATCACAAGCGGCCAAGTCGGATGAGAAAACATTTGGAGGCGGGGACCACCAGACAGAGTGAATACCAACCAGTTCAATACCCACCTCAAAGGCGGTTATGCGATATAGGGAAAGTTCAGGCGCACGACTCGCTTTCGAACTGAGGGTTTGAAGAAAATGCCCTGCTCTCTGCGAAGAAATGCGAGGTCACGCGCGCTGACGCACAAGCCCGCGTAAATGCCCCCCGAAGGACTCGAACCTTCGACCCGCTGATTAAGAGTCAGCTGCTCTACCAACTGAGCTAGGAGGGCGATGCGTCGTAAGACGCGATCCCACCCAACGATTCTAAGCGTTCGAGTCGGGGTGTCAAGGTCAACGCAACACGGTGAGAGGACCTCGGCGGCCCAGCGCGGAGAGACTGGAGGCTTCGAGCGCGGATTGCTGCGCCTCGGTGCGGGGCTTAAGATGAGACTCACCCAGGAGACTTTGCCTTGCCTGACAAATTTCCTACGCGGTCCTGCGGCGGAGCCACGGCGTTGCTGGTCGCCCTGCTGTGCGTCGGGGCCAGCCGGGCGCAGGAGACTTACAAGCTCGGCGACGGCAACGGGAAGGAAGGCTGGCAGAAGCAATCGCAGTTGGACCCGGCCTCGCCCGAAGGACGGCTGCAGATGATCCGCCAGCTCATCGCGGACGACAAGCCCAAGCAGGCCAAGAAGCTCGCGGACCAGTGGATCAAGGACTATCCGAACCACCCGTTGCTGGCGGACGCCTATCTGGTGCGTGGCGACGCCAAGGTGGCGCGGAAGGACTACTACGAGGCGCTGTTCGATTACGAGTATCTGCTGCGCACCTACCCTGCGTCGGAGCACTTCACCCTGGCGCTGGAGCGCGAGTTCAACATCGCCACACTCTTCGCCGCCGGCGCCAAGCGGAAGCTGCTGGGCGTGGCCTTCGTCAGCGCCACGGGCGAAGCGGAGGAGCTTTTCATCCGCATCCAGGAGCGCGCCCCCGGCAGCGCCGTGGGCGAGAAAGCTTCGCTGGCGCTGGGCGATTTCTACTTCAACCGCGCCGAGATGAACAACGCGGTGGAGGCCTACGACCTCTTTCTGCTCAATTATCCTCGGAGCGAACACCGCGAGCGCGTCATGCTCGCCTCGATCCGCGCGAACCTGGCGACGTTCAAAGGCCCGAAGTTCGACGCCACTGGGCTCCTCGACGCCCAGGCGCGCATCACGCAGTACGAGGCGGAGTTCCCCGCGGCGGCTGAACGGCTGGGCGCCGAGGCGATCCGCGTCCGCATCGAAGAATCGCTGGCGCTCAAGGCCTATTACAGCGGCAAGTGGTACGAACAGGTGGACAAGGACGTGAGCGCCGCGGTGATGTACGAGCGCGTCGTGGAGGACCACCCCCGCACCGCGGCGGCACAGTTGGCCCTGCAACGCATCACGGAGCTGACCCCCGCTCCAACCGAAGCCGGGGATGAAACCGTCCCCGGACCCGACGCGCCCCAAACCCCCGCTGACCCAGCCGTCCCCTCGCCCCCCGAAGCCCAGACTCCGGCGCCGGCGTCTGACGCTCCCGCCGAACCTCCTGCTGATCCGGGTGCACCGGCGGTACCGGGGGAACCGGGGGAACCGGGGGAGTCGCCCTGAGATGACCGCTCGATCGCTGCGATGCTGGTTGCTCATGGCGCTGCTGCACGCAGCGGGCTGTGGCTATACGCAGAAAGAGCTCTTTCCCCCCGAGTACCGCACGGTGGCCACGCCGATCTTCGAGAACCGCAGCTTCTACCGCGGCGTGGAGTTCGACCTGACCGAGGCGCTGGCCAAGGAGGTGGAGCTGCGTACGCCTTATAAGGTCGTGAGCCAGGCCGGCGCTGACACGCTGCTGCGTGGCACCATCACGCGCATCGATCAGAGACAGTTGAGCTCGCGCCGCGACGTGGCGCTGCCGGAGGAGGTCGAGTTGGTGATCACGGTGGACTTTCAATGGAAGGACCAGCGCAGCGGCCAGGTGCTGCGGGACCGTCGCGGCTTCCAGTCGGTGGGACGTTATGTGCCGACGCGTCCGCTGGGGGAGCCGATGGGCGTGGGCCAGCACGAGGCGGTGCAGCGTCTGGCACGCGACATCGTCTCGACGCTGCGCACCGATTGGTGATCGAATCTGCTTGGCGCGACACGGGCCGACCACGGCGCTACAATGATCGCGTCCGCGCCTCACACCGACCGTGGATCGACCCGATAATGCCTCTTGAGGCTTCCTGAATGCATTCACGACACGACGCCAACGTACCCGTGTTCCGCCGCGGCCTGGCCCTCCTGGCTCAGGGCAGAGGTCCTGCCTCGCACGACGAAGGCCCCAACGATGGGAAGTCCAACTCCAGCCACTCACGCCACTCCGGGGGTAACTCCGGGGGCAACTCCGGGGGCGGGGGCTCCGGGGGCGGACCGAACAAATCCGGGCCACCCAACTTCATGGGTCGAAACGTCTTCACTTGGATCATGATCGGCGGCCTGGCGGTGCTGCTGCTCTTCCTCATGAGCAACGCCCAGAACCGCGCCGAGATCGTGAGCTGGCAGCAGTTCCGCAATCACTACAAGGACAATCAGTTCAAGGAAGGCTCGGTCGTGATCGAGAACGACCGCATCGTGGGCGAGCTGAAAGAGAGCGTGCCGCAGCCCGACGACCGTGGTTTGCAGACCCGACGCATCGCGGTGGAGAGCCGTGAGACCAAACAGAACTACATCACCGAGCTTCTGGCCATCAACCCGGACATCCGTGAGAAGCCCGGCGGATCGCTGCTGGTGCCGTTCCTGCTGTACTGGGGGCCGTTGATCCTGCTGCTGCTTGTGCTGTATTTCGTGGTCTTCCGCAGCCTGCGCGGCGCCGGGGGCGGGGCGGGGATGCTCGGCTCATTCGGCCGCTCCAAGCACAAGATGCTCACCAAGGAGCATAGCAACGTCACGCTCAACGACGTGGCGGGCATCGACGAAGCCAAGGACGAGGTCTTCGAGATCATCGAGTTCCTCAAGAACCCCAAGAAGTTCCAGCGCCTGGGCGGTCGTGTGCCGCGCGGCGTGCTGCTCATCGGGCACCCCGGGTGCGGCAAGACGCTGCTGGCCAAGGCGGTCGCCGGCGAGGCCGACGTCCCCTTCTTCTCGATCTCCGGCAGCGACTTCGTGGAGATGTTCGTGGGCGTGGGCGCCAGCCGCGTGCGCGACCTGTTCCGTCAGGCCAAGGAAAACTCGCCCTGCATCATCTTCCTGGACGAGATCGACGCGGTGGGCCGCCGTCGTGGCTCGGGCTTCAGCCACGGCGGGCACGACGAACGCGAGCAGACGCTCAACGCGATCCTCGTGGAGATGGACGGCTTCGACACCAACGATCAGGTCATCGTCATGGCGGCGACCAACCGCAACGACGTGCTCGACCCGGCGCTGACGCGGCCCGGACGCTTCGACCGCCAGATTCACGTGCCGCTGCCGGACCTCAAGGGCCGGATGGAAATCCTTCGCGTGCACAGCCGTCGGGTGAAGATGGGCCCGAACGTGGACCTGGAGAAACTCGCCCGCGGCACGCCCATGTTCAGCGGCGCGGACCTGGCGGCGATCATCAACGAAGCCGCCATCGCCGCCACCTTGAGCAATAAAGATTTTGTGGAGCAGGACGACCTGGAAGAAGCGCGCGACAAGGTGAAGTTCGGTCGCGCCCGCAAGAGCCAGAAGATCGAGCAGGACGAGCGCGTCGCCACCGCGTATCACGAGGCCGGCCACGCCATCGTGCAGAAGCTGCTGCCCCACGCCGACCCGTTGCACAAGGTGACCATCATCCCGCGCGGACAGGCCCTGGGCGCGACGATCTCACTTCCCGAAAAGGACCGCTACGGCTACGGGGCGAGGTACCTCAACGCGATGATGCGCGTGATGTGTGGCGGACGCATCGCCGAGCACAAGAAGACCGGCGACGTCTCCAGCGGCGCTTCGATGGACATCCGCATGGCCACCGCCTACGCCCGGCACATGATCCTCGAATGGGGCATGAGCGAGAAGCTGGGCTTCGTCAACTACGTCGGCTCCGACACCCGCGAGATGTACATCCCCGAGAAGGAGTACTCCGACACCACCGCCCGCACCATCGACGAAGAGATCAAGCGTCTGACCGACGAAGCCTTCGCCGACGCGAAGCAGCTCATCGAAGCCAACTGGGACAAGACGATCGCCATCGCCGAGGCGCTGTTGCGTTACGAGACGATCACCGGCGAGGACGTGGACCGCCTGATGCGCGGCGAAGCGCTGACCAAACCCACCGTGAGCGACCTGCTCAACGCCGAACAGGACAAGGGCTCGAAACCCTCGGTGAAGCCCGCCTCGTCCAGCCCCGACACCCCACCCAACGCCCTGCCCAGCCCCGCGTGATGCCGGGCCCACGAAGGCATCGGGGGCGTCACGCTGTCGCCGCAGTCCGCACCGCGTCGCCGATCTTTTTGCCCAGGTCGCGT
Source organism: uncultured Phycisphaera sp. (assembly GCA_964496285.1). Classification (GTDB taxonomy): domain Bacteria; phylum Planctomycetota; class Phycisphaerae; order Phycisphaerales; family Phycisphaeraceae; genus CAZBXW01. The sequence continues at coordinate 176,621 of CAZBXW010000005.1, forward strand.
GCCCGTTCGACGAGGCCCGCCTGGGTCTCGAACTTCGCCACGCCGATCGACGCCACGGTGGCGTCCGGCCCATGCAGCATCTTCACACCGGTCATCGGGCACGAGTCGCCGTGGCCGCACTTGATGCACGGCACGTTGCCCAGAATGACCAGCGTGCCGAGGTTGACCATGCCCTCCTCCATCATCCAGGTGCCGATCTGCTGCGAGGCGATGTCCGCGGCGGGCGGTGCGCCGGCGCTGCCGGGGGCGATGGCGGTGGTGATGACGCTGGCGCCGATCTTGCCCTTGTTCAAGCCGGTCTGATGACGCAGGCAGTACATGCGCTCCATGAACGCCTTGGTGCGGGCGTCGAGGCTGGAGTAAGGCGTAAACCCGCCGAGCACGAACGCCTTGGCGTGGCGGAACTTTTCCGCCAGCCCTTTCGCGTCGTCCTCCACCACGCACTCGTTGGTCTCCACGCAGCCCAGGCACGCCCGACAGGGTTCGATGGTCATCTCGCTGAGCTTAATGAACTCGCTCTCCAAGCCCGAGGCTTCGAGCACCGTCTGAACCCCGCGGTCGGTGTTGCTATTGCGAACCGGGGACCCGCTGATGCCCAGGATGGTCGCTGCCACGTGCCCGCCCCTTTCGATGGTGTTGCTTCAACGGTATCCGCCCATAACAGGATGTCAAGACATTTATGTGTGAATGACGCGCGGTCACCCCATGGGACGCCCGCGATGCCACCGCGGGCTTTGCACCGCAGTTGAAAATACGCCGCGTCCATCGCACACTATCGCACTCGGTCGCTCGTCCCGACAACCCCCAACCCCGGAGTTCGCCATGCCCCGCCCCGTCACGCTCTTCACCGGCCAGTGGGCCGACCTCTCCTTCGACGCCATCTGCGCCAAAGCCAAGTCGTTCGGCTACGACGGCGTGGAACTCGCCTGCTGGGGCGATCACTTCGAGGTGGACAAGGCGCTCAAGGACAAGAACTACTGCAAGGGGCGATGGGAGATCCTGAGCGACCACGGCTTGACCGCCTTTGCCATCAGCTCGCACCTCGTGGGCCAGGCGATCTGCGACAACATCGACGAACGCCACAAGCTCATCCTTCCGCCGGACGTGTACGGCGACGGTCAGCCCGAGGGCGTGCGCAAACGAGCCGCGAAGAAGATGGCGGAGACCGCCAAGGCCTGCCGATTGTTCCTGAACGCCAAGCCCGATCGTGGCAGCAAGGATGAATTCCCGGGAGTGGTCAACGGGTTCACCGGTTCGTCCGTCTGGCACAGCCTCTACGCCTTCCCGCCCACGGACCAGAAGTACTGGCAGAGGGGCTTCGACGACTTCGCCAAGCGTTTCGCCCCGATCCTCGAAGAGTTCGACAAACAGAAGATCAACTTCGCTCTGGAGGTTCACCCCACGGAGATCGCCTTCGACATCGCCAGTGCGCAGCGCGCCCTCGAAGCGGTGAAGAACCACAAGCGCTTCGGCTTCAACTACGATCCGTCGCACCTGGGCTATCAGGGCGTGGACTATGTGAAGTTCATCCGGACCTTCGGCTCGCGCATCTATCACTGCCACATGAAGGACGCGTGGTGGGGCCACGGCGACGGCACGGTGGGCGTGTTCGGCGGGCACGTCTCCTTCGCCGACCCGCGCCGGTTCTGGGACTTCCGCTCGCTAGGCCACGGCGACATCAAGTTCGAGGACATCATCGTGGCGCTGAACGACGTGGGCTACGCCGGCCCGCTCTCGGTGGAGTGGGAGGACAGCCGAATGGACCGCGAGCACGGCGCCGCCGAGGCCGCCGCGTTCGTCAAGAGGATCGACTTCAAGCCCTCGGCGCTGGCGTTCGACGCGCAGTTCGATCGATAAAAATAGCCCCCGGTCAATGACCGAGGGCTTGATCTTTCAACGTCACGGAATCGTGTGGCGCGACACAATCACTCGCGCTTGACGGAGCAGCCTTTGCTCTTGGTCTCGGCCACCGGCACCGTCTGGCCCGCGAGGATCGCGTCCAGCGCCGGCACCAGGTACTGCTCGTCCATCTTGCCGCAGTCCTCGGGCTTGCCCGGCGCCTTCTCCACGCCGCCCTTGTACAGCAGCGTCTGCGCCTCGTCGGAGCCGACGATGAAGATGTGCGGCGTGGTCTGCGCACCGTAGAGGTCCGCGACCTTGTTGCCCGGGTCCTTCAGGATCGGGTAAGGAATGTTGTGCTCTTTGTGATAGGCGCTGACCTGGTCAACGCTCTCGGTCTTGTTGGAGTTGATCGCCAGGAAGACAACGCCCTTCTCGCTGTACTTGGCCGCCAGCGGCGAGAGGTAGCGCTGGTAGCCGCCCTCGGGACGCATCCGGTCCCACGGGCAGGAGATGCTCTGCCAGATGAGGACGACGGTCTTGCCCTTGAGGTCCGAGAGCTTGGCGAGCTTACCCGTGGTCGTGCAGGTCAGTTCGAACTGCGGGGCGGGCTTGCCCACGTCGGCGGCCTGCGCCGAAGCGAGATTCAGACCCAGCACCAGAGCGCCCAGAAGCAGCGATACCTTGCGGAACATGAAGAGTCTCCTGAAAAGGGGGGTTGCGGATCGATCGACGCAACGCCATTGTAGGCGCGCTTCGGAGCGGAGGAATGTTTATTGCCTGTTCGCCGCGGCGTCGAGCGAGGCCTGATGGTTCGCGCGTGTCTTGCCGTCGTGCGAGACGGTCATGAGGTGCAGGTTCTTGCCCGCGGCGCCGTAGACGGCGCGACTGGCCAGGTAGAGCACGGTGTCCTCGTCGCGCCAAGCCGGGTAGATCGTAGCGCTTTCGCCCATGCCGCCGGCCTCGCCCGCCGCGTCGAGCGCCACCTCCACCGCGTTGGCGCCCGTCGCGTCCGCCACCTCCAGCTTCAGCACCCCCTGCTCGTGGGCAAACCCCAGCAGCAGGCGCCCGCCCTTGGGCGAATAGATCGCGAACCTCGCCTCGGGCCGAACCGCCCGGATCGCGCCGCTGGCGATGTCCAGTTCGCTCAGCGTCACCTCCTCCATCGCCGCCACTTCCTGGCCCACCGCGCCCGCCCCCTTGGCGGTGAACATCACCTTCCTGCCGTCGGGCGAGACATCAAAGAACACCCCCTGCTCGCCCACGACCGCCGCCAGCGGCTGGATCGCCCCGTCGGCCACGGCGATCTTCGACAGCTCCCCGACGTAGGTGTTGTTCTCCTGGTTCTGCGACTTGATCACGAAGGCGATCAGCGCCGAGGAATCCGGCAGCCAGCGGTGGAGCATGTTCACCGGCGCCGCCGGCGCCAGCGGTTTGCTCATCCCCGAGGCCACGTCGATCAGGTGCAGTTCCGGGAGGTTCTGTTCGATCCCGCCGCGCTGCTCCTCGCTCAGGCGCGACACCGCGATCCACTTCCCGTCCGGGCTCCACGCCGCGTACGTCACGTTCTGCATCGAGGCCAGCAGCCGCGACTTCCCCTGCGCCAGGTCCACCAACGTGAGTTTGAACGCGGCGCCCATCATGCCCCCGCCCTGGTCCTGCGTCACCGCGAGCAGCTGCTTCCCGTGCGGGGCGTAGGCCGCGAACACCGGCGAGCCCTCGCCTTTGAACAGCAGCTTGCCCGATCCGTCGGCGCTCAGGGCGTAGAACCCTTCGCCGCGCGGCACCGCCACGCTTCCGTCGGGCGCCACGTCCAGCTCGATCGGCAGACACCCCGCCAGCACGCTCAGACCCGTCAGCACGGCCGCGACCCACGCTTGCTTCCGCATGGCAGACTCCTTGATAGGAACGGTTCGTGGAACCTGAGCCCGTCAGTATACCCATCGCGGTTAAGATGGAGCGCGTGGCGGTGATCCAAGCGCAGAACCTCTGCAAGACCTATCGCGTGGCACAGAAGCAGCCGGGCTTCGCCGGCACGCTGCGTCATTTCTTCGCTCGAAAGTACAAGGAAGTCCGCGCGGTGCGTGACGTCTGCTTCGCCATCGAAGAGGGACAGATCGTCGGATTCCTCGGGCCCAATGGCGCAGGGAAAACCACCACCCTCAAGATGCTCACCGGCCTGCTCCACCCGACCACCGGCACGGCGTCCGTGCTGGGATATACGCCCTTTCGACGGCAGCGCCCGTTCCTCGAACAGATCACGCTGGTCATGGGTCAGAAGCAGCAACTGCTCTGGGACCTGCCCGCCTCCGAGACGCTGCGCATCAACGCCGCGATCTACGGCATCCCCGACGACGAAGCCAGACGTCGGCTCGACGAGCTGTCGGAGATGCTCGCACTCAAGGAACACCTCACGCAGCCGGTGCGCAAGCTCTCGCTGGGCGAACGCATGAAAGCCGAACTGCTCGCGGCCCTGATGCATCGGCCCAGGGTGCTCTTCCTCGACGAGCCGACCATCGGCCTGGACGTCAACGCTCAGGCCGCGGTCCGTCAGTTCCTCCGTGAATACAACCGCGTCCACCGCGCCACCCTCCTGCTCACCAGTCACTACATGGCGGACATCGTGGCCCTCTGCCCCCGCGTCCTGGTCATCCACCACGGCTCGGTCATCTACGACGGCTCCCTCGAAGGCATCGCCCAGCGATTCGCCCCGTGGCGCGAGGTCACGCTCGAACTGGCGCAGGACGCCCCGAACGATCCGAACCTTTCGCGCTTCGGCGAGGTCGAGTCCGTCGAGGGCCGCCGTCTGAAGCTCATCGTCCAGCAGTCTCAGCTCACGCAGACCGTGGCGCGGGTCCTGGGCGAACTAAACGTCGTGGACCTGAAAGTCAGCGATCCGCCCATCGAGCAGACCATCGCGCGCATCTTCCAGACCAAGGGAGACGCCTAGGCCCATGCGTTCTCCTCTCCGCACAGCGCGCGTCTTCCTGAGTGTGTACTACGCCTTCATGAACGAGTACCGCGGGGAGATTTTTCTCTGGGCGATCGTGATGTGCCTGCCGCTGATCATGCTGGGCCTGTGGCACGAGGCGGGCCTGTCCGGCGCCTTCCCGCTCGACAACGTCGCTCTGTGCCGATACTTCATCGCCTGCTACCTTGTTCGGCAGTTATCCGTGGTGTGGGTGATTCACGAGTTTGACTGGTACATCGTTTCCGGGCAATTATCGCCCTACCTGCTGCAGCCCGTGGACCTGAGCTGGCGCTTCGTCTCGGCGCACCTCGCCGAGCAGGCGTCGCGATTCCCCTTCGGCGCCGCGGTCCTGGCGCTGGCGTTCTGGCTCTTCCCTGAAGCACTCTGGGGCTCGCCCGACTCGCCGGGGTGGTGGCTTCCCTCGCTCGCCCAGTTCGTCCTGGGCTTCGCCGCGATCTACCTGGGCTTTGCCCTGCGTTTCCTGATGCAGTATTCACTGGCGATGGCCGCCTTCTGGGTCGAACGCGCCTCTTCCTTCGAGCGACTTCTATACATCCCCTACCTCTTCCTCTCGGGCATGATCGCGCCCATCGAGGTCTACACCGGCTCGCCCGCCAAGGACTGGGTCCGCGAGATCGCCCTGTGGACGCCCTTCCCCTACTTCGTCTGGTTCCCCGCGAGGCTGCTCGTGGACGGACAGGTCCCGCTGCTCCGCGGGTTCGCCACGCTGTTGCTCTGGACCGTCGTGTTCTTCGTGCTCAGCCGCCTGCTGTGGAGCCGGGGACTCAAGCGTTACTCGGCGATGGGAGCCTGACCCGCGATGCGCACCGCCCGTGCTCTGCTGCTCTACTGGTCCTCGAGTCTCCAGGCGGAGATGGAGTATCGCGCCAACTTCTTGATCGCGTCACTGGCAAGCCTGCTCACGCTCGCCGGCTCGGTCCTGGGCGTGTCCCTCTTCTACCAGGGCGGGTACGAACTGGGCGGCTGGCGCTGGACACAGGCCCTGATGATCCTGGGCGTCTACACCCTGCTCGACGGCATCCAGGCAACCCTCTTCACCCCTAACCACATGCGCCTGACCGAGAGCGTCCGCACCGGGGCGCTGGACTTTGTGCTGCTCAAGCCCATCGATTCGCAGCTGGCCGTCTCGCTGCGCGCCGCGTCGATCTGGGGTCTGCCCGGAGTGCTGCTGGGCGTGGGACTGCTGGGTTACGCGGGGCTCGCCGAGTCCGTGGGGTGGCGCGGCTATCTCGCGGGACTCGTGCCCATGGCGATCGGTCTGACGATCCTCTACGCCCTGGGGTTCATCCTCGCCACCACGACCATCTGGTTCGTCAAGGTGTTCAACATCACCATCGCGATGCAGGCGCTGCTGGAGGCGGGGCGATACCCCGTCACGGCGTACCCGCCGAGCTATCGCGCGTTCTTCACGTTCGTCGTCCCCGTGGCGTTCATGACCATGGTCCCGGCGCAAGCGATGCTCGGGCTGGCCGAGCCGGTGATGTTGGTGCTGTCGTTGGCGGTGGCGGGGGGAACGTTGGCCATTTCCCGCTGGTTCTGGTTCTTTGCGCTGCGCTTCTACACCAGCGCTTCGAGCTGAGGCTTGCGTGAGGCAGAGCTTTCGGGTTTCATTTCGCCATGGCTGCGACCGAAACCCCCTCGCCGTGCCTGGTCGTCATCTTCGGCGCCTCGGGCGATCTGACCAAACGCAAGCTCATCCCGGCGCTCTACGAGCTGTTCGTGCAGAAGCTCGCGCCGACGGGATCGGCGGTGCTGGGCGTGAGCCGAACCGCCATGACCGACGCGGAGTTCCGCGGCAAGCTGCTCGAGTTTGCGCGCAAGAGCCCGCACTTCAGCGACGCGCTCTGGTCCGAGTTCGCGCAGCGTGTGCATTACCACGCGGCCGACTCGACGCGGTTCGAGGACTTCGCGGGGCTCAAGTCGCGGATGGAGCAGCTTCAGCTGGAGCACAAGACGGGCGAGAACCTGTTGCTCTACCTCTCGATGGCGCCGCAGTTGTACGACGCGACGATCGTGAACATCGGCGCCTCGGGCCTGGTCACCGAGGGCAAAGCCTGGTGCAGCCTGGACCGACTGAATCGGCCCTGGCAGCGGATCATCGTCGAGAAGCCCTTCGGCCAGGACCCGGAGTCGGCGGCGCACCTGAACCGCGTGCTCGGAAGGGTCTTCGAGGAGGAGGCGATCTACCGCATCGATCACTACCTGGGCAAGGACACGGTGCAGAACCTGATGGTGTTTCGTTTCGCCAACGCCCTGTTCGAGCCGCTCTGGAACCGGAATTACGTCGACCACGTGCAGGTGACGGCGGCCGAGACAGTGGGCGTGGAGACGCGGGGCGGCTACTACGACTCGCCCTCCGGGGGCGCGATGCGGGACATGATCCAGAGCCATCTGCTGCAGGTGATGGCGGTGGTGGCGATGGAGCCGCCGGTCTCGATGCGGGCCGACGACATCCGTGTGGAGAAGACCAAGGTGCTCAACGCGGTGCGGCTGTTCAAGCCGGAGGACGTGCCGCGGTCGGCGATCCGCGGGCAGTACGGGCCGGGCAATCTCGGGGGCGTGGCGGCGCCGGCGTTTCGCGCCGAGCCGGGCGTCGCACCACAATCTCAGACCGACACCTACGCGGCGCTGCAGCTTCACCTGGACACCTGGCGCTGGAGCGGCGTGCCCTTCTACCTGCGGTCGGGCAAGCGCTTGACCAAGAAAGTCACCGAGATCGTGATCTACTTCAAACCCACGCCTCACACGCTCTTCCGAGACCAGGCGCGCAAGGGACTGGCGCCGAACCAGATCGTCATCAACGTCCAGCCGGACGAGGGCATCCGGCTCCGCTTCGAGGGCAAGGTCCCGGGGATGAAGATGAACGTGAAATCCGTGGTGATGGACTTCTCCTACTCGCAGCAGTTCAAGGCGGAAGTGCCCGAGGCGTACGCGACACTGTTGCTGGACGCGATGCGCGGGGATCAGTCGTTGTATAAACACCGGGACGAGATCGAACAGGCCTGGCGGATCGTGCAGCCGGTGCTGGACTATTGGACCGAGAACCCGCAGGAGGACCTGCCCAACTACGCCGCCGGCACGTGGGGGCCCTCGTCGAGCGACGTGATGATGGCTCGCGACGGTCGGCACTGGCACAACCCGTAAGGATGCGCAGCGATGAGCGACTCGCTCCAATTCACGGGCCGGGTTCGCACATTCACGAGCGTCGCGGCGCTGCACGAGGAGCTGGCGGGCGCCCTGCTCGGGGCGATGAGGAGCGCGGTGGCGGACCGCGGCGTGTGTCACCTGGCGCTGTCCGGCGGATCGACGCCCGAGCCGTTCTATCGGCTGCTGGTGATGGACCCGCGATTCCGGTCCATCCCGTGGGAGGCGTCGCACCTCTGGCTCGTGGATGAACGCTGCGTGCCGCTGGAGGACGCCCGGAGCAATTGGCGGATGATCCGCGAATCGCTGCTGGACCACGTGCCCATGCGCTCGCGCAGGAAGCACGCGATGACCGACGCCAGCGAGTACGAGCGTGAACTGCGGGCGAGCATGCCCCAGGGCCGATTGGACTTTGTGCTGCTGGGCATGGGCGAAGACGGGCACACCGCGAGTCTGTTTCCCGAATCGCCCGCGCTGCGGGAGCGGGAGCGGTGGGTCGTGGAGAACCGCGGCCCCACGGTGACGCCGCCGGACCGTCTGACGATGACGTATCCGCTGCTCAACGCGGCGCGCGAGGTGGCGGTGCTGGTGACGGGCGCGAAAAAGGCGGCAACGCTGGCGCGGGTGGCGCAGGGCGGCGCGTCACAGGCGCTGCCGATCCTGGGAATTCGCCCGGCTCAGGGGCGCCTGAGTTGGTTTCTGGACGCGGAGGCAGGGAAGGGATTGGAGATCCGGGGATGAGTACATCCCCGGCTTCGGAGCCGGGCTGTCGGCAGCCCGGTGGGGAGTCCGCAGGGAGTTGGATGCACAAGCAGAGGGGCAGTACGATGAGTGGTTCGCATGGGCGTGACCGACGAGAACCAGGAGCGCGAGAAGCGACGAAGGCGTGACCTGGCGAAGCTCTCGCTCGGGGCGCTGGGGGTGGTTTACGGCGACATCGGGACCTCGCCGCTCTACGCGGTGCGCGAGTGTTTCAGCGCGCACTACGGCGAGACGCCCACACCCGAGAACGTGCTGAGCGTGCTGTCGCTGGTGTTCTGGGCGTTGGTGGTGGTGGTGGTGGTGAAGTACCTGGTGTTCGTGCTGCGTGCCGACAACCGCGGGGAGGGCGGGATTCTGGCGCTGATGGCGCTGGTGACGCCCAACGCCGCGGCGGGGACGCAGAACTGGCGCAAGCGCGGCGTGATCCTGCTGGGGGTGTTTGGGACGGCGCTGCTCTTTGCGGACGGCGCCCTGACCCCGGCGATCAGCGTGCTCAGCGCCATGGAGGGCCTGAAGTTGGCGATGCCGGCGATGCAGGCGGTGGTGATTCCGATGACGCTGGTGATCCTGCTGGCCTTGTTCGTGGTGCAGCGACACGGGACGGCGAGCATCGCCTCGTGGTTCGGGCCGGCGATGCTGGTGTGGTTCGCGACGCTGGCGCTGCTGGGCATCCCCTGGGTGCTGCGGGAGCCGGGGGTTCTGCAGGCGGTCAGCCCGCACCACGCGGTGCGGTTGTTCCTGGTGCACCCTTACGAGTCGTTCAAGCTGCTGGGCGCGATCGTGCTCTGCATCACCGGCGCCGAGGCGCTCTACGCGGACATGGGCCACTTCGGCAGCGAACCGATCCGCAGGGCGTGGTTCACGGTGGTCTATCCGGGGCTGCTGCTGAACTATTTCGGGCAGGGGGCGCTCATCCTCGTCCACGGTCCGCAGGCGGCGGCCAACCCCTTCTTTCTGCTGGCGCCGTCGTGGCTGCTGCTGCCGCTGGTCACGCTGGCGACGATCGCCACGATCATCGCCTCCCAGGCCCTGATCACCGGCGCTTACTCCCTGGCACAGCAGGCGGTGCAGCTGGGCTTCCTTCCTCGCCTAACCATCGTCCACACCTCCTCGCACATGAGCGGGCAGATCTACATCCCCGAGGTGAACTGGCTGCTGATGGTCGCCTGCGTGGGACTGGTGCTGGGCTTTGGCAGCAGCGCCAACCTCGCGGCGGCGTACGGCATCGCGGTCGTCGGCACCATGTTCATCACCACGCTGCTGCTGGCGGTGGTGGCGCGGCGGCGGTGGAAGTGGAAGCCGCGGCACCTCGCGGCGCTCATCTCCGTCCTGCTCATCGTTGACGGCGCGTTCCTGGCGAGCAATCTGACCAAGATCAACACCGGCGGTTGGTGGCCCCTAGTCATGGGCGCGGGACTCTTCGCGGTGATGACCACCTGGTCGCGCGGCACGATGCTCCTGGGCGAGCAGATGCGCGCTCGAACCATGCCCGTCCACCTGCTCGTCTCGGACGTGGCGGCGCAGAACCCCCACCGCGTCAAGGGCACCGCGGTGTTCATGACCGCCGACCCGGACCAGACGCCCGGCGTCCTGCTCCACCACTTCAAGCACAACCAGGTCTTCCACGAGCGCGTGATCCTGCTGAGCGTGCTCACCCCCTCGCTGCCGCACGTCACAGCGGCCGAGCGCCTGCGCGTCACCGATCTGGGCCAGGGCTTCCATCAGGTCGTGGCGCAGTACGGGTTCATGGAGGACCCGAACATCCGTGAGGTGCTGCGCCTCTGCGAGGTCGAGGGGCTGAGCGTGGACCCGATGCAGTGCAGCTACTATCTTGGCCGAACCACCATGCTCACCACCGGCAGGGGAAGGATGATGCGCTGGCGCAAGCGGCTGTTCTCGTTCCTGGCACGCAACGCGCGCGACGCGACATTGGCGTTTGGCGTGCCCGCCAACCGCGTCGTGGAACTGGGCAGGCAGATCGAGCTATGAACCGCATCGACGACATCTTCGCGGCGCTGCGGCGGGAGAAGCGAAAGGCGCTGATGCCCTTCCTCACCGCGGGCGACCCGGACCTGGCGACCACCGCCGCGCTGCTGCCGGTGCTGCAGAAGTGCGGGGCGAGCATCGTCGAGCTGGGGTTTCCCTTCTCCGACCCGATCGCCGACGGCCCGGTGATCCAGGCGTCGATGGCGCACGCCCTGAGCCAGGGTCTGCGCGCCGAGCAGGTGCTGGAGATGGCCGCGTCGCGGCGTGGGGCGCTGAGCCTGGGGCTGGTGGCGATGGTGAGCTACTCGATCGTGCATCGTCTGGGCGTCGCGTCGTTCGTCGCCCGCGCTCGGCGCTGCGGGATCGACGGACTGATCGTGCCGGACGTTGTGATCGAGGAGTCCGCCGGTTTGCGTGGGGCGGCGGCGGACGCGGGGCTGACGTGCAGTTTTCTCATCTCGCCCACGACGCCCGAGGAGCGCGCCGCGGCGATCGCGCGGGCGTGCAGCGGGTTCGTCTATGTGCTGGCGCGGGCCGGACTCACCGGCGAACGCCGCGAGCTTCCAACGGACCTGACGCCGCGCATCGAGCGATTGCGCCGTGCCACGCCCCTGCCCATCGCGGTGGGCTTCGGAGTCTCCAACGCGCAGCAGGTGGCGGAGGTGGTGAGCGTGGCTGACGCGGCGATCGTCGGGTCGGCGATCATGCGCCGCGTGGCGCAGGTGCGCGACCAGGGTTCGGACGTCGTGGTGTCGCAGGTCGGCGCGATGGTGAGCGAACTGGCGGGCGGCCTGGCCCTGGGGCGATCGGGGCCGCCGAGCGGCTGCTTTGAGCCGCCGATGAACACGGATGAACGTCGATGAAATCCGTCTTGTTCCGCTCTTGTCCGCGTTCATCCGCGTTCACTGGCGGCTCATCACGGGTTGACCAGGGAGTGCGATGGACGAATCCGGGGATGCGTCCATCCGCGGCTTTGGGCGGAGATGTGTGGAGTTTGCACGGGTCCACGGCTCTGTTACAATGCGTGGCTCGGTTCACGGAGCCTCGCCATGGCCAAACGGCAGAAGTCGCACAAAGGATTGCTCAAGCGGATCAAGATCACCGGCACGGGGAAGGTGAAGTTCCGCAAGGCTTACGCCGGCCACCTTCGCAGCAACAAGACCGGTCGCAAGATCATCGCGTTGCGGAAGAAGGGCGTGGCGAAGCGCGGCGACATCCGCAGGCTCGAACGCATCCTGCACCGCCCGCTCAAGCCCGCGGACGCCGCGGTGGGCCACAAGCAACACGAGCAGGAGAAGGCGGCCTAACTCGCCGGCCCCAGACCTCAGGAGATCACCTATGCCCCGCGCACAGAAAGGCGCCGCCACCCGTCAGTCCAAGGTCCGCTGGTTCAAGGCCGCCAAGGGCTACCGCATGGGCCGCAGGACCCAGTGGCGTCGCGTCAAGGGCGCCGTGATCCGCGCCGGCGTCTACGCCACCCGTCACCGACGCACCGTCAAACGCGACTACCGCGCCCTCTGGGTGACGCGCATCAACGCCGCGGTGCGGATGCGCGGCCTGCGCTACAACCAGTTCATCGCGGGGCTCAAGGCGCTGAGCATCGACCTGAACCGCAAGATGCTCTCGGAGATCGCCATCCACGACGCGCCGGCGTTCGACCTGATCGTCGAGAAGGTCAGGGCGCTGGCGGCGAAGTAAACCCTCGCCTCCATGAACCGTTGATGAGGGATGTCCAGCGCATGGCGCAGGCCAGGCGGTGGCTACAATGCGCCGCTCAGAAAGGCCTCCCCGGAACGATTCCCATCAGCATGGACTCAGACCTCTCGCTGTTGAAGGAACCCTGGCGGCTCTTCCGCATCATGGCGGAGTTCGTCGACGGGTTCGAGACGATGAACAGCATCGGACCGGCGGTGACGGTCTTCGGTTCGGCTCGCACTCCGCCCACCGCGCCCTACTACCAGAAGGCGGTTCAACTCGGGCACCTTCTGGCCAAGGACGGGTTCGCGGTGATCACCGGCGGCGGGCCGGGCATCATGGAGGCCGCCAACCGCGGCGCCTTCGAGGCCGGCGGCAAGAGCGTGGGACTGAACATCTCGCTCCCCATGGAGCAGAAGCCCAATCCCTTTCAGTCCGAGGAGCTGACGTTCCGCTATTTCTTCGTCCGCAAGGTCATGTTCGTCAAGTACGCTTCGGGATTCGTCATCTTCCCCGGCGGGTTCGGCACGATGGACGAGTTCTTCGAGGCCCTGACGCTCATTCAGACCGCCAAGGTCAACCCCTTCCCGGTCATCTGCATCGGGCACGAGTTCTGGGACGGACTGCTGAGCTGGATCAAGTCGGTGATGCTCGAGAAGTTCGCCGCGGTGGACGGGCAGGACCTGGCGCTGTTCCACGTCACCGACGACGTGGCCCAGGCGGCGAAGATGATCCGCAAGTGCTACGACGAGGAATGCTGGCTGCCGCCGGGGCGGGCGGGCCACGCCGCCTCGCAGCGCGCCGAGGACCGCGACTTGGTTTGACCCCGACTCCCCGCGCGATACCATCGACGACCGTCGGCCCCATGCGAAGCAGCGTGGGGCTTTTTTTCAAGGAGCTTCTCCATGAGCGTGCTGCGTGTGGGGGTCATCGGCTGCGGGGCGATCAGCGGGGCCTATTTCGGCGCGGGCAGGAACCACCCGAACCTGCGCTTCACCGCCTGCGCCGACATGAACCCCGAGGCGGCGAAGAAACGTGCCGCGGAGTTCGGCGTCCCGCGCGTCCTGAGCGTGGAGGAACTGCTGCGCTGCGACGAGGTGGACTGTGTGCTGAACCTCACCGTGCCCAAGGCGCACACCGAGGTGGCGCTGCGCGCCATCGGGGCGGGCAAACACACCTACGCGGAGAAGCCGCTGGGCATCGACCGCGAAGAGGGCCGCCGGGTGATCGACGCCGCCCGAAGCAAGGGCGTACGCGTGGGCTGCGCTCCGGACACGTTCCTCGGCGCCGGTCACCAGACCGCGCGCAAGCTCATCGACGACGGCGCCATCGGTCGCCCCCTGGCCGCCACCGCCTTCATGCTCTGCCGCGGACACGAGTCCTGGCATCCCAACCCCGAGTTCTACTACGAGGTCGGCGGCGGACCCATGTTTGACATGGGCCCCTACTACCTCACCGCGCTGATCAACATGCTCGGGCCCATCCGCCGCGTCACCGGCATCGCCAGCATCGCAATGCCCGAACGCACCATCACGCACGGCGACGGGAAGGGCGGGCCCGGGCCCAAACACGGCAAGAAAATCAAGGTCGAAACCCCCGACCACGTCGCGGGAACCATCGAGTTCCACTGCGGCGTCGTCGCCACCGTCGTCATGTCCTTCGCGGTCATGAACGCCAACTACAGCGGTGCTACACCCATCGCCATCTACGGTTCGGAAGGTTCGCTGCTCGTGCCCGACCCCAACGGGTTCGACGGTGAAGTGAAGCTCGCCAAGCCCGGCTCCCACGGGTACCAGACGGTCGAGCCGACGCATCCCAAAGGCTACGCCCGCAGCGCCGGGCTGGCGGACCTGTCCGCGGCGATCGACGCCAAGCGACCGCACCGAGTCAGCGGCGACCTGGCCTTCGCCGTCCTCGACGCCATGGCCGCCTTCCTCGACTCCAGCAGGACCCACCACGCGGTGGAGATGTCCACCCAGGTCAACCGCCCCGCGGCGCTCCCGACGGGCAAGCCGTTTGGCTCTTTCGAGTAAGATTTTTGACAAGAGAACATGATGCGCAGGATCGACAGGATCAGATGCTTTGATTTGAGTTGAATGACATCCTCTTGAGCCTGTAATCCTGTCAACACTTCTTCTGATTTAAGTCAATAGATTTTCTCAATCGCTGCACCGGGATAGTAGAACGCGAGGATGGAGCGTTCGTTGTAGCCCTTGAGCGCCATGGACTGAGCCCCGTGCTGGTCCATGCCTACGCCGTGGCCGAAGCCCCGGCCGTCGTAGAACTGCACGACGTTGCCCACCACACGGACGCTCACGTGGCTGGAGCGGATGTTCTGTGCCGCGTCCACCGGCGCAGGCGAAGCGAAGTTGCAGGCGAAACGGAACTCCTCGGCGCGCAGGGTGTAGCTCGCACCCGAGCCGTCGCGCACGGTGAAGACCGCGGGCCTGCCCACGCTGTTGCGAGCGGTGATGGTGACGCTGGCGATGGAGCGGAGGGACGCGACGGGGTGACTCTTGGACCTGCCCCACGCCGCCATGCGTCGCGACAGATCGCCGCGGTCCCGACTGATCGGGCCCCATCGGAAGTACTTGCTGTTGGCGCTCCAGGCGCCGTGCTCGCGCCCGCGCAGCGGCGGGATGTTCGCGCCGTCAGGGAACGCGATGGCCGCGTCCTGACCCGTGCCCCCGGAAGAGGACGAGTAGTACGCAGGGACGATTCGGCCCTGCCAGGTGAGGACCTGCCCGCGCGTCGCCGCCGCCGCCTGCAGCGAGGTGTCGTGCGTCGAGATACCGCCGAACATCTGGCTCGACACGTCCGCGTTCACGTCGTAGTGCCGCCGCTGGCTCTTGCCCATCTGCACCAGGGCGTAGCTCCGCGCCGCGATCGCCTGCGCCCGAAACGCCGCGGGGTCCCACGACTTGTAGAACTCGTGCTCCAGAACCCCCGGAAGATAGGTCTCCAGACCCACATGATTCACCACGTCGAAGGCGCCCGGACCCGTGGGTGCGAAGACCAACGCGCTGGCGAACGTGTTGCCCTCGACGTAGAGCGAGGCCCCACGGATCGCCAGCGTCGCCCCGCTCCACCGCACCGTGCGCCCGTCGCTCGTGAGCAGAAACACGCCCCCGCTGCGCTGCACCGTGATGCGCGGCGAGAACGCCTGGCCCGGCCCGGTGGCGCTCGCGGCGATCGTCACCGCCCCCTGACCGATCACGCCGAAGCGACCCACGCCCGTGGCGATGCGCACGCGAATCGTCGGCTCGCGGCGGACACTCGACTTCGCGGGCATCGGCTCCGAGGTCGGCGCCGCGGTGCGACACCCCGCCACCCCGAGCAGGCTCAAGACGGCCAAACCCACAAGCACCAAACGGATCATCCGTGATCCTTTCAGATAAAGCTGCACGCCATTCTAACGCCCCACCGAATCCCGGGTTTGCCTCGCCCAGCATCAACCCTTAACCTCTCGATTCTTGACTCCGTGTTCGCGCGCGGATTCTTGATAGCCGACGATTCGACTGATAAGCTAACCGTTTCGGTCAATTCCAGTTCAAGGGGTAACGCCGTGGAAGTTCAGCAGCACGGAGTGGGCCTTGGGGGCATCGCGTGTCTGTTGGCGATCGCTTCGTCCGTTGCGGCGCAGGCCCCCGATCCCGCACCGGCACCGGCTGCCAAGACCGAGCAGCAGGAACGCCTGGAGCTGATGAAGAAGGACGCCGAGGTCTACTACCAGACCATCGAGACAGCGTTCCTCAACAGCGACTGGGAGCAGTTGAAGATCTTGGTCCCCGATGCGCTCAAGCAGCAGCGGTACCTGGAGGCGAAGACGGGCGCCAAGCTGGCGGGCATCCGCAAAGATGTCCAGCAGATGCGGCCGGAGTGGTGGAGCAAGTGCGCCAGCCCCTCGAACGTGAGCTTCAAGGCCGAGATCTGGAATCGCGACTTCATCGCCAACTACATCCCCTCGAAGGAGCTGGGCTTTCAGGGCGTGATCCCCGAGGGCAAGTGGGTCAGGGGCCGCAAGGGCGAGTACGAGATGCAGGTCACCGCCTTGAAGGTGATGGTGACGTGGAAGCCGCACCTGATCGACAACCCGCAGTTGGCCAACGGCGCGTTGTCGCAGCGGCTGGGCATTCGGCTCGGAGACTTGGGCGAGATCATCGCCTGGCACGAGCTGGGCCACAACTACATCACCAGCAACCTGCCGATGCAGGGCGTGGTGGAGCTTTACCAGAACCACCGTGAGCTCTACAGCCATCTGCAGGAGTTTTACGCGGACATCACTGCCGTGGTGCACGCCAGCCCGCGAGCCCGCCGGGTCGTGATGCTGCTGCGGCTCGAAGGGTTCGACTATTACGACCCGGAAGAGTCGCACGCGCGGGGTTCGCACGCCCTGGGCTCGATCTTCCTCAACGAAGTCCTCGAACGTCCCGACGCTTGGCCCAGCGTGGTCTTCCCTCCCTCGGTTCCCAAGCAGCAGGTCGAACTGAACACCCTGATCTACGTCTACGAGAACTGGAGGAAAGAGTGGACGCTCGACGAGGACATCGCGCTGCGCGACCTCTACCGCAAATACATCACGACCCAGGGCGAAAAAACCTTCCGCCGCAGGGGCGTGATCGATCTGCCCAGCGGCACGAGCTTCGCCCTGATGGCCGCCATGGACCAAGCCTTCCAACCCAAGCGTGACGAGTGGGTCGGCAGGAAGCTCCAGGCGCTGATCGACGCCGGCCGCGCCGACAAGGGCGAATACAACCCTCCCGTGCGTGCCAAGACCTCGAGCCGCGTCTGGACCAAAGAAGAGTTCGAGAAGCTGCAGCGCATCGAGATTCCGTGGTAGTCACCCAGGCAGGCTCGTTGGATGTCGCCCAGCCCCATGTTTCCACGTGGGGCTAGCCTTGGTAGCCCCATGTGGCAACGGGGGGCTGTTCGCCGCCGCCCGCGGGAGGGGCCGAGCGTGGGAGCGCATCACGCCGTGCCGCGATGCGTCGCATCCCCGTTGGGCACTGGAGCGATCAGCTCGCGCAGGGCTGCGCCCACGTCGGGCTGGCGCATGAGGTGTTCGCCCACGAGGATGCGGTGGACCCCCGCGGCTCGCAGCCGCGCCACGTCGGCGCGGGTGCGGATGCCCGACTCGCTCACCAGGATGTCGGGGTTCTCGACCATCTCGAGCAATCGCAGCGTGTGCGACAGGTCCGTGGTCATGGTCTTGAGGTTGCGATTGTTGATCCCCAGCAGCGTGCCTCGCGGGTCGGGGAAGCCCAGGTGCGGCCGCACCTTGAGCAGCTTCTCCACGTCGTGCACTTCCACCAGCGCGGTCATCCTCAGCTCCGCGGCAAGGATCATCAGGTCCATCAGCTCGGAGGTGTTCAGACACTCCGCGATCAGCAGCACCGCGTCGGCGCCCGCCGCACGCGCCTCATAGACCTGGTACGGGTCGATCAGAAAATCCTTGCGCAGCACCGGCAACGACACCGCCGCCTTGATCGCCTTGATGTAGGCGAGCGAGCCCTGGAAGAACTTCTCGTCGGTCAGGCAACTGATCGCCGCCGCCCCGTTGGCAGCGTAGTCCCGCGCGATCGCCACCGGATCGAAGTCCGGACGGATCACCCCCGCCGACGGGCTGGCACGCTTGACCTCCGCGATCACCCGCAGCGTCCCACGCGGGTCAGTGACCGCCGAGAAAAAATCCCGCGGCTCGGGCTGCTCCGCGGCGCGTTGCCTGATCGCTTCGAGCGATTCGCGCGACATCGCCTG
The DNA here is from genome assembly GCA_964496285.1 of uncultured Phycisphaera sp. Lineage (GTDB taxonomy): Bacteria > Planctomycetota > Phycisphaerae > Phycisphaerales > Phycisphaeraceae > CAZBXW01. Next base: position 194,796 of record CAZBXW010000005.1, read on the forward strand.
CGCCACTTCCCGGCGTTTCTCCTGAACGATCTGCGCCAGAATATCGCTCATGGGCCTACACGATAGTAAGCCCACGCGGGCAAGGGAAGCGCCCGAACAATGAAGAGCCGGTTCAGAGCAGGCAGACGTCTTCGACCGCCGCGTCGGCAGCGACGGGCGCCAGCACCGCCGCCGCGACCGCAGCAGCGGGCTCGACCCGGGCAGCGGCACGCGCCGCGTTGGCCTGCTTGAGCACCGCACGCGCAGCGACCATCCGCAGCACATTGTCGATCACCTGCGGGCTGTGCTGGCCCAGCGTGATCGAGCCGTGCAGCAGGCTCCAGACCTGACGCGCCAGCGCCGCGTCCTGCAGGTGCGAAGCCCAGCCCTCGACGATCCGCTGCACCACCGCGGGAAGCCTGTGGCTGCCCACCGGCGACTGCCCCGCGTCCGTAGGCAGGCACGAGAGCCAGAACATCAGCCGATAGTCCTGCGGGTTCTCCACCGCGCGCTGCTGGTACATCCGCAGCGACGCCTCGAACGAGCCCGCGCCGGCGCTCGCCGACTGCGCCAGGTCCGCCACCGGGTCCAAACGCTGCTGCGTCACCGCGTTGAGCAGCTCACGCTTGTCCGTGAAGTAGCGGTAGATCGACCCGATGGCGCAGCCGAGCGTCGAAGCGATCTTGCGGATCGTCGTCCGGTCGTAGCCCACCTCGTGCAGGCAACGCGCCGTCACCGCCATGATCTGCTCCCGGCTCAACTGCGCTCCGGAGCCTGCACTGCCTTGGTCGGCGGGAGTGGTGGTCGAAGTGGGGGAAACAACTTCCATGTCGATGGCCAAGGTTCACCTCCCTGTGAACAGGTGCTTGGGTTTAAGGGACGACCGTAGTTTTAAGGATCGGCCACGAGATGTCAAGTCGAGCAGATTTTTTTCACCATGTGATGCCCTCTCGTGGATAACTTGTGCAGCGCGGTACAATCTTCTTAGCCTCATGTCCCGCCTCTTTGCCACTCATCCCCACGCCCTGGCCATGGTGGACCAGCAGCTCCGCCCGCGCGGCATCGACGACGAAGAAGTCCTCCGCGCCATGAGCGTCGTCCCTCGTCACGAGTTCGTCCCGCACGCCTCGATGCGCGACGCCTACGCCGACCGCGCTCTGCCCACCGCCGAGGGCCAGACCATCTCCCAGCCCTACATCGTCGCGCTCATGACGCAACTCTTGCGCGTCCGCCCCGGCCATCGCATCCTCGACGTTGGCACCGGCAGCGGATACCAGGCTGCCATCCTCGCTCACCTCGGCGCTCAGGTCGTCACCCTCGAACGCAGCAAGTGGCTCTCGCAACAAGCCCAGCGCGTCCTCGAACTGCTCCACTACGCTTCGCACGTGCTCTGCCTCGTGACGGACGGCTCGATGGGATACCTGCCCGGCTCGCCTTACGACGGCATCATCGTCGCCGCCGGCGCTCCTACTCTGCCCCCCGCCCTACCCTTGCAACTCGCCCCCGGCGGCCGACTCGTCATCCCCATCGGCGACGAAGACGAACAGACCCTGCGATGCTACCACTACGACGGCCACCGCCTCCTCGAACAACGCAGCGTCGCCTGCCGCTTCGTCCCCCTCCTGGGCCACGACGGCTGGGGACCGTAATTGACCCGACACCACGGGCTGCGGTAGATCGGGCCGAGTGTTCGAGGCCCACCGCTTCCGGGTGGGTCAAGAGGACCAACACGAGGTTGATTCTCGAATGAGCGGTGGTCGCGGTGGATTGGGCGGGCCGGTGGCGGGCCTCGAAGACTCGGCCCACCCTACGGGGGAAATCCGGCTTACTTGCTCACCGCGGCGCACACCTTCTTTGCCGCGTCGGCGAGGTCGCTGGCGGTGATGAGGGTGGGGATGTCGGCCTTGGCGTCTTCAAGGAGTTTGCGGGCGATCTCCACGTTCGTGCCTTCGAGTCGCACCACGAGCGGGACCTTGAAGCCCACGAGCTTGGCGGCGGTGATGATGGCGCGGGCGATGGTGTCGCACTTGGCGATGCCGCCGAAGATGTTGACCAGGACGCCCTTGACGTGCGGGTCGTCGAGGATGATGCGGAAAGCTTCGGTGACGGCTTCCTCGGTGGCACTGCCGCCCACGTCCAGGAAGTTGGCGGGCTCGGACCCGTGGAGCTTGATGATGTCCATCGTCGCCATCGCTAATCCCGCGCCGTTGACGAGACATCCGATCTGCCCGTCGAGCTTGATATAGCTCAGCTCGTGCTTGCGGGCGCGCGCCTCGGCGGGATTCTCTTCGGTGGGGTCCGCCAGGGCTGCGATGTCGGGCTGACGGAACAGGGCGTTGTCGTCGAAGTTGATCTTGGCGTCGATGGCGAGCATCTGGCCTTCGGGGTCCGTGTCGCTGGGCATGGTGACGATGAGCGGGTTGACCTCGACGAGGCTGGCGTCGGTCTTCATGAAGAGATTGGCAAGCTGCGACATGACCTTGCCCGCGGCGAAGACCTGCTTGCCGGTGAAGCCCAGGGCGAAGGCGACCTTGCGAGCCTGGAACGCGGTGACGCCCAGCAGCGGGTTGATCGGCTCACGCACGATGGCGTCCGGACTGTTGGCGGCGACGTGCTCGATGTCCACGCCGCCCTGGGCGCTGGCGATGAGCACGGGGCAGCCGTTGGCGCGGTCCACCGCCATGCCCAGGTAGAACTCCTTGGCGATGTTGACGCCCGCCGCCACGAGCACCTTTCTCACCGGCACGCCGGTGGGTCCGGTCTGCGGGGTCACGAGCGGCTTGCTCATCATGGTCTGCGTGACCTGACGTGCTTCGTCGGCGGACTTGACGAGTTTGACGCCCCCGCCCTTGCCGCGGCCGCCCGCGTGGACCTGCGCCTTGACCACCGCGAGCGTGACGCCGTGGTCTTTGTGCAACCGGGTGTAAGCCGCCGCCGCGGCGTCGGGCGAGTCCGCCACGATGGCTGCGGGAACGGGCAGGCCGAACTTGGCGAGCAACTCGCGGGCTTGATATTCGTGGATTTTCATGAAAACACCTTGTGAGAGTGATTCAGATCATACCGGGTCAGAGACATTTCACCACAGAGAGCACAGAGTCCACAAAGAGAAATCCTTGAGAGTTCAGGAAAATCTCTCAACATTCTTCTTCGTTCTCTCTGTGTTCTCCGTGGTCAATTCTTCTCTCCGACAAGGCCCGAGGCCCTGCGCAGTAACGCGAGCTGAGGCGGGGAGCAGAGCAGTTCGGCGCGGCGCATGAGCCAGGCGGCGAGGTCGGGCTTGTCGCTGCGTTGGGCGGCGAGGGCGAGCATGAAGTTCAGGCCGCCGCACTGCGCCGCGGGCATGAGTTCCGACAGGCGGACCTTGCCGGTCAGTTGCTTGAGCGCCGCGGCGGGTTGGCCTGACATGAGTTCGTAGCGTGTCTGCAGCGCGGTGAGTTGCAGCAGCTCCACGAGGGTGAGCTTGCACCGGTGGACGCGCAGGATGGCGTCGTAGGCGCCCAGCACGTCGCCGGCGTTGAGCCGGGCTTCGATGAACATGAGGTAGAGGTGCGGTCGGACGACCTCGGCGGCCCCCAGCGGACGCGAGAGCAGCGCCTGACAGATGGCAGCGGACTGGGCGTGGTTCTGCTGCGCGTGGCGGAGCACCGCCAGGCGATGGTGCAGCGTCAGGCGCAGCGAGCGATGCAGCGGCCAGCGACGCAGCGAGTCGTGGAGCAGCTCCTGGGCGCGCGGCTGATCGAACTCGATGGCGGCGGTGATCTCGGGCAATCGTAGCGCCACGCGCGAGTCGCTCACCGACAGCGCCACCCACACGCCCACCGCGGCGAGGATCATCCACAGCGACGCGGCGTTCTGGCCGTCGTCGAGGATCGGGTCGAGCACGATGAGCAGGATGATCAGGGCGAAGACCGCGCCGCGCAGCAGAGCGTCGCGCGTCAATTGACGTTCGAGCTGCGCTCCCGAGAAGTCGAGGTTCCGGCTCAATTCAGGGGCCTTTCGGCGGCGGGCAGCGCGTCGGCGGCGGCCCGGAGCTGGGGCAGGCGACGCACCAGCTCCTCCGGGGGCAGCAGGGTCGTGGCCAGACGCCACCAGTGTTGTGCCTGCCGCATGAGCGCCGCGTCCTGGGTGCGGAGCGAGAGCTGCTGATGCGCCAGGGCCGCCAACCCGTGGCCGATCGCGGCGTCCACGCCCAGGGGGCGCAGCTTCTCCACCAGGTCCGTGGACTGCGAAACCGCGTCCTCCCAGTGGTTCGTGTAGGCCCCCTGCACGAGCTGCGCCAGCAGGAGCGCGGCTTGCGTGGCGGCGTCGGTGATCTGCTCGCTCATGGTGCGGAGCCGCCGCAGCGCTTCGTCGGCCAGGGTGAGTTGATGGTTCGCCAGGTGCGCCAGGGCGCGCTGGATGCGGAGCTGGATCGACCAGGGGTGCGCGCTGGGCAGGTGATCGATGACGCGGTCGTAGGCGACCAGCGCCGAGTCATAGGCCTTGAGCTGATCGAGGTTGTGTGCCAGCATGGCCACGGCGCGCGCGTGCAGAGGCGGAGCGGCGGACAATCGCGGGAGCAATCGCCAGATCAGTCGGACGCAAGGCTCGGGGCGGCGCAGCACGGTCAGTTCGTAGGCCTGGGTGAGTTTCTGTTCCGCGTCACGGATCGCCCGCTGCCTGCGACCCTGGTGGAGCAGCAGACCGGCGAGCATGACCCAGGGCAGGAGCACCCCGAGCGTTCCGCCCAGCGCAAAGGCGGCGGCGAGGATCGACGCCAGGACGATGACGGGGAGCCAGGCTTCGAACCGGCTGGGCGGCCGCGGGGCGTGACGGTCCAGGTGCGAACGCACCTGATCGTCCGTGGGCGGAATGAATCTCGCGTCGTCCGTCCGGGTCATGAGCGACCCATCATGGTACCGCGGGATTCAGGACGTAGAGCGCCAGGTAGACGAGCACGCCGGTGACCGAGACGTACATCCAGATCGGCCAGGCCCAGCGCGCCAGACGACGATGCTTGTCGATGCGACCTTTCAAGCCAAAGAGGATGAGCAGGATCGCCAGCACGGGCACCGCCATCGCCAGCAGGACGTGACTGATGAGCATGACGTAGTACGCGGTCCTGACGAGGCCGGTGGCGTTGAACGCGGTGTGTGCGCCGCCCTTGATCACCTTGTCGGTCACATAGAGCACCAGAAAGACGCACGACACCGCGAAGGCGCTCATCATGCAACGCTGATGAGCCGCGATGTTCTTGCGCTTGATGAAGATGTAGCCCGCCAGCAGCAGCAGCGTCGCTGTCGCGTTGAGCGAGGCGTTGATGGTGGGGAGAAAAGCTTCGTGCATCATTGGTTCTCGCTGAGCAACCGCTCCACGTCGTCGAGCAGTTTCTTTCGGACCAGCGGGGCGATCGTGCCCGCCTCGCTGCTCTGGTCCAAGCCCGGGTAGAAACCTCGGATGCGGCCGCGCTGGTCCACCAGCACCAGCGACTGACTGTGCACGATGGGCATCGCCGGATCGTCCGGGTTGTCCGCCACCGCCTGCTTGAATCCCTGCGTGATGAGCGTCCACACTTCGTCACGCGCCCCGGTGAGAAAGAGCCAGTGCGAATCGTCCGCCCGTGCAAGCCCCGCATACTCCGTCAGCCTTTCGGGGGTGTCGCGCTGTGGATCGACGCTGAAACTCACCAGCCGCAGATCGTCCCATCGCGGGTGCTGGGACAGTTCGTTCTGCAGGCCCGCCATGACAGAGGTGATGCGCGGGCACGGCCCGGGGCAGTGCGTGAAGATGAACGATGCGATCCACACCTTGCCCGACAGGTCCGCCAGCGTCACCGTCTGGCGCGATCGCTCGGTGAGCGAGAAGGTCGGCAACGGCAGAGGTCGATCGAAGACCGTGGGCCCTTCGCTGCGGGCTTCAAGCCCATCCGCGGGCCCCGGCTGATGCGCCACGCTCACCGCGATCAACACCGTGACCCCCAGCGATGCCACCGCCAACAGAATCATCAAGGTTCGTTGCATAAATTGAGCTCAAGACGACATCACCACATCGACCACAAAGTTTTCACCACAGAGCACAGAGAGGCACGCGATGACAAGCCGCCGATGAACCCCGATGAAACCGCGGAAACAAGACTCTCATCGGCTTCCATCGGTGTTCATCGGCGGCTCAATCGAGTTCTTCAGAGGACGCTGAATTTTCCACTCGGTGTGCTCTGTGCTCTCTGTGGTGAGGTCTTGTCTGACGAACCGCCCCGATCTCACGATAGTCCATCCACCCTGCGTCGCAGGACAATCCGCCGCGCCAACGCGATCATGGCGACCGCAAAAAGCAGGGTGATCGCCAGACTTATCCACAGCGGCAGCGGAGCGCCGACGCGCTGCTGCCCGCCGGTCATCGCGGCGCTCAAGCTCGCCACGCCGTAGGTCAGCGGATTGAACCACATCAGTTCGCGCATGATCGGCGAAGCCTTGTCCACCGGGAACACCGCCCCGGAGAGGAACCACAGCGGCATGAGCACGAGATTCATGACGGCGTGAAAACCGGCGGTGGAATCCATCGGCCAGGCCAGGCACAGGCCCATCGCGGTCAACGCGATCGCCAGGACGAACATGATCAGGATCGTCGCGGCGACCCAGAGCAGGATCATCCACCCGCCCTGCCACCCGCCCACGACAGGCCAGGCGAGCAGGAAGAGCATCCCCTGCAACGTCGCGATGGTCGCTCCGCCAAGCACTTTGCCCATGACGATCGCCAGTCGGTCCACCGGCGCGACCAGGACGCCCTGCAGAAAACCCTCCCGGCGGTCCTCGATCACCGAGATCGTCGAGAACACCGCGGTGAAGAGCAGGATCATCACGATGGTGCCGGGGAAGAAATACTCGAGGTAGCCCACGCCCGCTTCGCCCCCGAGCGAGAAGGAGTGGTTGAGCCCGCCGCCGAGCACCAGCCAGAACACGACGGGCGTGACCAGGGCGCTGACGATGCGAGACCGCTGCCTGAAGAATCGCACCATATCCCGCCGCCAGAGCGAGTAGGTCGCCAGCCCGAGATGTCCGGACGCTTGAGCCATGGCCCCAGATGGTATCGCGCATCGCACAGAACTTCCGTGGACGATTTCGTGGCCCACACGCCCCAACGGGCGCGATCGACTCTCGCGTTTCCCCTGCCCGAGGTTGCTGCTAGAATCCGCCGCGACATGAGCCTCAATCCCCTTCAACCCCGCGCCTTCGACGATGAAGACGACGACGAGGAATCCAGCATGCCCCTGATCCCCATGGTGATCGAGAAGTCCGGCCGCGGCGAACGCGCTTACGACATCTACTCCCGACTGCTGCGTGACCGCATCATCTTCCTGGGCGGCCCGGTCACCGACGACGTGGCCAATGTCGTCGTGGCGCAGTTCCTCTTCCTCTACAACGAGAACCCCAAGACCGACATCCACTTCTACATCAACTCGCCCGGCGGGTCCGTCTCGGCGGGGCTGGCGATCTACGACACCATGCAGTTCGTCCGCTGCGATGTGGCGACCTACTGCATCGGCGTGGCGGCGTCGATGGGCGCCATGCTCCTGCTCGCGGGCACCTCCGGCAAGCGCTACGTCCTGCCCAACAGCCGGGTGCTGCTGCATCAGCCGCTGATCGGCGGCGTCATGGAGGGCGTCGCCACGGACCTGGGCATCCAGGCCAAGGAGATGATCCGCACCCGAAAGCGGCTCTACGACATCATCGTCAAGCACACCGGCAAGCCCTACGACACCGTTGCCAAGGACTGCGAACGCGACTACTGGCTCGACGCCGAGGAGGCTGTGGCCTACGGCCTGGCGGACAAGCTGATGCAGCACATGCCCGAAGACCCGCTCAAGAAGTCCGAGTAAACGCGGCGCGCGGTCTTCACTCCACGATTCCCAGATCCGCCTTCGTGAACAGCGAGGCAAACGTGTAGCCCGCCGCTTCGATATTCGCGCGCCCGCCCTCCTGACGATCGATCGCCGCGACGATCTTCACCACCCTCGCCCCCGCCTCGCGCAGCGTCTTGGCGGCTTCGAGCGTCTGCCCGCCCGTGGTCACGATGTCCTCCACCAGCAGCACCCTCTCCCCCGCGCTGAGCTTTCCCTCAAGCTGCTTGGCGGTGCCGTAGTCCTTCTTCTGATTGCGGATCAGCACCGAGGGCTTGTCGCACGCCATCGACAACGCGGTCACCAGTGGGATCGCCCCCAGCTCCGCTCCCGCCACGCGGTCCACCTCGGCGGTGACGTGCAGCGCGAAGCGCTCGCCCAAAGCCCTCAAGATGTCCGGTTGCGTCTCGAACAAGTACTTGTCCAGGTAGTACTTGCTCTTGCGCCCGCTCCTCAGCGTGAACTCACCGCGAAGCAGAGCGCTCTGACTGATCCGTTCAATGAGCTGGGCGTCGGTCATGCCTCGGAGTATACATCCCCCTAACCTCGTTACACTGGCGCACGATGGGCCGCGATCTCAAGGGTAAGGTGCTGTTGATCACCGGCGCCAGCAGCGGCATCGGGGCCGCCACCGCGCTGCGGGCCGCGGGCGCGGGTGTGCATCTGGTCCTGGCGGCGCGGCGCACCGAGCGTCTGATCCAAATCGCGCGACAGGCCCAGTCGATGGGCGTCCGCGCGCTGCCTCTGCCCTGCGATGTGGACCGCGACGAGGACGTCACCCACCTCGTCAACGCGGCGGTCAACGAGTTCGGCGCGCTCCATTTCGTCTTCGCCAACGCGGGCTACGGCTTGTTCGCCCCGGTGCTGGCCACCTCCGACGCCCAGGCGCGCGCCCTGTTCGAGACCAACTTCTGGGGCACGATCCGGCTGCTCCGCGCCGCCACGCCGATCCTGCTCCGCAACCCCGCTCCCGACCGCGGCCACGTCCTGATCTGCTCCAGCGCCGCCAGCGAGATCGCGCTTCCCATGTACAGCTTCTACAGCGCCACCAAAGCGGCGCAAGACTCCATCGCCGGGGCTCTCCGCGCCGAGCTCAAGAGCAAGGGCATCCGCGTCACCAGCGTCCACCCCATCGGCACCCGCACCGAGTTCTTCGACCGCGCCTCGGACGGCAAGGGCCTCAACACGCCGCACGCTCTGTTGCAGGACCCCAGCCACGTGGCTCGAAAGATCGTCGCCTGTCTGCGGCGACCACGACCCGAGGTCTGGGGCAGCCTTGTCGTCCGCACCGCTCTGGGGCTCACCACCGCGTGTCCGTCGCTCGGCGCTTTCGTCATGCGCCGCATCTACCGTCGTCACCGTAACACCGATCACCCCGCCGAGGTCGCGTCATGATCGCCAGCCGCATGCACAACATCTTCCGCGCCAACATCGAGGCGGCGCAGCACCTGCTCGACCACATCGGTCACTTCGCGGACCCGCTCTCCAAAGCCGCGGAACTCATCTACGAATCCGTCACCAACGGCGGGAAACTCCTCTGCTGCGGCAACGGCGGCTCCGCCTGCGACGCGGCCCACTTCGTCGCTGAGATCACCGGGCGCTACGTCCTGGACCGACCCGGGTTCCCGGCCGTCGACCTCACCGCCAACGCCTCGCTCTTCACCGCGCTCATCAACGACTTTCCCCCCGAGCAGGTCTTCGCCCGACAGGTCCAGGCCCTGGGCGCTCCGGGCGACGTGCTCGCGGCATTCTCCACCAGCGGCAACAGCGCCAACGTGCGACTGGCGCTCGAGGTCGCCGGCGCTAAGCGGATTCAATCCATCGCCTTCCTCGGACGCGACGGCGGAAAGTGCAAGGGACTCGCCACCGTCGAATTGATCGTCCCCTCGCAGACCACCGCGCGCATCCAGGAAGTCCACGAACTGCTGCTCCACACCCTCTGCGAAGCCATCGATCCCTTCCTCGCGGGCAAGACTTCCTGAACCTCCGCCGAGCTTCGGAACTCTGATTATCATGTCCCGTTCCCCATGGACTACTTCCACTACCGCGACGGACAACTTCACTGCGAAGACCTGAGCTTGGACGAACTTGCTCGCAGGGTCGGCACGCCCTTCTATGTCTACTCCCGAAAAACCTTCGAGGGACACTACGACCGACTGGCCGCTGCTTTCCGCGAGCTGGACCCGATCCTCTGCTACTCCATCAAGAGCTGCGCCAACATCCACCTCTGCAGGCTCCTGGCCGACCGCGGCGCCGGAATGGACGTCGTCTCCGGCGGCGAACTCTTCCGCGCTCAGAAAGCCGGCGCCTCGATGTCCCGCGTCTTTTACGCAGGCGTGGGCAAGACCGCCCAGGAGATTCGCTTCGCCATCGACTCGAAGATCGGCTACTTCAACATCGAGTCCGAAGCCGAGTTTGAGGCGATCGCCTCCATCGCCAGGCAGATGCGCGCCCACTGCAGCGCTGCCCTTCGCGTCAACCCCGACGTGGACCCCAAGACCCACAAGAAAACCACCACTGGCACCAAGGAATCCAAGTTCGGCGTAGACATCGAACGCGCCAAACGCTTCTTCGAGCGCTACGGCAAAGACGACTTTCTTCGTCTGAACGCCCTCCACCTGCACATCGGCTCGCCCGTCTACACCGTCGATCCTTACGTCAAGGCCATCACCAAGGCCCTCGCTCTCATCGACGACCTGCGCAGCCACGGGCACACCATCACCGCGCTGGACATCGGCGGCGGCTTCGCTGCCGACTACGAATCCAACGCGGCCCTGCCCGCCACCGAGTACGCTGCTCAGATCGTCCCGCTGCTCCGTTCCTTCAAGGCTTCCGGAGGAACCGTCATCCTCGAACCCGGTCGAACCATCGCCGCCAACGCCGGGGCGCTCATCACCCGCGTTCAATACATCAAGATGGGCGGCACGAAAAAGTTCGTCATCGTTGACAGCGGCATGAACCATCTCATCCGCCCCACCCTCTACGAAGCCTTCCACTTCATCTGGCCCACCAACGTCGCCCCACACCACGTCCCCACCGTCCGCGGCAAGGACCTGAACGTCGAAGGCGCTGAACTCTGTGACGTGGTCGGCCCCATCTGCGAATCGGGCGACTACTTCGCCAAGGAACGCCGCCTGCCCCCCGTCGCTGCCGGCGACCTGCTCTGCGTCTTCACCGCGGGCGCCTACGGCATGGTCATGGCCAGCAACTACAACGCGGTCCCTCGCCCACCCGAGGTACTCGTCGACGGCTCCAAAGCCTCCGTCATCCGACGCCGCGAAACCTACGACGACCTCATCGCCCAGGAGGTCTGCGTCACCCACGTCTAGCGACGCCACGACAGCGGCGTTGACCCTATGGCCACCGAACGTCTCATCACTGCCGCAGCCTCCGACCCGCTCGACGAAGCGCTTAACCTCTCCCTGCGGCCCACGTCCCTGCGCGAGTACGTCGGCCAACCGCGGCTGATCGAGAAACTCTCCATCGCACTCGAAGCGGTCAAAGCCCGCAAGGAGCCGCTCGAACACGTCCTGCTCCACGGCCCCCCCGGTCTGGGCAAGACCACCCTCGCCCACATCATCGCCAACGAGTTGGGCACGCACCTGACCGTCACCGCGGGCCCCGCTCTCACCAAACCCGGCGACCTTGTGGGCATCCTCACGAAGTTGCAGGATCGTGACGTTCTCTTTATCGACGAAATTCACCGCCTGAATATCGCCATCGAGGAGTATCTCTACTCGGCGATGGAAGATTTCAAGATCGAGGTGCAGATCGACTCGGGCATGCACGCCAAGACGATCACGCTCCCGCTGCGACCGTTCTGTCTGATCGGCGCCACCACCCGCGCCGGCCTGATCTCCGGCCCCATGCGCTCGCGCTTCGGGATCGTCCATAACCTCGATTTTTACAGCGAATCCGACCTGCTCACCATGCTCCGCCGCAACGCCAAGCTTCTGAGCGTCGCGGACGAGGTGGAGGCCCTGACCGCCATCGCCCACCGCTCCCGTGGCACGCCGCGAATCGCCAACCGACTGTTGCGTCGTCTGCGTGACTTCGCCCAGGTGCGTCACAAGGGCCAAGTCTGCACCAAGGTGGTGGACGAAGCTTTACAACTCGAAGGCATCGACGCCCTGGGTCTGGACGAACTGGACCGCAAATATCTCCGCGTCCTCGGCGAAGTCTACGAGGGCGGACCCGTGGGCCTCGAAGCCCTCGCCGCCACCCTGGGCGAAGACGCGGGAACCCTCGAGGACATGGTCGAACCCTTCCTCCTGCAGATTGCCTTCCTCGCCCGCACCCGCAAAGGCCGACAACTCACCCCCCGTGCCGCGGAGCACTTGGCGCTGAAGCTGCAACCGAGAACCGACGGCGAATTGTTCAACGACTAGTAACGGTAGTGCTCGGGCTTGTACGGCCCGTTGACGGGGACGCCGATGTACTTCGCCTGTTTCGGGGAGAGTTTGGTGAGTTTGGCGCCGATCTGCGCCAGATGGAGGCGGGCGACTTTCTCGTCCAGGTGCTTGGGCAGGACGTACACCTTCTTCTCGTATTTGTCGTTGTTGGTCGCCAGTTCGATCTGGGCGATGGTCTGGTTGGTGAAGCTGTTGCTCATGACGAAGCTGGGGTGGCCGGTGGCGCAGCCCAGGTTGAGCAGGCGGCCCTCGGCGAGGATCAGGACGCGGTGGCCGTCGGCGAAGGTCCACATGTCGTACTGAGGCTTGATGTTGGTCTTATGTACTTTTCCATCCTTGGCGAGTTTGGCCAATCCCGCCATATCGATCTCATTGTCGAAGTGACCTATATTTCCGACGATAGCGCAGTCCTTCATCTTCTTCATGTGCTCGACGGTGATGATGTCGGTGTTTCCGGTGGCGGTGATGAAGAGGTCAGCCTTGGCGAGCCAGTTTTCGATGACGTCGACCTGGTAGCCTTCCATGGCGGCCTGCAGAGCGCAGATGGGATCGACCTCGGTGACGATGACGCGACAGCCCTGGCCCTTGAGGGACTGGGCGCAGCCCTTGCCCACGTCGCCGTAGCCGAACACGACCGCGACCTTGCCGCTGAGCATCACGTCGGAAGCCCGGAAAATACCGTCGATGAGCGAGTGGCGGCAGCCATAGAGATTGTCGAACTTGCTCTTGGTGACGCTGTCGTTGACGTTGATGGCGGGGAAGAGGAGAGTACCGGCTTTCTGCATGTCGTAAAGGCGGTGGACACCGGTGGTGGTTTCTTCGGAGACGCCGCGGCACTCGGCAGCCACACCGTGCCAGACGCGCGGGTTCTTGGCGAGCATCTTGGCGAGGCGGCCCAGGATGATGGCGTACTCTTCGCTGTCCGCGGTGGAGGGGTCGGGAACTTTGCCTGCATTTTCAAACTCGAAACCTTTATGAATCAGGAGCGTGGCGTCGCCGCCGTCGTCCACGATCTGGGTGGGGCCGAGCCAGGTTCCACCGGCGGAGGAGCCGAAGTCCAGGGCTTTCTCCGTGCACCACCAGTACTCTTCGAGAGTCTCGCCTTTCCACGCAAAGACGGGGATGCCCTTGGGCTTGGCGACGGTGCCGCCGGTCTCGGGGCGACCGACGACGACCGCGGCGGCGGCGTGGTCCTGGGTGGAGAAGATGTTGCAGGAGGCCCATCGGACCTCGGCGCCGAGCAGGTGCAGGGTCTCGATGAGCACCGCGGTCTGGATGGTCATGTGGAGCGAGCCGGTGATGCGCTGGCCCTTGAGGGGCTGCTGCTTGGCGTACTCGTCACGGATGGCCATCAAGCCGGGCATTTCCTTCTCGGCCAGCTCGATCTCCTTTCGGCCCCAATCGGCCAGGGAGAGGTCCGCGACCTTGTAGTCGAGCGCAACGGAGCGGGTCTTGACGGGGGCGGGCTTTTTGAGGTTCTTGACGGGTGCGGAAGTCATCGTTGTCTCCGGGGTTTGGGGTTAAGGTTTAACGCCGCGCGCCAGTTGGAGCGCAGGTCCTTTGGCTTGGGGGTCCGGGGGAATGGGGCGACAAGTCACGTCCTCGAGGCCCGCCTGTTCGAGCATGTCGCGCAGTTCGTCGGCAGCGAAGCCCAGGCATTGCTGGCCCATCTCCCGGCGAAAGTCCTCGCGGTCGTGGGGCAGGAGGTCGGTGACGATGAGGCAGCCGTCGGAGCGGAGGATGCGCACCGCGTCGTTGATCACGTCCTGCGGTTGATTGACGTAGGTGAGCACGAGGACGAGCAGAGCGGCATCGCAGGTATCACGATCGATGGGGCAGGACTCGAGAGGTCCGCGGCGAAGATCGACGCGGTTCTGCAAACTTTCGGAGGCGAGTCGTTTGCGTGCGGCGCGGAGCATGGCTTCGGACTGATCCACGCCGATGACCTGTCGAACGTGCGGGGCGAGCGCCGCGGCGAGGTGTCCGGTGCCGCAGCCCAGGTCCGCCACGACGTAGCGAGAAGGGAGCAGGGCGAGCATGGACTGCCAGGCGAAGCTCTCGCCGTAGCACTGGGAGCGGAGCTTGTCCCACTGGCCCGCGGCGCCGGCAAAGAAGGCCTGGGCGTGGTCGGCGTGGTCTCTGAGTCGGCGTCGCAAACGGAGTTGATCCTGATTGAACGTGGGCCAGGCCGAGGCGCGGTCGCGGGTGATCTGCCAGAGCCGCCTGGCGGAGGTGTCCAGGTTGTCCACGCCCATGCGGTAGAAGCTGTTGGTGCCCTGCCTGCGGTTGGTGAGCCAGCCCAGGTCGCTGAGCAATTTGAGATGGCGACTGACGGACGACTGAGGCATCTGCAGCACGTCGCAGAGGTCCGCCACACCCAGCTCGTGGCGTTCGAGCAGACGGAGCAGCCGCAAGCGCGTGGGATCTCCCAAGGCTTCGAGCTGGCTCAGGACGGTCTGGATGACAGGGGCGTTGGAAACCATCGCTCAATCCGGATGAAAGGTTATATCGAAGGATCGGCCCGGTCAACGCGCGGGTTGAGCGGACGAGGAATCGCAAACGTGAAGACGAGACAGAATCGATCACAACCATTTAACAGATAGGGGTTTGAATAACCTGTCGGCGAGTTCTCCTGCTGCATTTTTTCCGCGATGCGAGGAGTTGGATAGACTGTGCAGGAGCTATGCGGCTTGGCGTGCTCATGGTGATGGTGGTGATGGCGCTGGGCTGTTACGAACGGGTGGTGCACGACGGCTGGGGCGAACTGCGTCGCTTCGAGGACAAGACCGCAGCCATCGAGGACGAGGGCGATGGCGCGGGGGCTCCGGGCCAGAGCGAGGAGACAGGCTGGGCGGTGCTGATCAAGAGGTTTGAGGGTTCGACCGCGGGGCACCAGGCGAACCGATTGGTGGAGCGGTTGCGGACGGAGCTGGGGCTGCGCGACGTCTGGCTGGTGCAGCGACCGCGCGAGGCGCTCGTGCTTCGAGGCCGATTCGAGCAACGCGGGGCACTGGACGCGCAACAGACGCTGCGGCTGACCCGAGGGATCGAGCTGGACGGCAAGCGGCCCTTCGCGGCGTCGGAGTTGACGCTGCTGTCAGGAGAATCGCCGAACGAGGAAAGCCCGCTGGATTTGCGGAAGCACTCGGGGATGTATTCATTGCAGGTGGCGGTGTACGACGCAGAGATCGGGGCTGACTTTCGCGCCAAGGCGGAACAGGCGGCACGAGCGCTGCGCGAGGAGGGCGACGAGGCGTACTTCTACCACGGGCCGAATCGTTCGCTGGTGACGATCGGGTTGTTCGGCGAGGAGGACCTGGTGCAACAGGGCACGGTGTCGACCTACGGGCCACGGGTGACAGAGGTGCAGAAGAAATACCCGTACAACCTGGTCAACGGCTTGACGCTGGTGGAGCGGTGGGCGAACGAGCCGGAACGACCGCAGCCGAGTTTTCTGGTGCGCGTGCCTTAGGAGCGGGAGTTGACCACAGAGAGCACAGAGAGCGCAGAGGAATGCGTGGCAGTGGGTTTCACGCGTTCTCATGGTTCTTTCTCGGTGTGCTCCGTGTGCTCTGTGGTGAATCCCTGCTGATGAAGTCTTGCCTGAAAGTGTCGCTGGAAATGAGCGGCGAAGGCGTGCTTGACCTGTTGCATGGAGGGGCAGCGGTCGCCGAGCAGTTGGCGGAAGCTGGTGACGCCGCGGTTCTTTAGTCCGCACGGGATGATGGTCTGGAAGTGGGACAGGTCGGTGGTGACGTTCAGTGCCAAGCCATGAAGTGTTACGCCGCGTTCGACGCGCACGCCAAGAGCGGCGAGCTTGAGGAGGGTGGGGCAGGAGGATTCTGGGGGCGTGGATTGGGGGAGAGGGGTGGGGTTGATCCAGACGCCGGTGCATTTGTCGATGCGTTGAGCGCTGATGTTGAATTGGGCGGCGGTGTCGATGGTCGCCTCTTCGAGCAGGCGCATGTAGCGTCCGACGTTCAGGCGCAGGTCGTTGAGATGAAAGACAGGGTAGGCCACGAGTTGGCCCGGGCCGTGGTAGGTGATGTCGCCGCCGCGGTCGGTGGCGTGGAGTTCGATGCCCAGTTCGAGCAGGCGCTGCGGCGAGGCGAGCAGGTTGCTCGCAGCGGTCTTGCGTTGCGAGAGGGTGATGGTCGGCGGGTGCTCCAACAGCAGAAGAGTCGACGGCGACTGACGCGCCGCCACACGAGCGTGAACGGCGCGCTGCAGCGCCAGAGCCTCGTCGTAGCGGACAACACCGAGGTCTTGAACGTCAAGTTGCATTGTGGCGATTGATGGACGGGATCGATAGTTCGAGCAGCGGCGCGGTGAGTGAGACTCCGCCGCAGAGTACGGGGAAGATATCACGAGTGATTTCCCGGACCGCCTGCCGATGCCCAGGCCAGAGGAAGTGGAGGTCGGCATGGTCGCGTGGGACCCAGCGGAACGCATCGTGCTCGTCGTTGAGGATGGGATCGAAGGAGGGCGAGACGAGGGCAGCGAAACCCGGGCTCTTGACGATGGCCTCGTGCGACGCGAGGAAGTAGGTATTGACGGATTCGAGTTGCCACAGGCGCAGCAACCCGCGATCGTGGCGATAGGAAGTTTCTTCCGCCAGTTCACGCAGCGCGGTCTGAGGCGAGGTCTCATCCGCAAGGGCGTGCCCCATGACCGGCTGCCAGGTTCCGGCGAGCGAACCGGAGGACCGGCGCAACTGGAGCAGCTCGAATCGGCATCGCATCGTCAATTGGAGACGGAAGGCATATACATCGACAATGTCCGTCCGCAGGGAAGGCCCAGCCATGAATTAAGACTAGAGCACGACGACTCCCAAGGCAATGATCGCGGCTGGGGGCCACACTATGATCAAGACCCCTGAGAGGTCTTAGGGTCCAGGCTTGAGGAATCCACCACTGCGAGTTTCCGCTCGATGCGGCGTCCCTACAATACGTCGATGCCACGCGTCTACCTGGACAACAACGCCACGACGCAGCCCACGCCGGAGGTGGTTCGAGCGGTGGAGCAGTCGTTGCGGCGGGCGTGGGCGAATCCTTCGAGCGTGCATCGACCGGGGCAGGAAGCCCGACACGGGCTTGAGCTGGCACGCGCGGCGCTGGCGAGCCTGATCCACGCCCAGGAGCGTGAGCTGCTCCTGACCTCCGGCGGAACCGAGTCGAACAACCTGGCGCTGCGCGGCGTCCTGCACAAGGGCGGCACGCTGCTCACCACGAAGGTCGAACACTCCGCCATTCGCGAACCGGCGCAGCACCTTCCGGCGGGGGCGACGGTGCGCACCATCGCGGTGGATCGTCAGGGCGTCGTGGAGCTGGACGACCTGTCGCGGCAGCTCCGTGATGAAACGCTTCCCGCTCCGCTGCTGCTGAGCGTGCAGTGGGCCAACAACGAGACCGGGGTGCTCCAGCCCGTGCGCGAGATCGCGACGCTGCTCCGCGGTCAATCTCGCCGAGTCCTGTTCCACACCGACGCCACGCAGGCGGTGGGCAAGATCCCGGTGGACGTGAAGCAGATCGCGGTGGACCTGCTCACCTTCGCGCCGCACAAGTTTCACGGGCCCAAGGGCGTGGGCTGCCTCTACATCCGTCCGGGGGTCAGACTTCAACCCCAGCAGCGCGGCGGACCCCAGGAGCGCGACCGTCGCGGCGGGACCGAGAACGCCCCCGGGATCGTCGGCGCGGGCGTGGCGGCGGAGCAGGCGGCTGCGTTCCTTCAGGACGCCCCGGCGCTGGCCCGACTCACCGCGATGCGCGACCGCCTCGAACACGGGCTCACCCGGGCGTGTCCGGGCGCAGCGATCAACTCCGCTTCAGCCCCGCGACTCTGGAACACCACCAATATCGCTTTTCCTCGGCTCGAGGCCGAGGCGATCCTCCTGGGCCTGAGCGAGCGCGGCTTGTGCGCTTCGGCTGGCGCGGCCTGCTCCAGCGGCTCGCTCGAGCCCTCCCCGGTCCTGCTGGCCATGGGCGTCCCCGAGGCCCTGGCGCACGGCTCGATCCGGTTGAGCCTGTCGCGCTTCACCACCGATCGTGACATCGACCACGCGCTGGCCATCGTCCCCGAGGTGGTCCGAAGACTGGCGCGGACTTTACCTCAGCCCACCGACGATCCGATAGTCTTAGCCTAGCTCCGCGCGATTCAGTCACCCCCCATCGCCGCAACGGACCCCCACCATGGGCAAGATCAAAGCTGCTCGCTACGCTTCGGAACCCCAGGCGCCGCCTCGGTCGCTGCGCGAGGACCTGGCGCGTATCTTCCTCACCGATCTGACCGAGCTGTTCAAACGCGAGGAGCCCTCCGAGGGCGAGGAGGGCCAGGCCACCGGCGTGGGCGAGGGCGATTCTCCCACCACACGCCTGGCGGAGGACCTCATCCGTGACGCGGTGCGCGAACGCGCCACCGATATCCACGTGGAGCCTCAGAGCGAGGGCGCTCGCCTGCGCCTGCGCGTCGATGGTCAGCTCATTGACACCGCTCAGATCACCGACCTGCAGTGCCACCGACTGGTCAACCAGGTCAAGACCCTGGCGGACCTCGACCCGGTGCGCAGCTTCGCCCCGCAGGACGCTCGATTCACCTACGACCTGGATGGCCGCCTGCTCGACATTCGCGTCACCGTCGTGCCCAGCGTCACCGGAGAGAAGATCGCCATCCGACTGCTCGACCCCATCCGTGTCCGCCAGAGCATCGGCGATCTGGGCCTGGACTCCCTGAGCGAACAGTCGCTCAAAGCCTACCTCCGCTCGGTCAACGGCTTGTTCCTCGTCACCGGGCCCACCGGCTCGGGCAAGACCACCCTCCTCTACGCCCTGCTCCACGAGCTCCGCGCTTCGACTCGCTCCATCGTCACTATCGAGGACCCCGTGGAGTACCAGATCGACGGCATCACCCAGATCCAGGTCAACGAGCGGCACGGCCTGACCTTCGCCGAGGGCATCAAGACCATGCTGCGACTGGACCCGGACTACCTGATGCTCGGCGAAGTCCGCGATGCGCTCTCGGCGCGCTCCGCGGTGGACGCTTCCATCTCCGGCAGAGCCATGATGACCACGCTGCACAGCCGCGACGCGGTCAGCGCCATTTCCGCGCTGCGCAACTGGGGCGTGACCAATCTCGAGATCGCCGTGGCGGTCTCCGTCGTCGTGGCGCAGCGGCTGGTGCGCACGCTCTGCCCGCGGTGCCGCGAACAACGCGACACCTCCAACGCCGACGCGCTCTGGCTCAAGTCCCTGGGCTACGAAGTTCCCAGGCAGGCCTGGTACCCCAAGGGCTGCGATCAGTGCCGGAACCTCGGCTTCGTCGGACGCGTGGGCGTCTTCGAGACCTGGCGGCTGGACGCTGCGGACTACGACCTGATCCTCGCCGGTGCCGACGAACGCTCACTGCGGCGGCACCTGACGCAGAAGAAACACCGCTTCCTCATGGCCGACGGCCTGGACAAGGCCGCCGCGGGTCTCACCGCCCTGGCGGAACTGCAAACCATGGGCGATTTCGCGGCGTTGCCCGCGTGATTCGGCCGCCTCAGTCAGCCCCCGGTCATTGCCGGGGGCCCCATGGCCGCTTGCCGGTTTCGCCCCCTCGCGATAACCTCTAAGGTTTCAACCTCCAGAGGTCAGCAATGAAGGTCATCTGCGATCGGGCGGCGTTGGTCGAGGCGTTGGCGTTGGTCTCGGGCGTGGTGGTCTCCCGCACGCCCAAGCCGGTGCTCCAGTGCGTCCGCCTCGTGGCCGACAAGGCGGGACTGACCCTTGAAGCCACCGACCTCGAAGCCTCGATGCGCGTCACCACCTCGCGCGTGGAAGTCGCTGAACCCGGCGAGGCCCTGATCCCCAACGACAAGCTCTCCTCCATCGTCCGCGAGTCCGTCGATCCCACGCTCACGCTCGAGACCGAGGGCGACGCCACGCACATCCGCGGGCAGGACTCGCACTTCAAAGTGTTCGGCTACCCGCTCAAGGATTTCCCCGACCTGCCCCGGTTCACCGGCGCTGCGGACTTCGAGATCGCCGCGGGCGTGCTGGGTCAGCTCGTGGCGCAGACCGCCTTCGCCTCGGCGCGGGAGAACAGCCGGTACGCCATGAACGGCGTCCTGGTCGAACGCGAGGGCAACAAGCTCAGCCTCGTGGCCACCGACGGCCACCGCCTGGCGCTGGCCAAGGGCGACTGCAAGAACGCCAAGGGCGACAACCGCTCCGCCATCGTCCCCACAAAGGCGCTCAACCTCCTGCATCGACTTCTCACCGACGCGGAGCAGGACGTGAAGGTCAAGGTCGCGGACAACCAGGTCATGTTCGCAGCCCCCGGCGGAACGCTCACCTCCAATCTTGTCGAGGGCAACTTCCCGCCCTACAAGGACGTCATCCCGCGCGACGGCGACAAGAAGGCAACGCTGGCGACCATGGCGCTGACCTCCGGCGTCCGCCGCGCCGCCCTGCTGACCAACGAAGAATCCAAAGGCGTCCGATTCAGCTTCACCGGCAAAGCGCTGACCATCTCCAGTCGCGCCCCGGAGATGGGCGAAGCTCAGATCAACGTCGAGTGCCCCAAGTACCAGGGCGAGCCCATCGACGTGGGCTTCAACCCCGTCTACCTGCTCGACGCCCTGAAGGTCGCCGACTCCGAGGAGGTCACGCTCGACCTCAAAGCCCCCAACAAGCCGGGCATCCTCCGCACCGGGCCTCAGTTCCTCTACGTCGTCATGCCCGTCTCACTCTCCTAAAGCCGCTCGCGGCCTAGCCCTCCCCCGCGCCATGCCCCCCAAGCTCACCTGGACCGACGTGGAAGACCTGGGCCTGGAACTGGCAGAGCGCTACCCCGACCGCGACCCCTTTGCGCTGCGCTTCACCGAGCTGCGGCAGCTCATCGAGTCGCTGCCCAACTTCGACGCCAAGCCCGGCCAGCACGTCAACGAGACCATCCTCGAAGCCATCCAGACCGCCTGGAACGACGAACGCATCGACGCCAACGGCGACGGCGACGACAAGCCCGGCTTCACCGCCCCGCGACCGTTCCGACCCGAGTAAGCAGAGGATCCGCAGATGACGCGGATTTCACAGACTGGAGAAGAAACGAAACTCGGATGAATCGGGTGGGTCGGACAAATCCATCTGTTCAAGATGAACCTCCATTGTCCGATTCATCCGACCCATCTGAGTCAACGTGTTCCATCTGTGTCATCTGCGAAATCTGCGGATGTATTCTTCTTCTTCGAGAACCTGACGATGGCTTTTGATACTGGACGGGTTTCGTACTGTCGCTTTCTGGTCAAGGCATCCAAGCGCAAGCTGCCCACCGCGGTGGACGAGAAGCTGCTGGAGCTGCTCAACGAGCACAGCTTCACCGAGTCCTCAGCCGGTGCGCCGCAGGTCGAGTCCGGGTGGATCACCGGCAGGCACATCCTCGACACGCAATTCACCTACGAGAAGAACGGGTTTGGCAATCAGCTCCTGCTGGCGCTGCGCATCGACACCAACAAGCCGCCGGCGGAACTCCGGCAGGCGTACAAGCTCATCCAACTCGACGCGGCGGCCTCCGCTAACCCTGCGGGCGCCGCCTCGCGCGCGGCGCGCCAAGAGGCGGTGCAACTGGCGCAGCGACAACTGCACGAAGAGCTGGCCTCGGGCAGGTTCCGCAGGTCCAAGAGCGTCCCGGTGCTCTGGGACCTGCTCCAGAGCGTGGTCTACTTCGGGGCGACCGGCAGCGCGGCTCACGAGCAGTTGCACGAACAGTTCCGTCAGACGTTCGACGCCACGCTCACGCCGCTGGGCAGCGGTGCGCTGGCCTCGTCGCTGCTGGCCGGTGAACACCGCGCCCGCGACTTTGAGGACCTCCGCCCCACCGCCTTCACGAATGCGCCGCAGACGGAAGAAGGATCGAGCGCCGCACCCTCGGTTCCGTGGGTCAACGCCAGCGAAGGCGCTGCGACCAAGGACTTCCTGGGCAACGAGTTTCTGCTCTGGCTCTGGTGGAGCGTGGCGAAGGGCGAAGGCGTCGTCCGGACCAGGACCGACACCGGCGAGACGGACGTGACGGTGATGATCGACCAATCGATCGATGCGGAGTGCGCCTGGGGCATGACCGGCAAACTGTCCTTGCGAGCGGATGGCCCCGGGAGTCAGCCCGAGTCGCGGTTGGCGCTGCGTCGCGGCAAGCTGCCGCGCAGGCTGGGCCTGATCGTGGCCGACGGGTCGAGTCAGTGGGAGCTGGGGCTCACCGGCGAGACGCTCAGCGTCGCCTCCGCGTCGCTGCCGCCGGCGGACGATGCGCCCTCGCCACGCGAGCTGGTGGAGCAGAGGCTGCTCTCGATCCGCAGCATGGCGCAGACGCTCGACGGGTTGTTCGCGGCGTTCGTGCGCGAACGCAGCGGGTCGGGCTGGGAGTCGCGGCGGGACTCGATCAAGCGATGGATCGCCGAGAGCGCAGAACCGCGCAGATCCGCCGCAGACGCCCCCCGTGCCCGAGCCGCTGCGGCGGTCTGAGTTCAGGCTTCTTCGCGGACCTTGATGTGCATGCCATCAACGGCGACGACGCGGACGGTCGCCCCGCTGCGGATGACGCTGGACTCCGCCAGACACTCTACGCGCTTGCCGTCGATGACGCAGACGCCCACGGGTCGCAGGTCCGCCACCGCCCTGCCGACGGCGCCGAGGGTTGGACCGGCGAGCGCTGCCTCGGGGGTGAGCGTGACGGGCTTCTGCTCTTCACGGAGCGAGAGGAGCCTGGCCACCGGGGTGTGGGGCCAGATGCGGATGGCAAAGCCAAAGCCCACGGGAACCGCGACCAGCGACGCCACGATGCCCATCAAGCCGTACGTCGAGTCCACACGGAAGAGCAGGACGATGCCCACGATCAGGCTCACGATGGCGCTGGTCCCCAGGATCATGCTCGAGGGGATGAAGAGCTCAAGCGCGAAGAGCACCAGCGCCACGCCGATGGCCAGCAGCGCCCAGAGCAGCAGGTTGGGCTGGATTGCGGTCTGTTGCGCCAAGAGCAGAAACGTGGACATGAGGGGATTGTAAATCAACCGGCGATCTGGCGCAGGGCGTGGGCCACCGCGTCGATGTCGGCTTCGGTGTTGAACGGGCCGGGCGAGATGCGGACCATGCCCGAGGGGAAGGTGCCAAATCGACGGTGGGCGTAGGGGGCGCAATGCAGGCCCGGTCGGACCGCGATGTCGAAACTGTCGTCGAGGATGGACCCGAGGTCCGAGGGCTCGTAGCCCTGGAGCGTGATGGACACAGCGCCGACCCGGCGTGAGGGGTCGAGGCTGCCGAAGATTTTCACGGACGGCAGGTCGCTGATCGCCTCGATCAGACGCTGGACCAGGGCGCGTTCGTGAGCGATGGTCTTGTCGATGCCCTGCGCCACGACGTAATCCAGACCCGCCAGGAGTCCGGCGATGCCCACCGTGTTGGGGGTACCGCCTTCGAGGTAGTAGGGAAAGAGCGGGGGCATGGTGGGCGTGGAGGAATCGCCGCCGGTCCCGCCCTCGCGCCAGGGGCGGAGCTGATCCTTGCGGGCGACGATCCTGTCCATGTGTCCCGCCTCGTGCGTGGCGGCGACGGCGTCCGGGGGTTCGGGGCAGCGCGAGCCGACGTAGAGCCCGCCGGTGCCGGTGGGGCCCAGCAGCGACTTGTGCCCGGGGAAGGCGAGCAGGTCCACGTTCATCGCGGCGATCGAGATCGGGATCGCCCCGGCGGTCTGGGCGGCGTCGAGCATAAAAAGCAGGTCGTGCTCCCGCGCGATCCGCCCCACCGCCGCGGCGTCCTGCACCGTGCCCAGCGCGTTGGAGGCGTGCGTCAAGGCGATGAGTCGGGTCGCCGGCTTGATCGCCCTACGGATCTCGTCGGGATCGACGAAGCCTTGGTCGTCGCAGGTGACACGGGTCAGTTCGATCTGCCCCTGAGCCTCCATCGCCACCAGCGGTCTGCTCACCGAGTTGTGCTCGAGCACGGTGGTGATCACATGGGTTTTCGTCGGCCCCTCCAGCGTGAGCACGCCTTTGAGCGCCATGTTGATGGCATCGGTGCAGTTCATGGCGAAGATCATGCGGTGATGATCCTGGCCCTCGAAGAGTCGGGTGAGCTTCAGGCGCACCTCGTCCAACATGCGTTCCGCCGCCACCGCCATGCGATGCCCCGCGCGGCCGGGGTTGGCGGCGTCCGAGGCGAGGAACTTGCTCATCGCCGCAGCCACGCCCGGCGCCTTGGGAAAACTGGTGGCAGCGTTGTCGAGGTAGATCATGAGGAGGGGGTGGGGAGCGGAGGTTGGGGGTTGGGCGCGAACTTCAAGCCTTAATCCCCAAGCGTCACGCCCTCTCTTCAAACGCTGGGCATTCCCTGCACGCGGCGCCAGACGCTCAGTTGGCCCAGGTGCGTGGACTCGTGGACGAGCATGAGGTAAGGCAGCACGCAGCCGATCTTGGGCATCGTGGCGCGCCAGCGCTCCAGAGGGGTCTGTTTCTCCATGACGCGGGCGTCCACGCTCTTGAGCGCTGCCGCCACAGCCTCGTGCCCCTTGACGAAGGCGTCGACCAACTCCTGCTTCGAGGCGTAGAGCGATTCGTCGGGCAGACACTGGCTCTTCATGCCGTATTTGTGGTCCTTGGTGTCCTCGAAGGCCTCGCCCCGGATCAAAGCCGCGATGGGCTGATGGTACAGACCCAGGTGCGAGAGCACCCAGGCCGGATGGTTCATCCTGGGCTTGGGCATGTGACACATCTTCTCGGGCTCGACGTCCGCGAGCAGTCGCCGAGCGTAGTCGAGGTTTCGATCCCAACCGATGAGCAGGCCTTCAATCAGTGCGGACACAGCGGTCTCCTTGCGAAGTCGGAAAGCCGTGATTCTAGCGGAAAACGCGGGGCCGCGGCGATTCGATTTTTGACCAGATCGCCGGATGAAAACCAGATGAACCGGATGGAATCCATTTGAAAGATCGAATCCGGTCCATCCCTCATGATCCGGCGATCCGGTCAAACTCGTACGCCCGCAGCCTCACTTTCGTGACAGGGCCTGGAGGTCCGCCTGGACCATCTCCTCCACGAGCTGCTCGAAGCTGACCTGGGGGTTCCAGCCGAGCTTCTGCTGGGCGTGGCGTGGGTCGCCGATAAGCAGGTCCACCTCCGCCGGCCGCACGAAGCGTTCGTCGATCTTGACGTGCTTCTGCCAGTCCAGGCCGGCGCAGTCGAAAGCGCGCTGCACCAGGTCGCGGACGCTGTGGGTGCGACCGGTGGCGATCACGAAGTCCTCGGGCTGATCCTGCTGAAGCATCAGGTGCATGGCTCGGACGTAGTCGCGGGCGTGGCCCCAGTCGCGCTTGGCGTCGAGATTGCCCAGGCTCAGATGCGTGGCCAGTCCGAGCTTGATCCGCGCCACGTGGCTGGTGACCTTGCGCGTGACGAACTCGTAGCCGCGGCGCGGCGACTCATGGTTGAAGAGAATCCCCGAGCACGTGAAGAGGTTGTAGGCCTCACGGTAGTTGCGGGTCAGCTCGTAGCCGGCGAGCTTGGAGATGCCGTAGGGCGAACGCGGACGGAAGGGCGTGGTCTCCCTCTGGGGCACCTCCATGACCTTGCCGAACATCTCGCTGGTCCCGGCGAAGTACATCCGGCACTTGGGCGCCATGGCGCGGATGGCCGCCAGTACGTAGTGCGTCCCGTTGATGTTGGTGTTGAGCGTGGAGAACGAGTCGTCGAAGGACTCGGCCACGAAGCTCTGGGCGGCGAGGTGGTACAGCTCGTCGGGCTGCACCGAACGCACCACCTCGCACAGGCTCGGATAGTTCTCCAGCGTCGCCGAGTGCAGCCGCAGCTTGTCGAGGATCGGCGCGATGCGGACCAGGCGATGGCTCGGGTCCTCCAGCGCCACGCGACGCACGATGCCGTGAACCTCGTAGCCCTTCTCGAGCAGCAGCTCCGCGAGGTACGACCCGTCCTGCCCCGTAACGCCGGTGATGAGTGCTTTCTTTTGCATTGTTCGACTCTGGGGTAATCGATCCTGACCGGACAACCGGATGAAAAAGGATTCGCGCGATGAGAATCAGAACAAGGATTGAATCCGGTTGATCCGTGTTAATCCGGTCATCCCTTCGAGATCGAAGTCCTGAATCGCATCCGTCACAGGTTGAGATTGAACTCGGGCAGATACACGAAGTACTTGAGGTTGACGGTCCAGCGGAGGACCATCTTCAGGGGCATCATGGCCATGATGACCAGATGGATCGCCAGGATATAGAAACGAAGCGACCCCATCTGGGTGAACATCCGCCGCATCACCGTCTTGGCCAGGAGCACCGGCAGGACGAAGACCCAAAGCACCGTAAAGACGATGCCCGAAATCTCACGGACGAAGGGGCTCTCCGGCAGAGGCTGCTTCAAGCCAAAAGTCCAGAAGAAATCGCTCATGTTGATGTTCGTCAGCGGCACCGACAGGTGCGAGTCCCAGTACTCGAAGGGGCCAAAGAAGTTCCAGTTCGGCCCACGGAGGAAGGTGCCGAACACAATCAGCACGACCCAGAGCACGATGAACCCGAAGAGCCAGAGCGTGATGGCGAAGGGCCGCTGCGCCAGGGTGTAGTACCCGTTGCCCCTGGGGTTGGTGTCGATGTAGGGCATGGCGATCAGGCCGGTGATGATCATCGTGGGCAGCAACACGCCGGCCATCCACGGGTCGAAGTAGACAAGCATCTCCTGCAGCCCCAGGAAGTACCACGGCGCCTTGGAAGGGTTCGGAGGCCCCGCGGGATTGGCGGGCGACTCGAGCGGAGCCGCCAGCAGGATCGCCCAGACCACCAGCACCACCGAGGCGATGATCAGGCAGAGCATCTCGCTGTAGACCAGGTCGGGCCAGACCAGCACCTTGTCGTCCTTGTCCTCGTGCAGCAGCGGTTTGCCCGCCTTGATGCGTTCGTCGTTGAGCGCCGCCTGACGGAACGCCAGCCAGAGGCAGTAGCCCACGCCGATGAGCATCATCGTGATGGGCACGTTGTCGGGCTTGCGGATGATGGCGAAGTAGTCGCCGTCGATGAGCATGGCGCCGAAGTAGGCCACGCAGAAGAGCGCCGAGATCAGCGCGAAGATCACCGGTTTCGTCCACCACCGGTAAAGCACGATCATGGCGACGAACGCCGGCAGAAAAATGAACGACAGACTGATCTCCGGCACCGACAGCGCGTTGACGAAGTCCTTCACCCCGTCCCACATCGGCGATTCCAACGGCGCCTTGCCAACACCCGAAGCCAGCGTCCAGATCATCGTGCGTCTTCCTTCGATTCAGTTCCGCAACAGCATAACCTTTCTAGACCGGAAAGCCGGATGCAGACGGATCGACCGGATCCAGTCAATGAAAACGTCCTGTCCGGTTCATCCTCTTCCATCCGGTCATCCGGTCAAACACGATTTCCCGCGATATCACTTGAGCAGCAGCTCCGCGATCTGCACCGCGTTGAGGGCGGCGCCCTTACGCAGCTGGTCGCCGCAGACGAACAGGTTCAGGCCCACGTTGCCCTCCTGGCTCAGGTCGCGACGGATGCGACCGACGTAAACGTCGTCCTTGCCCGAGGCGTCCAGCGGCGTGGGGAAGCGATTGCCCGTGCGGTCGTCGATCACCGAAACGCCCGGGGCTTTGCTCAGAATCGCTCGCGCTTCGTCCTCGCTCAGCGGCTTGGCGAAGGTCAGGTTGATGCTCTCGGCATGGGCACGCATCACCGGCACGCGCACGCAGGTCCCGGAGATCTTCGGCGCCCCCGGGAGATTGAAGGGGTCCACCTGCACCGAGCCGTTGGTCCCCTCGAAGTAGCCCCAGATCTTGTGCGTCTCGTGGACCAGCTTCATCTCCTCCTCGTTGTACCCGTTGGGCCCGAGCCCGGAGTTGTGACTGAAAAGATTGAAAGCGTACTGGTGCTTGAAGATCTTCGGTTGGGCAGGCCTGCCCGCCAATACGTCGCGGGTCTGGTCTTCCAACTCCATCATCGCGGCGTAGCCCGCTCCACTGGCAGCCTGATAGGTGCTCACCACCATGCGCGTCACGCCCGCCGCCCGGTGCAGAGGCGTCACCGGCACCAGTGCGATGATCGTCGAACAGTTCGGGTTGGCGATGATCGCGCCCCGGCCCAGCTTCACGTCCTTCATCGCATCGGGATTCACTTCGGGAACCACCAACGGGACTCCGGGGGTCTGACGGAACGCCGAGCTGTTGTCCACGACAATGCTGCCCGCGTCGCGCGCGATGGGGCCGAACTTCTTGCTGATCGATCCGCCGGCGCTGAACAGGGCGATGTCAATGCCCTTGAACGAGGACTCGGTCAGCTCCTCGACGGCGATGGCCTTGCCGCCAAACGCGATGGTTTTGCCGGCGCTGCGCGCCGAGGCGAGGAGCTTGAGTTGGCTCATCGGGAAGTTTCGCTGCGACAGGACGGCGAGGAACTCCTGTCCCACCGCGCCGGTAGCGCCGACCACCGCCACGGTTGGAGCGGTCGTGCGCTGCGATGAGTGCGAGGAACCCGAGGGACGAGCGACGGTCTGTGCCATGACGTTCTCCTTGCGGAAAGCCCCGGATTATACCGGGAGTCGGGGCTCGGGGTGCGGGGTCTTGTAGCCGCAGCTATGAGGAGCCCTCGACTCTCTTGAATGCTGCCCCGATCCCCGACCCCTGAACCCCGAACGCCACCTTTACCTCCCCCACCGCCTGCGTTAAACTCCGGCTCATGCTCGACACTTCTCTGACGCTCGCAAGTTCGTTCAACCACTACGCAGCGGTGGCGGTGCTGCTGGCGATGGCGCTGGGTTTTGCGGTGGCGAATCTGGTGCTGACCTCGATCATCGGGCCTTCACGACAGGGCAAGATCAAGGGGCTGACCTACGAGTCGGGCATGAACCCCATCACGCCCGCGCGGCGGCGCTTCAACGTCCGCTTCTACATCGTGGCCATGTCCTTCCTCGTCTTCGACGTGGAGATCGTGTTCCTGTATCCCTGGGCGATGACCTTTCCGAGCCTGGCGCCCGGGAGCGAGTATGGGCCGCTGTTTCTGGGGCGAATGCTCTTCTTCATTCTCACGAGCATCATCGCCTTCGCCTACGCCTGGCGCAAAGGCGTCTTCCGTTACGACTAGGACGAGAGAAGGTCGAGCCGAACCGCAAGTCTCATGCAGTGGAACCACGGCCATCTGGGCCTGTGGATGAACGCATGATGAGCTGCCGATCGACGCCGATGAACGCGGATAAGACTTGAAGAACAGGGCCGTCATCGGCGTTCATCGGCGGATCAGGTCGGCTCTCCCCGTCACAGCGTGCGCAATGAAAAAGGGCTCGACCTGGTCCACGAAGGTCGAGCCCCTTGGTTGGCACTCGCTGAAGGCCTGGGTTCCTGGCAGGCCGAGATTAGAGGCAGCGAGCACCTAGAGGTCTGTCCCCGGAATCTCGCCCCCGAAGCACCCCTTGCCAAGCTGGTTGTGAGCCGGGCACGGGGTGCCCGAGGTTCGAGTGCTTACGTCCCCTCCACAGTCAGGACGTTAGCGGTCGAACGATCAGCGGGAATCACCAGGCCATGCTCAGGCCGACCTTCCCGATGATCTCGAAATCGTCGTCGTCGGAGGTGCCCACCGCAGCGTTGACCTCTTCAGCGCCGTCGCCCAGGAAGAGGAAGTTCACGCCCGCGGTGACGGTCCATGCGCCCAGAGGCTCAGGAATGAAGGACAAGGGCATGGCCAGAAGGACACCGGCGTTGACGTAGCCAAAGGTCTCGTTCTCCAGTGTCGTGGCGTCGACGTAGTACCCGTCGAGCGACATACCCACGACGACGGGGAAGCTCACCGTCACGGGGAAGTCCTCGCTGTCGAGCAGGAGGAAGCCCGGAGCGATGCCGACCTCGAGGTACTCGTCTTCGTTGCTGACGCCCGAGAGGTTGTCGTCGCCCAGCTCGATGGCGTACATGACGTAGGGGCTGAGCTTGAAATCACCCAGCCACTGCGTGTCGTCGATCGCCAGCTTCCACGCCAGCTCGTGAATCTCGTCGAACGCGCCGTTGGGGTACTGGTAGTAGGTGTAGAGCGTGGTGAGCTTGAGGATGTCGAGCATGCCCAGAGTGATGCTGCCGTAGAGGTCGTTCTCGTACCAGGCGCCGAAGTCGTCGTCGCCGCTGTTGCGGACGGTCTCGCCGGTCTCCACGCCGTGCACGCTGTTCCAGGTGCCGATGTTGGCGCTGATGGACTGGATGAACCCATCGTATTCGCCCAGGTTAAAGCCCAGATCGAGGTAAGGCTGAATGATGAAGCCGGTGTCTTCCTGGTTCAGACCACGGAAGTAGTAAGCGGTGGTGACGTCAAAGCCCGCCAGGACGGAAAGGAACTTCGTTTCCGCGGGGGCCTCGTCAGCACCTTCCTCAGCCAAGACAATGGACGGAGCAGCAAGCACGCCCGCCACCGTGGCGGCAGCGATCCACTTCTTGCTACGATGAATGAACGATTCAAGCCTCATGATGCGCTCCTTAAAATAGTGTGAACCTGTGATCTGCCCTGCGATCCGATCATCCGCAGCCAACCAATGGCTGCCTCGATCGCTATACGGCAAACCATGTACCATCCTGCGTCGAAAAAATCGTGGGGTCAATCATTGAATCCGACCATCGACTGTAAACCATTAATTTATATCATTTTACGCTTTGATCCGGGACGATCGAAAGTCACCAACCCGGCGTTCAACGCTCCGCCTCGGCAAACTTAGAGGCAGACTTCTCATTCAATGCTCAGCAACTAGGCATCGCTCGGAAGCCCATCCGCTACTGCCTTGGCAGCCCCACCGCCACCCTTTCGGGTCCAGTGCGGGAGCAAAAGTTAGCCACGATGCCCCCGCGAGTCAAGCGCCGCCCTCGCGTCGGTTGACCTGATCGCGACGCACCGTCTCCAGAAGTGTTCTGCTGATGAGGAAGCTCGCCTCTTCATCGCTGACCATCCGGCAGTGGTCGAGCATCGCCTGGTAGAGCAACTTGAACGCGTCCCGAGGCTGCCGCATCTGGTCGAGCACCTCGGTGAGCATCTCCCGCGTGACGCTGGGCTCGAAGAGCGAAGTGAGCTGCGGCTGGTCCTGGGTCGTCCCGTCCAGACAGGCCCGCAGCCGCGCTGTGCACAGGTCGTAGAGCGTCGCGCCGGTCCATTCCAACGGGTCGATGACGCACTGCTTGTCGAGCCTGGCGCGCTGCAGCACCTCGCCGCGTTCCCGGCTCAGCTCGTCACGCACCTCCATCGGCAGAAGCAGCTTCACGCCCACGCCGCGGCTCTGAAGGAACTGGTTGTCCAGGAGCGGCCAGATCAGCGGCTTCATCACCTGCGCCCTGCCCGCGACGATGGCCGGCTCGTCGGCGCGGTCCACCACGACGATCAGGCCCACATAGTCCAGCGCGTTGAGCACCGCCAGCAGTCGTCGTGTCCATTCGTATCGCGAGGGCTCGACGCTGCGTGCGGGCCAGCCGCGGTGCTTCAGCTCACGGAGCATGGGCCGAAGCTGCGCCTCGCTGCGTTCGAGCGTGGCCGCCTGCGCCAGCCAGCGTCGGGCCGCCGAACGCAGCGTCAGCGTCTCCCAAAGCGCGACGCTCAGGAACACCACCGCGCCGCCCACGAGCATGCCCGCCAGCACGGTGAGCCCCACGGCGTAGTTCGGCCAAAGCAGCCTGCCCACGACCGACGCCAGCGCCAGCGCCAGCAAGAGCATCGCCCAGACCCTCGACCAGACCACCGACAGCGCCCAGCCCAAGCGCAGCTTCTTACGCAGGTTCGCCCATCGCGTGGGGAGCGACTCGCGCCGCGATTGGTCGTACAGGGCGGTGAGCATCGCCCAGTCGAGCCTGGCGCCGCGCGGCAGCTTCTTCAGCCGCTTGTTCAGGTCCGCGGGCATCGGCGTAGCGCCGCCCTGGCCCAGCAGCGCATCGTTCAACTGCGTCACCGCGACCCCGAGGATCCCGTCCTGATGATCCTCCAGTCGCCAGGCGCTGAGCATCTCTTGGGGGGCGAGTTTGCCCGCCTTCTTGAACCCCAGGCGCTCGGTCCGCCGCTGCACGAAGCGGTCCAGGGCCGGGCCCCAGTCGTCGTGCGCCACGAGCATGACGCGCTGCTCGGGCTGGCGCTGGTTGTGCTCCGCCACGCGACGTTCGAGCTGCAGCCGCATCGCCGTCTTGCCGCTGCCGCGTCGCCCGAACACCACCGCCACCGCCGGGTCCTCGATCTTCCCTAGGATCTTGGCGAAATCCGGGTGCGCCTCGGGCCCCTGCAGCAGCCGCTCGAACACCGCGTCGTGACGCGCCTCCTCCGCGGCGAAGGGGTTCTGCGTCAGGGCGTGATGCGTGAGAAACTTTTCCAGCCGCATGGCGTTGATCCGGTAGCCCCACTTTACTCGGTAATGCCTTGAAAAGCATGATCGCGTTGGCTGCGAATCAACCCCGCCGATACACTGTGCCGCGATGACCGCGCAGCCCGAGCGTCAGGACGTGGAACCGCGGGGCCTGGAGGGCTATGTGCCCACTTTGGCCAGCGAGGCTGAGCGTCGTGCCGCTCTGGACCAGGCATTCGACTACCGTGGCGACGTGACCATCACGACCACCGACGGGCGTGTGATCGAGGGCTACATCTTCGACCGCCGCGCCGACGTACCCGAGCCGATCGTGAGGCTGATCCCCAAGGACGCCCCGGGCAAACTGTCGGTGAAATACAGCGAGGTTGCGGCCCTGGCCTTCACCGGGCGCGACCCGGCTGCGGGTCGAAGCTGGGAGACCTGGCTCAAGAAATACGCCGCCGCCCGTGCCAAGGGCGAACACGCGGGCATCGAGAGCGAACCGCTGGAGTGAGTAGAATTGTCCGTTGAAAATCTACAAGGAACAATGGATGAACAACAAAAAAATGATTCAATGAAGCGCGGGTCCCCGTTGCTCATTTCCTCATTGACCATCCATGGTTCATTCTGCATTTGTCCATTCCTAATTTCCGCCCGAGCCTGCCCTGCCCTACCTTCCCGACCTCAACCTCTTCCGCAAGCTCGCCCGCACCGCGAACCTGATCCCGGTGTCGAGGCGGGTGATGAGCGATCAGCTCACGCCGGTACTGGCGTACCGCCGGCTCGTGGCCGCCGAACCGCGGATGTCGCCGAGCTTCCTCTTCGAGTCCGTCGTGGGCGGCGAGCGCGTGGGCCGATACAGCTTTCTCTCCTCGCAGCCTGTGGCGCAGGTGATTGCGCGCGGCAACGAAGTCCAATACCTCGACACCCTGGGGCCCGATCGATCACGCAGTTACCGCTGCCCCGACCCGTTGGGCGAGATGGAACGCCTCACCGCCGACCATCAGCCCGCGCTGGTGTCGGAGATCCCGGGGCTGGCGCAGCTCCCGACGTTCACCGGCGGATGGGTCGGCTACGCGGGCTACGACACCGTCCGCTACCTCGAAGGCGAAAAACTTCCCGCGCCCCCGCCCGACGACCGTGGCCTGCCCGACCTGCACATGCAGCTCTATCGCCACGTCATCGCCTTCGACCACGTTCAGAAGGCGATCGTCGTGGTGGTGAACGTTCGGCTCGACGAGTTCGCCTCGCCCGATGCCGCGTACGAAGCCGCTGAGCAACAGATCGACGCGTTGATCCAGCGCATCGCCACGCCGCGCTCCAGCGTGCCGGAGCTGCACACCGGCGAGGTGGACCTGGCGGCTCCGCCGCGCGAGCTGCCCACGAGCAACATGGGGCCCGATGGCTATCGCTCGGCGGTGCTCAAAGCCAAGCAGTACATCGCCGCCGGCGACGTCTTTCAGGTCGTCCCGAGCCAGCGTTTCGAGCTGCGCACGCGGGTGGACCCGTTCGACATCTACCGTTCGCTGCGCGTGGTGAACCCTTCGCCCTACATGTTCTACCTCCAGGTTCAGGGGGCGATGCTCATCGGGTCAAGCCCGGAGATTCTCTGCCGCGTGTCCAAGGGGCAGGTGACCAACCGCCCGCTGGCGGGGACCCGGCGACGCGGCCGAACCCACGACGAAGACCAGGCGCTGGAGCGCGAACTGCTCAGCGACCCCAAGGAGCGCGCCGAGCACATCATGCTCGTGGACCTTGGCCGCAATGACGTGGGCCGTGTCTGCGTACCCGGGAGCATCCGCCTGCCCGAGGTGCTGACGGTGGAGCGCTACAGCCACGTGATGCACATCAGCTCGACGGTGACGGGAACGCTGCGTCAGGGCCAGAGCTGCTGGGACGCGCTGCGGGTGTCGCTGCCGGTGGGCACAGTGAGCGGGTCGCCCAAGGTGCGAGCGATGCAGATCATCGACGAGCTGGAGCCCACGCGCCGCGGTCCCTACGCCGGCGCCGTGGGCTACGCCGACTTCGAGGGCAACATGGACATGGCCATCGCGCTAAGGACGATGGTGGTCCTGCCCGAAGTCAGGGACCCGGCGACCCAGGGAACCGGGAACCCGGTGAAAGAATGGACGGTGCATCTTCAGGCGGGCGGGGGAATCGTGGCCGACTCGGACCCGCAGGCCGAACACCAGGAAACCATCAACAAGGCCGCCGCCCTGGCCAAAGCGCTGGACCTGGCGGAGGCGGCGTTCGGCGATTAGGCCTCTTCGCCCTTGACTTGCCGCGGGCCCAAGGCATCTTCCGATCCCGGGCCGTGGTACCACGCAGGCATGGATGTCCTGCCCGCCACGACACACGTCGGCTCGCTGCGTCGCCCCACGAGGATCATCAGTTCGCCGCAGAGATTGCCGAATCCCGTGAGGCGTCGCAGGAGCATTCGGCCCGCCGGCGTACCGGCCAGAAACTTCTCCTGACGACCCGTGCGGTGCAGCGTGCAGAGCCAGATCGGCAGGATCAGCAGCACATAGAACAGCACTGACTTGAGCTTCACGCCCACCGATTCGAACCGCTCGCAGGGCACCGCCCGCGCGTGCATCTGATAGAGCAGCACCGGCAGGTGCGGCGCGTAATTGTGGAAGGCGAAGGACTTCTCCGCCGGCACGTCAAAGCCGATGAACGATCGTCGGACCTTGAAGAACCCCGTGAACAAGAAGTGCAGGCGCGAGCTGATATTGCTGATGTTAGGCGCCGCGATGATCAGCACCCCGCCCAGCTTGAGCACGCGGGAAAGGTGACGCAGCACCGCGTCGTGATCGGACAGGTGCTCGATGACGTCCAACAGAATCACCGCGTCGAACGCCGCCTCGTCGTAAGGCAGCCCCCGGAGCAGGTCCACGCCCACGTCGATGGGCACGCCCGGCGCAGCCTGCGGATAGGCGGTGAAGTTGGTGCCGCGCACCGCATACCCGTCGCGCTGCAGCGTCGCCAGAAGCTCGGCGTTGCCGCAGCTAAGCTCCAGCACCGCCCCGGGCTTGGCGCCGCCTCGCGGCACGTGATCGTGCACGAGTTGGCGGACCTTGGCGTTGCGCAATTCGAAGGTGCCGGGCATGATCGACGCATCAACCTCGGGCCGTGCGATACCGAGCCAGACCGTGTCGCGAACTATGACACCCCGCCACACACTCGTCAAGAACAGCCGGTCTCCCCAGCGCCCGCCGCAATCCCGCCCCGCCGCCACGCCCAGGCTCGTGACTGTAAATTGCACCAGCGGTCCTCGACCTGCCGATGATTCCCCTACGCCCATGCCGCGCCCCGAGCTGAAGACCATCCTCAAACTCCAGGTGCCCGTGATCGTGCAGATCGGCTCACGCTCGCTGCCCATCGACGACGTGCTGGCGCTGGGCCCCGGTGCGATCGTCGAGCTGCAGAAGAACTCCGAAGAGAACCTCGAACTGCTGGTGAACAACAAGGCCATCGGCTCGGGTCAGGCGGTCAAGGTGGGCGAGAACTTCGGCATCCGCATCACCAGCATCGGCTCAGCCGAGCAGCGCGTCCGCGCCTTGGCGGGCTGATCCTCCTCTCCCGCACCTCGCCTCGCTCATCGCTCGTCCGCGGCGCACCCACGGGCCTATACTCCCCCACCATGATTCAGATCCGACCCTCGGATTCCCGTGGCCGCACTTCGCTCGACTGGCTCGACAGCCGACACACCTTCTCGTTCGGCCAGTATCACGACCCGCACCACATGGGCTTGCGTGCCCTGCGCGTCATCAACGACGACCGCGTCGTTCCCGGCGCGGGCTTTGGCATGCACGGCCACCGCGACAAGGAGATCGTCACCTACGTCCTGGATGGCCAACTCGAACACCGGGACAGCCTGGGCAACGGCTCGATCCTCCAGGCCGGACAGGTCCAACGCATGTCCGCGGGCACAGGCATCCGACATAGCGAGTTCAATCCCTCCAAGTCCCAGCCCGTCCGCTTCCTTCAGATCTGGATCGAGCCGAGCAAGACCGACCTGCCCCCGAGCTACGAAGAAATCCACCTCCCCGCGCAGGACGGCCAAGGCCGAATGACGCTCATGGCTTCGCCCGACGGACGCGATATCTCCGCCACGATCCACCAGAACGCCGCCATCTGGATCGGCAGACCCACACCCCAATCCCCGCTGCAACATGCGCTGGCGCAGGGGCGTGCCGCCTATGTCCAGGTCACCGCTGGCCGGATCACGCTCAACGGTCAGAGCCTCAGCGACGGCGACGGGGCCGCCATCGAGTCCGAACCCAATCTAACCCTCGCTGGCCAAGGTGAGTTCCTGCTCTTCGACCTCGCCTAGACCACGCGCTTGGGCCAGCTCGGCACCCCTCCGCCGATACCCCCGCCCTCTCTGCCACTGCCCGCCGTTACAATTCGAGCATGCGCCAACCAATCGTCATCACGGGCATCGGATGGGTCACGCCGCTGGGCAATGACATCGAATCAGCCTGGCAGAACCTGCTGGCGGGCCACAGTGGCATCTCCCCCACGGAGCACTTCGACGCCTCCACCTTTCCCACGCGGTTCAGCGCCCAGGTCAAGAACTACGACCCCCGTAAGTGGGTCAAGGACTTCTCGATTCACGAGGGCATCGGGTCCAACACGGCGTTCGCACTGGGGGCGGCGGCACAGGCCTGGCGGTGCGCGGGGCTGGACCATTTCACGAAGCTGGATCGCGAGCGACTGGGCATCTACCTCGGCTCGGGCGAGGGTTCGCTGGACTTCGACAATTACGTGGCGACCAATCTCGCGGGCTGGGACGACCAGAAGAAAGCCGTCGACGGTGCGAAGTGGGCCGCCGCGGCTCGACAGAGCATGACCGCCGTGCGCGAGGTGGAGCAGGAACCGAACATGCCCCTGACGCACCTGGCGATGGAGTTCGACGTGGGCGGGCCGACCTACAACTGCCTTACCGCCTGCGCCGCTTCCACACAGGCGATCGGCGAGGCGACCGAGATCCTGCGCCGCGGCGACGCCGACGTGATGATCTGCGGCGGGGCGCACACCATGATCCACCCCTTCGGCGTCACGGGGTTCAATCGCCTGACCGCGCTCTCGACCCGCAACGACACCTGCCTGACCGCCTCACGTCCCTTCAGCAAGGACCGCGACGGATTCGTGCTGGGCGAAGGCTCGGGCATGGTCATCCTCGAAACCTTCGAGCACGCGCAGCGACGCGGCGCGAAGATCCTCGCGGAGGTCGCGGGCTATGGCTCCTCCGCCGACGCGTTCCGCATCACCGACATGCACCCCGAAGCCAAAGGCCCGATCGCTTCGATGACCGGCGCCCTGCGCGACGCGGGCATCACCCCGGCCGACGTGCACTACATCGCGGCCCACGGCACGGGCACGCACGAGAACGACTCGACCGAGACGCGCGCCATCAAAGCAGTGTTCGGCGAATCGGCGAAGAGCGTGCCCGTCAGCTCGGTCAAGAGCATGATGGGCCACCTCATCGCCGCCGCGGGCGCGGTGCAGGTGATCGCCTGCGTGCTGGCCATCCGCGACCAGACCGCCCCGCCCACCATCAATCTGCACGACCCGGACCCGCAGTGCGATCTGGACTACCTCCCCAACGCGGCACGGAAGATGCGGATCGACGCCGCGCTGTCCAACAGCTTCGGCTTCGGCGGCCAGAACGACACGCTGGTGATCCGACGGTGGAGTTAACGCCCCGGCGACGGACGCTGCGCGTCGCGCGCTAAAGCATCAGGCTCGATGATTTCGGTGAAGACCGTCTGCCCGGTCTCGTACATGCGCTTGAGGTAGGGCAGGCAACTCGAGCACTGCGCCCCGGCCCCGGTGCAGGCGGAAAGCTCCTCGAGCGTGAGTTTCTGCGCCTGGGCTAAGCTCCAGAGCGAAGCGAAGGTGCGATTGACGCAGACGCAGCGGTCGATGCGGATGGACATGACGAAGACATCCTATCGATGACTGGCTGAAGAAAAGCGAGAAGCCCCGGACCCACATCCGAGGCTTCCCGCGCACCATGACTGAACATGTGAAGACTCAACGGTCGCCGTAGATCGCGTTCGTGCCGTCAGGCGCGGTGAGATTTCCCGATTGGCCTCCCGCCACGGTGCGATGGCTGCCGCCGGTAAGCTTCTG
The DNA here is from genome assembly GCA_964496285.1 of uncultured Phycisphaera sp. Lineage (GTDB taxonomy): Bacteria > Planctomycetota > Phycisphaerae > Phycisphaerales > Phycisphaeraceae > CAZBXW01. The sequence continues at coordinate 233,533 of CAZBXW010000005.1, forward strand.
GTCCGAGGCGTGGCCGTCGAGGTAGACGACGTTGGCTTTGCTCCGATGTCGAAAGTGGGCGTAGCCTCCGACGACCGATGGGTTGCTGCTGTAGGCGATGTAGTAGCCCTCCTCGAACTTCGAGGAGACTTCGGTGAACAGGCTGTCGGCGAACATGAAGACACTGCTGGAGCGACCGGCGTAACGGTCGATGCGCTGGGGCGGAATCGAGGCCTCCGGGAGTTCGAGCGCTGGGGGCGGTCGCACACCGCTCAAGCGCCAGTTGTAGCCATACGTCGCGGCACGCTTGGCGAACTTGCGATTGAAAGCCGGGTCCGTGTAGGGAAAGCTCGGACATTGAAAACGGTCGCCGGCTTCGCTCAGGTAATCCGCAAAAACGCTGCGCTCCAGATCGAGCGGGCGATCCGTGCCCGTTCCGGGACCGCCCGGCTCGAAGCCGAACCACCAGTACGCCCCGGAGTCCGGCCCGTTGCCGTGGACGTACTCCCAGAAGGCGTAGCGGTGGTCGTTGGTGTAGAGCGTGCCCGCAGCGCCCAGGGCGTGATGGTTCGACAGACACACCGACTTGCGTGCCATGTCACGAGCCGATCCCAAGGCGGGCAACAGCGTCCCCACGAGCACCGCGATGATCACCGTGGACACGAGCAACTCGATGAGCGAAAAGCCCGGCACCGGGAGGTGCGCCATCAAGTCGCGATGGTCTGGCGCGTGCCGCATCATCACGCCCTCGCACGACGCTTGGCCATCGCCACGACGCCCAGCAGTGACAGCACCGCCAGCGCGGTTGGCTCAGGGATCAACGCCGCGGTGGGCTCGCTGGGTTCACTGCTGGAAAAGTCGCTGGAGAACGACCAGCCGGCCCACGGGAAAATCCCCAGGTCGTGATTGGTCATGCCGAAGAAATCCATCGTGATCGGATGGATCGGCGCCTGCCAAGTGGTCCCATCGTAGCTGACCCAGAGTTCGGCGTACCCTGTGAACCAGCCTTCGACCCAGACGTCGTCGGGATCGACCGCCGCTGCCCCGTCCGCATCCCCGGGCATCGAGAAGGTTCCCAGTTGCGAGTTGGGGATCAGAGCTTTACCGCCAGCGTCAAAGACAGTCGCATCGTCGAGCGCAAAGCCGTCGCCGTCCACGTCGTACCCGAACCCGTAGAGCGGCCTGCCGAAGCTGCCCGATTCACCGTACTTGATGTAGAGCTTCGGGTCCGCGTCGGTGACGGCGAAGATCATGTCCTGCCCGGTGGCCGACCCATCGTGACGGTAGCCCCAGAGCAACGACTGCGGCGTGGGGCCGGTGTTGAAGTCGATGACCAGCGCCGCTTGTTCGCTGCCGCTGCCGACCCAAGCGAGAACGTCGCTGAAACTCGCGGCGTGAACACTCGAAGCGGCGGCTGCCAGCGAACCACCTAAGACCCACGTCGAGAAACGAGAAACGCGCATGACCGACTCCTTGCCCTGAATCGCGCAGGGCGATCCCCCAGCGTTGACCGACGGGTCCGTCGCGGGGAGTGATTCGCAGGGGCAGGAGAGGTTCGGGGGAATAGAACCGCCTGGCCGCTGCGTCCCTTACGCGAGGACACAACTTCCGTTCGCAGGCAGGTCTTCCGGCTTAGGCTTCGCGTCAGGCAGCCTTCCCAGCCAATTCGTTGCGAACCGGCCAGTGGCTCATTGCCTGTCGCGTCCCCGTTGGTCTGTGGCGACTTCCGGGGGGGCCATTACGGCGGCGCGACCGCGGTGGAGTTCTCAGCTTGTCGCTGAGGCACCACACTTCCCTTTTCACCCGAGCCACAAGCTCGGGCACCTGTCGAACGCGAGCATCATAACCAGCTGCAAAGGTTAATGCAAGACTGGGTTGTCCGATGTGGAAAACCCTAACGACTCGTCACTTGCGAACGAGTCGGGGGCTGAGGGTGCGCCGGCTACGGCGCTGAGCAGTTGCTCGGATTGGACCGATTGCTACAATGCCCGCCTTGGCTCCGCGAGCCTGAACGTGGTGCGGGCCCCAGCGCGGGCGTAGCTCAGCGGTAGAGCGTCACGTTGCCAACGTGAATGTCGAGGGTTCAAGTCCCTTCGCCCGCTTCAGAGGACAGCCCGGCCGAATCTTGGCCGGGCTGTTCGTTTTGGCGAGGAATCAGAGGCCACGGGATCGGCGCGGCTTCAACGGTTCACCGTCTCAATCAAAGCGGACGAGTTTTGCTTCGTCCTGGGTGTGCGGGTTGGGCTGGGGCGGGACGCCCATGTAGATGAGGGACTGTTCGACAACGCGCATGGCGGCGGGGGCGGCGATGATTCCGCCGTAGTACCCCTTGGCCTTGTTCGGACGATGGATGAAGACGCCCACGACGATCTGCGGGTCGTCCACGGGCGCGCCGCAGATGAAGGACCCGACGTACTGGTCCGGGAGGTATCCACCGCGGACGCGGTCGGCGATCTGCGCCGTGCCGGTCTTGCCGAAGATGCTGTAGAGCGGGCTGTTGGCTTTGCGTCCGGTGCCGTCGGTGACGACGCGGCGGAGCACCTGCCTCGTGTGGGCGGCGGCCTGGGGCGTGAGGATGCGTTCGAGCACGGGGATCTCACCGGCAGCGGGGCGAGCGTCCCGCGCCACCAACGTCGGAGCGACCATGTTCCCGCCGTTGGCGATCACGCACATCGCGCGGGTGATCTGCAACGGCGTGACCGCGATCTCCTGTCCCATGCAGACGCTGGTGACGGAATAGTGGGTCCACTTGTTCAGCGGCGTGACCAGGCCCCCCACTTCGCCGGGCAGACCGCTGCCGGTGCTCTGCCCGAACCCGAAGGAGCGGACCGCGGCGAACATGCGCCGGGCGCCCATGCGCAGCGCCACCTTGGCCATCCCGATGTTGCTCGAAACGGTCAGCACGCCGTCCCACGTCTGCAGACCGTTGGGGTGAGCGTCGCGCAGACGTCGGCCCACGGGCGTGACCCACAGGCCCGAGGTGGTGCAGTCGATCAGCTCGTTCGAGTCCGCTACCGCCTGGCTGGTGGCCGGCGCCCAGACGAAGGGCTTGAAGATCGACCCGGGCTCGAACACGTCGGTCACCGCGCGATTGCGCCACTGCTCGGGCCTGGCGCTGGCGAGCCGAGCGGGGTCGAACGACGGATAATTCGCCATCGCCAGCACCTGCCCGGTGTGCGGCTGCATCACGACGATCTGGCCCGACTGCGCCCCGTACTGACTCGCCGCCGCCGCCAGCTCGCCCTCGGCGATCGCCTGCAGCGTGATATCCAGCGCCAGCCGAACGGGCTTGCCGTCCGTGGGCGGGTGATAGGTGGTCTGGTCGATCCACAGCGGCCGCCGACTCGCGTCGCGGAGGTAGGACATCCTGCCCGCCACGCCCGACAGTTCGCGGTCGAAGGTGCGCTCCAGGCCCTCGAGCCCTGCGCCCTCGGCTCCGACGAACCCGATGACCTGACTGGCCAGCGACCCGTGCGGGTACTCGCGCACCAGGTGCGTCGAGGCGGACACACCCGCGGGCATCTGCGACTGGGCGAGCCTGGCCAAACGCTCGTCGTCGAGCCTGCGATCCAGCACGATGTACCGAGAATCCGGCCTCGCCGCCAGGGTCATCTCGACCCTGGCTGGATCGTAGCCCAGACCGTGGCCCACGCGTTCGGCAAAGGTGGCTGGTTCGGTGATCAGCTTGGCGTCGACGAAGAGTGTGGTGGCGGGCTTGGTGACCGCCAGAGCGCGGCCGTGACGGTCCAGCAGCGTGCCGCGTCGCCCGCGCAGCTCCACCGTGCTGCGCTGGGTGTCGATCAGCTCCGCCACGGGCGCCGGCGGCTGAGTCTGCAGCAGCACCACGCGCACGAGGATGCCGAGCATCGCCAGCGCCATCATCGCCAGCAGCAGCGACCCGGCGACGAACACGCGCCGCGCATGGCGGACCTGATCGGCGCGATGGCCCGCGGTGGGCGGCGCAGCGGTCAGGCTCGCAGCAGGGTCAGGGTTGCCGGGGTTCAGGGCCATCGGGTCGCCAGAGGTTGGAGATGGGGTTCGACGCCGGCTTGATGCTCGGCTCTTCGCGCCGGTCCACCGGCATCACGCCCGGGGTGGTCGGCTCGAATCGCAGATTCGCCTCGCGCAGCGCCGTGGCCAGATTCCGCGCCTCGATCCGCTGCGCGATCCGTGACTGCAGGTCCCAGAGTTCGTAACGCGTGGCCTCGATGCGCTGGTAGCTCTGCGCGATCTGGTGCGCCGCCTCGATCCGTTTCTGCCGCATCACCAACATGCTGCACGCCATCGCGGCGGCGAAGACGATCAACACCGCCAGCTTGCTACGCATGATTCAGGGCTTTCTGAACTCAGATCTCGGCTCCAAGGGTCCATCCGGTGCACTCGGCTCGCAGGGAAGTTAACTCGGATGGATCGGATGAGTCGGATGTGCTCCATCGCAACGAGTCCGATCCGATTCATCCGCGTGCCTGCGAGGAGGGCGGGAGGCGAAGCGTGACGCCCGCTTCGAGCTTGTCGGCGTCCTTCACGCGGTCGCGGTTGAGCTGATGGATCTCGGTCCAGCGGTCGGCGTTGCCCAGGGTGCGGGCGGCGATCTTCCGAAGCGTGTCGCCGGGCTTGACGGTGTAGGTCGGCTTGGCGGCCACGGGCGCGACCCGCTCGGTTTGACGAGACTCGATTCGCCTGGATTCAGTGTTCGTGGTGCTCGCTTGAGTGCTGCTTCCGGGGGCGGGCAGGCGGAGCTTCATGCCGACTTTCAGATCGTCCGCGCTGGAAAGCTGATCGCGGTTGGCCTCGAAGAGTTTTCGCCATTGACCGTCGCTGCCCAAGTGTTTCGCGGCGAGCCTGCTCAGATTGTCGCCCGCAGCCACGGTGATGATGTTCGTGTTGCTGGTGGTGGCGATGCTCGCGGTGTTGATCTGCTCGACGCGATCCGTCGGACGTTCCGCGGTCAGCGTCGTCGTGGCCGGCGGGGTGGCGGCCACGTCGGGGATGATCAGTCGCACGCCCTCACGCACGGAGTCGTTCCTGCCCACCGAGTTAGGGTTGGCTTCCTTGATGCGACGCCACTGCTCGCCGCTGCCGTAGTGCAGCTTGGCGATGGAGTAGAGGCTCTCTTTCGCCTTGACGAAGTGGACCTTCTGATTCGTTGGCGCCGGAGGGGCCGCCGTCTGCACCGCCCGCGTGAGCTGCAGCGTTTCCGTGGGCGGAGCAATGACCAACATGGCCGGCTGCGGCGTTTGTTGGGTCTGCTGCGCAGGAGTCGTCTGCTGCAGAGCGTTCGTGGGAACCGGGGATTGAGGCGGCTGCGTACCCGCGTCCACGACGAGCGTCGGCTGTGTTTGTGCCTGCGCCTGCGCGGCGCGCTCGGCCTGCTCACGCTGCATCGCGATCAACTCGGGTAATCCCCGGGGCGGAACGCTCGACGACGACTCCCGCGTGGACGTGGGAAGCACCGGCGGATTCCCCGGAGGCAAGGCCTCCGCCACCGCCGGCAGTGACGGGTCCGCCACGGGCAGCATCTCCTGCTGCGCCGCGGGCGCCTGCGCCGTGAGCCGGGCAGGCTCCTGCCTCTGCACCACCGACAGGTGGTCGCTCACGATGATCCCGATGAGCAGGATGATCCCCGTCCCGACCAGCAGTCCGACCTTCGTCTCGCGTGTCATGTTCCGTACGTCCGTGTAAGAGTCCGAGGCAGCCGTCCTCCATGACGGCGATTTTGATCGCGGCGATTATCCGGTCCACCGCAGAACTCGCAACTTGGCGCTCCGACTTCGCGGATTGCTCCGCGTCTCCTGCTCGCTCGCCTGCACCGGCTTCTTCGTCAGCACCTCCGCGACGCCCAACTCTCCGTACGCCGCGAAGGCGCGCTTGACCATCCGATCCTCCAACGAGTGGAAGCTGATGATCGCCGCCCGACCCCCCTTGCGCATCAACATGGGCAACGAACTCAACAACCCCTCGAGCGCTTCAAGCTCACCGTTGACCGCGATCCGCAGCGCCATGAACGTCCGTGTCGCCGGGTCGATCTTCGCCCTGGGCCCGCCCACGGCGGTGCGCACCGCCGCCGCGAGCTGCCTACCGGTGTTGATCGGTGAAATGCGTCGCTGAGCCACAATATTCCGTGCGATGCGTCGGCTCAGACGCTCTTCGCCGAAACGGTAGATCAGGTCCGCCAGTTCGCGCTCCGAGAGCGTCCCGATCAGCTCCGCCGCCGTCGTGGGCAGGTCCGGGTCCAGACGCATATCCAGAGGCCCATCGCTGTCGAAACTCAGCCCTCGGTTCGGGTCGCTCATCTGATTGCTCGCGAACCCCAGGTCCGCCAGCAGCAGGTCCACCCGGTCCACGCCCCGGGCGCTGAGCGTCGATCGCGCCGCGGCGAAGTTGCTCCGCACCACCTCCGCCAGGCCCGCCAGTCGCTCCGCCGAGAACGCCGCGTTCTGCGGGTCCACGTCCAGCCCCACGTACCTGCCCCCAGGCTGCAGCATCGGCGCGATCACCTGCGCATGACCGCCGCGACCCACCGTGCAGTCCACACAGACCTCCCCCGCCCGCGGCTGCAGCGCTCCCAACACCTCCTCCATCAGCACCGCTCGATGCCCCACATCGTCCATCAGCACACCGCTTCCAAGGGACTCTCATCTCCCCGCAAGTCTACTTCCTTGAGGCGCAACGCTCCCACCCAACGACTGTTGACTTTCCAATCGTGCCTTCCCCACGACGCATCCTCCATTTCACTCCCCCCGGCTCCCCCAACACTTGCTTCCCCCTCGCTTTGCCGTACACTACCTCTTTCCCGCTGCGGGCGTGGCGGAACTGGCAGACGCGCAAGATTCAGGTTCTTGTGGGGCTAAACACCCCGTGTAGGTTCGATTCCTATCGCCCGCATTACCTAGCCGCACGCAAAGCCCGCGATGACGTCGCGGGCTTTGCCGTTTACCGCCCCTCCACCCCGCGGCGATCCAGTCTCCCCAGAGTGGGCCGCCCGCCGCGTGATACAATCACCCTCCGCTGAAAACCGCGGACTGCGCCAGCGCAGCGTTCTTCCCATGACATTACCCAACATCATCTTCATCCTTGCTGACGACATGGGCTACGGCGATATGCGCTGCAACAGCGCCGCATGCAAGATACCTACGCCCCATCTGGATCGTCTGGCCGCCACCGGCATGCGCTTCACCGACGCACACGCGTCCACCGCCGTCTGCACGCCCAGCCGATACAACATCCTTACCGGTCGCTACCCCTGGCGTACCCGACTCAAGCGCGGCATCGTCTGCCCTTGGGACGGTGCTCTGATCGAGCCGGGGCGCGTCACCGTGGCGGAACTGCTGCGCCAGCAGGGCTACCGCACCGCCTGCATCGGCAAGTGGCATCTGGGCTGGGATTGGCCCACCAAGGACGGGCGTCACCCCAATGAAACGCTCACTTTTGGCCAGTGGGCGCATTCCGAACGTCTACGCTTCGAGCCCAACATCGACTACTCCGGTCGTCTCGCGGGCGGCCCCGTCGATCGTGGCTTCGACACCTACTTCGGCGTGGACGTGCCCAACTTCCCGCCTTACTCCTGGTTCCTGAACGACCGTCTGCTCGACCCGCCCACCGTCCCCAAGCCCGACACCATGTACGGCTATCCGGGCTTGATGACTCCGGGCTGGCAACTCGAGAAGATGATCCCCGAGTTCACCCAGCGCGCGGTCAACTACATCGAACAATCACCAGCTCAAGATATACGTCAACCCTTCTTCCTCTATTTCCCGCTTACTTCTCCGCACTCGCCCATTGTTCCCAACCCACCCTTCCAAGGCAAGAGTGGCGTAGGCAACTACGGCGACTTCGTCTGCGAGGTGGACTGGGTCGTGGGTCAGGTGCTCGACGCGCTCGAGCGCACCGGGCAGCGCGAGAACACCCTGCTCATCTTCGCCTCGGACAACGGCCCGGAGGATCGCACCGACGACGACGAGGGCGCCTGGGCTCGCGCCCGTCGCACCCATCACTACAGCATGGGCAACCTGCGGGGTCTGAAGTTCGACGCATGGGAGGGCGGACATCGCGTGCCCTTCGTCGCTTCCTGGCCCACCGTCACCCCGCCCGGAACCGTCTGCGATCAGACCCTCTGCTTGGGCGACTTCTTCGCCACCTGCGCTCAGATCGTCAACGTCAGAGCACCCGACAACGCCGGTGAAGACAGCGTTTCCTTCCTCCCGCTCCTCCAGGGCAGGACCCACCAGCCCACCCGAACCAGTCTTGTCTACCGCTCCATGAGCGGCCGATTCGCCCTGCGAGAAGGCCCCTGGGTGCTCATCGACTCCCCCACTGGCGGCGATCGCAAAGAACCCGACTGGCTCCGCTCCGAGCGCGGCTACACCACCCACACGCAGCCGCGCGAGCTCTTCCACCTCCACGACGATCTGCCCCAGCGTGTCAACCGCTACGCCGACGAACCCGCCCTGGCCGCCCGACTCCTCGCCCTACTCAAGGAGATCGAGCAAGCCCACCCCTGCGAACCGCTCCCTCCCGACCCGCGACACCTCACCGAATAGCCCCGCCGAAGGATCGGGCCTGGCTTGGGCACACTCCGCCCGGGCTTCCGCTGTATCCTGTCAAGCATGCTCACTCAAAGCCTGCTCCCGCTGCTCTGCATGGGCCTCGTGCTGCTGTTGCTCTGCACCGACGCCTCCGCGGGCGAAGAAGTCCGCAAGGACACGCTCACCGACCGCGACTACTACGTCTACACTCCCGCCACGCTCGACCCCCAGAAAACCTACTGGCTGGTCGTGGGCGTGCATGGCTACAAGAGCAACGGCAAGAACGCCGCGGGCCTGGCGGGCTGGGCAGACCAGCACGACTGCATCGTCGTAGGCCCCTCCTTCCCCAACGAGGGGTATCAGACCATGGATCATCGCAGCGACGAACAGTTGCTCGCGGTCTTCAGAGAGCTTTCAAAGTCCTACAAGCTCCACCCGAAGCTATACATCTTCGGGTTCTCCGGCGGGGCGCAGTACGCTCACCGCTTCATGATGCGTTACCCGCAACTCGTGGTCGGCTGCTCCGCCCACTCCGCCGGCACCTGGGCCACCGGCAGCCCCTGGCACAGCGTCAACCCCAAAGCCTCACACATCCCCTTCGTCATGTCCTGCGGCGAGAACGACACCGCCAAGAGCTTCGAGGGCGCCGCTTATCCCCGCATCGAATGGGCCAAACTCTTCGAGTCGCAGCTTCGCGCCGCGGGCTTCTTCTACCGTGCCAAGTTCCTACCCGACGTGGCCCACCGCCAGACCGACGTGGTCAAACAGATGACCCTGGATTGCTTCAAGACCGCCACAGACCTGATGCCCTACTTCAGTCAGGTCTTCACCGAAATCTCCCGCCTCGAACGCACCGGCAAGCGCGCCGACGCCCTGAAACTCGCCCAGGAAGCCGCCGCCCGCGAACCCCTGAGCGAGGACAGCCTCTCCAAAGAAGTCGTCGACGAAGCCCGCAAGAAACTCGACCCAATCATCGCGCGGTTAAGTCGGTAGTTCGGGCGCCGATCGACACGAGGGTCTGTTGCATTCATGCATCCTGACACCCTTTTACTCTCCTTTATACTTAGGGTGAATATCGCACATATCACCGTGAGTCCGTGTTTCAGGGATAAGGAGCGCGTGAAGTAGATATCCAATGCCAAGTGGCGGCGAGCGCGATGGAACGCGGGCGGTGCCCTTGCTGATTTGATCCCCGCGATGGCATCGCGGGCTTTGCATTGGAGCGGCGAGCGGGGAGCGTCAGAGTCGCAGCACGGTCTGGTAGGTGACGAAGGCGGCGGCGTAGGCCAGGGCGGTCATGTAGAGGAACATGAAGGCGGGCCAGCGCCAGGAGCCGGTCTCGCGATTGGCGACAACGAGGGTGGAGACGCACTGCATGGCCAGGACGTAGAAGACCAGGAGCGATAGGCAGGTGGAGAGGTCGAAGACGGGCGAGCCATCGGTCCGTCGCGCGGAGCGGAGGGTGTCGTAGAGACTCTGGGGGTCCTCGTCGGCGGCGGACTCGCCTACGCCATAGACGATGGCGAGGGTGGAGACGATGACCTCGCGTGCAGCGAAGGAGCTGACCACGCCGATGCCGATCTGCCAGTCGTAGCCCAGCGGCGCGATGGCGGGTTCAATGAAGCGGCCGATGCGTCCGGCGAAGGATTGGGCCAGGGCGGACTGCGCGGTGAGGCGGTCGGCTTCGTCGAGCAGGGCGGCGGCTTCGTCGGCATTTCCCGCCTGTTCGAGCCTCTGCGCCTGAGTGATTTTCTGCTGAGCTTCCGGGGGCGGGTCGCTCTTGGGGTAGGTCGCCAGGGCCCAGAGGAGGATGGAGAGGAAGAAGATGGCGGTGCCCGCCTTCTTGACGAAGATCCGGGCGCGGTCGAGCATGAGGACCAGGGCGTTGCGCAGGCTGGGGACTTTGTAGCTGGGCAGTTCGAGCACGAGGGGGCGAGTTTCCCCCGGGAGGATGGTGCCCTTGAGGGCGAAGGCGGCCAGGACCGCGGCGACAATGCCCAACAGGTAGGCGGCGGTGAAGGCGGCGGCGGCTTTGAGCGGAGCGTCGGCGAAGAGCAGCGCGGTGACCATGGCGTAGACCGGGATGCGCGCGGCGCAGCTCATCAGCGGCAGGACGAGCATGGTGACGAGCCGATCGCGGCGGTCCTCGATGACGCGCGCCGCCATGAGCGCGGGGATGGCGCAGGCGTGGGCGGAGAGCATGGGCAGAAAGGCTTTGCCCGGCAGGCCCACACGCTGCATCATCCGATCCATGACGAAGGCGGCGCGTGCGAGGTAGCCGGTGTCCTCGAGCAGCGAGAGGAAGAAGAAGAGGATGCAGATCTGGGGCAGAAAGATGAGCATGCCGCCCACGCCGCCGATCACACCGTCCACGAGCAGGCTTTGCAGGTCGCCCTCGGGGACATTAGCTGCGACGACTTGCTGGGCGAAGGCGAAGAGGCTGTCGATCCAGCCCATGGGGAACTGAGCGATCCAGAAGATCATGGCGAAGACGGCGAACATGACGGTGAAGAAGGCGGCCAGGCCCACGACCGGATGGGTGAGCACGCGGTCGATGCGTTCGGTGTTTTGGCCGTGCGTGGCGGGCGTATGGGCGCAGCGCGAACCGACGGTCTGCGCCCAGTTGTATCGGCTCTCGAAGGGGCAGCCCGAGCAGTTGCAGGCCTTGGCGAGTTCCTCGGGCTTTGCAGGAGCGGGGTCGGTGCGCTGCAGGGCTTCGAGGACGGCGTTGCGCAGGGCGTCGATGCCGTGGTTCTTGGCGGCGGCGATGGGCACGACGGGGCAGCCCAGCTCTCGACGCAGGGCGGCGAGGTCCACCTTGATGCCGGCGCGGTGCGCCAGGTCGGTCATGTTGAGCGCCGCGACGACGGGCACGTCGAGTTCGAGCACCTGCGAAGCCAGGAAGAGATTGCGTTCGAGATTGGTGGCGTCGAGGATCAGGATCGCCAGAGAGGGTTTATTGCTTCCGGGGGCGGCGCCGACGAGGACGTCACGAGCCACGCGTTCTTCGTCGGTGGCGGCGGCCAGGGTGTAGAGACCGGGCAGGTCCACGAGTTCGATCTTGCGGCCGCCCAGTTCCAGGCGAGCGCGGCGACGCTCCACGGTGGTTCCCGGGAAGTTGGCGGTCTTGGCCCGCAGCCCGGTCAGCGCGTTGAAGAGCGAGGTCTTGCCGGCGTTAGGATTGCCCACCAGCGCCACGCAGGCAAGGCCCTCCTGCTTGCGCGGCGGGTCCAACACGTCCAGCGAGAGCGTAACCATTTGTGACTTCCTGTGACTTACTTCGCTTGGGAGAAAAGACATTCAACACAGAGCACACGGAGACCACCGAGACAAGAGGTCGAGAGTGCGAGCCTGCTTCGGGTCATTGGATCATTGAATGGAGCCGCCGATGGACACCGATCAACGCCGATAGAATCTTGTTTCTTGATTTGTATCATCTGCGATCACCGGCGACTTCTCATGGGATGTTTCAAAGTATCTATCTTTGGATCTCTCTGTGCTCTCTGTGGTAACCGTCATTGAGCAAGTTAGTCCTGCGGCGCACGGCAAACCGGGTCCGAGCAGGCGTCGACGCGGACGCGCTGCGCCAGTCGGGCGGAGAGACCCAGGCGAGAGCCGAGCACGCGGATGATCAGCGGGTCGCCGCCCTTGACGAGTTCGACCTTTCGGCCCACGCACAGCCCCATGGCCTTGAGCCGATCCGCGTCGTCGCTTTGGCCTTCGACCGCCACGACCACCGCGCACTGCCGCGGCGCGAGTTGATGCAGCGGGAGGGTCTGTCGCAGCGAGTTTGCACTATCGGTCTGAGCCATGTTTCACCGTGTTGGGAGCGATCTTGCAACACGGTATCAAAATCTCGCGAGAAATCAAGACAGACCGCACCTAATTCATCATCGACCACGGCACGGAGCGTTTTTCTGCGGGAAATCGATGTTCGACCGGATGGCCGCGTGGGAATGGATGAATACGGATCCGAAGCAGAACGGTTTGAATCCGTGCTGATCCGGGTCGATCCGGGTCGATCCGGTGATCCGGTGATCCGATCAAAAACGATGCACCGATGCACCAGAGTCATCAAACTTCCCGAGCTTCGCCCGGCGTCTCTGTTACGCCATGTGCTCCACGATGGCCTTGGCGAAGTCGCTGCATTTGACTTCGGTGGCGCCGTCCATCAGGCGGGCGAAGTCGTAGGTGACGCGTTTGGCGGCGATGGCGCGTTCCATGCCGCGGAGGATGAGGTCGGCTGCTTCGTTCCAGCGGAGGTAGCGGAACATCATCTCGCCCGAGAGGATGACGGAGCCGGGGTTGACCTTGTCCTGGTTGGCGTACTTGGGGGCGGTGCCGTGGGTCGCCTCGAAGATGGCGTGACCGGTGTCGTAGTTGATGTTGCCCCCGGGCGCGATGCCGATGCCCCCGACCTGGGCTGCCAGTGCGTCGGAGATGTAGTCGCCGTTGAGGTTGGGCGTGGCGATGACGTCGTACTCTGAAGGTCTGGTGAGGATCTGCTGGAGGAAGTTGTCGGCGATCATGTCCTTGACGAGGAGTTCGCCGCCGTCGGGCCGGGTGATCTTCTCCCACGGGCCGGCGTCGATGACTTTCCCGCCGAACTCCTTCGCCGCCACCTCGTAGCCCCAGTCGCGGAAGGCGCCGGAGGTGAACTTCATGATGTTGCCCTTGTGCACGAGGGTGACGCTCTTGCGCTTCTCGCGGATGGCGTACTCGATGGCGGCTTTGACCAGTCGCGCGGTGCCCTGCTGCGAGATGGGTTTCAAGCCGATGCCCACGGTGTCGGGGAAGCGGATCTTGGCGAAGTGCTTAGGGAAGTGCTCCTTGAGCAGCGATTTGAACTTGTGGGCTTCGGGCGTGCCGTGCTGGAACTCGATGCCGGCGTAGATGTCCTCGGTGTTCTCACGGAAGATGACCATGTCCACCGCTTCGGGATGCTTCACCGGCGAGGGCACGCCTTGGAAATAGCGAACGGGACGGAGGCAGACGTAGAGGTCGAGCATCTGCCTCAGCGCCACGTTGAGCGACCGGATGCCCCCGCCCACGGGCGTGGTGAGCGGGCCTTTGATGCCCACGAGATACCTCTTGAACGCGTCGAGGGTGGCGTCGGGGAGCCAGTTGCCCGTCTGGTTGAAGGCTTTCTCACCGGCGAGGACTTCGAGCCAGGCGATGCGACGCGCCCCGAAGTAAGCCTTGGCCACCGCGGCGTCGAAGACGAACTGGCTGGCACGCCAGATATCAGGACCGGTGCCGTCGCCCTCGATGAAGGGAATCACGGGTTGATCGGGGACGGTGAGCTGACCGTCGGCACAGGTGATGGCTTGACCGGGAAGCGCCGTGGACATGCGCGTGTTCCTTCATGCTTGGGGGGGTGGATTCATATTCACCACAGAGCAGACAAAGAGCACAGAGAAATGCGGGGGGATCACAGATTTCCGATCTTTGATCTCTGCATGCTCTGGGCTCTCTGTGGTGAAATCTTTCTTGTTCGAGGCCGAGGGGTTGACATTATGACGAAAACGCCCGGTCATGCGAGCACGCGAAAGGCCAGGGGCTTGGCCTCGATGACCAGCGGGGTGAATCCGGCCGCGTCGCCGTCGGCTTGGGCGGGCACGGGCTGGTCCAGCGCGGTGATCGTGATCTTCGCGGCTCGACCGTGGAGCACGTCACCGCGATGTCGCAGTCGGCGCATCCACACCGCGCGGGTGTAGTTGAGCGAGTGCAGCATCCCCGGCCGCTTCAGCAGCACCCAGTCGAGTTGCCCATCGTCGCACTGGGCCTGGGGCGAGAAGGGCATCCCCATCGCATAACGCGGCAGGTTGAAAGCCATGGCCATCGCGCCTTGGTGAGTCTCACCGTTGGCTTCCAGTCGCACCAATGGAAAACGATACCCCCACGTGGCGGCGAAGATCGGCCAGGCATAGGTGAGTCTCCGCACCCGCTTTCTTGCGCTTCCGGGGGTGTGCCCGTTGCGCCAAGCCGCCACGCGGTGCACCACTTCCGCGTCGAAGCCCGCGGTGACCATGCAGGTGAACAGCCGCCCGTTGACCGAGCCGGCGTCCACCGCGCGAACGGTCCCGCGTGCGATCCGCTGCGCCAACTTCCGAGGATCGCGGGTGAAGGCGAACTCCTTGGCGAACAGATTCTCATTGCCCAGCGGGAGCATGGCCACGGGCAGAGTCGGCGCGAGGTTGAGCACGTCCGCCACGGTTCCGTCGCCGCCGGCGGCCACCACACATCGGCATCCCTCGGTGTCGCGCAGCACCTCCTCGCGCTCGGCGGGCGACCACGCCAGCTTCGCCTCCAGGCCCAGGTCCCGCAGCGCCAGGTTCAGGGCCTCGACGATCGGACGGTTCGACCGCGCCCCGCTGAACGGATTGGCCGCCACCGCGACCCAGGCCTTGGCGGTCCGCGGCCCCGAGGCGCGGCCTTGGGCGGCCGACATCAAGGCTGTTGCCGCATCCACGCCCATTGCTCCGCGATCCCCGCTTCGAGTGTCGTCCCGGGTTCGTAGCCCAGCTCCGATCGGCTGCGCGTCAGGTCCGCCCAGGTGCGCTCCACGTCGCCCTGCTGCATGGGCAGCTGCTTGATCTTGGCGCTGCGGCCCACGACGCGCTCGATGGTCGCGATCATCTCGCGAAGGCTCACCGGATGGTTCCCCCCGAGGTTGTACACGCGGTAGCCGCCCACTTCCTCGCAGCGCCGCATCGAGGCGCGGATGCCCGTGACGATGTCGCGCACGAAGGTGTAGTCGCGACTGGTGGAGCCGTCGCCGAACATCGGGACTTCTTTCCCCGTGCTCAGGAGGTGCAGGAACTTGCTGATCGCCAGGTCCGGACGCTGCCGCGGGCCGAACACCGTGAAAAATCGCAGGCAATGGATGCTCATCCCGAACAGGTGGGCGTAGGTGTGGGCGATGAGTTCGCCGGCCTTCTTCGTGGCGGCGTAGGGGCTGATGGGGTGATCGACGTTGTCCTCTTCAGCAAACGGGACCTTGGGGTTGTTGCCGTAAACGCTGGAACTGGAGGCGAACTGAACGTGGCGACACCCGCAGCCACGAACGGCATCCAACAGGTTGACCAGGCCCTCGATGTTCACCGCGCTGTAGAGAGCGGGGTTCTCGATGCTCGGTCGCACGCCGGCCATGGCGGCGAGATGGACGGTGTGGCTGGGCTTGTGGGTTGCGAAGACCTGCAGCATCGTCGGGCGGTCACGCAGGTCGGCCTCGACGAGCGTGAAGGCGCTCTGTCGTGAGAGCTCCGCCGCGGTGCGACGCTTGACCGACGGGTCGTAGAAGTCGTTGAAGTTGTCCAGCCCTACGACGCGGTGGCCCTGTTCGAGCAGCGACTGCGCCAGGTGCGAGCCGATGAATCCCGCGGCGCCGGTGATAAGGACGGTCGAGGAGCTCATGCCTGGCAGGGAGTATATCGGACAATGCTGACAAAGTTCCTCAGGCGCACTAATATTCCCGCCATGACCCAACCCCACGTCAAGCACGCCACGCCGGAGCATCCGATCCTGACCGCCATCGCGCAGCGGTGGAGCCCGTACGCCTACGACGCATCGCGCCCGGTGGAGCGGGAGAAGCTGCTGGCCTGCCTGGAGGCGGCGCGCTGGGCGGCGTCGAGCTACAACGAACAGCCATGGAGCTTCATCATCGCCACGCAGCAGCAGCCCGCGGAGTTCGCCCGCATGCTGCAGTGTCTGGCCGAGCCGAACCAACCCTGGGCCCGACACGCCCCGGTGCTCATGCTCACGGTGGCGGCGCGAAACTTCACGCGCAACAACAAGCCCAACCGCGTGGCGGAGCACGACGTGGGCCTGGCGATCGGCAACCTGGCGATCCAGGCGTCCGCGCTGGGCCTGCAGGCGCACCAGATGGCGGGCATCGAGCCGGCGAAGATCCGCGCCAGCTACAGCGTCCCCGAAGGCTACGACCCCGTGACCGCAGTGGCGCTGGGCTACCCCGCCGCCACTCACAGCGATGCGGAGCTGCTGCAGCGCGACGCCGGCGCCCGCGCACGGAAGAAGTTCGCCGACTTCGTCTTCGCCGGTGCGTGGAAGAAGCCCGCAACACTGTGATACGGTCTTCGGGCGTTCACCCCCGAGCGCACGGAGAGCACGGAGAGAAAATCAACGAGAGGGAATGACCGAAAGGTCAGACGATGGAGCTCGTCAGCCGCTCTGAGTCTCCGAATCAAGCCGCCGATAATCGCGGTTAAGCGCCGATGAGAGCTTTGTTTTCTCCAGTCTTTTCCGCGTTCATCGGCGTTGATCCGCAACTCATCATGACTTGCTCAGAGAACCTCGTTGGATCGACTCGGTGTGCTCTGGGCTCTCTGGGGTTCACTCTTGCCCATCGAACTCCGCGGAGTTCGACGGTACACTTCGTGCATGGCACGCAAGGCCGCATCCAGCACGACGAGCGCGATCGACGCCGGCACGCGCGTGCTGGTGCTCCACGGGCCCGAGGCCTTTGTGCAGCAGCAGCACCTCGAGGCGCTGCGTGAAGCCCTGCGTCAGAAGCACCGTGAAGTGCAGACGATCCACTTCGAGGGCGAGACCTGCGCTCTGTCGGACGTGCTGGACGAGCTGCGCAGCTTCGGACTGATGGCGGACTACAAGATCGTCGTCGTCGAGGGGTCGGAGAAGTTCGTCACCAGCCATCGCCCCGCGCTGGAGCGCTACGCGGCGGCGCCGGTGGACCACGCCACGCTGGTGCTCAAGGCGGAAACCTGGCGTCCGGGCAACCTCGACAAGGCCATCGCCAAGGTCGGCTGCGTCCTGAAGTGCGAAGCGCCCACCGGCGCCCGACTGCTCCAGTGGGTCACGCAGCGCGCCGCCGCAGCGCACAGCCGAACCCTCACGCCCCCGGCGGCTCAACTCCTCGTGCAACGCGTCGGGGCGCACCTGATGGCGCTGGACAACGAATTGGCCAAGCTCGCCCTGCTCGTGGAGCCTCAGGCCAGCATCGACGAGGCCCTGGTGGGCGAGCTGGTCGGCCGCGCCAGCGACGAGAAGGCCTGGGCGGTGCAGGAGCCCATGCTCAAGGCCCTGCTCGCGCCGTTCACCGGCGTGCCCCAGGCGCTGGGCTCGCTGCACGAACTGGTCAACCTCGCTGACGAGTCCGACATCGCGGTGAGCTACTTCGTCGCCGACCTCTTCCGCAAGCTCGACCTGGCCGCCCGCATGAAGCAGCAAGGCATCAACGACTTCCAGATCGGCCGCGAACTGAAGCTCTGGGGCGATCGCCAGACCCTGTTCATGCAGGCACTCAAAGCCCATCGCTCCTCCGCCACCGCGCGCTGGTTCGACCGCGTCATCGCCTGCGACCGTGGGGCGAAGTCAGGCTGGGGCGAACCGATGCGAAATCTCGAATGCTTCTGCGCCCTGCTGACCGATGAGAAAAGCTAAGCTCCGCTGCGCTCATGGATGAGCGCGGCTCCCTGAAGATGCAGGAGGCATCATGCGACAATCCCTTGCCACGCTGGTCCTTTCCCTGATCCTGGCCGGTTGCCAAAGCTCCTCTGGGTCACGCCCGCCCGCGGCAGCGGCACCGCCCGCCCAGCCCCAGACTGCGCTCGAACAGGCGACGCTCCAGGCTGAGCAGGCCGCCGCCGCCATGACCGCCGCCCAGGCCTCACCTCAGGTGCGCTGGATCGCCCCCGAGCGCCCCGCGTTGCCCGCCACGCCCGCAGCCACCACGCCGACGCCCGCACCCCTATTGCCGACCGATACGCCCACCGCCGCCGCTA
>CAZBXW010000006.1:0-180443 GCA_964496285.1 uncultured Phycisphaera sp.
CCCCCCGCCTCAGCCTCGCCCCCGGTCGCAGCCGCCACGCCCAGTCCATCGCCCCAGGCCGCCCCGGCTTCCCTCGCCCCCGCGCCACTGACGCGAGACGATCTGCTGGCGCAACTGCGTCGCTCCATCGCCGCGGACACCCGCCCCTTCGCGGACAAGGCTCCGCAGGTCATGGCCCTGACGCTGCTCGACCCCGGCGGCAGCAACGAGAACGATCTGCTCGCCAGCCTCACCCCGCAGCAGCAGCGTCACTTCACCCAGTCGCGTCAGCTCCTGGCGCAACTGGCGCATCGAGCCGGGAATCTGGATCGTCCGCTCGACGCCGACGCCGCCGCCTTCGAGGCGCTGCAGGTCTTCGGCCAGCAGCCGCTGCGGATCAGCAAGGCCGCCCTCTGCACCCGCGTCAAAGGCTTTGGCGTCTACGACGAGATGCCCGACGCCACGCTCATCGCCGGCAGGCCCAACCCCATGGTCCTCTACCTTGAACTGCAGAACTTCCGCTCCATCCCCAACGACGCTTCGCCACGCTCCTTCACCGTGCGACTGACCCAGGAAGTGACGCTCTACAACCACTCCGACGGGCTGGCGGTCTGGCGTGAGACCCCGGTGAAGATCATCGACGAGTCGCGCAACCAACGCCGCGACTTCTTCGTCGTCCAGCTCGTCAAGCTCCCAGCCAACCTCTCCGTGGGCAAGTATCTCCTGAAAACCTCCGTCACCGACGAGCAGGGCGGCAGCGTCGACGAACTGTCGCTGCCCATCGAGATCGTCTCCGACCGCTCCGTGGTCGAAGCCCGCAATCGCGAGTGACGCTGGCGTCGCGGTGAAATCGATCTTGACCGGATCACTGGATGGGATCGGATCGACCAGATCAAGAGGGAAACGGATTTCGCACCTGGCGGAAGCCGCGTGGCGGCCTGGCCTCATCATCTTGAAACATGAAAAAGCCCCGCCTTGCCGGGCGGGGCTTCCGTTGAAACGTATTTCATCTCCACATCTTGATCCGGTCTGATCCGTCTTTCCTCCGGTCATCCGGTCAGACTCGAGCGTCCGCGGTCAGGTGCTCTCCGCGCCGGCCTGGACAGGCTTGGCTTCGTCCTTGGGCGGGGCGGCGTCGCTGGCGGTCATCTTGAGGGATTCGCCCTCGGGTTCGTGGGTGATGGTCACGGTCTGGCCGGGCTTGAACTCGCCGCGGAGGATCGCCTCGGAGAGCGGGTCCTCGACGTGGTGCTCGATGGCGCGGCGGAGCGGTCGAGCGCCAAAGTCGGGGTTGTAGCCCTTCTTGATCAGGAACTCCTTGGCCTTCTCGTCGAGTGTGACGGTGAGGTTTCGCTCCGCGAGCCGCGCCAGGACCTTCTTCAGTTCGTAGTCCACGATCATGTCCAGGTCAGCGCGGGTGAGCGGACGGAAGACGATGGTGTCGTCGAGTCGGTTGATGAACTCGGGGCGGAAGTAGCGTTCGATCTCGCTCATGAGCGTGGTCTTCATCTTCTTGTAGTCGGCCTCCTCGGAGGGCTTGGAGAAGCCGAACCCGCCCTTGTTCTTGATCAGTTCCGCGCCGATGTTGCTGGTCATGATGAGGATGACGTTGCGGAAGTCCACGTGGCGACCGAAGGAGTCGGTGAGCTGGCCCTCCTCCATGATCTGCAGGAGCATGTTGAAGACGTCGGGGTGCGCCTTCTCGATCTCGTCGAGGAGGACGACGGAGTAGGGGCGACGACGGATCTGCTCGGTGAGCTGCCCGCCCTCTTCGTAGCCGACGTATCCGGGAGGGGCGCCGATGAGTCGCGAGACGTTGTGCTTCTCCATGTACTCGCTCATGTCGATGCGGATGAGCGAGTCTTCGTTGCCGAACATGAACTCCGCCAGGCACTTGGCGAGCAGGGTCTTGCCCACGCCCGAGGGTCCGACGAAGATGAAGCTGCCCATGGGTCGGCGCGGGTCCTTCAGGCCCGAGCGCGCCCGACGCAACGCCTTGGCGATGGTCTTGATCGCTTCGTCCTGCGAGACGACCTTCTTGTGCAGCTCCTCTTCGAGCTTGAGCAGGCGTTCGCTCTCGGCTTTTTCGAGGCGGGTGAGCGGAATGCCGGTCATCTTCGAGACGACCTCGGCGATCACCTCTTCGTCGACCACGCCGTCCACCTCTTTGGCCTTGGAGCGCCAATCGCTCTGGATCTGCTCCTTCTTGCGACGCAGCGTTTCCGCCTGATCGCGCAGCTCGGCGGCACGTTCGTAGTCGGCGGCCTTGACCGCCTCGTCCTTCTCGATGGACAGCCGTTCGATCTGCTCCTCGATCTCGGCGAGGTCCGGCGGCTTGCTCATGCTCTTGAGTCGGATGCGCGCCCCGGCCTCGTCGATGACGTCGATGCTCTTGTCCGGCTGGACGCGGCCGGTGATGTAGCGGTTGGACAACTCCGCCGCCGCACGCACCGCCTCGTCGGTGATCTGCACGCGGTGGTGCGCCTCGTAGCGGTCGCGCAGGCCCTTGAGGATCTGCACCGTCTCTTCCTTGCTCGGCGGCTCGACCACGATGGTCTGGAAGCGACGCTCCAGGGCGCCGTCCTTCTCGATGTACTTGCGGTACTCGTCGAGAGTCGTGGCGCCGATGCACTGGATCTCGCCTCGCGACAGGGCGGGCTTGAGCACGTTGGAGGCGTCGATCGCGCCCTCGGCCCCGCCGGCGCCCACGAGCGTGTGCAGCTCGTCGATGAAGAGCACCACGTTCTTGGCGCGACGCACCTCGTTCATGACCGCCTTGATGCGCTCCTCGAACTGACCGCGGTACTTGGTGCCCGCGACCATCATCGCCAGGTCGAGCACGACGATGCGACGGTCCGCGAGGATCTCGGGCACGTCCTTGCTGACGATCTTCTGCGCCAGCCCCTCGACGATGGCGGTCTTGCCCACGCCGGCCTCGCCCAGCAGGACGGGGTTGTTCTTGGTGCGACGGCAGAGGATCTGGATCAGGCGTTCGATCTCGTTGGCGCGGCCGATCACCGGGTCGAGCGAGCCTTCGTTGGCGAGCTCGGTCAGGTCACGGCCGAAGCTGTCCAGCGCGGGGGTCTTGCTCTTGCCGCCCTTGGGCTGGCCCTCGCCGGCGTTGGCGGCGTTGCCCTGCTGCGGCGCGTTCCCGCCGTTCTTCGTCGCGTCTTCCGGGTCCACGCCCGCGCCGAGGAGGTTGAGCACTTCCTCGCGGACTTCTTCGAGCTTCAGGCCCAGGTTCATCAACACCTGCGCCGCCACGCCCTCGTGCTCACGCAGCAGGCCCAGCAGCAGGTGCTCGGTGCCGACGTAGTTGTGGTTGAGATTCCGCGCTTCCTCGATGGCGTACTCGATGACCTTCTTGGCGCGCGGCGTCTGCGGCAGCTTGCCCATGGTCACCATGTCCGGGCCCGACTTCACCAGCTTCTCGACTTCGAGGCGGACCTTGCGCAGGTCCACGTCGAGGTTCTTGAGCACATTGGCGCCCACGCCCGAGCCCTCCTTGACCAGCCCGAGCAGGATGTGCTCGGTGCCGATGTACTCGTGGTTGAAGCGCTGGGCTTCCTGGTTGGCCAGCGCCATGACTTTGCGGGCACGGTCGGTGAATCGTTCAAACATCGTGCGTCTCCGTTTCTCGCGTCATTCTAGCGCGGGGCGTCGCAAAAGCACGGCGGTGTCGGACCCAACCGTGTACGGCGAGGATTCTAGGCCCCTCACCAGCAAAGGCAAAACCACGCCCGCAGGAGTGCTATCGGTCCATTGACGGGTCAAGGTTTCCAAAGAGCGAGAGCTGCCCGTGCGGCGCGGGCCGACGGAAATGCTCACTGCTCAGCGGCGGCGGAGCTTCGTGCAGACGGTAACGCTTGGCAAAGACATTGAATAGATCGCGCACCTGCTGCGCCACCGGGCCGGTGCCCCGCTTTCGCACGCCGAAGTCGCAGTCGTACAGCTCGCCCTGGTGCGTCTGGCGTATGAGGTTTTCCACATGGGCTGCGCGCAGCGGAACATTCTTTTGCAGCCAATCGGTGAAGAGGGCTTTGAGCTGGTGGGGCAGACGCAGCATGACGTAGCCCGCCGCCGACGCACCGGCGTTCGCCGCGGCTTCGAGGATCGCGGGGGTCTCCTTGTCGGTCAGCCCGGGAATGATCGGCGCGACCATGACCGTCACGGGCACGCCGGCGGCGCGCAACTGGGCGATGGCGTCCAGGCGATCCCGCGGCGCACTGGCGCGGGGCTCGAGCCTGGCCGCAAGGTCGTGATCGAGCGTGGTCACACTGAGCGACACCTTCGCCGCATTGAACTTCGCCAGCTCGGTGAGCAGGTCCAGATCACGCAGCACCAGCTTGTTCTTGGTCACGATCACCACCGGCTGGCGACACTGGGCCATCACCTCCAGCAGCGAACGAGTGATCTTCATCGTGCGTTCGAGCGGCTGGTAGCAGTCGGTGACGCCGGACATGGCGATCACCTCGCCGCGCCATGTCGCTTGGGCCAGTTCACCTCGCAGCAGCTTCGCCGCTTCGGGCTTGGCAATAATCTTCGTCTCGAAGTCCAGCCCGCAGGAGAAGCCCAGTCGCTCGTGGTCCGGCCTGGCGTAGCAGTAGGCACAGCCGTGCTCGCATCCTCGATAAGGATTGATCGACCACGAGAAGGGCACGTCCGGCGAGTTGACCGGGTTGATGACCGTCTTGGTGCGGTCCTCGAAAACCTGCGTGGGGACTTGCACCGGCTGGCCGTCGAGCCTGTCGAGGTGTTCGCCCAGAACGTGCAGGCGCACCGCTTCGTAACGATTGCCGGGGTTGAGCTGCGCCCCGCGACCACGCGCCAAACCGTGCGTCAGAGCGTCGGCGTACTCGTGGTCGTCGGGCATCCGAGTGCCTTACGCGGAACGAATAACGCGTTGATCCGTGCGCAGCAGTTCATTGACCACGGTTGCGACGTCGACACGCTTCTGAGCCGCGAGTTTCTCGATGGCTTGACGATTTCCATCGTCGAGATAAACCGGCAGATTCAGGGTCGCATCAGCGTGATGGAACTTGCCTTGCTGCGCTTTGGAGGAATCGTACTCGTCTTTCATCTTGATCGCTCCGCGTGCTGCGCTTGTTCACGAACGGTGGCTCGACGGCTGGAGATCATCCGAATGACCGCAAAGTCTCCGTGATCGACGTACGTGTGAATCACCCACCAGCAACACACCCTGCGATGTCAAACCCAATGTGATCCAACGATCTTCATGATCGCTGTGTCCACCATCATAGACGCTAAGCATCTGGGGGTCACGAAAAACCGAGGCGGCGTCCTCAAACTCAACGCCGTGCTTGATCGCGTTGGATCGAGCCTTCACCGGGTCCCACTCGAAATCCAAACGCATACCTGATCCTCAGGAAGCGAGTTTGACGGTCATGATACCCCTTGTGAGCATGAAGCGTTAAGCCGCCAGCGGTTTGAGGTTTCGGGCGCGACGGAGGCTGTTGAAGTGCGTCAAGGCTCGCGGTTCGTCGGCGAGAAGGCGGATCAACTGCGTGGGGGTGATGTCCAGACAGTCGCCGGCCTTGCGCGGGTCGAGCTTGCAGAGGTCCAGCACGTCCAAGGCCTCGGCGAGCATCGCGGGGTAGTCACGGTGTTCGGGGTTCAGGACGATGCGCCGATCGCGGCAGCGGGACCGCCAGAGCGCGCTCGGCTCGCTCCAGGCGGCGCGTTCGTGCAGCGCCAGTTCCACACGCAGACGGCGCAGCGCCACGCGAAGGTTCTCGGACTGGCTGCGACGTTCGCTGGCGCTGGCGGAGCGACCGGTGGGCGCGTGCGTGAGCGTCACCGCGGTCTGGACCTTGTTGCGATGCTGACCGCCGGGGCCCGAAGCGCGGCTGTGCGACTGACGGCAGAACTTGAGCAGGGCTTCGTCGGTTAGGGCAGCGAGGGTCATGCGCGGGATTATCGCACAGCGCCGGGCCGCAAGCAGGCGGCGGCGGGAGCCGATAAGCTGGTACACGAGAAAGGCCCTGGGGTCGATTGGTTCCACCGGATCTGACACTAGCGCAACGCTTCGACGGCTGGCTGCGACGCAACCCGTGGCACCCGCGCGTGCTGCCGTTCGTCCTTTACTCCGTCTTCCTGGGGGTGATCCAGTTTACGCGCGAGGACTGGCCCGCGAGCTATCCGATCCTGTACGCGGCGCAGTGCGTGCTGGTGTTCGCGGCGCTGGTGAGCTTCCGAAGCAAGGGGCTGCTGCCGGAGCTGACGCTGGGGTTTCACTGGAGCGCCCTGGTGGCGGGCGTGGGCGTGGCGGTGCTGTGGATCGGCATGGGCTGGTGGATGGCCAGCGAGTTCGCGGAGCGCTGGCAGGGCGTGCTCCGGGGCCAACCGGTGGGCGTGATCGACTACGAAGCCCGCGGCGTGCCGACCCCGACCTTCGCGGTGGCCGCCAACGATGGGCCCTTCGACTTCCGTGATCCGGCGATGCTCGGTGTGCAGTTGGGTTGGGTGACGCTTCTGCTGCGGCTGGTAGGGATGTCGATCGTGGTGCCGATGTTCGAGGAGTTGTTTGTGCGATCGCTGCTGGTACGAAGCCTGAGCCACACGCGAAGGACGATGATCGGAATGGTGCAGGTGGCGCAGGACCTGCCGGTGATCGGCGACTGGCTCATGGGCACGCGCTGGGGCCAGAAGGCCGACCGTCATCCACCGATCTTCGGCAGAGTCTTCAACGAAACGCCCCTGGGCGTCATGACGCTCTTTGGCGTGGTCGTCTCCTCGCTCATCTTCGTCTCCTACCACGCCACGCGTGACAAGCCCGCCTGTTTCCTCTGCGGGGTGATCTACTGCCTGGTCGTCTGGTTCACGAACCGACCCGCGAGCCCGATCGAGAAGCGGCACGGATTAGGCCCGGTCATCTGGGCGCACGGCATCACCAACGCCCTGCTCTGGGCCTATACGCTCGCCACGGATGATTGGCAGTTCCTGTGAACCTGGGAAAAGCGGGGAACGCGGGGAACGCCTGCGCCATGCCAAAACGCCTGCGGGCTTCGATAACGCCTCCGAAGCCGCAGATTTTCTTGCGTTTCACACGTTTCTGAACCTCGCCTGTCGCTGAACCGATGGTAGATTCTCCGGCCCTCTACGCGGTCACAGGAGAATGCCCATGCCCCTTGGCTACAACCGTGTCCTTGGCGACCCCCGAACGCCCGAATCTCTTCGGCCCCACCGCGTGGCGCTGGGCGGCTGGCCCAGCATGGTCGATGACCCTCGCGCCAAGACCTTCGACGCCATCGTCAGCTTCCTGGTCACGAACGGCTACGAGGGCGTGGAGTGGGACCTTAATCTCTTCAAACGCTACATGCCCGGCGAGTCGGACCAGACGGTGATCTCCAAGTCCGTCGCCAAGCTCGAAGCGGCGGGCCTGAAGAACTTCGGCGCCACTCACTTCAGCAACGACAACGCCGCCCGGCAACTCCGCTGGGCCGACAAGATGAAAGACCAGTTCAAGCTCACCCAGGACCTGGGCGGGCAGTACGTCGGCCATCAGTTCTCCATCCACCCCGACTACATGAACTGTGGCGGGTCCTATCGCAGCGACGAAGAGTACCTCCGCTGGTGCGCCGACCGCGTGGCGGAGGTCCGTCAGGCCGCCTGGGACCTGGGCATGAACTACTATCTCGAAGTCCACGTCGACCGCATCACCGAAGACCCGCAGGCGCTCTGCCGCATCCTCGACCTCTGCGCCTGCGAACTCAACGGCGACCTGTCGCACAACCTCGCCCGCGGCATCACCCGCGGCGTCCACGTCGACCGCATCAACCAGCACGTCCAGCACTCCCACGTCCGCATGGCACGGCAATACGGCGACCTCTCCGCCGTCGTCGAAGACCCCAAGAAAGACTGGGAATCCAAGGGCGTGACCTGGGGCCTGTTCCAGATCATGAAGCCCTCACTGGCGCACGGCTACTCCTCGCGCACGCTTGTGGGCGAGACCGGCCCGATGCACCTGGTCAAGGACACGCTCACGCAGGAAGCCGCCCTCGTCCCGCTCTACCGCGCGATGGCGCGCTTCGCCGACGCCGGCGCCCAAGGCGTGGCCATGAAGGTCGACGAACCGGGCGATCTGAAGCCCTGGGGATGAACGGACCGATCGAGTCGCTCCTCCGCCGTTACACTTTCGGCCGTGGACCTGAGCTGGTGGGACATCTTCAACGCGGTGGTCAGCGTGTTCGTCGTGATGGGCGTGGGGTCGCTGCTGCGCAAGCTCAACTGGCTCACGGAAGAGTCGGACCAGAGCGTGCTGAACGTGGTGGTCCGGGTGCTGCTGCCTTGCCTGATCTTCTCGACGATCATCGGCAATGAAAGGCTCAGGGTGGCGCAGAACGTGGTGCTGCCGCCGATCATCGGCGTGGGCCACGTGCTGCTGGGCATCGCGCTGGGTTACGCGCTGGGCCGACTCTGGCGACGTCCCTTCGCGCTGGAGCAGCGCGCCCGCCTGGGCACCTTCGCGCTGGCGGTGGGCATGTTCAACTACGGCTACATCCCCCTGCCGCTGGTGGACAAGCTCTTCGACGAGGCGACGCTGGGCGTGCTGCTGGTGCACAACGTCGGAGTCGAGCTGGCCTTCTGGACCGCGGGGGTCGCGGCGGTCTCGGGATCGCTGGGCTGGCACACGCTGCGACGCATCGTCAATCCGCCCAGCGTCGCGGTGGTCGTGGCGCTGGCGCTCAACTTCCTTCACGTTCACGAGCACCTGCCGGGCTGGGTCATGCCGCCGATCCGCATGATGGGGCAGGCCTGCGTCCCCGTGGGCATCCTGCTCGTGGGCGCCACCACGGTCGATGCGCTGCGCGAGGCGGGCAAGGGGCTGGACCTGCGCCTGGTTCTGCCGGCGTTGTTCCTCAGACTGGCGCTGATCCCCGCGATCGTGCTGGGCGTCTGCTGGCTGCTGCCGCTGTCGGTGGAGCTCAAGCGCGTGGCCGCGGTCGAGTTGGCCATGCCCACCGCGATGTTCACCGTCGTGCTCGCCCGGCACTTCGGCGGCGACCCCCCCACCGCGGTTCGCGTGACGCTCGCCACTTCGCTCCTGAGCTTGATCACCATCCCGCTCTGGCTCAAGCTCGCGATGACCGTGCTGACCTGACGCTAGAGCAGCAACTGCTTGGCGAAAAAGATCACGAAGAAGAAGCCGCACATGTCGGTCACGGTGGTGAGGATCGGCCCGGACGCCAACGCCGGATCGAAACGCATGCGCTTGAGCGTCAGCGGCACCACCGAGCCCACCGCCACGGAGAGCACGCAGTTGAGCATCATCGCCAGGCCCACCACCACGCCGATCATCCCCCACTCCCGCCCGCGCAGCAGCGTGGCGATCACGCCCAGCACCACGCCCAGCACCACGCCGTTGAGCAGGCCCATGCCCACCTCCTTGCGCAGCGTGCGCGCCGCGTCGCGGGGGGTGATGACGCCCAAGGAGAGCTCGCGCAGCGTCACCGCCACCGCCTGATTGCCCGAGCAGCCGCTCATGTCCGAGAGAATGGGCATGAAGACCGCCAGCGCGGTGATCTCCCTGATGACGTGCTCGTTCAGGGCGATGACGCTGGCGGCCAAGAGGTTCAGGCCGATGTTCGGCAGGAGGAACGCCAGTCGCCTCGCGGCGCGCTGGCCGGTGGGCATGGCGCGAAGCTCTTCGCCGCCGACGATCCCGCCTAACCGCAGCAATGTCTTGTCGGCGCGGTCCTGCAGCGCCGCCTGCAGCCGCGCACGACGCACCACGCCCAGCAGCCGACCGTACTCGTCGATCACCGGCGCCGCCTGGTACCCGAACTTGTCGAAGAACTCCTCCAGTTCATCAAGGTTCGCGTCCACACGCACGTGCTTGGGGTGCCGGAGCATCACCTGCGCCACGCTGGCGCTGCCGGGGGCGAGGATCAGGTCGCGCAGCGGCAGCGTCCCGCGCAGGCGAGACTGCTCCGGTTCGACGATGTAGAGGTACTGCACATCCAGCGCCGCGTAATGCTCCGCGTTTCGGCGCAGGTCCGCCACCACTTCGTCCACGTGCGCCGTCTCGGGATAACTCAGGAACTCGCGACCCATCAGCCCGCCGGCCGTCTCGGGTCCGTAGTGGGCGGGCGAAATCTCTCGACGCAGCTCGTGCAGCACCATCCCCTGAGTTTACCGGCGGGAGGTGAGACAAGACATGAAACCACAGCTCGCGCAGATTCGCACAGACTTCTAAAACAAGAAATCCCGACAGGATGACAGGATAAAGCCAAGGATCGGATCCACGTATCGATCCTGTCAACCTGTCAAGTATTTGTCGTGTCTTGAATCTGCGTCATCTGCGGATGTGTTGCTCCATCAAGAGCGTTGCAGTGTGACCGCCGCGCCGCGGTGCAGGCCCAGCTCTTTCGCCGCCGACCCGTTGCGGACGGCGATCTCCAGGCGTCCGCCGCTGCCGAGGTAGGCGACCAGTCGGCCCGTGTCCACGTTGGCGTAGGTCTTGCGCACGCCCCTGAGCGAGGCGCCGCCGACGGTGATCTGCACCGCCTCGTCGCGCGTCTGCTTGAGCCACTGCCTGTAGCGCGCGTCCTTCAGGTCGGTGATCAGGTTGCCAAAGCGATCGACGGCGATGACGTGCAATAGCAGGGCGTCGTTGACCTCCTGCGGGTGCGGCAGGTCGAGCATGACCAGTTCGCAGTGCGGGTCGCCGAGCTTTTCGATCTCGACCTGCTTACCGAGATACGCCGCCACCGGGCCGAAGATGTCCCGACCGTGAAACGTCGCCGAGGGCAGGCGACGGTGGTAGCGACGATTCGAGAGCCTGACCGCCCTGCGCAGGGGCCACTCCTCGAGCACCGCGGTGAAAATACCGTTGTCGGGGCCGACAAGAAATCCCTCGCTCGTCTGCACCGCGATGGGGGCTCGTTCGGTGCCCACGCCCGGATCGACCACCGCCAGGTGAATCGCCCCCTTGGGGAACACGCCCATCGCCTGTTCGAGCATCAGCGCCGCCGCCAGAACATCCTGCGGCGGCACCGCGTGGCAGAAGTCCACGACCACCGCCGCCGGATCGACGCTGAGGATCGCCCCTTTTACCTGCCCAACGTAAGAGTCCTCGTGCCCGAAGTCGGTGGTGAGCGTGATGAGGGACATAGTGAGAAGCGGCTAGCGGTTCGCTCAGAGTGACTTGCTAAAAGCTAATCGCTGATGGCGAACAGCTTCCTCAATACTGTTTCCTCTGCCGCGCCGGGGCGATGTTCATCTGCTTGCGGTACTTGGCCACGGTTCGCCGCGCGATCTCGATGCCCTTTTCCTTGAGTTTCACGACCAGTTCGTCGTCGCTGAGCGGGTTGGACTTGTCCTCGGCGTCGATGACCTCCTGGAGCTTGGCCTGGACCGCGGCCCAGCTCACGCTCTCGCCGGTGTCGGTCTCGGTGCCGCCGGTGAAGAACATGCGCAGCGGGAAGATGCCGCGCGGGGTCTGCAGGTATTTCTCGTTCACCGCCCGGCTCACGGTGGCCACGTGGA
This sequence comes from uncultured Phycisphaera sp., assembly GCA_964496285.1. Classification (GTDB taxonomy): domain Bacteria; phylum Planctomycetota; class Phycisphaerae; order Phycisphaerales; family Phycisphaeraceae; genus CAZBXW01. Next base: position 11,488 of record CAZBXW010000006.1, read on the forward strand.
CGCCCAGCTGGTCCGCCACCAGCGTCATGGGCAGCGGTCGCAGGTGCTGAGGCCCTTGGTCGAAGAACTCGCGCTGCGCCTGCAGCACCACGTTGACCACGCGCAGCAGCGTGGCGTGCCGCTGCTGGATGGCGTCGATGAGCCAGCGCGCCGAACGCAGGTTGTTGCCCACGAACTGCCGCGTCTTGGTGTCCACGGCTCGGTCCTTGGCCATCTTGAGGTAACGCGGGTTGATCGCCACGTTCGGGAAGCGATCCGTGGACAGCCGCGCCGTGTATCGGTCCTCCGACTCGTCGTACTCCACGGTCACGTCCGGGCGGATCGTCTGGGGCGACTCCTGCACCAGCTCGCGTCCGGGGTGCGGATGGAACTGCCGCAGGTTGTGGATGCCCTGTTTGACCTGTTCGAGCGTCAGGTGGGTCGCCTGCGCGATCTTGGGCAGACGGTTGTTCTCGATGTCCTTGAGGTAGTCGCTCACCAGCAGTCGCTCGACGGTGAGTTGGACCGCCTCGCCGGCCTCCTCCGCCAAGCGGAGCTTGGCATCGATCTGCAGCAGCAGGCACTCGCGCAGGTCGCGCGCCGCCAGGCCCGGCGGTTCGAGCGAGCGTTGCAACAGGTTCAGCGCGGTCTTGAGCGATTCCTCGCTGACGCCGCGCGGCGCCTGGTCGAGGATGGCGCGCCAGTCGGTGCGGATGTACCCGTCGTCGTCGATGAACCCGATCAGGTGCTCGCCCGCCTTGCGGACCTCCCCCGCGTCGCCGGGCAGATCGATCAGCGACCACTGGTCGGTGAGCTGCTCCACGAGGCTCTGCGGCCGCGCCGCCGTGTTGGCCATCGCCTCCATCTTCGCGTCGCGCTCGCCGTTGTCCGACGCCAGGCGGTGGCTCTCGGCGCCGTCGTAGGTGTTGCTCTCCCAAGCCTCGCCGTACTCCTCGGACAGGTTGCCCAGCCGCTCGAAGTCGTCGGCGTGGCTCTTGTCGTCCGACCCGTCCTTCACCACCAATTCGCGCTCGCCCTCGCGGTCGTCGCGCTTCTCCTGGTCGAGCTGCCGCTCGATCTCCCGCGCGTCCTCGACCGACTCCACCTGCTCCAGCGTGGGGTTGTTGGCCAGTTCCTCTTCGATGCGTTCCTCCAGCGCCGCGGCGGCGAGCTGCAGGATCTCCATCGACTGGATCATCCTTGGCGCCAGCTTCATGCGCTGGTCCATGCGGAGATGTTGTCCTGCGTCGAATCGCATCGGGAGTTCTCTGTTCTCTTATCGGTCCGCGGGGGTGCGGCCTTCCAGGGCGTCGGCCAGCACCGCTTTGCTCACCGTGCCCAGGCTCGACCCGGTGGGAAGCCCGCGCGCCAGCCGCGAGACCCTCACGCCCAGCCTGGCGAGTTTGGGGGTCAGGTAAAGCGCGGTGCCGTCGCCCTCGAGGTTGGGGTTGGTGCCGATGACCACTTCGCGCAGGTTTCGCTTCTTCACGCGCTCCAGCAGGCCGGCGATGTTCAGCTCGCCCGGGCCCACGCCCTCGAGCGGGGCGAGCCTGCCCATGAGCACGTGGTACAGCCCGCGATACATCCCGGTGGTCTCGATCGAGGCCACGTCCGAGGGTTGCTCCACCACGAGTACCGTCTGACCGTCGCGCTTCGGGTCGGCGCAGATCGGGCACGGGTCCGACTCGGTGAGGTTGCCGCACTCGCCGCAGACGCGCAGGTTCACGCGGAAGTCGTGGATCGCGCGCGACAGCCGCTGCGCCTGCTCGGGCGGGGCTTTGAGCAGGTGAAACGCGATGCGCTCCGCCGATCGCTTCCCCACCCCCGGAAGCTCGCACAACGCTTCCAACAAGCGCGTGAAGGCCGGCGTGTTGCCACGAGACTCGATCATCAAGGCATTCTACTCGCTGCCGCGGGCTATCATTTCCCGATGCACGACGACGACCTGGTGTGCCTGTGCTTCCACGTGCCCAAGCGGAAGATCGTGAGCTTCTGCAAGCGTGAGAGGCCCGCGGTGGCGAGCCTGATCAGTGAGTGTCTCTCCGCCGGCACGGGCTGCGGCTGGTGCGTGCCGTTCCTGAAGAGGCTGCACGAACAGTCGATGAGCGGTCAGGCGAACCCGGACCTGCCCATCAGCCCTCGGGAGTACGCCCGCAAGCGCGCCAGCTACCGCGCCACCGGCCAAAGACCCAACGACGCGCCGGAAGGTGAAGCGACCTAAGTCGTTTCGCCTTGTGTTACGATGAAATACCGATGAAACCCTTGGCGTTGATCCTTCGCACCGCTGGGACCAACTGCGACGTGGAGCTCGCGCACGCTTTCGCACTCGCGGGCGCCGAGCCGCGCACGCTGCACCTCTCCGCGCTCGTTGACGATCCGACGCCGCTGGACCGCGCGGACATCGTGGGCTTCCCCGGGGGATTCAGCTACGGCGACGACATCGCCGCCGGTCGCATCTTCGCCAACCGACTGCGGCATCTGCTCGACGCGCCGCTGCGCGCCGCGGTGGACCGGGGCGTCCCCATGATCGGCATCTGCAACGGATTTCAAGTGATGGTCAAGATGGGGCTGCTGCCCTTCCCGCACGCCGGGGCGCAGACCGCCACGCTGGCGGACAACACCTCGGGCAGGTTCACCGACCGCTGGGTGAAAGTGACCGTTCCGCGGGACACCGCCTGCGTCTGGACGCGCGGGTTGGGCGAGTTCGAGTTGCCCATCGCGCACGGCGAAGGCCGATTCGTCCCGGCGTCCGACGACGTGCTGCGCCAGCTCCGCGCCAACCGTCAGATCGCCTTGCGCTACGCCGCGGGCGACAATCCCAACGGGTCGCACGACGATATCGCCGGCGTGTGCGATCCGTCGGGGCTGGTGCTCGGGCTCATGCCGCACCCGGAGCGCTTCACGCACCCGACCCATCACCCGCGCTGGACGCGTGCCGGCTCGGACTGGCTGACGCAGACGCCTGCGGGCCTGCGCTTCTTCCACCACGCGGTGGCACACGTGGCGCAGACGCCCGCCGCGGCGCGGTAGTGCCATGCAGCGACCGGGACTCTTCATCACCGGGACCGACACAGGCGTGGGCAAGACCGTCGTCACCTGCGCCATCGCGCACCAGCTTCGCAAGCATCTCTCGCGGGTGGGCGTGTGCAAGCCCTACGCCACGGGCTGTCGGCGTGACCGGGAGGGGCTGGTCAGCCAAGACGCCGAGGCGCTGGCGCACTGGTCGGACTGTCGCCTGCCGCTGAGCGTGATCAATCCCATCCGCTACGCCCCGCCGGTGGCGCCCGCGGTTGCGGCGCAGCTCACGGGAGAAGCCCCCGACGATGCGGAACTGCATCGCTGCCTGTCGGTCATCGACGGCTGGGCGCAGGCCGTGCTCATCGAAGGCGTGGGTGGACTGCTCGTGCCGCTGACGGAGTCGGCGACGCTGCTGGACCTGATCGCCCAGGTGGGCTATCCGGTGCTCGTCGTGGCGCGGGCGACGCTCGGGACGCTCAACCATACCGCGATGACCGTCCGACTGCTCGAGCAGCGTGGCCTACGCGTGGCGGGGATCGTGGTCAACGGCTACGAGGCGGACGTGGCGCGGAGCAGCGACACTTCGATGGCGACGAATCGGCAGTGGCTGGAGATCATGACCGGTGCGAGAGTGCTCGCGACGCTGCCGCGGATGGACCCGACGCGGGTGGCGCCGCAGCGCGCCGAACTCCCGGGCGAGATCCTTGAGGCCGCGGCCCTGCACTACTGGCCCTCGACACTGGCGGCGGCGGCACCGCCCGCGGGCTGAGTCACACCGGGCGGCGACCCCGGCGCGGGCTTACGGGCGCGGTCCTTGCCGAACACCTCTTCCCAGCTTCGCTTCACGCCGCCGAAGCTCTCGGCCGCGCTCTTGGGCTGATCCAGCGTGCCGGTGACGCGTACCGAGAGCAACTGATCCTTGAAGAGGTTGAGCATGTCCGAGACCGCCCCGAGCGAGCGTCCGCCTCCGGGGTTTCGCGAATGCAACAGGAGGTTGAGCTCGCGCGAGTCGTAGAGCAGAGTTCCATCGCCCACGACCTCGACGGTCGGAGCCTCGAAGCGCACCGAATCGAAGCGCAGGACGTTGCCGTCCAGCAGAAAGCTGGCCGAGGCGCGGTCGAAGGACTCGGCGGCGGGCCAGGACATATTCACCACGTGCAGCACCGCCATGCCCACGGGGAAGCGGAAGAGCGCCGCGTCGCTGACGGCGAACTCACCGCGGCCCTCGTAGGTCTCGCGCCGACCGGGCGTGCCCTGGAGCGAGAGCGTGGCCGAGAGCACGCCCTGGTCCCGGGTCTGCGTCGGGTCCTTCTCCGGCGACAGCAGCGGACCGAGCTGGGCGTTCTGCAGCGTGAGCGTGGCGCTGAACTCCCCGCCGCGACGCAGATCGAACTGACCCCGGCCCAGCAGCGTCCCCTCGTACGCCCGGCCCCGCATCTCGTGGATGGTCAGCAGTTGTGGGTCGGCGGAGTTGTCCAGTCTCAGGGAGAGGGGCTCCACCAATCGCTTGGCCACCCGCAGCCTCGAGGCTTCGAGCGCCACGTCCACGCTGGGCCATTCCTCGCCCTGGACGCGCTCGGTGCGCAGGGACAGGGCGGCCTGGAGATCGGTGATCGGGACGCCGGCGGTGAGCGAAGCGTCGTGGAGTTGGACCTCGCCCGCGAAACTCTCACGGACGACGCCGCGGTCGTCGGGGCCGCGGGTGAACAGGGCGTCGCGAAGCTCGTAACCCCCGGCGAAGTTCACGCCGCGCAGCACGCGCAGGATGTTCTGAGGCATCAGGGCGCAGGCCGCCGGGGTCAACGCCTGGGCGCGGCAGCCGAGGGTCAACCGCGTGGCGGCCGCCTTGTCGAAGGCGAAGTAGCCGTCCACCGACAGCTCGCCACGATCGATCTTCGCCCGCAGGTCGCGCGCCTCGATGCCCCACGGCGCGCAGGCGAGACTGCCGGTCATCTCGGTCATCTCCAGACGTTGACCGTGCAGGTCCAGCGCGACGTCCGTGGGCCGCAGGTCCAGGTCAAACCCGAGCGTGTTCTTCTCGTCGTTGCGTAGCAGCAGAGTGGCGTCGAATCCGCCGGCGGGCCTGTGCTTCTCGAACAGGGCGAGCAGGCGTCCGCGGTGCGGGTTCTGCGGCGGAAGCAGGTCGAGCACCGGGTCCTCGAAGCGACCGCCCGAGGCGGTGAAGGTCAGGTCAAAGCGAGGCTGATCACCCTGCCAGAGCGCCTGGCCGTTCATTGTGAGCGTCGTCGCGCCGTGCCTGGCGCTGATCTGCCGCGCTTCGACCTGGCGGTGACGAATCACCAGTTCGCCCTCCAGATCGGTCAGGGGGTAACCGCCGCCCAGGGGTTGAGCCGTCAGTTGGTCGGGCGACGCCAAGACCTCGAAGGCGACCTGATCGCCTTGGCGGAAGACCTTGGCCTGCGCCTCGAACTGACCACGCAGCGCCACCGACCGCAGCAGCTCCCCGTGCGCCTGCGGCAGCGACGCAATGAGCAGTTCGTCCACCGGGGCGGCGACGGCGGCGATGGCCAGGTCCGGCGCAATCATCCGGTCCGTCGCAGTGGGCAGGCCCACGGTCCCCACCAGGCTGCCGCGCGCCCCGCTCAGGCCCACCGCCTCGATCCGGTTCTGCTGCGTGACGACGACCCGGTCCGGGTCGAGCGACACTCGCCCGCGCTGCACGGTCAAGGGGTAGGGCCAGTGCCGGAACAGCACGCCCACCCCCGCGAGGTTGATGTCCACCGTGTTGCGGTACCTGGAGTCTTCCCCCAAAGGACGATCGACGGTGATGCTCAGCGAAACTTTCCCGCCCAGATCGAAAGCCGGAATCTTCGTCCGCTCCAGCAACCGGGCCTCGCGCACCTGCAGCGCAGCGATCGCGGCGGGGTCGGCGTCGGTGGCGTCGCGCAACGGGCCCAGTTCCCATCGCACCTTGCGCAGCTGCTCCGTGGCCTGCCGCAGACTTTCGCTGCTCTGCACCAGGTTGGCACGGGTCAGCCGATCGTACGCCTCCTGATCTCGGAAGAGGTCCAGGACCGCTTTCTCCTGCGGCCGCAGCGCCGCGTCGAGGTGCTCGTCGGCGGGCAGGTCGTGCGCCTCGATCTGCAGATGAACCGCGGCGCCGTCGATGGGCGGAGCGATCGTCCCGGTGATGTTGAACTTGGCGCCGGTGGGGCCCTGCGCCGTGAGGTTCGAGACCTCCACCCGCTCGTCGCTGAAGCGGATCTCGCCGCGCAGGTTCTGAAGCGGGTAGGCGAACCGGGCGTAACGCAGACGCGCTTCGAGCAGCGACACCTTGCCGGTGTACGAGACGCGGCCGCCCACCTCGCGGCGCGACACGAACACCAGGGCGCTGAACGACCCGCTGGGCGAGAACCGCTTGAACTGCTTGAAAAGCTCGGGCGGCAACGCGGGCAGGTCCTCCGGGTCCTCCGGCACCGAGAACGCCTGCGTCTGGATCGACATCTCAAACGGGGCGTTCAGGTCCAGGCCCCGCGCCTGACCGTCGATCTGGTACGGCACGCCCTCGACGACCCCACGAAGCTCCTGCACCTGGACGTTCGAGCCGCGAAGGACAAATCGGCCCGAGCCGCCCGTCATGCGGAACGCCGCCGCCCCGTAGGGCAGCGTCAGCTGCGCGTCGCTCACCTCGAGCACCGCGCCGAAGCCGCCGGCCTTCTCGTCGTAGTCCACGCGCACCCGTGGCAGCTTGCCCTCGGGCTCCAACGCGTCCCACCACCGACGGATCCGCGCCGGCATCACCGTCCGCACCGGCGCCTCGAACGAGAAGCGGTCGGCGTTCACAAAAAAACTTCGCTCCCGCAGGTTCAGCCCGCCCTCGATGGCGTCCTGCTCCTGACCGTCCTCCCGCAGCGGTCGCAGCAGAAAGCGGTAGACCTTCGCGTCCTCGGCGCTCTGGGCGAGCTGGCCGGTAAAGAGCAGATCGCCCAGCTGCGCGTAGCTCCCCTGATCGATCTCGCCGCAGCGCACGGCGCCTTGGCGGATGAGGACCTCCGGCAGACGTGTGGGCAGTCGTCGCGGCTGCGGGTCGCGCCGCTCGCGCAACAAGTCGTAGTTGAACTTCCCCGTCGCCAGGTCCTCGGTCCGCCAGAACGTCACGTTCGGGAAGGCGAAGGAGCGCACCACGAACCGACCGCGCAGCAGACTCCAGAGGTCGTGACGCACCAGAACGTGGGGCGCTTCGAGCAGTCTTCCAGCTTCGCCCGGGACGTCGGGGATGCGCAGCACCACGTTGCGCAGGTCCACGCTGCCGTCGAGCCCCAGACGCGCCGACTCGATGCGGACCTCGGCGCCCAGGAGCGAAGAAAGCACTTCGCCCGCCAGGGCGCCCACGCGACGGGGATGCGCCACCAGGAATAGGGCCGTGCCAAGCACGAGCACCAGCAGCGCCACCGCCAGCAGGAAGCGCCGCCGCCAACGCCCCGGACCTCCGAACCTGCCGCGGAAGTGCTTCATGCGCGTGCCTTGCAGCGAGCATCATAGGCGAGGGATGTGGGGATGCGTACATCCCCGGCTTGAGCCCGAGCCGGGCGGTCCCCAGCCCGGTGCCCTTTCGAGCAAGAGCGGTTAGACTACTTGCTGCATGACGCCTCGAGTGCTCAAACTGGTGAGCGCTTGGGTGTGGTCGGCGGCGATGATGCAGGGGGGCCTGTGGCTCTGGCAGGGCCCGCCGGCGTTCTTGGCGCTGATCGCCGCGGTGCTGCGGTCCGACCCGCAGGCCGCCTTGAGCGTAGCGCAGGCGCTGGCGGTGTGCGCCAACGCTGGAGCGCTTTTCAACTTCCTCTTGTTCGTGGTGGATGACCTGTGCCCCGAAGCGCCCCTGACGTTGCGAGCCTTCCTCAAGCTGTTCACCGGGGCGATGACCTGGCTGTCGCTGGGGACCGCGACTTACCTCGCCGCGACGCGTGGCCGATGGTGAAGTGGATTGTCCGTCCCGCCTTGGAGTCGAGGGTCCGATATCGCATGACACGACTGCCCGCCGTCACCGTCGCTCTGTTGCTCCTGGTCTTCACCGCTGCGGCGCAGGAGGTCTCACCGCCCGTCGCGGCGCAAGCGGTGACGCCGCCTGCGCCGCTCAAGCCCTCGGAGCTCATGTCGGACCGCCTGGCACAGTTGGCGCTGCGTCTGGGCACCGGCGTGGGAACGCAGAAGCTCCGTCCGGATCAGCTGCGTCGATCGCTGCTGCTGCTGGAGCGGGCGCTGGCGCTTGAGCCTCAGGACGCTGGGCTCGAGCGTCTGCGGCGCGAGGCGCTCGAGGCCCTGGGCGAGGCGTCCAAGGTCACCGAGTCGCTGCGCCGGTACTGCGACCTCGAGCCCCAGGACGACGCGGCACAACTGGCACTGATCCTGCGACTGCTCGAACCGATGCAGACGGCGCAGGAGCGACTCGAGGCGATGCGGCGCATGATCGCGGAGCGCCAAGGGCAGCAGCTCTCGCCGGCGGTAAGGTCGAGATTGTCGTCGCGTGCGGCGGAGATCCTGCTCGAGACCGAGGACCGCGCCGGCGCCGCCCAGGCGGTACGGACGGCGTTGATCCTGGACCCGAGCAACAAGCACGCCGGGGCGCTGAGGCTGCAGATGGTGCGCGAGGCCGGCGGCTCACCGCAGGAGGTGGGGCTGGCGCTGCTGGGCATGCTGCGCTGCGATCCCCTGGACGCCCAGACGCACCTGGCGTTGTCACGCCTGCTCCTGGCGCACGGGCACTACAGCCTGGCCTGGCAGCAGTTCACCGTGGCGTCACGCACCGGGAATCCCGACGCGGAGGTCTACCTGGAGTGGGCCTGCGCCGCGGCGGGCGCGGGCGATTTCGCGGCGTCGCTGGCGCTGCTGGAGCAGTGGGAGCGAACCCTGCTGGCGGCGCGTCCGGCCGAGCCACCGGTGACGCCGCAGGACCTGCTGCTGCCCCCGCCGGCGGAGCTGTTGCGAATGCTGCTCTTCGAGGCATTGGGCGACAGCGCCAAGGCGGACGGGTCGTTCGGTCGGCTGAGCCTGGCGTTCCAGAAACTCGCCCAGGAGCAGGGGCCGAACTCGGACGCGGCGCTGCACCTGGCCTGGATCCGCGCGCTGGCGGGACGCGAGGTCCAAGCCGCCTCACGCGCGATGGCGTCCATGCCCGATCGCTTCGAGGATTCGCCGCGGCGGACACCCGAGCAGGCCGCCGCCAACGACAAGCTCGTTCGTGTCCGAGGCTACCTGGCGCTGCAACGCGGCGAGCCCGAGGCGGCGCGGCTCCTGCTGGAGTCGGTGGCGCAGCGCGACGTGTGGTCGGCGCTGGGCCTGGCGCTGGCGCAGCCGCCGGGCGACGCTCAGGCGGTGAGGCAGCAGCTGGAGCGGACGGTGGATCAGGCCCCGACCGAGCTTGGCGGCGTCGCCGCGGCGATCCGATTGCATTTGCAGGACGCAGCGCCCAAGCCGCGCCGCACGCTCGGACGGGTCGTGGCGGCGCTGGAGACCTGGCCCGACAACGTGGTGCGGCCCAACGCCGCCACCGGTCGATGGGTCAGCGTCGTGGCCGACGCCGCCCCGCACTCCCTGGGTCTGCTGGACCGGCAGGTCCTGAGCATCGACATGAGGAACCTCTCGGGGATGCACCTGGCGCTGGGCGAGGCGGGGACGCTGCCCACGCGGGCGCTGCTCTTCATCAGCGCCAGCATCAACGCCAACCCCTTTCCCAAGCCGCTGGTGCAGCCCGTGGACCTGGGCAGGCGATTGAGCCTGGCGGACAGCGAGGGCACGACCGTGGAGGTTGACCTGCATCGCTCGGCGCTGGCGCTGTTCCTGGCGGAGAACCCGCACTTGACGGTGGACTTCAGCCTGCGGCTGCTCACCGACCCGCGCAACACCGGCGTCGGCGAGCCCGTCCGCGGTCCGTTGGGTGCTACCGTCTGGGTCAATTTCCTGCAGCGTCCGGGCCTGCCGGTTTCGCTCCAGAGCGTCAACGCCTGGATGCGGGACGTGTTCGACCCGGACCCGGTCCAGCGGATGCGGACGCTCACCTGCCTGTGCTGGCTCATGACCCGCGTGCCGCAGGACGCGCAGCCCGCGGAGCAGTGGAGCGACATCCCCGCGCGCGTCGCCCAGACGCTCGAGGGACTGTATCCCACGCTCAGCGCCCTGGAGCAGGCGTGGGTCTGGTGTTTCGTCGAGCCCGGCGACAAGACTCGTGAACTGCTGCGTGGGCCCTACGAGGCGGCGCTGCGCAGCGACGATCCGCTGCTGCGCCTGGTGCTGCTGGAGCGCCACACCACGCTGGCGGACGAGGCGCAGATCAACGCCGCCCTGCGCCACCCCGAGGCGCTGATCTCCACCTACGCCAAGCTGCTGCGTGAGGGACTCGAAGCGCAGGCCAAGGCGAAGGCGGAGGCGCCGCCCAGGCCCGACACGGGCCCGGGAACCGGTCCAGACCTACCGTAGCGGAGGCCGGGGTCGGATCGCCCGCAGCACGCTGAGCAGCCCCACCGCGCCCAGCGTCCCCCAGCTCAGGATCACCAGACCGGGGAAGCCCGGCGGGTGATACTCAAAGCGCACGTCGTTCTCGCCCCCGGCCACGCGCACCACGCGGAAGATGAAGTTCCCGCCCAGCACCTCGGCAGGCTCGCCGTTCACCGTGGCGCGCCAGCTCCGCGCCCAGCGATCGGTCACCAGCAGATGGCCCGCCTCAGGGCAGGTCACGCGCAGGTGCATCACGTTGGGGCGATATTCGATCCACCGCGCCGGGACCTGAATCGCCGCGGGCAGGTCGTCCCAAGGCTCCCCGCCCTGAGCGTCCGTCGCTGGTAGGTCGGATCCAAGCAGGTCGGCACGCTCGTGCAGTACCACGGGCATGGCCTGCAACTCTTCGGCGCGTCGGAGGAACGACGCGAAACTCTCGAGCGTCGGGGCCACCCGCGGCGCCGCGGGCGTGAACCAGAATCGATCCAGCCCCACGACGCTTCGGACCAGCACCGCCTGGGTGACCCATCTCAAATGCACCGGGTGCGCCAGGGGCGTGTAGCACTCGAGCACCGGGGCCTTGACGGAGAGGTGTTTGTTGGAGAGCCAATGGGAGTTGATGCGATGGCCTCGGAGCGGGCCCGTGTGCAGGAGGTCAATCGCCGATTGATGGTCGGCGTCGAGCAGTTGCCAGTAGCGACGGAACTTCTCACGGCGAAGCTCCATCACCGGTGCGGAGAGGGTTCGGCTGGCCAAGGCGTCGCCCACCGCCAGCGCCAACGCTAGGGCGATCCAGGGGCCGGGCCGGGGCGAGGAGAAACGCTTCACGAGCACGAGGGCCAGGAGCGGCAACGCAGCCCAGACCGCCCCGGCGTGGAGCAGCGCCAGGGTGGCCTGGTTCCCGAGTTGTTCGCAGTAGTTCCAAGCCCAGAGCAGCGACGCCAGCGCGGCCAGCGCCAGACCGACCGCCAGGAGGCTGGGCCCGGCCGGGTGGAGCGACCGGCCCCAGCGACGCAGGCGCTGCAGGTCCGCAGTGGCGTGCAGCGCCAGCACCGCCACCCCGAGCATGGCGTAGCCTCGAAAAACCGCGGCGTGACGGAAATAACGGAACGGCGGCAGCAGATCGTACAGCCAACCGCGCACGGGAAATACGCGGCTCATCGCCGTCGCCAGGCACAGCACGATCATCGCCGCCCACCACCACCGCCAGCGATGGCGCGGCTCGAGCAGCAGCGCCAGCGGCGCCAGGAACACGACCCATGCGCCCTGATAGATGCTCAGACTCGAGACGTCCGTGGAGGTGAAGAGCCTGCCGTGGTTGGCCATCCAGAGCTCCATGAAGTACGGGCTGGCGAAGGTGAGCAGAGCCCCGGGGTGCAGGGTGTTGCTCTCCACCGCGTCCAGACGTGTCAGGGGTCCGGCGCGATAGGAGTAACCGGGCATCTCCATCGCGTAGCCTATGTAGGTGGGGCTGAGCACGATCAACCCGGTCAGCGCCAACGCCGCCACGCAGAAGAACGCCCAGCGCAGCGAGGGTCGTCCCGGCGATGCGCTGCCCACTGCGCCAGCGTGCTCGAACCATCGGCCCAGCGCCCAGAGGCTGGCAAAACCCGCGGTGATGACGGTCAGACCGGGATAGCCCGCCAGTGCGGAAGCGCCCCAGAGCGCGCCAGCCTGAGCGGCGCTGAGCCAGGAGCTTCGCAGCAGCGCGACGTCCAGACGCCAGAGCACCCAGGGGACGAACGCCATGCTGTGGATGTGCGAGACGTGCTGGGCGTGCCCGGTCCAATAGCCGCTGAACATCCAGCCCAGCGCCACGATCAGGGCGCCCCAGACCGGCGCTCCGAGCCAGCGGCCCAGCACATAGAGACCCCAGACGCCCAGGGTCCAGAGCGTCATCCAATAGGCGACGAAGCCCCAGAGTTTTCCGCCGGTGATCAGCCCCACCACCACGCACAGCGGTGAAAACGCCCCGATCTGCGGGTCGGCGAAGTCGGGCGAGCCGGCGTTGCTCCAGGGGTTCCACAGCACCAATCGGCCCTGACGGGCGTGGTCCGCCACGAGCATCTGGGCGCTGGAAAAGAAACTGTCGGCGTCCCAGGTGGGCAGCGTCTGGCCTCGCAACAGTTCGTGGTTGCTCAGCAGCAGCGTGAGCAGCAGCATCGCCAGGGCGGCGACGTCGCGCCGGGTCCACAGCATCTCCTCGGGCGCCGGCGTGGTGGCGGGCGGCGGCGCGGAGAGGCGCGGTCTCGAGAGCAGGCGCCTGAACATATACTTCAATCTATCGCATGGACCCGGAAGTGTACGAGCGGATGGCGTGGGTCGAGGACCGTCACTGGTGGTTCGTGGGTCGTCGCCGCATCGTGTCGGACCAGATCCGTCGCTTGGGCCTGCCGCGGGCGGCGACGATCCTCGACGCGGGGTGCGGCTGCGGGGGCAACGCGGCGATGCTCGCTCCGCTGGGCCGTGTCTACGGTTTCGACGTCAGCGACAAGGCGCTGCGCTTCGCGGCGCAGCGGGGATACGCATCCCTGGCACGCGGCGGTCTGCCGCAGGCGATCCCCTTCGATCCGGTCGATTTCGATCTGATCGTGCTCACCGACGTTCTGGAGCACCTGGACGACGACGCGGGCTCGCTCGCGGCGTTGCGGCAGCGGCTCAAGCCCGGGGGCTGGCTTGTGCTGACCGTGCCCGCCCTGCCCTGGCTCTGGTCGCCGCGCGACGAGGCGCACCACCATCGCCGACGTTACCTGCGGCGGCCCTTGCGCGGGCTGCTGGAGAGGAGCGGCCTGCACGTGCGTGGGCTGAGCTACTACAACACGCTGCTCTTCCCGCTGGCGGCGGCGCAGCGGACCTGGGCGCGATGGCGGGGCGGACGCGGCGCGGACGACCTGAAGCTGCCCGCGACGCCAATCAACGCGGCGCTGGCGTGCCTCTTCGCCGCCGAGCGACACCTGCTGGGGTGGGGTCCGTTGCCGGTGGGGCTGTCGTTGATCGCGAGGGCTCAGCGGTGACGCAGCGCCAGTCGGAGCAGCGCCATCGCCGCGGACAGGCCGTGCCACCAGCGCAGCTTCGATCCGCTCACGTCGCGCCACGAGGCGACCGGCCACTCCCAGGCGCAGCGGTCCAGCGACATCGAGGGTGATCGGCGACGCAAGCCCTCGGACAGGCGTGCCAGCAATTCCACGTCGAAGAGCCAGCCTGCCACGAAGGGCCTGGCCAGCGCCTGGCGCAGCGCCTCGGAGACGCGAAAGAGCTTGGCGCCGCACTGCGTGTCGTAAGCGCGGGCACGGAGCACGATCGAGGCGCCGGTGGCGAAAGCGCGACCCAGGTAGTGCCGCAGCGCACGGCGTTGAATGCTGCGCCCCAGCAGCCCCACGCGGCTGGCGATGACCAACTCAAGGTCGGCGTGTGCTTCGAGCCAGTCGAGCATGCGCGAGGCTTCGTCCAGTGGCGTGGCCAGGTCGGCGTCCCAGTAGCCCACGAAGGGCGAGCCCCGCTCGATCGCCTGGAGCAGTCCTGCGCGGACCGCCTGGGCTTTGCCTTGATTCTGCCCCAGGGCCAGCACGCTCACGCGATCGAGGGCTTGGGCTCGCAGTCGCTCGAACAGGCCAAGCGTTCCGTCCCGGCTGCCGTCGTCCACCAGCACCAACGATACCCGAGGCTGCTGGTGCAAGAACCGCCCCAGGGCACCGACGTCCAGACGACGCTCCTCGTTGTAACAGGGGATCACCAGCGTCAGGGCCGCGGGGCTCACGCCAAGCGCTCGGCTTTGGGCTGGCGAGTCATCAGTTTGCTGATGCCCTCGATGGGGTCCAGGCCCTCGAAGAGGACTTCGTGGACCGCCTGGGTGATGGGCATCTCCACACGGTAGCGCTGCGCCAGATCGACGACGGCCTTGGTGGTGGGCACGCCCTCGACGACACCGGGGATCTGCTTGAGGACCGCGTCGAGCTTTCGGCCCTTGCCCAGCAGTTCGCCGCAGGTGCGGTTGCGTCCGGTGGGCGAGAAGCAGGTGGTCGCCAGGTCGCCCACGCCGGTGAGCCCGAAGAAGGTGTCGCTGCGTGCGCCCATGGCCAGGCCCAGACGGGTGATCTCCGCCAGGCCCCGCGTGAGCAGGGCGCTCTTGGCGTTGTTGCCCGCCTGCAGACCGTCGAGGATGCCCGCGGCCAGGGCGATGACGTTTTTCGTCGCGCCGGCGAGCTCGACGCCCAGCAGGTCGGGGTTGGTGTAGACGCGGAACCAATGGGTGGTGAAGGTGTCCTGGAGCAGCCGGGCGAAGTCGGCGTCGTCGGAGGCGGCGCAGACGGTGGCGGGCAGACAGCGCGCCATCTCGTGGGCGATCGACGGACCGGACAGGGCCGCCAATTTCCGTGGAGCGCGGTCGGGGTTGTCTTTGCCCGCCTGGTGCAGGACGTCGGCGATGATCTGAGTGGGACGCAGCAGGGTGTCGGCCTCGATGCCCTTGGCGACGCTGACGATCGGGACGTCCAGCGGAAGGTGGGCCACCAGGAGCTGCCAGACGCTGCGCATGAACTGCGTGGGCACCGCGGAGACGACCAGGTCGCACCCGCGCAGCGCCAAGGCCTGCTGATCGGTGAGCCGGACCGATTCGGGGATGCGATAGCCCGGCAGATAGCGGCTGTTCTCGCGGGTCTGGATGAGCGTGGCCACGGTCTGAGGGTTGTGGCCCCAGAGCGTGACGCGAAGCCCGCGGCCTTCGAGCAGCAGGGCGCAGACGGTGCCCATGGACCCATCGCCGATGATGCACACATTCTCTGCGCTGCGCGACATCGGGGGCATTGTCCATCGGCGGAGCGACGGGGGCAAATGGGCGCGGAGCCTTGGATGCGAGATCGCGGAGGGACATCCGGTGAGAATCCGGGGATGGGTACTTCCCCGGCTTGGGCGGGTGGCGTTGGGTGGGGTGGTGGAGTTATCGGGGCTGCGTTGGCGTGCCACAGCGGGGCGTGGGATGGTACAATTTGAGGGCTTGGAGTAATGAAGGTTCAGATGGCCGGGGCGTTGGCCCGATTCAGGGGCCAGAGGAGTGCATGGGTGGCTTATTCAACAGGCAAAATCGGTCGGGCGATCTGGGGATGCGTGGCGGTCCTGGCGGCGGGCGGCTGCGAGGTTAGCACCTTGCTCGACCCCTCGATCAGCGGTCGTTGGCAGCGTACGCCGATCATCCTTCCGATCATCTCGAATCTTGACGTGATTGACGAGCCGACCTCCGAGCCCGCGGGCCTGCGCCCGGTGCAGCCGGAGGACCTGATTGTTGACGACTCGGAGTACGAGATCGGCTCGGGTGACCTGCTGACGGTGTCGGTCTTTGAGCTGATGTCGCCCAACACCGAGACGTTGCAGACGCGTCGGGTGGACGAGACGGGACAGATTCGGTTGCCGGTGCTCGGCCGGGTGACGGTGGCGGGCATGACCGCCAGCGCCCTGGAGGAGAACCTGGCGCGGACGATCGAGGACCGAGGCATCTTGCGCGACCCAACGGTGAGCGTGTTCGTGCAGGAGAATCGCCGCAAGACCTTCAGCATCCTGGGCGGGTCGCGGACGAACTCGGTGGGCATCTACCAGATCGTGCGCAACGATTTCCGGCTGCTCGACGCCCTGGCGATGAGCGGCACGGGCACCACCGGACGCATCCTCTACATCTACCGCAACGTGGGCTTCGACCCCGAAGTGGTCGCGCCGACGCCCAGCGTCGAGCCCAGCGCCCCGGAGCTGCCGCCCTCCTCTGAACCCGCCCCGGCGCAGGACCCCTCGAAGTTCATCGAGGAGTTGCTTCAGGGCCTGGACCGCGGCGGCGGCAGTGAGACGGCCCCGACGGTCGAGCTCGAAGGCGAAGCCCCGCCGGAGGTCCTCGACTCCACCCTCAACCCCGGCTCGAGCGTGGGGCGATGGATCAACGTCGCGGGCAAATGGCAACGCGTGGAGAGCGTGGTCTCGGACCCGCAGGCGACGAACGGCCAAGCGGTCAACGTCACGCAAGTGGTGATCGAGGTGCCCTTCAGCAAGCTGATCAACGGCGATATGTCCTACAACGTGGTGGTGCGTGCCGGGGACATCCTCCGCCTGCCCGAGCCGATCACCGGCAACGTCTACGTGGGCGGAGCGGTCAATCGACCCGGGACCTACAGCATCCCCGGCGAGAAGGAGTTGACGCTGCGTCAGGTGATCTTCGCCGCCGGCGGGTTTTCGCCCCTGGCGCACCCCGACCGCGTGGACCTGATCCGGCGGATGGAGGGCGACATGGAGGCCATCGTCCGCGTGGACCTGGAGGGCATCTTCAACGGGACCGCGCCGGACTTTTACCTCAAGCCCACCGACACCGTGAACGTCGGCACCAGCATCGTGGCCGCCGCCCTGGCGATCGTCCGCAGCGGGCTGCGGATCTCCTACGGGTTCGGCTTCGTCTACGACCGCAACTTCGCCGACGAAGTCGACGACGACGACAACAACAACTGACCGCCGTTGCCCGGGCGCAGCGCCGACCCGGCGGGCAGAACCGCGATGACCACCGCCACCACCGGAAAAGCCGACGCCCGCCTCAACGCCGGCGCCGCGGCGCACCCGGTCATGCCCGCGTCAGCGTGGGCGTGGATCGCGGTGATCGCGGTCCTGTTCGTCTTGTTCCACCGCAATTTCCTCTGGCGCATGGCGCAGATCGCCACCGGCGACAGCAGCGGCGACTGGTCGCACGCCCTGATCGTCCCGGTCCTGGCGGTCTACTTCGTCGTGAAGAACCATCGTGACCTGCTGCGACGCAGCGCCGACCTGTTCTGGCCCGGCATGGTCCTGTTCGTCGCGGGACTCTTCGCCACCGCCTGGGCGATCCACCCCGGACGCAACGACATGCTCCAGGGTTACGCCATGATCCTCAGCCTGCTGGGACTGGTGCTCTTCCTGCTCGGGCCCAGGATGCTCGCGGCGGTTTGGTTCCCGATCCTGTACCTGGGCTTTGGCGTCAAAGTGTCGCAGCGCTTCTGGGATCAGATCACCGCCACGCTGCAGAACGTCGCGGCCGAGGCGGCCTCCTTCTGCCTGCACTTCATCGGGCTCTTCTTCGACTTCGACGCCTCGAACCGCGGCTCGACCATCGAGCTGACCTTCGTCCGCGGCGGGCTGGTGGTGACCGAGGCGCTCAACATCGCCGAGGCCTGCGCGGGGCTTCGCATGCTCATGGCGTTCCTGGCGCTGGCGGCGGCCATCGCCTTCCTCACCCGAGGCCCGTGGTGGCAACGACTGGTCCTCATGCTCCTGGCGGTCCCCGTGGCGGTGGCGGTCAACGTCGGACGCGTCACCGTGCTGGGCCTGCTTTTCATGATCGACCCTCAGTTGGCCGCGGGCTCCTTCCACACCTTCGTGGGCATGCTGATGCTTGGCCCAGCCGCGGCGCTCTATCTGCTGATCCTCTGGGTGATGGACAAGCTGTTCGTCGAGGACGCGGCGAGCCACGGCCCGCCGCCGGTGGCGCGGCTGGCGCCCCCGTCCAGCGCCACGCCGGCGCCGGAGGCAGCGCGCCTGATCGCCCTGGGCCTGGCCTGGGGCGCGGGGCTCATGCTCTGGCTGGGCCTCACCTACGCGCTGGGGCTCTTCGCCCTGCGCCCGGACCTGCTCCACTCGGCGCTGCGGCACAGCCCCTTGAGCGACCTTACCCCCGGACGCCTGACGCTCATCGCCCTGCTGGTCGTCGCCGCCCTGGCGCTGCCGGTGATCTTCTTCCTCGCGCGGCGATGGACGCTGCGGCTCGAGTCACGCTCCGGTCGCCTCCAAATGGCGGCGCCGGCGATCGCGTCAGGCGTCCTGCTGACGGCGGCGCTGGGCCTGAACGCCGCGGTCTTCGCCACCAGCACCGTCCTGATCAAGCAACCCGTGGAGCTTCGACAAGCGCTCTTCTTCGTCCCCGAACGCCTCGGGCCGTTCCAGATGGTCGGGTCCGACGAGAAGCTCACCGCCGAGGTTCTCGAAGCCCTGGGCACGCGACACTACATCAGCAGGTACTACGAGGACACCGCCCTGCCCGAGGCTGACCCGGCGCGCCTGCTCAAGCTGCACGTGGCCTACTACACCGGCACGCCCGACACCGTGCCGCACGTCCCGGACCGCTGCTACGTCGCCGGGGGCATCCGCACCCGCAGCACCGCTGTGACCACCCTGCAACTCCGGGGCGATCACTTTCGACCCACTACGCCCCACGGGTTCGAGACGCCCAGTCGGCTGGCTCCGGGCAAGGCGATCCTGCCACGGTTAGACGTGCCCGCCACGCTCTTTACGTTCTATCTGCCCGACCCTCCGGGCCGACAGGCCAACGTCGCCTACTTCTTCGTGGCCAATAACAAGTTTCTTGCAACGCCCGAACAGGTAAGATTGCTGGGATTCGATCCCCGTGACCGCTACAGTTACTACTGCAAGGTCGAGGTGGCATTGTTCGGCGTATCGGACCCGGACGAAGCTCAGCGGCGTGCCAGCGCCTTCCTGAGTCTGGCCATGCCCGAGATCATGGCCTGCCTGCCCGACTGGACGGTCTGGGGCCAAGGCGGACCTGCTTCCCCGCAGCCCGACCAACGCCCGACCGAGAATCAACCGATGGACCCCTCAGGAGGCTAGCCGTCCATGGCGCGTCGCGTCAATACCAAGTTTCTTATCGGGCTTGTGGTCTTCGTCCTGGCGCTCACGGGCGTCCTGATGGCCACCTACGCCTACATGTCCCGCACCAACTCGCAGGACGACATCGAGGCGGGCATGCTGCTCTACGAACAGCGGCGCTACCGTGAGGCCTCGGTGCAGTTCGGCAAAGCGCTGGCCAAGGAACGCCGCGATCTGCAGCTGATCCTTCGTTACGCCGACTGCGTCAACAACTTCGACGTCCGCGACACCAAGTCCGCACGCAACTACATCGACCAGGTGCGTAAGCTGCTGCTCGACGCCATCGACCTGGACCCGGGCAACCCCGAGCCCTTCGAGCGATGGATGCAACTGATGCAGACCATCGCAATCGACCTGAACAGTTCCGAGGCCTGGAACGCCATGTACGACCGCGCCAGCGGCACCTTGTCGGTCAGACCGGACATGACCGCGGCCCAACGCTGGCGCGCCATCGCCACCGCCCATCGCGCCGCCTTCGTCGAGCTGAACGAGGAAGAGCTGCGCACCGCCGAGGAGTACCTGCGTCGCTGGGCCGCCGACGAACCGAACAACTCCCAGGCCATCCGCGCCCTGGTCACCCTGCTGGTCAACCGCGCCGACCGCATGGCGCAGCAGCGCGAGCTGGCGCAGACGCTCGCGGCGCTGCGCGGCGAGACCCGGGCGATGCTCTGGGCCGCCGTCGAGGCCAACCCCGCCGACCTCGAACTCAAACTGGACCTGGCCGAGGTGCTCCTGCGCAACAACGACCTCACCGCCGCCGCCGCCGTGACCGCCGAACTCGAGGCCGCCCTGCTCCAGCAGCCCCAACAGACGCGGCTGGTGCTGCGCCTGATCAACCTGCTGCCGATGACCGACCGGGGCCAGACCGATCCGTCGGACGAGGGCGCCGGCCGCATCGCCGACAACCCCGGCCTGATCCGCGCCGTGACGCTGCTGGAGCAGGCCGCCGCCGCCGCGCCCAAGGACATCGCCGTCCGCTTGGCGCTGGGCCGAAGCCTTCGCCTTCGCAACCAGAACGAACGCGCCATGGAGGCGCTGCAGGCCGCCCGTAGCCTGGACGTGACCGGCACCCCGCTGACCGTCTTCTCCCACGAGGAACATCGGCTCCAGGCCAGCGCTCAGTACCTCGACTTGCTGTTGGCCACACTCGACACCATCCCCGACGCCACCGCACGCCAGGCACGCATCGATCAGGCCGCCGACGTCCTCCGCCAACTCAAGGCCGCGCTCCCCAAGGAGAACCCCTCGATCGTGCTCTTGCAGGGCAAGCTCGAACTGGCGCAGGGCAAGCTCGCCGAAGCGCTGATCACCCTGGACCGCGCCAACGGCCTGTTCAACAACGCTAACCCCGAGGCGGCGATGCTCTCGGCGGTGGCGCAGATCGGCATGGGCGAACTCGGCGCCGCCATGAATCGTCTGCAGACGGTCGTGTCGCTGCGACCGAGCTTCGTCGAGGCTCGTCGCCGCTTGGCGCAGCTCCACCTGCAGATGCGCCAGTTCCCTCAGGCGCAGGACCAGGCGCAGCAGATCCTCGAGCTTGAGCCGGGCGACCCCGCGGCGACGGAGGTCCTCGCCGTCTGTCACGCCCAGGCTGGCCAGACCGACAAGGCGATCGCCATCTACGAGCAGCTGCTCAAACAGAACGATCGCGCCGCCCTCCCGTTGGCGCAGCTCCTGGTCACCGCCGGCCGCAAACCCCAGGCGCTCGCGGTCCTCCAACGCGCTTTCGAGAAAAACCCCACCGACCTGGCGCTGCTGCAACGCCTGGCGGGCCTGAGCGAGGACCCGAAGCAGACCGCCGTGTGGATCGCCCAGGCGCGCGCCGCCGACAAGGAGGGCAAGCTCGCCCAGTCGCTGGGCCTGATCGAGAAACAACTGGGCGATCCCGAGGCTTTGAAGGCCTACGTCCAGGAGATGATCGCCAACCAGCAAGACCCCCTGGCGCGGCACCTGGGCATGTACCGCTTCCTGATGCAGACGGGCAAGACCGCCGAGGCCCGCCGCGAACTGGAGCAGGCCGCCCGCGTCAGGCCCGACGATCCCGCGGTGGTCGAGGCGCTCTTCGAACAAGCGCTGGCGTCGGGCGATCTGACCCAGGCGCGACAGTTGGCCGAACGCGCCAAGCAGCTCAACCTCGATCAGGCGCAGGGCGCTTTCTTCGAGGGCCGCGTGGCGCTGCAGGCCAACCAGCCGGCGCAGGCGATCGCCCTGTTCAAGCGCGGCCTGTCGCTGCGGCCGGTCTACAGCGAGGGCTGGCGGTCCCTGGGCGAGGCGCAGCAGCGATCGGCGCTCCTGAACGACGCGCTGAACTCTTTCAAGCAGGCGGTCGCGCAGCGGCCGGACAACGTCCGCGCCCTGGTGGGTCGCGCCACGACGCTCGCGGCGATGCGGCGCCACCGCGAGGCCATCGACTCGCTTACCGAAGCCCTGCAGTTCGCCCCGCGCGACGCCAACCTGCGCAACGCCTACCTGTCGCTCGAGGAATCGCACGGCGACGCGCCCAAGGCGCTGGCGATGCGCGAACAACTGGCGCGGACCGAACCCTCGGACCACGCCAACCGGCGCGCCCTGGCGCTGGCGCGGGCGCGCGGGGGTCAGCTCGATTCGGCGCTGGCGGACCTGGACCGACTGATCCAGGAGCTGGGCCCCGAGCCGGCCAATCTCGAAGCCAAGGCGCTGGTGCTCGCCTCCGCCGGCCGCGCCGACGAAGCCCGGCAGTTGCTCCAGCAACGCATCCACGAACTGGGCCCCAAGGCCCAGGTGCTCGACTGGGTGCTCCTGGCGCAGTTCCTGGACCGACTGGGCGACTCCGCCGTGGCCCTGAGCGCCTACCAGAAGGCGATCGAACTGGAAGACCCCCAGCTCCGCCCCGTCTCGCGCGAGCTGGCGGACCGCCTCTTCGACCGCGGCGAGAACGACCAGGCCATCGAGCACTACCGACGCGTCCTCACCTCAGCGCCCGACGACACGCGGGTGCTGCTGCGTCTGGCCGAGGCGCTGCTCCGCAGCGGAGAAGCCGGCCTGCCCGAGGCGAAGCGGCTGATCCAACGCGTGGAACCCACCGGCGAGGCGGGCTATCCCTACCGACTCATCGCCCAGCTGATCGCCCGCGCCAACAAGGACGACGCGGCGGCGCTGCGCGAGCTCAACGCCGCCATCGAGCAGCAGCCGAACCTGGCGCCCGCGTACCTCTACCGCGCCGACCTTCGGTTCAACGTCGAGGCCGAGCGTCGCCAGGTCTACGCCGACCTGAACCGCGCCATCGAGCTGGACCCGACGCTCTCGGGGGCGTACCACCTCCTGGCCACGGCGCAGCTGCGCGACGCCGCGGGCGGTGAGGCCGCCGCCACGCTCGAACGACTCCTGCAGGTCGTCCCCAACGATCTGCGGGCGCGGGCGCGACTGCGCGATCTTTACGCCCAGTCGCGATCCTTCGGCCCGCTGCGGAAATTGCTGGCGGACTCCCGGCAGCTCTTCCCCACCATGCGCGAGTGGGTGGTCTGGCAGGCGGAACTGGAGCAGGCCGAGGGCAAGCTCGAGGCTGCGGCAGAGCGCTACCGCGAGGTGCTCAAAGCGGCGCCCTCGGTGGACGTGCTGCTGGCGCTGGCGACCGTCCTGGTGACCAACAATCGCGCCGAGGAAGCGCTGGCGACGCTGCGCGAGTATCCGGAGCTGGTCTCGGCGCAGCCCCTGCTGCAGGGCGCCCGAGGTATGGCGCTGGCCAAGTCGGGCCAGACCGACCCGTCGCTGGCGGCCTTCGCCATGGCGCTGCGCGACGCCCCGAGCTTCCAGCAGGTGCTCTACATCGTCCAGATGCTCATCCGCGCCTTCGGTGAGGAGGCCGCCAGCTCGCACCTGCGGACGCTGGTCCAGGGCGAGCGCGCCTTTGCGGCGGGGCTGGTGCTGGCGCAGGTCGATTCGGCACGCAATCGCTTCCAGTCGGCGTACGATCGGCTCGCGGCGCTGCGGGTCTCCGGGCCGGCGCCCGAGCTGGGCTCGGAACTGCAGGTCACGTTCGACCGACTCTTCGCGGTGTCCGCCCAGCAGGTCGGGGACATGGCCGAAGCCCAGAAGGCCTACGAACGCCTGCTGGAGAAGTCGCCCGACGACCTGCAGTCGCTGAACAACCTGGCATTCCTGTTCGGTCAGGTCGATCAGCCGCAGAAGGGCCTGCCCCTGGCGGAGCGCGCCCACCAGCTGTCGCCTCGCGACGCCCAGGTTCTCGATACGCTAGGCTACTTGCAGCTGCGCGTGGGCAAGGTGGACGAAGCGCGGCAGACGCTCCAGAGCAGCGTGGACATCAAGCTCATGGGCCAGAACGCGCTGCACCTGGGCCAGGCGATGCTGGCCTTCGGCGACCGCGCCAACGCGGTGGAATGGTTCCGCATCGCTCAGCGCGAGGCGGCCAAGGAGGGACTCAAGACCGTGGAGCAGCAGGCCGCCGAGGAGCTCAAGCAACTGGGTCGATAACCGCCGCGCCGAGGCGAGCGACTTTGAAGAGGAACTGGACATGACCGCCAATCCGCTGCAGCCCATCCCGTCCATCGGCGCCCCGCCGACCACCGCTGGCGCCCCCGCCGCGGGGTTTAGCCGATTCTCTCCGGTGGACCCGCTGCGCATCGCACGGCAGTACGCGGTGTACCTCGTGACGGCGCTGGCGGTGGGGCTGATCCTGGGCTTCTCGCTCTACTACTACCTGCTGAGCTACAACGCTCGCTTCACCTCCTCGGCGCGAATCCTGGTCATGGCGGGCATTCCCGACGGCTACGCCGACCCCGACCAGGTGATGATCCGTCAGTCCGACGAGCTGAGCAGTTTCGTCCGCAACCAGTTGCCCAAGCTGACCTCGGAGGAGGTGCTCTCGCTGGTGCTGGGGGTGGAGGCGGTGAGGAACTCGGCGTGGTTCAAGTCGTTCGGCAGCGTGCGCGAGGCGCGCGAGGCGCTGACGCGGTCGGTAGCCGCCTCGCCCATCCCGGGCACGGCGCTGCTCGAGGTGCGGATGAGCGGGTCGTACCCCGACTCGCTGCCGGTGGTGCTCGACCAGGTGGTGGCGCTGTTCGTGCGTCAGGTGCGGCAGGACGTGGACGAGCGACAGACCGAGGTGCGAAGGACCTTCGTGCGCGAGAGCGAAGTGGCGCAGGCGACGCTGCGGCAGATCGACGAACAGACCCGAAGGTTCAAGGTCGAGAACGACCTGCACACCTACCAGACGCGCGTGCTCGAGGACAGCAAGGGCTACGGCGAGATGGGCCGATCGCTCTCGTTCCTGGAGATCAAGATCAGCGCCCTCCGCGCCCAGTACGACACGCTGGTGCGCGCCCGCGACCAGGGCACGAGCGGGGCCTCGGCGTCGGAGATGGCGACGATCCAGAGCGATCCGTCGGTGCGCGAGAAGTCCGAGGCGATCCGCGGTCTGAACGAGGAGCGGGTGGCGCTGGCGTCGCGCTTCGGGCCCAACCACAACCGCATCCGCGCCATCG
Organism: uncultured Phycisphaera sp.; assembly: GCA_964496285.1. Lineage (GTDB taxonomy): Bacteria > Planctomycetota > Phycisphaerae > Phycisphaerales > Phycisphaeraceae > CAZBXW01. The sequence goes on from CAZBXW010000006.1 coordinate 36,078, forward strand.
ACGAGAGCATCCGCGTGCTGCGGCAGCAGCGCGACATCGACATCGAGAACCGGGTGCGTGAACGCCGGACCGTCGAGATCGAGAAGACCCGCGCCGACCTGGACCGCGCCGTCAACGAGGCCGAGTTCCTGCAGAAGCGCATCAGCGAGATCCGCGCCAACATCCGGGACCTCGAATCGCGCATGGACGAGCTGCGGCGTCTTCAGGCCGGCGCCGACTCGGCCAGGCAGAGGCAGGTCCGCGCCGAGACGCTGCTCGAGGGCATGCGCGTCAAGAGCATCCGCCCCGACGCCCTGCGCGTGGAGGTGCTGCTCAGCGCCAGCCGGGCCCTGCTGACCTATCCGACGATCGGGTCGGTGGTCCCGGCGATGACGCTGGGTGTGCTGGGCCTGGTCGGGGGCCTGATCTTCCTGCGCGAGCTGCTGGACCAGCGGCTCAAGAGCCCGCAGGACGTGCGCCTGCTGCCCAACACCGAGCTGCTGGGCGTGCTGCCCGACGCGATGGAGGACCGCAACGCCGGCAAGGGCTTTAGCCTGGCGGTGAGACAGGACCCCAACGGGCTTCTGGCCGAGTCGTTCCGGCAGTTCCGCACCACGCTGCTGTCGCGCATGGACCGTCGCGGGTACAAGAGCCTGCTGCTGGTGGGGATTCAAGGCGGCGGCGGCGTGTCGGAGGTGGCGGGCAACCTGGCGGTGAGCCTGGCGCACAACGGGCGACGCGTGCTCCTGATCGACGCGAACTTCCGTCGTCCGAGCCTGCACCGTATCTTCAACGTCGCGCCCGCGCCGGGCCTGTTCGAGGTGCTGCAGGGCCAAACCGCCTTCGAGGACGCGGTGGCGCACGTCGAGGGGCTGACGATCGACGTGCTGTCCTCGGGCCAGGGTCGTGGCGCTCCGCCGGAAATCCTCGAGAGCGCCGCGGCGCGTGCGTTGCTGGGGGACCTGGAGACGCAGTACGACCTGGTGCTGATCGATTCGCCTCCGGCGCTGATCTCGAGCGAGGCGCAGCTGCTGGCCAAGCAGGTCGACGCGGTGGTGACGGTGGTGCGAGCGATGAGCGAGAAGCGCGGGATGATCGGTCGCATGCTTCGGCAGCTCGACGGTTACCGCGCGGACATGCTGGGCCTGGTGCTCAACGGGGTGCGGTCCAGCGCCGGCGGGTACTACCGTCGCAGCTACCAGGATTTCTACACCTACCGCCAGTCCGACGACGCCCCGTCGCCCGCGCCCGCCAAGGCCAGCGACGCCGCCTGACCGGCGCCCAGGAGTGGTCTCGACGTGATGCCCGTGCTCGCTGCCGCCTCGACCGCGAACCCCGCCCCGGTTCCTCCGATGAGCCTGGACGACGTGCTGGGCCCGTACACCTGGGTCTTCATCGTCGCCTTCGCGGGCACCATCCTGTCCACGCCGATGATGCGCTTCATCGCCATCCGGGGCGGGATCGTGGACTGGCCCGACCTCAAACGCAAGAGCCACATCGAGCCGGTGGCCTACCTGGGCGGGGTGGCGATCTTCCTGGGCTGGGCCATGGGACTGTTCATGTGTCTGTCCCTCGTGCCGCACTACGCGCGCATCCCGGACTTCGCGTTGCTCACGCACATCCGTTTCCCGCTGAGCCTGTTCGTGGGCGCCGCCATCGTGCTGATCGTGGGGTTGTTCGACGACGTGTACGGCGTAAGCCCGCGGGTGAAGATCGGCGGGCAGCTCCTGGCGGCGGCGGCGCTCTCCTTCTCCGAACTGAACCTGGGCACCAAGCTCGTGCATCAGTCGCTCATCGCCCTGAACATCGAGGCCCCGGCGATGGTCAGCTACTGCCTGGGGACCGTTTTTATAGCGCTGCTCGTGCTCGGCGGGTGCAACGCCATGAACCTGCTCGACGGGCTGGACGGGCTGGCGGCGGGGGTCTCGGCGATCTCCTGCGTGGGCTTCCTCTTCATCGCTGTATTCACCGCCATGCTCCACCTGCAGTCCGAGGAGGTCGCCACCGGCGCGGTGGGCACGATGCACAGCGATCCGGTGAGGCTGTTGATGTGCCTGGCGCTGCTCGGGGCCCTGCTGGGATTCCTCCCCTACAACTTCAACCCCGCCAACATCTTCATGGGCGACGCCGGCTCGCTGCTGCTGGGGTATCTCTGCTCCACCCTCATCCTGCTCTTCGCGGACGTTCAGGTCGTCGGGCCCAAGCTCGTCATGGCCGCCGTCATCGTCTTTGCCCTGCCCATCAGCGACACCAGCCTGGCCATCTTCCGTCGGCTGCTCCGAGGCCAGCCCATCTTCAGCGCCGACAATCAGCACATGCACCACGTGCTCGTCCGCGCCGGGCTCTCGGTCCGACGCGCGGTGCTGACGCTCTACGGCCTGTCGGCGTTCTTCGCTCTCATGGGCTGCCTGCTCGTCTTTATCCCCTGGCGCTTCGTGATCGCGGTCTTCCTGGTGATCTTCGGCTTCGTGCTGGTGACGGCGTACAAGATCGGGCATCGACAGATGCTCCGACAGAAGCTCGCCATGAGCCAGCACGCCCCGAGCGTTCCGCCGGTGGCGATCAAGCCCCCCACGGCGACGCGGCCCGAGACGCTGCCGCTGCCCGCCTCACGCTCCGCTTGAGCCACGCACCGCGGCCGTCTCCACCCGCGTCCGCAGGTTGTCCAACACGTTCATGAAGTTGATGTACGAATCGTAGGGCGATTCGTAGGGGTTGAAGTACTTGTGCACGTCGCCGTCGGCGAAGTACTTCGTGCACATGTAGTAGAAATGATCGCTCGAGGTCAGCCGCCGCCAGTCGCGCAGGACGCCCGGGTTGCCCGCGGCCTTGATCGTCGGCTCGAGCTTGTACAGCTCGTGCAACGCGTTGGACTGCATCGCGTTGCCCAGCCAGGCCGAGAGGTCCCGCTCCGTGTCCGCCCAACTGATGGCGTGCGGCGCGTCGAACTCGTCCTTCGCCTCGTAGGCCTCGGCGCACTCACTGGGCGTCTTGAAGTCCACACCCCCCACCTTCAACGCCTCGCGCGGCAGCGCCCGCAGAAACTCGAAGATCCCCGTCTCCGACCACTGGTGCTCCCCGAATGTCTCGTAGTCCATGAACAGGTTGCACACCTGTCCCGTCCCCCCGGAACCGCCCCCGGAACCGCCCGTCGCCTTGGCGTGGCCCAGGTCCCTCACCCACTTGGCGAACTTGTCCGCGGTCAGCGGCCACTCCGACCACTGACGGTTCGAGAAGCGGAACGCGATGTCGTCCGACAAACGATAGTTCTTCAGCAGCAGCTTCAGGCCGCCCACGCCCGGCGGACGATACAGCCGGTTCGGCGAACGCTTGCGCAGGACGTGGTCCGCCCCTTCCGCCAGCACCGCCCTGTATCGCCCCATCCCCGCCAGGCAGCTGGCCAGCTCGTTGCTGTAGATCAGCTCCGTGTTGCGGAACACCGTGGGCGTCTGACCGAAAAGGTCACGCATCAGCTTCGCGTGCAACTCGACCTGCGCCTTGAACTCCTCTCGGCTGTAGAGGAACGCCAGGCTGTGGTGGTACGTCTCGCCCAGGAACTCCACGCAGCCCGTCTTGGCCAGCTCCTGCAGCAGCAGGATCATCCGCGGGCAGTGCTCACGCAACTGCTCCACCACGATCCCCGTGAGCGAGAACGCCAGCCTGAACCGCCCCGCGTGCTCGCGCACCAGCTCCAGCAGCATCCCCGTCGCTGGAAGGTAGCACTTGCCCGCCACACGCCGCAGAATCTCCGTGTTCCGCGCGTCGTCGAGATAGTTCGGCTCCGTGTCGAACACGCTGTACCGCGCCAGGCGATACGGCTGATGCACTTGCAGATAAAGACACACCGAGACCATGCGAGCCCGTATTGTGGACATGCCGCGATGGATTGCAAATCATCTACCCCAATCCCGCTTGCGTTATACTCCTCGGCCGATGCTCACCAGCGCCGAAATCCGTCAGCAGTTCATCGACCACTTCGTCAAGAAGCACGACCATCTCTACGTGCCCTCCTCGCCCGTGGTCCCGCACGACGACCCCACGCTGCTCTTCACCAACGCGGGCATGAACCAGTTCAAGCCCTACTTCCTCGGCAGCGCCAAGCCCGTCAAGCCGCGAGCCGCCAACACGCAGAAGTGCATCCGCGCCGGCGGCAAACACAACGACCTCGACGACGTGGGCAAGGACACTTACCACCACACCTTCTTCGAGATGCTCGGCAACTGGTCCTTCGGCGACTACTTCAAGAAGGAGTCCATCGCCTGGGCCTGGGACCTCATCGTCAACACCTGGAAACTCGACCCCACCCGCCTTCACGCCACCTATTTCCGGGGCGACCCCGCCGAAAAACTCGAACCCGACACCGAGGCGCGCGACCTCTGGCGACAATTGCTCCCCGCCGAACGCGTCCACCCCGGTAACAAGAAAGACAACTTCTGGGAGATGGGCGACACCGGGCCCTGCGGCCCGTGCAGCGAAATCCACGTCGACCTGACCCCCGACCAAACCGGTGGGAATCTCGTCAACGCTGGCGACGCCCGCGTCATGGAGATCTGGAACCTCGTCTTCATCCAGTTCAACCGCACGCCCGGAGGTCTCAACCCCTTGCCCGCCAAACACGTCGACACCGGCATGGGCTTTGAGCGCATCTGCTCCGTCATCCAACACGCCGGCTCCAACTACGACACCGACGTTTTCACCCCCATCTTCCGCGGCATCCAGTCCGTCACCAGGGCCCGGCCCTACGGTCGCCAACTCGACGACGCCATCGACACCGCCTATCGCATCATCGCCGACCACATCCGTTGTCTGACCTTCGCCCTCACCGACGGCGCTGCCCCCGGCAACGAAGGCCGCGACTATGTGTTGCGTCGCATCCTTCGCAGGGCCGTCCGCCACGGACGACAGACGCTCAACGTCAAGCACCCGTTCCTGCACGAACTCGTCCCCGGCGTCGTCGAAGCGATGGGCCAGGCGTTCCCGGAGCTGCAAAAGAATCCACAGCGCGTCATCGACCTCATCAAAGACGAAGAGGAAAGCTTCAGTCGCACCATCGACCGAGGCATCGCCCATTTCGACGCCGCTTGCGGTCTAGCGCACGACCAACGTCGCATCTCCGCCGCCGACGCCTTCAAGCTCCACGACACCTTCGGCTTCCCCCTCGACCTCACGCAGGTCATGGCGCAGGAACGCGGCCTGACCGTCGATGTCGAAGGTTTCGAGACGCTCATGGAGCAGGCGCGGCAACAGTCCCGCGCCGGGGCGGGCGACGATGCGGGCCTCGACCTCGCCCACGAGCTGCTCAACATCGTCCAGAAAACCAACCCCCCCGCCACCCGGTTCCTCGGCTACGACTCGCTCACCGCGCAGGCCAAAGTCCTGGGCATCCACCCGGTCGGCGCCTGCTGGCTCATCGTCACCGACCAGACGCCGTTCTACGCCCAGGCCGGCGGACAGGTCGGGGACACCGGCGTCATCGACTCGCTCCCCATCACCGACACTCAGAAAGCCGCCGATGTCATCTTCCACCTCGCCGCCTCCGCTCCGGCCTTCAACGTCGGCCAGACCGTCACGCTCGAAGTGTCGGTGAAACTCCGCAGCCGCACCATGGCCAATCACACCACCACGCACGTCCTGAACCACAAGCTCCGCGGCGTGCTGGGCGATCACGTGATGCAGAAAGGTTCGCTCGTCGATCCCGACAAGCTCCGCTTCGACTTCGCCCACAACACCGCGATGAGCGACGAGGAACTCGCACGCGTGGAAAGACTCGTCAACGACGACATCGCCGCGGACCTGCCCGTCTACGCCCAGGTCGCCCCGCAGGAAAACGCCCTGAAAATCCACGGTCTGCGAGCCGTCTTCGGCGAGAAGTACCCCCCCCACGTCCGTGTCGTAAGCATCGGCGTCACCCCGGAAGAGCTGCTGCAAAAACCCGCCGAGAAACAGTGGTATGACTATTCCGTGGAGTTCTGCGGTGGAACCCATATAAAAAAGACCGGCGACGCGGAGGGATTCGTCGTCATCGCGGAGGAAGCGGTGGGCAAGGGCGTACGTCGCATCCTCGGCCTCACCGGCGACCTAGCCGCCGCCGCCCACGCCAACGCCACCATCCTGCTCGGCCGCGTCGAGGCCCATCGCGGCGACCGTGACGAGCAGCTCCCCTCAGCCGTGGCGGAACTGAGCAAGGCAGTCTCCGAGCAGACGCTCCCGCTGCTCGCCAAGGCGCAACTCCGCCACGCCATTGAGGAACTGCAGCAGCGCGTCAGAGCTTTTGAGAAACAGCAGAGCCAGGCCAGCGCCGGCGCAGCAATCGACCAGGCGCGCGCCCTGATCGAGGCTGCGGACCAGGACGTGATGGTGCTCCGACTCGACCACGCCGACGCCGACGCCCTGCGCGCCGTGGCCGACATGGCGATCAAGAAGAAGCCCAACGGCGCAGTGCTCCTCGCCTCCGCCAACGAGCAGGGCGTCGCCCTCGTTGCCAAGGTTTCGCCCGCCCTGATCGCCAAGGGTCTCAAAGCCGGCGACTGGGTCCGCGAGGCCGCCCGGGTCGTCGGCGGCAAAGGCGGCGGTCGCCCCGACATGGCGCAAGCCGGCGGCAAGGACGTGGACAAACTACCCCAAGCCCTCGAAGCGGCGAGGGCTTTTGTAGAGGCGAAAACATGAACTCGCGCTGGACTCCCGAACAAGCCAACGCCTGGTGGGCCAAGCAGCCCTGGCTGCTCGGATGCAACTACATCCCCAGCAATGCCATCAATCAGCTCGAGATGTGGCAGGCCGAAACCTTCGACCCGATCTTCAACGACCGTGAGCTGGGATTCGCCGCCTCCCTGGGCATGAACACCGCCCGCGTGTATCTGCACGATCTGCTCTGGGAACAGGACGCGGCGGGCTTCGTGTCGCGTATCGATCAGTTCCTGACCATCGCGCACAAACACCGCATCCGTCCCCTGCTGGTGATCTTTGACGACTGCTGGAACCCGCACCCGAAGCTGGGCCGGCAACCTCAACCGGTCCCCGCCCGACACAATTCGGGTTGGGTGCAAAGCCCCAGCACCGCGCTGGTCAAACAGTTCGCCTCGGGTGACCTGGCCCTGCACGACCGTCTTGAGCGTTACGTCACCGGCATCCTCGCGCGCTTCATGCACGACGACCGCATCCTGGGCTGGGACCTCTACAACGAGCCGGGTCAAAGCGGCCGCGCCGCCGACGGTTCTATTCACCCCTGCGGTGTGGCTACTGTCCCGCTGCTCAACGCGGTCTTCGACTGGGCGCAGCAAGTTCGACCCGATCAGCCCCTGACCAGTGGCTGGCACTCAGACCAGGTCCCAGCCATCAGCAGAGTCCAGCTCTCGCGCAGCGACGCGATCTCGTTTCACAGCTATACAAAGCTCGACAAGACACAGGAGCAGGTTCGGCGAATCGAGTCCCTCACCGACCGACCCGTCATGCTCTGCACCGAGTTCCTGGCACGGGAATACGGCAGCACGATCCACGACCAACTGCCCTGGTTCCATTCACGAAAAATCGGCGCTTACACCTGGGGCCTCGTGGCGGGCAAAACCAACACCATCTATCCCTGGAAATCATGGGAGGAAAAGATGGACGAGCCACGCGTCTGGCACCACGACCTGCTCAGGGCCGACGGCTCACCCCACGACCCGAGCGAAATCGCACGCATGCGAGAACTGACTTCCACTCCCTGACAAGGAAGCCACGCCGATATGGCGCAGATCAACGACCACTATCTCAAGCTCAAAGCCGGCTATCTCTTCCCGGAGATCAGCGGCCGGGTCAAGGCTTTCGCCGCCGCCCACCCCGACGCCAGGATCATCCGCATGGGCATCGGCGACGTCACCGAGCCGCTGGTCCCGGCGGTCATCGAAGCCATGCACAAGGCAGTGGACGAGATGTCTCGTCGCCAGACGTTCCGCGGCTACTGCGACGAGCAGGGCTACGACTTTCTCCGCCGCGCGGTGGCGGAGCACGACTACCGCAAAACGGGCTGCGATATCGCCGACGACGAGGTGTTCATCTCCGACGGCTCCAAGTGCGACACCGGCAACATCCTCGATGTCCTGGGCCACGGCAACGTCATCGCCATGACCGACCCGGTCTACCCGGTCTACGTCGACACCAACGTCATGGCGGGCAACACCGGACCCGCCAACGACCGCGGCGAGTACGAGGGCCTCGTCTACCTCCCCACCACCGCCGAGAACCGTTTCACCCCCGCGCTGCCCACCCGCAAGGTGGACGTGATCTACCTGTGCTACCCCAACAACCCCACCGGCGCGGTGCTTCCCCGCCACGAACTTCAGAAGTGGGTCGATTACGCCAGATCTAACGATGCTCTGATTCTCTACGACGCAGCTTACTACGCCTACATCACCGACCCCGATCTGCCCCGCTCCATCTACGAGCTTCCGGGGGCGCGTGACGTGGCGGTCGAGTTCCGCAGTTACTCAAAAACCGCTGGATTTACAGGCACGCGCTGCGCCTACACCGTCGTGCCCAGGAGCGTAACGGGCAGGGCGCGCGACGGCGGCAGGGTGGACCTGCACCGCCTGTGGAACCGCAGGCACACCACGAAGTTCAATGGCGTATCGTATATCGTCCAACGTGCCGCCGAGGCGACCTACTCCCCGCAAGGCCAGCAGCAAATCCGCGCCACCATCGACTTCTACATGGTCAACGCGCGCATCATCCACGACACCTTCGCCTCGCTGGGCTACCGCGTCTTCGGCGGCGTCAACGCCCCTTACGTCTGGGTCCGCACGAAGGACAACCTCAAGAGCTGGGACTTCTTCGACGCCATGCTCAACCGCTGCCACGTCGTGGTCACCCCCGGAAGCGGATTCGGAGCCTGCGGCGAGGGCTACTTCCGCGTCAGCGCCTTCAACTCCCGCCCCAACGTCGAAGAAGCCATGCAGCGCATCCGCACGCAACTGGCTTAGCGATCGAAGAAACACACACCCGCAGATCCCGCAGATTTCACCGATGGAATGCCCCGACGAAGCATGCCGAATCTGTGGCATCTGCATAATCTGTGGATGTATTTCTTTGATCACACCCGTGAGGTTCGGCGGTAGGCGGCGGGCGGGATGTTCATCAACCGGGTGAAAGCGCGGGAGAAGTGGAAGCGGTTGGCGAAGCCGACCTCGTGGGCGATGGCGTCGATCTTGTCCTCGGTGAAGAGCAGCCGCTGCGAGGCGGCGCCGATCCGACGTTCGAGGATGTATTGAGCCGGCGTCTTACCCATCGCGGCGCGAAATCGTCGGATGAAGTGGTCCTCGCTCAGTCGCGCCTGCTCCGCCAGCTCGCGGTTGCGGATGGGTCTGGCGAAGTTGGCCTCGATGTGACGAAACACCGGTGCGAGCGCCTCCTGTTCCGAGACCTGTTGACTGCAACGCGCTTGCGCCGTCTGGGGTAGACCGTCGAGGAGGTCCGCCAGCGCGGCAGCCAGGATGGACTTGCCGCGCATCAGATCGGCGAGCCCCGGCGACGTGCTGGAGCGCAGTCTTCTGGCCGCCGCTCGTACGTCTCGGAGCAGTCGCGGGCATTCGGGCAGAGTGAACGGACGGTCGAAGACTTCGCGCACCAGCGTGCCGGGCATCCCCACCACCTCAAAGTGGATGTAGAAATGCTCGACGGGCCCGGTGCAATGGCAGGAGAATCGCACCCAGGCGGGGACGAAGTGGACACGATCCCCGGGCAGGGGGTAACGACCCTCGGGCAGGATCAGGCTCGCCCCGTCACGGTTATTGACATAGAACCGCCAATAACTGCTGCGCACGTTGGCGACGTTCCAGGCGGCGTTGATCGTCAGCAATCGCATTTCAAACAGACGCAGGTGCAGACGATCCACGATCGGGCCGGGGGCGGACGCCAGGTGATGAAAGTCGACCATAGCGAAAAAGGATACACATTCGCCAATGCCCGACATAGCCCCCTTGAAGCGGGTGCGGGATAATCAAGGGAGTCCAGTCAAGGAGTCTTCCGATGGTTGAAGCTTCGCTGCTGAACAAGCCGATCGTGCGACCGCGTATCGTGCCGGACTGCTACGTCCGTATGGCGGGTTGGCGCTACGTCGAGCACAGCGTCCTGCGCATGCTCGCGGGCTGGGGTCGCAGCGCCTGCGACTGGGAGGACAAGCTGGCGGTCTGTCACCACGTCTGGTTGCAGGCGGAGATCGTCGAACGTCTGCGCCGCAGACTGGACATGTTCCCGGGCGGCAAGGCGGAGCAGCCGGTCGCCAAGGTGTACGAGGAGGTCTGCAATACAATCCTGCTCGCACCGTCGTGGCAGGATTTTGTCCACGCGCTCGGGTCGATGCTCACCCCGACGCTGGTCCGCACCTACGAGGGCTACGCCGCGGCGGCCCATCCGGTGCACGACAAGCCCACGTTCGAGCTGATCCGAGAGATCATGGCGATCAAGACTCAGCAGTCGCACTGGTACGCGGACTTCAAGAAGCGTTATCCGCACAAGATCGAGACGAAGTACGCCCAGCGTGTGGAGGCGGCGCTGGCGAGTGTGAACGACTTTAGCGCGGTGATCGAGTGCAACGCCCCATTCGCGGACGTCTGCGGAAAGAACACGGAGTTTCGGTTGATCAAGACGCCCGGCCGAGTGCGCGAGTGGAACCTGGCGCCGGACGTGATGCCCTTCCTTCAGGTGGACTGGTCGCGGAGCGTCGAGGCCCGGCGACTGTTTTTCGCCATCGGTTACTTCTGGGAGATGGGCGTGGCGGAGAGCCAGCTGACCTGGATTTACTACGCCGACTTCATGCCCTGGGCCTTCACCTATGCCGAGGCGCGGCACCTGTGGGACGAGTCGCGTCACGGCGACTCGGGTTTAGCGCGACTGCGCGATTTCGGGCTGGACGTGCGCGACGTGGGCTACTCCAGCTACGGCGCTTCGGGCGCGGGCACGCTTGAGCCGCTCACCCCGCGCGGTCTCTACGATTCCTTCTACACCATCACGCAGATCGCCGAGACGGGCTACTTCGAGACCAAACGCTACTGTTTCGAGGACTTCGGCAATGGGCACGATGACGCCTCGGCGGAGATGATGCAGTTCGACATCATCGACGAGACTTCGCATGTGGAGTACGGCCGCATCTGGCTCGACGAGATGGCCAGCCGGGCGGGCGTCACCGAAGACTATCGTGAAAAGGGCAAGGTCGATCGCGCCAGCGCCCAGCGTCACAGCGACCAGCGCGTGGCGGAGTTCCGCGACGTCCTCGCGCGAGGCGTAGCGCCCGCGCCCGCAGCCAGCAGCGGGGAGTCGAACATCTACAACCCGGCTTCCGTGACCGCGGCTCAAACCCTGCTCGACCCCAAGGCCAAGGCTCACTACGAATGGCTGCTGCAGATGCTGCGCGACAAGCAGCCGTTGCGTAATCGCCTGGACGCGCCGGTCAGGCCGAACCTTCCCATGTGACGTGGACTGGACACGGCGGGGGCGCTGCATTTTTCCAAGGACAGCGTGATGAGTTACCCGATCGGCATGGACACGATCCACCTTCGGCCCACGCCGCGGGTGGCACACACGGAGTACTGCTCCAACGCGGCGCTGCGTCGTGCGCTCAAGAGTGAAGGCGGCTGGGGCCGGGACGCTGCCTCGCCCCAATCGCCGAGCATGGAGGACTTGTGGGAGTGTGACCTGATCTGGTCGACGCACGACGGCATCGACTGGGCCCAACGCGGGCGGGTCACCGACATGGGCCACGCCGATTTCCTCGAAGGCGGCACCGACCGACGCATGCCCCAGACTTCACCGTTCAAGGACGTGGACGAGGTGCTGGCGTTCGACGCGGTGAAGGAGTACGGCTTGGAAGACGGCGACTCGCTCACCCGGCTCTACCAGGATTGGCACGATCGGAATCAGGCGCTCAATCCCAACCAGGTCTGGACCGCCGGGCACTACAAGACGATCGTCTCGGGCGCGATCCAGGCATTCGGCTGGGACCTGCTGCTGGAGGCGGCGGCGTACCGGGCCGAGTTCGAGAAAGTGCTCGATTCGATCTTTCGACTGTCGCTGCACCACTACCGGGCGTGGTCGCGGACGAAGGCGCCGGTGTTCATCAGTCACGACGACTTTGTGTGGAGCCAGGGGGCGTTCATACATCCGGACTTTTATCGCCGGGTCATCATCCCGCGCTACAAGGAACTCTGGTCGGTGCTCAAGGATTCGGGCAAGAGAGTACTCTTCTGCTCGGACGCGAACTGGATCGAGTTCGTGGACGACGTGGCGGAAGCCGGGGCCGATGGTTTCATCTTTGAGCCGATGATGCCGCTGGACCCGGTGGTGGAGCGGTACGGCAGGACGCACGTGATCGTGGGGAGCAAGAGCGATTGCCGGACGCTGACGTTTGGGACAAAGGAGCAGATCGCCGCGGAGATCGACGCGACGCTGGAACTGGCGAGGGACTGCCCGGGGTTCATGTACGCGGTAGGCAACCACATCCCCAGCAACGTGCCGCTGGAGAACGCGCAGTTTTACATCGACCATCTGCGGTCGCGTTGGTCTCGTCGCGCACCGGCAATAGCGCGACCCGTGGCGCGCCGAGCGACGGCCACGGCGTCATGAATCAACACCCGTCCCGGCATCAAGTCATGCGTGATCGTAGACTACAGTTTTAACTGAAAAGGTAATGATATCGACGGGCATCCTGAGCAGATGGGATGGTGGAGAGGCGGGTCAGTGGTGATGGCCGCCGGGGCCGTGGACGTGGCCGTGGGAGATTTCTTCTTCGGTGGCGGGGCGGACCTCGCGGACGTCGACCTCGAAGCGGAGGGTGACGCCGGCGAGTTCGTGGTTGCCGTCGATCTTGACGCGGCCGTCCTTGTCGAAGCCGACGACGGTGAAGACCACCTGCTGCTGTCCGACGGTGGAGCGGAAGCGCATGCCGACCTCGATGTGCTGCTTCCTACCGAAGGCCTCGCGGTCGAGGGTCTGACGAAGCGCGGGATTGAGGACGCCGTAGGCCTGTTCGGGCGGGATGATCGCCGAGACGTGGTCGCCGACGGTCTTTCCCAGCAGCGCCGCTTCGAGGCCGGGGATGATCGACCCCGAGCCGTGCAGGTAGGTCAGCGGCGGGCGTCCCTGCGAGGAGTCGAGGACTTTGCCCGAGGCGTCGGTGAGGGTGTAGTCCAGGGCCACGACACTGTGAAGGCCGATCTGCATAAGGGTGTTCCGAAGGGGGAGGCTCGCGAGCGAGCGGTTGCGTGGCACCGATTCGTGGGGTGGATCACTTGCTCTGCGCCGCGTGGGCCTTGAGGTCTTCGAGGTCGACGTACTCGAGGGCGGCGATGTGCGTGGCTTCGAGGATCACCGGCGGAGCGACGCCAGCCTCGAGCGCCTCGCGCCAGCGTGAGACGCACAGGCACCACCGGTCGCCGGGCTTGAGTCCGGGGAAGTTCATCTCCGGCGAGGGCGTGGAGAGATCGTTGCCCTGCTCCTTGGAGAACGCCAGGAACGCGGCGGTCATGCGGGCGCAGACGACGTGAATACCCATGTCTCCGGCGCCGGTGTCGCAGCAGCCGTTGCGATAGAACCCGGTGACCGGATCGCGGCTGCAGCTCTGCAACTCCCCGCCCAGTACGTTGCGTGCCTTGGCCATGGTTGTATTTCCTCGCGTGGGGAGCATGATAATTGATGCGACACGGGTGGTCGAAGTTGACCGGATTGCCGGATGAAGAAGGATCAGCCGGTTTCCAATCATTCTCTGCTCTGATCCGGTTGATCGAAGCCTTGATCCGGTGATCCGGTCAAACACGACCAGCTGAGATCACCTCACGCGCCGCGTCGGGTGCGCAGGGCGATGACCAGGAGCACGGTGAGCACGAGCACGCCGCCGACGATGAGCAGGGTGTAGCTCGAACCGGGCGGCGTCACAGGCGTGGCGGGCGAAGCGGGCGAGGCGACTTCGATGCGCAGCTGTCGGCTCTTCACCGCGGTCCAGGCTTCGTCGTAGAGTCGCGTCGCTGCGCCCAGGTCGTGCAGGTAGGCGAGCTTGGACATCCGCTGAGGCGAGGGATAAATCTCGGGGTTGACACGGTCCTCTTCGAGGATCATCGGCAGCGACGCGGCGTTGGGCGAGGGATAGCGATTGAAGTTCGAGAGTTGCGCCCCGTTCTTCGCCTCGAGGATGAAATCGATGAAACGATGGCCGCCGGCGGCGTTGGGCGCGCGCGTGGTGATGACCATCACGTCGGTCCAGATGACGCTGCCCTCCCGGGGCACGACGAAGGCGAGGGTGTCGCGTTTGTCTTCTTCGTTGATGCCGCGGATGGCGTCGCCGTTGTAGACCACCGCCAGGTCCGCCTCGCCGGCGAGCACCTTGTTCTTCCCGCCCACGCCGCCCTCGAAGCCCTTGCACAGGGCGCTGGACTTGGCGCGGAGCAGCAGGTCGGTGGCGGCTCGGAGGTGCGCCGGGTCGGTGCTGTTCATGTCGTGGCCCAGGTAGCGCAGCGCAATCCCCAGCGTGTCCCGTAACGAATCCATCAGCACAAAAGCCCCGGGCTGATGGGGCGTGTCGAACACCGCCGCCCACGAGGCCTCCTCCGGCGGCACGGGGATCTTGTCCTTGCGATACATCAGCCCGATCGTGCCCCACTGGTAGGGCAGGCTGAACTTCGAGCCCGGGTCGAAGGGCGGATCGGTGAAGGCTCGGTCCACGTTCGTCGCGTTGGGGATGAGCGATCGGTCCAGCTCACGCACGAGTCGGCTCTTGACCAGCGCCGGCACGATCACGTCCGAGACCACCAGCACGTCGTACTGCGAATCGCCCCCCGCCTGGCTCACCTTCGCGAACATCTCCTCGCTGCTCTCGTACACGTCGATCCGGCAGCGCATGCCCGTCTGCGCCTCGAACGCGCCGACCAGCTCCGGGTCGATGTACTCCGAGTACATGTACACCACCACCTCCTCGACCGCCCCGAGCGACGAGGTCAACGCCAGCAGCACGAGAGCGGCCAAGAGACGCGTCATGGCTTTTTCTCCGCGGAGCAGCGACGCATGAGCAGCCCGATGCCCAGCACGAGCATCACCGTAACCAGAAAGATCATCGTGGACAACGCGTGCGTCCCGGCGGTGACCCCCCGACGCAGCTCGCTGTAGATTAGGATCGGCAGCGTCGTGGATCTCGGCGAAGCGGTGAAGAAGCTGATCACGAAGTCGTCCAGCGAGAGCGTAAAGGCCAGCATCGCCCCGGCGGCGATGCCCGGCGCCAGCAGAGGCAGCGTCAGCCGTCGCATCAACGCGCCGCCGCGGGCGTAGAGGTCGTGCGCCGCTTCGTCCAGCGACGATCCGAGCACCCGCAGCCGACCCCGCACCACCAACGCCACGAACGGGATCTGGAACGTCACGTGCCCCAGGATCATCGTGAACAGCCCCGGATCGAACACGTCCCAGACCCCGCGCAACACACGGAACGCCACCACCAGCGACGCCGCCAGGATGATGTCCGGCGTGACCACGGGCAGGTGCAGCGACAGGTCCATCAGCGACAGCGTGGACCGTGACCAGGGCGCGCGTTCCATGCCCAGCGCCAGCAGGGTGCCCAGGAGCGTCGCCAGCAAGGTGGAGACGCCCGCGAGCCAGAGCGTGTTGCCCGCCGCCGCGAGCACCTGCTCGTCTTGGAACACACGGACGTACCAGCGCAGCGTGAACCCGCGCCACTCCTGGCCTCGCCACGAATCGTTCACCGAGAACACCGCCACCACGACGATGGGCAGATAGAGCATCGCGAACGACGCGTAGGCCAGCACGGAGATCGACCGCGGCAATCGCCTCACAGCAGACTCCCGCCCGCGCGCCGACGCCAGAGCAGCCACAGACCCAGCAGCGTCAGCGCCATCAAGACCAGCGACAGGGCGGCGCCGAAGGGATAGTCGCGGCTCTCGTTGAACTGCTGTTGGATCAGGTCGCCCACGAGCATGAACTTCGCCCCCCCGAGCATCCGCGGCACCACGAACATGCCCATCGCCGGCACGAACGTCAGCACCACCGCCACGGTCAGCCCCGGAGCGACCTGCGGCAGAACACCGTGCCAGAAGGTGCGCCAGCGCTGGGCGTACAGGTCGCGCGCCGCTTCGACGATCGACCAGTCCATTCGCTCGACGCTGGTGTAGAGCGGCAGCACCGTGAAGGGAAGGAACGCGCTGACCATTCCCAGACCCACCGCCGCGGCTTCGGGCGTCAGCTCCAGCCAGCTCGGCGTCAGGGCGTTCCAGGCCGCGATGCCCTGGTGAAAGACCCGCCCGGTGAGCAGCGTGGGCGAGAGCGCCAGTCGCCAGGCGTAGGTGCGCACCACCAGGTTCGTACAGAAGGGAACGACCACCAGCCCCAGCCAGAGGTAGCGCAATCGCGGCGGAGCATCGGCGATAAAGAACGCCAACGGGAACGCCAACGCCACGCACGCCACGGTGGTCGCCAGCGCCACGAGCGCGCTGCGCCAGAGGATCAAGAGGTTGTCGCTGGTCCACTGGAGCACTCCCGCGCCGGCGGCGCGGCGGAAGTTCTCGAGCGTCAAGGTCCAATCGATCGCCCCATAGTCTCCGCGCTGCGCGAAGGCGACGGCCACCAGGCCCAACGACGGCAGCATGAACAGCAGCAGCAGCCAGCCCAGCCCGCCGCCGACCATCGCCCACCCGCGCCGCTTCAGCCGACGCGGATCGCTCAGATGCCCGAACCAGACGATGGGCCCACGCATAGGCTGGTTCACTCCGCGAGCAGTTGAATCTCTTCCGGGGGCAGCTCGAGCCAGAGACGATCGCCCACCTCCACGCGAGGCGAGCCGGGGCAGTGAACCCGCAGCGGGCCGGGCTCCACGGTCAGTTCCTGGTGTGCGCCGCGATAGATCACTTCCTTCACCACCGCCCGCACCGCGTTGCGACCGGGCGGCTGCGCCACGATGCGGATGCGCTCGGGCCGGATCGCCAGCGTTAGGTCCACCGACGAAGCCGGTCGCACAAGAGAGAGCGGCCCCACCGCGGTGTGGGCCTCCTCGCCTACGCCGCGGCCCTGGATCACGTTCGCGGCGCCCAGGAACTCTGCCACGAACCGCGTCCGAGGCTTCTCGTAGACCTCGTGGGGCCTGCCCGACTGCTCGATGCGGCCCTCACGCATCACCAGGATGCGGTCCGAGACCGTCATCGCCTCGTCCTGATCGTGCGTCACCAGCACGAACGTCCGGCCCAGTCGCTGCTGCAGTCGGCGCAGCTCTACCTGCACCTCGCTGCGCAGCTTCGCGTCCAGGGCCGACATCGGCTCGTCCAGCAGCAGCACGCTCGGCTCGTTCACCAATGCCCGCGCCAAGGCCACACGCTGCCTCTGGCCGCCCGAGAGCTGGTGCGGGTATCGCTCCATGAACCCCTCGATCCGCAGCAGCTCCATCGCGCCCTGAACGCGGATGGAGATCTCACGCGAAGTCACCCCTCTGGACCGCAACCCGAAGGCCACGTTCTCGAACACGCTCAGGTGCGGGAACAGCGCGTAGCTCTGGAACACGGTGTTGACCGGCCGACGATGCGCCGGGACTTCATTGATCACCGCACCGCCGAGCGCCACCGTCCCCGCGTCGGCGACCTCCAGCCCCGCGATGATCCGCAGCAACGTGGTCTTGCCGCAGCCCGAGGGCCCCAGTAGCGTCACAAACTCGCCGCCCTCGACCTCAAACCCCACGCCCCCCAGCACCACGCCCGCCCCGGGGAAAGACTTGAAAACCCCGCTCACCAGCAGTTGGTGCGACGCCGCGGCGTGGGCGGCCGGCGCTGACGCTTCGTCGATCTTGCCCGAGAAGAGGTTGGGGGTGGGACTCAACGGGCCATCGGACGTGCCGACTCCTGCGTGCGTGAGGGTCTGCGGGGAGGACCGCCGCATTATAAAGTCACGCCCGCTACGGGGATCGTCCGATGAATCGAGGTGGATCCAACGCAGCGGGGCAACGCCCATGGCACGCGACAATGACTCGGCGCTCCAACTCTGCTGCCCCTTCATCAACCTCGGCGACGCACGCTGCCGCGGTCAGCTCTCGCTCCGTCGCCTCCACGCCGCCTTTGAGCTCTGCGTCGGCCAGCCCCACCGCTGCGAGACCTTCCACCAGCTCGCCCGCGACCAGGAAGGCGGCCCGCTCCAAGTCACCGTCCTGGGGCAGCCCGCCCGACGACAGCCCGCTCGACGCAGCGCTTCGTGACTTCCTCTCCTACTGCAAGATCGAGTGTGGCTTCGCGCCCGCCACGCTCACCGCTTACGGACACGACCTCAACGAGCTCCGTGCTCACGCGCTGAGGCGGCGCGTGACCCACTGGCGCGAGCTCACGCTCACGGGCATCACCGAGCACCTGCGTGAGCTGGACCACCGCAGCCTGGCGCTGGCGTCGATCGCGCGGGCGGTGGCGACCATCCGTGTCTTCTGCCGCTTTCTTAAGTCATCGGGCCACACCCCTCACGACGCCGCCGAGCAGCTCAGTCAGCCCACCGTCTGGCAGACGCTGCCCTCGGTCCTGGGCGTGCAACAGGCCGCCGCCCTGATGGGCGCCGAGCCCGCCGGTCTGCTGCACCTGCGCGACAAGGCGATGCTCGAACTGCTCTACGGCTCAGGCCTGCGCGCCAGCGAAGTCGCCATGCTCACGCTCGACCGCGTCCACCCGCAGGTCGGCGTCGTCCGCGTCATCGGCAAGGGCAACAAGGAACGCGTCGTCCCCGTGGGCAAGCCCGCGCTCCACGCGGTGGCGCGCTACCTCCAGAATCTGCGCCCGCGGCTGCTCCGCCCCGACAGGCCCACCGACCGCCTGCTGCTCTCGCGCACCGGACGACCGCTGGACCGCTTCGTCGTCTGGCACGTCGTCAAGGCGCACGCCCGACGCGCCGGCCTGCGCGACGTCCACCCGCACACGCTGCGTCACAGCTTCGCCACCCACCTGCTCGCCGGCGGCGCCGACCTCCGCGCGGTCCAGGAGATGCTCGGCCACAGCAACATTCGCACCACTCAGATCTACACCCACGTCGACAGATCCGCGCTGCGCAAGACCGTGGCGAAGTATCACCCGCGGCCGTGACTCCAAACATCAATCCGACCGCGAGGGTCGAGTCAGACTCAACAACGCCTTGGCGGGCTCCTTCACCGCTCGCAGCACGGCGCGACGAACTGCGGCGGGTCGATGATGCGGTCCTTGGGCCAATGCACCGCTGCGATCCTGGTAGTTTCTCTCGACGGCTCGCAGACACTCGCACAACTGCGACACGTCACGCCAACGTCCGTCGAGATCCGCGTTGGGTGCGAAGCCAACTCAGACTCCTGTCCTTCCAGAATTGGCTGTCCACGTCTCGGCGCGTCGTGACACGTGCGCCGAAGAAGCTGCTCTAAAGGTAAACCTTGCTCAGGATGAAATTGTACTCAGGGGTCCGCCAGCTATACTCGAACGCATGGCCAAGGTGCGCACGCAGTTCCTCTGCAGGTCGTGCGGGGCGACGCATCATCGGTGGTACGGCAAGTGTCCCGACTGCGGCACGTGGGACGGACTCGAAGAGTACCAGCCCGCGGGCAAGGGGGCCGCGATGGACCCCTTCGCCACCGCCACGCCCGTGGGCGAGAATCCCGCGCAGGCCATCACCGCGGTCCAAGCCACAAGCGTTCAGGGACGCCTGGCCACGGGCATCAGCGAACTGGACCGCGTGCTCGGCGGCGGCGGCGGCAACGGCCGGGCCTCGAGCCTCGGGCTCGTCCCCGGCAGCGTCGTCCTGCTGGGCGGCGATCCGGGCGTGGGCAAGTCCACCCTCATGCTCCAGGCGGCGCACCATCTGGCGCGACGCAACCGTCGCGTCCTTTACGTTACCAGTGAAGAGTCGGCCCACCAGCTTCGCCTGCGCGCCGAGCGATTGGGTGCACTGCAGGGCGTGGACGAACGACTCTTCGTCCTGGCGGACACCAACCTCGCGCGCATCCTCGAACAGGTCCGACTCCTGGCCGGCGTGGAACTCGTGGTCATCGACTCCGTGCAGATGATCTACAAAGGCGACCTGCCCGGCGCCCCCGGGAGCGTCACTCAGCTGCGTGCCTGCTGCATGGAACTGGTCAGGCTGGCCAAAGCCTCGAACATCGCCGTGGTGCTCGTGGGGCACGTCACCAAAGAAGGGCGACTGGCGGGGCCGAAGCTGCTCGAGCACATGGTCGACGCGGTGCTCTACTTCGAGGGCGACCGCTACCACAGCCACCGCATCGTCCGCGCCATCAAGAACCGCTTTGGCACCACGCTGGAAGTGGGCCTGTTCGAGATGACCGACGCGGGCATGCGCGAAGTCGCGGACGGGTCGGGACTGCTGGCAGCGGAGTACCAGTCGCGCAGCGGCAGCGTGGTCTGTCCGGTGTTTCAGGGCTCGCGCTGCCTGCTGGTGGAGATTCAGGCGCTGACCGCCACGGGCTTCCTCGGGGCCGCCAAACGCAAGACCAGCGGCATCGACAGCAATCGCTTGGCCATGCTCATCGCGGTGCTCGAGAAGCGCGCCGGTCTGCGACTGGCGGACCAGGACGTATTCACCTCCAGCGTCGGGGGCATGAAAGTCGTCGAGCCCGCGGCGGACCTGGCGATCGCGCTGGCCATCGCGGGGGCGCACTACAATCGGCAACTGGGCCAGGGCGTCTGCGCTGTGGGCGAAGTGGGCCTGGGCGGCGAGCTGCGCCACGTGCAGCACACCGCGCAGCGACTGGCCGAAGCGGCGCGGCTGGGATTCACGCAGGTGCTCTGCCCGCCCAGCAGCGTCAAGCCGCCCAAGGGCTGCGAACTCATCGCCGTCTCGAGCGTCGATCGAGCGGTCCAGGTTCTGGCGTGAGAACTCTCTGCGTCATCGTTGCGTTGTTGGCGTCCGCTTCGGCGCTGCGTGCGCAGATGCTCGCCGGGCCCTGGGTCGATGAAGCCCAGAAGCGCATCGAGCAGCACCGCACGGCGTGGCTGCGCGTGATCGTGCTGGACCTCGAGGGCAGGCCCGCACCGGCGAGCGCCGTGAAGATCACCATGCTCGAGCACGCTTTCCCCTGGGGGTTCGTGCTCGAACCCAACGTCAGACCCAGACTCGACGCGGAGGTCTACCGCTGCTTCAACACCGTTTCGCTGCGCCGGATCACGAACTGGAAGGACAAGCCTCCGGACGTGAAGCACCGAGACTTCGAGGCGGTGGACGAAGCCCTCTGGTGGGCCAAGGATCGGGGCATCCGCCGCGTCCACTGGGGCCCGCTGCTGGACTTCGACGCCGCCCGGACGCCCCCCTGGATCGCGGGCCTCGACGCTTCCCAGGAGTGGGAACTGATCGAACGCTACGTGGCTCAGGTTCTCAACGAGTTCATCGGTGTCAGCAGCGTCGAAATCACCGCCAGCGCCAACGACCGCGCTTACCTGCGGGAGCGTTTCGGCGACGCTGGCCTGCGCCGCTTGCACGAGCTGGCGCGGGTACGGCCGCCCGTCGCCGCAGGCTTCGATCAGTCGCTCGCTGGCCCTTCGCTGCAGAACCTGGTGACCGAAGCGTCAGCGATGCGAGAGCAGCTCGTCCCGTTGGACCAACTGAGCGTCACGCAGCGTTACACGGGAGTGCTCGTGCAGCCGCCGCTGCAGCGTGCGATGGACTGGGTCCAACCGATGCAGACGCCGATCTTCGTGTCGGGGGTGGAGGTTGGCGGACCGTCGGCCCAAGGGGCGGCTCTGAACCTCGAACTGGTCCTGCGCGTGCTGTTCTCCAGCGCGCAAGTGACCGGCATTGTCTTTGAGGGCGTTGGGCCCACCGGAGTTTCGGACCCCACCGCGGCGCTGCTGGACGAGCGGGGCGCACCCACCGCGGCGGGGCTGGTGCTGGAGCGCATGATCCGCGGCCTGTGGTGGACCGCCACGGAACTCCGCGCCGACGAACTGGGCAACGTGCGAACCCGAGTGATGGCCGGCCGTCACGAGCTCTCCGCCACGCTTGCGGACGGGACCGTGGCCAGGCTCGTGGTGAGCATCGCGGCCGGTCAGGAGCGCACGGTGATGCTCCAGCCGCTGCGCAGCTCGCGGTGAATTGAGAGAAGGTTCACACGCCGCGAACGCCAAAGACCGCGGCGGCGGCCCAGGCGTTGCCGATCCGGTCGTTGATGGGCAACCCGCGCAGCGCCGGCGGAGCCACGGGATAGCCCCGCTCCACGCAGCGATGATGCCAGGCCAGAAGGTCGTGCTCTGCGATCTGCCTCGTCTGGGTGAAGAGCACGATGAGCAGACCGGCGTAGCGGATCACCGGGTCGGCCCAGAGCTTCTTCACGTCCTGAGCCACCGGGGAGAGCAGCTCGGAACTGTAGCGTGTGAAGGGCCCTGAGCGTTCGTGCTGCGCGACGGTCTTGACTTCGAGCCAATAGGCTTCCTCGGGGTCCGCAGCGGGGCGGTCGTCGAAGAGAGTGCCCTTGACCCACGGGTCGCGCAGGGGCAGGTCGGGCGAGTCGGTCAGGACCACGTCGCAGCGCTTGCCGTGCGCGCGGTTTTCGCGGCCACGATCGCCGGGGTAGCGTTGCTCGGGCCAGACGCCCCATCCCGCGTCGCGCAGCGCCTGATGGATGAGCGGGTGCAGCGACAGCTCGTCCAACGCATCCACGCCGTAGACCGCCTGCTCGATGTCGTCGCGCTGCGCCCGCTGCCGAAGGGCGGCGTCCAGGGCGTCGGCGATGTCTGCGGTGGACCAGCGCATGCCTCACCAGCCGGTCAGCTCGCCCGTGATCGGTTCGACGAGGTCCTTGGCGGTGACGATGCCGATGGGCTGGTCGTACTCGTCGGTGACCACCGCCATGGCGGCGCGCTGCGCCTGAAGGATGCGCAGGGCGGCACGCACGGGCAGATTCCCCCGCACACTCATCAGCGGCGTGAGCAGAGAACGCACCGGCGGACAGGCGGCCTTCTCGTGCAGCAGCGCGTCGGTGACGCTGAGCATTCCGGCGACCCGGCCGGCCTCGTCGAGCACCGGCAGGCGCGAGAAACTGGTGCGGTCCGCGATACGCCAGAGCGCCTGCGGCCCGTCGTCCACGCGCAGGTATGTGACATTGCCCCAGGGCACCATCGCCTGCCGCACGGTGACACGGCCCACGTCGAGCACGCGCTCCGCCAGCGCCGACTGTTCGTCGCTGATCAGGCCGTAACCCACCCCCTCCTTCACCAGCGACTCGACGAGCCGCCGCGGGTGGAACGGTCGGACCGGGCCCTGCGTCCCGAACAACCGCAGCAGCACCGTGCTGACGCCCATGATCAGCGGCAGCAGACCGATCCAGGTGAAGAGGCGGCAGATGAACTCCAGGAGAAGCGCGAAAGGATAGACCAGTCGGTCGGCGTGAGCGGCGAAAAGGTCCTTCGGGAGCGTCTCGGCGAGGATGAAGAGCGTGGGCGTGACGATCGCGACCTCCACCAGAATGATCTGCAGCTCGGACAAGCCCTGCTTTTCGAGGACCACGCCCAAGCCGGAGGAGCAGAGATTGGTGGCGAGGTTGGTGCCGATGAGCAGAGCCGCCAGGATGCGATTGGGATTGGCGAGCAGCCCGGCGATGACGCTGGCGCCCGCGTGGCCGCGCGACGCCAGCAGGTGCAGACGCACGCGATTCAGGCTGTAGAGCCCGGTCTCCAGCCCGGCGCACAACCCGCAGCCCACGACGCCCGCCAGCGCCGCCAGCAGCCACCCAAGGTCCGTCCAGGAGAGCGATCCCACGCCGCGATGATATCAACCCACGAACCGGAGCTTGAGCGCCTTGGGCTTGCGTTTGAACTCGCCCTGCGCCAGTCGCAGGGCTTTGCCGCGAAGGGCCTGGCGCTGCGCCAAGGCGCGCCGCGTCAGCTCGGACGCCCAGGCGGGAGCGGGCTGGAGTTGCCTCAGGGCGTCGTGGAGCACCGCCAGATCGTGCTCTCGACCCAGGAGTTCGGTGAGGCGCTTCAGACGCTTGGCGCGGGGTCTGCCGCGCAGGGCGCCGGGGCAGACCTGACGCAACAGACGCCGCTGGCACCAGAGGTACTTCACGCACTTGCGCAGCTCGTGGCAGTTCTCCGTGTCGGGTCGGGCACGGACCGCCGCGAGGCGCCGGCGTGCTCTTCGATACATGCGCGAGAAACCGGCGAGGAGCTGCGCCCTTCGGAGCGGGTGTTGCAGCCAGGACTCGCTGCGCTGCAGCGACGCCGCGATGCGCTCCGCGGCAGCGGAAAGGTCCAGACCGACGTCCACCGCCGCCGGCAGCGCCGCCAGCATCTCCTGCCGCAGCGCTGGGCTCGTGTTCGCGTCCAGTAGCTGGCTCAGTGTCTTGCGCATCACCTGTGCCTCACGTCGCGCCGCAAGATGCCGCCCCGCGTCGCGAAGCGTGTCGGCCTCGAGTCGGTAGGTCCGCTCGCCCAGCGTCAGTCGCAGCAGGTGCAGCACCGCGCGCAACCGCTTAAGTCGCTGGCGCGCGTCGTGGATCGCCGCCGGGCCGCGCAAGGCGTCGTGCCCCAGCGCGACGCTGCGCCCCGCCGACCGCAACTGCTTGGCGACCGAGCGCACCACCAGTTCGCCAAGACTGCCAGCCCCAGCCATCGCGCGAGTCGAACTTGACCTCATGCCGACCATTCCATTGCTCTGCCCGAAAGCCACCCCATCATACACCCCATTGTTAAAAATGTGAGCTGCACGTTAGCGACCAAAAATCACGTCCCTGCTGGGGTTTGCATTGGCCCCCCTTGTTGCCAAGCGTGATCGTTTGACACGCTGCCCCGCGACGGTAGTCTTAGGCGCTGCGGCTAGGTAGCTCAGTTGGTAGAGCATGCGACTGAAAATCGCAGTGTCGCCGGTTCGATTCCGGCCCTAGCCATTGATAACAGGTCTGAACGATGCGAAGCTTCGCTCCCGGCCAACGATTCTTGACCGGATGACCGGACGGGAGCGGATACGGACGGATCAAGCACGAACTGGAACGGATTTCTCGCTTGACCATTTCGATCCGGTGATCCAGTCCCGTGCAGTTGGCGTGACAACTCCGCATTAAAACCGATCTCTGTGGTCGTCCTGCTCGATGTCTTGGCCGGCGGGCAGTTCCACGATGCGTCGGCTCCAGGGCAGCGTGAGCGTCGCGGTGCAGCCGGGGGGAACGGTGAAGCGTCCGCGAAAGATTCCCTTCTCGATGTGCCAGTCGCTGCGGATTCGCCCGTGGGGACAATCGTGAAAGGCTCGCACCCAGTCCAGCCCAGCGATGGGGTGTGGCTCGAGGAAGAAGTGCTCGAAGCCCGGCCGTGCGGGGTCGGGACGAACGCCCGCCAGGGTGTTGTAGAGCCACATGTCGTAGCCCGCCATCATCGGGTGATTGAGCGAGCGAGGCCCGTCGGCCTGATCGACCTCCGCTTCGCCCCAGTACTCCCAGAGCGTCGTGGCGTCGTGATTCAGGATCAGGTCGCCGAAGCTGGGATCGCTGTTCTGATGCATCAGCTCCAGCGCCAACTCGCCCTGCCCGTGGCGCGTCAGGGCTTCAAAGAGCGTGCGGAGTCCCATGATGCCCACGCTGGTGTGCGTCTGATGCGTCACACGAATGTCTTGCACCAGGCCGGCCACCACGCGATCGATCTGTCCCGGTGGGACCAGCCCCAGCTGCAACGCCATGGCGTCGGCGGTCTGCGACCCAAACGATCCAGCCTGGGTGTGGTAGAACCTCTCGTGCAGGGCACGTCGAATCACGGGCAGATCCGCTTCGTACGCCAGCGCTTCGTCCTCGGCCCCGAGCAGACGCGCGACCTGCGCCATGATCCGATCGTGACGAACATAAAAGCACCGCTGCTCGTAGTCGCTCTGCGCCGGGTCGAGCACGTGATCTCCCACCCGCTGGCCGTTGAGGTACGCCTCGAAGTAGCCCAGCCCGCAGATGAGCAGCTCCGCGCGGTCACTAAGCTGCGTCACGCCAAAGACGCGACGCAGCAGCGGCGAAGAATCCCCCCGCTCCGCTGCGGGCATCGCGATCCACTGCGCCTCGCTCAATGACATCCCTCAGCTCCCGAGTCGAGCGCCGCACCACCACGCTTTGCGTGGTAAGTGACAAGGTTATCATCGCCAGCGTGTCGAACCCCAAGCTCACGCCCGAGCTGGTCCTCTGGGCCTACGCCCAGGGCGCGTTTCCCATGGCGCGCAGCCGCCGCGGGCAGGTGGAATGGTTCAGCCCCGACCCTCGGGCGGTCCTTCCGCTGGACGGCCTGAAAGTCACGCCTTCCCTGGCGCGTCGCGTCCGCAGCGGACGATTCGCCGTCCGCTTCGACAGCGATTTCGCGACGGTCATTCGTCTCTGCTCGCAACCCCGCCCACAACAGCACGAGACCTGGATCAGCCCCGCCATCGAGCGTGTCTATACCCAACTGCATCATCTCGACCACGCCCACAGCGTCGAGGCCTACCGCGAGGGGCAGCTCGTGGGCGGACTCTACGGCGTGAACATCGGCGGAGCGTTCTTCGGCGAGTCGATGTTCAGCCTCCAGAGCGACGCATCAAAGGTCTGTCTCGTGCATCTCGTGCACCACCTGCGTCGCCGAGGTTACAGGCTTCTGGACGTGCAACTGCAGAGCCCGCACATGCAGCGCATGGGCGCCGTCGAGATCCCGCGCGACGAGTACTTACCACGTCTGGCGCAAGCCATCGCGCTGCCCGTCACCTGGTCCTGAAACGTCCATCGCCCGCCTGGGAAAGAATCGCGTCGCCCTTCCTCAAGGCAGCACGATCGTCTGACCCACGCGCAGCTTCTTTGGGTCCAGCCCCGGATTGGCAGCCACGATGTCCTGCCACCTCTGACCGTTCCCGTACGTCCGCTGCGCGATCGACCAGAGCGTGTCGCCCTTCTTGACCGTGTAGCTCCCGCCCGCGCCGGGGGCGGGTGCGGCCGGGGCCGGTTCGTAAGTCAACACCGGAGGAGCGGGCGCAGGCTCCATCACCGGCGGGGGCGGCGCCTCGGTCACTTCCGTCGTCTTGTTCTTCTCGCAGCCCACAGCGGCCGTCATCGACGCCGCCAACGCTACCATCGCCCACTTTCGCATGACCAGAATCCTTCCTTGGACCTTAAAGGTGCGGTGCGTGCCGCTCCAACGCGGCATCCCGCCGTATTGTAGAGCAACGCGTCAATCGCCCGCAACCACGAGCTTTTCGCCCAGCCGTTCACGCCACGCCGGCGTGATCCCGCGATCCGTCACCAGCGTGTCCAACTCCTCCAGCCCGCAGACACGCGACAGGCTCTTGCGCCCAAACTTGCCGCTGTCCATGAGCATCACGCTCCGCGCCGCCTGACGCATCATCGACTGCTCCACCTGCGCCATCGTCAGGTTCAGGTTGTACGTCGCGTCCTCGTACACGCCCGCCACCGAGAAAAGCAGCAAGTCCGCGTGCAGGTCCGCCAGACACCCCAGCGCGATCGGCCCAAGCGTCACCCCCGTGCGCGGATAGAGACTTCCGCCGATCAGGATCACCTCGATCTTCTCCTCGTCCGCATACAGGTCCGCGATCGGCAGGCTGTTGGTCACCACCTGCAGCGGTCGAGCCGTGATCTGTCTGGCCGCGTACACCACCGTGGACCCGCCGTCGAGCAGCACGGTCATGTTCGGCTGCACCAACGAAGCCGCGTATCGCCCGATCGCCTGTTTCTCCTCCACTTTCTCACGCAGCCGCTCGGTGATGGCGTAACCCACCGGCGTCTCCTCTCCCGCGCCCTTGTAGACCGCTCCGCCGTGCGTCCGTTCCACCAATCCGCGCTCCTCGAGCGCTTCCAGGTCCCGGCGGATCGTCGAGGCGCTCACGTCCAACAGGCGCGCCAGGTCCTCCAACTGCACCGCTCGGCGATGCTTGAGAATCTCCAACACGCGATCCTGTCGTTCGACGATGAGCATGGATGCTTAGCCCAGCACCTTGTTCCA
This sequence comes from uncultured Phycisphaera sp., assembly GCA_964496285.1. GTDB lineage: Bacteria > Planctomycetota > Phycisphaerae > Phycisphaerales > Phycisphaeraceae > CAZBXW01. Next base: position 63,965 of record CAZBXW010000006.1, read on the forward strand.
ACGCTCAAGACTTCGCTTGATACGATCGGCGCCCGTGTCCCTTCCCGGCGCGGGCTTGGTTACGACCGTGGAGGAAGTGGCACCGTAAGCCAGCCCTCGGTCGGTGGGCCGCAGGTCGTCCTCGAGCTTGCGGTAGGGTTCGATCCTGAGCTTGGCCAGTTCGCTGTGGTAGGACTTGACCGCCTCTTTCGCGTCGGTGATCTGCCCGTCCGCCAGCCAGCGGAGGTGCTGGATCATGGTCAGCTGGTGTTCCGCCCCGTTGATCATTCGGCCATAGAGCGCCACCCGCGCGCCGTACTTGCGTGCCTCGGAAAGCTGCTGAAAAGCGTCGAAAGTGCTGCCCGCCGCCCCGCCGAGGATGCCCACCACGAGCCTGCGGTCGTAGCTGGCCAATTGTTCCATCGCCTCCGGACCGTTGTAGGCGATCTTGAGGAACAACGGGCGGCCCTTGCCCACCACACCGGCGAGCGTCCGGGCGATCATGTCGTTGATGTACCTGCCCAGTCCTTCCGCGGACGGGCAGGCCTGGCCGCAGGCGTTGGGGTTGAACACCTCCAGAAAGTGGCGGAACCCGAAGCACTCGGCTTCATGCCTGAACTCGCGGTAGGCCTGCAGCGATTCGAGGTCGCGATCCAGATCGTTGTTAAACGTCACCGAGTACAAACCCAGGTCGGCACCGACCACGCGATCTCCGGGCTTGGCGTCCAAGCGACCGTGCATGATATGCGGTACCGTGGCGGTGCGGAACGGGCGACTGGCGCGGGAGGCGTAGACGCTGCCCGCGGCGAGGTGGATGTCGGTGGTGTCGTTGGCGCGGGCGGCGGGAGTCATCGCCGATTGATCGAACAGCCGCTCCCGGATGGTCAGCTCCTCGTTGGTTGAGGCGCTCATCAACATGACGTCGAGCAGGCCCTGCGCCACGTTCTCTCGGATGATCTGCCGGTACTCGTCGAGGGTGCGGAACTTGCCGTTGCGGTGCTTGCCCGGGGCCGCCATGCCCCCCGCCATGTCCGCGTCCTTGGCGTCTGCGAGGATAAAGTCCTTGCACGACGGGTCCGCCAGGATGCGTGCGAGCTTGATGTCTAACGTCTTCTGGGGCATTTGATATCCCATCCTCTGAAGCCGCAGATTACACACATTGAAAAGTAATTAAGTCGGATGAGTCGGATAGGAGGGTGTGATCTTGATGGCCGCATTTATCCGATCCATCCGAGTTGAATCCTGTGCTTCCGTCGGTGTCATCTGCGGGGGTTTTCTCATCTCGCCGCGGCCATGATCTGGTCGGTGATGGCCTGCACGAGGTCTTCGAACTCGTTCTCGCCCACGGATTCCTTGCGGGATTCGACCGCGCCCGACTCGCCGGAGCAGGCGCAGGAGGCGGTCTGCTCGAAGGTGGCGAGGAAAGGTTCGTTGTCTTGGCCGATGCAGCCCGTTGGGGCGCAGGCGAGTCGGGCGTCGCTCATGCCGAACTTCTGCTTGACCTTGAGCAGCTCGGTCATCTGCTGCGGGTTGAGCACGTTCATCCTGCCCACCTGCTTGGTGAGCAGCAGAATCCTGCAGTAAGCGTCGAGGATTTCGAGCTTGTAGTAGGCGTCGATGAGGCTCTTGCCAAAGCTCACCGAGCCGTGGTTGCCCATGAGCAGGGTGTTGGTCTCGGCGGTGATGAGCGGCAGAAGACTGTTGGGCAGATCGTGCGTGGAGGGCGTGGCGTAGGGGGCGGTGAGGACTTTGCCCAGGAAGACTTCCGCTTCGGGGTGGACGCCCTCGGGCACCGGGATGCCCGCGATGGCGAAGGCGGTGGCGTGCGGCGGGTGCGAGTGGATCACCGCCTGCACGTCGCTGCGGACCTTGTAGATGGCGAGGTGGACCTTGATCTCGCTCGTAGGCTTGCGGCCACGGGCGTTGGGCTCGACCTGTCTGCCCTCGCCGTCGCAGGTGATGATGTCTTCGGGATCGAGGAAGCCCTTGGACAAGCCGGTGGGCGTGCAGAGGTATCGGTTCTCGCCGACCTTGACCGAGTGATTGCCTTCGTTGCCGGCGCAGAACCCCTTGATCCAGATGCGGCGGCCGATCTCGCAGAGCTCTTTCTTCAGGTCGTGATGGGAGGGCATGGTGGGCTCCGAGTTTCAAGAGTTCTCGCGAAGACGCGAAGAACGGGAAGGTGGAGAAGGGTTTGATCCGCAGATCACGCAGATTGCGCAGATTTGAGTCAAGGCAATATTCCTTGGTCTGGTGCTTGTCCTCATCTGTGTCATCCGTGAGATCTGCGGATGTATTTCTCTTCGCGTTCTTCGCGCCTCAGCGAGAAATCATGTCTTGGTGTGGTGTGACTTCCAAAGTATCGAGGATGGCGGCGCAGTAGGCGTCGATGGGGACTTTGTCCGGATGGAAGGGCATGCAGGCCTCGCGGCCTTCGCTCACAGCGATGAGCTGGCCCACGCCGGCGCCGAGCTGGTCGAACACCACCAGCGACTCGGGCATCGGGCTCTTTCGCGGGGTGTGGTCGCGCCAGCCCGACAGCGCCTGATCGTCGAGCGTGTCGGCGATGACGAAGCGGCCGGGCTTCAAGTCCGGGAGCTTGCGGGTCATCGTGATCGTGCCTATGACGCGGGCCAGTCGCATGTTGGGGTTCGGTGTGCGGGGATCGGGGTTATGGACAACGGTGCAGATCAGAGAGTTCGCGTTCGATGTTGGCGGGGACCTTGGGGGGTTGTTGCAGGATGCGATCGAGCATGGCGTTGACGGAGCGCTGGCCGTGGTGCGGGTACTCGATGACCAGGACGTTGGCGCCGATCTCGGTGACGCCCTGCTCGACGGCTTCGCCACAGGTTCCCACCACGGCTCGGAGCGAAGCGCAGCGGTTGGCGTAGCACATCGCCTTGGCGGCGCTGTGGACGAAGAGGATTCCGCCCGCCACGCGACGCGCCTTGATGGCAGCCGCCAAGTCGCGCACGACCTGCACCAGCGCGGAAGAACGATGGCTCGCCGCGGCGCTGACGAGTCGGTCGCTCTTGGCACTGACCGCCTGATCCACCACGGGGCAGGAACCGTCGATCCACCACATCCAGGCTGTCGGAGCGGCGCTGGCGGACTTCGCAGCCGGTGCCTCGGCACGACGGACACGGTCGGGGAACTGCCGCGCCAGATCGTTGGCCAGCGGTGAAAGCCTCGCGTCGTGGGCGAGCATCGCGACGTGATCGCTCGCGGCGTCCATCGCGGCTTGGAGTTGATTCGCGGTGACGATGCCGGTGAGGGGCGGGGGTTGGGGCGTGGGGGACGGGGCGGATCCGGGGATGGGTGCATCCCCGGTTTTGGGGGCGGGATTGCTCAGAGGTTTGTTCTTGAGTTCTTCGAACTTGGAGTAGTCGCCGGTGCAGACGCCGATGGGCGGTGCGATGGGGGCGGGACTTCCGGGGGTGGAAGATCCGGGGGTCAAAGATCCGGGGGTGGGAACATCCTCGGCTTTGGCGGCCAGCGCCTTGATCACCTGGGCGGCGATCTTGTCCACCAGCGCTTTGTCGAGGTTGGCGCTCATGTCAGTTTCGTTCGTCGACCAATCCCAGGGTCCACCAGCGTGCGGGGCTGGTGTCGTCCTTGAGCATGTCGCGCAGGCCCAGCCCGTCGCTGGTGAGGATCACACGGTCGCCCCTGCCCGCGCCGAGCTTGTCCAGCGCCAGCACCGGGTCGCCCTGCGGTTGGCCGCTCTCGCTGAGCAACTGGCAGATGAGCAGCTTCACACCGTTGAGCGAGCGGTGCTTGCAGGTGGCGGTGGCGCGGCCATGGACACGGGCGAGCTGCATGGGTCAGGCGATCCTCAAGGCCCCCGCGATGGTGGCGCGGCGGAAACGAGTGAAGGTCAGCGGCGTGGTGATGCCCTCGCCGGTGGGCGTGGCGATGGAGTAGCTCGGGTAGCCTTCGCCGCCCAAGCCCAGCCCCGCGGCGCACGAGCCGTTGACCACGAAGATGGTGGTGTTCATGGTTCGACCCATGCGGGTGATGTTGGCCAGGTTGTTGCTGTGGATGATGGCGGTGTGGCCAAAGCCGTGCTCGTGCTTGACCGCCAGGCGAAGCGCTTCGTCGAAGTCGCGGACGCGCACGAAGGGGACGAAGGGCATCATCTGCTCTTCGGAGACGAAGGGGTTGTCCTCGGTGGTCTCACCAAAGAGCAGCTCGACGCCGGCGGGGACGCCAAAGCCCGCGAGTTGGCCGATCACCTGCGGGTCTTTGCCCACGAGGTCCTTGCTGACCGCGAAGTGGTCCTTGTCGAACTTGAAGGCCACAGCGATGAGCTTCTGGACCTGCTCGGGGCTCAAGCGCATCGCGCCGGCGTTGGACATCGCGGTCATCATCTTGTCGAAGACGCAGGCGACGACGAAGACTTCCTTCTCACCGATGCAGAGCAGGTTGTTATCGAACGCGCCGCCCATGACGATCGATCGGGCTGCGTTGTCGAGGTCGGCCGTCTCGTCGACGACGACCGGCGGATTGCCCGGGCCGGCGACGATGGCGCGTTTGGTCTGCTTCATGGCGGCGCGGGCGACCGCGGGACCGCCGGTGGCGACAAGCAGGTGGACGTTCGGGTGCTCGAAGATTTCCTCCGCGCTGCGGAGCGTGGGCGGATCGATGACACAGATCAGCGGGTCGACGCCGAACTGAGATTTGATCTGACGGTTGTAGGCCTGAGCCGCCATCGCGGCGCACTTGGCGCCGCTGGGGTGTGCGTTGACCACCAGGGCGTTGCCCGCAGCGATCATGGCGATGGCGTTGGCGGTGAGCGTGGGGATGGAGTGAGTCACGGGAGTGATGACGCCGATGACTCCCCACGGGGCCGCCTCGTCGAGGGAGATGCCGCTGTCGCCGCTGTGGGCTGCGGTCTTGAGGAACTCCACGCCCGGGACTTTCTCCAACAGCTCAAGCTTGGCGATCTTGTGGTCCAGGCGTCCGACCTTGGTTTCTTCAAGCTCGACGCGCCCCCATTCCCTGGCGTTGTCGCGCGCCACCTTCTTGAGCAGATCACAGATCTGGCCACGCACCGCCAGACTGTCAGGGCGCGCTATGAGCTGCTCCTGCGCTCTGGCGGCTGCAGCGACCGCGTCGTGAACGGAAGCGAACAGGCCCATCCCGCCCGAGCTCGAGGAGACGATCGAAGACACTCCGGGGGTTCCGGGGGTTCCGGGGGTTCCGGGGGCGAGCTTTCGGAGCACCTCCTCGACGACCGAGGCGATGAGCGAAGTCTGATCCAGTGTGGCAGTCATGCGATGCTCTCTTAAGCGACTTTCTGGCCCATGACGATGGCTTCGTCGATCAAGCCGATGACCACCGCGTCGGTGGGGACCTTGTTCATGCCGCTGGCCATGCGGGCGCTGGAACCCTGAACGATCAGGACGAGTTGGTTCTCACCGGCGCCGATGGTGTCCATGGCCACGATGGCGCGGTTGGTGGCGCCGAAGGTTCCGCCGCCCTGCCCAGCACCGGTCTTCGGGTCGCTGTAGTCCACCTTGAGCGGCTCGACGATGAGCAGCTTGAACCCCGCAACGGAGGGGTCCTTGCAGGTGGCGACGACGTGGCCTTTGACGCGGGCGATGAACATGGGAGCGAATCCAGTGGCCTCGTGGCCTCGTGGCCTAGTGCGCTGGCAAACGATCGTCTCGGGTCTTCACTTGGCCAGTTGGCCACTGGGCCAGTTGGCCACTGCCATTCACATCTTTCCCAGCTCGTCGTGGGGACGGGCGATGACGTGGACGCTGAGCACTTCGCCCACGCGGCGGGCAGCCTCCGCGCCGGCGTCGACGGCGGCCTTGACGGAGGCGACGTCGCCCTCAAGCGTCAGGCTCACGTAGCCGCTGCCGGGCTTCTTGTAGTCCACCAGCTTCACCGCCGCGGCTTTGAGCGCCGCGTCGGCAGCCTCGACCGCGGGGATCAGCCCCTTGGTCTCGATCAGTCCAATTGCTTGACGGGCCATGTCAGGTCTCCAGTGAAAAGGTTCGGTTCGGTTCGGTCCGGTCCAAGTCGCTCCGCGATCAAGCCGGTTGCAGATTTCCTTTGAGCACGTCCATCGTCTGTCGCGCGACGATCAGCTCCTCGTTGGTGGGCAGCACCCAGACGCGGGCCTTGCTCCAGGTCGAGTCGATGCGCTGCTCGCTTTTCCCGTCAGCCTGTTCGTTCTTCCGGGGGTCCATGGTGATGCCCGCGTACTCCATGTGGCGGAGGATGCCAGCACGGATGGCCTTGCCGTACTGCCCGATGCCGCCGGTGAAGACGATGGCGTCCGCACCGCCGAGCACCGCGAGGTAAGCGCCGATGTAGTGCCGACACGTTTCCACGAAGGCGTCGAGGGCGAGCTGCGCTTGTGCATTTCCCTCGGCTGCGGCCTTCTCCACGTCGCGCATGTCCGGCCCGACGCCCGACAGGCCCGCGAGCCCCGCCTTCTTGCCCAACGTGGTCCACACGTCGTCGAGGGTCAGACCGCTCTTGAGCAGTTTGAGCAGGGCGAAAGCATCAAAGTCGCCCACGCGCGAGGCGTGGAACGTGCCGCTCTGCGCGGTCATGCCGAAGCTGTTGGCCACGCTCTTGCCCTCGTCGATGGCGCAGATGGAGCACGACCCGCCCAGGTGAGCGCTGATGATCCTGCTGGATTTTTGGTCGATCTCGAGCAGTCGCGTGGCGATGTAGCGGTGGCTGGCGCCGTGGAATCCGTAGCGACGGACGCCCAGCCTGGTGACCCAGTCATGGGGGATGCCGTAGACCTGCCGCGAGAGCGGGATGCTCTGGTGGAAGGCCGTCTCGAAGGCCGCGACCTGCGGGACGCCCGGGAGCTTCTCCATGAAAGCACGCATGGCAGCGATGTAGGGCGGGTTGTGCTGCGGAGCGACGTCGGCGAACTGCTGCATCACGTCGAGCACGCGCTCGTCCACGCGCACCGCGCCGGAGATCGGCCCGCCGTGCACCGCTTTGAAGCCCACCGCCTCCACCGATTGGATCGAGGCGATGACGTTGAGTTTGACCAGCTCGCGCAGGTGCAGGTCGATCGCCGCGGCGTGGTCCGCCAGGTCGCTTGTGCCCTGCTCCTTGTGGTCGCCCGCTTCGACGGACCAGGCACTGCCGCCCTGCCCGATGCGGTCGGCAGCCCCCGCCGCCAGCACACGCTCCTGAGGCATCTCGTAGAGCTTGTACTTGAAACTGGTGGACCCGAGATTGGCGATGAGGAGGATCATGGGCGGTACGCCGGGCTGAGGACAGCCCGGCTCGGACCAGACTCAGAACTGCTCCAGCAGCGCCTCGTGGGGGCGGGCGATGACGTGGGCCGCGACGAGTTCGCCCACGCGGCCGGCAGCCTCGGCGCCGGCATCGACCGCCGCCTTGACGGAGCCGACATCGCCCTTGACGAGCACGGTGAGGAACGCCCCGCCGATGGGGACGACCTTCACGAACTCGACGCTGGCCGCTTTGAGCATCGCGTCAGAGGCTTCGACCAGACCGGTTTGGCCGCGGGTTTCGATCATGCCGAGTGCGGACATTGTGGGACTCCTTGCCTGTTGGGGTTCGGTGGAAAAGGGTTTAGGGTGCAAGGGATTGGGAGCCAGGTATTGTCTTCACAGCCAATACCCCGCACCCTCCACCCTTTTTGCACGATCACTTCGCGGCTTTTTTCTTGGGCATCATCACGCTCACGTCCTCGTGGGGTCGAGCGATGATGTGCACGCCCAGGACCTGGCCGACTTTGCCAGCGGCGGCGGCGCCGGCGTCGACCGCGGCTTTGACCGCAGCGACGTCGCCCGCCACGAAGGTGGTGACCATGCCCGAGCCGATCTTGTCCCAGCCGAGCATCGTGACGTTCGCCGCCTTGAGCATGGCGTCGCTGGCTTCGATCATCGACACCAGACCCTTGGTCTCGACCATTCCCAGTGCTTCTTGAGGCATTGCGAGATCTCCTTAGATTCAGAGCTTGATCAGTTCCATTCGCGTGGCGGAAGACAGATCGCAGGCGTTGCCCTCGTCGGTGTCGATGTGGACTTCGAGCTTGACCTTGGGGTGCTCGCGCACCCTGACACGGTCGAAGGTCACGCCGCAGGGCCCGTCGATTTTCAGACGCATGTAGTCGCCGTCCTTGACGCCGAAGTGCGACAGATCGACGGGGTGCATGTGAACGTGACGCTCGGCACGGATGACGCCCTGGGTCATGTTCACCGCGCCAGCCGGTCCGACCAGGACGCAACCGGGGGTGTTCTCGTGATTGCCGCTGATGCGGAGCGGGAGCTTAATGCCCAGGAAGATGCCGTCGGTGTAGGCGAGTTCGACCTGGGTGTAGTTGCGGGTCGGGCCGAGGATGCGCACGCCGGGGATCATGCGGTTGCGTGGGCCCACGATATTGACCAACTGCTCGGAAGCGAACTCGCCCTCCTGGTAGAGGTCCTTGAGCTTGGTGAGCTTGGACCCTTTGCCGAAGAGAATCTCCAGGTGTTCCTGCGTGACGTGTACGTGCCGCGCCGAAACGTTGACGACCAACGGATTGGGCCCGCCATTGTGCGAGGCGGGCTTGTAATGAACAGGCGAAGCGCCTTTGAGATGATCACGAAGAACCTGTCGCACCAGGTTCTCCACCGCTTTGCGATCAAGAGTGCTCGTGGCAGCGACCATGAGAAGAGTCTACAAAATCTTCCAAAATCTGTCAAGTTATGTCATGAATAAATCATGGATTATTGATTACAACCAACATAATCGTTCTTAGTATATTCGTAATAAATATTTATGAGTTATTCATAAAGTGTTTAAAGACTTCAGTAGTGCTCTCAAATGCGCAATAGATGATCCGCAGATCAAGAAGATGACACCGACTCGAACCAAGAACGAGTTGACAGGATGACAGGATCAATACCTGGATCCGATCCATGATTTCATCCTGTCATCCTGTCAAAAACTCTTCTCTATGTTCGATCGAATCTGTGTCATCTGCGTAGTCTGCGGATCAATGACTTGCCTCCTCGACCTGTGTCTCTTCGAGGATCGGCGGCAGCGGGACGCCCAGCGTCGCTGCCAGGGCACGCACAAGTTCGCCCTCAGCGGTAGTGACCCGCTGGTCGTAGACCGCGGTGGTGGCCGCCGCCAGCAGCAGCGTCCGCTTGGCGGTGGGCTGGAGTTGTCCCAGACGCTCCAGCGCAGCGTCGAGCTTCTCGAAGCTGCACTCCGTTCTGAGCGACAGCTGCACCGTTGCGCACAGCGCGCCCAGCTGCTCCGCTCCAGCGCGGAAGGCGTTCTCCGGGCCGGTGAGACCCGACTGGCCGACGTAGGACAACGCCGAGAGCAGCATCGCCGCCTCGGGCGCGACCTGTCGCAGCGTCAGCGAACCATCAAGGTCCTGCGCGGGACGGAACTGACGATCCACGAGCTTGCTCAGCGACCACTCAAAGAGGTCCGTCTGCCGATCCATCGCCGCCATGGCGCGGACGTTGCCGCGGAAGGTCTGGACTTGCGAGGACGACATCTGGCGCAGGGCCGCCAGCGCGATCGACGCCAGGGGCAGTCGCTGCGCCGGCGACAGTCCGCGTGCGTGGTGTTCGAGTCCGCGTGCCATGGCGTAGGCCTGAGCCGGGGCGCGGGCCGCCAGGAGTTTGACCTGTTCGACCCGCGCCTCGGGCTGCTGCGAGAGCAGCATCGCGAAGATCAACCCCTGGGCGTCAAGCGTCTGATGAGCCGCCTCGAGCAATCGGGGCGGGACCGACGCGAGCAATCGCGAAGCCTGTCGCACATGATCCGCTTCGGGCACGCCGACCTCGCTGAGCATCGAGGCGACGCCGGAAGTCCGCACCGGGCGCGGCGGCGTCGTCCGCTGTGTCTGCACCATCGGCGGCACCGAGAACGAGCCGTCCCACTGCGGGTCGAGGCGTTTGATGCGATCCTTCAGCGGCGGGTGTGTGGCGAAGAGAAAGCCCAGGGCGCTGGAGATCGCCTGTCCGAAGAACATGTGGCTGGACTCTTCCGCGCGGGGGTGGTTGACCTGTGAGCCGGTGATCCCGCCGATCTTCTTGAGGGCCCCGGCGATGCCCTGCGGGTAGCGGGTGAACTGCACCGCCGAGGCGTCGGCTAAGAACTCGCGCTGCCGCGACACGGCCGCCTTGATGAGCCGACCGAAAAACGTGCCGAGGTAGCCCAGGACCAGCAGCGCCAGGGCGAAGAGCATGACGGCAGCCAGGGCGCCGCCGCTGTTGTTCTTGCCGCGCGAGCCGGTGGAGCCAACGCGGACGTGACGCATGCCCCGCAGGATCAGCCCGCCGATCAGTCCCAGCACGAGGATGCCGTGGATCAGGCCGATCAGCTTGATGTTCAGCCGCATGTCGCCGTTCAAGATGTGGCTGAACTCGTGGGCGATGACGCCCTGCAGCTCGTGGCGCGAGAGCGAATCGATGCAGCCGCGGGTCACGCCGATCACGGCATCGCGGGGCGAGTAACCGGCCGCGAAGGCGTTGATGCCCGCCTCGTCCTCCATCACGTAGACCGGCGGGAGGGGCGTGCCCGAGGCGATGGCCATCTCCTCCACGACGTTGAGCAGCTTCTGCAGGTTCGGGTCGTCGCCGGGGTGCGCCACGAGCCGCCCGCCCATCGCCTCAGCCACCACGCGCCCCCCGCCGCGAAGCTCGCTGATCTTGTAGAGACTGCCCAGCGTGACCACCGCGACCGTCGCCAGCGAGACGATCACGAACAGCTTGAGATGGAAGAACGCGGGAATCGCCTGTTCGCCGGCGTTGAACATCATCGCCGCGATCCCCGCCGCCGCGAGGTAGACCAGCAGCACGATGCCCGCCACCGCCAGCAGAAAGAAAACGACCAGCCTGCCGGTCTTCCTGCGCGCCACGTCCTGGTGCTGGAAGAAGTCCATGGGGAGGAAGTGGCCTGGTGGCCCAGTGGCCGATTGGCCTAATGAGATTCAGATCGCGGAACTCACCTGCGCACTTGGCCACTCGACCACTTCTTCAGAACGCCACCTTCACCGCTCTGCGTTCCTCCGCAGCCTCGACCTCGAAGAGCTGGGCCGGGGCGAAGTTGAACAGTCCGCCGATGATGTTGCTCGGGAACGATTCGCGATAGACGTTGAAGCTCGTCACCGAGTCGTTGAAGGCCTGGCGGGCGAAGGCGATCTTGTTCTCGGTGCTGGTGAGTTCCTCCTGCAGGCTCATCATGTTCTGGTTTGCCTTGAGGTCGGGATAGGCTTCGGCCAATGCGAAGAGCCGACCGAGGGTTCCGCCCAGGGCGGTCTCGGCGCCCATCAGGGCCTGGATGTTCTTGGCGTCGTCGGGCGCCGCCGCCGCCGCCTTGGCCGCCGCCGCCGCCGTGTTGCGCGCCGCGATCACCGCTTCGAGCGTCTCGCGCTCGTGCTTCATGAAGCCCTTGCACGTCTCGACCAGGTTCGGGATCAAGTCGTAGCGACGCTTAAGCTGCACGTCGATCTGGGCAAAGGCGTTGCGGAACCGCGCCCGCAGCGTGACGAACTGGTTGTACACGCCGACGACGTACACCACCAGCACCAGCGCCACCGCCAGAAGCACGCCCAGGACGATCAGGATCAGCCACATGCGAACCCCCTTTCGTTGGAGAAGCCATCATCATAACGGGATGCGGGGCCGCGCTGGACCGGCGCGTTATCATCGCCCGCATGATCGCTCGCATCGAAGGCGTGCTCGAAGCGCTCGAGGGGTCCTCCGCGCTGGTGCGCCTGGCGGGAGGCGTGACCTACGAGGTGCTGCTGCCGACCTACGCGGTGGCCAGGCTGGGCGACAGCATCGGTCGCAACGTGACGCTGCACACGCTGGACTTTCTGGAGAGCCTGAACCAGGGCACGAGTTTCACGCCGCGACTGGCGGGCTTCCTCACGCCCAACGATCGGCAGTTCTACCTGCTGTTCACCACCGTCAAAGGCATCGGCCCGAAACGGGCGCTGCGCTGCATGACGCTGGAGACGGCGATGATCGCCGCGGCGATTGCCAACCGGGACGCGAAGCTGCTGCGGAGTCTGCCGGAGATCGGCCAGCGCATGGCCGAGACCATCATCGCCACCCTCGCGGGCAAGGCGGACGCTTTCGCTACGGTGACGAGTTCAACCTCGGGGCAGCAGACCACCGCGTCGCCGGCGTCGGGCTTGGCGCGGGAGGCGCTGGACGTACTGGTGCAACTGGGCGAGAACCGCGTGCAGGCGGTGGCGTGGATCGACCGGGTCTTGCGCGAATCCGACGAGAAGCCCGCCACGGCCCAGGAACTGATCACGCGCGTGTATCGAGTGAAAGCCGGCGCCTGAAGCCCACGGTGTTACGCCGTGGGCTTCTGTTTGGGGATGAGAAAGCTCAGGTGATGGGCGCTGTGAATGGTGTGGAACTGCTCCCACTCCTGCGCGTTCAGAGGCCCAAAGAAGGGGTGGCTGCCGAGCTTGCCGCCGTCGCGCGCCGCCCGGAACTCCTTCACCGCGGCGCTCAACCGCTGCACGCCCGCCGCGTCGTCCACGCTCGCCGGCGGCTCGGTGCCCTTGGGGGCGTTAAGCCCGGGCGGGATGCTGCGCGATCGGAAGAAACTCCTCTTCATGAACAGCCTCGCCATGATCTTCACGAACAGCGGCGCGGGAAGCTTCACACCCCGAGCCGAGCCCTCCAACGCCACCGACAGGTGCGTGGCGGTCTGGCCCAGCGTCCACTGTCCCACCCGGTCGTAGCCGACCCGCAGCAGATGCTCCGCGTCGCGCACCACCGCCGTCAGGTCAGGCAGGTCCAGTTTTCTTCGTTCCATCGAGCGTCTCCATGCAGGCGCGCAGACCGCTGCGCCATTCGAGATAGCGATACTCCAGGCGGTGTGACTCGTGTAAGTCTCGAAGGCGGCGCAGGAAGTCCTCGTAGAGCTCCCGTTGCCAGTCCTGCGTGCCCTGCTGGCAGAAGAACACGCGGCAGCCCAACGGACGAAGGCGATGCACGGAGCAGAGCCTGTCCACCTGAAAGACGCAGGGACCCGTGAGCGGCGGGAGCGTCGGGGGCAGAGGAACGCTCGGCAGCATCCAGGCGATCTCCAGCGCGGTGACGTAGAGCCGATGGCCGTACGCGTCGAAGCTGCAGCACTTGCCGCTGCTCCAGCAGGTCGGCGCCCGGTCGGCCACGGCCGCGTCGAGCTGGGCGTACAGGTCGTGCAGGGCAGCGCTGACCGCCGGTCGCTTGGCGGCCTTGCACCAATGGCGCCACAGCGCCACATCGTCATCGCTGAGCGTTGGAGTCACGGATGATCCGCACCTGCTGCACGGGGAAGAGTCTGCCCTCACCTCGCAGCCCCGCCTCGACCCCGGCGCAGCGCCGCGCCAGACGTTCAAAGTCGCTGCGGGTCGCGAGGTTCTCGGGCCAGAACGGCCAGGTCCGGCACTGCCGGGGCCGAACCGGGTAGACGCTGCACAGCGCCCGACCCTGCGCGTCGCGCCTCAGAAAGACGCAGTCGTATCCGTGCCGCGTACGCACCTCGGTGAGCGACAGACGATCGCCCACCGCGTGCGTGAACCGGTCGAGGAACTCCTGCTCGGATATCTTCAGGTGCCCGGCGATGGCGCGCGCCTCCTCGGGCGTGAACCAGACGTAGCCCGGCGGACCGCTGCAGCAGTTCCCGCACTGGCCGCAGGTGAAACGCAGCCCGTGGGCGAACCACTCCTGCTCCTGAACTGGCGGCGCCAAGGGGTTCAATGGCGGGATTGTAGCCCGAGGATCGGCGTTGCGTGCGCCGGGGCGCAGAGCTAGGATTTTCCCTTTTCTTTCGAGGCCCTCTATGCAGGACGCGATCGTCAAGGCTGCGGCGCTCGTCGAGGCGCACGAGTACATCCGTCGCTTCGAGGACAAGGCCATCGTGGTCAAGGTCGGCGGATCGATCATGGACGACCCTGCCGCCCTGCGCAGCCTGGTGCAGGACATCTGCTTCATGGACGCGGTGGGCATGCGCCCGATCATCGTGCACGGCGGGGGCAAGAGCATCACCGCGGCGATGCAGAAGGCGGGCCTCGAGGCGGTCTTTGTCCAGGGCCGACGGTACACCGACGAACGCACGCTGGCGATCGTCGAGCACGTCCTGGTCAACGAGGTGAACAAGGAGATCGTGGGCTTCGTCAACAGCTTCGGGCACCGCGGCATGGGGCTGCACAGCCTGACCAGTTGCGTCGTGTTCGCCCGGCGTCTGTTCCTGAGCGAGAAGGCGGCGGACGGCCAGAACAAGCGCATCGACATCGGGTTCGTGGGCGAGGTGGAGTGGGTCAACGCGGCGCTGCTCGACGCCCTGGTGGAAACGGAGGTGATCCCGGTGATCGCCCCGGTGGCGCGCGACGGGTCCGGGGGGAAGCTCAACGTGAACGCCGACAGCGTGGCCGGCCACGTCGCCGCCGCGATCGGCGCGGAGAAGCTCATCCTCGTCTCCGACACGCACGGCATCCGCACCCAGAGCGACAAGACCGATAGCCTGGCCACGCACCTGACCAAGACGCAGATCGAAGAGCTCGTGGGTAAGGGCGTCATCTCCGCGGGCATGCTGCCCAAGGTCGAGGCGGCCTTCACCGCCTTAGAGGCCGGCGTCTCCAAGGCCCACATCATCGACGGTCGCATCCCCCACTCGCTGCTGCTGGAGGTCTACACCAGCAGCGGCATCGGAACGGAGATCGTGCTGTGAGAAAGAGTGACTGGTGACTGGTGAGGAGTGAAGAGAAATCGGTCGTCACTCACCGGTCACCCGCCACCCCCCCACCGCCCACCATGACGCACTTCATCACCATCGCCGACACTTCGCTGGCGGACCTGCGTCGCATCCTCGAGGCGGCGACGCGGCTGCGACAGGAGCGCCGCGCCGGCCAAGCGCACGCGCCGTTGCTGGCGGGCAAGACGCTGGCGATGATCTTCGAGAAGCCCAGCCTTCGGACGCGGGTGAGCTTCGAGCAGGCGATGCTCGAGCTGGGCGGCAGCGCCATGGTGCTGCACCAGCACGAGGTGGGCCTGGGCCATCGCGAGAGCGTGGCGGACGTGGCGCGGGTGCTCGGAGGGATGGTGCACGGCATCGCGGCGCGCGTCTTCGAGCACGAGAAGCTCCTGCAGTTCGCCGCTCACTCGACCGTGCCCGTGGTCAATATGCTCTCGGATCATTCGCACCCCTGCCAGGCGCTGGCGGACGTGATGACGCTGCGCGACGAGTTCGGCGCGGAGCTCTCCGGCCGCACCGTGGCGTTCATCGGCGACGGGAACAACGTGGCGCGAAGCCTCGCCACGCTCTGCGGGAGAATGGGCGTCAACTTCGTCCTGGCTTCCCCGCCGGGCTACGAGCTCGAACGCGACTTCGTGGACCGCATCATGGCGCAGGTCCCGGGCATGAACTTCGAACTCACCCACGACCCGCAACAGGCCGTCCACGAGGCCGACGCCATCTACACCGACACCTGGGTCTCCATGGGCCAGGAGCACCAGACGCAGCAACGCCAGAACGTCTTCCGCGATTACCAGGTCAACGCTTCGCTCCTGGCGCAGGCGCCGCCGCACGCCATCGTGATGCACTGCCTGCCCGCCCACCGCGGACAGGAGATCACCGACGAAGTCCTCGACGGCCCCCGCAGCCGCGTCTTCCCCCAGGCGCACAACCGTCTTCACGCGCAGAAGGGCCTGCTCGCCGTGCTGCTGGGCGCGTCGCTGTCAGCCATGAGCGACTCGCAAGGGACAACGGATGAACAATGAATCAATGTCCCATGACCATCAACGCGATCTTTTTCGCGAGTCGTTGTCCGTTCCCCGATCGATCATCCATTATTCCTTGTCCATTCCGCATTGATGATTCCTCATGTCCTCCACTCCTTCCGAACCTACGCCCTCCGTGCCCGCGCCCGACTTCGACGCGGGCAGTGCGCTGCTGATCGTCACCGGGGCGCACCTGCGTGCCGAACAGGCGGACCGACCGCTGGCGTACCTGCTGCGCGACAAGGTCCGGGCGTGGATCGAGCAGCACGGGGCGAACATGGCCAGCCGGTTTGAGCCTCTGGTCTGCTCCGACATCTGGTACGTCAACCACGAGCCGCTGCAGACCCGGCCCACGGTGTCCATCGGCGGCCCGGGCGTCAACGCGCTGACCGCCTACTACGCGCAGAAGCTCGATCCCGCCATGCTCGCCGAGCACAAGATGATCATCCAGCTCGACCCCGAGTTCGTCCACCTGCGCGTGGCGGTCTGGGGCGTCAACCACGAACTGACGGTGCAGGCGCTGGAGGTGTTCATCTCCCGCTACCTCGACAGCTACCTCCGTGCGGTGGCGACGCAGGTGGAGCCGCGCGTGGATTAAGGTGCGGCGCGGAGCGGCCAGCGACGGTGCCACCGTTCAACTGGCTCCTCGCTTCTGACCCCGGCGTTCACACGCCCCACTGCGCGCGGGCGGTCTGCATCGACACGATCTTGTCCGGCTCGCTGAACCAGCCGTAGTGCGAGATGGGGTTCTCGCCCACCCAGCGTTCGTCAACGGGGTCCGCGGCGGGCTGGAAGCGCGTGTCGGTGCTGATGCGGAAACGATTGGTCTGGTTGTTCACCGAGGCGTGCATGGTGTACATGCCAAAGAGGATGGCGTCGCCGGCGTTGAAGTTCGTCGTGGCCCAGGTTCCGCCGAATTTACCCGTGATCTCCTTTGGATCGTCGGAGAACCACCCGCCCACGCGGTCGCGGTCCACGTCCATGCGTCCGTAGGTGGCGCGGACCTTGTCGAAGCCCGGCAGCTTGTGGGAGCCCACGCAGATCGCCAGCGACCCCAGCTCCACCGGCACGTCATCCAGCGGCGTCCACACGGTCATGAGTCGGGTCGACCCTCGACCCATGTAGACCACGTCGTAGTGCGCCCCGGTGGCGTCGCCCGTGCCCACGGCGCGCAGCCACTTGTAGTCGAAGGTCAGGCAGGGTTCGCCGAAAATGGTGCTCAACAGGCGGAAGACGTTCTCGCCCTCGAGCACGTTCCGCACCGCGGGGTGATGGGTGACGCCCTTGCGTCCGCCCCAGAACTTGCCCTTGGCCTCGGGCGCGATGAGCGCTTGCTCGAGGGTGCTCCCGGAGGCCAGCTGGTTCTCCTTGGCCAATTCATCGTAGACCACCCGCCGGGCGTCCATGACGTTCTTGCGGGGATGCAGGCCGCGGACGAGCAGATAGCCATCTTCGTCGAACTGACGCAGCAGGGCGGCACGATCCTCGAGCAGCGAATTGCAGTCGCGCAATTCGAGCAGCTCAGCGCTGGGGAACTCGTACTCGTGATTGAAGAAGGGGACTTTCATTGGCGGGCTCCAAGGGTGAAACGGAGAATGATCGCCTCAAAGCGGAAAATCGCCATAGCCGGGATGGACCAAAACTTGTATGATTTCTCCATGCCATCAACCCATGAAAGGTCAGGCTACAGGTCCGCCAATCTAATCTTTCGTAACGCTGTAACTTCAGCTATAGGAAATATTAAGATGTCAGGCGTGCTGCACAAGGCAGACCTTGGCGATATGGACAAGATGCGTGTTCTGGGACAATATGCTGTGGTCTATGTGGTGGACGGCGGCGGCTTCTACGAGGACGTTCGCGGGCATTGGCAACGCATCACCGCGGGCGATTTGATCCTGGTCTTCCCCACGCTTGGGCATCGTTACGGCCCCGTCCCGGCGTCGGGTCAGAGATGGAGCGAGGTTTATCTCGTGTTCGACGGGCCGGTCTTTGAACTGTGGGAGAAGACGGGACTGATCCGTCAGGAGCAACCGGTGCTGCACTTAGAGCCGGTGGACTATTGGCTCTCGCGCTTCGACTCGGTGCTCGGAGCGCCGCGAGAAGTGGGCTTTGCTCCGCCGCTGCTGGAGGTGTGTCGTCTGCAGCAGGTGCTCGCCGAAGCGGTGGTGGGCGGGCCGACCGCATCGAGCGGGCCGGGGCGGCAGTCGCAGTTGCAATGGGCGTCGCGCGCTTGTGCGCTGCTCGAACTGGACCGAACACCCTGGCTCGACCTTCCCGGGGTGGCGCGAGAGCTGGGCACGAGCTGCGCGAGCTTTCGCAAGCGCTTCACGCGCGTGGTGGGCGTGCCGCCGGCGAGGTATCGTGCCGCCCGTGTGATCGACCGCGCCTGCGAGCTGATGCAGCAGGGAAGTCTGAGCGACAAGCAGATCGCCGCCCGGCTGGGGTTCTGTGACGAGTTCCACTTCTCACGTCGGTTCAAGAAGATCGTGGGCGTCCCGCCGCGGGTGTTTCGTCGGCGATTGCCCGGATCGGCGCCGGAAGCTCGGACGTGAACGAGAGGCGTTTGCCGGTGATGGGGTGGTCGAACGCCAGCGACACGGCGTGCAGCGCCAGGCGATTGATGCGCCACAGAGGATGCTGCGCCAGGTCGGTGCGGTAGCGTGGATCGCCCAGGACGGGGTGGCCCTTCTCCGCCAGATGGACGCGGATCTGGTTGCGTCGCCCGGTTTCGAGCCGCACCTCCAGCACGCTCACGCCCCGCGGCGAAGAGTGCAGCGTGCGGTAGTGCGTCACCGCGTGCTGCGTCTGGCCCTCGCGTGCATGTCGCACGGAGTAACGATCTAGATTCGCGCCGGTGGCGAGGTGACTCTCGATGGTCCCCTGCGCGGGCTTGACGTGACCGGCAACCACCGCGACGTAGCGGCGATCGGGCTTGTGGGCCGCGAACTGCGACTTGAGACGCAACCCCGCGTCGCGCGTCTTGGCGAACACCAGCAGCCCCGACACGCCACGGTCCAGGCGGTGCACCACGAAGACCCTGCCCTTGTGCATCCGCCGCTCGACGTAGCGGTTCAGGCGATCTTCGAGCGTGTTCATCTCGCTCTGGCCGGTGGGCACGGTGAGCACGAAGGCGGCCTTGTCCACCACGAGCAGGTGCTCGTCCTCGTAGCGCAGGTCGTAAGCCGCGTCGCGCGGCGCCTTGGGCTTGGGACGGTAGCGCCGCTGCGCGTCGAAACTCACCTCCACGCGCTGACCGGCGACGACCCGGCTGAACGACTCTTCGCACAGCGCCCCGTCCACGCGGACGCAATGGTGATCGAACAGGCCCTGCACCTGCGAGCGCGAGGCGCGCGTGAGCTGCTGCACGACGCGGTCGACGCGGCCGGCGGTTTCCTGGGACACCGTGATGGATCGCGTGGCGGGCATCGCTTGGCGCGCGGGAACCACGATGATCCTACGTTCCGCGGCGGCGGGTTGCTTTTCTGGTTCTCCGCGCCATAATCCGGGTATGACGCCGGTGGCAGCGGGACACACCCTCGACGCCGAGCAACGCCGACAGACCACGCTCCAGGCCACGCGGGTCTGGAACGCCGGCGGGCTGGTGGTCTTTCCGACCGAGACGGTGTACGGCATCGGCGCCAGCGCCGCCAGCGAGGCGGGCATGGCAGCGCTGCAGGCGTTCAAGGGAGACACCGGGCAGCCCTTCGCGGTGCATCTGCCCACGCCGGCGGCGGCGGAGCGCTACATCGACCCGCAGGCGCCATCGCTGGGCCGACTCCTTCAGAAGCTGCTGCCCGGGCCGGTCACGCTGGTCCTGGACGTGGACGAGGCGGTGATCGATCAGAAGATGCGAGGCCTGGCGCAGAACGGTCTGCCCGAGTCGGTGCGTGGACGGCTGTACCACAGCAACCGCGTGGCGTTGCGTTGCCCGGAGGAGGCCTCGACGCGGGAACTGCTCGGGGCGATGCCCGCGCCGGTGCTGGCCAGCAGCGCCGCGCGGCCCGGCAGGCCTGCGCCGCTGACGGCGCAGCAGGCCGCCGCCGCCGTGGGCGACGCCGCGGCGCTGGTGATCGACGGCGGAACCACGCGCTACGCCAAGCCCTCGACGATGCTGCGTGTGGACCGCCAGGGCCGCGTCACGGTGGAGCGGCCGGGCGTGCTCGAAGAGCGTACGATTCGACGTATGCTCCGCTGGACCATGCTGTTGGTCTGCTCGGGGAACACCTGTCGCTCGCCGATGGCGGAGGTGATCGCGCGCGACCTGCTGGCCAGCGAGCGAAAGCTTCGGCCCGAGCAGCTCGAGGACGCCGGTGTGCAGGTGATCTCCGCCGGCGCCTTCGCCAGCGCCGGAGCGCCCGCCAGCGCCGAAGCGGTGGCGGCGCTGGCCAAGGCCGGTCTGGACCTCTCCAAGCACCGCTCACGCCGCCTCAGCGCCGAGATGATCCGTGACGCCGACGTGATCTATGGCATGACCCGCGCCCACGTCGAGGCCGTGCTCCGCATGGCGCCCAACGCGGCGCAGAAGACGTTTCGGCTCGACCCCGCCGCCGACATCGAGGACCCCATCGGCAGCGACACCACCGTCTACCAGCGCACCGCGGAGGTCATCCGTCGCAAGCTTCTGCAGCGCATCAAGGAGCAGCAGCCTTGAGGATCGCCCTGGGCTCGGACCATCGCGGGCGCGAGGTGCTCGCGCACCTGAGCCGATCCCTCACTCAGCAGGGGCACGCGGTGCACTACGTGCGAGGACCGGACAGCGCCAACACGGACTACCCGGACGTGGCCTACGCGGTGGCGTCGATGGTGGCGCAGGGCGAGATGGACCGTGGCATCCTGGTGTGCGGCACGGGCCTGGGCATGAGCATCGCCGCCAACAAGGTCCCGGGCGTGCGCGCCGCGGCGGTGCACGACGAGGTGACCGCTGACACGAGCCGACGGCACAACGACGCCAACGTGCTGTGTCTTTCGGCGGACATGCTGGGGCTGCGATTCATCGACCGCATCGTGACGGTGTTTCTGAACACGGACTTCGAGGGCGGCCGGCACGCGCGGCGGGTGCGCAAGATCGCCGCCATCGAGCAGGGCCGCGACCCCGCTGACGAACGCGACGCGGACCCCAACTCGCAGGTGGCGTGATCGCATCGAAGCAGCCTGCGAACACTGGGCTGTGGACCGCTCGGCTCGGCAGGACCGCCCGGCTCGGACCAAGTCGGGAATGTGCTCATCCCCGGATTTCCTCCCCGCCCGCCGCCCGCCCCGCTGGTCCCTTTGTTCCGCACGCCGAATGTTGCTTTAATGTTTGCATGACGCCTTCCCCGGTCCGGGTCGAAGCGATCGACCTTCGAGCGACGTTCCCTTGGCTGCGCATCTTCCGCAGCTTCCGCATGGCGATCGACCCGCCCAAGCTTGGGCTGGCGCTGCTGCTGGTGGTGCTGCTGTTCGTGCTGGGCAAGGTGATGGACGCGGCGTGGGGCGAGCGTGTGTTCCCCGACGAGCTGCCGGCGTACAGTCGGCTGACGGTGCGCGAGTTCGCCTCGTGGCGCGAGGTGCAGCGCAGCGAAGCGCGGCGGCAGGAGGTCCGCAGACAACTGGCCTCGCACCTCCGCGCCGCGGGCGTCCGGGAGGGCGTGGACGAACTGGCGGACAATCTGCGGTTCTCCGCCGCCACCGCCGCCATCCGCGCCAGCTACAAACGACAGATGCTCGAACTCATCGGGCAGTCGGACAAGAGCGACGCGGAGCGGCAGCGCCGACTCCGCGACCGCCTGCGGGATCAACAACAGGAGTCGCAGCAGCGCGTGGAGGCGGTGCGGGCGCTGCGCTCCCGAGGCGTTTTCGACGCTTCGCTGGAGCTGGTCGTGGGCGCCATCGAGGACATGCTCGACGCCGCCACCGACCTGAACTTCGGCTTAAGCGAGCTCAAGCGGCCTGCCTCGCCCATGGACCCGACCTCCGCCACCGTGGTCGGATCGCTGCGGCGGCTGCTCGTGACGTTCCCCGGCTGGCTCTGGCAGACGCACGCTTCGTACATGATCGTCTACGGACTGGCCACCGTCGGCATCGCCGCGCTGCTCGGCGGCGCCATCGCGCGACTGGCGGCGGTGCAGGCCACCCGCGGTCGAAGTGACTCGCACCTGCAGGCGCTGCGCTTCGCCAAGGTCTACTGGGTCTGGTTCATCCTCACGCCCTTGATCCCTCTGGGACTGGTGCTGGCGCTGGGGCTCGTCATGGCGCTGGGCGGGCTGGCGACCTTCAACGTCCCGGCACTGGACATCCTCGGCTCGCTGGTGTTCTTCCTGGCGATCCTCGCGGGGCTGCTCGTGGCGCTCACCCTCATCGGGCTCGCCGGCGCTTCGGGACTGCTCTTCCCCGCCATCGCGGTGGAGGGCTCCGACGCCTTCGACGCCCTGAGCCGCAGCGGCAGCTACCTCATCGGCCGACCGTGGCACTGGGCCTTCTTCAACTTCCTGGCGATGGTGTACGGCGGGATCACCTACTTCTTCGTCGGGGCGGTCGTCTTCCTGGCCCTGAAGGTAACGCACGGATTCGTGGGCGCCTGGGTGGTTCGTGAGCCGGTGCCGCTGCTCAACGCCTTCGAGGCGGTGATGCCCGCCCCGCGCGTGGGCGACCTGACCTACGCCCCGGACCTCTCGCAATTGCCCTGGTCGCTCAAGGCCGCCGCCGTCGTCGTGAGCGTCTGGGTGAACTTGTTCATCGCGCTGCTGGCGGCGTACGCCATCAGCTACTTCTTCTGCTCGCAGACGTGGGTCTACCTGCTGCTTCGCCGCGCCGCCGATGGCACTGAGTTCGAGGAGCTTTTTGACAAGCCGTTGGAAGAGCCCCCCACGGACGCTGCGCCGACCGAGGCATCGCCCCCGCAGACCTCGCCTCCGGACACCGCGTCCACGCCGGCTCAACCTCCCGCCCCGCCCTCGCCGATGAACGCTGCGGAGTCGCCTCAAGACTGATCGCTTATCGGTCCATTCTCGCTCGTCGCTCAGGACCTCCACGCACCGCCCACGCGCTGGGGCAGGCCAGTTCCGGCCCAGCGTTCCCCGGAGCCCTCGCCATGACCCCCACCCTATCTATTCGCGGCCTGCTGCTGGCGGGCCTGTCGCTGCTGGCGGGTTGCGATCAGCAGCCCTCCTACAACGTTGAGCTTGACCAGCCCGACAAGCCCCTGCGCGTGGTCACCTTCGCTCCGGCGCTGACGCAGATGGTGCTGGACATGGGCAAAGCTCAGTCCCTCGTGGGCGTGGCGCAGAACGACGCGGCAGCGCCCAAGGGACTGCCCGTCGTGGGCAACTACACCGATATCGACACCGAGACGCTTCTGTCCCTCCAGCCCACGCACGTGGTCATGATGGTCGGCAAGGAAGGCGTCCCGGCGCGACTGCAGGACCTGTCGCGTACCCACGACTTCCAAGTCGTGGCCTACCCCTACCCGCAGACCATCCTGGACGTCTTTCAGATCGTCTTCAACGAGTACAACTTCGCGCTGGAGGACGCGGACGCTTCGCTGCCGAGCCTCGCCTCCGTGCTCGACGCCTTCGACGAGGGACGCAACCTCAAATACACCAGCGTGGCGCGGTTGGCCAACCTCACCCGCGCCGTCACCGGCGAGGGCCGCGATCTGCCCGCCGTCCTGCTCGTCATCGACACCGACCCGCTGATGGTCAGCGGCGTGGGCACCGTCCACGACGAACTGCTCGGCGCGCTGGGCGCCCTGAACGCCGCCTGGGGACTCACAGGCTCCGCCCCCACACTCGACAAGGAAACGCTCCTCCGCATCCGACCTCAGGTCATCCTCCTGCTCCTGCCCAACGATCCTCCGCTCACCGGCATCGAGACCGACCCGCGCCTGGCGTCCTTCCGCGACATGGACATCCCCGCGGTCCGCGACAATCGCATCCTCCTGATCAACGACCCGCTGTCGCAGTTGCCCTCGAGTTCCATCGTCCGCGTCGGCGCCGTGATGGCCAAGGCCATCCACCCCGACCGCGTCCCGGAGATCGACCACGTCATGACCAGCGACCCCCTCGCCGAGGACCCCGCCCTGGGCCCCGCTTCCGAGTCGCCGCAAACCCCTGAAGCTCCCGCGCCCGATCCTGCCCTCGTGCAACCTTGACGCCCCCGCCGCACCGCGGCGCTGCCTCAGACCCGCAACGCAGGTTGCACCCGATCCTCAAGGTGCTATCCTTAACCTTCCGTCCCAATGCGGGCGATTAGCTCAGCTGGCTAGAGCGCACGGATCACACCCGTGAGGTCACAGGTTCGAGTCCTGTATCGCCCACTTAATTCATTTCCATGTCCGTCGGCGATCTGGGCACGCTGCGGGGGCTTGGCTGCGCGGTTGCGGCGTTTGACAAGACTTTCAAGCGGTTCGGTGGACCGTCGAATGAGGCGCGGCGCAAATCTCGAGGTAAACTGCCGCGGTGCTGCTCAAGGGGCGGCGCCATGGGGGAACTCAAACGACTGCGGAGTTCGGACTTCCGCCGGGTGCATCGGCTGGTGGGCGAGGTGGTCGAGCGCGGGAGCGACGCCAAGATGTGGGTGGAGCACCTGCTCAACGGGCTTCGCGCATTGACTGGGGCAAGGGTCGCCACCGCGGGCATGATGCCCCTGCCTGCACCAGGGCAAGCCCCGTCCACCCACAGCATCGAAGCCCGGTTCCATAGCGGGATCGACGATAAGCGGTTCCGCGACTGGATCGATTGGATGGACGATCACGACGTGCCGGAATGGCGAGCGCTTGCCAGCGTGCCGGCTCGGTTCTACACCGTCCGCCGACGCGACCGCGTCGACGACGCCACCTGGTACCGCAGCACCATCTACAACGAGTTGTTCCGCACGCTGGACCTGGACGACAACATGATGTCCAACTTCATCGCCCTGTCGCTGGGCAAGCTCATGGGCATCGGCGTCCACCGCGCCGAGGGCGACCCGCCCTTCACCGAGCGTGATCGTCGCAAGCTCAAGCTCTGCCACCTTGAGATCGCGCGCGCCTACACCAGCTCGCTCGCTGTGCCCGCGGAGTCCCAGGTCGCTCCGCTCTCGCCGCGGCAGCGACAAGTGCTCTGGCGTCTGTGCAAGGGCGAGAGCGAGAAACAGGTCGCCCTGGCGTTGGCGCTGAGCCAGCACACCGTGCACGACTATGTCAAGTCGCTCCACCGTCACTTCAACGTCGCCACTCGCAGCGAGTTGATCGCCAAGGTGCTCACGCAGCCCCGACACCGCGGCCCGCTGGCGATGCCCGAACCCCACATCATCCGACGCCCGTCATGAAATCGCGAGGCCTGAGCCTGATCGAACTGCTGGTGGTGCTGCTCATCGTTGCGCTGCTGGTGGGCCTGCTGCTGCCTTCGCTGGCGGGGGCGCGACGCAAGGCGCAGGGCACGGTCTGCGGCCAACAAGTCCGGCAACTGGTCACCGCCGCCCACGCCTACGCCAGCGACTTCCAGGGCCGATTGCCCACCGGGCCCGCCACCGCTTCGCCCTTTCCGCCCGCGCTATACAGCCACCTCGCCAGCGCCGCGATCTGGACCGGAGCGCCTGATCTGGCGTACACCGGCATCGGTGCATCCATCGAAAAGAATCACCTCACCGAGCTGGACGCTCTGTTCTGCCCCGGGGAGGACACCCTGGCGCAGCAGGAGCAAATCCCCCTGATCGGCACGCCCGCGCCTGCGTTGTCGAGCTACGCCTATCGCAGTCTCGCCCAGACCCAGAGGCCTTATATCGACGATCTGGGCAAGAACTCCGAGGGTCGCCCCGCCACCGCGCTTTTCATGGACGCTCAATCCCTCGTGCCCGACCCCACCTTCCAACACACCACCCACCACAACCAACTACTGAGCATCGGCTACGCCGACGGCCACGTCGTGACGCTGCGCAACGAGGGCAACGCCTGGACGATTGTCGCTGCCGACGTCCCTTCCTTTCTCGCCAATCTGGTGCCCCACGGCGAAGAGTTGGTCCGTCAAGCCGACGCCTTGGCGCAACCCTAACCCACGAGCCTGCCTCCAGTAGGCTTGCTGCGACTGGACCCCCGCTCGGTTCGCTTGGGCCTGCAAACTCATCGAATTCTCATCGACCACCCCCTGTTTAGGGGAATTGTTGCCCTCGCTCTCGACTTCTATATTCCACGCTTGTCAGTTGTACGCCCTTAACCCTCTGGGAGAACAGCCATGCGACTACTCCTTCTCGCCTTGATCGGATTGGGTCTTGCCACGAATGCTCAGGCTTACGACGTGGACCTCGACTTCGAGGAGTCGTGGTCTTCCACGACCATCGCGCCCGGCAATTCAACCACCTACGGCGATGTGACCATCACCAACGTGCCGACTACAGGCTCCGACGCCACGAGCAGTGCTGACTATGACTTTTTATTCACTTTGTTTTCAAGCATGGAGATCACCGGCAACGCTCTATGGCAGCAACTGCCCCCTTACCCCATCTCTTTGAGCAACAGCTTCAACATTAACTTCTCCTCTGCGCCCGGCGGCGCAGTCAGCGAAGTTTCACTTCATGCGATCGCGCGCAGCGACATAGGCATGGCGCCGAACTACATCGATTTCCTGGTCACGGACTCCAGTTCCGACACCCAAGTCATCTCCTTCGCCCCCATCAGCACGGCTACTTTGGGTCATGATTACACGCTCTTTCATGCCATCTTCGACAGTATGACGTTGGGGAGTCTTGATGATGTCACCTCGCTCTACATCTACGACTTCGGCGGCGTGGATAACACCGGCCCGGATGGTGTGCAGATCGCCTACGACAATCTGAGCTACAGCTATCTGGGTGGTGGAGGAAGCAGCAACGTCTTCTTTACCGACCACGGCGATGGCAACAACGGCGTTACCTTCGAGGCGATCTCAGAAAGCGGTCTGGACCCCGGGACCACCAACCGTATCATCAGTCTCTCGAACGACGGCACGCCCGCTGCCAATGTCGATTTCATTGAGACCGGAAGCTCGGGCCTCATCGACGTCAACTCGGCTCCATCCTCGGTTCCCGGTTCAAGCGCGGGCGCGGCCAACCTGATCCTCGACATCTCCGAGGGATCGATGACCGGTGGAAATGAGTATGCCGAGCTCTTCACCCTCAACAACCTTGACGAAGCCGGTGACCCCGACGAAACCCACAAGCACCTGATCGCCGTGTACCAACTCGCCACTCTTCTGGGCGGGGTCACAAACACCGCGATCAATCTCTACGAAGTGGACATCAGCCAGACTTCGGCCGGCCTCGCCGCCGATCCGGATCATCCCAGTCCCGGCGACCCGCTCAAGGCTCCCGCACTATTCAACCATCTCACCGACATCGCCGTCGATAATCCATACTATACGATTGAGGATTTTTCGGCGGGCATCCTCGACGGCGTCATCAATCCCGGTGAATCGGAGACCGTGGAAGTCTCATTCGTCGGCGGTGGCGTACCCAACGGAACCTACTTCACCAACCTCACCGTTGACTACACCAGTTCCGCAACCTCCGTCAACGGTATTCCCATCTTGGCTGGCGGCTTGGTGAGCGGAACCCTGGTCGTGCCCATCAGCACCACGATCATCGGGCAGACCGCCGGCAGCGTCACGCTGCCCGATGGGACGGACCTCACGGGCTTCGGCGTCGTCGGCGGGGGCGGGATTTACTCTATCGAAATTGCCTACGGCGAAGCTGAAGGTTCCGTGACCGTGACCTTTGGCCCGGGCGACACGTTCTCGCTGGGCAGCGGATTCACGCCGCAGGGTGGTACCTTCGAGATTGAGGGCTTGGACGGTCAACTCTTCATCGTCGTCATTAACTACTCTGGCTATGCTGACAACCCCGAAGAAGTTTACTACAGGCTCATCAGCCGGGAGATGGACGGAGATGATTTCGTGCTGGCGGTCGATCTCAACACGCCGGCAGGTGAGAACGATTTCTACGGCGGGTACACCGTGAGCGAGTACCTGACGATGCTCGGCGGCACACCGCTGCTGGGGGACCACGGCAACGACCCGGACTCGAACATCGTCTGGGCGGTGCTCAACCACAACAGTCAGTTCGGCTTCTCGTCCGTTCCCGAGCCGACGACGCTGGCGCTGCTGACCCTGCTGGCCCTTCCGGGGCTTGGACGACGCTGCGCGGCTTGATGCGACGTTACGGACGGTCGCGGCCCAATGGCAGCCGACCTCTCCTCTATCGCAACGCCATATTCGTCAGGTAGCCCACATAGAGGACGTAGCCGATCAGCAGGATCGCGCCCTCGCCGCGGGTGATGGTGCGCTGGTGGGTGAGCACCATGGGCAGCAGGACGATTGAGACCACGAGCATGACCAGCAGATCGACCATGCCCGCGGGTGGAATCTCCATGGGATAGATCACCGCGCTGACGCCGCCGATGAAGAGCAGGTTGTAGATGTTCGACCCGACGATGTTGCCCAGCGCCAGATCGCTCTGATTGTTTCGAGCCGCGATGATCGAGGTGGCCATCTCCGGAAGACCGGTGCCCACCGCCACGATGGTCAGGCCGATGACTACCTCCGGAACGCCCAGGGCCTGGGCGAACTTCACCGCGTGGTCCACGGTGATCTTGCCGCCGACGATGAGCACGGCCAACCCCACCGCCACCAGAAGCACACACTTGCCCATCGACATCGCGTGCGCCTGACTCTTGGCGGATTCGGACACCTCTTCAACATAAAGGTCGCTGCTCAGCCGCTGTCGCAGGGCGTCCTGGATCGTGTAGTAGAGGAAGACGCAGAAGAGCAGCAGCAGGATCAGCCCATCGCCACGGTCCCAGACGTTCTCGTGGCCCGTGAGCAGGGTGTCGTAGCTGATGACGATGCCCACCAGGCAGGTGAGCACCATCATGGGAATCTCGCGCAGCACGATCGTGGCGTGGGCGACCACAGGCTTGATCAGACAGGTGATCCCCAGCAGCAGCGCGATGTTGGCGATGTTCGAACCGACGATGTTGCCAAAGCCGATCTCACCGGTGCCCTTGAGGGACGCGGCGACGTTGACGACCAACTCCGGCGTGCTGGTCCCGAAGGCCACCACGGTCATGCCCACGACCACCGGCGCCACGCCCAACCGCAGCGCCAAAGCCGAGGCCCCACGCACCAGCGCCTCGCCCCCCGCCACCAAGAGCGCCAGACCCACGAGCAGCAGCACGATTGAAAGCAGCATCGAACCTGTTCCCTGTGTTGAAAGTAGGCGTCAGTCTATGTGTTATGCTCTTTCGCTTCTACTTCAACGATGGAGGTTCAACTTGGCTGTGACCACCACGATGTTCGACCTGTCGGGGAAAGTGGCGCTGGTCACCGGCGGGGGCAGCGGGATCGGCAAGGCCATGGCCAGCGGGCTGGTTCAGCACGGGTGCAAAGTCCTCATCGGCTCGCGCACGCAGGAGAAGGTCGAGGCCGCCGCGGGGGAACTCGACGCCCTGGGCGACGGCAGCGGTGACGACCCCGTGGCCGCCGCGGTGGCCATCGACGTCACCAGCGACGCCAGCGTCGAACGAGCGGTGCGCAAGAGCGTGGACCTCTTCGGCAGACTCGACATCCTGATCAATTCCGCGGGCGTCATGTTCCGCAAGCCCACCTTCGAGCTGCCCCCGGACGATTTCAATCGGCTCTACGACACGCACGTCACCGGGTCGCTCCGCTGCGCCCAGGCGGCGGGCCGCATCTTTCGTGAGCAGCACAGCGGTTGCATCATCAACCTCGCCTCGATCAGTTCGTTCGTGGACCTGATCGAGGTCGCCGCCTACGCCGCCGCCAAGAACGCGGTGATCGGGTTGACGCGGAGCCTGGCCAACGAGTGGGCCAAGCACGGCATACGCACCAACGCCATCGCCCCCGGGTTCGTGCCCACCGACATCAACCGCAAGATGATCGAGAAGACCGACCGCGGCCGCCGCATCATGGAACACACGCCCATGGGCCGATTCGCCTCCGCTGACGAGCTCGCCGGCGCCGCGGTCTTCCTCGCCTCCCCCGCCGCCGGTTTCGTCAACGGCCACACCCTGGTGGTGGACGGCGGATACCTCGCCAGCGGCATCGGCGACAGCGTCGCCCCGTGGTGATGCTCGTCACGCAGGACGTTACGCGTCCGGGTCCGCACCGCCACAACAGGATGATGCGAGCAAGAGAGCCCTTGATGGTGCGCGACCCTCATTTCTGCGGCGGTGAGCCTGTCATTCGCGGCACTCGTGTGACCCTGCGCGCCGTCTTGGCGAGTCTCGCGGAAGGCGCGACAACGCGGGTTATTCGTCGTGATTTCCCCACGCTCAACGGGGCCGCGGTTCGTGCGGTGATCCGCCACGCCGTCATTGACCGATAACACTGCATATGCCCGCGCCTTCGGTGGTCATCCTCAGCAGCGGCGGCATGCGCAGCCTGGTGGCGACGGCGCTGGCGGTGCAGGCTCACGAGACGAACAAGATCGCGCTGCTGCATATCAAGGACGGCCGCGCCTGCGCCGCGGTGCGACTCGAACACGCCCGGCGACAAGCGCAGCACTACAAGATCCGTAAGCTCATCGAACTCGATCTGCCGCATTTGAGATCCGTGCCCACGACCAGCGCCCAGGCGGAGAAAGAGCACGCGTTGCTGCGTCCGCAGATGCTGCTGGTGGGCGTGGCGTACGCGATCGATCTGGGCGCGGGCGAAGTGGTCTGGCCCTGCCAGTTCAACGCGGACTACCGCATCGCGGCGCGCGTGACGGAGCAGGTCACGCTCATCGAGCAACTGGCGGAGCTCGACCACGCGGCGCTGCCGACGATCCGCACGCCGCTGGTGGAGCTGTCCGATCGCCAGCTGGTGGAACTGGGCGGCCACCAGAGCGTGCCGTGGGAACTCTCCTGGTCTTGCCAGCTCTGCGGCGGCAAGCCCTGCAAGGCCTGTCCGACATGCAAGCGCCGTCACGCGGCGTTCGAGTCGGCGGGCGTGGTCGATCCGGTGGATGCCCTCGTCGCCCGGACGTAGATAGCCCGGCCGTCCTGGCCGGATGCTCAGGCCCAACGCATGTTGCGTGTCGAAACCCAGCCAGGATGGCTGGGCTATCTGTTGGTCACCCAGCCAAAATGGCTGGGCAATCTACTGGTCGCCCAGCCATGCGGCGAGCAGGTCGCGGCTGGCGTGCAGGTCGTCGAGGTGGACGCTCTCGGTGACGGTGTGGATGTAGCGTGTGGGACAGGAGAGCGTAAAGGTGGGCACGCCGGTCAAGGCGCGCTGGATCGCGCCAGCGTCGGTCCCGCCGCGCGGCAGAAGCGAGAGCTGGTGTTTGATCTTGTGCTTTTTCGCTACGCGCTCGAAGGAACGGAGGACGTCCAGGTCCGCGATGGAAGCGCCGTCCATCACGGTGATCGCGGTGCCTTCGCCCTGCTTCGAGACGCGTTCGCTCTCGGGGATGCCGGGGGTGTCGCAGCAGAGGGTGGTGTCGATGGCGATGCCCAGGTCGGGCTCGATGCCGAAGGCCGCCGGCCCCGCGCCGCGCAGGCCCACCTCTTCCTGCACGGTGAAGACGCAGTGAATCTCGCAGGCGTGTCCCTGGCGCAACTTCTCCAACTTCCGCAGCGCTTCGATGGCGATCCAGCAGGCCACGCGATTGTCCAGGCACTGCGACACCACGGTGTTGCCGACCTTCACCAGCGGAGCGCTGAGCACCACCATGTCACCGATGCGGACCTTCTTCTTCACCTCTTCCGCAGGCAGGCCCAGATCGACGATGAACTCGGAGAGCTGCGGGACCTTGGACTTGTCCTGTTCGGTGGCGATATGGATCGGCCGCCCCCCGGGATTGAGCACGCCCGGAAGGTCCTTCGAGGCGTCTTCGATACTCGGGCAGATGGTGACCACCCGCGCGAACAGGTTCCGGGGGTCGAATCCGCCCACGGGGCTGAGCCGAAGAAACCCGCCGGTTTCCACGTGCTGGACCATGAACCCGATCTGGTCCATGTGGGCGGCGAGCATGACGCGCTGCGGTTTGCTGCGCGCTTTGCGGGTGGCTTTGCGGACGCCGATGAGCGAGCCGAGCTTGTCGGTGCGCAGCTCATCGAACAGACCGCGGACGCTGCGCGTGATGAGTTCGCGGACACGATGCTCACGACCCGGGATGCCGGGAGCGAGGACGAGGCTTTCCAGAAGTTTCATGCCCGGGATTATGACGACAACGGCCGATGGAGGGAAATACGTCAGACCGTCGTGCTGGGGCCGCCGTAGGAGGGCGGGGGCGGCGGGGTGGGCGAACTGGCTTCCCGGCCACGGATGGCCAGACGCAGATCGCTGTCGTCGGTGGCGGCGATGCTCAGGGCCGGTGCGCCCAGGAGCGCCAAGAGCGCAAGGCCGACGGCGGCCACGGCGCGGAGGATCGCGGGCTTTCGAGGAGTGGCGGGCGTGGTGGGCGCAGCGGTGTCGAGCATGGTCACCAGGTTCGCGTCGATGGCGCTCCAGAGCGTGCGCACCTCCGCGGCGTCGAGGTTGTTCCACGCGGCGCGGAGCAGTCCCGCTTTGCCCGCGTGTTTCAGGGCGCGCTGCGCCAGTTGGGCCGCCTGCCTCGTCCAGCGCGGGGCGTGGGCGTGCTTGGCGATGAGCAATCGGTTGAGCAGTTCCAGCAGCGTCTCCCAGTGCGGGTCGTGACGTTGGCGCAGGTCTTCGCTGCGCTCGACCGCCGCGAGCAGCAGCGTCATGCCGCGTTCCTGCTGACCGCAGAAGAAAAGTCCTGCGCCGGCGTAGGCGTTCATGTTCACGCTGGGCGTGGGCAGCGACTCGAGCAATCGCTCCAGGCGCGCCACCTGCTGCTGCATGGTCTGGGTGGCGGTGACCTCGTCGCAGCCCTCCTCGCGCAGACGCTCAGCCACGTCGCGCAGCGACTGTCCATCGTCGCACAGCGCCGCCAGGGTCATGAGGGTGTTCTCGACGCCGCGGACCCGGAAGGACTCGTCCTGACCCACGGGCAGATCGCTCATGGAGGCGGCGGCGGCGACGAACTCGCCCACCAGGCTCAGGGCGGTGAAGAGCGACTGCCGCTGGTGATTGCGCAGGTG
Source organism: uncultured Phycisphaera sp. (assembly GCA_964496285.1). GTDB lineage: Bacteria > Planctomycetota > Phycisphaerae > Phycisphaerales > Phycisphaeraceae > CAZBXW01. The sequence continues at coordinate 96,716 of CAZBXW010000006.1, forward strand.
ACGCAGGCGGGCGCGGTGCACCTTGAACAGGTGCTCGTCATCGCTGGCCCAGTGGCGGTCCTCGTCGTTGGCCTGCGCGATCAGGTTCGGATCGTCGTTGCGGGCGCAGACGATCATGGCGGCCTGGAGGATCATCATCGAACGCGGGCGGTGCGGCGTGGGGACGTGTGGCCGATCCGGATTGAGGATGCGCGAGAGCAGGGTGTGGTCGCACTGATAATCGCGTTTGCCGCGACGATGCCAGAACTCGTTGATCGCCTGCACCAGCCGCTGCTGCGAAGCGTGAGTGCGACGCATCCAGTCGAACACCAGCTCGACCATGACGCGGTGGCGTTCGCGGTCCTGAAGAGTCAGTTGAGCGTGGGCGTTCGTGGCGGTCATGGTGGGGCCTCCGTGCGATTCAGTGGGGCGGGGGTTGCGGGCTTGAAGGGGGGCGGGTATTCGGATCGACCCTCAACGCACAACTATTTTACCGCTCCGGCACGGGCGGAAGTTGCATTTCACATCGGCCCGTGAAAACCCGGGCGATGGATTTCACGACGGATGTGATTCAAGCTCTTTGTTTGCAGATAGATATGTGGCGGAACCCGGACCGGACCGGCGTACTCTAATTCGGCGAGACGCAAGTGCAATGCTCGCCCTGGCAACGTGTGCTCTGAACCATCCCGCACCACTTTCATCAAAAGGAGTCACCCATGAACATTCGCAAGACAACCTTGATTGCCCTGCTGGGCACGCTGGGCTTGGCTGCCGCTCCGGCGCTGGCGGACGACGACCGCCACGAGTCAGGCAGCCGACACTACGGACCCAAGCCCCGTCACTCGGAGCCCGATCATTGCTACTCGCAGGGTCACTGGCGCGGCCGAGAGCCTGACAGGGAGGATCGCTTCTCGGTGGGGATTCGCCTGGGCAGCCCCGGGTACCGGTCCGGCCGATGGGAGACGCGCGAACAACGCGTCTGCGTGCGTGAGGGCTACTGGACCGAGCGTTACGTGCCCGCGGTGGTGAAGGTGGTGCATCCGCCCTGCGGCAAGCCTTACAAGGTTCTGGTTCGGCCGGCGCGTTGCGAACGCGTGTGGGTCGAGCCGGCGTACGAGACGCGCTGCGTGCGGGTGTGGGTTCCGTGCGACACACCGCCGCACCACGATCGACTGGCGTGGAGCGTGAACTTCCGCTGGTCCGACTGAGCCAACACGCATCGCGTATCAGACGCAAGAGAGCGGGTCCGACCGAGGGCCCGCTTTTTTCATTCCGGGCACCCTCCCCTATAATCGCCGCCCGTCCCCGGTCCCTCGTTCGCAGCGGAACTACGGTTGACCCCCACTTCACCCAAGCGATTGCAGCACACGCCACGCGGGACCGCCCTGCGCAGGACGCTGGTGCTGCTGACGGCGGTGGGGCTGAGCATCAACGTCGTCTCGGGCGAGCTGGAGCGCGTGGCGGTCAAGCCTGTGACCTCTGCCCCCCCTGCCGTCGTCACCCCGACGCTGGGGCAGACGGACGCGCAGCCCGCGTCGCTGGCGACTCCCGACGCAGCCGAACCCGGGACGCCCGAAGCGCCCAGCCTTGCCGCGAACTTCCCCGCGCCCGCGGCGTGGGCGCTGCCCGCGGTGCTCGCCAGCGAACTGACGGCGGAGGACTTTCAGTTGCGGCAGCCGCTGCAGGGCCCGATCGTTGATGCGGCGGCGCTGCTTCGCTGCAACCGAGCGGTGGCCTGGGCCGACGCGGGCGTGAATTGGGTGCTGCTGGAGCGCGACGTGCGCGTGAGCGTGGGCGTTTTCGCCTTCGACGCCGACCGCGCCCTGGTCCGCATCGAAAAGAAAAACCTCGCGGGCAGGATCGTGCGCGACCTGGCCTTCTACCTCGACAACGTGCGCAGCGTCCCAGACCCGCGGAGCAGTCCCATCCGCGCCGACGCGCCCCGCCTGCTCGTGACCGTCTCGACCACCGGTCCCCTGGAGCTCAAGACCGATCTGATGCGTGAAGGTCGGCCCAACAACGATCCCTTCGTGGATCAGGGCGAGGCGCGCGCCGCGGAGCATCTGGCGCTACTCGCCCGCGCCACCGTGGCAATCCCGGATTCCGAAGGACCGCTCACCGCGGAGCAGTTGGCGATTCGCGAGGCCCGGCAGCGCGACATCGCGGCGCAGTTCGAACCTCGAGAAGCACCCCGGGCCGCGGACAGCCTTGCTCCATCTAAGCCGGTGACGCCGGTAGCGCCACCGACTGCGGACAGCCCGGCTCCGACCACGCCGCTGACGCCGGTAGCACAGCCGACTCCGGACAGCCCGGCTCCCGACAGCCCGGCTCCGACCACGCCGGTGACGCCGGTAGCACAGCCGACTGCGGACAGCCCGGCTCTCATGTCCACGACCGACTCCTCTGACGAGATCCTGCCCTCCACGGGCGTGGTCCACTTCATCGCGGATCGCTACGTGATCCAGGGCGGCAAGAAGCATGGCGATGATCAGGGCCAGACCCCCGAGCCCGGGGCGATCCTGCTCATGGGCAAGGTCTCGGTGATGTACCAGTCGCTGCAGGGGGACCGCGTCGTGACGCTGCGCGCCGACAACGCGGTGATCTTCCTGACCCACGGGAGCCTGGCGGACCTGGCGTCGCAGCGCGCCGACGCCTCGAGCGTCACCGGCGTCTACCTCGAAGACAACGTCATCGCCAGCGACGGCAACTACACCGTTCGCGCCCCGCGCGTCTACTACGACGTGAGGGACAACCGCGCCCTGCTGCTCGAAGCGGTGATGTACGCGTGGGACTTCGACCGTCAGGTGCCGCTGTACCTGCGCGCCGATCGGCTGCGACAGGAGTCGGCCACGCAGTGGTCCGGGCGTGAGGTGCTCATCACCACCAGCGACTTCGCCAAGCCTCACGTGGCGCTGGCGGCGCGGAGCGTCACGTTCGAGCAGGTGCGACGCGACGGCCGCGCGGTGGAGCACCGCTACGTGGCGCGGGACACGGGCATCCGCTGGGGCGACCTGCCGCTGTTCGTCTGGCCCAAGCTCTCGGGCAGAGCCGAGCAGACGCCGCTCCGCGACCTGCGCGTGGGATTCAGCGGTGACAACGGCGTGCTCGTCCGCACCCGATGGGACCTCTTCGCCTTGGCGGGCAAGCCGCGGCCCGAGGGCGTGGAGCTGCTGGGCGAGCTGGCGTTCCTTGGGGAGCACGGCCCGGCGGCGGGACTGGAGCTGGACTACGCCCGACCTGATTTCTTCGGCCAGCTCCGCGCCTACCTGCTCGGGTACGACACCGGCGAAGACGAGATCGGCGACCGCACGGACCTCGAGTTCGACGGCGACCAACGCGGCTACGCCCGCTGGCGCCACCGCCACAACCTGGGCGAGAACTGGGAGCTCTCGCTGCAGTTGGCCTACGTCTCGGACGAGACCTTCCTCGAAGAGTTTTTCTCCGAGGAGGCCTCGCAGGCGCAGCAATACGAGACGTCGATCTACCTCAAGAAGCAGGAAGAGGACTGGGCGCTGACCTTCCTGGCCAGCTACGACTTGAACGACTTCGTGACGCAGACGACGACGCTGCAGGCGCCGGGCTACACCGTGGACAAGCTGCCGGAGCTGGGCTACTACCGCGTGGCCACGCCGCTGCTGGAGAACCTGCTGACCTACTACCTGGAGTTGCGTGCCGGGGGCCTGCGTGTCCGGCCCGGCGAGGACTCGCCCAGGGAGCGTGGGTTCACCTCGACGCAGAGCGCCCTGCTCTTTGGGATACCCGCCACCGATCGCTTCGAGACGCGCTTCACGGGAGTGCCCGACGACTACGTCGCCCGCTTCGACACCCGGCACGAACTGCAGGCGCCGATGAAGGTCGGCGCGGTGGACCTGGTGCCCTACGTGGCGGGCCGACTCACCGCGTACGATCAGGACTTCGAGGAGTTCGCGGGCAACGACGAGCCGGTGCGCGTCATGGGGATCGTCGGCGCCCGCGTGAGCACGCAGTTCAACGCCTCGGACGACGCGGTCCAGAGCGATCTGTTCGACCTGCACCGCCTGCGGCACATCGTCGAGCCCTCGGCGGACCTGTTCTTCATCGGCTCGAGCGTCAACCCCGAGGAGATTCCCGAGTTCGACCGCGACGTGGAGGGCCTGGTCGAGGGCGCGGGCCTGAGGCTGGGCGTGACGCAGACGTTCCAGACGCAGCGCGGCGGCGAGGGCCAGTGGCGCAGCGTCGATTGGGTCGTGCTCCGCAACGAGGTGATCCTGCGCAGCGACGACGCGGACATCGCCACGATCCTGCCGCGGTACATCTCGTATCGGCCCGAGTACAGCCGCGGCGGCGATCAGTTCCGAAGCGAGATCATGTGGATGGTCACCGACGCCCTGGCGATGACCGGCGAAGTGATCCGCAGCCTCGAAGACGACGAGGTGGAGCAGTGGCGTCTGGGCCTGGCGATGGACCACACGCCGCGGCTGCGCTCCTTCGTCGAGTACGTCGAGCTCGACGCCATCCAGAGCCGACTGCTGCACTACGGGTTCACCTACGTGCTCACGACGAAGTACACGTTCCAGTGGGCTCACAGCTTCGACGTGGACGAGGGCTCCTCGCGCGGGTTCACAGCCACGCTCGAACGCCGCCTGCCGCAGTGGCGTCTGCGCGTCTTCTTCGAGGGCAACGAGGTCGAGGACGACTACACCGTGGGCCTGGAACTGATCCCCGAGGGCCTGGGCGGGCGATCCCCGCTGGCGCCGCCCATGTCCGCCTGGTACCGGTGATCGCTGTCCCCCCGGTCGGGGTCCCCTGCTATCATCTCGCCTCGTCGCCGGGCAACGCAAGAAAGGCAAAGGGTGCGCCTATGCTCAAGTTCTTCCGCGATTACATCCTCAACAAATGGACGCTGGCGGTCGGCGGGACGATCCTCATGATCGTCTTTCTGCTGCCCGCGGGCTTCGGACGTCAATCCGCGCTGGACAACCCCGTCCTGGGGACCGTCGAGGGCAAGAGCATTCGCGCTCGAGACGTGCAGAGCGTGGAGCCTCGACTGCAGGTGCTGGCGGCCTTCTCGCCGCTGCTGACGCGCAATCTCGTCTACCGCGAAGGCTCGCCCCGGCTCGAAGACTTCGACCCGATGCAGTGGGTGCTGATGCGTCACGAGGCGAGCGCCATGGGCCTGGACGCCGCCCGTTACGAGGTCGATGAACTGCTCCGCGCCCTGGAGGTCAAGGACGAGCAGTTGGACCAGCTCGCCTCGCGCCTGCGCACGACCGCGGCCTTCATCCGTGAGGCGCTGCGCGAACGCATCCTGATCCACCGCTACATGGCCGTGGCGCGCGGGCTGACCCCCACCTCGGTGACCGAGTGGGCCTCCTCGCTGCGCGCCGCGTCGATGATGTGGTCGCAGGGCGATCCGTCCCGCGCCCTGGCGGTGCTCGACATGGGCGCCGGCGTCCTCCGCGCCAGCGACCGCCGCCTCGAACGCTTCCTTCACGACGCCATGGCCTCGGTCAAGGTCGAGCTTCTCATGCTCACGCCCACGCTCTTCATCATGAACGCCCCCATCCCCTCGGAGCAGGAGCTCACGGAGCACTTCCAGAAATACAAGTCCGTTGCGCCCGGCGCCAGCGAGCCCTTCGGGTTTGGGTATCTCGTCCCCGACCGCCTGAAGATCGAGTACCTGTCGCTGCCCTTCGCCGCGGTGCGTGCCAAGGTCAAGGTCGAGGAGGCCGACGCCCTGGCGTTCTTCGAGGGCAACCCCAGCTTCTTCCGCACCCCGGCGCAGGAGGGCCGACCCGCCACGCAACGAAGCTACCTCGAAGCACGCGACGAGGTCCTGACCTACCTGGGCAATCAACGCGCCGACGAGCTGGCGCAGCAGATCATCCGCGACGCGCACGCCCTGCTGCTCGACGACGCACGCGCCCTGAAGGTCGTGGACAACTACCGACAGGTCCCCGCCGACTGGAAGCCCAAATCCATGGCGGAAGTGGCGCAGGCGATCGCGGGCAAACACGACATCCTGCCCGTGGCGGTCCGCATCGACGACCGCTTCCTCTCGCGACAGGACCTGGCGCTGATCGAGGGCCTTGGCCAGAGCGCCCTGGTCTCGGGCAATCGCGGCACGCCCTTCGTGGATTACGCCCTGTCGGTCCGCGAGATCGCGGTGGGCGACGAGGCGTTGCAGTCGCTGCGCCTCCAGGCCCTGCTCCCGAGCCAGCCCCTGGTCAACCGCCAGGGCGACCGCTTCGTCTTCCGCGTCATCGCGGCTGAAAAGTCTCGTGAGCCCGCGTCGCTGGAGGAGGTGTATAGCCAGGTCGCCTTCGACCTTCGCCGCCTCAGCGCCTACCAGGGCCTGCTCCGCGACCGGGAGAAGCTGCTCGAGCGCTTCAAGGTGGAGGACGCCTCGAAGCTCGCCGCCGAGCTGGGCACCACCCTGCTCACGCCTCAGCCCTTCGCCAAGCGCGTGCAGAGCCCCGATGGCCTGCAGCCCCCCGCGGTCTCGGAGGTCGGCGTCAGTGAGGCCTTCGTGGACACCGTGTTCGGACTGTCGGAGCAGCTCGGGCCCGAGGCCTTCAAGGACGTGCCCGCGCCCGCGGCGCAGCGCTCCGCCGCCGTCGTGCTCGAATCCAAGCTCTCTCTGGCGCTGGTGCGCGTGACCGACTACCGCCCCATGACCCGCACCGACTACAAGCAACTCGCCTCGCTGGAGATCGTCCCCTCGTGGATGAAGCAGTCGATGACCGACCGCGCGGGGGGTGACCCCTTCGCCTTCGAGACGCTCTCCAAACGCCTGGGATTCAAGGAACGCTAGACCCTCGCGCCCGCGCGAGGCTCAGCTGACGGTCGATCCGTTGGGCACGCTCTTGCTCGGCGAGAGCACGACCACGTCGCGCACCTCGTCCCCGTCGCGGGCGCTGGCGGCCAGCAACATCCCGTTGGAGACCTCGCCGCGGATCGTCCGTGGCTCGAGGTTCGCCACCACGACGATCTGCTTTCCCACCAGCGTCGCCGGTTCGTAGTAGGCTTTGATCCCGGCGCAGATCTGCCGCGTCTCGCCCCCCAGATCGATCTGCAGCTTCACCAGCCGATCCGCGTTGGGGTGCGGTTCAGCCGCCAGGATCGTCGCCACTCGCAGGTCCAGCTTCGCAAAGTCGTCGTATGTCACCGCGGGTTTGGTTTGCAGCGTCATGCCCGCAGAATACCAGCCCCCGGAAGGGAGTTCCAAGCCCACTAGCGCGTGGGGCGATGGTCCCCCTCACGCAGCGGCGGCGTGAACAACACATACGCCTCGCTTCTGGGGCCGAAAAGATTCTCCGCCCAGTGTTCCACCCCGCGCGGCACCTCCACCACGTCGCCCGCTTCCATGACGAACGTTCTGCCCGCGAGGTTCATCCGCACCCGTCCGCGCAGCAGAGTCACCGTGAGGTCCGAGTGGTCGTGCACATGCGGCGACTCGTCTCCCGCGAGCCGGACGACATGCACGCTCATCTCCTCGCTCCGCCGCAGCGTCCGCATGGCGAGGGGTTTGACCAGTTCCGCCTCGCTCCACGCTATCGGATAGCCGCCCTGTTCGACGCTGAACAATTGCCCCCCGGAGCCGGCGCATCCTGCGAGCCAAAGCACGGCCACCCATCCCAGTATGGAGCTTCGTCGCATCGACATATCGCACTCCGGTCATGAGAGAAAGCGGTGGGGGTGGGATTCGAACCCACGGTGACGCTAGGCGCCACGCCGGTTTTCAAGACCGGTGCGATCAACCGCTCCGCCACCCCACCGGTTTAAGATGCTCAGCTTGGGGACACAATTCAGCAGATGCGGGCAGCTGCGATGCTCTGGTCCACTCGCTCCTTGCTTCTCGCTCCACTGATCCAATGGGCGCGGAGGGATTCGAACCCCCGAAGGCATAAGCCAGCAGATTTACAGTCTGCCCCGTTTGGCCACTTCGGTACACGCCCGCAAGTTATGAGTTCACTTTACCCCCACGGCACGGGACGATCAACCCCCGGTGCGTAACAGGGTTCTGACGATCCGGGAGCATTGCAATCAAGGCGGGGCACAGCTAGCATCTCTAGACCCTGAAGGATGGATACACCCGTATGCTCAGTCAGGCCACCGCACTCAACGCCCAGGTGCTCGTCCTCAACAAGTTGTGGATGGCGGTGCGCGTGGTGGACGCGCGGCGGGCCTTCTCGCTGATCGTCCGCGATCTGGCGGAGGTGATCCACGTCAACGACGGCGTCTACACCGCGCACGACTTCGAGAGCTGGACCGACCTCTCTGCGGAGCGCGAGAACTTCCAGCAGCTGCAGCAGCACCACTACGAATGGGTGCGCACGGTACGCCTGAGCATCGCGGTGCCCAAGGTGATCCGCCTGCTGGGCTACGATCGACTGCCGCGGCAGGACGTGAAGCTCAACCGCCGAAATATCTTCGCCCGCGACCGCAACCTGTGCCAGTTCTGTGGCAAGCACTTCTCGACCTCGGAGCTGACGCTCGACCACCTCACGCCCCGCGCCCAGGGCGGGACGAGCACGTGGGAGAATTTGGTGTGCTGCTGCGTGGCGTGCAACGCCAGGAAGGGCGGGCGAACGCCCGAGCAGGCGCACATGAAGCTCATCCGCAAGCCCGTCAAGCCGCGCCGCAACCCGGTGATCTCCATCCGACTGGGTTCGGACAAATACGCCTCGTGGCGCGCCTTCCTCAACGAGGCTTACTGGTCCGTCGAACTCAAGTAGTCGCCCCGCATTGCCCGCGTCGGAGTCAAGGCTTGGCGTGCTGCGCGGTGTAGGTGGTGGACCAGGTGCGTTCCTGTCCCGGGTCCAGCTCGATGAGCACGAAAGGTTCGGGGCAGAGCGCTTCGCTGCGAAGGTAGAGCGCCAGCTTCGTCACAGGGTAATCGCCGGCGATGCGCAGCGCCGCGTTGGAACCGACATGCGCCACGGTGAGGGTGTGGTTGGGCTGCTGCTCCAGGCCGTGAACAAGGTAGTAGTGGGCGCGACCCTCCCGCAGCGCAGCTGTGATTTGAAGCTCCCGCTCCTGCAACCGGAACGGGTCGTCTTGCGCCAGCTGCGGGGCAAGCGAACCGTTCGCGGAGAATCGCAGGGTGTGGTTCTCATCGGCGCGATGACCGTTGATGACCACGAAGTTGTGCGCGTAGTGTTCGGTGCGCAACGACTGTGACCCAAGATTGCGCAGAGTCCTGCGGATCACGAAGCCCGGGGCGTCGTCCAAGAGAGTCAGCCGCTTGGTGTAGAGGTAGGCGTAGCCGGTCGGTCCCTGGAGCTGGTGACGAAACTCGATCCAGGTGGGGTGCTGCTCCCAGGTCCACTCGGCGGGGCAGTCGATGGGATTGTTGACATGAAAGCGATAGGGCTTCTCGTCGATCCTGCGGACGAGTCCTACACTGATCTTCATGAAGCTCTCGCCCACCGCGGTCTGGTCGTAGGTCTGCGGGTTCTGAATGTCGAACTCCTCGGCGGTGCCCATGACGTTGTCGTGGTTCGTCGGCTTGTCGAGGCTGCACCACGGGCCGAAGAAGCTGTGCTCGCCCCATTGCATGCGTGTGACCATGCCCGAGGGATCGAAGCGCGAGCCGCGGTAAAGCCCCGCGTGGGCGTCGGGCAGAGCCACAGTGAGCGCCACGTGGGCGTTGGCCAGACGGGTCCAAGGGTAGTTTGGCTCCTGGGCGGGCAGAGGATCCGCGGCCAGCGCCAAAAGAGTCGCAGCCTGGGTGAGCGACTTGGTCATTTCGGGGAATTCTTGCCCGTGGGCGTCTTGCGCTGGGTCATCTTGAGCTTGGGCGTTTCGACGGTGACGGAGTAGCCCGGGGGGACGGACGCGGTGATGAAGACCGCTCCGCCGATGGTCGCGCCCTGGCCGATCACCGTCGCGCCGCCGAGGATGACCGCTCCGCCGTAGATGGTCACGTCGTCCTCGATGGTGGGGTGACGCTTTCGTCCGCGCCAGGATTGACCGCCCTTGGTGGAGAGCGCGCCGAGGGTGACGTTCTGATAAATCTTTACGCGCTTGCCGATGACGGTGGTTTCGCCGATGACCACGCCGGTGCCGTGGTCGATGAAGAAGGACTCGTCGATGGTCGCGCCGGGGTGGATGTCGATGCCGGTCTCGTTGTGGGCGTACTCGCTCATGATGCGAGGCAGAAGCGGGACGGCGAGCTTATGGAGCTCGTGGGCGATGCGGTGGATGAAGATGGCGTCCAAACCGGGATAGCAGAAGACCACCTCGGTGGCGTTGGTGGCCGCCGGGTCGCCGTCGAAGGCCGCTTGCACATCGCTGGCGAGCATCCGCCGAACTTCCGGGAGGCGTTCGAGGAACGCCGCGGTGATGGACTGCGCCTGCTCGTCGCAGTGCGGGCAGGCGTCGCCCGACCCCTTGTTCTGCTGGTTGGCGTCGTGGCGAATGGCCTGTCGCACCTGGTCGTAAAGCTTCCCGCTCACCCGCGAGAGCAGATCGCCCACGTGGTACTGCACCGTGTCGGAGGCCAGACGTTGATGATCGAAGAAGCCGGGGAAGACCAGTTGACGCAGCAGCTCGATGACCTCGACGGTCCTGGCGCGGCTGGGCAGAAACGTGGCGTCTAGATGGTGCAGATTGGCGTGAGCGTGGTAGCTGCGCACGATCTGCTCGATGAGTTCGGGCAGCGGACGATAGTGGATGGGGGTGACAGGCTCAGCCATGCGGTCATGGTATGCGAAGTCACCTTGCGGACAAGCAAGCCGGAGCTGAGCATATCCCCGGCTTCGGGGGGTGAGTCGGGAAAAAAGCGGCCCGGGAGGAAGTCCTCGCCGGGTCGCGATAGCGATCACCTCACATCCGCCTGGGCCGGTCAGCGTTTTTGCCCCAACCCCATATTCAAGGTGGGTGCCTGGTCGAACGTCCCGATCGTCCACTCGAAGGAGGCATGATCTTCGCGTCCGATGCCGGCTCCCGTGGGGTTGTCATAGGGTTAGGCAAAATATCGCCGTGTCGCACCCCGCAGACGGAGGCAATCTTCACTTGTGCCTCCATTATACCTGCCGAGCGGCGTGGATAGAAGAGTTTCACGCAGAGCCGCGAAGACGCGAAGGACAGATGGGTATGCGCCCGGGGAATCGTTCTTTGACCGGATGACCGGATCGAAGCGGATGAAGACGGATTCGATCCCCTATTCAGTCCGCATTTATCCGTTCTCATCCGGTGATCCGGTCAGAAATCGTGGGTCAAGGAGTCTCCGGATCCATCCCTCTTTGCGTCTTGGCGTCTGTGCGGTGGCTACTGCATCATCGCGATGAGGCGTTCGATGGCTCTGCGGACGTCGCCCGCGCGGTCGCCGCCGGCTTCGCGTTCGATGACGAGATTGCCCGTGTAGTCCGCCTCCGCCAGCGTGCGAAGGAAAGCCTTCCAGTCCACCTCGCCCTCGCCGATGGGGGTTTCCAGGCCCCAGGAGCCGGGGACCTGCGTGCGTCGGGCGTCCTTGATGTGGACCTGTCGCACGCGGGGCATGAGCTTCCTGAGCGAAGCGATGGGATCGCCCTTGTCGTAGAGGATCATGTTGGCGGGGTCGAAGTTGATGCCGACGTTGGGCCTGGCCAGCGTGTCGAGGAACTGCCACAACGCAGCCGCGGTTTCCTGGCCGGTCTCGAACACCAGCGTCAATCCATGATCCTTGAAGAGGTCCGCGATGCGTGCGATGCGCTGCTGCAGCTTGGCGAAGGTCGGATCGTGCGCGTCGTCGGGGATGAAACCCGCGTGGAAGCTGACCATCGACAAACCCATGCGTTTGGCGACAGCAGCAACATCCTGCGCGATGTGCCAGTTGGCGTCCCAGTGGGCGTCCTGCACGACCCCGCCGGTGCGCTTGATGGATTCGAGCGAGCTGTAATCTTCGCCCACGGTGCCGAACATGCCCGAGCAGACCTCGATGTCCGCAGCGGCGAGCTCCTCCTGGACGCGCGCCCACGGGCCGTTCGGGTCGCGCACCGCGTTGAGCGCCAGTTGCACGCGCTTCAGTCCCAGGTTGCGCACGCCGCGCACCAGTTCCGCCGGCTCCTTGGGGCGCAAGGACCAACTGCAGATGCCCAACTGCTCCGGTTTCAATGTTGTCATCATCGACTCCCGTATGAAGTCCCCCACCACCGCCGGGTCTCCTGCTGTGCCTGGATCCCTCGGTCCGTGACCCTACATCATCTGCCCGTTCCAGAGCACGAACCCCTCGATCGCTTCGTACTCCGCCAGCCCGAGCTTGTCGTAGACGCGCGCGGTGTCGCGGTTGCGGTCCTCGGCGCGCTGCCAGAACTCGCGGTTGTCGGTGCCGGGGAAAAGGGCCTTGTCCTTCTGCGACTGGTGCTTGAAGATGGCGGTGCGTTTGCGGAGCAGTTCCTGGGGCGAGAGCGGGACCGCCATGTCGATGTCCTGTGGCTCCCACTCCTGCCAGGCGCCGCGGTAGAGCCAGACCTCGCAGTCCTTGTACCAGTCCTCGTTCTTGACGCGCTCGATGGCGCGGAAAATGGCCGACAGACAGGTGCGGTGCGTGCCGTGCGGATCGGACAGGTCGCCCGCGGCGTAGATGTGCTGAGGCTTGACCTTGCGTAGCAGGTCAGAGATGAGCGAGATGTCCGCGTCGGACAGCGGCTTCTTGCGGACCACGCCGGTCTCGTAGAAGGGCATGTCCAGGAAGTGCAGCCGCTCCACCGGGACGCCGCAGTACCGCCCCGCGGCGCGCGCCTCGCCGCGACGGATCAGCGACTTGATCCGCTGCACCTCCGGGCTGTCCACCTGCCCGGGCTGCTTGTGCTTGAGGAACTCCTCGATGTGCCGCTCGAGTTCCGTGGTCCGCTGGGCGTCGATGTTCAACATCCGATTGAACTCGGCGGCGAAGTCGGCGAAACGAATGGCGTCGGCGTCGAACACCGCGATGTTGCCCGAGACCTGGTAGGCCACGTGAACCTCGTGCCCGTGGTCCGCCAGCCGCAGCAGCGTGCCGCCCATCGAGATCACGTCGTCGTCGGGATGCGGCGAGAAGATCACCACCCGCTTGGGAAAGACACGGTCGCGCGGCAGATCGGGGTCGCCTTCCTGCTTGGCGTGCGCCGGTTTGCCCCCGGGCCAACCCGTGATCGTCCGCTGCATGTCGCGGAAGACCTTGACGTTGATGCGGTAGGCGGGCCCGTGCTCCGCGAGCAGGTCCTGAAGCCCCGCCTCGTTGTAGTCCTCGTCGGTGAGCTTGAGGATGACCTTCTCGTGCTGCCGCGCCAGCCAGATGACCGCCTTGCGGATAAGCCGATCGTTCCACTTCACAGGCCCGAGCACCCACGGGCTGGCGTAACGCGTGAGCTTCGCCGCCGCGGCTTCGTCGAGGATCACCTGGGCGCTGGGGTGCTCCTGCAGAAAGCTCGCCGCCACCGTCGCGGTGACGGGCCCCTCCACCGCCGCTCGCACCACCGGCGCTTTGCCCTCGCCGAAGGCCATCATGATGATCCTTCGCGCCTCCATGATCGTGCCCACGCCCATGGTGATCGCTCGGCGGGGCACGTTCTCCTCGCCGAAGAAATCCCCCGCCGCGTCGAGCCGGGTGATCCGGTCGAGCGTGATGAGCCGGGTGCGACTGTCACGCGAACTGCCCGGCTCGTTAAAGCCCACGTGCCCCGTGCGACCCACGCCCAGCAGCTGCAGGTCCATCCCGCCCAGCCCACGGATCTGGTGCTCGTAGTCCCGGCAGTGATCGAACACCTTCTCCACCGCTTGCGTGCCGTCGGGGATGTGAACCTGCGAACGGGGGATGTCGATGTGGTCGAACAGGTGCTCGTTCATGAAGCGCACATAGCTCTGCAGCTCGTGCGGCTGCATCGGAAAATACTCGTCCAGGTTGAACGTGTGAACATTCTGGAACGAGAGCCGCTGCTCTTTGTGCAGCTTCACCAGGTGGTCATACACCTTCACCGGCGTAGACCCCGTGGCCAGCCCCAGCACGCAAGGCTCGCCCCGCTCCGCCTTGCTCTGGATCAAGCCCGCGATCTGCTGGGCCACGTACTCGCTGGCCTGACTCGAGTGCTCGAACACCGTCGTTGGAATCCGCTCCAACTGCGTGAACGCGGCGGACACAGCCATGGGCATGATCGACTCCTCGGGGATTGAGGGCCCGTCATGATCCTGTGCCTACGTTCCCAATGCAAACGCCGCGGAGAGGTTCGCGCGCAGGTGGTCCAGGCTCAGGCTTCCCACGACGAGGCTGGCGATCGACGGCTGCGACAGGACGTAGCGCACCGATTCCTCCGCGCCACGGTGGCCCGAGGCCAGGCCCTTCTTCACCAGCAAGCCCACGTCCGCACGCTGCGCTTCGGCGAGGATCGCCTCGTGACTGCGGTTGTCGATGTTCAGCTCGATCATGAGCACGTCCGCCCACGCCAGGGCCGCCCGCGCCCCTTCGAGCGTCTTGCCGGAGAGCCCGATGAAGCGGGTCAGTCCGCGATCCTTCAAGAGCTGCAGCGTGGGCACCACATCGGTGTCACGCAGAATCTCCAGGTCACGCCCGTCGGAGTGGATCAGCAGAAGGTCCACGACGTCGGTGCGCAGCCGCTTCAGACTCCGCTCCACGCTTGCGGTCACCGCGCACGAAGAGAAATCGAAGCTGCTGCGATCGTTCTCGAAGGTTTCGCCGACCTTGGACGAGAGAACAAACTCCTTTCGACGATGCGAGACAGCGGCGCCGATGCGTTCCTCACTCAGCCCGTACGCGGGAGCGGTGTCGATGAGGTTGATGCCCAGATCGAGCACGCCCTGGAGCAGCGCGGCGGACGCCTGCTCGTCGGGAAGGTCAAACTTCCGTGGGTACTTGGACCCGGCGTTGCGGCCGATCTTAAAAGCGCCGAACCCGATGGGCGAGACCCTCAGCCCGGTGCGACCTAGCGGACGGCGGTCCATGCGGTGTGATTCTCCCATGGCGGGGCAGCGATGTCAGGCCGGGGCCAGTCACACAGCGCCGCTGGATCGATGCGATGCCGAGGCTCGTCGAGCATGGCGGCGACCCGTTGTGCCAGCAGCGGCGCCAGCGCCAGCTTGATGGGCCAGGCCGTGACAACGTTGCCCTCGAGTTGTGCGAACGCTTCGTCGGGCCGGCGGCCGCGCGGCATCCTCGGCTCGGCACGTTCGACGGTGTAGCTCGACCATTCCGTCCCGCGCAGATCGACCCCCGGAAGCGTCGCGCGAACCTCGGCGATGGCGTGGCGCACCAGGTCGTCACGCGTCATGTTGACGCCGTCCTCGGAGACCTGCCCGCCCACCTGCCAGACGGTCAGGCCCGCGCGGTCGCGGTCGGTGGTGACGGTGATCCGCGTGTGGGCGGCATCGACGCAGTGGCCGTTGAGCACGGGCAACGCGCCGCGAGCCATGGCGAGTTGAACCGGTCGGCGTTGCATGGCGTGGTCGGGAAGCGCGAGCCGCTGCCGAAGCATCGCGTTGCCCAGCCCTGCGGTGAGCACAAGGCGCGTGGGACGAAGCGTGAGCGTGCGTCCGTGATCCACGAGCCCGATGGAAGTGACCCGGCCCGGCGAAGCCAGCTCGAACACGATCCGCGACGGATCAAACCTGAAGATGACTTCCCGATGCGGTTGCGCCAGGGCCGCGATGAACGAATCGGGCGCGAGCACCGGTTCGTCGATGCGGAACACCTCTCCCGGAACATCGCGGAGCACACGGGGCCAATCGCTCTTCTCAAGCGGTCGCGGCACGGTCTGCAAGCCGTGCCTGGCGCCGACGAGTCCCAGTCGGGAGCGCAGCGAAGCGGTGCGCCAGAGGTGACAGAAATCGGCGCGGAGTCGCGTGGCAGAGAGGTCTGGTTCTTGCTCACCACGCAAGCAGCGACGCCAGAGGTCGGGCATGTCGCGCACCGCCTGGGCGGAGCGGGTGAGTCGCCCGCGCAAGGTGTACTTCAGTCCGCCGTGGATGATGCCCTGCGAGGCGACGGTCTGGCCCTGCCCCAGGGCGTGGGCTTCGAGCAGGATGGCGGAGAAACCCAGGCGGCGCAGTTGGTGGAGGAGCCAGAGTCCCGCCGCCCCGCCGCCGAAGATCACCGCGTCGAGTGGGATCGACGGACTCAACGTGCGCCCTTCGGAGCCGGCGGGATCGTCAGACGTTCGCCCGCTTCGAGACGGTCGGGGTTGGACCCGATGGCGGAGCGGTTGGCGTTGTAGATGACGCGCCAGAGCGAGGGATCGCCGTAGTACTGCCGAGCGATGGTCGAGAGCGTGTCGCCGGGGCGGATGACGTACTGCACCTGCGCCGATGGCTCCACGGGTCGGCGCTCGTTGCGAGAGGGACGTTCGACGCTGGAGGCGGCGCGATCGCCAGAGCTTGGTCCGAGCGTGGCGGTCGAGGCCGGATCGCCCGCCCCGGGCAGCTTGATCACCTGCCCGATCTTGAGCTTGGTGGGGTCGACCAGCGGGTTGGCCTGCGCGATGTCGATCCAGCGGTTCTCCGAGCCGAGCGTCTGCTCCGCGATGGAGCTGAAGGTGTCGCCGGCGCGGATGGTGTAGGTCCCGCTGCCGCCGGTCGCGCTGCTGGGGTTCGTTCCGACCCGAACGGTGGCGTCAGAGCTGCGCGAAGTCACCGTGACAGGCGCGCCGGGCGCTGGCGCAGGCGTGGCGGGCGTGGCCGTGGTCCCCGGCGTGGTCGAGGCCGCGGTCGCAGCGGTCGTCGCGGGCATGGCCGAAGCGGGCAGGTCCACCGAAAAACCCGTGGGAGGCGCAGGGGTCGAAGCGGTGGGAGACGCGGGCGCAGCCGTCGGCGATGCGCTGGTTGGGGACGAGGTCGAGGCCGCGGACGAGGCTGTGGACGTCGCGGGCGCGGCGGTCACGCCGCTGGTCGCCGCCTCCACACGCGAGAAGAGATCGTTGGCGGTCGGCGCGGGCGCGGCGAGGGTGGAGGACGCTGCGGACGACGAGGGGGCCGGCGCGGCTGCCGGGGTGGTGGTGGGGCGTGCGGGAGTCTGCGCCTGGGCTGAGGCTGGCGCGGGGGAAAGTCGGCCGGCGCCGTCGTCGCCGGACTGACTCCAATGGTAAAAGACCGCCGCCCCGAGCACGACCACCGCCACGACCAACGCGATCTTGTAAGAACCCTTCATGGCAGACCTCCCTGTCTGATGCCGAAATTGTATCACGCCGATGGCGCGGCGTCGCTAGGCCAGGCCCAGCCGCTCAAACTGCGAGGCCGGTGCGTCGCACTGTCGCATCAGGCTGACCAGGTGCTGCGCCATCGTTCCTTCCACCGCGGGGTCCTGCGTCGGCGACTGCTGCAGCGGGTCCGTCTGCAGGTCGTAGAGCAGCGTCTTTCGAATGTCGGGATGCTTGCCCCAGAAAGGCCGTGATGGAACTCGCGTGATGCTGCAACCCTTGGTGAAGGTGAAGGGCTGGGCCAGTTCGATCTTGCCCGCCAGCTCCTTGACGCTGAAGGGGCCTCGCATGTGCGTGGGCATGAGCGTGTGCTCGAAGAGCGGCAGATTCTCCTCACGCGCAGCGGAGCGCATATAGACGTATCGCCCGTCGGTGACGTTGACCTGTCCGCCGAAGATGCCGAACATCGCCGCCTGTCGGACCGCCTGATCGTTCGCCACGGTCGCGGCCAGGTCGCAGCCGATCATGTCGTTCGTCGGCTCCACGCCGAAATACCTCAGCAGCGTCACCGGCAGATCGATCGAGGGTTGCACCAGTGATTGCCGCCGCTCGCCCGCTTTCCCACAGCGCGGGTCCCAGACGAAAAAGGGCGTGTGCGCCACCTCGTCATAAAACGGCATCCAGAGCTTCGCCCAGCACTCGTGCTCGCCGAGAAGGAATCCGTGGTCGGTCCACACGATGAGCATCGTGTCCTTCCACAGGTCCAACTCGTCGAACAGGTCCAGCACGTCCCCGAGCTTGCGGTCGCACATCGACATCAACGAGGCGTACTCGTGACGCATGTGCTCGACCAACTCCGGCGACTCCTTGACCATATCGTAGTCCGGCCAGTCCCAGTGCAGCCCGCCCGCCTCGCGCCACTTGCTGTAGTGCTCCGCGTAAAGGTCCTTGTAGGCGCGATGCGAGTAGAACGGCTCGTGCGGGTCAAAGGTCTCGATCTGCACAAACCAGTTGTCGGCACCGACATTGCGACGGATGAACTGCTCGCCCGCCGAGAATGTCTGGGCCTGAGGCCACTGCTGTTCCTCACGAATGAACGTGCGGTTGACCCGGTCCTGGGTGTGCCATCGGTCGACGGCGTTGTGTCGTCCGTGGGCGTTCTTCATCACCGCGCCGCCCACCAAGCCGCGCCACGGGTCGCCCTCCTGCCCACGGAAGAACTCCCAGGTGTTGTACTTGGTGTGATAGGTCGCTCCGCCCTCCTCGAAGTAGTGGTAGTGATCGGTGATGAGCGAGGTGTGGACGCCACGCTGCCCGAGCATCGCGGGCATCGAGTCGTCGAACGGTTCGAGAGGCCCCCAGGAGCGGTGGAGGAAGTTGGGCCTGCCGGTGTGCAGGTCCCGCCGCGCGGGCATGCAGGGCATCGAGCAGACGTAGCTGCGGTCGAAGGTGACCGTCCGCTGCGCCAGCCGCGCAAAGTTGGGCGTCTTGACGAAACTGCTCGTGTTGTAGGGATGGAGCATCCGCCGATTCAGCGAATCGAACATGACCATGACGCATTTCATGGCAGAGCCTCGGTAAGAAAACCCCCGAGCCCGCCAGTATAGCAGCCGCGGCGTGCGCCGAAGATCGCGGCGTAACGGTTGACTACGTCACGCGGCTTGAAGCGTGAAGCGCGTCTTGAACCGACCGATGAGCTTCTGCAGTTCGCTGGCCTTGTCCGACAGCGCGGCGGCGGCGGCGGCGGCCTGGGTCACCGCGACGCTGCTCTGCTTGGACGTGGCCGCGATCGACTCGACGCTGCGCGAGACCTGCTCGCTGGCGGCAGATTGCTCTTCCGAGGCGGCGGCGATCGAACGGATCAGCTCCGCCACCTCCTGCGCCGCGCGGACGATCTCTTGCAGGCTGCGACCGGCGTGACCGGCCTGATCGGCGCCGCGCTCGATGCTCGCGGTGCTCGCCTGCATCTGCGTCACCGCGCCGCGCGTCTGACCCTGCATGGCGTGGATCGAGGCGGCGATCTCTTCGGTGACCTTGGCGGTGCGGTCCGCCAGCTTGCGCACCTCGTCGGCGACGACCGCGAAGCCCCGGCCCTGCTCCCCGGCGCGCGCCGCTTCGATCGCCGCGTTCAGCGCCAGCAGGTTCGTCTGGTCGGCGATGTCGTTGATCACCTCCACCAACGACCCGATCTGCTGGGATCGCTGGCCCAGATCGCTGACCTGTTGGGCGCCACCGCTCACCGCGTCGCGGATGGCGTGCATGCCTTGGATCATCTGGCCCACCACCAACCCGCCCTGCTCGGCGCGGCGGCCGGAATCGGCGGCGCTGTCCGAGGCCTGCGAGGCCTTACCGGCCACCTCGCTCACCGACTGGCTCATCTCCTCCACCGCGGCGCTGACCTGCGTGGCCTGATGCGACTGCTCCTGCAGATTCGACGACAGCTCCTCGCTGGCGGCGGCGATCTGCGTCGAGGACTGCGCCACCTCGCTCGCCGCCGAGGCCACCTGGCCGACGATCCGCTCCACGTCGTTGACGAAGGTGTTGAACCAGCCCGCGAGCTGCGAGGTCTCGTCGGCGGTGCTGCGACGGTGGACCTTGCACTGGTGGCAGTTCTCGTACTGGCCGCTGGTGATCTGCACGCAACGGGGATCGGGCGACTCGGAACCGACGGTCTCCCAGCATCGCTCGGTCTTGCCGAACGCCGGGCAGTCGGTCTTGCCACACTTCAGCTGGGCGGAGCAGTTCTGGGGCCGAAGCTCCATGCGTTGAGTAAGGTCGCCGTTGCCGGTGGCGATCTGCCGGATGCGCGTGGAGAGATCGACGATGGGGCGAGAAATGTGTCGGCTCAAGACCAGCGCGACGCCGCCGATCACCACCACGCAAACGCCCGTGGCTGCCAACGAGGTCAGGAGCATCTCGCCCACCGCGGCACGGACCTGCGCCAGCTCGTCGAGGAAGTCGTCTTCGTAAGCGCCCGCACCGATCACCCAGTCCCAAGCGGGATGGTAGGTGACCGCAGCGAGCTTGGACCGCGGCTGCGCCTCACCCGGGTTCTTCCAGGAATAGGTCGTGAAGGCGCTCTGACCGTCCCGCGTGGCGAGGGCGGCCTGAATCATGTCCTGAATGAACGGCTGGCCGTGGGCGTCCTTGGCGTCGAGGATCAGTTCACCGTCGCGCTGGCCCTCGAAAGAGATGACGTAGCTGCCCTTGCGCGGGCCGGTGCCCTGGAGCACGAAGGCGTACCCGGTCTTGCCCACGCGCAGGGTCATGATGGCCTGGCGCAGCGATGCGACGCTCTGCTGCTTCACGCCGGTGAAGAGCATGCCCAGGACCTGACCCGACTCGTCGAGCAGCGGCTCGTATCTCGTGAGGTAAGGCTCGCCTAAGATCTCCGCCACGCCGAGGTAGGCGCGGCCGGAGAGCACCTGGTGCACCACGGGATGCGGCGCGCCGTCGGGCTGAAGCGCGGGGATATAGGTTCCCACGGCGCGCTCGCCGCGCGTGGTCGTGACGTTGGTGCAGACGCGGAGCATGTCACCCGCGGCGTTCATACGCTGAAAGATGGTGCAGTACCCGCCGGTCTGCTCGCGGACGTCGTCCACGACAGGCGAGGCGATCTGGGGGTTGGAGTTCTGACCCAGCCACTGTCCCCCTAAGAGCAGGCGCGGCAGTGTCACCTCGGCGGCGTCCTGAGTCCCCTGATGCACCGCCTGCCAGGTCACGCTCTGCGATGGGTCCACGCTCACCGCCCCGTGACGCCGAAGCGTCGCCATCGCCACCTTCGCGTCGCTGGCGAGCTTGATCTGACTGTTCTGCTGCTGCAACTCCACCAGCGTGTAGACCTCACGTGCGGCCTTGGCACAATCGCCGCGCGCCCGTTCCATCGCGGCGGCCTGCATCTTCTGGACCAACCGCCCCGAAGCCCACCACACCACGCCAAGGATCCCCGCCGCGGTGACAACGATACCCAGCACTCCCAACGAAGTGATGCGCGAACGAATCGACATATCCCGCCCCTTAGGGAACAGACGCAACGCGGCGAATCGCAGGCCGCGCGAAACTGCCCCCCCCCACCCTGACTTCGGCGGATCGACGAATCGAGTTGAATCGCCTTCCAGCATTTCCACCATTGATCGCGCCACGCGCTCGCGCAGCCCGACCTTGCGCTCCCCGCCGCCAACACAGCGAAGAAAAACCTCGGTCGGATGTCGCCAGCGCCAAGGGTCTGCATGACCTTCAGCGGAGGCGAACGCCCCGCGACCGCTCCACCGCCTTGACACAACCAACTTTGCGACCTACATTTCCGCGCGGGGTCAGAACTCCTGCTTTCGGAGTCCACAGCATGCCCACGCAGAGCTCACGTTTGAAGGTGCAGCAGACCGGCGAGGTCACGCAGGTCGGCTTCCTCGACAAAAACATCCTCGAAGAAGCCTACATCCAGCAGATCGGCGACGAGATCCGTCAGCTCATCGACGCCTCGACCAACCCGAAAGTGCTCTTGAACTTCCAAGGCGTCGAGCACCTCTCCTCCGCCGCCCTGGGCACGCTGATCACCGTCAACAACAAGGTCCGTCAGAAGGGCGGGCAGCTGCGGCTGTGCAACATCGACGAACAGATCTACGAGGTCTTCGTCATCACGCGACTGAACAAACTGTTCCAGATTCACCCCGACGCCGCCCAGGCGTTGGCGAGCTTCAAATGAGATGAGCCCCCGACAAGGCCCTTGGCGTCACGCTCGGGGCCTGTTGCCTTTACGATCTCAAACCCGATCGAGTCCGTCGGAGGATGCGGAGTTCGATGGCACAAGCGATAGGTCAGCGTGTGGTCGTCCCTAGCACCCTAGCGGAGGTCGCCAAGGTGCAGCAGGCGATCCTGCACGCGGTGGAGCAGCAAGGCTACTCCGAGCACGCCCGCTTCGGCATCCGCCTGGCGCTGGACGAAGCCCTGGCCAACGCGGTCCACCACGGCAACCACGACGACCCGACCAAGCACGTCACCGTTGAGTACAAGCTCGACGATGTACAATTGTGCGTGAGCGTCTGCGACGAGGGCTGCGGCTTCAGGCCCGACTGCGTCCCGGACTGCACGCAGGAACACAATCTCATGAAGCCCAACGGCCGGGGCGTCATGCTCATGAAGGCCTACATGACCGCGGTTTCCTACAACGACTGCGGCAACTGCGTCACCATCGTCAAGCGCCGCGACTGTCCCCTGCCTCAGAGCGCCGGCTGATCGCCGCCGACGTTGGATTCAGCACCCCCCGCACGGTCATCGCATTTCGCCCCCGGTCATTGACGGGGGCTCACTGACGATCGGGGGGACTACTTGTTGCCTTCCCAGTAGGAATAACTCTGATACCCGTTGCTGTCGCCCTGAGCGGATAGGTCGGTGGCCAAGTTGGGCGAAGGGGAATAGGAGCGGGAGCCGACGTGGCCGTCGCCAAAGAGCAGGTTCTGAAACTTTCCTTCGTGGTTGAAGAGTGACCAGTAGGGATCGAAGGTCGCCATCATGTCCGCGAGCATGACCCGTCCGCTGAGGTTCGGGTCTCGATGGTGCTCGACGATCTGTGTGCGTGTGTCGCTGATGAGCGTGCTCCAACCGGGGTACGGAGTACGGATGTTGACGAGGTAGAGATAGCTGGGGCGATAGACATTCCCCCAGGAGGTGTCGGGCATGCCGAACAAAGGCAGCGAAGCGTTGCGCCAGGTCTCGCTGGGACAAAGCCTCAGACTCTCGTTGGCGCCGTAGCGTTCAAGCATGATGTACGAGGTGCCGTAGCTCCGCCACTCCTCGCTGTTTTCGTAGGCGGGCGAATCGCTCAGGTACGGCGATCCCGCGTTGCCCTTCCACCGCCAAAGGTCCATCCGCAGGCCCGTGTTCAAGCGTCGATACGTCACCCAGAACTGCTTACGATCCTGCAGAAAGTTGTGGTTGATCAAGCCCCACTGCCTGAGGTTCGAGCCGCACACCGCCCGGCGACTGGCTTCCTTGGCGCGGCCCAGTGAGGGCAGCAGCAACGCAATCACCAGCGCGATGACGCTCACCACCACCAGCAGTTCGATCAGACTAAAGGCGGGAGATCGATGATGAATCATGGATGATTGATGACCTATGGGCCAGGGGCAGCCGCGGTGCGATCGTCGCTTCACCAATCCGCCACGCCCCTGCTCCGGCATTCGACATCCGACTTCCGTCACCCGACATTCCTTCCACATGGCTACGGTGGCCGGATCGATCCGCCGTTCAATGCCGATGGACGACGATTGAAGTTTCATGGCTCACCTTATCGGCGTTCATCCGCGTCCATCGGCGGCTACGCATGAATCCGGGCGGGAGAACCGTGGCCAAACCTCCGCACAGCGTTTCCGTCGTGCGGCGGTGGAAGATTGTGAACGATCAAGCCTTGCGACGCCGCGCGAGCAGCAGCACGCTGCCCAGCCCCAGCAGCGCCATCGAGGCGGGCTCGGGAATAGCGACGGGAGCGAAGTCCAAGCGGACGTTGTCGTACTCGGCTGCCCCGCTTGCATCGCTACTGAGCACGATGCCCAAAGCCGTCCCCAAGTTCGGGTTGCCGGCCAGCACGTTGAATATCAGTACCTTGTCGGTGAAAGCGCCGCTGGTCAGTAACTCGGAATTGCCTGTGGAAGTCGCCAACACGGTGGAGATGCCGTTTGCACGAAGGTCAAACACCCAATTACCCATCGCGAAGTTGGAACGATTGCCCACAGCCACAGTCAAGGTGTATGTACCCACTTGCAGCGTGTCGGTCAGGGTCTGGGAGTGAAAGCCGCCTCCCGAGGCGAATACTACCTGACTGCCGCTGCCACCGGAGGGCGTGCCCGAGCCAGTGGCACCTGTGTACTCGGCAGCGGTTGGATTGAATTGACCTACAACCCCACCGCCCGTGGTCCAACTTGTGGCAGCAGCACCGACTCCACCATCGGACAGGCCCGGAGCTTCAAAGCTGTGGTTGAGCACGGTGATCGGCGCCGCGGAGGCAGACGAGATCGCCATGCTGCCGGCTGCCAGAGCAGCCACGAGGGTGAGGAAATGTCGCGTCATGTTGGGAATCCTCCAAAAAGGGGTGTGGTCTCTCTCGAATCACTCGAACGGTTGGGAACACTTGCTCCTTGGCGGGAACACCCCGCTAAGGTTTTCGTCCTGGTTGCAGTCAGGCCCCCGCGGGTGAGCGGGATGCCCACCGGCTCGGGTTCGGGGAAGTTGCAGTGCGTGACCACGGTGACGTCCCTGCCCGCCTGTAGGCCCGCAGCGACCAGGCCCTCGATGGCGGGGGCCAGAAGATTGTCGTCGGTGACCAGCAGCACCTGCGGGCGATGGTCGGCGGGGGTAGAGAAGAGCAGCTCGACGTTTCGCTGCACGAGTTGAGCAGCGGAGGTGGTCTGCGGGTCGAGGTACCGAATCCACTGCCGGGGCACGGTCAAGCCGAAGGAGGCTGCATGACGCGCCACGAGCGAGTCCCCGGTCCTTGCGACGGAGGCCGCCAGCAGGGCCGCGATGCGCCGGCGACCGCTCTGAGCGATGAGCTTAAAGGCCAGTTCGTACCAGGCCTCGAAGTCGGGATAGATCACTGGGAAAAGGATGTAGTCCGCTGGTTCCATCACGCCCACGCGCGGGATACCCTGCTGTTCCAGGGCGGGGGTCTTGCGGAGCGCAAAGGGCGCCCCGGTGAAGATCAGCCCCGCGACCAGGTTGCTCTGCACGTCGTCGAGGAGCCTCTGGCGATACTCCAGCTCGTCGAAACTTTGCGTGCCGCTGTAGATCGTCGAGTCGCAGCCGGTGGGCAGTTCGAGCGTTGACGCCGCCTGATACAAATCGCGATAGAACTTCGACCAGCTCTCCATCTGCCGAGTGGCGAACGGGAAAACCACACCGTAGTGCGAGAGGTGCGGGGGTTGTCCGCCACGAAGGTTCCCCTTCGGCCCCGGGTCTGGATGAATCGATGTCGAGAGAGCTCGTCGAGCACCGCCTGCGTCGTGCCCTCGCTGACACTGAAGAGCCTGCTCAACTGCGGCCGCGTCGGCAGCCGGGAGCCGGGGGTGAGCTCGCCCGTGACGATGCGTCAGCGAAGCTCATTGGCAACCAGAGGCCACTTGGCGTGAACTTTTCGCGTCAAGACTTTCATGGACCTGCGGACCTATTGAGTCATAACTGAAGTGCTTTTGAGTCAACTTAATAGCGTCACAAGTAAACTCTTTGTCAATACCAATTTGAGCAAACAATGCTCATTTCAATAAGCAAATGTAAGTGATTATTATGAAATAGTTTATATTGATCATTTCGGCGTTGGAAAGCGATCGCATTGTATAGTCAAATGCAGGTTAATAAGTGTCTGATCGAGTTCGTTGCAGCCGCGCCTGGCGTCGCATTCTGTTCCACTTCCGAACTCAATGATGGTAGGCTCTGCGTCATGTCGCGAAAGCACGATTGCGTCGTCGCGGGTTCCTGCGTCGTGGATGTGCTCTGTCATCCCGTGGCCCTGGAAAAGCCCATCGGTCACGGGGTCCTCTACGAGGTCGGGCCGCTGCAGGTGATCGGCGGAGGCATCGTCTCGAACTCCGGCATCACGATGGCGCGGCTGGGCATGAAGGTCGCTGCCCTGAGCCACCTGGGCCAGGACGCCTGGGCCTCGGTCGTGCGCGATCTCTATACCCGCGAGAGGATCGACACCACGCACCTCACCGCTCTGGAGGGCGAAGCCACCAGCACCACCGTCGTGCTCGTGGACCCCTGTGGCGAGCGCAGCTTCTACCACTGCGTTGGCGCCCCCCGAAAGTTAAATGCCAGAGCATTCCTGGATCGCATGCCGCTCTGGTCGCAGTCGCGCATGATGCTCCTGGGGTACTACAGTCTGCTGCCGAGCCTTCAGGATGATCTTCCGGGTGTGCTCGCGGAGCTGCGTAAGGCGGGATGCCAGACGGCGCTGGACGCCGCGGGCGCGGGCGGAGCGATGCAGCCGCTGGACAGGATCCTTCCGCACCTGGACGTGTGGGTCCCCTCGCTCAGCGAAGCCCAGCACCAGACCGGCGAGTCCGACCCGCGCAGGATCATCAACCTCTACCGCGACTGCGGCGCTCCGGGGCTGCTGGGCGTAAAGCTCGGGAAGCGCGGCGTGCTGCTCTCGCCCAAGGCGGGCGATTTCATTCAGATCCCCATCGTCAATCCCCCGGGCCCCGTCGTGGATACCACCGGCGCTGGTGATAGTTTCCTGGGCGGACTGCTCACGGGTCTGCTCAAGGGGCTTTCCGTCGCCGACGCGGGCAGGCTCGGCGCCGCGGCTGGCGCCTGCTGCGTCACGACGCTCGGCGGGTGCACCGGCGGACGCGACTACGCCTTCACCGCCAGGCTCGCGGGCCTGTCCTGACCGGCCCGGGCGAGGGATCAGTTGCGATACGTCACGGCGCGCACCGCCTCGACGATCTTGCGGGCGTGGGGGAGCATCTCCTGCTCCAGCGCGCGGTTGTACGGCGCGGGCACGTCGTCGTTGTTGACGCGGATCACCTGGTTGTCCAGCGAATCCATCGCCCGCTCGTAGACCTGGCAGGCGATCTCGCTGCCCACCGAGGCGAAGGGCCAACTCTGGTCCACCACCACGCAGTAGTTCGTCTTGCGCACCGAGGCGACGATGGTGTCGATGTCCAGCGGACGAACCGTGCGCGGGTCGATCACTTCGCAGTCGATGCCCTCGCGTTCAAGCTGCTCCGCCGCCTCGAGCGCGAAGTGGACCGGGCGGCCCAGCGCCACGATGGTGCAGTCGTTGCCCGGCTTGACGATGTTGGCCTGCCCAAAGGGGATGGTGAAGTCCGCGTCCTGCTCGACGCTGGGCGGCGCCCAGAGGTCGTTGGCGAGGTAGCGGGAGAAGTCCTTGTCGCCGCGGGCGCCTAACCCGAGCATCCGTTCGGACTCGAGCATGAACACCGGATCGTCGTCGCGGATGGCGGTCTTCATCAGTCCCTTGGCGTCGCGCGGGGTCGAGGGCAGCGCCATCTTCAGGCCCGGCACGCTGGAGAACATCGACTCCACCGCCCAGGAGTGGGTGGACCCGAGCTGCCCGCCGGCGCCGTTGTTGCCTCGGAACACGATGGGTACCTTGAACTGGCCCCCGGACATGTAGAGCATCTTCGGGGCGTTGTTGATGATCTGGTCCGCCGCGACCAGGCAGAAGGACCAGCTCATGAACTCGATGATCGGTCGCAGCCCGTACATCGCGGCGCCCACGCCCAGGCCCGAGAACGCCGTCTCGGAGATCGGCGTGTCCACGATGCGCCGCGCGCCGAACTGCTCGAGCATCCCCTGCGAGACCTTGTAAGCGCCGTTGTACTGCGCGACTTCTTCGCCCATGAGAAAGACGCGGTCGTCGCGCAGCATCTCCTCGGTCATCGCTTCACGCAGGGCTTCACGGTATTGGATGGTGCGGGTCATGGCGTGTCAGGCAAGCGGTTCGAGGCGGTATAAGGGTTTGGACTCCTGGGCGTCGTTCCAGAGGTTCAAGAGCTCTTGCTGACGCATCCACGCCCATTCCATGAGCATCCCTGTGGCCCGAGGCGGAAGTCTACCCCGCAGGACCGCCAGGGTGCGGATGTCCACGACGACCTGTTCGTCACCGTACTGCGCGTGGAAGTGCGGCGGGGCATGGTCAGCGAAATACATGCGGATGATGATGCCATAGAACCTGCAAATCTCAGGCATGGAAGCCCACCTTGGCGAGCCCGGGGAACAAGTGCTCCACGGTCTGCCCGGTCAACTTCATATAGAGCATGTCGGGGCAGAGGTCCACCCCACACTCCCACACCGCGTCACCCGCTTCGCCCACACGAACCTTCTCGAACTCACCGGGCGTATCCCACGCGGCGAAAACGCCCCGACCCCGCAGCTCCTGCAGGTCGACCACGCCCGCCCGCCCGTCGTCGTAGCGCAGGGCGAGTCGGAAGCCCCCAGCCGCGCGGATGTCAAGCAGCTTAGCCATTGCCCGACTCTCGCAGCATCACCGGCAACTCCCCGACCTTGTACGGGCCGTAGGGCATCGAGTAGACGTCGGTGAAGAGGTCCTCGCGCGTGGGGTCGGGGGACTCTGCAGCGTACTTCACCGAGTCGATCGCCTGCTGCCGGGTGCGCTTGTCGATCGCGTCGATCTGCGCCTGGGTGGCGAGCTGGCGGTCGATCAGGTGGTTGACCAATCGCGTGATGCAGTCGAAGTGCTCCTCGCGGTGGGCGACCTCTTCCTTGGAGCGATACTTCTGCGGATCGCTCATGGAGTGGCCCTTGTAGCGGTAGGTCTTGCAGTTGACAAAGGCGGGCCCGCCCCCGGAATCAGAATCGAAACCCAGGGCTTTGGAGGTGCTGCCTCGGACCTGGTCGGCCAGGCTCTTGAAGCAGTCGTAAGTGGCCAGCACGTCCATGCCGTCGCACTCGCCGTAGAGCATGCCGTAGGCCGCGGCTTTGGCGGACAGGTCGTGCGCCATGGCGGTGCCGCGGGCGATGTGGGTGCCCATGGAGTACATGTTGTTCTCGACGACGAAGACGATGGGCAGGCGCCAGATGGCCGCGAGGTTCATCGACTCGTGGAAGGCGCCCTGGTTAAGCGCCCCATCGCCGAGGTAGCAGACCGCGACGTTGTTCTTCTTCTCGTACTGGATGGCGAAGGCCAAGCCCAGGCCCAACGGGCACTGCCCGCCGACGATGGCGTGCCCGCCGAACATGTGGTGGGCGATGTCGAAGTAGTGCATCGACCCGCCCTTGCCCTTGGCGCAGCCGGTGATCTTGCCGTACAGCTCCGCCATGGCGTGATTGGGGTGCATGCCCCGCGCCAGGGCGTGGCCGTGGTCCCGGTAGGCGGTGATGATCGGGTCGTCGTCGAAGAGAGCCGCGACGGAGCCCACCGCGGTGGCCTCCTGCCCGATGTAGAGGTGGCAGAACCCGCCGATCTTCGCCTGCTGGTAGCTCTGTGCGGCGCGCTCCTCGAAGTGGCGAATCAGCAGCATGCGCTCGAGCATGTCCAGCAGTTTCGCCACGTCCAGGCTGTCGCTGGGTCGCTGCGTCAAGGAGGGGGCGGTCTGTCCACGCTGGGCGGTGGTCATGGTCGTCGTTTCAAGGGGGCTCAACTCGGACAAAGACACGGAAGTTTAGAGGTTATTGCGCGTCGGAGCAAGGCCATGAACTCTTCAAACATCGACACGTCCGGGCCCCCCGCTTGCCCGGGCGTCGGATGTATCGTTCATTTACCTCGGGCCGATGCCCTGATCGAACGTCCGATATCTTTCCCCGAGGAGGCAGCCGCATGTTCATCCCGTCCCTGCGAAAGTCCAGCCGTCCCCAGGCGCAGCCCATCAGCAAAGAGCAGTTGCGGGCGTTGCTCGCGCGTCGGTCGCAGGGGGCCCCCTACATGGGGAACAACCGCCGCGACAACGAGCGTCACACGCTGCGCAAGGCCGCCCACGTGGTGATCGAGATGGGGTTCCTTGGCGGGCGCAGCCGCCGGCTGCTGGTGCGCACCCGCGACGTGAGCGCTCAGGGCGTGGGCTTCCTGCACAGCGAGCCGCTGTTGCCCGGGACGCGCTGCCGCCTCATGCTGCTGAGAAAGACGCAGGGCCTGACGCACTGCCGGGGCGTGGTGGCCTCGTGCGCGCAGGTCAGTCCGGGCCTCTTCGCGGTGGGCGTGGCGCTCAAGCGCGCCCTGGCGGTGAACGAACTGGCGCTGACCAGCGACGCGGCGTAACCCGTCTACGCGGACTCGAAGTGTCGGCTGTTGACCAGGCGGTCCAACAGGTCCTGTGTCATCCAGGGCAGGGACTCGAGGTTCTCGCGCAGGGCCGTGGGCATCTCTTTGCCCTCGCGCTCGAAGCGCGGTCGGCTCTTCCATCGACGGTGCATCCACAGGTACTGCGCCGGGTTCTGTCGGACCATGGTCTCCATGGCGCGGACGTAGCGCGCCGTGACGTAGAAGAGCGGGTCCTTGCGAGAGGCCCACTCGTGGGGGTGGATGATGTCGGTGGCGCCCAGTTCGTACTCGTAGAGCGCGCTGAAGCGTCGCGCGTAGCCACAGATGATCGGGACGTTCTGGCTCACCGCCAGCAGGCCGATGGACTTGTAGGTGCTGGCGAGGCGGCCAAAAAAGGGAACGAACAGGCCCTTGTCGCCGGCGTTCTGGTCGGCGATGAAGCCCAAAGCCCCGCCGCCCCCGAGCACCTGCCTCATGCGCTCGGTGGCGTCCCACTTGGTGATGACCCGCAGGCCCCGCCTCTCCCGGATGCCCAGGAGCCAGCGGTAGAGCAGCGGGTTGTCCAGCGGTCGAGCGATGGCGTCCATCGGATAACCCAGCAGCGCCATGAGGTAGCCCAGGACCTCCCAGTTGCCCACGTGCCCGGTGAGCATGATGACGGGCCTGCCCGCGTTGAGCAGCTCGATGGCGGGCCCAAGGTTCCCCAGCCGCAGTCGCCTGGGCCAACTGTCGCGGTGCAGCAGTCGGGGCAGATGGACGATCTCGACGAGCAGCTGAAAGAGATGCTCGAAGGACTCGATCGCCAGATGTGCGCGCCGCGCCGCTGAGAGCTCCGGGAACGCGATGGCCAGGTGCGCCAACGTGCGTTCACGGTGCCGGGCGTCGATGCGGTGGATCGATCGACCGATGGCGCTGGCGGTGCGCAGGTTGTCCTGAACGTCAAAGAGCGTCAGGCCCATCACCGCCAGCCGGGCGCCGAGATATTCGGACCAGTTGCGAAGTGCGGAACGACGGCGAGGCATGAATGGTGGGGTGCGGGGTTCGGAGACTGGGAAGGGGGTTAGGAATGAAACTATACCCTACACCCTGAACGCTACACCCTTCGACCGAAATCCGATGCCCACGTCAATAACCTGCACACACAGCGACGGGCGTGGGAAATCAACCCCGATCCCTGATCCCCGCACCCCGCAACGCATCACCGCTCGTAGTGACCGACCATGGTGAGGAAGCGGTTCTGATTCAGGATGGGAATGGCAAAGCGTCGCGCCTCGCCCACGAGCGACTGGTACTGCTCAAAGCGTTTCTGGCTTCGGGCGTGCTCCTCGATCACCTTCGGGTCGATCTCGTTGGGCAGCAGCGGCTCGGGGAGCTTGGGTTCCACGCCCAGGACGAGGAAGTCCACGTCGTAGCTGAGCGTATCGCCGATGCTCCCGCCCCAGCCGGAAACCATGGCCTCGATGCGTCTGCGGTCGCCGGCGGTGGCCAGGCCGGTGTTGTCCACGTCGAAGTCGCCAAACACATAGAACTTGAGCTTGGCTTGCGGATCGTAAGCCACGTTCCCGATCACGTCGCCCTCGACGATCACCGCCTTGGGCTCGCGGCGGACCACACGCGCCAGCGAAGAGCCTGCCTGCACTCGACTGACCTCGATCGTCGCCTTGCCCCGCACCGTGCCGAACTCGTCCTTGACGATGCCCGTGTTCTTGTCGTAGACCTCAAAGGTCATGCCCAGAATGACCTGCTCGCTCTGGCCGATGTCGATGTACACCAGCGGCGCCTCGTTGATCACGGTCAGCACCCGCCCGTCGGGAACCAGCGAGGGATCGACCTGAAGCTTGTCACCGGCTACGGGCTTCTTCAGGTCCTCCAGGCTCCGCTCCAACTCGCGGACTCGGCCGCGCGCCGCGTCGAGCTCAGCGTTCAGCTCGCTGCTGCTCTTGGCGTACTGATCCTGGAGCGCCGCCATCCGTCCCTCCAGCTCCTTGCGCTGCGCGTCCACCGTGCCTTGGTAGTCCGTCATCGACCGCGCTTTGGCCTCGACCTTGGCCGAGAGATCGGTCACCGAACTCTTGTAGGCCTCGTCGAGCTCAGCCTTCTCGCTGGTCAGCGCCTTGGCTTGATTCTGGGCCTCGCGCAGCTCGCCCTCGAGTCGGCGGACCTGCTCCTGAGCGTCCTGGTAGTTCCGCGCCAGTCGGCTGAGCTCCGGCAGAAGCCCGCCCGAGCCGAGCTTCAGGCCCAGCGGCGACTCCTCGAGCGTCTTGATCTCGCGCCGGATCGCCTCGAGCGAGGTCTGCTCCGTGCCCACGAGCAATGCGCTCTTGGCACGCGTGTCCGCCAGCAGGTGCCCCACCACCGAGCGCTGCGTGTCCGCCTGAAACTCCGCCACCTGCGGGTCGGTCCGCTCACCCGAGCGGATCATCTTCTCCAGCGCCGCCTGCGCCTCGCTCTGAGCCGTGCGGGCGTCGGTGATCTGCGTGGAAAAGATGATGGCCAGCAGCAGCGCCACCACGAACAACATCCCCACAACCACCAACGCCACCGCGTATCCGGTCGTGCCGCCGACGCGCCCTCGAGCCATGTCTGTTACTCCGGGTAAGGAACCGGTTTAGTTTCGTGTTTCGCGGGGGATTAGTCAAGCGGCGGTGACTCTGAAGTCCCCTCCGAAGCAATCCATCGAGCCGCCGATGGACGCCGATGAAAGCCCTGTTGAATGACCCTTTCCGCGTCCATCGGCGTGGATCGGCGTTGATCGTCGGCTCCTCTTGGGCTTATTCAGTGGTCGTATGCCCCCTATTGCATTGACAATTGCTATCATCCCTGCCCATGGCACGCACGAAGCAGATCAAAGGCCGCATCAAGGCGGTGGGCAACATCCGGCGCATCACCAAGACGATGCAGATGATCGCCACGGCGCGCTTCCAGGCGGCGCAGCGACGTACCATCGCCGCCAAGCCCTACACGCAGAAGATCTCGGAACTGGTGGGCGAGCTTTCCGGGGGTGTCAGCGGTCAGGTGTCGCACCCGTTGTTGCGCAGCGAATCGCTCGCTTCGGGCAAGCGTCTGCTGCTGGTCATCACCTCCAATCGAGGCCTGTGCGGGGGCTACAACGCGGGCGTCTTCCGCAAGCTCCGCGCCCACCTGGCGCAGCATCCTGGCACGGAGATGTTCGACCTCGAACTGGTGGGCAAGAAGGGGCTGGCGATGCTGCGCTTCAACCGCATCGCGGTGTCGCAGTTCCACAGCCAGTTCACCGACAAGCCCAGCTTCGCGCAGGTGGAGGAGTTGGCCAACCGCTACATCGCCGACTTCACCGCGGGCAAGTACGACGCCATCGAGGTCTGCTTCACCTCCTTCCAGTCGATGTCCAAACAAGTGGCGACCCTCTGGCAGTTGCTCCCCATGCAGGCCCCGGAAGCGGAGAAGAACGCCAAGCCGCAAGCGGCTGCGGCGGGATACGATTTCTCCCCCGCGCCGGCGGAACTGCTCAGCGAACTGCTGCCCATCACCGCCAAGACGCAGCTCTTCCAGGCGTTCAACGAGGCGATCGTCAGCGAGCAGATCGCCCGCATGGTCGCCATGAAGAGCGCTACCGACGCCGCGGGCAAGATGGGCAAACTCCTCACCCGCAAGTACAACCGCGCCCGACAGGCCGCGATCACCACCGAACTGTCGGAAGTCATCTCCGGGTCAGCGGCGCTGGAATAATCCGGCACATCTCACCAGACGACTTTGACCTTCTTGCCGGTCTTGGCGCTCTTGATGGCCGCTTCGACCATGGCCAAAGTCTTGATGTTGTCTTCGCAGTAGCTCATGGGCCTGCGCCCGGTCTTCAGAGCCTCGACGAAATCGCGGATGCAGCCCTCGTGGCCCTGGTAGGTCAGCGTGACGCGCGGGACTTGGGCGTCCGCGAGTTTGGTGGGCGTGCCGGGCTTGCCGGGGACCTCGACGAGCTGCGCCTTGATCTCCTGTTCGCCGTCCCAGAGCAGCGTGCCCTTGCTTCCCGCGACGCGCCAGGTCGCCTGCCAACTGGTGTGCAGGCCCTCGTTGGTCCATGAGCCGCGGTAGGAGTAGACGACCTTCTGGCCCTTGCGGGACTTCATCTCAAAGACGCACACCGCGGAGCAGTCGCCCTTGTACCACGAGTGCCTGGGGTTGAAGGAGTGGCAGTAGACGCTCACCGGTTCAGCGTCGGTGATCTGGCGGGCGCTGTCGAAGGTGTGGATCGCCATGTCGGCGATGAGCGGGTAAGGCATCTCCTCGCGGAACCCGCCGAAGTGCATGCCGATGTAGAAGTCGCAGTGCAGCTCGGCGAGCTGGCCCAGGGCGCCGCTGGCCACGAAGTTGGCGACGCTGGTCACCGTCGAGAGCGGCCGCCGCGTCTGCGTCACCGCGTAGAGCCGCTTGGCCTTCCTCGCCGCGGCGACCATCTTCCTGGCCTTCGCCAAGGTGTCGCTCATGGGCTTCTCGCCCAGCACGTGGCAGCCGAGCTTCAGCGCCTGGATCGTCACCTTGTCGTGGGCCGCGGGCACGGTCACGTCGAAGACGAGCTGAGCCCCGGTCTTGGTCACCGCTTCTTTGAGCGACCCGTAGACGATTTCCGGGGGCAGTTCGTGTCTCTGCGCCATCGCCAGCGCAGCCTCACGTCGGATGTCCACCAGGCCCACGAGCCGCAGGTCCTCGTGCTTCTTGGCGATCCTCACCCAGGCGTTGGCCATGCTGCCGCAGCCGACCAGAACGACTTTGAACGGGGGAGCGTACTTCTTCACTGCGAATCCCTTTTAAGAAAATTGACTGAACGGTCACACGAACAACAAGACGAGGTCCCTGGCAACTCGGTCTTCAACGCGAAGACACGAAGATCAGATCACACGCGCAGCTCCGCGTGGAGTTGCGTCTTCAATCGGTCCACCACCGCGGCCACCTGCGGGTCCACCTCGTCGTGGCGGAGCGTCTTCTGCGCGTGACGAAAGTGCATGCGCAGCGTCAGGCTCTTTCTTCCGGCGGGCACGGGCTTGCCGCGGTAGACGGTGACGAAGCGCAGTTCCTCCAGCAGGGCGGGATTGGCCTGCCGCACCTCGCGCTCCACCGCTTCCCAGCGCACCGCCTCGTCGAGGATCACCGACAGGTCGCGTTCGATGCCCGGGACCCCCGGAAGCGGACGAACACGACGGGCGGGCGGGTAGAGTGCCAGCAGCGGGTCGAGGTCCAGTTCCGCCACGACCGCGGGCGTCTGCAGATCGAACAGGTGCTGCGTGGCGGGACCGAGCAGGCCCATCACGCCCAGCGTCCTGTCCCGCAGCGCGACCGTCGCCGCGGCGCTCATCGCCCCGTGCGTCGCAACCTGGAAGCTCCCGGAAAGGCCCGTGAGCGTGTGAACCAGTTCCTCGACGCACCCTCGAAGATCACGCAACGCGGCTGACGCGTCCCTGGCGTCTCGGAGCAGGGCGAGTTTTCGTGTCTCGCAGATGCCGACGCATTCCTTTCGCCACACCGAGGCGGTCTCGAAGAGCGCCACCTCGTGATTGCCCACGTCCTGATTGAACTTCCTCGCCTGCAGCAGACTCGGCAGCAGCGAGGGCCGGAGCATCGGCTCGGTCTTCCGCCTTTCATCGTCGATGAGCACGGGATCGCCCGTGAGAAAGGGTTGTCCGTTCCGTGGGGCGATGAAGCTGAACGTCACCGCCTCGAAGAAGCCGTGGGCGGTGAGCACTTGGCCGATTCTTTGCCTGGCCGCCACGTGGGGCTGGACCGACCGCGCCACGATGTGGATCTTCTCCTGCACCGGGACGTGCTGCAGGCCGTGCAGTCGTGCGACCTCTTCGATCAGGTCCACCTCGCGCTCGACGTCACGCCCGCGGAAGGTGGGAACCAGGCAGCGGACTTCGTTGCCCGTCAACGTGGGGCTTAACCCCAGGCGAGACAGAACATCCACGATTGTTTCCGGTGAGATGTCGATCCCCAGCAGGTCCCGGCAGCGCGCAAGCCGCATCGAAACAGGCTTGGGTTCAGGCTCATCCTCGCCCACCCGGACCACGCCCGGGAGCAGGACGCCGCCGGCGAGTTCGACGAGCATGGCCGCTGCTCTTCGAGAGGCCAGCTCCACATTCCGGGGGTCCACGCCGCGCTCGAAGCGGTAACTCGAATCGCTGGCGAGCTTCAGCACGCGCGCCGCGGTGCGGATGGTCAGCGGATCGAAGCGTGCCGACTCGAGCAGCACGTCGGTGGTGTTCAATGAGACTTCACTGTCGAGTCCGCCCATCACGCCCGCCAGCGCCACGGGTTTGGCTGCGTCCGCGATCACGAGCATGTCGGGGCGAAGCCTGTGTCTGGAGCCGTCAATGGCGGTGAAGGGTTCATCCTTCTGCGCCATGCGCACCACGACGCGCCGCTCCGCGAGCTTGGATAGATCAAAGGCGTGCAGCGGCTGGCCCATCTCGTGGAGCACGAAGTTGGTCACGTCTACGACGTTGTTGACGCTGCGCAACCCGATGGACTCCAGGCGTTTCACCAGCCAGTCGGGGCTTGGGGCGATCTTCACGCCTTGAATCACGCGCGCCGTGTAGAGCGGGCAGGCGTTGGGGGCCTGGACCTCGACGCGAGTCCCCGCCGTCGCGCCCGGCACCGGCGGCGCGATCGCGGGCAGCCGGAGCGATCGGCCCGAGCCGGCGGCCACCTCGCGTGCGATGCCGACATAGCACAGGCAGTCCCCACGGTTGGAGGTGATCTCCGCGTCGATCAGCACATCGCCCCCTGGCAGCGGCGTGACCGACTCGATCGGGAATCCCTGCTCCGCGAGCAGGCGTTCGACCTCCTCCGCAGCAGCGGGTCGGTCGAGGTATTCGTTTAGCCAGTGCAGACTGACTTTCATCGAGGCAAGAGCGTAGCAAAAAGGCTACGGCGCGGGGAATTGCGGGGCTTGTCCCTGCAGGACCGCCCAGACGTCGCGGACGACCCAGCTCATGTTGAGCAACGCGGCGTGAGTGCGCGAGGCGAGGTGGGGCAGGAGTTTCACGTTCGATATTCCGTAAAGCGGATATTCCACTTCCGGGGGCGGGGGTTCGGGGTCGTGGACGTCAAGGATGATGCGCGACTGCGGGTGCGACTTGGCCCACGATGCCAAGGCGGGGTTGTCGATGAGCATGCCGCGAGCCGCGTTGAGGAGTACGGCGCTGGGCTTGAGCTTGGCCAGTTCCACCGCGTTGAGCAGGTGTCGATTCTCGGCGCGGCCGTCCACGTGCAGGGTCACGATGTCGCTCTGTCGCAGCAGAGTGTCGCGGTCCACAAACTCAAACGGGTAGTCCACCAGCGGGCGAAGCTGGGCTTCGGGGATCAGGTCGTTGACCCGCAGTTGCGTGACGCCCACTGCGTGCAACGCTTTGCCCAGGCGTTTGCCGATGCGACCGAAACCCAAGATGCCCACGGTCTGATCCGCGAGGTGTTGACCGACCTGAATCTTGCGCTGCTCGTGAAACTCCACAGCGGTGATGGGCTGGGTGAAAAACTTCCGGGGGCGGAGTTCGTCGAGGATCAGGGCGATGACGTATTCGACCACCGCCTGCGTGTTGGCGTCGGGGGTGTAAACCACTTCGACGCCGCGGGCGCGACAGGCGGGCAGGTCGATATTGTCCAGCCCCACGCCTGCTCGACCGACCACGCGCAGCTTCGTCGCCCTGGCGAGCAGTTCCGCGTTGACCAGCGTGTAGGTGCGTACGACCAGGGCTTCCGCCCCGGGCAGGTCACCCATGTTCCAAGTGACATCGCAGCGTTGCGCCAGCCAGTCGGCGCAGGTGGCGTCGAGGGTTTCGGTGATGAGAGCCTTGGGGCGCATGAGAATGACAGCATCGCGCCAAGAGCGCTGAGCCGCAAGCGGCGGGAAAAACAAACCCCGATCCCCGCGCCCCGCGCCCTACTTCTTGTTCTTGTAGTAGTCGGCGTTGATCTGGACGTAGCTCTTCCACTCCGCGGGCAGGTCTTCCTCGGGGAAGATCGCCTTGACGGGGCACTCGTCCACGCACAAGCCGCAGTCGATGCAGGTGTCCGGGTCGATGTAGAGCATCTTCTCGGAGCCGTGGTCCGCGTCGTCCTTGGTGGGATGGATGCAGTCCACGGGGCAGACCGCCACGCAGGCGGTGTCCTTGGTTCCGATGCACGGTTCAGCGATGATGTGAGGCATAATCGCCCCCTTGTGAAAAAAGTACGGGACTCAACGCGCCACTAGTATAGGACCCGACCGCGCAGCGGCAAACGATTTTTAACGCGCGATCATGCTCGTGGTGGTGCGATAGATGACGCGCCCGGAGATGCGTAGCACGGTGAGGTCCACCGCCTGGCCCGGCTGAGCGGATTCGAGGATTTCGCCCGCGTCGTCGAGGCTCTGCGGGACGTATCGGCCCAACTGAATGAGGATGTCGCCGCGGCGGAGGTTGATCGCCGAGGCGGGGCTGTCGCTGTCGACGCGGGTGACGATCAGGCCCGCCGGTGTGGACAGGCCCAACTGCTCCGCCAGCGGCGCGGACATTGGCTCAGCGGTGATCCCGAACTTCTGCCGCAGGAGCAGGACGCCGTCGGGACGGGGACGTTCCGCCAGTTCCAACGCGACCTCGAGGGTGCGATCGGCTCGCTGCAGTCGCAGCTTGACGGTATCGCCGGGCTTGGCACCCACCAGCGCGATGTGGAAGTCAAATGCGTGACGCACGGGCTGACCCTGGATGCTCAGCAGGGTGTCGCCGATCTCGATGCCCGCTTTGGCAGCGGGGCTGTCGGCGTCGAGCGCGACGACCTTGCTGCGGGCGTCGCTGCTGAGTCTCAAGCCCGTGACCAGGCGGTAGCGCCGCTCGATGTCGAGCATCTCGGGCAGGAGCCTGCGGAGCTGGTCCACCGCGATGGCAAAGCCGATGTTCTGAGCGTCGGCGCGGATGGCGGTGTTGATGCCCACCAACTCCCCCAGGACGTTGAGCAGCGGCCCGCCGGAGTTCCCAGGGTTGATCGAGGCGTCGGTCTGGATCAGCCCCCGGAAGCTTACGTCATCGCTGACCTCCAGTGTGCGGTCGAGCGCCGAGACGACGCCCGCGGTGACGGTGTGCTGGTAGCCCAGGGGGTTGCCGATGGCGATGACGGTCTCGCCGACCATCAGGTCGCCGCTGGACCCAAGCTTCACGGGCTTGAGCGTCCTGGCGGGATCGGGCGCGATCTTCAGGACCGCCAGATCGTGGGTGCGGTCGATGGCGACGACCTGGGCGTCGAACTCGCTGCCGTCGGCGAAGATGGCCTTGCGTTCGGCGGTGCGCGCCACGACGTGGGC
This sequence comes from uncultured Phycisphaera sp., assembly GCA_964496285.1. Classification (GTDB taxonomy): domain Bacteria; phylum Planctomycetota; class Phycisphaerae; order Phycisphaerales; family Phycisphaeraceae; genus CAZBXW01. Next base: position 135,822 of record CAZBXW010000006.1, read on the forward strand.
GTTGGTGACGATGTAGCCCTGGTCGTGGATGACGAACCCGCTGCCCACGCTGGTGCGGCGGAGCTGACGGGTGCGCGGCTGGCCCGGTTGCGCGAAGAGGTCCTCGAACAGCCGATCGATGCCCTCGCTGGCGCGCACCTGGATCACCTGCGTGGAGGCGATGTTGACCACCGAGTCGCGCCACTGCTCGAAGACCTCGACCACCGCGGTGCGCCGCTGCGCCATCGGGTCCACAGGCTGCGCGTGCAGAGAAACGCCTAGCAGCAGTGACAGCATCGAGACCAGAAGCGTAGAATGTCGGATCATGATGGATCAGCTCCCAGGTGCGAGCATTTTAGTCGCTCTGACGCTGGCGGTGTTCACCGTCGGCTGTGAACCGCCGCAGGCGAAGAACCCACAGACCCCGAGCGTCGTGCCCGCGGGCCCGGCGCAAGCGCCCGCGTCGCTGCCCGTGGTGGACCTACCAGCCCTGCGGAAGCTCATCGACGAAAGCGCTGCGGCGGATCAAGTTCTGGTGATCGATTTCTGGGCCACCTGGTGCTCGCCCTGCGTGGAGCTGTTCGGCCCGCTGCACGAGGGGCTGGTGGCGCTGGGCGAGAAGGTCCGGCCGGTGAGCGTGACGCTCGACGCCCCGGGCGAGTACGAAGCCAAGGCCATCGAGTTCCTGCGCAAGCACGATGCGCTCAAGGACGCCCACCTGCTCACGCCTGACAGCGACGGACAGATCGCGGTGGTGGATGGACTTGGCCGGAAGTGGAACGACCTGGTCGTGCCCGCGGTGCTGGTGTTCGATCGGGATGGAACCTTGGCGGGCGAGTTCCTGCAGGGCCCCGCCGACCCGATCGTGGCGCGCGTGCGCGAGCTGCTGTCAGCGAGTCCAGCCCCCGCCGCTGCTCAGTGAGGGCCTCGTCATGGGCATGACCGAAGCGGTCACGAGCAAGACCTACGACCTCTGGTCGTGGTTCTACGACTACACCTTCGGCGCCCTGGTGACGCAGCGTCAGAAGCGAGCGGTGGAGCAGGTGTGCCTGCGGCTCAAGCCCGGGCAGAAAGTGCTGGACATCGGCGTGGGCACGGGGCTGACGCTCAAGTGGTACCCGCGCGAGGTGGACTTCGTGGGCATGGACCTCTCGGCGGGAATGCTCGCCAAGGCAGAGGTTCGCCGCCGGGAGTTGGCCATGACCCACTGCCGCCTGGTGCGGGGCGACGCCATGCTGCCGCCCTTTGCGCCGGCGAGCTTCGACCACGTGGTGATGTGCCACACCATCAGCGTGGTGAGCGAGCCGGCGCGCGTGCTACGCTGGGCCGCCAGGCTCCTCAAGCCCACTGGGTCGCTGCTGCTGCTTAACCATTTCCAGTCGGTGAACCCCGTGGTCGGAGCGGTGGAGCGGTGGCTCAACCCGATGTTCATGAAGATCGGCTGGCAGAGCGATGTGGCGCTGGAGGACCTGCTGCGCCAGACGAGCCTGCGTGTGGACTACATCCACAAGGTGAGCCTGCTGGACCTCTGGCAGATCGTGGCGCTGTCGCCTGTGGAATCACGAGCCGGCTCCGAGCGTGACGATCGCCCCGCACAAGAAACAGGGCTTGTACTCAAGCCCGGATGACCGCGAGGAACCCGGGGATGAGTCCGTCCCCGGCTCAGGTCACACCACTTCGATGACGGAGGCTTCGTCGAGATAGAAAGCGCCGCCGGCGGCGTCCGGGCCGTCGTGCTCCTCGACGGCGAAGTGGGCGCCGGTGGCGTCGCGCGGCGCCACCGCGGTGGTCTCGTACCTCTGCCAGACGTTGGCGGGCATCTGCACGCCCCAGTCCGGGCCCAGCACCCGTTCGATCTCTTCGCCGCGCTCGTTGCGCCACTCGATGCAGAGCTGCCCGCGGGCGCTGCCGCGCAGCGGGTCGTCCGGGTCGTTCATGACCCAGACTCGGAACTGGTAGGTCGCCCCGGGCGTCACGGGGACCGCCTGCAGCAGGCTCTGCGACCCGTCCTTCTTTCCCACGGTGGCGATCCGGCAGGACTGCCTGCCCTCGTGAGCGGTCAGCGCCGTCAGTTCCATGTGCGGCGCGGTTCGTCCGCTGGACTGCACCATCCAGGACTCCGGCGCCAGGCCCCCGGGCGCAGCGTTGCGGTCCGCCGCCGGTAGCTCGAAGCTGGGGTTGACGAGCAGTTGCGAGCTGGGGTCCTGCTCTTCCTCGCCCGCCTGGAGCGGGATCGACGCGAGGACCGACATGCCTAGCCGCTCCAGCAGCGTCACGTCCGTGGCCGCCAGCGGGTCGTTGGTCTGGTCGCGTCGAACGCCCAGCTTGGCGCCGCAGGAGCGACGGACGACCAGGCCCGTGGGCATCACCGTGTCGGCCAGTCCGTCCACCTGCTTGCGCGCCAGCCGCATCGCGGTGAGCCCCGCCACGCGCCCCATCTGCCGCATCGGGATGCGCACCGTGGTGAGCTGGACGTGACGGGCGGTCTCGGTGTCGTCGAAGCCCACGACCGCCACGTCCTGCGGCGCCGACAAGCCTCGCTCCCGCAGGGCGTCCATCACGCCGATCGCCATGTCGTCGTTGAGCGCGAAGACCGCCTCGGGCAGCGGCTTGCCCCGGTCCATCCACTCCCGCATCAGCACGCGGCCGCTGGCCTCGGCGAAGTTGCCGTCCCAGATCAGCTCCGGATCGATCTGCACCTTGGCGCGCTGCGCCGCCGCCATCGCCCCCTCGAACCGCTGCACCGCGTCGTAGTTCGCCCCGGGCCCTTTGACGATCGCGATCCGTCGGTAGCCCAGGTTCAGCAGATGCAGCATCGCCTGCTGCGCCCCGTTGATGTTGTCCACGCCCAGGTTGACAAGGTGCTCGCCCTTGATCGGTCGGTCGATGAGCACGATGGGCAGCCCCGTGCTCGCCGCCTCGGTCACGAACTCCTGCGGCAGGAGCAGGTGCATGAGCACCAGAGCGTCGGCGCGGCGTTCACGGATGAATCGCTCCACCAGCGCCTCTTCCGCCCGGCGATTCCTGCTGAACGCCGCGGTGACGTGGAAGTCGTGCTCCGCCGCCGCTTCGTCGATGCCCTCGAGCACCTCGGCGAAGTAGCCGTTGGCGATGTTCGGAAAAATCGCCCCGAGCGTCCGCGTCTGCGACCCCGCCAGGGCGCGGGCGTGCGGACTGGGCACGTAGCCCAAGTGCTTGGCAGCGTCCAGAACTTTCTGCCGAGTCTCGGGCCGAACCAACGGCGAATCGTTGAGCACGCGCGAAACCGTCGCCGTCGAAAGCCCGGTGATCTTGCAGATGTCGTAAAGCGTCGCGTTTCGCTTGTTGTAACCGGTTCCAGACATAACCCCTAAGCATAACGTCAAAACTAACACGATTCAAACGCCACACGCTACCAAGCTCAATTTGGGCAGATAATTACACGCTCGTTACATCAACCCGCCAAGGCTCGGTGGAACTTCCGCCCGCCGTGAACGCTCGACGAACCACGATGCGCAGAAGCCCATGGACAAGCCCAAAAAGCAACCCATGATCAGCCGCCGATGAACGCCGATGAACACAGATAAGACTCCAAGCAAGACAATCTCATCGGCGTTCATCCGCGTCCATCGGCGGCTCAAAGCATTGGCGCAGCGACCGCCAGATCGCGTGGCCCCGACACCGGCTACGCCCTAAGCCCCTCTGATTTAACGATTAGCGCTCGCTGTTTGACAACCTCGCCTACGATTGCTCAAGTATCCGCCCGCTTACGGACCGATGATGGGGAACACGGGTCGGCCCCAAAGCCCCGCGGTCCGGACCCGCGATAACCTGTGCCCATGGCGAAAAAACCCTCCAAACGCAAGCCCGCCGCGGCCGCCGACAGTATCGATGCGCCCGGGGAAACTCCCGGGGGCGGGGGCAAGCACTTGGTCATCGTTGAATCGCCCACCAAAGCCAAGACCATCAACAAATACCTCGGGCGTGACTACCTCGTCATGGCCAGCGTCGGGCATGTGCGTGACCTGCCCAGCCGGGCACCCAAGGGGACCAAGCAGCTTGTCCCGGGCGTCGATCTCGAGAACGATTTCGCGCCCTCCTACGAGGTGATGCCCGACAAAGAGAAGACCGTCACCGCGTTGCGCAAAGCCGCCAAGAGAGCCGCCGACGTCTGGTTCGCCACCGACTTGGACCGCGAGGGCGAAGCCATCGCTTGGCACCTCGCCCAAGCGCTGAAGGTTCCTCTTTCGGGCGCCAAGCGTGTGGTCTTCAACGCCATCACCAAGGGCGAGATTCAGCACGCCTTCTCCAACCCTCGGCCCATCGACGAGAACAAGGTCAACGCCCAGCAGGCGCGACGCATCCTCGACCGCATCGTGGGCTACCAGGTCTCGCCGCTGCTCTGGAAGAAAGTCGCCGGCGGTCTGAGCGCCGGTCGTGTGCAGTCCGTCGCCACACGCCTCGTGGTCGAGCGTGAGCGCGAGATCGAAGCCTTCATCCCCGAGGAGTACTGGAAGATCGCCGGCTACTTCACGCCCGATCTTGCGCAGGCTGCCGCGCTCGCCGCTGAATGGACCGCGTATCTCAAGGACGTCCCGCAGGGCGAGAATAGATCGCTCAAAGACAGGCTCGCCTGGCTCTCGAGGAACCGCTGCCTGCGCGCCGAACTCGTCGAGTTTCAGGGCAAAGCATTCAAGCCCGACAACCGCGACGATGCGCTCAAAGCCGCCCAGGCCCTGGGCTTCTCACTGACCCGCGCCCACGAAACGCAGGACGAAAAAGGCAAAGGCCCGGCTCGCTTCGTCTGCTCCTACGACGGCGCGCTCGCCCCGCAGCGTCCCGGTTTCAATATCCACTCCATCGAGACCAAGCGCACCAGCTCGCGACCGCCCGCGCCCTTCATCACCAGCACCCTCCAACAGGCCGCCGCCAACCAGATGGGCTTTGGCCTGCAACGCGCCATGCGCATCGCCCAGCAGCTTTACGAGGGCATCGACATCCACGGCTCCGAAGGGCAGACCGGCCTGATCACCTACATGCGCACCGACTCCACGCACATCAGCGGCGAAGCCCTCAACATGGTGCGCAGCTATATCTCCGAAAAGCTGGGCGAAAAGTACCTCCCCGAAAAACCCAACTTCTTCACCTCCTCCAACAAGTCCGCCCAGGAAGCCCACGAAGCCATCCGACCCACCGACGTGAGCATCACGCCTCAGCGCGTCAAGAGGGACCTCACCGAAGAGCAGTTCAAACTCTACACCCTCATCTGGGAGCGCTTCGTCGCCTGCCAGATGACCCCGGCGCAGTGGGATTCAACCGTGGTCACGATTGTGGCCGATCGAGAAACCGGCCAAGTGAGCCAGGACAGTGGCCACTTGGCGACTTTCCGCGCCACCGGGCGCACACTTGTTTTCGACGGGTTCTACAAAGTCCTCGGGTTACCCAACGGCGGCGACGAAGCCATGCTCCCTCCGCTCAAGCAGAGGCAGGAACTCGCTCCGCTGCAGATCGACCCGACCCAGCACTTCACCTCGCCCCCGCCCCGTTTCACCGAAGCCTCGCTTCAGAAGAAACTCGAAGAGGAAGGCATCGGCCGCCCCAGCACCTACGCTGCCATCATCACCACCATACAGGACCGCAAGTACGTTCAGCCTCTGAACCCGCGCGACAAACGACTTTTCGCCACCGACCTGGGCAAGGTCGTCACCGACAAACTCGTCGAAGCCTTCCCCCAGATCATGGACGTGGGCTACACCCGCGAGATGGAACTCGAACTCGACAAGATCGAGGAAGAGCACCACGACTGGGTGACGATGCTCAAACAATTCTATGGCCCCTTCCGCGACAGCCTCGCCCGTGCCCACGAGGAGATGACCCACGCCAAGGCCGAGTTCGAGCCTGCCCCCTACGACTGCTCCAAGTGCGGCGCCAGCACCGTCTATCGCTTTGGCCGCAATGGAAAGTTCCTCTCCTGCTCCCGCTACCCCGACTGCGACTTCGCCGCCCCCATCGACCGCGAAGGCAAACCGATGGTCCCGCAGTTGTCCGACATCCTCTGCCCCGTCTGCGGTTCGCCCATGACCAAACGCACCGGACGCTTCGGCCCGTTCCTCAGTTGCAGCAGCTATCCCCAATGCACCGGCATCGTCAAGATCGACCCGAAAAAACACACCGTCGTCCTGCCCAAAGTCCCCCCGCTGCTCAGCGACGTGCCCTGCCCCAAGTGCAAGAGTCCACTGAATGTCCGCGAATCCAAGCGCGGCCTGTGGCTAAGCTGCTCCACCTTCCCCAAATGCCGCGGCCGCGTGGGCTACGAATCCCTCGACGAGAAGAAGCAAAAAGAATTGCAGGACGCCTGGACCAGGCACATCCACGACCACCCCGCCCCCATCGTCCGCAACACCGCCGGCGACCCCATCCCCGAAGGCTACCTGCCGCGCATCACCGATGAATCGGCGACTCCCGAACCCGCCGCCGCCGACTCCGACGCGGGCTGAGCTTTTTAACCCGGATAGATCAGAACGATCGCAGCGATCGGATCGAATCCGATCCCCCCACACCCCCGCCAACCCCCCGGTAGCCCCAATTGGCAAGTTGGGGCTTCTGACTCCCTCTACCCCCCAAAAAAAGCCAAGGTGAAGGCACTAGCGCGCACCCGCCACCCAGCATTCTCCACAAACCTACCCGCTCCAGTCCTCGGCCCCCTGTCAGATAGCCTCGCATAGTCAACGGGACTACCGGCATCTCTTTGATACTGATACCTGACCATCCGCCTTCACCTTGCAACACAAGCTTATCAATGCGATACTTTCCGGGCGAGTCAACCAGACTACTGCTCAATCGCAATGTAGCTAGAGAACTACACTCAAGGAGCTGATGTGTCGAAGCACGCTTGGATTGGTACTGCAATCATCACAATTGTGTGGCTTATTGGGGCCTTAGGCTTTTACTTTTGCGACAGATAGGGACCTAGGAACATTATTCCTATCTGTCAACGCTCTTGGGGTAGTCGTAGCTTCATACTTAGCCATAATCAGTTCGGCGCAGAACATTGCTTTTCGACAAATTGAACACTCGTTTGAAATTTGCAGAAGGTGGGATGCCGACTTGATGTTGCATGCAAGAGATTTTATTAGAGGCATACGTGACAGGCGGAGTCGACTATCTGACGCACAGATTAATGAGCAAATACTAGATGATGAAGACCTTAAACGATCGGTAATCACCATGTTTAATTTCTGGCAAGACGTTTGGTTGTCGATAGACAGTGGGCTCGCCAACGAGCCCATTTTGAAGCAGGCATTTGCCAGTGCTTTCAATGATACATATCGCACTTTCAAGCCTTGGATAAGTGCCTATACCGCAAAGAATGATCCTGTTCTGGTAAGCAATATCAGGGAGTTAGCCGCACGATGGGCTCAAGATCCTTCACCATCAGCTGTAGAAGTTTAACAAGTAAGCAAGTAGTATAGGCTACGTAGGGTGGACCGAGTCTTCGAGGCCCACCGCTCCGGGGGCGAGAGTGAAATCTGGATGAGCGGAGGTCTGCGGTAAGGCGAACACCCTCATGGTGCGCCGCGCGGACTTGGCCCACCCTGCGCAGGCACACCTGCGCTGCTTCGCCTGCATCTAATACGACCCATCCGAGTCAACTCCTCCACCTGAAATCTCCCGAGTTGCATTCCCGGGGCGTTCCACCACAATATCTGGCCCGCTCGGATGACGTGACCCGGGCTTGACCGTCCCCTCCATCCTCCAAGGACTCCCCATGACCGCTTCCGCCTCATCGTGCAAGAACATCCTCCTCGTCACCGGCGGCTGCTGCCACGACTTCGATGGCGGGGCGGCCATCATGACGCCCTTCCTCGAAGGCTCTGGGCGGTTCAAGGTCACGCGAAACGTCAAGCAGGACGGACGCAAGACGGACGGCGGCGTCCCCGAGTTCGCCAACCTGCCCAACTCCAACTACCACGTGGTGCTGCTCTACACCCAGGGCGGTACGCTCACGCAGCCGGAGGAGGAGGGCCTGCTCAAGTTCGTCGAGAACGGCGGGGGCCTCGTGGGCATCCACTGTGCCGCGGACTCGTTCACCAAGAACGCCCGCTTCATGAAGATGATCGGCAGCAAGTTCGTCACCCATCCGCCGGGCGTTTTTCGATTCCAGGTCAACCTCGGCGCCAAGGCCAAAGCCGCCGGCCACCCGCTCGTGGTTCGCAGCGACGACTTCGTCATCAACGACGAGCACTACATCCTCGAGATGCAGAACGACGACATGGAGATCGTCGCCACCAGCCACCTGCAGGGCAAGGACCACCCGATGGCCTACACCCGCAGGCAGGGCAAAGGCAATGTTGTGTACCTCGCCAACGGGCACCATCCCGAATCCATCGCTAATCCATACTTCCTTCGACTGCTCGAGCGCGGCCTGCGCATCGCCACGGGCGAGACTTTCCCGGTCAAGACCATCCACGTGGGGATCATCGGCTACGGCGGGGCTTTCAACATGGGTAAAGCTCACGCCGACGGCTGCCTCCAGCAATTGGGCTTCAAAGTCACCGCGGTCTGCGACCTCGATCCCAAACGCACCGCGCAGGCCAAGACCGAGCTGGGCGAACACATCCGCACCTACAACCATCTCGATCAGTTCATGGGCGACAGGGATATCCAGCTGGCGGTGGTGATTCTTCCGCACAACGTGCACGCGGCGGCCTGTATCGCGGCGGCGAAGAGCGGCAAGCATGTGGTGACCGAGAAGCCCTTCTGCATCACGCTCGAGGAGGCCGACGCCATGATCGCGGCCGCGGACCAGGCGGGCACGATGCTCTCGTGCTTCCACAATCGGCGCTGGGACAACGATTTCACCCAGTTGCTCCACGTCGTCCGCAGCGGGCAGATCGGACAGGTCTTCCACGCCGACGCCGCCACCGCCGGCTACGGCATGCCCGGGGCGTGGTGGCGCTCGAGCAAGGAAATCTCCGGCGGTGTCCTCTACGACTGGGGCGCCCACTACTGCGACTGGCTCCTGAACCTCATGCCCAAACGCATCGCCTCCGTCTCGGGCATCGTCCACAAGCGACATTGGCACAACTCCACCAACGAAGACTTCGCCCAGTGCTACATCCGCTTCGAGGACGGCTGCACCGCCACGCTCGAACAGGGCAGCCTCGCCGCGGTGCAACGCCACGGCTGGCGAATCCTCGGGACGCTCGGCGGTCTTTCGAACGCCGGCCCGCATCAGGAAGTGACGCTCATCACCTACGAGAACGGCTTGAAACGCGAGGCCAAGCTCTCGCTCTCGCCACAGGGCAAGTGGCCCAACTACTACCAGAACGTCGCCAACCACCTGCAGATGGGCGAACGCCTGATCGTCACCGCGCAGCAGGCGCGGCGCGCCATCGGCGTCCTGCGCCTGGCGGAACTCTCCGCCCAGCAAGGCGGCAAACCCCTGGAACTACCCGGCGAGAAGGACTACACCCCCGATTACACGCAGCCGCTCTGACCGATAGAGCCCGGCCATCCTGGCCGGGTCAGGGGTGAGATCAGGCGGCCTGGATGGGGTCGAGTTTGGCGGGGCTGGGGGTGGGTTGGCCTTCGATGGTGAGGTGGAGCTGCGCCATCGGGCTGTGCGGCTTGAGCTTCTCTTCGTCGAGTCGCCGGGCGGCGGCGGGGTTGGCGTAGGTGTTGAAGAGCATCGCTTTGACGGTGCCCCAGAGGCCGCCGAAGTGGGTGAAGGTGTGGTTGACCGCGGAGGGTTCGTAGCCGCAGTGGACCATACATTGCTGACAGGCTTGATTGCCCGAAGCGCGGCCGTAGTTCTCCCACCTGGTGTCGCGCATCAGCTCCTCGAAAGTATCGACGTAGCCGTCTTGAAGGAGGTAGCAGGGCTTCTGCCAGCCGAAGAGGTTGTAGGTGGGATTGCCCCAGGGGGTGCACTCGTACTGGCGCTTGCCCATGAGGAACTCGAGGTAGAGCGGGCTCATGTTGAAGCGCCAGCGTTTCCTGCGGTTCGAGAGGATCATCTCGAAGAGGTCGGTGGTGTTCTTGCGTTCGCGGAGGAAGGATTTCTGGTCGGGTGCTTTGGGGTAGGCGTAACCGGGGCTGACCATCATGCCCTCGACGCCCAGGTCCATCATTTCGTCGAAGAAAGCGCGGACGGAGTTGGGGTCGGCCGCGCCAAAGAGCGTGGTGTTGGTGGTGACGCGGAAGCCCATGGTGAGGGCCTGTCGAATGGCGGCGGCGGCCTTGACGTAGGTCCCGTCGCGGCAGACCGCGAAGTCGTGGTGCTCTTCCTGGCCGTCCATGTGGACGCTGAAGGTCAGATACTTCGACGGGGTGAACCAGCCGGCGTCGAGCTTCTCCTTGAGCAGCAGAGCGTTGGTGCAGAGGTAGATGTACTTGCGACGCGCCACGAGAGCCTGGACCAACTCCTTGATGAAAGGATAGAGAAGCGGTTCGCCCCCGGGGATCGAGACCATCGGGGCCCCGCACTCATCGACGGCACGCAGGCAATCCTCGAGCGGCAGGCTCTGCTTCAGGATGTGAGCGGGGTACTGGATTTTCCCGCAGCCGGCGCAGGCGAGATTGCACCTGAAGAGCGGCTCGAGCATGAGCACCAGCGGGTAACGCTTCTTGCCGCGCAGACGTTGTCCGAGGACATACGTCGCGACGGTCCACATTTGGGAGATGGGTACGCCCATGGGGTTGGGGTGCGGGGTGCGGGGGTTGAGGGTCAGGGGTCAGGGGTCAGGGGTCGAAACGGCTGCGTCACGTGCTTGACTCCTGGTTCTTGGTTCCGGGGTGGTGATGATCCGTGGAGGAGTCGATGCCCGTACTCGGGGCCGGGTTAGGTCTGAATATGGTAGGTCGGGTTAGACGGCCACGCCAGCCTGTTCGTTCTCCCAGAGGAAAGATTCGTAGTCCTTGACGGTGGCGCCGTCGAGGCAGGCTTGAATGATCTGCCGTCCGATGGGGTGGAGGTCCGCTTCGAGGAACTGGTGGAGTTGCTTGCGGAAGAAGTCGTAGAGGATGTCCGCGCCCGCGTCGTAGCCGGCGGGGCCGACCTCGGGCTGGGATTCGACATTGAGGAACCAGTTGCTGATGACGGTTCCCTCGACCTGGAGGGACCTGATGGAGTAACCGAGCAAGGGGCAACGAGCTGGGCCAATCTGGTCGGGGCGGAATCTTGCCAGGCCGCGGCGGGCGAGGTACTCGCGCGCGATCCACTGCGGCATGAAGCTGACCTCCCAGGCGCCGATGTGCTGATTGGGGCAGAGGACAAAGAGAGAGTCGGGGGTGGACATGATCTGGCGAAGGAGAAGGTTGGCCTGATCGACTTGTCGCCCAGTGGCAAAGGGCCAATAGGAGCCCACGCCCTCGGAGGTCATGCCCTCGGTGGTGACGATGCTGGGGTTAGCGTGCCCGCGTGGAGCGGTGAGGCGCCAGAGCCAGGCGAGGGCCGGGGGCAGGAGGTGGAACAAGCCGAGGATGCCGTAGGTGGGGCTGTCCTTGGTGCAGGGCGGGGTGCGTACGCCGAAGCTGCGGATATCGACGGTGACGGGCCCATCGACGACGTCGGGGACGACGGAGCGAGGGACGATGACGCGCGGGTTGGGGCAGCGTTTGCCGGGGGCGTCCTCGATGTGCTCCCAGATCAGAGCGGTGCTGCCGGGGACGGCGTCGATGTTGAGGAAGAGCAGCGGGTCGGGCGGGTTGACGGTGAGTTTTTCGAGGTGCGGGTCGGTGCCGTAGTGCGCGATGTGGTTGACGCGGACGAACCAGGCGTCCTCGGCGTCCATGAGGCGAAGCTTGCGTGAGCCGCTGGTTTTCTGGATGGAGGTGGGGCAGAGCGCCATATCGTCGGTGACGGGTCGAAGCTCGCAGGCGCGCGGGAGGGTGAGGTGTCGTTTCTCGCCGGTGACGGTGTTCGTGCCGATGAGCAGTCGTCCGTCGGGTTCGCGGTGGATGTGTTCGAGCATCTCGCTCTTGCCGCCGCCGGAGGCGCCCTCGTGCATGATGGTGACGATGTTGTCGTAGGGAGTGACGACCTGCACGGTGGAGCAGTGAGCGGTGACCCATCCCTCGCGTTCACCGAGGGAGATGAGCACGCCGTAGATGCCCTTCTTGGCGCTGGGCCCGGGGTAGAGGTTGTAGGAGAAGAGCTCGTGCAGGTCGTTGGTGCGGTTGTGGACGACGATCTGCTTGCCGCTGAAGTGGGTGTGTCGGAAGGGCGGTGCGACGTAGATGATGGCGCTGGGCCTGAAGGCGGGGGTGATCTTGTCGAGGGGGAGAATGCCTTGGAGCAGCGCCAGGCCCATGGCGAAGAAGCCCGCGTTGGCGGGGGCGATGACCGCCGCGTCCATGCCCTTGATGCGGACGCCGGCGACGAAGGGGAACACCGCCAGTTCCTGCGTCTTGAGCCAATCGAAGGTCTGCTTTCGCAGCTCGGTGAAGGGCTTGCCGTACTGGTCGATGTATCGAGGCTTGTTCGAGGGTCGGTCGTCGCCGATGACCATGCAGTCGGGATCGCGCCGCCGCATGTAGGGATCGAGATAGTTGGCAGCCACTCCGTTGCGCACGGAGCAGACGCGAGCCTCGACGACCTTGCCCTTGCCCGGCACGTCGTAGGCGACCTCGTGGTAGCCGTCCACCGCGTCGCGTGTGGCCAGGGTGATCAGTTCGTTGACGCTGCCCGCGACGGTGACCTTCGGGGCAGCGGCGAGCACTTCCTGGGCTTCGAGAGGGAGGTTAAGCTTTCGCCAGTCCATGACGGTTCTCCAGTTCAAGCGTGCGCCGGGCGTGTGGGAGTTGAGAGTCGGATTGTAGCGGGTTCATGCATCATTCGCATGAAGGCTTTCACCACAGGGCACACAGAGAGCATAGAAGGAATCAAAGCCATTTCGCGGGCGTCGATGGGGGCAGAGCCACGGTCGAAAAGGATTCAGCCGCCGATGGACGCCGATGAACGCGGATAGGAATGGATGAATCACCTGATCATCGACTTTCATCGGCGTCCGTCGGCGTCCATCGGCGACTCAAGTACCCATCCTCTCTGCGCTCTCTGTGCTTCAATCCTCTCGCGGCGCAAGAGGAGGCCCGACGATGTTGAACTCTGGTGTATCGTGCGATTCGATGCGGATGTGTCGCCAGCGTCCGCTGCGCCAGCGACCGGCGAGCATGAAGCCGTAGAGAATCACGTGAAGGCTCGCCACCGTCCACGGCCCCGCCACGCCCCACTGCGGCCGCAGGTGCACCACAAGCAGCGAGCCGCCCACGATCACGAGGATGCCCATCACCACGCCGCCCACCGCGGGGAACATCGTGTCGCCCGCCCCGCGCAAGGCTCCGCCGTAGTTGACCGTCATCGCGTCGAACGCCTGGAACACCGCGCAGAAGATGAGAATCACCGCGCCGGCTTCGATCACCGCCGCGTCGTCGCTGAGCAGGTCCATCATCGGATGGCGAAAGAGCAGAAAGAGCACACCCACGCTGAACATGTAGCACCACGTGAGCGTCATGCCCGCACGGGCGAACCGCTTGGCCAAGTCCGGCTTTCCCATCCCGATGCTCCGCCCCACCGCCACGCCCACCGCGCTGCCCACGCCCATGCCCGGCATGAACGAAAGTTCCAGGAACTTGAACGCCGCATTGTTCGCCGCCAACGCCACCGTCCCGAGTTGGCCCATCACGAAGTTGGTGAAGATCGCCCAGGTGAACACGTCGAAGCTGAACATCACGCCCACCGGCAGCCCCACCCGCAGCAGATTCACCATGCGTTTGACGTCCGGCCGCCACGTCTGGTCCGCGTGATACTCGCTGCGATACTTGCTCCGCAGCATCCACGCCAGCATCACCAACACACTGAACGCGGTAGCGATGTTCGTCGCCCACGCCGCCCCCGTCACGCCCATCGCCGGGCTGCCCCAGTTCCCGTAGATCAAAACATAATTGAGCACCACGTTAAGAAGGTTCGACGCCACCATCGCCACAAGAGACACGCTCGGACGATGGATGCCCGTGAAGAATCCGCTCATGCCCATCGCCATCACCTGAGGCCCAAGCCCCAGCAGGCCGATCTGCGCGTACTGATTCTCCAGTCGCTGCACCGGCGCTTCGTGCCCCACCGCCTCGAAGAACGGGGGAATCGCCCACCACAACGGCAGCGTCGCCAACCCCATCGCCAGCCCCACGTACAAGCCCTGCCAGGCGTAGGCGCTGCACCCTCGGAAGTCCTCGCGTCCCAGCGCCTGCGACACGAAGGTGTGCATCACCATCATCGTGCCCATGCCCAGACAGATCACGGTGAACAGCGCCATCGTCGCTGCGCCCACCGCCGCCTGCGCTTCGGTCCCCAACACCGAGATCATCGCGAAGTCGATGAAGTTCATCGCTGTGCGCGAGACCATCGACGCCACGATCGGCCCCGCCAGACAGAGCAACTGCCACGTCAGCCCACGATCGCTCACCGATTGTTCATCTACGATGCTCATCGACATGCATCGAGTCTACCCGCTGCGTGCGCACAAGGCCCGCCCGTCGGTGGGGGGAGGAGCGGGGCTTGGGGCTTGAGGCTTGAGCTTAGGTCTTTTGGCATAATCCTCACCCATGAAATCCAACCAGCGAGCCATCGGCATCACGCTCCCTCGCGGGTTCCGCGCCGGCGGGCACACCTGCGGCATCAAGGCCTCGGGCAAGAGCGATCTGGCGCTCATCCTCGCCGACGAACCCTGCGCCGCCGCTGGGCTTTTCACCACCAGCAAGATGCCCGGGGCTCCGGTCGTCGTCTGCAAGCGTCACCTTCGCACCGGCTGCGCCCAGGCCATCGTGGTCAACTCCGGCTGCTCCAACGTCTGCACCGGGGAGCGCGGCATCCGTGACGCCATCGAGATGTGCAAGCTCGTGGCGCAGCACGCGGACCTGCCTCTGCGGGCGCATCATGTGCTGCCCTGCTCCACCGGGGTCATCGGCAAGTACCTGCCGATGGAGAAGATTCGCGCCGGGATCGCGGCCCTGACGCCGAGCGTTCGGCGAGGCGCCGACGCCGACCACGCCGCCGCCTGCGCCATCATGACCACCGACCTGGTGCCCAAGGCCGCGGTGCGTCGCCTGCGCATCGGCGGTCGCCAAGTCACCCTCGCGGGCATCGCCAAAGGCTCGGGCATGATCCAGCCCAACATGGCCACCATGTTCTGCTTCATCACCACCGACGCGAAGCTTTCAGCGGCGCAGCTCCTCGCCGCCCTGCGTCAGGCGGTGGCCACCACCTTCAATCGCATCTCCGTCGATCACGACACGAGCACCAGCGACAGCGTCATCGCGCTGGCCAGCGGCCTCGCCGGCGCGGTCCCGATCGCGGCGTTCACCGCGGCGCTCACCGATCTCTGCCAGGACCTGGCGTACCAGATCGTCAAAGACGGCGAGGGCGCCACCAAGGTCTTTCGAGTGATCGTCCGGGGCGCTCGCAGTCAGAAGGACGCGGACAAGGTGGGCTACACGCTCACCGGCTCGCCCCTGCTTAAGTGCGCCGTCCACGGGGGCGACCCGAACTGGGGCAGACTCGTGGCGGGCGTGGGGCGCAGCGGCGCATGGGTCAGGCCCGAACGCCTGACCATCCACATCGGGCAGGTCTGCGTCGGCCGCGATGGTTTGGCGCTCGAGCTCGACGCGAAACAGAGGCGGCGCGTCAACCGGCTCATGGCGGCGCCAGAGATCACCTTCACCCTCCACCTGGGCGTGGGTCGATCGTCCACGCAATGGCTCGGGTGCGATCTGTCCAAGCAGTACGTCGCCATCAACGCGGACTACTCCACCTGACCTGGCCGTATAATCCGACGGCGAGGTCTGAATGCCCCTGCGGACGCTGCGTTACCCGTTGCGACTGCCGCCCGACCGCGAGCGCTGCGGAGAGTGCATCCGCACACGAATCGCGGCGCTGCCGGGGGTGCGCAGCGCCCGCGCGGTGGACAGCGCCATCGAGCTCGAATACGACCCGGACCTGGTGAGCCTGGCGGCGGTCAACCGACACTTGCTGCAGGCCGGGGCGTGCCTGGAAGAGTCGGTGGCGCAGCTGACCTTCACCCTGGCCGGGATGAACTCGCCGCGCAGCGAGCAGCTGGTGCAGTCGGTGCTCAACGCGCTCCCGGGGGTTCAGGCCAGCGCCTCGTACGCCTCGCGGACGCTGCGCCTGGAGCTGGACCGCCGGTCCTGTGCGCTGCCCGAAGTGGTGCGCAAGCTCGAACACCTGGGCATGAGCGTGCAGCCCTACGAAGGCCCGGGCAAGCCCGCGCCCACCCCGATCTGGAAACTGGCGCTGCGCGAACCGGACCTGCTCACCGCGGCGGTCGGCGGCGTCTGCCTGCTGGCGGGCTTTCTCGTGCATCAAGCCGACGGCGCGCCCGGGCTGCGCATGGCGCTGCTCGCCGCCGCCTACCTCGCCTGCGGTTGGCACACCGCCATCGACGTCGTGCACGTCCTGCGTCAGCTCAAGTTCGATATCGACGTGCTCATGTTCGCCGCGGCCCTGGGCGCCGCGTTCCTTGGACACTACGAGGAGGGCGCCCTGCTGCTGCTGCTCTTCGCCCTGGGCGGAGCGGGCGAACGCCTGGCGCTGTCCCGCGCTCGCAACGCCATCGCCGCCCTGTCTAGGCTCATGCCCCAGACCGCCATCGTGCTCGAAGAGGACGCGCAGACGCAGCGCGAGGTGCACGTCGCTTCACTGCGGCTCAACCAGCGCGTGCTCGTGCCGCCGGGGCAGCGTGTGCCCTGCGACGGTCGAATCCTCGCGGGCGATTCCGCGCTCGACCAGTCGCCGATCACCGGCGAGTCCATCCCCGTGGACCGGACCGTCGGCGACGAGGTCTACGCGGGGTCCATCAACGGCCAGGGCCTGCTCACGCTCTGCGTCACCCGGCCCGCAAGCGAAACCACCCTCGCCAAGATCGTCCGCCTCGTCGAGGAGGCACAGACCACCAAGAGTCCCACGCAACAGTTCACCGACCAGATCGAGAAGTGGTATGTGCCCGCGGTGCTGGTGGGCACGGTGGCCCTGCTCGTCGTCCCGCCGCTGCTGAACATCGAGCCGGCACGCGAACACGCCTCGGACTGGCAGGGCTGGTTCTACCAGGCCATGGCCTTCCTCACCGCCGCCTCGCCCTGCGCCCTGGCGATCGGCACGCCCGCCGCGATGCTCTCGGGCATCGCCCGCGCCGCGCAGCTCGGCGTCCTGATCAAAGGCGGCATCCACCTCGAGACGCTCTCCCGCGTCCGCGCCATCGCCTTCGACAAGACCGGAACCCTCACGCTCGGTCAGCCTCGCGTCACCGATGTCGTGCCGCTCGAAGCGCGGGATTCCGCGTCAGAGATGCTCGCGCTGGCCGCCTCGCTCGAGGCCGGCAGTCGCCATCCGCTGGCGCAGGCGATCTTCAGCCACGCGCTGTCGCTCGATCTAACTCTCGAAGAGGCCAGTCACGTCGATCAGACCGCAGGGCGTGGCGTGTCCGGTCGCGTCGCGGGTCGCTCCGTGCGTGTGGGACGACCGGACTGGTTCGACGCCTCGCTGGCCAATCATGATCGAGCGGTGCAGGTGGCGCACCGTCTGGCGGAGCAGGGCAAGACCACCATGCTCGTGGCGCGGGACGATCAGATCCTGGGCGTCATCGCGCTGGCGGACGAGCTGAGGCCCGAGGCGAGGGAGCTGGTCCAGCAGCTTCGCCGCGTGGGCATTCGCCACGTCGCCCTGCTCACCGGCGATAACGCGCGCACCGCCTTGGCCGTGTCGCAGCGGCTGGGCATCGACGCCTGCCACGCCGACCTGCTCCCGCAGGACAAGCTCCAACAGATTCGCCGCCTCGTGGAGGAGCACGGGCGCACCGCCATGGTGGGCGATGGCGTCAACGACGCACCCGCGCTGGCCGCCGCAACCGTGGGCATCGCGCTGGCCGGCAGCTCCGATGCGGCCCTCGAGACCGCCGACGTGGCGCTGCTCTCCTCCAACCTCGCCCGCCTGCCGCACGCCATTTCGCTCTCGCGCTTCACCCGTCGCATCGTCGTGGAGAATCTCGTGATCGCCCTGGGCGTCATCGCGGTGCTCGCCCCGCTCGCGGCGCTGGGCCGGGCGCCGATCTCCGCCGCCGTGCTCTTCCACGAAGGCTCCACCGTGCTGGTGGTCCTCAACGCCCTACGCATCCTGCGCTTCGGCGTGGCGCCACCCCAAGCCGGGGATGTACTCGTCCCCGGATAGTCAGGAGACGGGAGACAGGAGTCAAGTCAGTGACGTAACAGCGTTGACCCCTGACTCCCGACTCCTGACTTGACGGCCACAGCCGCTGGCTGCACGATGCCCCCGCACGAGCGGCCCTGTAGCCCAATCGGCAGAGGCAGGCGACTTAAAATCGCTCCAGTGTGGGTTCGACTCCCACCAGGGCCAGTGACGCTGCTTTGACCTAAGCTTCAGACGTAATCTTCAGCGCGCCGCGTCGAAGCGTCGAGCCACGGGCAAGCGGAAGGAAACCTTGACCCTTCGCTGCCCTCGGGTGACAATAGGCAAACTTTGAAGCCACCCACGATATCCTTGCCTTGGGCCGCGGTCATGACGGCGTTGGCGTTGCTCACGACGCTGAGCTGCGAAAGCAACAAGACGGTCAAGAAGCCCCGCCCCGCCCCGCCGCCGCCGACCTTCACCGGCCCCTCGTTCCTGCACGGGACCATCGGTTCACTGGCGACGCTGCGCGGGTATCAGCCGTTGCTGGTCTCGGGCTTTGGCGTGGTGGCGAATCTGCCGGGCACCGGATCCTCGGAGGTGCCGGCCTTCCTGCGTCAGCGCATGCTCAACGAAGCGCGTCTGCGCGGCTGGGGCAGCGCGAACCTGGGCACGCAGAACGTGTCGCCGCAGCAGTTCCTGGCCAGTCCCAACACCGCCATCGTCAGCGTCGAGGGGCTGATCGCTCCGGGCGCCAAGCGAGGCACCAGCTTCGACGTGCTGGTGACCGCGCTGGACTCGCAGACGACGAGCCTGGAGGACGGCTCGCTCTACACGCTGGACCTGGGGGTGGGCGGGACGCTGCCCGGGGTTCGCTTTGCGCGGCCGCTGGCCAAGGCGGCGGGGCCGACCTATCTCAACCCCTTCGAGCCGCCGAGCGACCCGGCGAAAGTGACGGAGCTTCGTCGCCAAGTCGTGGTGCTCGCCGGCGGGACCGTGACGCAGGACCGCAAGCTGGAGCTGGTGCTCAACCAAGCGAGTTGGCAGCGAAGCCGACTCGTGGCCGACCGCATCAACGAACGCTTCGCCCGCGGGCCCAACGACCGCAACGAGACGGCCGTGGCCAAGACGGACCTGTTCGTGGAGCTCAACGTCCCGCAGCGTTTCAGCGCCAATCCGCAGTTGTTCCTGGACCTGGTGAGCCACCTGTTCGTGCAGCGTGCCGCGGACTTCGAGCGGCAGCAGGCGCAGGTCCTGGCGGACACGCTCCTGGCGCAGCCGCGCTACGCCGCGACCGTCAGCCTGGCGTGGCGCGCCCTGGGCCCCACCACGCTTGTGGTGCTCAGCCGTCACTACGACCACGAGAACCTGGAAGTGCGACTGGCGGCGCTCGAGGCGGGCGCCGCGTTGGGCGATGAGTCGGCGGGGCGACGCCTGGCGGAGCTGTCCCGCCACAGCGAGCCGACCGTGCGCCGCCGCGTCGCGCGCCTGCTGGTCAATCTGCCGCGAAGCCTGCAGGGCTCCGCCGCCCTGCGCGAACTGCTCGACGACGAGGACCGCGGCGTCCGCATCGAGGCCTACCGAACCCTCGCGGCCATTGGCGACCCACTTGTGCAGCGCACCGTCTTCACGCAACAAGGGCAGTTCAAGTTCGCCCTGGACCTGCTTCCCGCGGAGAAGCCGCTGATCTACGTCGTGCAGTCGGGCCGCCCGCGCGTCGTGATCTTCAACAAGAACACCTCCTTCGCTGCGCCGCTGCTCGCCAGTGTTTGGGACGGACGCCTGCGTATCCGCTGCGACAGCTCGGACCAGCCGGCCTCGGTTTTTTATCAGGGCCGCGGACAGATCGAGGGCCGCGTGGTGCAGATCGCGCCCACCGTGGCCAACCTCGCCTTCGTGCTGGCGCACGAGCCGAGCGCCGAGAATCCCAGCGATGGCCTGGCACTGTCCTACGCCAACGTGGTTCATGTCATCCACGCGCTCTGTCGCACGGGCCAGATTCCGGCGCCGATCGAACTGGAGCTGAGCCCGCTGGCCTCGGCGGTGGTGGAGCTGCGCGAGCAGCCTGAGGAAGACACCCTGCGCCCGGAGAGCGCTGAGCCTGTGCCCGCGGGCCAAGGCAACCCGTCACCGACCCCCGAGGCCGCCCCGGGATCTATCCCGGAACTCGATCCGGAACCCGCCCCCGTTCCGCAGCCGTAAGTCGCGCCGCTGTGGAGAGAAAGCACAGTGGCAGGATTGTCAAAACCTGGTTCATCAACTATTATCCGACGAGCCTTGGACGGGCCGATAATCCTTTATCCCCACACTCGCATCACCGCGGCGGACACGGAGGTCGATTCGGATGCGTCTAGCCAAACTCACGCTCTGCGGCTTCAAGTCCTTCGCCGACAAGACGGAGATCCCCTTCGACCACCCGATCACGGGGATCGTGGGCCCCAACGGCTGCGGCAAGAGCAACGTGGTGGACGCCATCAAGTGGGTGCTGGGCGAGCTGTCCGCCAAGAGCCTGCGCGGCGGGGGCATGATGGACATGATCTTCAACGGGTCCTCCACGCGCAAGCCCTCGGGCATGGCCAGCGTCACCCTGACCTTCGACAACACCGACCGCACCCTGCCGCTGGACTTCCAGACCGTCAGCGTCACGCGGCAGCTCTACCGCGACGGGTCGAGCGACTACCTCATCAACAACCAGCGCGCCCGACTCCGCGACATCCGTGAGCTCTTCCTCGACACGGGCATCGGCAACGACGCCTACTCCATCATCGAGCAGGGCAAGGTGGCGCGCATGCTCGAGTCCAACGCCGCGGACCGGCGGGAGATCTTCGAGGAAGCCGCGGGCGTCTCGCGCTTCAAGGCGCGCAAGAAAGAAGCCCAGCGAAAACTCGAACGCACCGAGCAGAACCTCGTCGTCTCGCGCCAGCGACTCGAAGACCTCGAACGCCGCCTGCGCAGCGTGAAGATCCAGGCCGGCAAAGCGCGCTCCTTCAAGGAGTACACGCAGCGACTGACGGAGTTGCGCCTGGCCTACGCCCTGGCGGAGTACCACAAACTCAAGGGCCAGCTCGCGCAGGTCGCCGATCAACTCGAGCAGGCGCAGGCCGACCACGCCCTGGCGGCGCGACACCTGGGGCAGCACGAGACCGACATCGCCGACGCCCAGACCAAGCGGCAGTCGATCGCCCAGGAGCAGAAGCAGGTCGAGCACGACCGCCTGGCGCAGCGGTCGGAGCGCGACCAGGCCGAGCAACGCCGCCAGTTCGCTCAGTCCTCCATCGCCGACGTCACCGCCCAGTCCCAGCGCGACCAGAAGCGATCCGAAGAGCTGGCCGCCCGCTCCGAGCAACTGCGGCAGGAACTGGCGCAGCACAAGTCGCGCATCGCCGAGCTGCTGGCCACGCGGCAGGCCATCGAGGACCGCCTCGCCGCCGCCCAGGCCGCCTACACCGCCCAGCAGCACGAGCTGAACCAGAAGCGCAGCCGCCTCGAAGACGAGAAGGCCGGCATTTTCTCGCTCATGCGCCGCACCTCACAGCTGCACAACGAGCTCTCGGCGCTGGACACCTTCGCCAAGAACCTCGCCTCGGCGCGACAGAAACTCGACCAGCGCGCCAGCGAAGTCACCGGCGAACTGGAGCGCCTGCTCACCGCCCGCGACGACCACTCCACCCGCCACGACGAGGCGTGCCAACTCATCGACGCCCAGAGCGCCCAGCTCGACCACTACAAGTCCCAGGCCTCGCAGCTCGACGCCCAGGTCCGCGAGCTCTCGCAACGCCTGGCGGGCCTCAAAGAGCAGCGCTCCGGGCTCAACTCCCGCCGCGCCCTCTTGCAGGAGATGCAGGACACGCAGGCGGGCGTCTCGGACCCGGTCAAAGCCGTCCTCGCCCGCAAGGCCACCGGCTCGACCTTCGCCTTCGTCCGAGGCCTCTTCGCCCAGATGCTCGAGGCCGACGTCGAACACGCCCGCATCGTCGAGGCCGCCCTGGGCGATTACGCCCAGGCGCTCGTGGTTGATTCGCTGGGCGATCTTTGCGACGACCAGGTCGGCGGTCAGGCCATCCGCTCGCTCGCCGGCCGCGTCACGTTCCTCCCCATCGACCGCGCCGGGCACGCCATCGACCAGGGCGTGACCCTGCCCCCGCAGGCCTCGCTCGTCGTGGACCTGGTCCGCTACGATCCCGCTCTGTCCGCGCTGGTCTGGCGACTGCTCGGCCGCACCGTCGTCGTGCCCACGCTCGAGAACGCCATGATGCTCCGAGCTGTCCTTCCATGGGGCTATCGCTTCGTCACCCAAGCCGGTGAACTGCTCGAGATCGACGGGCGCGTCGTCGCCGGGCCTTGGACGGAGGCCTCCATGGGCGGCGGCGGGGGCCTGATCGCCCGACGCAGCGAGCTGAGCCTGCTCCAGTCCCAGCTCGCCCAGCTCGACGCCGCCATCGCGCGCGACCAGCAGAACCTCGCGGGCCTTTCCGACAAGGCCGCCCACATCGAGGCGGTGACGCAGGAGCTGCGCCAGGGCATCTACGAGGCCAACACGGTGCGCGTGGAGCTGCAGTCGCGGCTGGAGAGCCTGGCCACGCAGATCGCCAAGCTCGAGCGCGAGCAACCGGTCATCGCCGCCGAGACCGAGCAGATCCATCGCCAGCTCCGCCACGCCGACGACCAACGCGTCCACCAGCAGGACGAGGCACGCCGCCTGGAGGACGACTCAGCCGCCCGTCAGACCGCGGTGGGCGAACTCGAGTCGGCCATCACCGCCCTGTCGCAGACGGTCGAGGCCTCTCGCGACCAGGTCACGGCGGTGCGGGTCGAGGCGGGCAAGATCACCGAGCAGCTCGGGGCGGCGCAGCAACAGTCGCGACAGGCGGAGATCGCCGCCGCCGACGTCGCCCGGCAGCACCACCTGCTCCAGGACCACCTGGCCACGCACGCCCAGCGCCTGGCGCAGTACCAGCAGACCCTCGCTCAGGCGCAGCAGGCCTCGCTCGCCGCCCAGGCGCAGCTCGACCAGCTCGACGCGGCGCTCGAGTCCGTCACGCAGCGCCTCGTCGGCGCGGACGCCGCGATCCACGAGCTGCAACAGTCCCTGCCCCAGAAACGCTCCGCGGTGGAGGACGCCGACGCCCAGATTCACCAGTTGCGGATCAACCGTCGTGAGCTGGAGGTCACCCTCGACGCCCTGCGCCAGCGCACCGCGGAGCAGCTCTCGCTCGACGTGGCGCAGGAGTACGAGAGACAGTCGGGCTCAACCGCCACCGCCGCTGGGTGCGAAGGACAGACGCCGGGCTTCTGGATCAACTGGTCCGCCGTCGAGAGCGAGATCAACGAACTCCGGGGCAAGGTCGAACGCCTGGGCAACGTCAACGTCGAGGCCATCTCCGAGCAGGAACAACTCGAGAAAGACGTCGAAGCCCTGGGCACGCAGGTCCACGACATCGACGCCGGCAAGACCCAGCTCGAACAGCTCATCACGCAGATCAACCTCGATTCGCGCAAACGCTTCGAAGAAGCCTTCCAGCTCATCCGTGAGAACTTCGCGGGTCAGAACGGCTTGTTCCGTCGGCTCTTCGGCGGCGGCAAAGCCGACATCCTCCTCCTGCCCGACGAGGCGGGGAACATCGACATCCTCGAATCCCCCATCGAGATCACCGCCAAGCCCCCGGGTAAAGAGCCGCAGAGCCTGTCGCTGCTCTCCGGCGGGGAGAAGGCCATGACCGCGGTGGCGCTGCTCATGGCGATCTTCCAGTCCAAGCCCTCGCCCTTCGCCATCCTCGACGAGGTGGACGCCCCGCTCGACGAAGCCAACGTGCAACGCTTCGCCGGCATCTTGAAGAGCTTCCTCGACCGCTCCCACTTCATCGTGATCACCCACAACAAGGGCACCATGCAGACCTGCGACGTGCTGTACGGCATCACCATGCAGGAGCGCGGCGTGTCCAAGCGCGTGAGCGTCAAGTTCGACCAGGTCGGCGAGGGCGGCGCTATCGCCCACAGCGCCGTCGAAGCCCAGGTCCGCCGCGACCTCGAAGAGTCCCAGCGCAGCAGCGAGGGCGCAACTGCGACTGCCGAAACCGCCCCCGCCCACGGCGCCGGCTCCCTCCGCGAGAAACTCGCCGACATGCTCGAGTCGCGCGATCCGGTGACGCTGCCCGCCACCGTCTAAGCCGCATCCCCCAACATCGCCCCGCCATCCTGGCCGGGCCCCTGCACCATCGCGCATTCAACTGCTCTCGCACTGCATCGTCTGGCTCCACGTACAACCCGGCCAGGATGGCCGGGCTATATCGAAGAAGTGGCGGCGCCGCCGCGCAAAGCCGCTCCGCATTCGGGGCATGCACCGCGACCGGCGGCGAAGGTTCCCGTGAGGTCGTAGCCGCACCGCGGACAGGTGGGAAACTTCGCGTCCAACTCCAGACGTTCCCGGCGATAACACGGCCGCAGAAAGAGCACCACGATCATCGGGCCCAGCGAGAAGATCATCACGTAGAGGCCCGCGATGATGCCGAGCATCGTGCCGATGCCCGCCAGGCACTGCGGCCTGCGGCTGGTGATGACGTGCGAGGGAACGCAGGCGAGCAGCTCGGCGAGACTGCCCGCAAAACACGCTGCGGCGAGTCGGCCCATCACGCTCAGGCGTTCGCGATCACGGACGTAAAACCAGAGCAGCACGCCCCAGACGAGCCAGCTCGCCGCCACGAACATCCAGAAGCCCAGCCAGAGCAGGTCGTCGCTGCCCTGGAAGTGCTTCTCGATCTCGGACAGTTCGAACATCGCCAGTGCGAAACCAAACGCCAGCACCGCGAACATGAAAGACGCGGCGAAGATGGGCAGGACGAGCCGACGACGACGGATCGGGCGACAGAGCGTGATCGTCCCGGCACCGAGCAGGAGCAGGCCTTGGGAGGCGAGCAAGACACTCACAAGGATCAGTCCCGTTACCCACAAGTCGTCGTTGAAAAAGAACGGGATCGACAGCCCCGCCAGCAGCAGCAGGTAGAGTGTGAGGAACACCCAGCGCAGCGTTCGCATGTCACTGCGGAGCCAGCCGCGGAATCCCTGTGCAATGTTGGGTTCGGTGGTCATGGGTCGATGCGCTTGCGAGCCAGCGTGGGGGCCGGGGAGGGCATATACACCGCTGTGGACAGCCCGGCTCTGTGAGACAGCCCGGTTCTGTGGGGCAGGCGGGCTGAGACGCTACAATACCGCCGCATGACCACGACCGAAACCCAACAGACGTACCTCATCCAACGACCCGAAGGACCGCCGCCTGGCGAGGTCGAGCAGGCCGACGTCAAGACCGAAGAGATGCTCGTGAACATGGGGCCTCAGCACCCCTCGACGCACGGCGTCCTTCGCGTGGTCCTGAGGACCGACGGCGAGATGGTGCTCGAAGCGGTGCCGCACATCGGGTACCTTCACCGCTGTGCCGAGAAGATCGGCGAGAACGTCGCCTACTTCCAGTACATCCCCTACACCGACCGCATGGACTACCTGGCGGGGATGAACGAGAACTGGGCCTTCTGCCTCGCGGCGGAACGCCTGGCGGGCATCGAACTGCCTCGGCGCGCCGAGCTCATCCGCATCATCATCTGCGAACTCAACCGCGTGGCGTCGCACCTGGTCTCCTTCGGGACCTACGGCCTGGACATCGGCGCCTTCACCCCGTTCCTCTACAGCTTCCGCGAACGCGAGTACATCCTCGACCTCTTCGAGATGGTCTGCGGCGCAAGACTGACCTATTCCTACTTCACCATCGGCGGGTCCACGCACGATTTCCCCGAACGCTTCGCCGAACGTGTCGTGGAGTTCCTCGATTATTTTGAGCCGAAGATTCCTGAATACAACGACCTGCTCACCTACAACCACATCTTCGTCAAGCGGACGGCGAACATCGGCGTGATCCCGCGGGACATGGCCAAAGCCTACGCACTGACCGGACCGGTGCTGCGCGGCAGCGGCATCGCGCTGGACCTGCGTCGCCCGCCCAAGGGTCTGCCGACCTATGGCCTGTATCACGAGATCGACTTCGACATCCACGTGGGCAAGGGCGAGATGGGCCACCTGGGCGATTGCTGGGACCGCTACATGGTCCGCATGCGCGAGATGAAGGAGTCGTGCAAGATCATCCGCCAGGCGATCAAGATGCTCCCGCCGGAGGAGGGCGTGGGCAGCAAGCCCGGCTGCTACCGCGTGAAGGTGCCGCGAAACTTCAAACCCGAGCCGGGCGAGGTCTACGTCGAGATGGAGAATCCGCGCGGCGTCCTGGGCTTCTACCTCGAATCGCAGGGCGGCCCGATCGCCTACCGATGCAAAG
The DNA here is from genome assembly GCA_964496285.1 of uncultured Phycisphaera sp. Classification (GTDB taxonomy): domain Bacteria; phylum Planctomycetota; class Phycisphaerae; order Phycisphaerales; family Phycisphaeraceae; genus CAZBXW01. Next base: position 162,290 of record CAZBXW010000006.1, read on the forward strand.
CCCGCGCCGCCACGTTCTGCAATCTTTCCGTCGCCGGCGAGATCTGCAGGGACGTGCTGCTCGCCGACGTGCCCGCGATCATCGGGTCCATCGACATCGTGATGGGCCAGGTGGACCGCTAGATCGCCGCCTCATCTTGACGCGGCAAAACTCACAGCGCCCCCGCGCTCCAGAGCATCCCGCGACGGACGATCTCCCTCGCTTCGGGCACGTCGAAGTCCTTGAACGTGTGGCCCCAGGCAGCGACGAACACGCGGCCCTTGCCCCAGTGGCGCGTCCAGGCGTAGGGCATCACGGCGCCGGCTCGGTAGAGGTCCGGGTCGTGCTGGCCGGTGAAGGTGGTCGTCGCCAGGACGTGGTTGCCCGGGTCGGTGTGCATGTAGTACTGCTCGGTGTTGAGCAGCTCGAAATCGCGGACGCCCCTGGTCACGGGGTGTTCGTGGTCGATGATGCGCACGGGGTAGGACGGGATCACGTTGCCCGGGTGCGCCACCCATTGTCCGCCGGTCATGAACTGGTAGGTCGTGTTGTTGCGGAAGCTGTCGATGATTCCGCCGTGAAAACCGGCAAGCCCCACGCCGGAGCGGACCGCGGCGAGCAGGCCTTTCTCCTGTTCGCCGGTGATCGTGCCCATGGTCCAGATCGGGACGATGAGCTGCAGCGTGGAAAGCTTCGCGGCGTCGAGGTAGGCGTCGAGCGTGCTGGAAATCTCCACGTCGAAGCCCTCGCCCTTGAGGACGGTGGCAAAAAGCTCCGCGGACTGCAGGGGCGTGTGGCCGGCCCATCCGCCCTGGACGATCAGTGCGCTCTTGTTCATCTTGGCCATGGTGATGCTCCGTGTCTCTCCGTGGGACAGGGCATGATACCGCAGGGGCGGAGCGCGGGGCGCGGGGCGCAGGGATCGGGGGTCGGGGTTGAATGCCGGTGATCATGACCCCGATCCCTGATCCCCGGACCCCGAACGCTCCTGCAGCTCGTCACTGAGCGTTCCCGCCCACATCGGCGCATCGTCGTGGTGCGCCGCCTTGGCGAGCATGTGCGCCCCCACCGGGTTGGCGACGAATTGGAAGAGGATCACCAGCACGGTCTTGGTGGTCAGGGCCACGAGATCGGTGTCTGACTCGCCCGCCATCACCAGGGCGGCAGCGATCATCAGGCTGGTGATGCCCAGGGTGACGCCCTTGGTGGCGGTGTGCATGCGGTGGTAGGCGTCGGGCATGCGGGCCACGCCGATCGCCGCCACGAGCATGAAGAACAGCCCGCTCACCAGCATCATCAGCGCCAGAATGGTCGTCAGTGCCTGCACCATGGCATCCCTCGTTCAGCGTTCGCCTCGGACCGGTGCGCTCCTGTTGCGTCGCAGAATGAATTGTGCAATGGCCACGGTCCCGGCGAAGCTCAGCAGACTGAGCACCAGCGCCCCGTCGAGCAGCACCGTCGTGCGATAACGGATGGTCAGCAGCAGCAGCAGGCCGATGAGCGCCACGCCCAGGGTGTCCGCCGCCACCGCGCGGTCCGCCAGGTGCGGGCCCTTGACCAGGCGGTACAGGCACAGGGCCATGCACAGCACGATCACCGCCACCCCAGCCTCCGCGCCGCGGTCGATCCACATCGATTGCAACAGCAGCATCGTCATCGACCAAAGACCTCCTTCATGACATGGTCGCGCAGCTCGTCGATGTCGCGCAGCGCCGCCTGCCGATCCGATGCGTACATGCAATGGATGTAGAGCGCCGAATCCTCTTCACGGATATCACAGCTGAGCGTGCCGGGCGTGAGCGAGATCGCCGAGGCCAGCGTGGTCACCTGCACCGGCGTCAGGCCCGACACGTCGTAACGCAACATCCGAGGCGACATCGTGAACCCCGGAGTGATGACCTCCCACGCCACCTGAAGGTTCGCCTTGACCAGAATCCTCGTGAAATAGAGGGCAAACGCCGCCAGTCGCCACGGGGCCAAGCCGTAGGTCCCGCCCTCGAACGCCCGGCTGTAAAGCGCCACGAGCACATAGCCCATCGCCAGACCCGCCAGCAGACCGTAGATCGAGAAGGCGTCCCAGAGCAGCATCCACAGCACCGCGATCAACAGATTGAGCAGAAAGTTCCTCATCGCTGCGCACTCGCTTCCCCATACGGCCCGAGCACAGCGGACACATACGCCCGCGGGTCCACCAGCGTCTGCGCCGCCGTGACACAGGCCTCCAGATACCACTGCGCCCCAAGTCCCATCGAAAGCGCCACCGCCACCAGCATCGCCACGCTGCCCAACCCCCAAGCCGCGGGCGGCTTAGCGCCCCCTTCCGTCCGCACCGGCGACCAGAACCCGTAACTCCAGATCTTCAGCATCGACAGCAGCGTGAGCAGGCTCGTCGCCAGCGCGAACAGCGTCAGCGTCCACTGCCCCTGCGCCATCGCCTCGTGGATGAGCACCCACTTGCCGAAGAACCCCGAGAGCGGCGGGAGCCCCGCGAGCGACAGCGCCGCGATCAGGAACAGGCACGCCAGCCACGGGGCGCGACGCAGCAGCCCGCCCATCTCCTCGAGCGTGTCGGACCCGTTGCGGAAGTGCTCCTGCATCAGTCCGCCACAGAGGAACAGGCAGCACTTGACCACCATGTTGTGCAGGATGAAGAAGATCGCACCCGCCACCGCGAGCACCCGGCTCTGCGTGGCGGCGCCGAGCGTGATGCCCAGCGTCACGCCCATCACCATGTAGCCCACCTGGCTGATGATGTGGATCGAGAGGATGCGCCGCACCGTGTGCATCGACACCGCCCCGAGCACGCCCAGGAACATCGTGACGCCCGCCGCGATCGCCAGCACCGGCCAGAGCGTCTGGACGATCAACGCGCTGGTCCCGAAGATCATCACGAAGACCCGCAGCAACACGTAAGCCCCGACCTTGGTGAGCAGCCCCGCGAACAGCCCCACCACCGCCGCCGGGAGCGTGGGGTAGGCCTCGGGCAGCCAGAACCAGAGCGGAAACACCGCGGATTTCCCGGCGAAAACGATCAGCAGCATCGCCGCCACCGTGACCGTCTGAGGCGGGAGCCTCCCGTGCATCGCCATCCGCGCCAGGTCCGCCATGTTCAGCGTCCCGGTCTGCCCGTAGAGCCAGCCCATCACGGTGACGAAGAGCGTGGAGCCTATGAGATTCAGCAGCACATACTTGTACGCCTGTCGCATCTGCGCCTTGGTCGTGCCGGAGATGAACAGGACGTACGACGCGATGAGCATGATCTCGAAGGCGACGAAGAGATTGAACAGGTCGCCGGTGATGAACGCCCACTGCACGCCCATCATCAGAAAATGAAACGTGGCGTGGAAGTATCCCCCGGAGTGCTCGTCGGGGAGGTGGCCGATGCAGTAGAGGAACACCGCCAGACAGGTGACGGAGCTTACCGCGAGCATCAGGGCTGAGAGCGGATCAACCGCGATCGTGATGCCAAAGGGCGCAGGCCAGTTGCCCATCTGCGAGACGAGCACGCGAGCCACGGGGTCGGCTGCGGAGAGCGTGGCGAAGAGAGTGAGCAGCGCCATCGCGCTGTTGCCCACCAGGAACGTGACGCCCAGCACGCGTTGCGTCTTCTTGCAGTGATGCCAGAGCAGGCTGGCAATGCCCGCCGACATGGGCAGCACCACAAAAAGAATGATCAGGTGCGGGTTCATGAGTCAGTGATGCGACGTGGACGGGGAGGAATCGTGACTGTCGTCTCGTGACAAATCGCCCACTTCAAGCGTTTTCTCGCGTCGCCAGGTGACCACCAGCAGCGTGAGCAGGAACGCCTGCACCGCGAAGCCGATCACGATGGCGGTCAGGATCAGCGCCTGCGGCGTGGGATCGACGTAACGCTCGATGCCGCTGCCCTCGAGCACCGGCGGAAGTTTCCCGACGGGCGAGCGACTGCCCGCCAGGATCGCCAGGTTCGCCCCGTGGCCCAACAGGAACACGCCCATGCACACCGCCTTCAGCTCCCGGCCGAGCATCAGGTAGACCGACGCCGCAAAGAGCAGCCCCACCAGCATGGCGATCAGCAGCGTCATTCGAGCTCCCTCGTCAAGGCGCCGATCATCCCCGTCACCACGCCCGTCACCACGAACATCACGCCCAGGTCGAACACCATCACCGTGGCCCAGTGAAAGTCGTTGAGCCAGCGCGGCAGGTACCCGTTGTTGGAAGTAAAGAACGGCAACCCCAGGGGCAACGCCGCCGCTCCGGTGCCCAGCGCCAGCGCCAGCCCCGCCGCGATGAGCGTCCGCTCCGAGCAGGGGAGCAACCGCTGCAGGCTCGCGCCACCCTGCGCCATGCGATGCACCACCAGCGACACACCCGCCACCAGTCCGCCCACGAACCCGCCCCCCGGAAGCTGGTGCCCCTTGAAGTAGATGTAGAACGCCAGCACCAGCCCCAGCGGGACCAGCAGCTTCGAGGCGCAGCGCAGGATCACCGTGCTCATGGCGTGGCCCCCTTCGGTTCCGTGCGTCTGCGTCGCAGCAGCGTCCAGACGCCCAGGGCCGCGATCCCCAGCACGGTGATCTCGCCCATCGTGTCAAAACCCCGGAAATCCATGAGGATCACGTTGACCGCGTTGTTGCCTCCGCCGCCCTTGTGCAGCGTCCGATCGCCCGCCTGTGCGTCCTTCGGTTCGGGGTAATTGAACCCGGTGCGATGCGCCACGCCGCGGTCCACGGTCCCGCCGTAGACCTTGGGCACCGCTGCCGAGTCCCACCCCTTGGCGGTGTTGCGCAGGAAGTACTCGCCCAGGTTCGCGTGGGGCTGACCCTTCACGTTGGCGTAGGGCATCGTCGGCTGCGGCCCCACCGAACTGATGAGCGTCATCCAGAAGGCGGTGAAACCGATGCCCATCGCGACGAGCACTCGCGCCGGAATCCAGCCCGTGTCGCGCGGATGCTCGTCGGGCAAGAGCGTCAGCACCACGAGAAACAGCACCAGTGAAACGATCTCGATGCTGATCTGCGTCAGCGCCAGGTCCGGCGCCCGGTAGAGGTAGTAAATCCCCGCCACCGCGAAGCCCACCGCGCCCAGCACCAGCACGCGCGTCACCCGGTGATTCACGCAGACCATGAGGACAGTGGCCGCCGCGGTGATGGCGATGAGCAGCAGCCCCGGCAACATCGCTCCGGCCTCGAAGCTCAATCCCTCCGGCCAGCGCAGCACCGCGTCATGCGACGCCGCCGCCCAGAAGAAGATCGCGGTGATCGCGGTGGCCACCACAGCGACGTAGAACCGCGCGTGCCCGGTCTGCACCAGCCCGAAGCTCCGCGGCCCGACGATCTTCGTCACGCCCGTGTAGAACCCGGGATAAACCCCGTCGAAGGGGTCCGCAAAAGTCCGTCGCAACAGCGGCGAGAAACCCAGCAGAACGCCCAGCGTCATGCCCGCCAGACTCATCGCCAGCGGTACGCTCGGGTGTTGCAGGGCATCGACAAAACTCGGGATGTGCTCGAAGTAACGGGCGTTGGGCTCGAGGAATCCGAACATCGCCTCGAACACCCCCGGAAGAAATCCGCCGAGGTATTGCAGTGACACCACCAACGCCCCCGGGAGCCAGAGGAACACAGGCCAAAACCCCTTCTCGTGGTGATGCTCGTGATGGGCAGCGTGATGATGGCCGTGAGCGTCGGCGGCGTGGCCCGCTTCCGCTTCCACGTTCTCGTCCACTTCGCTGTCGTGGGCCTCTTCCTCCACCGGGCCCCGGTGTCCGGGCGGCGGTTCGGGCTTGCTCACGAGCGTGACGAACAGTCGCACGAAGATCGCGGTGTTGAACGTGGCGGTCGCCACGCCCGCCGCCGCCAGGACCCAGAACGCGGGATGACCGGTGGCCTTCTGCGCGTGATCGATCTGGTAGAAGAAAAACTCCTTGGCGGAAAAGCTCAGCGTGCCCGGGCCCGCCGCCATCGCGTAGGCCGCCAGCAGCAGCACCACGGTCATGATGGCCTCGGTTCGCCCCCGCCTGAGGTACCCGCGCAACTGCGGCAGCTCACGCGTGGCCGCCACGTGCCCGATCGCACCGGCCACGATAAAAAGCGGGGCTTTGTAGAGCGCGTGGTTGAGAATCTGCGTCACGTCCCAGAGCAGGTTCGGCTCGCCCTTGTACGAGACGCCCGCCAGACCATACATCGTCATGAGCAGCCCAAGCTGACTGACCGTGGTGTAGGCGAAGATCTGCTTGAGGTCGGTCTTCCGCAGCGCCACGTACGCGCCGTAGACCATGGTGATCGCGCCCGTCACGACGACGAGGGGCATGAGCAGTTTCAGGGGGCCGTGCACCGCAACCGTGGGCGAGATGAGGATGGGCCAGAATCGTCCGGTGAGATAGACGCCGGCCTTCACCATGGTGGCCGAGTGCAGGTAGGCGGAGACGGGCGTGGGGGCCGCCATCGCTCCGGGGAGCCAGAAGTGCAGCGGGAACTGCGCACTTTTCGCGGCAGCGCCGATGAAGATGAGCACGAACGCCGCGACGAACCCCGGCGAACCATTGATGAGTTTGGCGTGGTCGATCAAGCCGGTGAACGTCCACTGCTCGGTGAGGACACCGAGCATGATCAGTCCGCCCATCAGCGCCAGTCCGCCGGCGGCGGTGGTGACGAAGGCCTGCATCGCTTTCTTCACCGCGGTCGGGTCGTCACGCTCCCAGCCGATGAGCAGGAACGAGCTGATCGAGGTCATCTCCCAGAACAGGAGCATGAGCATGAGATTGTCGCTCAGCGCCACGCCGATCATCGCGGTCATGAAGAGCAGCAGCGTGGGATAGAAACGGTACAAGCTGTCGCGGTCGGGCCCGAAGTAGGCACGGGCGTAGAGCACGACGAGCAGCCCGATGCCCGCCACGAGCAGGGCGAAGAACACGCCCAGCTTGTCGGCGTTGAGCGAAAGATTCAGTTGCACCGCGGGCATCCACGCAAACTCAGGCGTAGGCCCGAAGCCGTGGGCTCGCGCATGTTGGATCAGCAGGGCGAGCGCCGCGATGGGACCGACCGACGCCAGCGCCACACGCAGGCCCAGGGCTTTTCGCGGCAGCAAGAGGCAACCCACGCCACACAGCAGTGGAGCGAAGATCGCCAGCATCAACATCCCTGTCGTGCCCCGCATGTATGACAAGCCCTGCCCCGTGGACCGACTCAGGCGTCAAGCCTGGACTCGGGGCATTGTAGTGGGCTTGGCGGAACAGGCCAGAGGCAAGGCACTCTCAGTGAAAGATGAAACCTGCAACGAGGATCAGCGCCGTGAGAGCGGCAAGGATCATCAGCAGCAGCGGGGTCATGGCCTTGATCCACTGCACGGGGGTGAAGGAGCTGTCCACCTCGCGCTGGATGAAGGCGTAGGCGACGACGCTCTGGGCGCTGCCGATGTGGGTCCAGCAGCCGCCCGCGGCGTAACCGGCGATCTGCGCCAGGGCGAAGAGGAAGATGGTGCTCTTCTCGGGCAGGTCCTTGATGGCGCGGCCGGCGAAGTCGGCGACCACGTTGTTGTCCAGCAGTGCCGAGAGGAAGGTGGCGCCGTAGAACTGCGCCAGCGCCATGGCGGTGGTGCCCAGGCTCTCGATGCCGTGCTGCAGGGCGATCTTCAGGTCGTCAAAGAAGGCGACCTTGGTCAGCAGCGTGATGGAGAGGAAGAGCGGGAAGAGGAAGTAGTACTCGCCAAACTCGTGCTTGGCCTCGTGAAGTGCGAGCCGGCGCATGCGGGTGATGAACCCGATGCCCAGGATGGCCACGGCGAAGCCGGCGAAGGAGGCCAGGAAGAGCGGGACCGCGTGGTTCAGAGCGTGGGTGATGAGCAGCGCGACGAAGGGCAGCAGCGCGAGGATGCCGATGCGTCTTGCCCAGACCGCCTTGCCCTGCATCGAGTTGAGCTGCTTCTGCAGCGCGGTCTCGCCCGCGTCCATGCCGGGGCTCTGGCCCTTGGACTCCAGGACGTAGTGCTCGTCGAGCCTGGCGGCCAGGTCCTCGCTGACGTAGTGCCCGAGCAGTTGCTTGCGAACGCGAGCGTCCACGTCTTCGCGCACCATCGCCAGGCCCACCGCTTCGCCCTTGCGAACCCGGCCCTCCACGCGGTGGAAGTGTGGCCCCAGCTCGGCGCGGTGCTGCTCGACGAACTCGATGGGCGAGAAGACCTCGCCGTGGCGCTCGGCTTGGAGGAATCGAATGGTCGCGGCGTTGGACTGCACGATGTCGAGCTTGTTCAGGTCCACTCGGAGGCCCTTGAGCTTCCAACCCAGGCTGATGGCCACGCAGATGAACGAGAGCACCGCCGCCGGGGCGCAGTAGCGGAGGAAGAAGGCGTCGTTGAGCAGTTGCACGCTCTTGCCGTCGATCATCTGCTCGACGTTGGCCTTCATGATGAGGTTCGGCGGCTCGCCGTAGGCCAGCCACATGCCGCAGACCGTGGTGACGACGGTGCAGACGATCACCGCGTAGCGCACCGCGGCGGTGGGGGCCGCGGCGAGCATGAGGATGATGACCAGGGTGCGGATGGTCAGGCCGATCATCGACACGCCATCGAGGATGCCCGAGGAGACCGAGACCACCGCGGTGACGCAGAGCACGGTGGGCAGCACATGGCCCTTGTTCCATCGCAGCAGCACGAAGGTGATGGTCTCGAGCAGTCGCGTCTGGGCGATGACGGACACGAAAAAGGTCAGGCCCAGGATGAAGAGCATGGTGTCGATGTGGACGAGCGAATCCAGCCCGTGGAACAGGCCGGCGATGCCGTGGATCGTGGCGAGATCGCTCACCGAGTGCAGGCCGTGGAAGTCCTCGGTGAGTTGATGCCAGGCCTCGTGGGTGCCCTGCTTGGCGAAGAAGGTGGCCAGGATCACCGCGCCGCAGCCGTAGGTCAGCGCGTTCTTGTGGATCTGGTACTTGATCGACCCGAAGACGAACAGCGCGATGATGGTGGCGAAGACCTCCAGCGCGAGGAACCACTTGGGGATCTCCACATAGGGCCCCGCCAGCAGCACCGCCAGCGCCGCCACGAGACATCCGAGCATGAACTTCTTGCCCGAGAGCTGCACGATCCCGTTGGGATTGCTCGGCTCGTGCGAGTGCAACAGTTCCTGCCCGCCGATCGCTGGAGTCTGACTCATGGCGCCCGTTTCCTTGTCACCGGTGTGGGATTGGTCCGAAGACGACTTGTTACTCATCGGATGCTCCTGAGGGCGGGTCCAGCATCTTCCGGATTCACGTCAGACTTGCAAGTCCGATATTCCGCGGGGCACGTGGGGAGTGACGAACCCAGCCGCCGATGAACACGGACGAACGCCAATGAAACGCCTGTTCGTGGGTCTTATCCGCGTTCATCGGCGTCCCTCGGCGGCTGGTCATCGGTTGACTCGTCTGTTGCCCATCGAAGGTTTGGTCGCCCCGCGGCGATGGGTTATCGTGATGCTATGAGCCACGAGCAGTTATGGGCGCCCTGGCGCATGGCGTACCTGGCGCAGCTCGATCCGTCCGAGAAGCCCAGCGACACGCCCGCGGCCTGCTTCCTCTGCGACGCTGCGGCGCTCACCGACGACGACGCGGGGCGCGGGGTGCTCGCACGAACACCGCACAGCGTGCTGCTGCTCAACCGCTACCCCTACACCAACGGGCACCTGCTCGTGGCGCCTAAGCGTCACATCCCCGATCTCGCCTCGCTCACCGCTGAAGAGCGCGCGGACGCAATGGAACTCGTGGCGCGAGCGCAGAGCCTGTTACAGGAAGTGATGCACCCACAAGGCATGAACATCGGCATCAACCTGGGCCGCTGCGCCGGGGCGGGGCTGCCCGGACACGTTCATGTGCATCTGGTCCCACGCTGGAACGGCGACACGAACTTCCTGCCGCTCTTCGGGAACGTGCGCGTGATCCCGCAGGCGCTGGAGCAGACGTACCAGTGGCTCGCGGAGGCGGTGAAGACCGGGCCGCTGGGCGGTTCACGCTCGACGATCGTCACTCAGCAGTGATGCGGCGCAGCATCGGGGCGAGCTCCTGCGTCACCACCTGGTCCCAGCCCATCTGCGCCACCAGTTTCTGGCCCGAGGCGATCAGGGCGCTGCGCTGCGACTCGGTGCGCGGCAGACGCTTGACCAACTCCCTGGCGAGCTGGGCACAGACGCGAACCTCCACCTCGTCGCGCTCCGCACGGCCGATCTGCTTGAGCTGCTCGATGCTCTGATGGTCCGAGCGTTTGATGAAGTCCGCGACGATGACGTTGGCGGCGCCCTTCCTGTTCGTGACGTGCTGGACGAAGCCCATGCAGCCCGAGACGTTGGAGATGACGCAGAGGGCGCCGCTGCCCAGCGGTTCGAGCGGGCTGATGCCGAACGGCTCGTACGTCGCCATGCCCAGCTCCACGTCCGTGGCCCTGCGGAAGTCGGCGATGTCCATGCTCTTGGGCAGCCTGTTTCCGATCCGGGGGCGGGACCAGCCGAACTGGTTCACCAGCACCACCTGCACCTGTTTGTGATCGCGATTGAACGGCTCGATCATCGCGTTGATGTCCACCTCAGGCCCCTGCAGGTCGGGGTAGCCCGGCCGATGGTGTCGAGGCCAGCCGTACTCCTTCTCCATCGACATCACGTCCTTCTCGCTGCGCGTGCCTCCGCCGGAGGTCAGGATGTAGAGCACCGCGGTGCGGTTCTCTTTGGCGAGCAGCTTGTCCAGCTCGTGGCAGAGCTTCATGTCGCGCCACAGGCCCTTGCTGATCACCGGACGGGTGACGTGCGTGAGCAGCACGTCGGGTCGATGGCCCAGCAACGCTTGCGAGTAGTCCAGCAGCATGTCCCGGCTCTTCTTCTTCATCGCCGGTGTGCACGACGCCGCGGGAAGCCCGTTGTAGACCAGGTCGATGGCGTGCTTGTGCAGCTGCGCGTTGAGGAACTTCAGTTCGTCACGGGTGCGGTCGCCCACCGCGATGATGCCGTCGCAGAGATGGGCACGACTGATGATGGCGTGTCGTGCCACCGCGTCCAAACCCTCGAACACGTCCGGGGCGTACTTCTTCTGCTTCACCGCTTGGTCCAGCACGTTGTAGAACATGGTGTCGTGGCCGTCGTGCTCTTCGAGGATCCGCCGCGCGGTGGAGCACTCGTGAGCGTGGAACACGGTGCGGAAGCGACCGTGCCCGTCAAGCAGGGTGGCGAAGGCGGCGGGCAGGCCCATGAACTCGTGACTGAAAAGCACGCAAGGCTCGTCGCTCTTGTCGAGCAACGCGGACAGCGCATAAAACGCCGGCTCCGCCAGGCGCACGTACTCCTCGTAGTCCCACGAACTCTCGTAGCGGTGACTGTCCAGGCCGAATCGTTCCCACAAGCGATGCTTGAACGCCGCCAGTCGCTCGCGGTTGGGATTGTTCACGTCGATGAGCAGAACTTCCGCCTCGCCGTCGCGCCCCTGTTGCGGCGGATCGTAGCGACGCCTGCCGTAGACGACGTTGACGTGAAAAGCCCACTCGATGGGCTTGAAGCGCGCACCGAACCCGTGCGGGTCGAAGTGGTCCACCGAACTGTAGAGCACCTCGCCCGCCTCGCCGAGTCTCTTCCGGGGGTCGCCGCCCGCGTGAGCCTGAGTGGGTCCGACGAGGATCGACCGCTTGACCACCTTCTTGTAGGCCGGGCTGGTCATCAATCCTTCGAGCACGGTACCGATGCCCCCGAGCTGCTCAACGGCTTCGTGCGTGACGTGCGCGAGAGTCAGTGGCTTGGCGGCGCTGGCCTTCGTGACGGTCTTGCTGGGCATAAAACGCATCCTTGCGTGGACCCGTTGGAGGATGGAACACAGGGAACGACAGTATAGGGAAGTTATCGCTACCCGACGCGTGAGCATCCCAAGTGTATCACTGACATGAACGATCGCATCTGGTCAGGCCTTCGCCGCAGTGGCCGTGGGCTGGCCGGGCACTTCCACGTCGTGCATGTACTTCGGATCGGCTCGCAGTCTCTTGTTGATCTCGAGCATGTCCTTCCAGCAGGCCCAGACGCCCTTCGGCGTGCGCGGCAGATCGTGCTTGATCGCCGCGTGCAGCCTCGTGAGGTTGTAGCACGGCACCGTGGGGAACATGTGGTGGTCGATGTGATAGTTCATCTGCCAGTAGAGCAGCCGAAAGAGCGGGTTGGTGGTGTAGGTCCTGCAGCTCTTGCGGAAGTCCGCCACGTTGTCGCGCAAGCCATAGTGCTGCGGCATGCCCAGCAGGAACCCCAGCCACGAGCCGAACATCCCGCCGAAGGAAATCATGAACGGTATGAGCAGCAGCGCGGGCATCTTCAGGACCCATGCCAGGACGCTGGCGACGATCAGGATGGCCACGTGGTACGCGATCTTGTAGCGCGTCCAGTTGATCAGCTCCTGTCGCTTCGGGTCGCCCACGGGGAACATCTTGTTGTTCCACTCGCCCTCGATCTTGCCGGTGGCCCATTGGTAGACGCCCTTGACCGTCCAGTACGGCGCCTTGGGATTAAAGAAGCAGATCGTGAACCAGTTCCAGAACGTGCTCTTGGGCATCTGCGACGGCAGCGTCACTTCCAGATCGTCCGGCGGATGCAGCGTGTACGCATGATGGCGCTGGTGGCTGGTCTGGAACCAGACGTGCGAACACACGCCCACGCCCAGGCAGTTGAGCGAGACGAAGCGTGTGGCCCAGGTGTTGAGCCACTTGGTCTTGAAGACGGTGTTGTGGATCAGCTCGTGCATCGCACAGCCGCCCTGGAATCCGCTGACCATGCCGTGCAGATACACGAACAGGATCGTCAGAGGCCAATAGCCCACGTGCAGCGTGTACACCGCCGCCGCCAGCGTGCCGAAGTACAAGCCGTAGAACCCCCCGAACTGCTGCAGCCCTTTCCAGTCGCTGCGCTGGCTCAGCTCCTTGAGCAGCTTCTTGTCGATGGGCGTGCGATACCAGGTGATCTTGCGCCCCTTCTCGAACTCCGGGGCGTCAACGTCGGGCGCGATCTCCGCTGCGGTGGTCATGGTCGGGCTTCCTCAATGGAATTAAAGCGAGAGATTCTAGACCACCCGCACCCTGCCCGCATATCCAATCTTCGCATTCTCTTGAGCGGCTAATCAAAGCCGATTGGGCCGCCGATGGCCGCCGATAAAGAGAACAAAAATGATGAATTATCGGCGTTCATCCGCGATCATCGGCGGCTATCTATCTTGAGAGACGCAAAGCGATGCCCAAGCTCAGCCCGGCGGCAGTTGGGTCTCGTCCACGTCCACGCCCGCCGACGCTGTCTTGCCCAGCTTCCGCTCCCCGGCGCCACGCGGCATCGCGATCACACCCGTCCGCGCCAGCTCAATGATCCCGTAGGGCCTCATCAGCTCGATCAACGCCTCGATCTTCTCCTCCGTCCCGGACATCTCCACCATGATCTGATCGCTCGCCACGTCCACCACCTTGGCTCGGAACAGGTTCGCCAACTCGATCACCTCGCTGCGCTTGCTCGTCCCCGTGGCGCCGTCGAACGTCGAGACCGTCAACAGCATCAAGTCTCGCTCCACGTGCGGCCGATGCACGTAGTCCACCACCTTCACCACCGGCACCAGCTTGCCCAGCTGCTTGCGCACCTGCTCCAGCACCCCGTGGTCCCCGTTGACCACGATGGTCATCCGTGACAACTCCGAGTTCTCCGTGCGACCGACCACCAGCGAATCAATGTTGAACCCGCGAGCCGCGAACATGCTCGCCACCTGCGCCAGGACGCCCGGCTCGTTCGTCACCAAAGCCGCGATAACGTGCCGCAACAACTTGGGATTAGCTTCTGCCATAGTCCCGCCATCATAACGCTTGCGCCCACCGCGCGCCGCTGCGAAATTATTTCAAGCCACCCCTTGACAAAACCCGAACTTATAGGTACCTTACGAAACACGAACATCACCCCGCCGTTGAACAAATCAAGGAGCCTGTTATGGTAAGAGCCGCGTCCTTCGCCACGATCTCCACTCCCGAGCTGGTCGAAACTCGCCCAGCCAACCCCAGGGGCAACGGCATGGCCAAGAGCAACCCGAGCGTCGAGAAAGCGGTCGAAAAAGCCGTCGAGCGCGCCGCCATCGATCCCGGCAAGCGGCAGGCCATCGAGCGCGCCGTCGTGCAGATCGAGAAAGCCTTCGGCAAAGGCTCCATCATGCGACTCAACGACGGGCCCGAGTCCGCCATCCAGGGCATCTCCACCGGCGCCATCAGTCTCGACCTCGCCCTGGGCGGCAAGGGCATCCCCCGCGGTCGAGTCATCGAGATCTTCGGCCCCGAGTCCTCCGGCAAAACCACCCTTGCCCTTCACGTCGTCGCTCAGGCCCAGAAAGAGGGCGGGGTCGCGGCCTTCATCGACGCCGAACACGCACTTGACCCCTCCTGGTCCCGCCGCCTGGGCGTCAACATCGAGGAACTGCTTGTCTCTCAGCCGGACACCGGCGAGCAAGCCTTGGAAATCTGTGAACTGCTCGTCCGCTCCAACGCCGTGGACGTCATCGTCGTGGACTCCGTCGCAGCCCTCATCCCCCGTGCGGAGATCGAGGGCGAGATGGGCGACCCCACCGTGGGCATGCAGGCTCGACTCATGAGCCAGGCCCTCCGCAAACTCACCGGCGCCATCTCACGCTCCAAGTGCTCGGTCATCTTCATCAACCAGATCCGCGAAAAAATCGGCGTCATGTTCGGCAACCCCGAGACCACCCCCGGCGGCCGCGCTCTGAAGTTCTACGCCTCCGTCCGCATCGACATCCGACGCACCGGGTCCATCAAGGAAGGCGAGATCGCCACCGGCAACCGCGTCCGCGCCAAGGTTGTCAAGAACAAGGTCGCCCCACCCTTCCGCGACGCCGAGTTCGACATCATGTTCGACGAAGGCATCTCCAGCACCGGCGACCTGCTCGACCTGGCGGTCAACTGCGATGTCGTCCAGAAGTCCGGCGCATGGTTCACCATGGGCGACGTACGCCTCGGTCAGGGCCGCGAGAACGCCAAGAAGTTCCTCAAGGAGAACTCCGACCTCTTCACCGAGATTCGCGAGAAAGTCCTCGCCAAGAAACTCGCTGACACCAACCCCGCCCCCGCCGCCATCGCCGCCGAAGAGGACGACGCCCCCGAACCGGAATGACACACGAGACTGAGGTTCGGAGTTGGGCGTTCGGCGCTCGGAATTCAGGGATCGCGGACCAGGGATTGATCTCATCCCCACCCCCCGACCCCGACCCGACCCGACCCCAAGGCGTAGCCACTTCAGTGGCTACAACTCCCCCGCTCCCCGATCCCCACCCCATGCCCGCCACCCGCTGTCCCTGGGCGCGCAACAACCTGGCCATCGCCTACCACGACCGCGAGTGGGGCGTGCCGGTGCACGACGACCGCATCTTCTTCGAGTTCCTCATTCTCGAGGGCGCACAAGCCGGCCTGTCCTGGGACACCATCCTCAAGAAGCGGGAACACTACCGCAAGGTCTTTTCCGATTTCGATCCCCGCAAGGTCGCTCGATACGACGCCCGCAAGGTCGCTGCCTTGCTCGCCGACCCCGGCATCGTCCGCAACAGACTCAAAGTCAACTCCGCCATCCTCAACGCCAGAGCGTTCCTCCAGGTGCAGCAGGAGTTCGATACTTTCGACGCCTACGTCTGGCGCTTCGTCGGCGGCGCCCCCAAACTCAACCGCTGGCACATGCTCCGCGAGATCCCCGCACGCTCCGCGGAGTCCGAAGCCTTGAGCAAGGACCTCCTCAAGCGCGGCTTCAAGTTCGTCGGCTCCACGATCTGCTACGCCTTCATGCAAGCCACCGGCCTCGTCAACGACCACCTCCTCTCCTGCCCCCACCGCCTTCCGCCGCGCTGACTCCACCCCCGACCGCCCAGCAACACCGCAACTCAAACCCACCCTCCCGACGCTCAACACCACTAGCCAACCGCACCAGCCAGCCCATAATTCATCCTGACACCTTATCGTGCCCAACATCGGCCATCAGCCGTTTGAAGGCCGGCCGATCCAAGTTCCCGCCGGTGTATCCACCGTCATCGTAGCGGTCGGGCAGGCAGATCCAGCCCTCGTGTTTGTGGGCCAGAATGTACGCCTCGGCGCTTTCACGCTGGGCGTCGAGCGTGTTGAAGTCCTGCTGCAGGCCCTCTTCGGTGCTCTTGCGGGTGTAGATCGCGCAGCGCGTGGTCTGCCGGGGCGGGATTGGCTTCTTGGTGGTCATGGTTGGACGAGTCCTTTCCGGGGCGGCACGAGATTGAAGAACAGGTAGCCGTTCCAATGCGACCCCGTAATGGCGAAGGCCACGGCGGTCAGCGACTTGTAGATTTGCCCGTCCATCTCGAAGCCTATCGGCAGGACGGTCACCTGGTACGTCCGACCCTTGAACTTCCGCGCCAGCACCGCGCCGGGCATTGGCAGGCGTTCATCGGCGGCCACGGGCAGGGAACCGGAGCGAACCGCTCGATCCGGACCTGGAAGGGCCTCGGCGACGGCCCGCGGGGCAGAGGTGCGGAGATCGGCGTTGCGGGCCAATTCTGCCGCCCGGCGGCGCGCCCGCTCGGATAGGTCGCCCTCGGCCAGGGCCTGGAGTTTTCCAGGCGATCCGGCGAAACAGGTATTCGCGGTGTCCCGACCGGCTGGGCTCGCCGAACACCTCTTGGTGTTTCTCGCGGAGCCGCGCCGCGGGCATCTTCCGCAGGTCGGCGATCTGGCGTTTGACGTTCAGGTTCATGCTTCATCTCCTGCGGTTCCGGGGGTTCTCTTGCCGTTAACCGCGTGTACATGAAGCCTCGTTTCGCCAGACACCTCAAGTCGATTATCGCCAGATTCCTCAGATTCCCGGCGGCGGCCAAGCATGTGCCGCACGACACCCCGGGCGAGGAGTTCGGCGATACGTTCGCATCGCTCTTGATCATCGAGATGGATGGTTCGAGCGCGCAAAGACGCCATGACGGCTGCCTTGGTCTCCGTGCATCGGAGTGGCCGCCAGCGACGGGCTTTGCTTGAAGGGAAAACCCCGCAAACCGACGCGGCTGCTAACTACATCAGCATCGCGGGTCGAGGTCTTACGGGGGGTTCTACCCCCGAATGATGAAGAGTAGCCCGAATACCACCAGAACGAGCTCGACAACCACCACGAACACTCGGTCCGGAAGGCGGTCAAGGACGCGCTTGCCCAGATAGGAACCCCCGATCATGACTGGCGCGAGAAGAGCGCCGATCGCGGCGGCGTGGAGACTGAATGCTTCGCCGGCACCATAAGTCGCCATCTTCACGACATGCATGATGGCGGTACCCAATGCCTCGGTGCCAATGTATCCGCCCCGCACCAGACCGAAGGCCAAGAAGAAGGGAGCCATAAACGGTCCAGCGCTGCCCACCAGCGCGGAGATGAAGGCAAACACACCACCGATCAAAGTGAATCGTTGGACAGGGAAGCCCTTGGGCCGGTTCGCTCGGACTCGTCGCCAGATCGCGCTGATGATGAGGAAGACGCCCAACAGGCGAATCAGCGTCTGATCACTCGTTCGCGTAAAGAGCACACCACCCAGCACGGCCATCGGCACCGCGCCAAGGGCAAACCACCAGACGACCCTTAGCTCGACCTCTCGTCGATTGAACCATACCCGACTGAGATTCCCGATGAACTGCGCCAACGTGTAGGCAGGAATCGCATCGCGGACCCCGAGCAGGGCCACGAGAACCGGCAGAAGGATGATCCCGCCGCCCGTGCCCGTCACGGCAGCCATTATGGATGCGATGAGCGCAGCCAAGCCCAGCAAGACGCTGTCGGGCCACAAAGGGATCATACATTGCCCCTGTCGCCGACCTGAGTCCGCGACAGCACGCCCGGTTGCCGTTCCACTGCAACTGTGCTGTTCGCATCCGTCAAGAAGAGCACCCGCTCGGGGGCAATGCGCACTGCCACGTCAGCGGCCAGATGGCGTTCAAGAGTCGATGCATCCGCGTGGATCAGCGCGGCCTCCAGTCGAGTCGTGCCGTTGAGGGTCAATTCGGCGATCACGTGCGATCCGACCGGGATAAGTCCTTCCAGCCTGGCACGCAAGTCATGGCCGGAACTGCGGTCCCACGGAAGTACCGTGATGTCCTCTGCCCTGACTGCCAGATGCGTAGTGCTGTTGCCGTCGGGCACGACCAGAGGAAGGCTTTCCAGAGGATAGAAAAGGTGTCAGGA
>CAZBXW010000007.1:0-6675 GCA_964496285.1 uncultured Phycisphaera sp.
TGGCCATCGCCATGAACCGCATCGGCGGCAAGAGCAACACCGGCGAGGGCGGCGAAGACTACGAACGCTTCACCCCCCTGCCCAACGGCGACTCGAAGCGCTCCGCCATCAAGCAGGTCGCCTCCGGACGCTTCGGCGTCACGAGCTTCTATCTCACCCACGCGGACCAGCTTCAGATCAAGATGGCGCAGGGCGCCAAGCCCGGCGAGGGCGGCGAACTGCCCGGGCACAAGGTCTCCGAGAGCATCGCTCGCACCCGGCACACCACCCCCGGCGTGATGCTCATCTCCCCGCCGCCGCACCACGACATCTACTCCATCGAGGACCTGGCGCAGCTCATCTACGACCTGAAGAACGGCAACCCCAGGGCTCGGATCAGCGTCAAACTCGTGAGCGAGGTGGGCGTGGGCACCATCGCCGCCGGCGTCGCCAAGGCGCACGCCGACCACATCCTCATCTCCGGCGACACCGGCGGGACCGGCGCTTCGCCACTCACCGGCATCAAGCACGCGGGACTCCCCTGGGAGCTGGGCATCGCCGAGACGCACCAGACGCTCGTGCTCAACGACCTGCGCTCGCGCGTCCGGCTCGAGACCGACGGTCAGCTCAAGACCGGTCGCGACGTGGTCATCGCGGCGCTACTGGGCGCGGAGGAATACGGCTTCGCCACCGCGCCGCTCATCACGCTCGGCTGCATCATGATGCGCAAGTGCCACCTCAACACCTGCCCCGTCGGTGTCGCCACGCAGGACCCCGAGCTGCGGAGGAAGTTCACCGGCCAACCCGAGCACGTAGTCAACTATCTCTTCATGGTCGCCGAGGAGGCGCGACAGATTCTCGCCTCGCTCGGGCTTCGCTCGATCGACGAAGCCATCGGTCGGGTCGATCTGCTTGACACCCGCGGCGCGGTGAGCCACTGGAAAGCGCGCGGCATCGATCTCACGCCCATCCTCGCCATGGCGCAGAAGCCCCACGAGAACGTGCAGGTCCGGTGCACCACCACGCAGGACCACGGCCTGGAACAAGCGTTGGACAACCAGCTCATCGAGCTGGCCAAGCCCGCGTTGCAGGCTCGTCAGAAAGTCCGACACGACCTGCCCATCCGCAACATCCACCGCACCGTCGGGGGCATGTTGTCCAACCAGGTCAGCCTGCTCCACGGGGCGCACGGTCTGCCCAGGGACACCATCCACTTCAAGTTCACCGGCAGCGCGGGGCAGAGCTTCGGCGCCTGGCTTGCCCCCGGAATCACCCTGGAGCTCGAGGGCGACTCGCAGGACTACTGCGGCAAGGGGCTGTCCGGCGGCCGGGTCGTCATCTACCCGCCACGCCACGCGGGCTTCGTCGCCGAGGAGAACATCCTCATCGGAAACGTCGCCCTCTACGGCGCCATCGAGGGCGAAGCCTACTTCCGTGGTCAGGCGGCTGAACGCTTCTGCGTCCGTAACTCCGGCGCGACCGCTGTCGTCGAGGGCGTGGGCGACCACGGCTGCGAATACATGACCGGCGGAAGAGCGGTCATCCTCGGCAAGACCGGACGGAACTTCGCGGCGGGGATGTCCGGCGGCATCGCTTATGTCTACGACATCGACGGCAACTTCCTCTCCAACTGCAACCTCGCCCTCGTCGAATTGGAGAAGGTCGAAGCCGCCGACGACACGACCGAGCTTCGCACCATCCTCGAAAATCACCTGCGCTACACCGGCTCAGCGGTGGCGCAGCGCGTCCTGGCCGACTGGGACAACCTGGTGCAACGCTTCGTCAAGGTCATGCCCACGGATTACAAGCGCGTCCTGCAACAACGCCGACAGTCTCAGCTCGTCGTCGCCCAATAACCCTTAGCCACGCCGCGACCGCGGCCCGCGGCGCCTCGGAGTCTCATCATGGGCAAGCCCACCGGTTTCATGGAGTTCCCGCGTCAGACCGTCCCCTACCAGGACCCCGGGTCGCGCGTGAAAAACTTCGACGAGTTCCACCAGCACGTCGAGGAGTCGCACCTCAAGACCCAGGGCGCCCGCTGCATGGACTGCGGCGTGCCCTTCTGTCAGTCGGACACCGGCTGCCCCATCGACAACCTCATCCCCGAGTGGAACGACCTGGTCTACAAGGGCGAGTGGCGCGAGGCCATCGACCGCTTGCACAAGACGAACAACTTTCCCGAGTTCACCGGACGCGTCTGCCCCGCCCCCTGCGAGCACGCCTGCGTCCTGGGCATCACCAACCCACCCGTCACCATCAAGAACATCGAGTGCGCCATCGTCGATAGAGCCTGGGAAGAAGGCTGGATCACTCCCGCCGCCGGAAGTGAAATCACGCGCACGGGGAAGAAGGTGGCGATCGTCGGCTCAGGCCCCGCGGGTCTGGCCGCTGCGGATCAGCTCAACAAGGCCGGCCACTCCGTCACCGTCTACGAGCGGGCCGACCGCATCGGCGGGCTGCTCATGTACGGTATCCCCAACATGAAGCTCGACAAACGCGTCGTCCAACGACGCATCGACCTCATGGCAGCCCAGGGTGTCACCTTCGTCACCAAGGCCTTCGTCACCCTCCCCGACGCCAAGTGGAACAGCGGGTTTGATGCACCCAACGACGCAAGCATCATCGACCCCCGCAGGTTGTTGGAAGAGTTCGACACGGTGTTGCTCGCCACCGGTGCGACCAAGCCGCGCGACCTGCCCATCCCCGGTCGCCAACTCAAAGGCGTCCACTTCGCCATGGAGTTTCTGCACCAGAACACCAAGAACCTGCTCGACGCTGACCGCTCGCTTGCGTTCCAAACCCCCATCCACGCCAAGGGCAAGAACGTCGTGGTCATCGGCGGCGGCGACACCGGGTGCGACTGCATCGGAACCTCCATCCGTCACGGCTGCAAGTCCCTCGTCAACTTCGAGCTGCTCCCCAAGCCGCCCGAGCAGCGCACCCCCGACAATCCCTGGCCTCAGTGGTCGCGCACCTTCCGCAGCGACTACGGCCACGAAGAGATCGCCGCCGCCTTCGGCAAGGACCCGCGCGAGTTCGCCATCAACGCCAAGGAGTTCATCGACGACGGCTCCGGGAACGTCAAAGCCATCAAGACCGTCCGCGTCCATTGGCAGAAGGACGATAAAGGTCAATTCAAGATGACAGAAATCCCCGGCAGCGAACAGACCTTCGACGCCGACCTCGTCCTGCTCGCCATGGGATTCCTCGGCCCCGAAGAACCCTTGGCCAAAGCGATCGGCATCGAACTCGACCCGCGCAGCAATTTCAAAGCCGAGTACGGCCGCTTCGCCACTTCCCTTCCGGGCGTCTTCGCCGCGGGCGACTGTCGCCGTGGTCAATCGCTGGTCGTCTGGGCCATCGCTGAGGGCCGCGGCGCCGCCCGCGCCATCGACCTGCACCTGATGCGTGAGACCCGCCTCATCGCCCCCGATATGAAACCCGAAGCGGAACTGCTCGCCGCGGCAACATGACAGGTTGACTCCTCCTATCGATCGGCTTTTCGTTCAAGACTCCCGCCATCGATAAGCACTGCTTCGTTATCCCTCGATCAGCCTGCAACACACCCGCGCGGGCTTGGCCCACCCTCCACCCCAGCCCCACTCCCCAAACCCAACTCCCCCCACCCCAGCAATCACTTCTTCGCCATCGGCCCCATGGCTTCGGCCATGGCTTGGCCGATGCGACTGAGGATTTTGGCGCTGCCGAGGTAGTGGAAGCCGAAGTTGGAGATGCCTGCGAGGGCCTGCTTTTCTTCGGGGGTCAGGGCTTCTTCGAGGCGCTGGTTGTATAGTTTCTGCTCTTCGCCTTCGGCGAAGACTTTGCCTTCCTTTTTCAGTTTGTCGATTTGGCTGCGGATTTCGCTTCGCTTCGTGTCGGCATCGGATTGGAGCGAGTCCCAGAAGACTTCGGTGCGGACGGCGGCGACGTTGCCTTGGAACTCGGGCAGGCTTGCGGGGGCGGCCATGGCGTCGCGGAAGTTTTGCGTCGAGGCGGTGTAGCGATTGGGGTTTTTCAGGTCCACCGGGCCACCCACGCCCATGACGCCGATGACGAAGGGAAGGTTCGGGGCTTGGAGATCTTTGCGAACATCACGGATGAACTGGGCCATCAGAGTGCTGTAGAGGTCGTAGCCGCCGGGCTGATCGCGGTTGGGGTAGACTCCGCTGTCCACCGCGTCGTTCCAGCCCTGGAACCAGACGAAGCCTGCGAGCTCGTAGCCCTGCTTCGGGTCGTACTCGGGGCAGTACTTCGAGGGTTCGGCGAGGACTTTGTTCACGTGCTCGAGCATCAGGCGATAGTAGTGGCCGGAGGCTTGGGTACGGGCGGCCTGCTCGGCGGCGGGGTCTTTGCCGTTCTTCCTGAAGTCTTCAAGTTGCGCTTCGTTGTAGAGGAAAGGCCCGGAGCTGGGCGGTCGGAAGTCGGTGTGCAGGCTCTTGCCGCCCCAGGCGGTCTTGATGAGGAGGATCGGCTCGCCCAGGAGTTGGTGCATGGTGATGCCGAAGGCCAGTTCTGGGCCGAGCTTGTCGGGGTTGGCGCCGAAGCCCGCGGTGAGCTGGCCGTTCTTCTCGACCGCATCGCCGCCGCGGCCTTCGGAGAGGTAGGTGATCCAGACGTGCTCGAAGACTCTAGGTTTGCCGTCGCTATCGACGATCTGTTGCAGCAGCGGGGCGGACTTGGGGTCGTGGGCCATGTAGCTGAGCGTGGGGATGGCGGCGTGGCCCTGCATGTTGGACTGGCCGGCGAGGATGAAGACCTTCAGCGGTGCAGCGGCGTAAGCGGGGCGGACGAGCCAGGCTGCGCCCAAGGCGATCATCAGGGCAGCGAGGACGTGAGGTGTGGTGCGGTTCATGGATGGATTCCGTGTGTGAAGGTGGTGAAGCGAGAACGTAGCGAGGATATCGATTGTACGACAACGCAAGCCCCGCGACGCCGACGAGGAGTGTACTGGGATTCCGTCCACGGCTAAGGAAGCAGACTGTCCGTTGCGGGCGCCGGGGCGAGTGGCGAACGTTGCGGTAAGCCGCAGCGTCAGGGCCAAGGGGATGCGCGCCCAATGCGCCTGCTCGGCGCGGTCAGATCACCGCAACGGGAGGCGCAGCGGGCGTGAAAGTCAGCAGCGAGGCGTTGGATCGCTTCTTGGAGACCGACTCGAACCACTGGACCAGCATCGAGAAGGAACGATCCCGAAGATGGTGGTGGTCGTGGTCGTGGTCGTGGTCTTCGTCGAGGCCAATCTCGACGGTCTCGAACGAATCAGGCTGCAACGACCCGCCCGAGGATCCGCCGGAGCCGGCCAGTGAACTGCCGCTGCTGCCGCCGCCGACCGGGGTCAAGCCGGCGATGGTCCAACCCATGTCGGCGAGCATGCCCAGTTCCAGGGCGCTGATGGTGTGGTCGACGCCGCTGTAGAAGGGCGACATGAGTTCGGCTCCGTAGGTGCCCTCGTCGAGGTGGGAGGTGCTCGAGCCGTTGGAGTAGGTGGTGGGCGCGTAGAGGCGGGGACGGTTGCCCCCGTTGGCAGCGGTCGCGTTAGCGCCGGACCAGTAGAGATTGTTGCTCGTCAGGGCGGTGGCGCGCTGCGCCTGGGTCATCGTGGTCAGGTCCACGCCGTTGACGTCCTCGAGGAACAGGTCGTAAACACCGGGCAACCCACTGATGAGGTAGGCGCCGTTGCCGTCGAAGAGGTCCAGGAAGTTCAGTCCGTGTCCGATCTCGTGCAGGACGACGGTGACGAAGTCGTACTGACCGCCGGGGGTGTTGCCGTCGGTGCCCAGGTACCAGTTGGAGAAGTTGGAGCTGAACTGGGCGGAGATCTCTGCGGAACCGGGGCTGATGTCGCTCCCGTCCAGATTGTTGGCCAGCGCCGACCCATACCAGACGTTGGGGGAAAGCGAAGAGCTGAAGCCGCGGTGAACGAACTCGGGACCGGCACTGCCCAGGATGCCCGACCCGAGCGGGTCGAAGCTGGCGGAGACGACGACCGTCTGTCCGACGTAAGTGCTCAGAACCAGGCTCGACCAGATATCAAGGGCGTACTCGAAAGCGTCCCGCCGCGCTTGGCCGAGCGTGGCGTCGAAGAACCCTTCGCCCGCCGCGTCGGTGTACTGGGCTTGGAAGATCACGCCCACGTCGTCGTTGGTGACGTCGAGGGTGCTCTGGCCCGGGGTGAATCCCGAGGCGCTGGCGGTGAGCGTCAGGGTCTGCGTGCCGTCGATGAGCGTGTCGTCCACGCCGGTGACGATGAAGTTGGCGCTGGATTGGCCATCGAGGATCGTTACGGTCAGGGGGACGCTGGCCTCGGACGTATCGCTGCTCAGGAGGCTGACGATCAGATCGCCGGAGGTCGAGCCGCTGCGTGTGACGGTGGCGGTGGTGGAACCGCCGTTCTCGGAGATCGAGGCAAGGTTCAGTGAGAGGCCCAGGTCCTGGGTGGGCGGTTCGCCGACGCGCTCGATTCGGACGGCGTCGGCGATGACAAACTCGTTGGCGTTGTTACGCAGTTCCACCACAAGGGTCCCGGAGGCAATCGTCACCAACGCCAACTCCTCCCAAGAAGCGCCGGCGTCGCTGAGGTCATTCGGAGCCAGTTCCTGATTGGCCAGCACGGTTGTCAGCGTGGCTGCTCCGTCCCGAATCGTGAACGGCGCGTTCGTGGCTCGGTTGGCGTTGACCGACCAGGTGGCGTGCACCCGG
>CAZBXW010000007.1:6775-71043 GCA_964496285.1 uncultured Phycisphaera sp.
TCTTGACCACGAACGGCGCGTTCGTGGCTCGGTTGGCGTCGGCGGACCAGGTGGCATGCACCCGGTATTGGCCGGTGTCAAGCCCCGTGAAAGTCCACGACGCCTTACTCGAACCGGTGCCCGCCGCCGCCCACTGGTTGTCTCCCAAGTAACCTCTGGTCGCGTCACCCCACGTCCCGCTCACCGCATACCCCGCCTCGCCGTTGTCCACGATGCCCAACGTCAGGGCCGCTGGAGGAGGAGTTTCGACGACCGACAACAGCAGCCGCGGCTCGAGCGCCTCGAAGCGCGGCTCAGTGGTCAACCCGGGTGTCAACGCCCGTAACCGGCGCAGTGAACGGGCCGGACGATCGCACGAGTTGCGAGTGATGAGTTGCATTCGGCTGTGACTCGTCCAAAGGGTTGTCATAGATTCTTACTCCGGTCCGAAGCGAGATCAAGACGCACTTGATATCGAACTCGAAAATTCACGAAGAACACTCGTAACTCATGAAAGAACGGAGTCCGCGCCCTTACCCAGATTGCCAACGATCGGTGACCTCGGAAGACGCCGACGCATCGCCGTCAAGAGGAACACCGTGAGCGTGGCCAGCGCCCCGGGCTCGGGCACATCGTTCTGAGCGGTGGCGATGAGCATCGCAGCGAAGGCGCCCGGTTCAGGGTGGTACAACTCGTAGGTTTTTCTGAAAAGGTCGAAGTCGTAGATGTCGTTGTCGCCGTCGCCGTCGAGGTCGCCCAGGAGGTAGGCCTGCTGCTCGCTCAAGCCTTGAAGGTTTGCGTGGATGCCGTTGCGGAACATGAGCCAGTCGCTGCCGGTGACGTTGAGGTCCAGGTCCAGGTCCGCCAGGGGGAAGTTGAGGAAGGGCGA
This sequence comes from uncultured Phycisphaera sp., assembly GCA_964496285.1. Taxonomy (GTDB): domain Bacteria; phylum Planctomycetota; class Phycisphaerae; order Phycisphaerales; family Phycisphaeraceae; genus CAZBXW01. Next base: position 7,644 of record CAZBXW010000007.1, read on the forward strand.
GGGGAAGTAGAGCTTGATCAGGCGATTGACCACGTCACGGATGTCCGCGGCACTGTCCTCGGTGTAGATCTCGCCGTTGGGCCGCTGCTCGGTGTCGCCTTCACCCAGATAGTCCGGGGTCTCGTCCCACTGTCGGGCATGTTCGCTCTCGGTCCAGTAGCCGTTGACGCTGGGCTGGCGACCCCACCAGTTCAGGGCGAAGGTTCTGAAGGCGGCGTTGTCCGCGGGGATCAGGTCGCGGTAGTGCTTGAGCAGGTCGTAGATTTCCTGCGACTGGAGCAGCCCCGCCGCCTGCATGGAGGTTCGCAGCGTCGCCACGTTGTCGGGGTGGACGCCCCAGAAATGGAAGAGCGGAGTGACGTCCACGCCGACCTTCTGCGACAGGCGCAGCAGCATGCCGTCGATGGAGGTGGGCGAGGCGACGCCGTTTTCGAGGTCCTCGTTGAAGGAATACCAGTAGTCGCCGAGCTTGTCCCAGCCGAAGAGCCGGGCGATCTCGACGAACTTGGCGTGGCCCTTGAGCTGGTAGCTCTTCTCAGCCTCGTGCATCGGGACCTCGCGCGGCGAAAAATTGAAACTCGTCATCCACTCCACCGCGGTGTTGTCGAGCGTGCGGTGCGGGTTGCCCTGCTCTCCCATCGAACCGGCCAGAGCGTAGTCCCAGCTCTTGCCGTACAGCATTTGCTGCACCGGCACGTGCAACAGGTTGACCGCCGACTCGCTCTCGCCGGGGAACTTGGGGAAAAAGTAAGAGTGCCCCTGCTCGTGGAAGGCGTAGTAGGGGGCGAACTCCGGCCCGCGAAGGATGTAGCTGTTCACGTTTCCGTTGTAGGTGCTGTCGGGGTTGTAGGTGTCGTTGACCGTGGGATAGCCCGGGGCAAAGACGCTCGAGCGGGTTCGCACGTCGACCTGCAGGAACAACGTCTCCTTGCCGCGGTCGCGCGGGAAGCCCATCAGGTCGTTGATCACGTCCATCGCCCGTTCCCATTCCTGCATCGTGCTCACCGGGTCCTCGAGGCTGTAGATCCAGCTCGTGGGCACGTTGGCCATGAACTTCTCGGTCTGGAAATCCGCCCACGGTCCGGGGTGGTGGCGTTCGGTGTTCTGCCACTCTTCGAGCGTGGTGGTCTTGAAGTCCTGCATCGAGAAGAAGGGCGAGCGGACCACGTTCTGAATCTGCACATCGACGACGCCGGCGTCGGCGCGGTAGGGCACCTCGATGTAGATGCTCCCGCCCAGCGGGCTGGCGACCTGGACCTGGGTGCTGTCGATGTTGTAGAGCAGCGAGGAGCGTTCGAGCCGATCCACCGGGGCACGGTTGGCCATGTCCCACGAGTGTCCCTCCACGCGCACCTGGTAGCCCTTCCCGACCAGGGCCTCGGGCACGGTGATCGTCGCGATCGAACCCGGCACCAGGTAGGTCCCGGTGGCCTTGCGTGCCGGAAAGGTCCAGTGCTGCGTGTCGCGCCCGAAAGTTTCCAAAAAACTGCCGTCGATCGAGACGGTGTAACTGACGTTCGGATCGCTCGGCGGAGCCACCGGGCCGGGGAACACAGCGGCACTGCCGAACTTGTACCCGCTTAGCAGCGAAGACTGCGTCTGAAGATTCCCACTATTGTAAGTGTCGTCCATGATGTACTGCATCGCGTGGTACACCGTCCAGTGGATGTCGGTGGTCACGGAATTGCGGTTAAACCCGTTCTGGGTGGGCGAGCCGAGCGACCACATCGGGCCGATGTTCTGGTCGTAGCTCTGGACGAGGTTGAAGCTGGCGGAGATCGTCGCCGCGGTATCGCCGAAGATCGTCTTGTTGGCGTCGAGGGTCGCCTTGTGGCTGGCGATCTGCGTCGAGGTCAGCGTCGCGGTGCCTTTGACGTGACCCTCCAACGCGCTCAACGCCGTGAGCAGCGCCGCCTCGTCGGCGAGAACCGGCGCCGCGACGAACGCAAGAACCATGCAGGTGCGGATCATGTGTTTCATGGCGTGTTACCTCGCACTCCGTTGCGGCTTGGTTCGCATGGACCGTCGCTTGGCGCGACACAGCAGCCACCCCGCGCCCAACGCCATCGCCCCCAGCGTGGAGGGCTCCGGGACCCCGGCTCCGAATGCGGCGTCGAACAACCGGCGATCCACGCCCGGCGTGTCGTAGATCACGCGCGGATTCACCCAGGTCTGCACCCCGAAGTAGGCCGAGTAGATGCCCGAGAGGTCAGCGATGTCCACGTCGCCATCGCCGTCCATATCGCCCTGAGCCCAGCTCTTCACCAGGCTGCCGCCCGGCCCCGTGAACTGCCCCAGCGCGGTGTTGATGTCCGCCACGTCCGCGTCGCCGTCGTTGTCCACGTCGCCCAGGAGAGGCGAGAAGTAGTCGATCGTGCCGTCGATGATCTGCCCCAGGCCGTTGCGGTAGGTCAGGACCAGGTCCCGTGCATCAACCGTGCGGTCAAAAGCAGGGCCCAGGTGGATGACCGTGCCGTCGGTGATCAGGCTGTCGCCCAGCAGGTAGGCCTCCGCCAGCACGTGGGACCCTGCGCCGCCCGCCTCCTCCCACCCGTTGCCCCAGCCGGTGGGCGGGCCGTTGCCTTCGAGGTCCTGGTCCTGCAGGCTTCGCCACCCCGCGACGTTGAGCGAACCGCCCGCGCTGGTGATCTGGTAATAGTTGATGGTGTTGAGCAGGTCGATCGATCCCCCAAGGAAGGACATGGCCCCTGAGGTCGTGTTGACCTGCAACGAGAAAAAGGCGGTGTCGGGGAAGGGATCGATGTCCGCGTGGAAGATCAGGTCGTTGCCGCTGCCTGCGCTCAGGGCGGTGCCTGGATTGCTCGGCTGGCCGGCGCTGTAGCTTTGCCCGCCCGCATACGTGTTGCCGCTCTGACGCAAAATAGGGATGCCAACGGTCCAGCTCTCCTCGCTGCCGCTAAGCCCAAGGTCGAAGCCGTAACGCGTGTTGGGCACCAGGACCACCGGCGAATCCAGCGTGATCGTGTAATACGAATCGGAGGCCACGTCCGGGTTCTGCCTGATCACTTGATTCACGTTGACCGTGATGCTGCTGGTGGTGGAATTGACGGTTCCGAAGCGGAAGCGGTAATCCTTCCATCCCAGGATCGTGCCATCGCTTTCGTTAAGCTGTACCGTGATCGAGTTGAGAAGGCCCCCGGCGCTGGTGGCGTCGAAGGTCTGCCCCTGTGTGGGTCGATCGCCCCAGATCGCTTGTCCGCCCGTGGGGGTCGCCAGGTTGGCGATGTCCGAACCGTTGACCACCGGTGCGGAGGAGTTGATGCTCAGGGTGACCGCGTGAACAGGCTCCACACACAGCAACCCGACCGCGAGGGTCAGCGCACCGGCGCTTGCAACGGCGCGGGGTGTGCGGACCGACCTCCGCGGCTCATCACGACGTGTGGCGCCGCGAGCTCTACGGTTCCTGCGCAGTTGCAGGCCCAACACGCCGGCGAGGAGCGTCAGACCCGAGGCCGGCTCGGGGATCTGATTGTTGAAATACTCCACGAGCATCGCCTGAAATGCGCCGGGAGCGGGGTTGTCCAGCTCGAACGCCTGGCGGAACAAGCCGAAGTCGTAAATATCATTGTCTCCGTCGCCGTCGAGGTCGCCCCGCCGATACGCCTGCGCCTGCGACAGGGCGGACATGTTCGATTGAGCGCCTTGAACAAAGATCGCCCAGTCGTCGATCTCGATGACGCCGTCGATGTCCAGGTCCGCCAGTTTTACCCGGTCACCGAAGTATCTCACCGATAGCTGCCGAACCACTCCCAGCGCATCGGTGTAGGTGAATCGGATGTCCTCCACGGGGTTCTGCAGCCAGGCGCCCACGCCCAGACTGAAGCTGTTGTTGATGAGGATGCTCCCCCCGTCGCCGCCGACCAAGGCACTCTCGCTCAACGCGCCCGCGGTGCTTGCGGTGACCGCCCAGGCGCCGTCGTCGATCAGTCCGTTGCCGTTGGCGTCGTAGTTCCCGTCAATGGGCGTCCAGTTCAATCCATTGAGCGCGCCGGAGGCGGAGGAGATGGTGTAGTCCTTGAGCGTCATGTTCAATCCGCCGTAGGACGGATTGATGATCTTGATCTCTCCGGTGAGCCGGTTGATCTCGAGGAAAGGACGGTAAACATGCAGGTCGGTGGCCGCCCGCCCCAGGGAGTCGCCCACGAGCAGATAGGTCTCCGCGTTCCAGTTGTAGTGGTAGCCCTGGGTGCTGGGCGAGACGGAGGCGTCACGCCAATAGTCGCGTGCCTCCACGGTCCTGACGTTGTCAGCGAACTCAGGGTAATTGCCCGTCTCGCCGCTGACCGCGAGCTGACCGTGGGCGACCGTCAGCCCCGCGCCCGACAGAGTCCAACCCCCAAACGCGATGGTCGAAAGTACAAACGGCGCATCGGGCGCATTGAACGCGGCGCGAAACTCCTTGATAAATCTGACCATATTCTGCTCGTACCGGCTGGCGTGCGGCTCGCTCTGGTCCTTGTGCCCCTGCCACCAGACGAAACCCGCCACTTCGTAGCCTCGATCCGCCCAGTCGGGGAACTCCGTCTCGAAGTTGTCCAGCACCCCCTTGGCCGCCGCCACGCTGTCGTCGAACTGCTTGCCGGCGTACCAGTTGATGGGCGTAGGCGTCGTCCCCGTCACCCAGCGGTCCGGGCTTTGGCCGTAACCCGCGTAGGTGTACCCGTTGTACTCGTAGGACTCGCTGCCGGGCGGCAGAAAGTCCCAGCCCAAGCTGCGATTGCCCTGAGCCGTCTTGAGCAGCAGCACCGGCTCGTCGTGATAATCGCCCACAACCTGGCCGAATTGCAGCTCCGGGCCGAACTTGTCCCCGTCCGCTCCTGTCCCCGGCGAGAGCCACTTGTCCGCCGTCGCCGAGATCACCCCCTTGTACCAGACGTCGTCGCGGACCGTCCAGTTTCCAGCGGTGCCCAGGTGCGTGAACTGACCGTTGTTGGTCAGGTATTCCAGCGTGCCCAGCGTCGAGGCGCCGCTCACCTTGCCGAACCCCACCATGTTCGACTGGCCCGACAGGATGTACACCTGCACCGGGCGTTGCGACTGCCCCCAGGCCTCCGACTCGCAGCAAACCCACCCCGTCACCGCCGCACACATCAGAACATGGAGTCTTCGCATGACCACACCTTGATGATCCGGAAATACGAGATTCTTCAATTCACCACACCGAACACGGATTCAAATTCGCCCTTTCAAAGTATCAAATCCTTCGCCGTCCTCCGATCTCGACACACCGACCGCGCTTCACGGCGGCGCCGCTCCGCCGTGCACGAATTAGCCTAGGGAATCGTCGTTACCGGCCTCGTCTGGACGCCGGTTCGCCACCACTCATCGAGTCCGCTGTTGTGACATTTTGGTCCTTGGGCGTCGCCCACATCACGTCCGCAACGAGCCGCGGGGCTCGGTCAACTTCGCTACTCGGTCTCACATCTTGCCGCCGCTTGATCTTGATTCTGACCAAGGCCTCCTGTTGAGATCTATCTTGCGCGCGTGTGCCCCGGGCGGATTCTTTTCGAGCAGTCGTCGTGGTTTTTAGGGCCTGTGGGGTGGAGGAACTTCGTCGGGCAGGCGCACCGCGATGGGGCGCGGTACGGTTCTACAAGGAGGGATTAGAACCAAGCTGGACAAATGGCCTAAATTAAACGCGGGATAGCTCAGAGTCAACAGATATTTTGCGCAAATCATACTACAAGATTGCGTCAACTTGAGATTGGGTTCCCTGAAGGTCTGCCGATCTGACGAGGGATGAGACCGGGGAGTGCTATGGCCATCGACGTGTTGACACCCGCTGCGAGGGGTGCGACCATTCACTCCGCCGCGTGGGCGTGTCGAGTCTATGCGAACGCGCAGCATCGATGCGATTCGCGGACACGAGAAAGGTGGAGATCGTCAATGAGCTTCGGCCCGGCCCATGTTGTGCTCGCCGCCGCGGCGCTGTGCATGGCGCCGGTGGCTCTGGCGCAGACCACCACGGTCCAGCCTCAGGACCTAGCCGGAGCCCTGGTCAATCCCGATATGGGGTGGGTGCTCTACTTTTACTCGAACATCCCGGACAACTATGGCTCGAAGCTGGAGCCTTCGGACACGGTGGACGAGTTCCCCGGCGTCTCCACGGTCTACCTGCGGGTGCCTTGGGCGTACCTGGAGCCGCAGGAGGGCAAGTTCAACTGGGCGCTGCTCGACACGCCGGCGCAGCGGTGGATCGCCAAGGGCAAGAAGATCGCGATCCGGATCAGCTGTTCGGAGAGCTGGCTGAAGTACGCCACGCCGCAGTGGGTCGCCGACGCGGGGGCGAAGGGGATCTTCTTCAACCTCGGCGGCGGTCCCGCGCCGCAGGGCAGACTGTGGGACCCGGTGTTCAACGACCCGGTCTTTCTCGCCAAGCTGGACAACTTTCTCGCCGCGCTGGCCAAGCGATACGACGGCAATCCCAACGTCGCCTTCATCGACGTGGGCAGCTATGGCATGTGGGGAGAGGGTCACACCCAGATGTCCAGTCGGCAGGACGACCTGGAGATCAAGAAGCTGCACATCGATATGCACTTGAAGCACTTCCCGCGCACGCTGCTGTGCATCAGCGACGACTTCGCGGGCCCCACCGCGCCCGGAAAAAACTTCCCCATCACCGACTACGCCTTCTCCAAGGGCGTGACGCTCCGCGATGACAGCATCATGGTCGCCCGTCCGCCCGGCTCGTGGTACCACGCGGAGATGGCGCAGCTCTTCTGGCCCAGGTTCCCGGTCATCCTCGAGCATCAGCACTACCTCCCTTCCAAGCACGAAGGAGCATGGCGCAACGACCTGCTCGTGAAGTCGGTGGAGGAACATCACGCCAGCTACATGTCCATCCACTGGTGGCCGCGGGTGTTTCTGGAGGACAACCGCGACGCCATCGATCAGATCAATCTCCGCATGGGCTATCGCCTCCACCCCACGCGGATCACCTGGCCTGACACGGCGCGGATCGGGCAACCCTTCGAGGTGGGTTGGACCTGGGTCAACAAGGGCGTGGCGCCGTGCTACCCCGGCGGGCACGCCACGCTGACGCTCAAGGACGACAAAGGCGGGATCGTATCGGTGCTCGTGGACGACACGCTGAACCTGCGCGAACTGCAGGTCGGCGCGCCGGGCGCTGCCCCGCCTCTGGAGCACACCAGCCGGTTCATCGCGGGCCTGATCGCCCCGGTGACGAAGCCCGGCGTCTACGACTTGTTCGTCTCCGTGGGCGACCGCGACGGCACGCCGCGCATCGCACTGCCCATCGAGGGCGACGACGGTCAGCGCCGCTACCGCGTGGGACGGATCGAACTGACCGCCGCCGGCGACACCCCATGATCGGCGAGGGTGGGAAGTCGAACCCTTATCACACGCGGAAGATCGCGCCGAGTTTCTTGCCCAGCAGCAAGCCCGCGCCCACGAGCGTGACGGTGAGCAGCGCCATGCCCCAGACGCCCATGGCGCTGGCGATGTACGGGCCGTCGCCTAAGCGACCAAAAAGATCGAAGATGGCCTTGGTGATCGGGTAGTGCTCGTCCTTCTGGGCGAGCATGAGCGAGTCGCTGACCTCGAGCATGGCGAAGGAAAAGGCAAGGATTCCACCGGCGATGATATTGGCCATGATCAGCGGCGCGACGACGCGACGGATGGCGTAGAGCGGCGAAGCGCCCAGATTCAGGGCCGCCTCCTCGAGCACGCCGGAGGTCTGTTCCAGCCCCGCACTGACGCTGCGCACGACGTAGGGCAGACGACGGATCGAGTAGGCGATGACCAGCAGCAGGACCGGGTTGGGGTTTCGGCCCACGATGTCGAACATGCCTTCGAGCGGGCCGCCCTTGGCGAAGGGCCACTTCAGGCTCATGGCGACGAACCCGAAGGCCATGACCAGGCCGGGGACCGCCAGGGGGAGCATCGCCAGGGCGTCGAGGAGCCAGCCGCCGCGGACCTTGGCGCGGACGTTGAGGTAGGCGATCGCCAGCCCCGCCGCCACGCACACGAGCATCGCCACGGTGGCGTAGAGCAGACTGTTGCGGATCGACGCCATGGCCAGTTCGTGGCCCAGCGCGCCGCGGAAGTGAACGAGCGTGAAGACCTCCGGCAGCACACTGCGATACCACGCCCCCGGGCGCGAGAGCGAGGTGAGCACCACGCCCAGGTGCGGCAGGACAGCCACGCCGATGACCGCCGCGAAGAGCAAGGTCGAAAGCCAGCCCGCCAGTCCGGTCAACTTCCGAGGCGCAGCGGCGATCGAGGCCTTGGCGTGCATGGCGTAGGCGCGGCCGCCCAGCGCCAGCTTGCTCAGCAGATACAGGCTCACCGCCACCACGAGCATGACCACCGTCAGCGCGTAGGGCCTGGGGCTGGTCGCCACTTCCTGAATCCCCCAGTAGATCTGCACCGGCGTGACGGTGTAGAAGTCGAACATCAACGGGGTGCCCAGCTCGGTGAAGGACCAGATGAACACGATCGTCGCGCCGGCGAAGAGGCCCGGAAGAATGAGGGGGAAGGTGATCTGAAAGAATCGTCGGCTGCGTGAGGCGCCCAGGCCCAGAGCCGCCTCGTCGAGCGCGGGGTCAAGGTTGGCCAGCGCCGCGGAGACGTTCAGGAAGAGGATCGGATAAAGCGACAGCGCCTGCATCAGGACGATGCCGAGCATCCGCCCGCCCAGGACACCGCCGAGCCAGTCGGGGCCAGGCTGGTCCGGGTCGAGCAGCCCCGCCTGCGTCAGCAGGGCGTTCAGAGCGCCAAAGCGACCGAGCAAGGCGCGCATGCCGATGGCGCCGACGAAGGGCGGCAGGATCAGCGGCACGAGGATCAAACTCGACAGGGCCGCCTTGAGCGGAAACTCGCAGCGGGCGGCGAGCAGCGACAGGGGCAGCGCAATGACCAGGCACAGCGCCGTGGTGCCCGCGGCGAGGGTCAGACTGTTGAGCAGCCCGCGCCCAAGCAACGGGTCCTCGAAGACCGCCACGACGTAGCGAAGCGTGAACCGCCCTTGAGCCGTGGCGAACCCGCCCGCGACGGTGAGCACGATGGGCCAGACGAGGAACGCCAGAAGCCAGGCGAGCAAGACTAAGAACAGCGCGTCCCGATAGGCGTGACGGAAGAGGCGTTGCATGCGGGGATATTGTACGACGAGCGATCCGCGGACTTCGCCTGCGATCTAGAACATGAACTCCTTGAACATGGGCGTGGAGAGGTATCGTTCGCCGAAGCTCGGGAGGATGACGACGATGAGCTTGCCGCGCATCTCGGGGCGGGCGGCGATGCGTGAGGCGGCCACGACGTTGGCGCCGCTGGAGATGCCGCAGAACAGGCCCTCCTCGCGTGCGAGCCTTCGCGCCATGGCGAAGGCGTCGTCGTTGCTGACGGTCTCCACGCCATCGACCACGCCCATGTCGAGGTTGCGCGGGACGAAGCCCGCGCCGATGCCCTGGATCTTGTGCGGGCCGGGCTTGATCTCCTGTTGGTTCACCGTCTGCGTGATGACGGGCGAGTCGGCGGGTTCGACCGCGAAGCATTTGAAAGAGGGCTTGCGGTTCTTGATGAAACGTCCGATGCCGGTGAGCGTGCCGCCGGTGCCCACGCCGGCGACGATGGCGTCGGCTTTGCCCTGCGTGTCTTCCCAGATTTCAGGGCCGGTGGTGCACTCGTGGATCGCGGGGTTGGCGGGGTTCTCGAACTGCTGAGGCATCCAGGCGTTCTCGGTGGTGGCCACGAGCTCGGTGGCCTTGGCGATGGCGCCCTTCATGCCCTTGACGCCCTCGGTGAGCACCACGTTGGCGCCCAACGCGCGGAGCAACGCGCGACGCTCGATGCTCATGGTCTCGGGCATGGTGAGCGTCAAGGCGTAACCCTTGGCGGCGCAGACGAACGCCAGCGCGATGCCGGTGTTCCCGCTGGTGGGTTCCACGACGTGGGTCTTGGGCGAGATGACGCCGTCGCGTTCGGCCTGCTCGATCATGGCGCGGCCGATGCGGTCCTTGACGCTGGCCATGGGGTTGAAGAACTCGCACTTGGCGTAGACCTCCGCGCCGCCCGCCACGGAGGCCACGACGCGATTGAGCCTGACCAGCGGCGTGTTGTAGGTGGTCTCGAGGATATTGCTGTAGAGTTTGCCGTGCAGCATCTTGATGGCGGGTTCGACCGTGGGCATGACAGGCTCCGTGGTGGGGAGGGTGACCAGATGCGAAGACCAGTTTCCGCCCCCGCGGACTGGAAGTAGTACTGTAAATGGCGCAGCGGGGACAATCAAGACAAGGGTTTGCCTGAGTCGCGGGGCGCGACGAAAATAAGTAGATGTTCGGCCGCTCTGATGTCGCTTCGCTGCCCAGGCCCCCGGCGTGGGAGCAGCTGCTGCTGGAGAACCCTTGGCCGGCGTCGCTGGCGCTGGCGGGCGTGGCGCTGGTGCTGCTGGTGATGGCATTGCGAAGGGGCAGCCGTGCTCATCGCTACGTGAGCCTGGCACTGATCCTGGCGGCGCTGGCGATGCAGCTCGCGTCCCGCGCCACGGTTACGCCGCGCGAAGCGATGGTGATGCAGACCCGCGCTTTGGTCAGTGCCACCGCGCCGCTGGACGCCCGGGCCTTTGAGAAGCTCTTCCGCGCGGGGGCGACGCTGCGTGGGCCGGACGATCAGGTCTGGCTCGAACTGGACGGGATCGTCGCGGAGCTGGTCGCCGCGGTGGGCCAACGCACGATCATCTCGCAGCGTATCCGAGAGATTCAGGCGGAGCAGTCGAGTGCGGACCGCGGACGCACGTTGCTGCGCTTGTCGACGAACGTGGACTTCGCCGGGATGGGCGGGCGCGATATTCCCACCACCTGGATGCTCCACTGGGTGCGCGAGGAGGATGGCCAGTGGCGGGTGTCCGAGGCGAAGTGGCTGAGGCTGGCGCAGACCCAGCCGCACCTGGGTGTGTGGCGCTAAGCCGCGAGCGGCCCGCGAAGCCCGCGCGATACAATATCGCCATCTCGGGAGGTGCAGATTGAACGTCATGAGCATCATGCAGGGGATTGGTTCGGTGGGGTTCTTCTCCAGCCGGGCTTTTCTGCCGGCGTTCATCACGGCCCTGCTGCTGCGGGTGGGGCCGCACATCGATGCGCTCAAGAACACCGGTTTTTTTCAGAACGTCACCGGCAACCCCTCGTGGTTCACCAGCGACTGGTGCCTGGTGGCGCTGGGTGTGCTGGCGGCGATGGAGATCGCCGCGACGAAGAACGCCGACGCCCGCAAGCTGCTCGAAGAGTTCGACCACTACCTCAAGCCGGCATTGGCGGCGCTGACGTTCATCGGCGTGGTCTCCACCGCGGACGCCCAGTTCGTGCAGCAGATTTCGCTGCGCACGCCCTCGGGCGCGGGGTTCTTCGACTACCTCTTCACGCTCCTGATCGCGGGCGGAACGTACCTGCTGGCGATGTCGCGCAACGCCCTGCTGGCGGTGATCTCCGACGCGGATGAGGACGACGACATCGGGGTGCAGAAGCTCTTCTCCTGGGCCGAGGACCTCTGGGCCACGGTGGGCGTTTTCTTTCTGCTGGTCTATCCGCTGGTGATGCTGCTGCTGATCGGCGTGGTGGCGGGGCTGGTGATGCTGGCGCGGAAGTACGTGCAGTGGCGCGAGGAGTCGTCGAAGATCGGCTGCGTCTCGTGCGGGGAGATGATCTACCCGTGCGCCATCGCGTGCCCCAAGTGTGCCGCGAAAGTCGCCGCGCCCGTGCAAGTCGGGTTCCTCGGCGGGTCCAAGCGTGCTCCGGCGACGGACCTGGCCTCGCACGAGCTGCGACTGGTGGAGAAGAAACGCTGCCCGGTGTGCGCCACCCGATTGACGGAGCGTCGCCCGCGGCAGTTCTGCCTGGCATGCCACCATCAGACGATGAGCGATCCGCGCTTCGCGGAGCGATACATGGCGCAGGTCGCCTCGCGGCTGCCGGGGGTGCTGGGGGTGACCTGGCTGCTGAGCCTGATCCCGATCATCGGGCTGATCCCGGGCGTGATCTACTACCGCATGGCGCTGGTGGCGCCGTTCCGCAGATATCTGCCCTTTGGGAGGCGGTTCTTTCTGAAGTGGGGCGTTCGCGTGCTGTTCTTCTTCCTGATCCTGTTGCAGGTGGTGCCGGTGCTGGGGAGCTTGGCGGTTCCGGTGATGGCGCTGGTGAGCTTCCTGGCGTACCGGTCGAGCTACGCGGGCATGCTCGACGAACCGGCGCAGCCCTCGCCGCGGCCGACCACGGGCGCCGCCGTCGAGCCGTCGCTGGCGTAACGCGCCATCCCGCTCAGGGCTTTCGGCCCTCGACGATCAGGAACTCGCTGACGCGCGTCTCGACCTGTGTGATGTCCGGGATGGCGCTTTGGCCGAACTCCCGCCGCTGCACGTCCTTGAGCCCCACGCGCTCCAGCTCCAGCACCATCGAGACCTCGTCGTAGCCCCACTTGTGGAAGTGGCCCATGGAGCCGAGAAACTTTCGGCGGACGCAGACGTCGGCGAAGAACACGCCCATGAGCCTGCGGATCGAGGCGTCGTCCCACTGCTCGCGGGGCAGCGCCCGCACACGGTCGCACTCCGCCACATACTTGCGGAAGAAGTGCTGACAGTCCGGCACGCAGAGGCGCAGCACGCCCCCGGGCTTGAGCACGCGGACACACTCGAGCAGCAGCCTGCGCAGGTCCTGCGGCGTGAAGTGCTCGAAGAGTTCGCCAGCGTAGATCGCCGCGACGCTCGCGTCGCCCCAGGGCAGAGGCTTAAAGAGATTGCAGATCGTGGTGTGCCTGCCGAAGGGCGTGGGTTCGAGCAGCTTGAGCCGAACCAGCAGCGTGTCGAGCCAGGAGAGCCGATGCGCCAGCCAGGCGCGGTTCGAGCCGTCCACGTTGACCCAGCCGGCGGGCTGGATGTGCCCGCAGCCCAGGTTGACGCGGATGTCACGGTCGTGGCTCATCGCGCGGCGACCGCAGGTCACTTCGCTTTGCTGTAAAGCTCCGCCACCTTCGACCAGTTCACAACGTCCCACCATGCCGCGATGTAATCGGGCCGACGATTCTGATACTTGAGGTAATAGGCGTGCTCCCAGACGTCCAGGCCCAGGATCGGCTTGCCGGGGCAGTCCACCAGGCCGTTCATCAGCGGGTTGTCCTGGTTGGGCGTGGAGCAGACGCACAGGCCCTTGCTCTGACTGACACAGAGCCAGGCCCAGCCCGAGCCGAACCGCTTCACGCCCGCGTCGGCGAACTGCTGCTTGAAGTTGGCGAAAGAGCCGAAGGCCTTGGTGATCGCCCCCGCCAATTCGCCCGAAGGTTCGCCGCCCCCGCCCTGGCCCTTGCCCGCCATCGTCAACCAGAACAGGCTGTGATTGCAGTGCCCCCCGCCGTTGTTCCGCACCGCGGCTCGCGCCGCTTCGGGCACCGCGCTGATGTTCGCGCAGATCTCCTCGATCGATTTCGCCGCCCAGTCCGCGTGGCCCTCCAACGCCTTGTTCAGGTTCGTCACGTAGGCGTTGTGGTGCTTGCCATGGTGAATCTCCATGGTCATCTTGTCAATGACAGGCTCCAGAGCGTCGTGGGCGTATGGAAGATTGGGTAAAGCAAAAGGCATGGGCAACTCCTGGTCGATATCGAGTTATCGGATCTGCGCTGAACCCGAGCACCACGTCGTGCGTCCCATGGGTCAGCGATTGAGGCCGATGGTAGTGCCCCGCGTAAGAAGGGTCAAGACCGCGCCAAAAAACCCAAAATGTTCCTTTGAACTGACTCCGTCAAGACTTACGTCTGTCCAGCCGCGACACGCTGTCAATAGGGATCAACAGGAATCCTAAAAAATAGTTGCGATTTTCCACCGCGTTTAAGTGCTTTCCCTAACGCTACATCCCGCAGAAAACGAAACCGAGTTGCAGAATAGCATAGAAAGATTCTAAAAAAGTCGAACCCTCAGGCACGCCGACCTGTACCATAGATGTGGGGAACCCACACTCAGCCCCGTGATCGATGCCAGCGCAGAGGCATCCTACGAGTATCAGGGCAACCCAGCCCCCCTGATCCTCAGAGACCCGAGTACGGATGGAGTCGGATCGGCTGGACGCCCTTTCGGAGCCACGGAACATGGGGTTCCGGATAACCGAAGGCGAGAAAGGCAGGGACGACCATGATCACCGCTCTGACCGATCCGCTCTCCCCTTTGGCGCAGGTGCGTCAGGATCGTCGCTTGGACGTCGTGGGCTCCGCAGCCCAGTTCAGCGACGCCGACCAGGCCACGCTGCGTCATCTGCTCTCCGAACGCATCGACTATGTGCAGAGCAAGAGCTTCTCGCGCTCCGATGCGGTGCGGAAGATCTTCGACGAAGCCCCGCCCATCAAACGCCCCGACACGAGCTGGTATCACCCCGTGATGGACAGCGGCTCCTCACGCCTGTCCAACCCGAACGGCTCGGTGCTGCTCACCGCCGCCCAGGAGCGCGTGCTCTTCCTGCAGTTCAACTACTGCCGGTTCGCCATGGAGCGTCTGCGCCGCAAGATCGCGGCCGCCGGCGAGGTGGACGCCACTCTTGGGCGTGAACTGCTCAACTGGCACGTCAAGGCCGAGGCCTACCGCGATCAGATCGCGCAGACCAATCTCGCCCTCGTGCTGGCCATGGCCAAGCGCACCCGTGTGAGCGAGGTGGACTTCTCCGACCTCGTGAGCGAGGGCAACATGGCGCTGCTCCGCGCCATCGACAAGTTCGACGTGGCGCGCGGCTTTAAGTTCTCCACCTACGCCTGCCGGGCGATCCTCAAGGCCTTCTCCCGCATCGGCGTCAAGCTCACCAAGTACCGTCAGCTCTTCCCCACCGATTTCGATCCCAAGCTCGAAAAAAGCGATTTCATGCAGAAGAAACGCGAGGGACACGAGGACGACTGCGTGGACGAGCTGCGCCAGATCATCAAGGAGAACCGCGCCGAGTTGAGCGACATTGAGCAGGAAGTCATCGAGCACCGCTTTGCCTTGGGCCGGCGCCTGGAACAGCACCCCGACGCTCAGCCGCTGACCCTCGAACAGGTGGGCAAGATCATCGGCGTGACCAAGGAACGCGTCCGCCAGATCCAGAACAAGGCCCTGGAAAAAATCCGCACCACCCTCGAGAACGACTACCTGTTCTAAGACTTAGGAACCACAGATTCACACCCGTGCACGCAGATTGGAGGGTTCACTCGGACAGGTCGGATGGGTCGGATAGATCGGATGGATTCAGATTGATGCGACGGCATCTGCCTGCTTGATCCGACACACCCGATCCATCCGAGTCGGATAGCGCTTTATCCCTGTGAATCCGTGTGGATCTGTGGTTCGAGAATCCGCCTCTTCAAGCCCACGCCCTCACGGCGTGGGTTTTTTGTCTACTGCTTCCGCAGCCAGCCCTCGCTGTAGCGGAGCCAGTGGCCCGCCTCGGCGGCGCGGAAGGTGCGTACCGCGTTCTGCAGGGCCAGCGCCTCCGCGGTGAGTTGACGCTCCTTGGCCATCGCTTCGTAGATCATGGCGCGGTCGCGATTGATTGACTCGACCATCGCCTTTACCTCAGGCTCCTCGGCGTACTTCGCCTCGACCGCTTCGACGTAACCCCGGAAGGTTTCGCCGATCTTGCCTTGTTGCTTTAGCTCGTGGAACTGCGGGTAGCGTGTGGCGCGCTCGTAATCGAAATAGCTGTCCAGGTCGCGCTGGGCGTTGAGGTTCACGTTGACCGTGGCCTCGATCGGCGGCACGCTCTTGACGTCCACCTCCACCTGATGTTTGCAGGCCAGGAGGCTGAGCGACATCACGATGAGCAGGGAAGTCTTCATGCGGACATTCTACGAAGCCCCGGCGATCACGGCGTGGCCGCCCTCACCCGCAGCGCCAGGTCGAGCAACTTCTCCACGCCTCGGATGTTGAAGGTCAACCGTCGAATCTGCAGCAGTTGCGGGTCGTCCCGTCCGTGCCCTGCGATCTCCACCTGCAGGAGCAGCCCCTCTTCACCGGGCTGGTGCAGGAACTCCAGACGCAGGGTCTCGTACTCGAAGTTGGTCAGGGCGCGAACAATCCGCTGCCGCACCTGATCGCCCACGCCCAGTTCCTCGCTGGAGAGCTTGTCGAGCGTGGAACGGTCCAGCACCTGGAACCAGCCGACGCCCGGACGCGAGTAGAGGAATCCGCTGCCGGGGGAGATCAGGGGTTTCTCTCCGGGGGTGGGCCGAATCGTCACCGGCAATCTTCCGTAGAGCAGCCCCTGACCCTCGACGCTCTTCTCCGCCACCAGACCCAACAGGTCGCGGATGTCCACGTCTTCCATGAACACCTCGACGGGCAGTTCCTCCGCGGCGGGGTTCATCCAGAAGGCGTGGACCTGGAAGGCGCCTTTTTCGCCCACCGCCCAGCGGGTGCGTTCGATCATCACCGAGTTCAGGCCACGCATCTGAAACTGCACGATCCCGTCGCGCACAGCGAGCTTGCCCACGTGCGCCTCGCGGACGCTCACCCACTGGAAGGGCGGCGTGGCAAGAGGCGTGAAACGGTCGAAGTTGACCTGCGCGGCCACGCCCGTGGCCAGCGTGTCGAACTCGCCGCTGGCGACCCGGCCCTCGGTGATGTCGAGCGTGATCCAGGGCTTCAGATCGCCGCCCGTGAGACTGACCACCGCGTGGGCGTCGAGCTGACCGGTCAGGTCGATGCCGCGCAGCGCCGTGAAGCGACGGGCGAGCGCCTTGGGGTCGTCGATGATCAGCCCTTGGACGCTGCCGCGGAACTCCCCGGTGCGCTGCGGCAGCGAGACTTCGCCCCGCGTGAAGAGACTCACGCCCTGGCTGGATTCGGTCCAGGGCGTCTCCCACCGCAGCACGCCCTCGTGCAGCGCACAGGTTCCCGCCAGCGCGGGCCAGGGCCGATCCAGGAAGTCCACTTGCGCTCCAAAGCGGCCGGGCGTGGGACGGGCGGAATCCTCCACGCCCCAGGTGACGGGCAGTTGAACCTCCACCGCGCGCAGCGTGAGACCCGAATCGCGGTGGTGCAGTTCGCCGGCTTGAACTTCCAAGGCCAGTTGGCCCGCAAACCCGTGCTGCGAGGAGTAACTCAAATCACCGCGTACCGCGGCGCGGTCGGAGCTGAAGTGCCAGGCGCCCTGCGCCAGCGACCAGCGGCGCTCCTGCGCCTGCAGCGCCCAGCCCCGCCTGGCCAACTCGCCCTGGAGCAGCGAAGAAAGTCCGCGGATCGTGTCCGCGTTGATCGACTCGTCCACGCTTGCCCGGACCTGCCAGTGCCCTGTGTCCAGCGCCAACCGACCTTCGATCGCCGAGCCGGGGAGGAGCGGCTGCTTCAAGCGAAATCGAAAGACGCCATCCTTCATCTCGCTCTCGATGCCGATGTCTCCAACCACTGCAGCGCCATGGACTGTGGAGGGCCCGACGCGCGCCTGCGCAGCCACCGGCAGCATCGCCAGCGAAGTCCGAGCTTCCACCGACACGGACCGCCCATCGGGTTCGGGCGTGACGATCACCGACAGCGGCAGCTGCCAGTCCTCGTCGGCTCGGAGCTTGCGCAGGACAGCCCGCTCCACCCGCAACTTCCGCAGCGGCCAGACGCCCGAGGACTTTTCTGCGTGACTCGCCAAGATCAGCGTGGGCAGGTCCACGCTCGCCCCCAGTAGCGTCACCTCGTCCACCCGCCCCTCGCGCAACAACGCTGGCGTGAACGTCACTTCCGTCATCGCCACGCTCATCGATCCGTCGGGCAGCGTGGGACCCCGCAGCGTCAGCGACCAGGGCGTCACGTTCACCACTTCAAACCTCGCCCCGTGGACGCCCATCCCCTCGAGCAGTTGCCTCACCTTGCTTCTGGCCAGGATGGGGAGCAGTCCGTAGTAGACCCACAACCCCGCCAACGCCAGCGACAGCACCGCCAGCAGCGTCCAGCGCTTCCACGACCGCCGCCCGCGGCTGAGCGTCATCTCGTCCGAGGGATTCACCGTTCGCCCATTCTACGATGCGCGCTTGGCACAATCCCCCCGCCCGGATGTATCATGATCGCCCCGTTTTCACACTCAACTCATTGGAGTCCGTCATGCCCGCGTATTCGCTGCCCACCGTCGAGAAGCCCGCACGCCTGAAGAGCAAACAGGTCCAGCTCATCGCCAACGGCGACCTGCGCCAGACCGCCAACCAGCGCTGCTGGGCGGAGCAGAAGAAGATGGAGGACACGGTCTCCAAAGTCGTGGGCGAGATGGGCCACGAGGTGGTGCGTGCTCACCCCTACAAGGAGCAGGACGGCCACGGTTTCATCGCCAGTCAGAAAGAGGGCATGTGCGTCTTCGCCGGCGTAGACCCCAAA
This sequence comes from uncultured Phycisphaera sp., assembly GCA_964496285.1. Lineage (GTDB taxonomy): Bacteria > Planctomycetota > Phycisphaerae > Phycisphaerales > Phycisphaeraceae > CAZBXW01. The sequence goes on from CAZBXW010000007.1 coordinate 25,978, forward strand.
GCGCCGCTCATCGTCGCCGAGTGCGTCTGGCAGTATTCGCACCACATCCTGCACGGCTTGACCACGCACCAGGGCCCGATCCTCACGCTCGCCAATTGGTCCGGCACCTGGCCCGGGCTCGTGGGCATGCTCAACCTCAACGGCTCGCTCACCAAGGCCGGCGTCCGCTACTCCTCCCTCTGGAGCGAGGACTTCACCGACGACTACTTCCGCTCGCGTCTGGCCAAGTGGCTCGCCCAGGGCAAGTGCTCCCACAAGACCGACCACGTCACCAAGCTCAAGCACGTCAAACTCCCGGGCAAGGAACGCAAGCTCGGCGAAGCGCTGGCGACCCAGCTCCAACGCGACAAGGCCATCATGGGCGTCTTCGACGAGGGCTGCATGGGCATGTTCAACGCCATCATCCCCGACCACCTCCTGCACCCCACCGGCGTCTACAAGGAACGCATGAGCCAGTCCGCCCTCTACTACGAGACCACCCAGGTCTCCGACCAGCAGGCCAACGACGTCCGATGGTGGATGGGCGAGCGCGGCTTCATCTTCCACACCGGGCCCAACGAGCACGAGCACCTCACCGACCGACAGATCAATCAGCAGTGCAAGATGTACATCGCCGCGGTCCGGCTGGCGGAGGACTTCGGCTGCCACACCATCGGCATCCAGTACCAGCAGGGCCTGAAGGACCTGCTGCCCGCTTCAGATCTTGTCGAGGGCACCCTCAACAACGCCGACCGTCCGCCCGTCTGGACCCGCGACGGTTCGCAGGTCATTCGGCACGGCGAACCCATCCCGCACTTCAACGAGGTGGACGAGTGCTCCGGGCTCGACGCTCTGATCACCTACCGTCTGCACAAAGCGATGGGCCAGCCCGTCGAGACCACGCTCCACGACCTGCGCTGGGGCGACGTGGACCAGTCCGGCAGCACCGACGACTACGTCTGGGTCTTCCTGATCTCCGGCAGCGCACCGCCGGCGCACCACGTCGGCGGGTGGTCCGGCAGCGATTCGCACCGTCAACCGCCGATGTACTTCCCGCTCGGCGGCGGCACGCTCCGCGGCATCGCCAGGAAGGGCCAGATCATCTGGTCGCGCATCTTCATCGAGGACGGCGAGCTGTGCATGGACCTGGGCAGGGCGGGCGCCATCGAGCTGCCGCGGGAGGAAACCGAACGCCGCTGGAACGCCACCACCTACCAGTGGCCCATCATGCACGCGGTGACCTATGGCGTCTCGCGCGATCAGATGATGGCGCGCCACAAGGCCAACCACATCCAGGTCGCCTACGCCCACTCCGCGGATGAAGCCGACAAGGTCGTCTACGCCAAGGCGGCCTTCGCCCAGGCGCTGGGCATCAAGGTCGCCCTCTGCGGCACCCGCGCCGGCGGCAAGAGCTGGTGACCGCCCCGACGCGGCGCGCCTAGAATGGATCTGCAGGACATCTCCTATGACCACCGCGCACTCCGCCAACCCGCGCGCCCGACGCTGGACCGTGGACGAGTACCACCAGATGGCGGAGCTCGGCTGGTTCCGCGACCAGCGCGTGGAACTGATCCGGGGAGAGATCATCGAGATGTCGCCGCAAAAAAAACCTGCATTACTCCGTGATCGGGCTGGTCGCTCAACTGCTCACGGAGAGGCTCGGGCCCGAGTATTGGATTCGCACCCAGGGACCGCTCTCGCTCTCGCCTGATACCGAGCCGGAGCCGGACATCGCCGTGGTCCGAGGCTCGCCCCGGCAGGCCTTGCGGAGCAGTTCGTGGAACCACCCCCACACGGCCCTGCTCGTCGTCGAAGTCAGCGACAGCACACTGGCGCACGACCGCACCCGTAAGGCGGCCATCTATGCGGCGGCGGGCATCGCGGGGTACTGGATCGTCAATCTCGTGGACAGCGTGGTGGAAGTGCATCGTCAGCCGCTGCGCGACGAGACTTCTTCATGGGGCGGGCGCTACGCTGAGATTTCCACGCTGCGTCGCGGCGACACGGTCAGGCCCGTGAACTTCCCCGCTGCGACGCTCGACGCCGCGGACCTGTTGCCCTGAGCGCCGCCCGGACTCGCTCACATCAACGCCACCGGGTCCACGTCCACCGCGGTGTGCAGGTCCGAGCGCAGCAGCCGACCGTTGCGCAGGTCCGTCATCAATCGCTGCAGCGTCGAGGCGGCCTGCGGTGGCGGCGCCAGCAGCGTCACCTCCTGCCGGTGATAGCGCGCGATCCGGGCGATGGCGCACGGCGCGGGCCCGCGCAGCACCACGCCCAGCCCCAGCCGATCGTTGGCCGCCTGAAGGTGCTCCGCCAGTTGCTGCGCCAGGTCTCGACACTTCACCACGTCCAGGTCGCGCACCACGATCCGCGCCATGCGGGAGATCGGCGGCAGCATCGCGGCACGCCGCACCAACAGTTCCCGCGAGACGAACCCCGTGTAGTCGTGCCCCGCCGCCAGTTGGATCGTCGCGTCCCGTGGGCTGTACGTCTGCACGATCACCACCGCCGCCTCCGCCGACCCGCCGCGACCAGCTCTGCCCGCCACCTGCGCGATGAGCTGGAACGTCCGCTCCGCCGCCCGGAAGTCCGGCAGGTGCAACGCCGTGTCCGCGCTGATCACCCCCACCAGTCGCACGTTCGGGTAGTCAAGCCCCTTGGCGATCATCTGCGTCCCCACCAGCACGCGCACCTCGCCGCGGCCAAAGGCGTCCAACGCCTCGTGATAGTCCCGGCCGTGACGCATCGTGTCCGAGTCCATCCGCAGCGTTCGAACCCCCGGCAGCTGCGCCGACAGCTCCTCTTCCACACGCTGCGTGCCCAGGCCGAACACCGTCACCCGCTTGCCGCACACCGGGCAGCGCGAGGGCAGCAACTGCTCCGCGTCGCAGTGATGACAGCGCAGGAACCCGCCCGTGGGCAACGCCGCGTCGCGGTGATACACCATCGTCGCGTCGCAGTCCGAACACCGCATCATCCATCCGCACAAGTGGTCCGGGCAGGCGATGTAGTTCGCATAGCCGCGACGGTTCAGCAGCACGATCGCCTGACCCCCCGAGGCGATCGTCGCCCGAAGCTGATGCTCCAACTCGATGCTCAGCAGGTGCACGCCCGCCCTGCCCGTCATCTGGTATCGCCGCCGTCGCTGCTCGATCATGTCCACGATCTGCACACGCGGAAGCCGCAGGCTCGCCACACGATGCGGCAGCGCCAGGTATTGGTAGCGGGGCCTGTTCTCCACGGGCTGCGGGTCGGGAGGTCCGGCGAGCGAGGGTCGGTGGTCGGGGCTGGAGTCCTCTGGCCCCGATCCCTGATCCCCCATCCCCACACCCCGATCCGTCGCGTTGAAGTAACTCTCCAGGCTCGGCGTGGCGGAGCCCAGCACACACGGGACACCCAGCAATTGCGCCCGCTTGATCGCCACGTCGCGCCCGTGATACCGCGGCGCCTGATCCTGCTTGTAGGAAGCGTCGTGCTCCTCGTCGACGATCATCACGCCCAGACCCGCTCCCGCCTCCGCCCCCGGCAGTGGCGCGAACACCGCCGATCGCGCCCCCACCACGATCCGCGCCCGACCCTCACGGATACGCCGCCATTGCTCGTGGCGCTGCGCCGCGGTCAGCCCCGAGTGCAGCAGCGCCACGCTCGCCACGCCGAACCGCTCCACGAACCGCCGCACCATCTGAGGCGTCAGCGAGATCTCGGGCACCAGCACCACCGCCCCGCGCCGCGGATGCCCCGCCACCACCCGCTCGATGACACGCAGGTACACCTCGGTCTTGCCGCTGCCGGTCACGCCGTGCAACAGGTGAACGCTGAACCCTTGGCCCAGGCTCTGCTCCAGCCGCTCAACGGCGCGGCCCTGGTCCGGGTTCAGCTCCACCCGCTGGGCCGCCTCGCCCCCGCCGAGCATCGCCGTGTCCGTGGACGCCCGCACCACCGACTGCTCAGCCGCCTCGAGCAGCCCACGCTCCACCAACTGCCTCACCGGGCCGATCGTCTTGGCGCCCACGAGGTCCGCCAGCTCCTTCAAGTCCATCCAGTCGCCGTGCCGCTGCGCAGCGTCAAGAATCGCCTGCTGCAGCTTCGAGAGCCTGGGGGACGGGGGCTGAGCGCTGCAGGTCGGCGCGGACACACGCACGACGGTCTGTCTCACCGTGCCCGTGCCGCGCTTCACCGCCGCGGGCAGCATCGACGCAAAAACCATCCCCAGAGGACAGCAGTAGTACAACGCCATCCAACGCGCCAACTCCACCAGGTCCGCTGTGAGCGACAAGCCCCGCGCATCGCGGCTCAGCACGCTCTTGACCTGCTCTTGATCGCTGCGCTGGCTCCGCTGCACCACGTAGCCCGCCACCGGCTTGTTCGTCCTGCCCAGCGGCACGAGCACCCGATCGCCCACCGCCAGATCGCCCAGCGCCCCCGGCACCGCGTACGTCAACCCCGTAGCGCTCAGGTCGATCCCCTGCTCCAACGCCACCTGGGCAAAGCCCACCACGTCCAGCGGTCGAGTCTCGAAGAGCTGCTCCACTTGACCTCCGCCTCCGCTTACGGAGTCAAGGCCCGCGCGATGCTCCGCGCCAGTTCCGCTCCGCTCGCCGCGTCGAGCTTGCCCGCGGGCCACGACACGCCCAGCCCCCGCGCCGCGTCCGGCTTGGGAATGATGTGAAAGTGAACGTGCGGCACGACCTGGTGCGCCCCCCTGCCGTTGTTCTGCAGCACGTTCCATTCTTTAACGCCCGTCGCCCGCACCACTGCCCCGCTCAACCGCGGCAGCCACTCCCCGATCGCCGCCGCCACCGCCGCCGGCACCTCGTCGAGCGTCACGTAGTGCCCTTTGGGGATCACCAGCGTGTGCCCCGTGGAGAGCGGCCCCACGTCCAAGAACGCCAGCACATGCTCCCCCTCCGCCACCTTGTGACACGGAATCTGCCCCGCGACGATCTTGCAAAACACACAACTCGAATCGGCGTTCCTCATCGCCTCATTGTAAACCCCCGGCCAGATCCCACACCTGACACCATCTTCACCCTCGTGCTTCGACGACGCCTCCGCCGTGGCAGCATCCAGCCCCGGGTCATTGACACGGAGTCAAGTCCGCGACACCCAGGATCGGAGCCGGGGAGATGTACACACACACGACTCAAATAAAAAGGCAAGGGGTCAAGAAAAGGTGTCAGTGGACGCCTCTGGCAGCGCAAACTCGCGGTGATACATCCCCCCGGCCGTTCCCACCCGCGTTTCTCGACCGCCGCTTTGGTTTGACGCTGCCCAAAGTTCGTTGACATGGGAGTGAGGAGCGACAACGCCCTCCTAGACCTGTTCGTGCCGTCATAAATCATCCTGACACCTTTGGGCCGGTCGCGCGTAATTCAACCTGACACCTTTGGGCCGGCCACCGTTGGGCCGGTGTCGGCGCGCTCAGGCCGGCGCGCCGGGCCGTGGGGTAGGCTGGTCTCCGGGGGCGATGTACGCGCGGGGGCCGCCGAGTGCGAGAAACATGCGGTAGACGGTGGTGAGCAGGACGCAGCTGACGCAAGCCGGGAAGAAGCTTGCAACGAAGGTGAGGCGGTAGTTGTGATGGGTAAGGTCGAGCAAGACCCCCAGGAGGGGGCCGAGGTTCATGACCGCGAGGCTGGTGAGGATGCTTGCGGCACTGGCGAACTGAGCGAATCGTGAGCGGGGCAAGAGGCATTGGGCCAGGGCTGCGGAGGTGGTGAAATAGGCTCCCGAAAGGATGGTGTGGGCCACCAGGGCGATGGCAAAGGTCCGAGTGTCGACAATGGAGATAGCGCCGAATCCGGAGGCGAGGACGTAGAGGAACATGGCGACGCGCGCGGTGCGCAGTGCGTGGAAGCGATCGACGAGCATGCCCAACGGGTAGGCGACCAGGAGCGAGACGGCGAAGCTGGCGGCGGCGAGCTTGCCGTAGGTGTCCATGTCCATGTTGAGGTCTTTGGCATATCGGATATTGAAGAGGTTGACGGGGAGGAAGGTCAGTTGGGCGATGGTGAGGGCGGCGAAGACCCACTGGTAGTAGCTGTGGGTGAAGCATTCGCGGAAGTACGAAGCGGTCGCGTGATAAAAGCCGGGCTTTTCCGGCTCATCCATGACCGGCGGCGGTGGGTAAGTGCCCTCCCTGACCATCAGGCACATGATGACGAAGCCTACGCCGAACACCAGGGCGATGACGCTGAACATGATGGTGAAGTGGGACTCGGCGTGCTTGATGAGGAAGTAATTGAACAAGATGCCGTCCATGAGGCTCACCGCCCGAAAAAGGGCGAAGAATCTGCCCAGGACAGGGCGAGGGACGACATCATTGATGAGCCCGCCGAAGACGGACTGCGAGACGATCGCGGCGACTTCGAAGCAGGTCCAGAAGACCCCAAAGACCGCGACGACGCAGGCGGTGCGATCGAACCGCGGCGCAAGGACATCGTGCAGGGCGCCGGCCAGCGGGGGTGTGAAGGCGATGCCCACCATGGCCAGCCCAGCCAAAGGCGTGGGGATGATCAGAAATGGAATGCGTCGGCCCCACCGGCTTCGCAAGCGATCGGAGCGATAGCTGACGATCGGGGTGATGATCAGACCCAGCAGCGGCGGCAGCGATGAGACCAGCAGCGCCATGGCGGTGTCGGAGACGCCCTCGTTCTGGAGCATCAATTGAATCATGGGGTTGACGGAACGATCGCGCAGCGAGAGGGCGAAGTCGCCCAGCAGCAGCCAGAAGAAGAGCAGCGCAAGCCCGCCGGCGGTGTAGGCGAGCGTTCCGACGAACCATCGCGGGGCCGATGCTTTTCGCGGCCGAGGCTCTGGTGACGGTGCCGAATGATCGGTCTGTCGTGTGAGTGGCGCCTCGGTCACTGCGGCTATTGTAAGGAACAGGCCGCGGCATGGTAGAGTGATCGGACGGCGATGGGATTCACCCGGGATCGCATGCTCCGAGTGGCAAATTTCTGAGGAGAGCTTTTTATGAACAGGCTCAGCGCTTGGACGGGGATGTGGGCGGGCCTGATGCTGCTGGCGATTGGCTGGCCGGGATTGGCGGTGGATCAGGCGATCGAGCCACAGGTCGCGCCGCTGGCAGCGCGCACGAGCACGACGGAACTGGACGAGACGCCGGCGCAGCGCGAGGAGCGGATGCGGTGGTGGCGGGGGGCGAAGTTTGGCATGTTCATTCACTGGGGCATTTATGCCGTGCCCGCCGGGACCTATCAAAACAAGCCAATCCCAGGCATCGGCGAGTGGATCATGCTTCACGGCAAGATTCCCTGCGCGGAGTACCAAGGCTACGCCGGGCAGTTCAATCCGACCCAATATGACCCGGACGCATGGGCGGCGCTGGCGGTCGAGGCGGGGATGCGCTACATGGTCATCACCGCCAAGCATCACGATGGATTTGCCCTGTATCCCACGGCGGCGAGCAAGTTTGATGTGGTGGACGCCACGCCCTACGGCAAGGACCTGATCGGCCCGCTGGCACAGGCGGCGCGCAAACAGGGTCTGCGATTTGGCCTGTACTACTCGCAGGCGCAGGACTGGAATCATCCCGGCGGCGCGACCCGGCGAGAAAAATGGGACCCGGCGCAGCAGGGCAGCATGGACGACTACATCGACACCATCGCCGTTCCACAGGTGCGCGAGATTCTCACGGCGTATCAGCCGGACATTCTCTGGTGGGACACTCCCATAGCCATGAACACCGAGCGTGCGGACAAGCTGCGTGCGCTGCTGGCGCTCGCGCCGGGCATCATCACGAACAACCGACTCGGCGGCGGATACCCGGGCGATACCGAGACGCCCGAGCAGAAGATTCCTGAGACGGGGTTCAAAGATCGCGACTGGGAAACGTGCATGACCATGAACGGCACGTGGGGCTACAAGAGCGACGATCACAACTGGAAGAGCACGGAAGATCTGATCCGCAAGCTCTGCGACATTGCGAGCAAGGGTGGCAATTTTCTTCTGAATGTCGGGCCGACCGCGGAGGGCGAGATACCCCAGCCCTCGATCGAGCGGCTCAAAGACATCGGCAAATGGATGAAGGTCAACGGCGAGGCGATCTACGACACGACCGCCAGCCGGCTTGCCGCGCTGTCGTTTGGCCGCAGCACCACGCGACTGACCAAGGAGGGCGCGACGATCTACCTGCTGGTCTTCGACTGGCCCGCCGATGGCAGGCTGCTGCTGCCGGGCCTGAGCGGCGACGTCAGCTCAGCGGCGTTGCTGGCCAACGGCAAAGCATGCAAGAGCGAGGCGACCGATCAGGGTGTCGTGGTCCATGTCACCGGCCAGGCCCCCGATCCGATGGTCAGCGTGGTGAAGGTTGAGATTCGCGGTGAACTGAAGATCCCTCAGCCCTGACGCGCGACCGGCTCATCGCGCAGGCCTCATCGCTCAAGACTCTTGACCGCCGAGAGTCGGGTTGCCGGATAGCCACCCGAGTGAGATGAGAAACTCGTCGGTCTTTCTGAGCGTGTCGATCTAGTGCTCACCGGGCCGATCGAGATTGAAGATTCCGTGCGTCGCGCCCTCGTAGAGGTGCAGATCTGCCGGGGAGCCGACCGCCTCGATGCGCTCTTTCCACAGTCGTGCCGAGGCGATTGGAAGGCACTTGTCCTTGGATAGGACACGGGAGAGGACACGGAGCGAGAGGACACGGTGTCAGGAAGAGAGAGCACGGTGAGAGGACACGGACAGGACACAGTGTCAGGATGATTTATGGCTCGACCCGACGTGATTGTCCCGGGCAACTCAGACACACGATCAGACGTCGTCCTGACACTGGTTGGCTGCGTTCGTTGACCGTTGTCTTGGTGGGTGGTGCCAGTTCGCGAAGCTCTGGATAAGCTTTCCCGGCAAGGAGACTCAATGCATGGGGCGCTCTTCGATGCTTCGCGTCGCGTCGCTGCTGCTGATGGCGACTGGTCTTGGTGGCCTCGGAGGGCTGCACGTCCTGGCGGGACACCCCGCTCAGCCGGTGCAGCTGGACCCCAAGTCGCTTACGCCCGAGCAGAACGAGCTGCTCAACAACGCTTACCTGGCGCTGCGGATGGACCTGCTGCCGGCCCTGAAGGCCAGCGGCGATCAGGTGGTCAACCCGGAGAACACACGTTCCCACTATCCGCTGGCGGCGCTAATGCGCATCAACCCCGACAAGGCTCAGGACGTCCTCCTGGCGATCGAGGGCGACTCCGAGCTGCGCTTGAGCGTGATTCAGAAAGCCGCCAGGCTCGTCCCCGCGGAGGCAATCCCCGTCCTGCTCAAGACCAAGCCCAAGCTCAAGCACCCGAACACCGGCGAATCGTACGACGTGCTCCTCGCGGAACTCGAAACACAGGTCAACCGCCCGTGAGGATGCTCGTCACCCACGGTCAGCCTCGTCGCTTTGGAGCGTTGCACGGTCAGGGGGCACTTGGCCCCGCGTCATTGACCCGGGGCTAAGCCTGCGGAATCTCGTTCAACTCTAATCGGGCTGGCGAGATTCGAACTCGCGACCTCCTGACCCCCAGTCAGGCGCGCTAACCAAGCTGCGCTACAGCCCGCGGAAGGACCAGGCAGTTTAATCGAAGATGGACTGTTGGGCCAGCGGCTCAGAGGCTGCGGCCGGCGTTCTTGGCGCGGTCGGCGGCGTTGAGCTTCAATTCGCCGAACTGCTGTTCGTGGTGGTGTACGAGCTGGCCCAGGGTCAGCGCCAGGCGCTTGGCGGTGTAGTAGTTGAGGATCATGCGGTGGCTGATCTCGAAGAGGATTTCCGCGGAGGGCTGGCCGTTGCCCTCGCGTCCGGGGGTCTGCTGGAGGGGGACCGCCTGGTTCAGGCCCAGGTCGATGATGACCTCCTCGGCGGTGGCGCTGGTGCGGAAGGCGTTGGCGTAGGCGCTGGTGCGGTTGCGTTCGTCCATGCGGAGTCGGACGGAGCGCTGGCCGGTCTGCTCGTTGGCCTGCTGGCCGATCTGGGGGTCGGGGGTCTGGTCGCTCATGATGAGGTCTCCGAGAAGTAGCTGGGTTGCGATCACGGAACAGCCCGCGATGTGCAGTCCCGCATGTTAACAGAGGCTAGGGGCCCGCCACAAGCGTGCGTGTCAAATGGCGGTTAGCGGAGGACGTCGGCGATTCCGAGCGTTCCCAGAACGAGGCTGATCACGCCGTTGAGCGTGAAGAACGCCATGTGGATGTGGTGGGTGGCGGAGCGCCAGACCAGGGCGTGCTCCAGGATAAGAAGAAGAACGACCAGAAGGACACCCAGGAGGAACAGGTAATCCAGGGGCGTGCTCTGACGCCAGACCGCCAGGAGGCACAGGACGCAGAGCAGGTGAAGAGCGCGGCTGATCCAGAGAGCGGGCTCGACGCCGAGCTTGGCGGGCATGGAGTGCAGATGCTGGGCGCGGTCGACGTGGAGGTCCTGCAGGGCGTAGATGACGTCGAACCCTGCGACCCAGCAGGCGACCATGGCGCAGAGGAGCCAAAGGTCGGGCAGGAGCAGAACGGGCGGCTCGATGGCCAGGGCGGCGGCGGCGGGGCTGACCGCCAGGGCGCAGCCGAGGTAGACATGGCAGAGCCAGGTGAATCGTTTGGTGAAGCTGTAGAAGGCCAGGAAGAGCAGGACCAGAGGCGAGAGCCACAGCGGCAGGGGATTGTCGGACAGGGGCACGAAGAGGGCGGCGGCGGCGATGAACGCCAGCGCGGTGGCCAGGAGTGTGAAGAGGGCGAACCTGCGTGAGAGTCGTCCGCTGGGCAGGGCGCGTCCGGCGGTGCGCGGGTTGGCGGCGTCGATCCGCGCGTCCGCCAATCGATTGACGGTCATGGCGAAGGTTCGGCCCAGCACCATGCACAGGACGATCAGCAGCAGTTCGTAGGCCGCCAGCGGTCGGTCACGGTAGTCCGCGGCGAGGAAGCTCGCCAGCAGGGCAAAGGGCAGGGCGAAGACGGAGTGGGCGAGCTTGATGTCGCGTGTCAGGACGAGCAGTTGGTTCGTCCACGAGTTGGAAGGGGCGGGGGTCACGCCGATGGCGGGGCACGAGTCGGGGCGTCGCGGAGGGTTCAGGTTTTGTCGTCTTCTTCGATCTCGCCCGCGGCCGGGGCGCGGAGCAGGACGCGGTCGCCGACCTTAAGCCCGGTGAGGATTTCGGCGTAAAGTTCGCCGACGCGGCCGAGCGTGACGGGCTGTCGTCGCAGGTTGCCCATCAGGGCGGCGGTGTAGACGTGGCGTTGCTTGGCACGGGCGTGGACGGCCTGGACGGGGACGGCCAGCGCCTGTTCGACGCTGCCGGTGACGACCTGCCCGGAACAGCGCATGCCCGGCTTCAGGCCGGTGGCGTCCTGGGAGTCCGAGAGCGGCGGCAGGTCCACACGGACGCGGTACTCGCGCAGGTCGGGGTTGATCCAGCCTCCGTCCTCGGCGGTGACGGCGATGGTCGTCACCTGACCTCGGAGCGTCTCGCCGGGTCGGGCGTCGATGGTCACGTTCACAGGCTGCCCGACCTGGACCTGCGCCAGCAGGGCCTCGTGGACCTTGAGCTCAGCGACCATCTGGCGGGTGTCGGGGAGCACGAGCATCGTCTCGTTGAAGCGGACGGTTCTGCCCTGGACGATCGGCTCGCCGCGGAAACGACGACTGCCGGTGGAGGTGGCGTAGACGACCAGGCCGTCCGCCGGTGCCGTGATGCGTGAGAGTTCCAACTGAATACGGAGCTTTTCGAGCCGGTCGTCGCGGATCTTGAGCGTTCGTTCCTTGCTCAGGACGTCGGCGTGGGCGGTCTCGAGGGTGATATCGTTGCGTTTGAGCGTGGTGTCCAGTTCGGTCGTGGCCTGTTCGACTTCGGTCTGAACGCGGCGCTGCTCCTTGGGGCGGGTGAACTCCCGGTAGACCTTCAGGTCCAGCTCGGCGGTGGCCAACTCGCTGGTGGCCTCGATGAGCTTGGTCTGGTCGTCCTCCAGCTCGTTGAGGCTGATGAAGCGTTCCTTGTAGAGTTCGCTGCTGAGCTCCACGTCGCGCTGGGCGCGGGTGAGCGTCCGCCGGGCTTTCTCGAGCTTGAGCTCCAGCTCGCGCTGCTTCTGAATGTCTTCGCCCTGGGTCCACTTCGCGAGCTCCAGCTTCGCCAGCGCCAGCTTGACCTCGGCGGCCTTCTGCTTCTGCGCCGCCTCGTTCTGCTTCACCGCCAGGTCCTCGGTGGCGGCGAGGAACTCGGTGCGGGAGCGTTCAGCGTCGAGGTCGGCCTGCTCGATCTTGACCAACAGGTCCGCGTCGTCCAGGGTCATGAGCAGGTCGCCCTGCTTGACCGCCGAGCCCTCGTCGATGACCCAGGAGATAACCGCCTGGCCCTCGATCTGGCACTTGATCTCGATATTCTCGCGCGCCGCCAATTCGCCCGCCGCGGTGACGGTCAGGTCGAAGCTGCGCTTCTGCACGGTGAACCACTGCGGCTGATCGCCCAGGACGGGCTGGGGCGCGGGCTTGGCGCCTCCGCTCAGACTCCAGACCGTCCCGATGAGCAGCAGGAGCACCAGCGCAGCACCGGCGACGGAGAGCCAGCGGCGGCTGGGACTGCGGATCGAATCGGGATAGGTCGGGGTGGTGGTCATGGTGGGGCGGGATTGAGTGCGGGGACTGGGGGCGGTGCGCTGCCGCGGGCCCTGCTGCAATCCTGGGGGCGGGCGATCATTCGTCGGGCGTGTCTACTATAGTCGGTCCGCCGGGGAGAAGCTTGACCGGCGACTGCCAGCGTCCATCGGCGGTGACGCGCATTTGTCCGGTCTGGAGAAGGTAGTCAAGGACGCTCACGCGCAGGTTGCGTTCCGCCAGGTCGCGGCGGTTCTGGGCTTCGATCAGGTCGTCCAGGGCCTCGATGACGTCGCGTGGGCCCAGGTCGCGTTCGCGCAGCTTCACCCCTTCCAGACGCCGCTCCGCGAGCTTGAGGTTCTGCTCCTGCAGCGACACGGTGGCGCGTGCCTGGTCGATGCCGCGCAGGCTGCGTCGGACGTCGCGCGCCACCTCATCGCCCAGGAGCGAATCGGAGCGTTGCGCCTGTTCGAGCCCGACCAACGCGCGACGCTCGTTGAGCTCTTCGACGCGGCGGTCCAGCGGTGCCGAGAGGCGAACGCTGGTGGAATAGGAGCCCTCGCCGGCGTCGAGCCTGCCGCCGTCGAGCCGCAGACGCGACTCGGTGGGCACGTCGACCGACGCGGTCACGTCCAGGTCCGGCAGCAGTTCGTTGCGCGCCACCGCCACGCGACGCTGGGCGTCCTGAACACGATCGCGAGAGGTCTGGACGTCCAGCCGCAGCGCCAGCGCCGTCTCCAGCGCCGCCTTGGCGTCGAGCTTGGGCTGGGGGATGATCAGCGTCAGTTCCTTGACCGCCAGCCGCTCGGGGACGGGCATGCCCAGGCGGATCTTGAAGGCGTCGAGCGAGCCCTCCAGTCGCTCCCGGGCGTTGACGAGGTTGTTGAGCGCAAAGAGCGACTGCTGCTGGGAGCGTTCGACCTCGAAGTAAGGCTCGCGGCCGGCCTCCGCCAAGGCGCGGAAGCGGTCGGACAGCGTGTGCAGATTCTCCAACTGCTGTTCGAGGTTGCGAATCTCCGACATCTGCCGCAGCAGGTCGAAGTAGTCGGTGCTGATATCGACGAAGAACTGCCTGCGGAAGTCCTCGAACTGTCGAGCCTCGTAGATCAGGTCGCGCTCCGCCTGGATCAACGATTCGCGTGCCACCTGGCCGGCGCCCCGCAACAGCGGCAGCACCGCCGCGAGCCCCACCGAGGCCGTCTGGCCGTCCTCGAGGGTCGAACCGGCGCCGCGCTGCAGTAGGCTGGTGAAGCTCACGATCGCCGAGGCGGTGATCTCCCCGCCGTAGGGCAACCGCTGCCGCAGGCCCAGTTCGTTGACGAGGTCGAAGACCTGGTCGTAATCGCCGGCCTCCGGCGTGCCGCTGAGGGTGCTGCTGGTCACGTTGAAGAACCGCGGTGAGAAAGCGTGGCGCTCCACGAGCAGGTCGATGGCGGCCAGGAAGAGCTCTTCCTTGCGATTGCGATACTCGCGGCTGTTCTGAATGGCGTAGGCCAGCGCCGCTTCAAGGGTGAACGTGGTGACTTGGCCCTGAGACTCAGCGGCGGTGTCGCCCAGATCCCCGAGCGGAGCGGGGTGGGGGTCCAGCTCGGCGGGCAACTCAGCCGCCGACGGGTTGACGGTACTGGGCGTGGTGAGGTAGGCGGCGTCAGAGTTCGGATCTTCCTTGGGCAGAGGCGGGGTGGGCTGCGGGTCGCGCGGCGCTGCCTCGCCCAGCGTCGCCTGCTGACGCTGTTGGATCATCCGGGAAACTTCCTCGTCCAGGCGGGTCATCGCGTCGCCGGCACAGCCGGTCAGAATCCCCGCGAGCATCACCACAAACCATCGCCGCATCCCCCGATTGTAGTGGCTTTGCTACTGTATGGCCCAACGTGGATCTCGGAGCGACCTGGAGATGAGCCCACCCCCGGCTTCGCCACCGCGAGATTGGCCCCTGACTCCCCATCCCGGACCCCGGACGCCCAAAGCCATGGCATCGTTGAGCTACGACGGACAGAGCCTGATCCTCGACAACCGAAGGCTATGGTTGGCCAGCGGGGCGATCCACTACCCGCGCGTGCCGCGCGAGCAGTGGCCGGACCGCATCCTCGCCGCCAAGCAGGCGGGGCTCAACTGCGTCGAGACCTACTGCTTCTGGAACCTGCACGAGCCGCGCCCGGGCGTGTTCGATTTCAAGGACCAGTTGGACCTGCGCGCCTTTGTGAAGATCATCGACAAGCTGGGGCTCTACTGCATCCTTCGGCCGGGGCCTTACGTCTGCGCCGAGTGGGACTTCGGCGGGCTGCCGGCGTGGCTGCACAAGATCGAGGGGCTGCGTCTGCGCGGCGATCACCCGGCGTTCCTCGAGGCCTGCGCTCGCTACTACGGCGCGATCATGGGCCAGGTCCGCGACCTGCAGGTCAGCACCAGCGCCGGCGCCGCCGCCGTCACCGGGCAGCGCGGCGGACCGATCCTCATGATCCAGGCGGAAAACGAGTGGTTCTGCTCCAATCCGCAGGTCGCCCGCACCTACCTGGGCGAGCTGGTGCGCTACCTTCGAGAGAACGGCTGCACCGTCCCGATCAACGACTGCAACAATCTGTTTGCCCGCGTGGAGGGGACGATCTCCTGCTGGAACGGCCGCGGTGGACTGCCGGCGAACCTGCGACAGCTCCACGTGGTTCAGCCGGACGCTCCGCGATTGGTCACCGAGTACTGGCCCGGATGGTTCGACGCCTGGGGATCGCCCCACGATCGCGGCGTGGACGAACAGCAGATGTACGTCCACCTCGGACAGATACTCGCCAGCGGCGCACAGTACAACCTCTACATGTTCCATGGCGGGACCAACTTCGGGTTCACCGGCGGCCGCACCGTGGGCGGCCCGTTCTGCCATATGACCACCAGTTACGACTACGACGCCCCGCTGGCTGAGGGCGGCGCGCGCACCGCCAAGTACGCCCTGGTCAAACGCGTGAGCACCTTCGCCACGCAGTTCGGCGAGGTGCTGGCCAATCTCGATCCCAAGTCGGCGCACTGCGTTCTGGAGCCCGGGCACGATCAACTGCCCAGCGTCGTCCACCTGCGCGGGCTGCGCGGCGAGGCGGTCTTCCTTTTTGCGCCTCAGAGCTCCGACGCCTTGGAGCTGCCGCTGCTGCTGCCCAACGGGCTGAAGATCAGCGTCCCGATGGGACAGGATCGACTGGCCTGGACGCTGCTGAACGTGGAGCTCGACGCGCGGACCCGATTGGATTTCACCAACCTCAGGCCGTGGGCCTGGATCGATCGACGCATGCTGGTGCTCTTCGGCCCCGCGGGCGCTCAAGGTGTCCTGGGCCTGAGCGACGCCACGCTGCGATTCACCGTCCCGCAGGGTCAGACGCCGCTGACCCTCACCCACGAGAAAACCGCCATCGTCGTGCTCAACGAGCAGCAGGTGGACGCGGCGTATCTCACGCCCCAGGGCGTCGTGGTCGGCTGCGATGGCCTGGACGAACATCAAACCCCCCTGCCGCGTCGCGGCTGGGCCACGTGCGTGACCCTGACGACCCACGCGCCCGCAGCCAGCGCCAGCCTCACTCCAACTCCCACGCCCGCTGCGCCCAAGCTAACGCGTTGGCAGTGCTCGACCCTGTCGAGCCTCGTGGCGGGCAGTGATCCCTCCTTCACACCGATCAAGGGGCCCGCGTCCCTGGAAGAGTTGGGCGTGCCCCTGGGGTACGGGTGGTATCGCCTGTCGTTCAAGACACCTGTTGACGGCGCTGTCCTGGCGCCCGAGTCGGAGGACCGCCTGCATTTCTACGTTGACGGGAACGCGGTGGCCTTGCTGGGCCACGGCCCAGACGCCACGCTCGAACCGCGACGGATGCGGCTGGCGGGCGACGTCGTGGTGCTGGCGGACAACCTGGGTCGCATGAACTCCGGCTGGCGTCTGGGCGAGAAAAAGGGGTTGTTCGGCCAGGTCTACGCGGTGCAGCCCCTGAAGCTCGCTCCGCCGCGCGTGGGCAGCGGCTTGGCGCCGGACCTTCTGACGCTCCACGACTACCTGACCAACGTCCGCAGGAACGACCGACCTCAAGGCTCCACGCTCACCTGGAAGGTCCGCTCCAACGGGAAACTGCCGCTGGTCCTGGACCTGCTTGATCTGCCCGGACGCTGCGGGGTGCTGGTGAACGGTCGGTTGGTGGCGGCATACGACCAGGACCTGTCGGGGCGATTCCTGCGACTGACCCTGCACCAGGCGGTGAGCGAGATCAGGCTGGGGTTCTTCGGCGCCGTGGAGTCGCCGCGCCAGGCGGCGGCGTGCGTGCGGCTGTACCGCGCCACAGAGAATCTCACCGCCCAGGCGCGCTGGGCCTTCGCGCCCTGGCAACCGCCGACGACGGACCAGTTCACCGCGCTGAAGCGCGTGACGGGCCCGACCTGGTTCCGCGCCGAGTTCGTGGCGCCGCCGGGGGACGTGCCGCTGTGGCTCGAGCCGCTCGGGCTGACGAAGGGACAGGTCTTTCTCAACGGGCGGAACCTCGGCCGATACTTCGTCGCCACCGCGTCGGGCAAGCGCGTCCCGCCGCAGCAGCGCTACTACCTGCCCCCCTGCTGGCTGCACGCCCAGAAGCCCAACGAGCTGATGCTCTTCGAGGAGCACGGCAGGAGCCCGCTGCGTTGCCGACTGGTCTACGACCGGCGCGGGCCTTACGAGGAGTGAGCCTGTGAGCACCCAGGACCACCGCGAGAAAGCGGCGAACCATCGAGCGCGATGCGCCGTGCTCACCGTCAGCGACACGCGCACCGTCGAGAACGACCAGGGCGGACGCACCATCATTGATACGCTGACCGCCGCGGGCCACAGCGTCGTGACCTACGCCATCGTCAGGGACGAACCGGGGTCCATCCGCGACCAGCTGCGCAACTGGCTGGAGCTGGGCGAGCTGGACCTGATCGTGACCACCGGGGGCACGGGCATCGCCAGCCGGGACACGACCATCGAGGTGGCGCGCAAGCTCATCACCAGGGAGCTCGAGGGGTTCGGCGAACTCTTCCGCATGCTCAGCTTCAAGGAGGTGGGCCCGGCCGCGATGCTCAGCAGGGCGGTGGCGGGACTGGCGGGCGAGGTGCTGCTCTTTGCGCTGCCCGGATCGCCCAGCGCTGTCGCTCTGGCGCTGCACCAACTGATCGTGCCCGAGCTGCCGCACCTGATCTGGGAACGCCGACGCTGATTCTGTTGGGAGTACGAACCGATGCTTGCCGCCAATCACCCGCTCCGCGGCGCCAGCTGGCGCTGGCCCGAATGGATGATGGACCTGCACAACCACTTCGCCCTGTTTCGCCGCGATTTCACCCTGCCTCGACCGCCCCGGCGATGCCCGTTCTTCATCACCGCCGACAAGGCCTACAAGCTCTTCGTCAACGGGGTCTTCGTCTGCCGCGGGCCGGCGCGCGGCTACCAGGACCACTGGCCCTTCGACGAAGTGGACCTCGCTCCCTATCTGGCGCGCGGCGAGAACTTCCTCTGTGTCCAGGCCTACAACCCGGGGGTGGGCACGTTCCAGTATCTGCACCGCAGCTGCGCGGGCATGCTCTGCGCCATGGGCCCGAAGTCCGTGGCGCAGGCGTTCGAGGCTTCGCCCTGGGCCATGCGCCGCTCCGTGGCGCACCGGCGTGACACGGCGCGATACTCGATGCAACTGGACTTCCAGGAGCACGCGGACCTGAACCGAGATGACTTTGGCTGGCTCACCACCGCCACGCCGCCGGGCCCCTGGGAACCCCGGCACAACGTGCCGGCGGCGCAGCACATGCTCGGCATGCCCTTCGGCCGCGCGCCCTACGACAACGTCGAGCCGCGCGGCATCCCGCTGCTGCGCGAACGGGTCGAGCCCCTGCGGCGCGCCACCGCCCAGGCCACCGGTTCCTGCGACCCGCGCTTCCGCGCCTGGGACAACGTCTCCTGGGGCTGGATGAGCGAGTTGCAACACGTGTCGCAATGGGAGCCTGAAACCAGCGTCGCAACGCAGATCGTGGGGGACGCCCTGGAGGTGCGGATCGATCCGCCGGGGCCGGGCCGGTTCCGTGCGGTGACGTTCGACGCGGGCCAGATCGTGGTGGGCAATCTGATCGTCGAAGCCTCGGGCGCCCGAGGCGGCGAGGTATTGGACTTCCATCACGACCAGCATCTGCCCGAGGGCAGGCCGGTGGTGATGACGCCGGGGACCGGCTGCAGCGTGGCGATGGGCAATCGTCTGACCCTGGCGGCGGGCGCGAATCGATTCGAGTTCTTTCATCTGCTGGGCTTCCGCCACGTCACGCTCATCGCGCGGGAGCTGACGCAGCCGGTGACGATTCGCCTGAGCCTGCGGACCGCGGGTTACGCCTTCGAGATGCGGGGTCGGTTCGAGTGCGGGGAGCCCACGCTCAACGCCATCCACGCCATCAGCCGCCGAACCCAGCAGCTCTGCGCGCTGGACGCCTACGTGGACACGCCCTGGCGCGAGCAGGCGCAGTGGTGGGGCGACGCCCGCGTGCAGGGACGCAACACCTTCTACCTCGACGGCGACGACCGCCTGCTGGCGCGCGGCATCCGCAGCCTGGCGGGTCAGTCCACGCTCAACGGGCTGACCTACGGCCACGCCCCCACCATCGCCTACGGCTGCATCCTCCCGGACTTTTCGCTCACCTGGATCCTCACGCTCTTCGATCACTACTGGCAGACCGGCAGCCCATCGCTCTTCCGCGAGCTTTGGCCCCGTGCCCGGCGCGTCCTGCGTTACTTCGACTCCAAGGAAGCACGTCATCCCAGCGGACTGCTCCGATACGATCAGCGCTACTGGCTCTTCGAGGACTGGTCCACGCTCTGCAAGGACGCGGTTCCCACCTTCCTGAACCTCTGGTACCTCTACACGCTGCGGCACCTGGTCGTGCTGCTGCAGGCCGCGGGCAAGTCCAGCGCCGCAGCGAATTGGTCCGCGCGCGCGCAGGAACATCAGGCGCTGGCCTCGCAGCACCTCTTCGACGCTGGCACGGGTCGATGGCACGGCGGACTCGACGCTGCGCTCCGGCCCGTAGGCCCGCAGAGCGTCCACGACGCCACGCTGGCCATGCTCATGGACCTGCAGCCCCAGTCGCACGAGGCGCTGCTGCGGAGTCTGCTTCTGCCTTGGGTTCTTGAGGATCGCGTGCCGGAGGTCGCGGCGCCCTCGGCGTTCTGGGCGACCTATGTGTTCGAACTGCTGGCGGCACGCGGCCATCGTGAGGAGGTGATCGCCTGCATCCGTCGCCGCTGGTCGCCGATGCTCGCCACCGGCACGACGTGGGAGGACTGGAACTTCGAACCGACCAACGGCATCTCCTGCTGCCACGCCTGGGCGGCGCACCCGAGCTACCACCTGGTCCACTGCGTGGTGGGGCTGACGCAGACCGCCGCGGGCTGGCGCGAGGTGCGTTTCGAGCCGCGCCCGGTGGCGGACCTGCCGCACGCCCAAGCCGTGATCCCCTCGCCCCTGGGCCTGATCGAAGCCGCCTGGCGCAGCTCGCCCACCACGGGCATCGAAGCGCACCTGGACCTTCCCCCGGGCGTGACCGCCACGGTCAAGATGCCCAACGGCAGCACCCAGCAGGTCGCCGCAGGCAGGCACGAGTTCCGCTGAAAGCAGTTCGGCAGACGCAGGGGCCCCTTAGAATAGAGGCCATGCCAAAACGACCCTTGGGCGTGGGGATCATCTCGACGGGCTGGGTGGCCGGGACGCACGCGCAGACCTTCAGTCAGATCCCCGGGTGCGAAGTGGTGGCGGTGCTCTCGCGCAAGGCGTCGCGGGCGCAGCGGTTCATCCTCGATCATCGCCTGACGCTGGCCACGGCGCACGAGGACCTTCGCCCGTTCCTGCGGCACAAGGGGCTGGACATCGTGGTGGTGGCATCGCCGCACCCGCTGCACCCGGAGCACACCATCGCCGCGGCGCGGGCGGGCAAGCACGTGGTGATCGAGAAGCCCGTGGCGCTCGAGCCCGCGAGCCTGGCGCGGATGGTGCGTGCCGTGAACAAAGCCAAGGTCAAGACCAGCGTCTGCTTCGAGCTGCGCTGGAACGGGCTGTTCCGAAACATCCAGTCGATGTTGCAGCGTGAGCTGCTGGGGAACGTGTTCTATGGCGAGGCGTCGTACCACCACGGGATCGGGCCCTGGTACCCGCAGTGGCAGTGGAATCGCAAGCGGAAGTTCGCCGGCTCCGCGGTGCTGACCGCGGGCTGCCACGCCCTGGACGCGCTGATCGGGTTCATGGACAGCCGCGTGGCCGAGGTGGCGGCGATGAGCAACACCAGCCCGCGCAATCCGCTCCGCTACGACTACGACCCCAACAGCGCCGCCCTGCTGCGCTTCGAGAGCGGCGCCCTGGGCGTGGTGCAGACGAGCATCGAGTGCCGAATGCCCTACACTTTCCCGATCCGCTTGCAGGGCGACCGTGGTTCGATCCGCGACGACCAGGTGAGCCTGCTGGACTGGCCGGCGACCCGCGGCTGGGCGAGGATCCCCGCCGCCCTGCCCGACTCGGGCGACGTCCACGACCAGCCCTCCCTCGGGCAGTTCGAGCACTTCGTGGGCTGCATCCGGCAGGGCCGCCGTCCGAGCAACGACCTGCGCAACACGGCGCACGTCCACGAGGTCTGCTTCGCCATCGAGCGCGCTCTGCGCGAGCGGCGCACCGTCAAGGTCCGCAGAACACCCGGGACGTGAGCGTGGGCCCTCGGACGCGCGCGGGGCGAGATTCACTCCACCGCGTCGGCGTCGAGCGCCGAGCTCGCCGGGGACAACGGCGGGAGTTCTTGTCGGATGATCCAGTCGCAGGGCCAAAGTGTGGGGCGACGGGTCATCAGGTCCACCCGCGGATCGGTCAGCGGCATGGGATCACGCCCGTTGATGGAGAGCATCACCTCGGCGCGGACCTCGAGCTGGCCCCCGCCGAGTCGGCGGTGCTGGGCCGCGAGATGATGTGCTTTCTGAAGGATCAGATCGGGTCTTGAGCCGATCTTCACCGCGACGCCATGCCCCGAGGTCTTGGCCAGGTCGATCGTCCAGCGCTTGCCGGTGGCGGGTTCGGTGAAGTGGTAGAGCACGGTGGGTCGGCGGTCGTCGATCTTCATGCGCCAGGCGAAGCGCGAGCCCTCGTAGGTCCAGGCGACGTTGCCGGGGTAGAGCCAGTGCCGCAGCGGCAGGAGCAACTGCAGGGCGACGTAGAGCGTCAGGGCGGCCAGCGCCAGGCGGCCCGGCGGGTTGGACGCAGCTGCGCCGAGCGAAGGCTCGAAGCGCATCAGGCGATGCCACCAGTAGGGATCGACGAAGACGATCAGAGCGGCGATCATGAACCAGGGGAAGACGCCGATGGAGAACAGCCGAGCGTTGGCGAGATGGAACACCACGAGCAGCGCTAGCGCCACGGCGCGGGAGCGAGGCCAGAGCAGGGCGGGAAACGCCAGGAGGTCCAGCAGCAGACCCGCGTAGCTCATGAAGTAGACCATCCAAGGGCGCGTGAAGAGATGGCCCACGAGGGGGAAGTCGGTCTGCCGCGCCAACCAGAGTTGCAGGGGTTGACCGGCGAGCCAGTCGGGGTTGATCTTGGCGACCCCGGCGTAGAAGTAGACGACGCCCAACTGGAAGCGCAGCAGCATCAGGCCCCACGCCGGCGCCCACGCGTCGCGCAGCGCCCGCTTTCGCAGCGCGTCGAGCGAGCAGCCGCGCTGCGCCGGAAGGAAGATCATCAGGAACGCCAGCAACGCCAGGAGATAGTTGTGGTTGAGATAGTGGATCGCGTTGACGAGGAAGAAGTAGGTGTGGGTGAGGAACAGAGCGACGCAGGCGGCGCGATAGAAAAGACCCAGAGCAACGAAGATCCCTGAGAGGAGCATGACCCAGGCCAGGGCGGTCATGACGTCGCTGGGCAGGACGGGGAGCCAGTGGAAACCCAGGTACTTGAGCAGCGGACGATCAGCGGGGAACGCCAGTTCGACGAAGGTCCTGCCAGCGTGGCCCGCCACGGGGCTGAGGAACTTGCCCGCCTCGCCCGCCAGCGCCAGGCCCAGCACCACGCGGAACACCACCAGCGAAGCGACCGGCCAGGGCTGACCCAGGCCTTGAAGCAGGCGCTGCGTGAGGCTCGGGCGAGTCATGCCGCACCAGCGTATCAACCCCCGACCCGACTCGATCCCCGCGGCCCCCTGAACTGACCGACGAAACCGTCCGATAGCAATCGGGATGGACGGTTCAACAACGCTGCTGGCGTGGGCGGTGGTGGCGGGGCTGGGCTATTTCTTTGTCTCCTGTTCGCTGCGTGCCCTAGCGCTGCACCTGCACTACCAGGTGCAGTTGCACGACTGCGTGCGCAAGAGCAAGTTGCTGCGGCTCGAGTACCAGCGGGCGGTGACGCAGCTCAACGCGGTGCCTCAGGAAAGCCAGTCGCCGGTTCCGCTGCGGCGTGTGGGGCCGGACTCGGCCGCGGCGTGACGTGGTAAACTCCCCTCATGCCGCGCCTGCTCATCGTCAACGGTCGGGTGATCGACCCGGCGAACCAAATGGATCAGAAGGCGGACCTGCTGCTCGACGAGGGCAAGGTGTCGCGTCTGGGAGCGCTGGGCAAGGTGGACGCGGAGCAGCGGATCGACGCTTCGGGGTGCATCGTCTGCCCGGGGCTGATTGACATACACGTTCACCTGCGTGAGCCGGGCGAGGAAGAGAAAGAGACGATCGCCAGCGGAGCGGCGGCGGCGGTGTGGGGCGGGTTCTCCAGCGTCTGCTGCATGCCCAACACCAAGCCGGCGATCGACGACGAGGGGCGAGTGGAGAGCGTGTACCGCCAGGCGGCCAAGGCGGATCTGGCCAACGTTTTTCCGGTGGGCGCCATCACGCGCGGCCGGGCGGGCAAGGAACTGGCGGAGATGGGCCTGATGGCCGCCCGCGGCGCGGTGGGCTTCACTGACGACGGGGTGGCGGTGGCCTCGGCGGGCGTGATGAGCAAGGCGCTGGCGTACGTCGCGATGACCGGCAAAGTGCTCATGCAGCACTGCGAAGACCCGGAGCTCGGCGGAGGCGTGATGAACGCTGGACCGCTGGCGGCGAAGCTGGGCCTGTCCGGTTGGCCTCGCGTGGCGGAGGAGCTGATCATCCAGCGCGACGTCCTGCTCAACAACGCCGCCGGCGGCGCCTGCCGATACCATGTGCAGCACCTGTCCTCCGGCGGCAGCGTCGAGATCGTCCGCCGCGCCCGCCACGATCTGTTCGGGCAGGCGCAGGTGACCGCCGAGGCCTCGCCGCACCATCTACTCCTGACCGAGGACGCCTGCGCCGGCTACGACACGAACTACAAGATGAACCCGCCGCTCCGCGGCAAACGCGATATCGAGGCGATCCTCCAGGGCGTCCGCGACGGCACGATCACGATCCTCGCCACCGACCACGCCCCGCACACCGCCGAGGAGAAGGAACTGGAGTTCGCCTTAGCGCCGTTCGGGATCATCGGCCTGGAGTGCGCCCTGCCGCTCTACGCTCGGGCGCTGGTCGACTCGGGCACGATCGATTGGCCCGCGATGCTGGCCATGATGACCGTCAACCCGGCGCGGCTGTGTCCCCTGCCGGGCAAAGGCTCCCTCGCCCCGGGCAGCGACGCGGACGTCACGATCATCGACCCGAAAGAGGACTGGACCATCGACGTCAATCAGTTCAAGAGCAAGAGCAGGAACTGCCCGTTCCACGGCTGGAAAGTGACCGGCAGAGCTTTGGCGACGATCGTGGGCGGCGAGATCAAGATGCTGCGCGACGCCGAACGTTGCCGAACCTCGAAAGCGCCCAGCTTACGCAGGCGAACCACTCGCTAACCAAAAATCAACACGTGCCGCGGTCCGTGAGGTGCTTTACGCCACGCCTAAAGCCCTAAGAACATCGTATTTCCGCACAGAAAACGGCCCTAGCATCGGCGAAAAGCGGAAAATCGGCCCACCACAGATATCGCTTGCCCGTGCCACGGTTTTTCCTGTAAGCTCCACAAGTCTTGGGGGAGGGTTGAGGCCCTAAGTCTGAGGTCCTTTCCGTGAGGCGGGAGAGTCTGTCTTTTTCTCTTACTCTGAGGTGCAGCGATGTCATTGAACTCCACCCGGCGTCGGGTCTGTCGAACCACTATGGCTCTGCTTCTGGGAGCCGCGATGAACTCGCAGGCGATGGCGGTGCTCACCTATGACTCGAACACCGCCAGTTCATCGGTGTTCTACCGTCACGACGTGGACAGCACCGACGCGAACAATCCGTTCTCGACCGGGAACCTTCGGCCCACCAGCGCCGGCACGCCCTCGTTCCGTTACAACGCCACCCGCACCGGGCCCAACTCCCTCTCGAGCACCGCCAAGGGAGGCATCGGCTTCACGCAGAGCACCACCGCCGCCTCGGTCGTCTTCGCGCCCGGCACGTTGCTCACCCAATCGGACGTCAACAACTCGACGCTGGGCGTGAGCACCTTCACGATGGAGTTCAACCTGGAGTGGGACATCACTCCGAGCACCGCCTTTGGCCCGCCGATCACCGCCAACTTCAGCCTGCCGGTGCAGGCCAGCGTGGGCGTGGGCGGCGAGGCGACCGTCGCGGTGAACGTCAACTGGGTCAGCGCTCAGAAGGGCGCGATCCGACCGGCCTACGTCGATTCCCGCACCATCACCAACACCGGCACCACCACGCTCAACCAGATCTTCTCGCTCACCAGCACCGGCGCCAGCACCCTGCTCCCCCCGCAGTTGACGGTGGGCGACAGCCTGCGACTTCAGGGCACCGTCACCTTCACCGCCAAGAACGCCAACGAACCCACGAGCATCGGCTCCAGCGCCACCCAGAGCGCCTTCCACATCAATACCTTCGACAACGATGGCATGTTTCCCGTTACTTCCGCGGACGCTCGCTCCGCTCGCGGCACCGACAACGGAACTTATGACAGCAATGACGATGGCTTCTTCACCATGCAAACCGGCGTCTCAGGGCTGGCGCCGCTCTTCAACGGCATCAACCACATCCAGACCGGCGATGTGAGCGACTTCAACCACGACTTCGCCGTCAACTTCCATTTCAAAGCGCCGGACCTGATGGGCTTCAACGACGACGACTACGACGATGATGACTACGACGACGATTATTACGACGACGACTATTACGACGACGACGACTATTACGACGACGATGACTACGACTTCCCCGTCAACTCCACGATGGCGCACTTCTTCGACGACTCGATGCAAAACGAGATCCGCATCGGTCTGAACTCCGACGGATTGGTCTTCGCGGACCTGTTCTCCAGCGGCGACTTCATCGGGCAGCTCAACACCGTTTCGCTCGAGACGATCCTCGACGACGACGAGTGGCACGAGTTGCAGCTGGTGGCCGAACGCGACGAGGATCTGATGATGACCACCTTCACGCTGCTCATCGACGGGCAGATCGCGCAGGTGCTCGAGTACGACGGGCTCTTCTCCGGCGACGGCGACTTGAACATGCTGCTCGGCGCTCAGGCGGCGGCGTCGATCAATCTCACGACTCTTGCAGACGGGCCCACGGCCGCCGCGTTCCCCTCGGACCTCTTCTTCTTCAACCATTATGTGGGCCTGATTGACGAAGTGCACCTCTTTGACTACGCCGAGTACCGCTCGGTGCTGGTGGGCACGCCGGGCTACGACCCGAACAACCCGCTGCTGCAGGAGCTCTCGGTGGTGGCGGGCGAATCCTCCGTCATCCCGGAGCCGACCTCCGCTCTGCTCGGGTCGCTGGTGCTGGGCGCCCTGGGCGTGGCGGCGCGGCGTCGGCGCGAGGCTTAAGATTTTCGGTTAAGGTAAGCAGGCATGGAGTCAGCCCCCTTCACTCGGGCGTTGTTGACGGTTTTGCTGTTAGCCGGTTCCCTCTGGGCTCAGGCCGACGCCCAGCGTTTCGAGCGAAGTCTCGAGATCATCAAGCGTGAGCGCGACTTCCGCGCCGACAGCCGCGTCGCCGCCGATCAACGCGCTCTGATCGACGTGGGCGCTTACGCCTCGGTCAACTTCTTCAATTTCCAGGACCCCGACGCGCACGGGCAACTGCTGCTGCGCAACGACCTGAACCTCTACGCCAATGTCAACCTCGACGGCGCTCACCAGTTCTACTTCCGCGGGCTCTTCCGCTACGACCACTGGGGCGACGGCGACAACGACGACGGCGACGACGACACGGGCGAGGCGGAACTCGACCGTGCTTTTTATCGCTTCGACCTGGCGCGCCTGCGCGCAGCGCAGGGCATGGACCCCGGGGCGATCAACCTCACGCTCACCGGCGGGCGTCAATTGCAGCACTGGGCCAACGGCCTGGTGCTCAGCCAGGTGCTCGACGGGGCGGCCTTCACCCTGGGCAGCCGCTCGCTGAGCCTCGAAGGGCTCGCCGGTTTGACGCGCAAGCGCACGCTCGATTTCGACGCCTCACGGCCCGAGGCCGACGACGACACCTCGCGCGGGTTCTACGGCGGGATGATCCGCTTCCGACCCGTCACCGAGCACGAGGTGTTCGTGTACGGCCTGGTCCAGAAGGACAACAACGACGTGGACTTCGACCCCGATCCCTTGGCCGAGGCCCGCGCCGAGAACCCCGGCGGCAGTTTCCCCGTGCTGCCCACGCGCTACCACTACGATTCGTACTACATCGGCGCCGGCGCGAACGGGAACCTCGGCGACAACCTGCTCTACGGCCTGGAGGCGGTCTACCAGGGCGGCGAGGGCCGGTCCAACAGCTACGACAGCACCGGCACCTCGATCCCGCAGACCTTCGAGGACATCCACGCCTGGGCGGTGGACTTCCGCGCCGACTGGCTCTTCCACGACGACAACCGCTCCCGTGCTTCGTTTCAGACGGTGCTCGCCAGCGGCGACGACGACCGCGCCAGCTCGACCACCGACACCCTGGGCGGCAATCTCCCAGGCACCGACGACCACGCCTTCAACGCCTTTGGCCTGACCCACACCGGTTTGTCCTTCGCTCCGCCCATGTCCAATCTGCTCATGTTCCGCCTGGGTGTTTCCACCACGCCGCTGCCCGGGCACGACCTGTTCAACCGCCTGCAGGTGGGCGTGGACTTCTTCATCTACAACAAGCTCGACGAGCACGCCCCGATCGACGAGACCACCAGCGACGACACCTTCCTGGGCGTGGAGCCCGACGTCTTCGTGCAGTGGCAGATCACCAGCGACCTGGCTTGGGCCACACGCTACGGCGTGTTCTTCCCGGGCGAGGCGATCCTCGGCGACAGCTCGGCCAGGCACTTTGTCTACTCCGGTTTGACCTTGGCGTTTTGACCATGACCCATCGCTCCACCCCCGGCGTTGCTCTGATCCTGACGCTCGCGCTGGCGGGCGTGAACGGCTGCTCCTCGGCGCGTGTCGAGCAGCCCCTCACCGCGGCGCCCATCGAGCCGATGGACTTCTGGCACCAGCTCCACGACCTACCCCTGACCAGCAACGACGAGGCGATGCACGGACTGCTGCTGCTGGTCGACGGACAGGACCCGTCGGCGGACTACGCGGCGAGGGTCCAGACGCTGCGCGAGCGCGGCCTGCTCGCGGGCGACTTCCAGGGCCAGGCCGACGAAGCGGTCCGTCGCGGGACCGTCGCCGTTGTGCTCGTCAAAGCGCTGGACATCGAGGGCGGCGTGATGATGCGCCTGCTGGGCCCGGTGGACCGCTACGCGGTGCGCGAGCTGAACTACCTGAACATCTTCCCGCCCAGCAGCCCGCACCAGACCTTCAGCGGCGCTCAGTTCGTCGCCGTCGTGGGTCGGGTCGAGGACTACCAGCGTTCAAGAAAGAAAGAAGAGGCTGGATCATGACACGCAACCTTCTCGCGGCGCTGGCGATCATCACAACGGCTCTGGCGATTAACGCATGGGCGCAGGAATCCGCTGCTCCCGACGCTCCGCCCCCAGCGCCCGCGCCCGCGCAGCCCGACGCCGACGCACAGACCCCCGAGGCGCAGACGCTGCCCATCGTCGTCACGTCGGTCGAGGGTCAGGTCCAGGTCCGCGAGGGCGAGGACCAGCCCTGGAAGAAGGCGGAGGTCGGCATGGAGGTCACACAGGGCGCGGAGTTCCGCACCGGCCTGCGCAGCGCCGTGCAACTCCGCATCCCCCCGGACCAGATTATCACCCTGGACCGCCTGGGCACGCTCACCGTGCTGCAGGCCATCAAGCAGCAGGAGAGCAACCAGGTCAAGACCGACCTGGGGATGAAGTACGGCCGAACCCGCTACCAGATCGAGGCGGCGGACCAGTTGCACGACTCGACCATCCGCACCGCATCGGCGACGCTGGCGGTGCGCGGCAGCGACATCCTCGTGGACGACACCGCCCTGGGCTTCATCGCCCAGCTCGAAAGCGAGAAGGGCGTGGTCACGCGCTTCAAGGAGCTGCAACTGGCCTCGAGCATGGGGCAGCGCGGCAAGGTCGAGGTCACCGACACCCGCTGGCAGGCCGCCGACCTGGCGCGGCACACCGGTTCGGTCAGCCCCACCGGACAGTTCGCTTCGCTCACCTTCACCGAGCAGCAGTTGCAGGACCTCGAGGCCAGCGTGGGCGGGTTCGCGCTGCGCGGCATCGTCGAACTGCACCGACAGCTCACCGAGCTCGGCGGCACGGGCATCGGCGTCCCCGAAGTCGATGGCCCGCTCATCTTCACCGCCAGTTGGTTCTCCTCCGATTTCGAGAGCGACTCCGACATCGACCTGGAGGTGGACATCCCGGGCCTGGGCAATCTCACCGCGGTGGGCGGCTCCCTCGGGTCAATCCCGCAGCAGTACGTCCATAGCGGCAACGCCACCGGCGTGAGCAATTCCGAGAGCGTCGTCGCTGCTCTGTCCTTCGTCAGCGGCTCGCACACCATCAACGTGATCAACAACGGATCAGCCGAGGCTCAGGTCTTCATCACCGTCGAGCGCGGCCCGCTGGCGGACCTGATCCTCAACCAGAGCGCCACCCTGGCGCCCTCGCAGTCTCAGACCTTCAACGTCTCGCCCTGACCGTTCCCCGCACGCCTCGCAGCTTCTGGGAAAGGCGTCACACCCGCGTCACTTGCTCTCGAGCACCAGCGTCCCGGTGAACTCCTCGCCGGGCGGCTCGACCAGGTGCTGGGCGCAAAGGCTCTTGTAGAGCTTGGCGAGTTTGTGCTCGCCCACCTCGCTCTCGAACTGCTCGATGACCTGGAGGCAGGGGCGAAAGCGGCCGGCGATGAAGTGGTCGGCGATGGCGGCTGAAAGCTCCGCGATCAGGCGACGCTGGGCGTGACCGTCCTCCACCAGGCACAGCGGCTCATAGGTCATCACCCCCTGCGTCTTGCCCACCACCTGCAGCCGACCGATCGTGCGCAGCAGGTACTTGCCCTCGAGCAGCTCCGCGGTGCGTTGCCCGATCATGATGCGGGTGCCCACAGCCTTGTTGGCGCTCTCGAGCCGGGCGGCGAGGTTCACGGCGTCGCCCAACACGGTGTAGTCGCTCGCGTCGTGAGGCCCCGCGTCGCCCACGATCATGAACCCGCTGTTGACCCCGCAGCGCACCGCCACCGCCGGCAGGCCACGCTTGGCCAGTTCCTCGTTGAACGGGACCATCACCCGCTGCATCTCGAGCACCACGTCCACCGCCTCGAAAGCGTGGCGCGGGCTCTGACGTGGGGCGCCGTGGAAGAACATGATGCCGTCGCCCAGGAACTTGTTCACGTACCCGCGATGCCGACGGATGATCGGGACCATCCGCTCCATGTAGTCGTTGAGCAGCGGGACGGTGGCCTCCTGCAGCCGCTCGGAGATGGTGGTGAACCCCGCCAGGTCGGTGAAGACGACGGTCAGCTCGCGGCGTTCGCCGTCGAACCGGGCGCGGTCGCGCTGCTCCAGGACGTAGTCCACGAGCACCGGATCGACATAGCTGGCAAAGCGGTCGCGGACGCGCTGCCGCTCCGCACGCTCCACGACGAAGTGCGCCAGCGTCCCGCCGGTCCAGATCAGCACCGCCGCGAGCATCGGCGATGCCACGCCCACCACCACGTTGCCGTAGTCGAACAGCGCCACGCCGTTGAGGAACCAGTAGCCCACGACCAGCGCCACGGTGACCAGCAGACTGCGGACTGGCGAGACCAGCGCGGTGAGCAGGGTGGCGATCAGGCCCATGGCCAGGGTGATGAGCAGGGTGACGTAGTGGGGCGCGACGCGCCAGGCCTCGCTGGTGAGCACGCTGTTGAAGACCAGACCGTGGCAGACCACGCCCGGACAGCGGGTGTGCAGGCTGGTGGGGACATAGTCGCCGGTGGCCATGGCGGTCAGGCCGATGATCGCCGCTTTGCCCTGCAGTAGCTCGCGCAGCTCGCCGCGGCGGCGCACGATCTGCTCCTGCAACCGCGGCAACTGGGCACGCACCTCGCCCAGCAGCGCCAGCGAGGGCAGGAAGACCTCCAGTTGATGGCGATGCGCTTCGGCGGCGGACTTGACGGCGGCATCGACCGCCGCGGGGTCGAGCAGACTCTCCAGCCGCTGACGCTCCGCCTCGCCGGCGGCGGCGGCCTCCGCCAGCACGTCCTGCGGCTTCATCTGACGCAGGATGTCCGCCATGAACTGCCCTTCGTTCACCGCGCGGTCGATCCATCGCAGCCGTGATTCCACCGCGTCGGCGTCGAGCTTCTCAACGCCGAACTCCTCGAGCAGGGTCGGGCTCGAGAGCAGCAGCACGGCGCGGATTGCATCGTCGGCCTGGGCGCTGTTGTCCGCCAGTCGCTGGCGCAGAAGCATGACGTCCCAGAGGAAGGCCATGGGCAGGTGCTGGGCGGAGCGGCGGTGCTCGGGCCAGTCGTACATCAGACGCCAGTCGTCGGTCTTGCCGAACCACGCCAGTGGGGCGAAGAGATCGAACGTGCCCAGGCCCGGGACGTCGCGGCGCGTCAGGGGGATCCGTCGCGTCGAACCGTCGGACATTGGGATGACCAGCTGGTGAGGATCGATCCGGACCGAGTCGAACGGGACGTCGAGGTACGCCAGCGCCAGCGCCAGGCCCACCTGCGGGTAGAGCTGTCCCTCGTGCTCGACCGCCAGGGGCACCTGCCGCGCCACGCCGTCGTCGTCCTCGACGAAGTCGACCACGCCGGTGGAACAGACCTCGGCCGCCAGGGGCGGGATGGGCGGGCTGCGACCGAGCGCGGGCAGGGGCCCGACGCTCGAGGGCGCCGGCTGAGCGAAGCGGCGCAGCGACAGGAACGCCTGCGTCCGCAGACGCTGCTCCAGAAGCATACGCTGGGCGGCGGTGACGGTCTGAGAGTCCGCCTCGCTCAGGAGCGTGCGGCGGAGCGACAGGTCGCTCAGCGACGGGTCGGCGTGCAGCAGCGGCGTGAGGGCGCGGGACATGGCGGCGCGCTGCTCGTTGCGGAACATCGCCGCGTCCAGCGGCGCCTGGGTGCCCAAGGCGGCCTGCGCCTGGTCGTACGTCAGCGCCAGGTTCGCGGCGAACATCTCCCCCAGCTGCTGCTCCACCGCGGTGCGCTGCGCCGCGGGAATGCCCATGGCGATGGGGACGATGACGTTGCCCCCGCGACGCAGCGCCTGCGCCAACTCGTCGTCGTGGTCGATGGCGTCGAACGTCCGCTCGTCGCGGCGGACGATCTCGGGGGACTGCGGCTCGGCGAGCACGATATCCAGCGCCACCACCTTGACGCCGGCGAGGTTGATCTCGTCGATGACCTGCGCCAGCCGCTGACGGGGCCAGGGCCAGCGTCCGATGGACTCGAGCGACTCGTCGTCGATGTCGATGTGCACCAGGGCGTCGGTGGGACGGGGCATGAAGTACTGACAGTCGCGCGCCCGACGGTCGTAGAGCCGTCGCTCGATCACCTCGAGAAGCCCCACCTTCTCGAGCACCACCACCAGCAGCGTCAACGCCAGACCCACCAGGATCGTGAGCTTCAAAGGCTGCGTGTCGCGACGGGAGACGGCCATCGCCGACCAGCGTAACAACTGCCGGTCGCCCCCGACAGGAACGCGGCCGCGAAACGTTGAGCTTCAAAGCAGCGACGCGGCGATGCCCTATCATGTCGCCTGCGGATCATGGAACTGCTTTTCGACATCGGTCTGGCGATCATTGCGGCCACGGTGCTGGGGCTGTTGGCGCATTACCTGAGACAGCCGATCCTGCTGGGATATCTGCTGGCGGGCGTCCTGGTGGGGCACGAGCTGGGCTTTGGCGTGGTGCACGGCGGAGAGAGCATCCCGATCATCTCCGAGATCGGACTGGTGCTGCTGCTGTTCGTGATCGGGCTGGAGTTGAACCTCAAGGAAGTGCTGGCCTCGGGCAGGCAGATGCTGGTGGTGGGCCTGGGGCAGTTCCCGGCGAGCCTGCTGCTGGGCGCAGCGGTGTTCGGCGCGCTGGGCTACGGGCTGACGGGAACGACCGCCGACGGACTCTACCTCGCCATCGCCTGCGGGCTCTCGAGCACCGCGATCATCGTCAAACTGCTCTACGACAAGGGCGAGCTGGACACGCTGCCCGGGCGACTGACCCTGGGCATCACGGTGATTCAGGACATCTACGCCATCCTCGTGCTGGCGTTCCAGCCCAACTTCACCGAGCCGGCGGCCTGGCCCCTGCTCAAGGCGCTGCTGGCCACCGTCACGCTCATCGTCAGCGGGTTCCTCGTCTCGCGCTTCGTGCTCAAGCGTGTGTTCCTCTCCATCGCCAAGACGCCCGAGATGGTGCTGGCGGTGTCGCTGGGCTGGTGCGCCGCGATGGCCACCGCCGGGGCGTACCTGAACCTCTCCAAGGAGATGGGCGCCCTGATCGCGGGCCTGAGCATCGCCGCCTTTCCCTACAGTGTTCACGTCACCGCCAAGACGCTGCCGCTGCGCGACTTCTTCCTGACGCTGTTCTTCGTGGCGCTGGGCATGAAGATCACCGCGCCGAGCTGGGACATGGTCCTGCCGCTGCTGGGCGTGATCGTCTTCGTCCTCGCTTCGCGACTGCTCACGGTCTTCCCGCTGATCGTGTGGACCGGCGGGGGACGCAGGGCCGGGTTCGTCGCCAGCCTCAACACCGTCCCGGTGAGCGAGTTCTCCCTGGTCATCGCCAGCCTGGGACTCTCCTACGGGCACATCCGCGAAGAAACCGTCAACCTGCTGGTCTACGTCATGGCGGTGCTGGCGGTGGGCTCGTCGTACCTGATCCGCCTGAGTCACCCGCTCTACCGGTTCGTGGCGCAGCGGTGCGGCTGGCGCGACGCCGACCCCGTCGCGCACCACGAACCGGCGACGCACGACGTGGTGCTCCTGGGCTGTCATCGCACCGCGCGGGCGCTGGTCGACGCGCTGGCGCAGCGCGATCCCCGGACGCTCTCGCGCCTCCTGGTGATCGACTTCAACCCGGTGATGATCCAGGAACTCCAGGCGCGGGGCGTGGCCACGCTCTTCGGAGACATCTCGAGCATGGACACGCTGACCAAGGCAGGCCTGGACCGCGCGGCGTGCGTCATCTCCACCATCCCCGACATGCTGCTCAAAGGCGTGGACAACGAGGCGCTGATGAAGATGTGCCGATCGGCGGCGCCCCAGGCGACTCTCATCGCCACCGCCGACGACCAGACCCACGCCCGGCGGCTGATCGAGCAGGGCGCCACCCGCACCCTCCAGCCTCACAACCTGGCCGGCGATCACCTGGCGTCCCTGCTCACGGCCCTGCCCAGCGGGCGCAGCGTCGAGAGCTGATCGCCCCTGCCGCTCAGGCGCGAAGGTCCAGCCACGCGATCTGCGCCGGGGTCAGTCGCAGGCCCACGTGATCCAGGCTGCTGCGCGTCTCCTCGATGGACTGCGGGCCGATGAGCGCGAAGGTGGGGAAAGGCTGCGAGAGCACATACGCAAGTGCGATGTCGGCGGGGCCCACACTCTTTTCAGCCGCGAGTTGCCGGGCGCGATCCAGTCGCTGAAAGTTCCCGTCGTTGAACCAGACACGAACCACTTCGCTGGCGGCGGGGTTGTCGCGGTCGGCGGGGGTGTAGCGGCCGGTCAGGAAGCCCGACGCCTGACTGCTCCAGGCAAAAAGTGGCATCTGGGTCTGCTCGTGCCACGCCAGGGAGTCCGGGTCACTGACGGAGACGCAGCCGGCCCACATCGGTTCGTTCCACCGCGCCAGGGCGAAGTTGTTGGAGCTGACGAACCCGGGCATGCCCAGCGCACGGGCGTACCGATCCGCCGCCTCAAGCCGGGGCAACGACCAGTTGGACCCACCAGCGACCTTGAACTTCCCAGCCCTGTAGAACCCGTGAAGCACGTCAACAATCACCTCGACGGTGAGGTCCGGGTTATCCCGATGGAGGATGTATAGATCGAAGGCGTCGATCCCCTGGCGTTGCAGAGACTCGTTGAACTGCTCGCGGATACCCAGGGGGGTGCAGAAGGGCGTGTGGCCGCCCTTGCCGATGATGATCATCTGGTCGCGATTGCGGCGGTGCTTGAGCCACTGGCCCACGACGGCCTCGGTGCCGTTGATGTGGGCGGTGTCGATGGCGTTCCCGCCGCGCTCGAAATAGTCGTCGAGGATGGCGAAGCTGTAGGCGAACTTGCCGGGCTCAAACGCCATGGACCCCAGGACGGCTCGGGCGATGGGCTTGTCGAGACCGGCGATCTTGAGGTACTCCATCTTCGCCTCCGGACGACGCGTTAGCGGACGACCGGAGAAGGGTTGGGTGAGCGCCGCGGCGCCGGGCTTCTCGCGGTCGAAGACCAGCCCGACGCTGCGACGCCAATCGTCCAGAACCCGCTGGTTGCCCAGAGAGTCGGCCCAGGTCATGGCGGGAGACGGGGCCTGGAGTTTGCCCGCAGCGACACCCTGACCCAGCAGGTCCACCTGGTAGGCGTAGAGATCGTGCTCCGAGGCAACGGGTTCCTCACGCGAGGGTTGACCGTCGATATTCACGATGATTTTCGCTTGATTTCCCTTGGGGGCAGCGAACCAGGGCGAGGGCACGCGAAGGTTGCCCTTGGACCCAAAGACGCGGAGGTCGGACTCGACGTTGACCTGCGACCCGCAAGTGAGGTTGGCGACGATGTTGCCCGGGAACTTGAGCGAAGCGACCGCGTACTCATCGACCCGGCTCAGCGCGCCGAGGTGTCCGTAGCCCGTCAGTTGCAGGGGGTCCGCGAAGTCCTTGCCCTGCGCGGCGCCGGCGACGAGGCGAGCGGCGGAGAGGGTGTAGCAGCCCACGTCGACGATGGCACCGCCGGCGGTCTGGTTCTGCAGGCGGATGTTGTCCAGTTTCAGGCCCATGTTGTAGGCGAAGTGGGCGTTAATGACGCGGACCTCGCCGATGATGCCGGACTTGATGAGTTCCACGAGCCTGAGGATCTGCGGGTGGCACCGGTACATGAAGGCTTCAAGCAGAAAGACGTTGCTTCGCCGACACTCCTCGACCATCACCATGGCTTCGCCGAGGTTCGACGCCAGGGGCTTCTCACAGAGGACGTGCTTGCCCGCGGCGGCGGCCTTGACGGTCCACTCACAGTGCAGATGATTGGGCAGTGCAATGTATAATGCGTGGACCTCCGTGTCCGCGAGGGCCGCGTCGTCGGAAGCATGGAATCGTGGGACGTTGTGCTTGGCGGCGAAGGCCTGCGCTTTGGCTGGGGAGCGTGAAGCGATGGCCAGGAGTTTGCCGGCCTTCGAATCCGCAATGCCGCGGACGAGAGCCGGAGCGATCATGCCGGTGCCGAGGATGGCCCAATTCAGGGGGGTGATCATGATGGCGGGGGGTTGGAGGTTGGGCCTCGACGCATTGCTTCGAGGCTGTGAAGAAGCGATGAATCGGTTACGTATCGAACTCGTCGCCTCTGAAGGTGGAGCCGAGGTAGAGCTTGCGGACCTGGTCGTTGTTGATGATCTCGCGTGGGGTTCCCTGGGCGAAGACTTTTCCTTCGAAGATGACGTAGGCGCGGTCGACGATCTCGAGGGTTCGCTGGACGTTGTGGTCGGTGACGAGCATGGCGATGCCGTGCTCCGTGCGCAGGCGGCGGATTTCGCGTTGGAGTTCCTCGACCGCCACGGGGTCCACGCCGGAGAAAGGTTCGTCCAGGAGGATCAGGGCGGGATTGGTGACCAGGGCGCGGGCGATCTCGAGCTTGCGACGTTCACCGCCCGAGAGCGTGCGTGCGTGCTGGGCGCGGAGCTTGGCGAGGTCGAACTGAGCCATGAGGTCCGCGGCGCGCTGCTTGCGCTGGGCGCGCGAGAGCGGGAGGGTTTCGAGGATGGCCAGCAGATTGTCCTGGACGCTTAGGCGTTGGAAGACGGAGGGCTCCTGGGCGAGGTAGCCCATGCCGCGTTGGGCGCGCTGGTACATGGGCAGGCGCGAGACGTCCTGGCCGTTGAAGATGATCTGGCCCTCCTCGGGCTGAATCATGCCGATGGTCATGCGGAAGCTGGTGGTCTTTCCCGCGCCGTTGCGGCCGAGCAGTCCGACGATCTCGCCCTGGGTCACGTCGTAGGACACGTGGTCCACCACGGTGCGCCCCGAGTAGCGCTTCACCAGGTTCTGTGCCTTGAGGATGAACACGAGGGCTCATGATAGGGAGAAAGGGAGCGAGGGACCAAGGGAGCGAGGGGTCTGTAGGAGGGAATCCGGGGATGATTCCATCCCCGGCTTGGGCCGGTGGTTGATCCCTTGGTCCCTTACAATCTCTGCATGGGCACTTCGTTGCGGAAGGCATCCGAGCTGGACGTGGGCGAGATCGGGATCGAGCAGGGGCAGTTGCCCGCGATCGATGCTGGGCCGATCGCGCTAGGGCAGTGGTTCGGTGCGGGGCGCGCGGGGTGGCCGATGGAGTTGGAGATCGGCTCGGGCAAAGGCACGTTCCTGGTGCGCGAGGCGGCGCTGCGAGCAGAGGTGAACTTCATCGGGCTGGAGTACTCCAAGGCGTTCTGGCGTTACGCGGCGGATCGGGTTCGTCGCCATGCGCTGGCGAACGTCAGGCTCGTCCACGTCGAGGCGGGGCTGTTCCTGAGGAACTACGTGCCGTGCCGCTGTCTGGCGCAGGTACACGTCTACTTCCCGGACCCCTGGCCCAAAGCGCGCCACCACAAACGGCGATTGATCCGGGAGGGGTTTCTGCGACTGCTCCACGACCGGATGCTCGCCGGGGGGGTGCTGCGCTTAGCCACGGACCACAGCGACTACTTCAACTGGATGCAAGAGCACGCTGGGCGGGTCCGAGAACTCTTCGAGCAGATCGCCTTCGAAAGCCCGCGGGGCACCGAGGCGGGCGAGCTGGTGGGGACGAACTTCGAGAGAAAGTACCGACGCGAGGGTCGGCCGTTCCACGCTCTGGCGTTGCGGGCCAAGAAATAACTCACAGAATCGGGCTGCGCTTTCCAGATAAACAGGGTCAAGGCAGCGATTTACTGAATTCTGACGAAGGGGCGATTGACTTTGTTGCCCCGGCGGGTAGTTTAAGGACTGCAACGGGCCCTGGAGAGGGGTCCGTTGCAAGTGCGGTTCTCGCCCGTCCGAGGCAGGGAAACTGGGAAAGCAGTCTACCGACGAGCCGACGGCAGGGACGTCTATCCCATTCAGAGGGGATGGGTTGAGGCGCCTGCTTGACGAGTCGATGAAGAGGGACGCGGGGAGGAGCGCGCCGCGGGCCGGGTGCGTGCCGGGAGAAAGCCATGCCTGAGCCAATTACGGTTGTGATGGTCGGAGCTGGCGGCAGCGGGATTCTGCTGGAGCTGGCGCGACGACAGTTCCGCATTTTCAAAGAGATCTTCGACATCGTGGCGGGCACGGCTCTGCTCATGGCGTTTCTGCCGGTGATGCTACTTTGTGCCGCTCTGATCAAGCTTTGGGACCCGGCGGGCCCGGTGCTGTACCGTCAGGTTCGCGTGGGTCAGAACGGTCGACTGTTCACGATCTACAAACTGCGGTCGATGTACATGGACGCGGAGGCGCACGGGAAAGTGCAGCGTGCCGGCGCGGGCGATTCACGCGTGATCCCGGTCTGTCGGTGGATGCGCAAGAGCCACGTGGACGAGTTACCGCAGCTCTTCAACATCGTTCGTGGCGAGATGAGTCTGGTGGGTCCGAGGCCGGAGCGGCCCGAGCTGTTTGAGGACCTGGTGCGCGAGGTGCCCGACTTTGAGAAGCGTCTGGCGGTCAAGCCGGGCCTGACGGGCATGGCGCAGATCTACAACGGTTACGACACCGACGTGGCCTCGGTGCGACGCAAGCTCGAATACGACCTGTTCTACATCAAGAACATGAGCCTGGTGCTGGAGTTCAAGCTGCTCTTCGCCACGTTCGCGAAGTTCAACGACGCCGGCGCTCGGTGAGCGGGAAGTGGCGAAGTGGCCAAGTGATCGAGTGGCCAGGCGCGACGCAAAATGCGGGCGTTTACCGCGCAACAGGCCGGTGGGCCACCGGGCCGCCTGGCCGTTATCCTTCCGATAACCTCCGCCCAGCGCGGTACAATCATTATCGCTCAGGATGCCTTCGCATCCGACCGACCTTTAGAGGGTTAGCTCGCCTTGGTGGCGGCTGGGCCCCAGGGTCTTGACGGGAGTCTGAACATGAACATTTCGATCAAGCTCTGGGTGTCTGTGGCGTTGCTGGCGGGTCTGCTGAGCGGTCAGGGCTGCGCACCGAAGTACACCGACCACGACGCCTTCATGAAGCAGCCTCGCCCGATCGTGGGAGGCAAGCCCTACGTCATCGAGCCGCCCGACGGCATCCGCATCATCTCGCCCGCCGCCCCCGAGTTGGACAACGCGCGCCCGGTGATCCGCCCCGACGGGTACGTCACGCTCTATCTCCTGGGCGACGTCTTCGTGGCGGGCAAGACGCCCACGCAACTGGCGGCCGAGGTCGAGGAGAAAATCCTCAAGTACTACCAGGACGTGACGGTGCAGGTGGAGGTGGTCAACTTCGCCTCGAAGCGCTACTACGTCGCGGGCGAGACCGGCGCGGGTCCCCGGCCCTACACCGGCCGCGACACCGTGCTCGACGCGGTGCTCACCGCGGGCATCCCCCCCACCGCGATGCCCGAGCAGTTGCTGGTGCTGCGGCCCAACGAGCAGGCGGACCTGATCCGGCGCATGACCATCGACTTCAATGACATGATTAAGAAGGGCGACCTGCGCTACAACGCGGTGCTCGAAGAGGGCGACATTATTTACATGCCGATCAACCCCTTCGCGGCGGTGGGCCGCGTGGTGCAGAACCTGCTTTCGCCGGTCGATCCCGCGATCCGCGCGGTGTCCACGCCGGCCAGGGCCGCCGCCTCGACGTCCACCGGCGGCGCCTTCTAACGTTCGATCAGGGACCGTTCAGGATCAGGGGAAGACAACATGGCGTGGCGTAAACCCAGGAATCTGCGGGAATGGTTGCGTGTCATCTTCCGTCACAAACGGAAGTTCGTCTTCCCGATGCTGGGGATGATGATCGTGGTGGTCTGGGCCAGCCAGTTCGTCCCGCGCGAGTACCGCGCCGAGGCGACGTTCGAACGCCGCAATGAGTCGATGACCGCCCTGAGCGGGGGCCGCAGCGACAACCTGCTCGATCCCATCCGCGCTTCGCTCATCCAGGATCTCACCAGCAAGCCCACCGTCGAGCAGCTGGTGGACGACCTGCAGCTGACGCGCAACCTGCCGCACAACCCCGACGGGTCGCTGACCACCGAGGGACAGCTGGCCAAGTTCGACATGGTCAAGCGGGTCGCGGAGAAGCTGCGCGTCTACTTCGCCATCCGCACCGACCAGGTGGACCGCATCGTGGTGACCTTCACGGACGTGGACCGCGTGCTGGCGCCGCGCATCGTCAACCGCGTGGTGACCAACTACATCGACCGCACCCGCAACGAGGTCAACGCCCGCCTGGTGAGCGCCAAGGCCTTCTTCGACCGCGAGGTCAATCGCTATCGCGCCAAGGTGACGGACCTGGAGGCCAAGAAGCTGCGCTTCGAGCTGGACAACCGCGGGCTCTCCGACGACGACCCGATGAACCTGCAGAGCACGCTGGTGGAGAAGCGCGCCCGGCTCGCCCGCGTGGAGGAAGAGCTGCAGATCGAGGTCGCCCGACGCGACACGCTGCAGAAGTGGGTCGATTCGCAGCCCGAGTTCCTCGAGTCCGTCACCACGATCACCAACCCGGTGCTCAACGACCTGATGATGCGTCACTCGGCGCTGAGCCGGGAGCTCGAAGAGCACCTGACGCGCTGGGGCAGAACCGAGGACCACCCCAGCGTCAAGAAGACGCGCATGCTCCTGGAGGAGACGGACCAGAAGATGAAGGTGGTGACGCGCGAGGTGCCCGGATCGACCTCCAAAACGCCCAACCCGCAGCGCCTGACGGCGCAGCAGGAGGTCGAGTCGGTCAAGGGCAAGATCGCCGGCCTGGAACGCCAGCGCGAGGAGCTGCGCAACGAGGTGCAGTTGCTCGACGTGCAGAGCCGAAACTTCTTCGTCGTCCGCAACGAGTACCAGCGCATCATCCGCGAGCACGAGGAGAACATGGAACAGCTGGGCTTCTGGGAGACCAACCTCCGCCACACCACCCTGACCCTGCAGCAGGAGGTGGCGCAGCACGGCATGCGTATGAGCATCATCAGCCGCGCCCCCGACCTGGCGCGGCCCAGCAGCCCCACGCTGGTGACCATCCTCGGCGCCGCGCTGGTCCTGGGCGTGGGCGCCGGCGCCGCCATGATCATCCTCACCGAACTGCTCGACCACACCTTCCGCTCCGTGGAGCAGGCGGTGGACGACCTGAAGCTGCCTCTGCTGGGCACGGTCAACGAGATCGTCTCCCCGGCGCAGGCGGTCCGCCGACGCATCTACGCCCTGGCGGTCCTGCCCGCCGTGGGCAGCCTGATGGCGCTGGTGCTGCTGGTGTCGATTTACTTCACCCACATGAGCCTGAGCGACCCGCAGCGCTTCGACAACCTCAAGGCGCAGGTCAAGAGCGTCCTGCCGGGAGTGTGAGGGGTAAGTGGCCAAGCGGCCAAGCGGCCAAGTGCAGAAGCGTGTCCATCAGGGGTTTTTCACTCGGCCACTGGGCCACTCGCATGTACGAACAGTTCTACAACCTCGCGTCCGCCCCCTTTCAGAACACGCCCAATCCGCGCTTCTTCTTCGAGACCGAGCAGCACAAGGAGGCGCTGGCGAAGCTGGAGTACACGGTGCGCAACCGGCGCGGCTTTGCGCTGGTGACCGGAGAGATCGGCGCCGGCAAGACCACGCTCACCCGCACCCTGATGCGCCGCCTGGGGCACGACGCCCGCGTGGCCCTGGTCAACAACACCCGCGTCTCCTCGCAGCAACTGCTCAAGCTCATCTGCGCCGACCTGCAGGTGGAGATCCCCTCGCCCGGGACGGACAAGGCCGCCATCCTCCTGGCGCTGCGCCGCTTCGTCGAGAACCAACGCTCCATCGGGCGCAACGTCGTGGTCATCATCGACGAGGGCCAGTGCCTGTCCATCGACGAGTTCGAGGAGATCCGCCTGCTGACCAACCTCGAGACCGAGACCGAGAAACTCGTGCAACTGCTCATCCTGGGCCAGCCCGAGCTTCGCGCCACGCTGCGTCACCCGCGGCTGGCGCCGCTGATCCAGCGCATCGTCATGTACTGCCACCTCGAGCCGATGAGCTTCGACGACACCACCCGCTACATCGCCTTTCGGCTCGTCCGCGCCAGCAACGGCAGGCCCAACGTGGACTTCTCCCGCAACGCCCTGGAGGCCATCTTCGAGCGCTCCAAGGGCGTGCCCCGACTGGTCAACCTCATCTGCGACAACGCCATGCTCGTGGGTTATTCGCAGGACACGCGGCTGATCGACTCGAAGGTCGTCAACAGGGCCATTTCGCAGATGCTGCCGAACTTCGGCGAGTCAATGGCCGATATGTTTCAAGACGCTCCCGCTGCCGGTGGCGGGATGAGTGCCCCCCAGACGCCACCGCCGCAGGACCAGGAGATCGAAGATGGGCGACGTATTTGACGCGATCAACCGCGCCCGCCGCGAAAAGGGCGAGAAGGTCGCCCCCCCGGCGACCGACCTGGGCCCGCTGACCTCGGGCGATCCCGAGGCACCGGCGCTGCCCATCGATCAGGTCGCCCCCGCTGCCCAGGCTCGCCGCGACGAGGACGCACCCGCACCCCTGGCCCCCGCGCTCCGCACCGCCCCCTCCGTCGCCGCCGCGTCCGAGAAGTCGCAACGCGACCTCGCCTCGCAGCACGACAAGGCCGTCTCATCCCTCGCCCATCACCGGCACGACCCGAAGCTCAACGGCTACGCCCCGGAGGTCGTCGTCCATCACGATCGCGGGTCGGTCATCACCGAGCAGTACCGCGCCATCCGCACTCAGATCCTCGCCCGCTGCCGCAACCGTCGCCTCCAGGTCCACGTCGTCACCAGCTCCAACCCCGAAGAGGGCAAGAGCGTCACCAGCCTGAACCTCTCCATCGCCTTCTCCGAGCTGCGCGACCAGCGCATCCTCCTGGTCGAGGGCGACATGCGAAAGCCCTCCTTCTCCAAGCTCTTTAACCGCAAGTTCGACATCGGGCTGATCCAACTGCTCAACGGCCAACTCGAGGACGTGGACAAGGCCCTGCACCCCACGGTCTACGAGAACCTCGCCTTCCTGCCCGCCGGCGGCAAGGACCCCGTCAGCAGCACCGAGCTTCTTTCTTCCCCGCGCATGGCCAAGCTGCTCGAACGCCTCAAGGACCGCTTCGATCACATCTTCATCGACACGCCCCCGATCGTCACCGTCACCGACGCCGCCATCCTCGGCGCCATGGCCGACCAGACCATCCTCGTCGTCCGTCTGGGCCACACCCCCGTCGAGGTCGTCGATCGCGCCAAGCGACTGCTCCGCGCCGCCAACTGCGAGATCGGCGGCATGGTCCTGACCCACCTCACGCACAACATCCCCAAGTATCTCTACCGCTACGCGTGATGCGAGGAGGGTATCGGGTGTTGGGTGCAGTGTGCAGGGTGTGAATCCGAATCTGATCCTTCACACCTCACACCCTACACCCCACACCCTGAACCCCACACCCTCGAATGACCGCGACTCTCGCTCAACCCGAAGCGGCCCCCGCCCCGGCGCCCCGGCGTAAGCCTCGCGTCCTGCTCCTGACTCATCGTCTGCCCTACCCGCCCGACCGCGGCGACCGCATCCGCAGCTTCAACCTCATGAAGCTCCTGGCGCAGCACACCGACCTGGCCGTCGCCTGCACCAGCGAAGACCCCGTCTGGCTCCAGCACCATCAACTCCTGCGCACCATCGCCCCGCGCGTGCTCATCCAGCCCATCTCCCCCCGTTGGAGCAAGGCCCGCGCCGCCGCCGCCTTCCTCACCGGCCACGCCATCACCCCCGCCTGGTTCTACCGCCGGGGCATGCTCGACTCGCTGCTGCAGTGGCACGAAGAGAAACCCTTCGACACCGTGCTGACCTTCTGCACCGGCATGATCCACTACGCCCGCGCCCTGACCGGGCCTCTGGGCCAACGCCAAAGCCCCGACATCCGACACGTGCTGGACCTGGTGGACGTGGACAGCGAGAAGTGGCGCGCCTACGCCGCGGGAACCTGGTCGCTCAAGAAGCTGCTCTACGCCGCCGAGGCGCGACGCCTGCGCCGCATCGAGTCGGGCCGACTCGACCGCTTCGACGCCCTGACCGTCGTGAGCGACAACGAGGCGCGCGCCTTCCGTGAACACGTGGGCGATCACCCGAACCTGCACGTGGTCCGCAACGGCGTGGACATCGACTACTTCTGCCCCCAGCCCGTGAGCGACGACCCGCGCCACGCCAAGACGCTCACCTTCGTGGGCGTGCTCAACTACAAGCCCAACGCCCAGGGCGTGAGCTGGTTCGTCCGCGAGGTGTTGCCGATGCTGCGTCAGCGCGTCCCCGAGGCGCGCCTGCTCGTGGTGGGGCGTCACCCCACGCCCGAGGTGATGGAGCTGGGCAGGCTCCCGGGCGTCGAGGTCGTGGGCTCCGTGCCCGACGTGCGCGTCTATATCGCCCAGGCCGCCGCGGTCATTGCGCCGCTGCTCATCGCCCGCGGCACCCAGAACAAGGTC
The DNA here is from genome assembly GCA_964496285.1 of uncultured Phycisphaera sp. Classification (GTDB taxonomy): domain Bacteria; phylum Planctomycetota; class Phycisphaerae; order Phycisphaerales; family Phycisphaeraceae; genus CAZBXW01. The sequence goes on from CAZBXW010000007.1 coordinate 70,608, forward strand.
CTCGAGGCCATGGCCTGCCGCCGCGCCGTCGTCTGCTCCCCCGGCGCCGCCCGTGGCATCCTCGCCCAGGACGGCGAGCACCTGCTCGTGGGCCACGACCCGCAGCAGTGGGTCGATCACCTCGAACGTCTGCTCACCGAAGCGCCGCTGCGTGACCGCCTGGCCGACGCCGCACGCGCCCACGTCGAGCACGAGTACTCGTGGGACCACTGCCTGCAGCCCATGCTCCGCCTCGTGGGCGCGTGACGCGCCCCGACCGTGACCGGCCTGAAAACGATCAAGGCGTCCGAAGAGGGACGCCTTGACGTTGCTCTGGGCGTGTTGGAGTGTTCGCTCTAGGCCGCGGTCGTCGGGCTTTTCGCCCCGTCGCCGCGGATAAGAAGATCGGATCAAGATGTCGTGGCTGAGCAAAACCGGCTCAGCGGGTTCGTCGCGC
>CAZBXW010000007.1:71053-126346 GCA_964496285.1 uncultured Phycisphaera sp.
CGCCGCATCGCGGCGCGACCGTTGTGAGCGAATGGTCACTTCTTCTTCTTCTTCGCGGCCTTCTTGACGGGCTTCTTCTTCGCGGCTTTCTTCTTAGCCATGGTCATATCCTTTCGAGGTGATAAGACGCCGACAGAGCAGTTGAGACGTTGGTCGCATTCTCCGCGCCGCTGCGCGGGCTGTCAATGAGAATCTGACAAGCTCTCAAGAATTTCTATCGGATCTCCGCCGTGCCGCGCTTGAACAAAAGTCACCACGGCTCCTCGCCCGGCCCGCGCCGATCGCGCTTGATCCCCGCGCGACGCTGCTTGCTCTCCACGCGCCGACGCCGCGAGGCGCGCGTGGGCCTCGTGGCGCGCCGACGCTTGGGCGTGTGCATCGCAAGCACCAGAAGCTCGCGCAGTCGCTCCACGCACGAGGCTCGATTCGCCCGCTGTGAGCGCGACTCCTCGCAGGTGATGAGCAGGTCGCCCGACTCCGTCAGCCGCGATCCCGCCTCGCTCCGCAAGCGCTCGATCGCCGGCTCGCTCAGCACGCCGCGCAGCCTTTCCAGCGCCAGCCGCAGCTGCACCTTGGTGGCGGTCTTGTTCACGTTCTGGCCCCCCGGGCCCGACGAGGCCACCGCGCTGAAGCTCAGCCACGCCAGCGGCAGCCTCGCCCCGCCCGGCAGCGCGATCGCTCGCTCACCCTGGTCCGAAGCCTCGTCCATCGCATCGCCTTCCATCATCGCCCACATCCCAGCGGCGCAGACCTTAACCTCCCACCCGCGCACCGGCAACGCACACACGCCCCTCGGATCGCCGCAATTCCCCTAAGATAACCCCGACCCCCACCGACGACCCCCGACATGAATCGATTCGCAGTCCTGATGGCGCTGGGACCCAAGCCCACCGAGCTCGACCGGCTCGCGGACTTCTGCCACAGCCTGATCACCTACGAGCCCGCCTGCGCTTCGGTCGTGATCGTTGACGACGTGCTCCAGCAACGCGACCTCGCCGCACCCGCGCAGCTCCCACCCACCTGCAAGCTGGGCTACCTCCTCAACCCGCGCATGGGCCGAGGCGACTACCACCGACTCACCGCCGCGGTGCTCGCGGGCCTGCGCTGGATCACTCAGAACCTGCAGGTCGACTTCGTCCTGAAAGTCGACAGCGATTCGCTGATCATCGCCCCCTTCGCCCAGCGCGTCGGTCAGTTCTTCCAGCAGCGCCCGGACGTGGGGATGTGCGGCAGCTATCGCTGGCAGCCCGACGGCATCCGCAAGCCCAACACCGATTCCACCCGCGCTTTCGAGAAGCTGCTGCGTCAGTTCACGCTCTGGCGACGCACCAACCTGCCGGGCCATCATGTGCAGATCGGATACCTCGGGAAGTACGGCCGCATCCGCGGCGCGATCCGCCGGGCGGTGCTCAATGGCTACGCGTTGGGCGAGTTCTGCCAGGGAGGCGGGTACGCCCTCTCCGCCGCCGCCCTGCACGCCATGGATCAGCAGGGCGCCCTGAACGACCCGTTGCTCTGGCTTCACACGCCCTGCGGCGAGGACGTCGTCGTCTCCATGTACGTCCGCGCCGCGGGCTTCTACCTCGAAGACTTCAACCGCGACGGCGAGCCCTTCGGCGTCAAGTGTCTGGGCCTGCCTGACTCTCCGCAGCGCCTGCTGCAGCGCGGCTTCGCCATCATCCACAGCGTCAAGAACCATCGTCACTACGACGAGGCCGCCACCCGCGCATTTTTCCGTCAGCAACGCGTCGCTTCCGTGCTCAACCGTGAACCCACCGCCGCCGAACCTCGATCATGAGCCGACTGCAGCAACTGCACAACCTGCGTGTGTACGCCCGAGATGTGGGGTGGGCCAATGTGCTGCGGCACCTGCTGGGGCGGCTCCTCGGCCGCAAGCACGTGCGCGTGAGTCTGCCCACCGGCGGACGCGCCCTGATCCGCACCAACCTCTCGGACATGCTCGTGCTGCGACAGGTCTGGCGCGACCGCGAGTGGTCGGCGCCGGTCGCTCGCGAGCCGCGCACCATCGTGGACGCCGGGGCGAACATCGGCTTGATGTCGCTCATGCTGGCGCAGCGATTCCCCCGCGCCCGCATCATCGCCGTGGAGCCCTCGACCGCCAACGCCGACATGGTGCAGCGGAACTGCGGCCGCCTCCCCGGATTCACGCTCCTCCGCGCCGGGCTCTGGCACCGACCCGCCCACCTGCGCATCGCCAACCCCGGCGAGCACGCCTGGAGCTTCCGCGTCACCGAGTGCGACCCGCAGGAGCCCGACGCCTTCCCCGCCACCACGCTGCACGACCTGGCGCAGCAGCTCGGGGGCCACATCGACCTGCTCAAGCTCGACATCGAGGGCGCGGAACACGAACTGCTCAGCCACGATGTCCAAGCCTGGCTGCCCCACGTGGGCCAACTGATGATCGAGCTGCACGACCGCATCAGGCCCGGCTGCCTTCGGCTGCTCCAGCAAGCGCTGGCCACGCGGCCGCATCGCCTGCAGCGCCTGGGCGAGTACCACATCGCCCTCTTCGAGACGTGAAGCGATCGTCCGGGCTCAAACCCGACTCGCCCAGGTGCGTCGCGCCGCCGTTGCGCGTAGAATAAACGGCTTGAACCCTCCCCCGCGTCACGCAGGAGCCGGCGAAATGCCCGACCGATGGCGGACCTTGGCGTGGGCGGCGGCGGCGTTCCTCACGCTGACGCCTCCCGTGTGGGGGGCCGATCAGCTCACCCCTCTGATCGATCCTCAGACCGGCGAACTGCCCAGCTTCGCGCAGCTCTTCATGTTCAGCCCGTTCATCAACGGCGCCATCGCGCTGCTCTCGGCGATCGCGCTGCTGCTGTTCTTCTACTTCCTGCTCACCGTGCGAACCGCGATGCTGGCGCCCGCGTCGCTGGTCAACGAGTTGACCAAGCTGGTCGTGGCGGGCAAGTTCGAGGAGGCCGCCAGCGTCTGCCGCAACCACCGCGCCGTGTTCCTCGCCAGCGTCGTGCAGCGCTGCGTGGAGAACGCGGGCAAGGAGCACGCCCTGCTCATGGACATGATCGAGTCCGAGGGCCGGCGCAGGGCCGACATCCTCTGGAACCGCATCAGCTACCTCGCCGACGTCGCCAACGTGGCGCCGATGCTCGGCCTGCTGGGCACGGTGGTGGGCATGATCCGCGGGTTTTTTCTGCTGCCGCGGGAGACCGGGTCGGTGACGTCCCGACTGCTGGCCGAATCCATCGGGCAGGCGATGAGCACCACGATGTTCGGGCTCGTCGTCGCCATCTCATCGCTGCTCTTCTACTCGCTGGTCAAGAGCCGTGCCACGCGCTGCCTGGCCGAGGTCGAACAGATCGTCCACGCCCTGGGCGATCACATCAAAAGGTGGCAGTCGTGAGCTTCTCCGCGCCGGACCGGCACCGCCTGGGCATCGCCTTCCCGCTCACGAGCATGGTGGACATCATGTTCCTGCTGCTGGTCTTCTTCATGACCACCGGCATCCTCCGCGAGCAGCACACGCTCATCGACGTGGTGACGCCCGGTCAGCAGTCGCCCTCCGCCGCGCCCTCGCCCACGCCGATCGTCATCAGCATCACCGCCGACGGTCAGATTTATCTCGCCGACGCCGCCTACAGTCTGGACGAGCTGCGCGCCAAGCTCGCGGAGCTGGCGCGGAGCTTCCCGAACGAGACGCTGGTGGTGCGTGCCGACCGGGACAGCCGATGGGGCCTGGGCATCACCGTGCTGGACCTGGCGCGCGCCGCGGGCATGCGCAACGCGTCGATCGCCACGACCAAGGCGCCCGAGGACCTCTGACGCCGCGGGCGCTTGAGCACCCATGACTCGCTTGCTGCCTCTTCTGCTGCTCCCACTGCTCCTGGCGCAGGCCGCCGCGCCCGACCATTCTCCGGCGCATCAGCAGTTCGTCTTCGCCTACCGCCTGCTGCAGCGCGACGAAGTGAAGCTGGCCGTCGAGGCCTTCGACGAGTACCTGGGCAAGTACCCCAGCGATGCAAAACGGGGCGACGCTCTGTACTACCGAGCCCTGCTGGCGCAGCGCGGAGGCGAACTCGACAAGGCCGTCGCGCTGCTCAACGGCGCGCCCACGCCCACGCTCGTGCCGGCGCACGCCCCGGCGTTGCTGCGGGCGCAGTGCCACCTGAGTCTGAACCAGCCGCTCGAGGCGCTGAAGATTCTCGAGCCGCTGCCGACGGACCCGCTCGACCCGCTGGTGCGCGCCACGGTGCTGCAGGTGCGGGGCGTGGCGTACCAACAGTCGGGCAACTTGCCCGCCGCCGAGGCGCAGCTGCTCGCCGCCGCCGACCTCGATTCACCGTTGCGGGCGCGGGCACTGCTGGACCTGGGCCGCGTCCGCGCGGCGCTGGACCAGACCGACCCGGCGCTGACCGCCTTGGAACAGGCTCTGAAGCTCGCTGACCCGGGCGTCACTCCCTGGGCCGCCCAACTCGCGGGCGACCTGGCCTACCGCGCCGCACGCTACGAGCAGGCGATGACCTTCTACGACCTGGTCATCAAAAATCACCAGGCCGCGCCGCAGTTTGCCCCGAGCGTCCTGGGCGCGATGTGGAGCGCCCTGCAGGCGCGTAAGTTTCAGGCCGTGACCGCCCTGGACCAAACGCACCGCGCCGCGCTGCGGGGCGAGGACCAGACCACCGCCCTCTACCTCGCGGGCAGCGCCCTGCAGGAGAGCGATCAGCCCGCCCCGGCGATGGAGGTCTTCCGTTCCTGCCTGGCGCAGGCGTCAAACCATCCGCTGCGCGACAAGGCGCTCTACCGCCTGGCACGCTGCGCGATGGCGCTGCAGCAGTACCCGACCGCGGAGCAGACGCTCGACCAGCTTCGACAGGAGCACCCCACCACCGACCTGCTCGTGGACGCGGATTTCCTGCGCGCCACAGCGCTGACGGAGCAGGGCCGGGGCGACGAAGCCGTGACGCTGCTCTCGGGCCTGATCGACCGCGGGCCCGGCCAGCGCTACCACGCCCAATCGCTGCTCCGCCGCGCCGCGCTGCACGACGCCGCCGGTCGCCTCGACGCCGCCTCCAAGGACTACGCCCGCTTCCTCCAGGCCGCCCCCGACTCGCCCGACGCCCCGGCGGTGGGCGTGCGCGGCATCGACATCGATCTGCGACTCTCCCGCTGGGAACAGGCTCAGAAAAGCGCCCAGGCGCTGCTCGCCTCGCCCGCCCTTGACGCGACGACCCAGGAGCAACTGCTCTATCGTCTGATGCTGGCGCGGGTGCGACTGGACAAGCCCGCCGCCGCGCTCGAGGCCGCCGAGTCCTTGCTGACTCGATTTCCCGCCGGCGCTCACGCCGGTGCCACCCGATACCAGCGCGGGTTGCTGCGGATGACGATGGGTCAGCCCGACGAGGCGCTGCCCGACCTGCTGGCGGCGGCGGACGACAAGTCGCTGTCGGTGGAGATGCGCGGCAACGCGCTGCGACTGGCGTCGATGCGTCTGCGGCAGCTCGACCGCACCGCCGAGGCCGCCGAGACTCTGGCGCGGCTGGCCAACCTCCTGGGCAGCGCTTCGCTGACCACCACCGAGCTGCTCTGGACCGGACGATTCCTCGTCGCCAACGCGCAATGGCGCGACGCCCTGGCGCACCTGGAGCTGGTGCTCAAGGCCGACGCACGCACCACCCCGGCCCTGGAACGCGCCGAGGCGACCTACCTCATCGCCCGATGCCTCAGTCAGATGGATCAGCGCGACGCGGCGATCCGACGACTGCAGGAGTTGGTGGCCGCCGGGCAGGGCTTCGAGCTCGAGGCGCGTCTGGACCTGGCGCGCCTGCTCGTGCAGGCCCAACGGTTCGACGACGCGCTGTCGGAGTACGAGGGCCTGGTCACCGCCCCGACCAGCCGCGTCGCAGCGACCGCGACATTCGAGAGCGCTCTGCTGCACCGCCAAAAGGCGCAGGCGTTCCGCGAGGCGGGCGACCAGGCCTCGGCCGGCCAATCGCTCGCGGCCGCCCTGAAGCTGCTCAAACGCTTGACCCTGCTGCACGCCCACGCCCCGCTCAGCCCGTTGCCCGAGCTGGCGTTCGTCGAACAGTCCGAGGTCGCCGCGGAGCTGGGTCAGACCGACGAGTCTTCCGCGGCGCTGAGCGAACTGGTCAAACAGTTCCCGCAAGGCGCTTTCGCCCACTACGCCAAGGCGGTGCTGGCGGCGCAGCAAGGCAAGAAGGGCGAGGCGGCGTTCCTCCTGCGTCACGCCCGACAGAACACCTCCGGCGCGATCGATCCCCGGCTCGAAACGCGCATGAATCGCCTGCGACAGGAAGTGGGAGACTGACCATGCCCACCGCCCCGATGATCGCGCCGCCGCCTCGACGCGAGGACTCCGTGCTGCTCCTGGCGCTCACCGCGTCGCTGAGCCTGGTCCTGCACGCGCTGCTGGCGTTCTACCTGGGCGACCGCCCCATCGGGCGCGTGGACCCCACGCTCCTGGGCCCAAGGCATGAGTCGTTCCAGGTCCTCCGCAGCGAGCGCGATCTGATCCTCGAAGAGCCGATGACCCTCGGCGCAGCGGGACCCGAGCAGCCGCGGGCGGCGCTGGCGGACATGGCCGAGGCCCTGTTGCACAGCCAACCGCCGGCGCCGACGAGGGCCGCCGCTCTGAGTCCCGCGTCCGAGGCACTACGTCCGACGCCCGAGTCCCGACCGGTCGTGTCCACCCGGGCCTCTTCGCCGGTGGAGCTGCCCGAGGCGGTGACGCGGGCGGTGGTGGACCCGCGGGCGCTGGAGCTGAGCTACGTCCCGGACGCCGCGGCGCAGCGGGGCCAACCCGACACGGACGCGAGCGGCGCGCCACGCGTGGCGCAGGCGGCGCTGTTGGGAACGGGGCTGACGCCCGCGTGGGCGGGTCTGACCCCGCCGGTCCCGATGCCCACAATCGCGGACCGAAGCGACATCGATCGCCGCCCGCTCGACGCCTCGCTCGCGCCCCCGCCCATGGACTTCGCGGCCCTAGCGCTGAGCGACACCCTGAAGGTCGCGGTGCCCGAGAAACTGGACGACGACTTTGAATACTTCCTCACCACGTACACGCCCACGGCGCAGCGCTCGTTCTTCGGTCCGGCGCAGCCCGCGGACCGTCGCGGCTACTTCCGCGTGGACATCCGCGCCAAGCGGACGCTCAGCAAGCTCACCACGATGCCCAAGGACGTAGTCTACGTCATCGACACCAGCGAGTCGATCGCCCAGCCCTGGGTCGACGCGGCGATCGCGGGGGTGCGCGACGGGCTGTCGCTGCTCAACCCCGGCGATCGGTTCAACATCGTGCTCTTCAAAGAAAACCCCGCGTTTCTGAGCGCCCAGGGCGTGATCCGCTTCGACGAGGCGGCCCTGCAGCGCGCTCAGACGTTCCTCAACACCGCCCAGAGCGGCGGGTACACCGACGTCAACGCCGCGGTCTCGCGGCTGCTCGTGAGAGACGTGGAGGTCCAACGCGTCTACTCGTTGGTGTTGATCAGTGACGGCGTGCCCACGCGCGGCGTGATGAACACGCGGGAGCTGATCAACCTCGTGACCCGAGACAACGACCTGGCGGCGAGCATCTATTGCGTGGGCATCGGCGACAAGCAGAACAAGGCGCTGCTCGACTTCCTGGCCTATCGCAACAAGGGCTTCTCCGTCGTGGCGCCCGACGCGGCCGGCGCCCGCGCCACGCTGCGCGATCTGCTGGGTCGCCTGCGTTACCCGCTGGTCAAGAACGTGGGCTTTACCGTCGCGGGGCTTGATGGGTCCGAGGTGCACCCCGAGGCGCTGCCGACGATCCACCAGGGCGAGCAGTTCTCCCTCTTCGGACGCTTCAACACCACCACCGAGTTCACGATGCGTCTGTCGGGGCTCAACGGCGTGAAGCCCGTGGATTTCACCTTCACGCGCGACCTGGCGCAGGCCGCCGCGGGTGACGAGTCCCTGGCACGCGACTGGGCCTTCTGGAAACTGCATCATCTCTACAACGAACTGCTGCGTGCGACGGACGGCAGGGACATCCAACAACAAATCCGCGAGGTCTCCCGTGAGTACAAGCTCAAGAACGTCTACGACGACGCCCGATAGGGACGTGATCCTCAGCCCCGACGTGCTGCGCGGTTCGCCGGCGCAGCGCACGCCCCCGGGTCAGACGCTCACCGCCAAGTGGCCGGTGCTGCACTACGGCGAGGTCCCGGTGATCGATCCGGGGCTGTGGTCGCTGCGCATCTGGGGGCTGGTCGAACGCGAGGTGACGCTCACGTTCGAGCAGCTGCGTCAGCTGCCCGCGATCAGGGTCCGATGCGATATTCACTGCGTCACGCACTGGTCGAGGCTGGACAACGTGTTCGAGGGGGTGAGCACGCGTGCGGTGCTGGACCTGGCCCGGCCGCTGGCGGCGGCGCGGTTCGTGATCCAGCACGCCGCCAGCGCCCCCGGGAATGACTGGACGACCAATGTCTCGCTGGAGGAGTTCACGCAGGAGGATTGCCTGCTGGCCACGCACCACGACGGCCGGCCGCTGACACCCGAGCACGGCGGACCGGTCCGTGCCGTCGTGCCCCGGTTGTACTTCTGGAAAGGCGCCAAGTGGATCACCGGCCTGGAACTGACCGACCGCGACCGCCCGGGCTTCTGGGAGGTCAACGGCTACCACATGCACGGCGACCCCTGGAAGGAAGAGCGCTTCGGCTGGTGAGCGCGTTCCAGACCGTTATCATGAACGCCCTATGACCACGACGGTTCAGACTCGAGCGTTGAGCGTGGCGAGGATCGAAGTGTGGCCCGCGTCGGGGGAGCCTGATCTGCGGAGCAAGGCGGTGATCGACGAGGCGCGGGCGGTCTTTGGCTTCGCGGTGGGCGTCGCTTGCGCCAAGGTCTATCTCATCGAGTCCACGCTCGATGAGCAGGAGCTGCGACGGGTGGCGGGCGAGCTGCTCGCCGACCCGGTGAGCGAACGATTTCATCTTGGCGCAGCGGGTTTCGACGAGGGCCGATCTCCGAGTCTGGTCGAGGTGCATTATCTTCCGGGAGTCATGGACCCGGTGGCGCAGTCCACGCGCGACGCCATCGGCGAGATGTTCCCTGAAGTGGACCCGGAGGCGGTGCAGGTGCGCACCGGGGTGCGCTTCGACCTGCTCAACACCGACGCTCCGCCCGAGGCGTTGCGGCGATTCGCGGAGCGTTCGCTGGCCAACGCGGTGGTGCAGGAGACCCATCTCAAGCCGTTCCATCCGCCGCGTTTCCCGCAGGCGCACGAGGTGCAGTTCAAGCTGCGACACGTGCCGCTGCGCGAGCTGGACGACGCGGCGCTGATGAAGATGTCGCGCGAGGCGCACCTGTTTCTGTCGCTCGAGGAGATGCGCTGTGTCCGCGACTACTTCCGGGCGGCGCAGCGCGAGCCCACGGACATCGAACTCGAAACCCTGGCACAGACGTGGAGCGAGCACTGCGTGCACAAGACGCTTAAGTCACGGGTGCGCTACCGGGGTGCGGGGTTCGGGGATCAGGGATCGGCGGTCGTGGACCGGCCGGGTCATCGCGTGGAGCGTGACGGAACGGTCGTGATCGACAACCTGCTCAAGAGCACCATCGCCGCCGCCACCGCGAAACTGATGACCGAAGAACATTTCCGGCGGTGGTGCGTGAGCGTGTTCAAGGACAACTCCGGCGTGGTCAGGTTCGACGAGCAGCACGCGGTGTGCGTCAAGGTCGAGACGCACAACCACCCCAGCGCCATCGAGCCCTACGGCGGCGCCGCCACGGGCATCGGCGGGTGCATCCGTGACGTCATGGGCACCGGGCTTGCCGCCAAGCCCATCGCCAACACCGACGTCTTCTGCGTCGCCCTCCCGGAAGTGAACGACCTGCCTAAGGGAGTGATTGCACCGAAGCGGATCCTCAAGCAGGTTGTCGCGGGCGTACGGGACTACGGCAACCGCATGGGCATCCCCACCGTCAACGGCGCGGTCTATTTTCACGAGGATTACCTAGGCAATCCGCTGGTCTTCGCCGGCTGCGTCGGGCTGATCCCGCTGGACAAGTGCTTCGGCGCCGCCCGGTCCGGGGATCGCATCATCGCCATCGGCGGTCGCACCGGACGCGACGGCATCCACGGCGCTACCTTCTCCAGCGCCGAGCTCACCGACACCCACGCCCACGAGTTCGCCCACGCGGTGCAGATCGGCAACGCCATCACCCAGAAGCGCACCCTCGATGTCATCCTGCGCGCCCGCGATCACGATCGAGGCTGCCTCTTCAGCGCCATCACCGACTGCGGCGCCGGCGGCTTCTCCAGCGCCGTGGGCGAGATGGGCGCCCAGATCGGCGCCCGCGTCAACCTCGACCAGGCCCCGCTCAAGTACGCGGGCCTGTCCTACACCGAGATCTGGATCAGCGAAGCGCAGGAACGCATGGTCCTCGCGGTTGCCCCGGATAAAGTCCCGTTGCTTGGCGAACTCTGCGACAGCGAAGGCGTGGAACTCTGCGACCTGGGCGAGTTCGGATTCCTGGATGCTGGGCAGCCCACGCTCGTGCTGCAGTTCCGAGGCGTCGAGGTGGGCAGGCTTTCCATGGGCCTGCTCCACGAGGGCATCCCCACGCCGGTGCGTGACGCGGTGTGGAGCGGACACGCGACCGAGGGACCCCGGGACCAAGGGACCAAGGCGGAAGCGCAGCCGGAGCGGATCGACCCTGGGTCCGCCGGTCCCTGGATCGCTCGGTCCCTGCATTCCCTGCTTTCGCACCCGAACATCGCCAGCAAACACTGGATCGTCCGCCAGTACGACCACGAGGTGCAGGGCGGCTCGGTGGTCAAACCGCTCTGCGGCTCGACCCAGAGTGGCCCGTCGGACGCCTCGGTGCTGCGACCCAAACTCTCGTCGCAGCGCGGCATCGCCATCGCCTGCGGTCTGCAGACGGGGCTGAGCGAGAAGACTCCCGGCGGCGATTCCTACTGGATGGCGCTGGCGGCCATCGACGAAGCGGTGCGCAACCTCGTGTGCGTCGGGGCGGACCCTTCGCACATCGCCATCCTCGACAACTTTTGCTGGCCGCGCTGCGATCAACCGGAGAACCTCGGCTCGCTGGTCCGCGCCGCGGAGGGTTGCCACGACGGGGCGCTGGCCTACCGCACGCCCTTCGTTTCAGGCAAGGACTCGCTCAACAACCAGTTCACCACCGAGCAGGGCAAGGTCATCGCCATCCCGCCCACGCTGCTCATCACCGGCCTGGGCATCGTCTGCGACGTGACCCGCTGCGTGACGATGGACCTGAAATCGGCGGGCAACGTGCTGTTGATGGTCGGCGTGACGGACGCCGCGATGGGCGGGGCGCACGCGACGGTGTGCGCGGTGCGAGGCTCGGGGATCGGTGTGCAGATTCCGCACGTGGACTTGAGGCAGGGACCGGCGAACGCCAAGGCGGTGGCGGAGTTGATCGCCCACGGGCGCGTCGCTTCGGCGCACGACTGTTCCGACGGCGGGATGCTCGTGGCGGCGGCGGAGATGGCCTTCGCCAGCGATGTGGGGCTGGACCTCGAACTCGACGCGATGCCCGCAGCCGACGAGCTCTCACCGTTCGCGGCCTGCTTCAGTGAGACGCCCAGCCGATACCTGCTCGAAGTGGCGCCGAAACACGTGGACGCGGTGATCCGTCACCTCCGCGCCGCAGGCGTTCCCTTCGGACAAGTCGGCCTCACCGCGAAGCACGATCGACTGACGCTGCGCTCCTCGCGTCACGGCCGCCTCATCGACGAACCGCTCGAATCCCTCCGCAACGCCTGGCTCAAACCGCTGGACTGGTGATCGCCTCGACCAGGCCCGGGATGGTCGAGACGGCGGCCTCGAGGGTGGGGGGAAAGCCGAGCTTCTTCAGGGTGTCGCTGGTGATCGGCCCGATCGAAGCGAGCTTGCAGTGTCGCAGCAGTTCACGCTCCGCGCCCAGCAGTTCGACCAGGTTCGTGGCGGTCGAGGAGCTGGTGAAGGTGACCCAGTGGACGGACTTCTCGCGCAGGGCGGTGAGCACCCGCGGCGGCAGCGCGTCAACGATCTTCGTTTGATACACGGTCAGTTCAGTGACCACCGCCCCGGCCCGCATCAGCAGCGTGGGCAGGGCGGGTCGGGCGATGTCGGCACGCAACAGGAGAAACTTCCGACCGTCCACGCCGTGTCGTGCGATGAGTTCGGCGGCGAGTGACTCGGCGACGAACTGCGTGGGGACCAGGTCGGCGCTGAGACGCAGGCGGCTATGGAGGGCGTCGGCGGTGGCGGCGCCGATGGCGGCGATCCTCACCCCCGCGAACTGCCGGGCGTCGAGCTTGAGCGCTTCGAGTCGCTGCGCCACCGCGTCCACGCCGTTGACGCTGGTGAGCACGAGCCAGTCGAACTCACGGACGCGCCAGAGCGCCTCGTCCACCTCGGTCCAGTCGGCGGGCGGGACAAGCTCGATGGTCGGCGCTTCGAGCACCTCCGCGCCAAGCTCCGCCAGGAGGACGCGTAGGTCCGACGCCTGCTGCCTTGTGCGCGTGACGAGCACACGTTGGCCCAGGAGCGGACGACGCTTGATGTCGGTGAAGAAGTCCAGCCCCGGCTCGTCGATGGCCGCCACCGCGCCGACCACGATGATCGCCGGCGAACCCACGCCCGCCCGCTCCACGCGCTGCGCCAGCTCCGCCAGCGTCGCGCGAACCGATCGCTGTCGCGGCGTGCCGCCCCACTGAACGACCGCCGCGGGCGTGCCGAGCGGAAGCGAACCCTCGTGCAGCGCCGCGACGATCGACGCGAGCCGACCCACGCCCATGTAGAAACAGACCGTCCCGCCCGCGAGGATCAGCTGCGCCAGAGCGCGGTAGTCGATGGCGGAGGCGTCCTTGCCCGGCTCCTCGTGCCCGGTCACGAGCGTCACCGTGCTGGCGATCTTGCGGTGCGTCACGGGGATGCCCGCGAGCGCGGGGGCCGCCAACCCTGAGGTGATGCCCGGGACCACTTCGCACTCCACGCCGCGCGCCGCCAGGAAGGCGACCTCCTCCGCGCCGCGGCCGAACAGATACGGATCGCCGCCCTTCAAGCGCACGACAAAGCGGCCCGCCAAGGCGTGGTCGGCCATGAGCTGGTTCGTCTGGTCCTGCGTGAGCGTGTGGGTGCCGCCGCGCTTCCCCGCGTCGATGCGCAACGCGCCGGGCGGGGCTTCCTCGAGCAGCGCAGGGTCCGCTAACGCGTCGAACACCACCACGTCCGCCCGACGCAACCGTTCTAAACCGCGCACGGAGATCAGCCCGGGGTCGCCCGGCCCGGCGCCCACGAGGCAGGCGCGCGGCGGAGTATGGATCGGTCTAGGCAATCTGAGTAAACCTCGTCGTCTTTAACGCCGATGCTCATGATAACGACAGCGCCGGTCAGTCGTGGCGAGTTGCTCGGATCGGGTCCGAGGCAGGCTCCGACGAAGGACCGACGAACGGGTCGGGGCGGGCAGGCACGCCGATTCGTACGCGAAACCCAGGGAGCCCGAATCATGTCCACGCAGACCGTCCTGAAGCTCGTCCACCCCTTGGAGGACTCCGACGTGATCCAACTCGAACGCCGAAACGTGCCACGACACACGCTCAACGGGCGCGTGACCGCGCTGCAGACCCGCGAGCGGGACCAGGAGTCCCGCAACCGCATCTGCTCCATGCAACTGCTCAACATCTCCGAGACGGGGATGGGCGCGTTGGTGCAGGAGGCGGTGGACACACAGACGCGAGTGGTGGTGTTCTTCCCGCCGCACGGCCCGGAGCGGGGCTTCGACCTGCACGGCCGCGTGGTCCGCTGCACCGCTCGGGAGCACGGACACGAGGTGGGCATCCAGTTCGACGTCCGCCGCGCCGCGTGACGGACTGGTCGTCCGTGAAGGGCGCGCCCCGTTCTGCGCCTCGGCGCGTCCGACCCGCCGGCACTTCTCAAACATCGCTCAGGACCACCACGTCACGCGGTTCAACGCGGACGCGCAACTGCTTCAACGCGAGACGGTCGCGGCGCGGGTTGAGCTCGAACGCCTTGACCACGATCGCCCCCGCCAGGCGGAGCTGGTGCTGCGCCACTTCGCCCAGGTAGACCGACTCCAGAGGGTCAGCCGGGAAGCAGTTGAAGGACGGCGCGGAGGGGGCGGAGGCCTGCCCCGCGTCGTCGGACAGAACGATCGCCTCGGGACGAACCGAGCAGGTCACCTTCGCCCCCGGGAGCAGACCGTCCGGATAGACCGTGGAACGAAGCGGACCGGCGGGCGAGTCGAGCAGCAGGTCCGCCGCGTCGCGTCGTGCGACCGTGGCGGGCAGGAAGTTGGTCTCGCCCAGGAAGTCGGCGACGAATCGGCTTCGAGGCCGGTCGTACAACTGGCGCGGCGGGCCGACCTGCACCACCTTGCCCGCGTGCAGCACCGCCACGCCGTCGGCCATCGAGAGCGCTTCCTTCTGGTCGTGCGTGACGTAGATCCCGGTGATGTTCGCTTCGCGACAGATGCGCTTGATCTCGCTGCGCATCTCCAGGCGGAGCTTGGCGTCGAGGTTCGAGAGCGGCTCGTCCAGCAGCAGGACGTGAGGCTCAATGACCAGCGCCCGCGCCAGGGCCACGCGCTGCTGCTGCCCGCCGGAGAGTGCGTTGGGCTTGCGCTGGGCGTAGGGTTCCATGCGCACCGAGGCGAGCGCCGCCGCGACACGCCTGGCAGCCTCCGCGGCGGGGACCTTGCGGACGTTCAAGCCGAACTCCACGTTCTTCGCCACCGTCATGTGGGGCCAAAGGGCGTAGCTCTGGAAGACCATGCCGCAGTTGCGCAGGTTGGGCGGGAGGAAAGTCACGTCGCGGTCGCCGAAACGGATCTCACCGGCGGTGGGCTCGGTGAATCCTGCGATCATGCGGAGCAGCGTGGTTTTTCCGCAGCCGCTTGGGCCGAGCAGAAAAAAGAGCGCCCCGGCGGGGATGTCCAGCGACACGCCGTCCACCGCGACGGTGGAGCCGAACTTCTTGGTGAGATTGCGGACGACGACGGGACGCACAAGGGAAAAGGATAACACGGAGCGCCTGCGCCGCGTAGCGGCGAGGCTATCGGGTTAAAGTCATTCCGACTTGAGGGCTTTGGCGCCGCCGAGCTCGGCGAGTCCCGCGTTCTTCAGGTCGGTCCAGAGCGTGCCCTCGCCGGCGTGGAGGATGTTGACCGTCACCCGGGCGTTGAGGTTCTTCGCCAATTCCCAGAGGTTGTAGGTGGCGGGGTCGCCGAAGGCCTTGACGCGCAGTTCCATGCCCTTGGCCTTCTCACCCTCGACCATGCGGACCACGTCCGCCTGCGCCTGGCCGAGCTTGCGGGTCTTCTCCGCGCGGACGCCGGCGATCTGCTGCTCGATCAGCGCCACCTGGGTGAGCGTCTGAGCGCGAATCTGGGCGACCTGCTTCTCCTGGTCCGCCTGGATCTCGGCTTGGAGCTTGGCGGTCTCCTGCGCCACGGTCTCTCGGTTCTGGTCGATCAGGCTCAGCTCGGTGTTGAGCTGCGCCTGTTTCTTGGCGGTGTTCTGTCGCTCGTTGATGGTCAGTTCCTGTTCCAGGGCGATGCTCGTCTGCTGGATGGGTTCGAGGATCTGATCGGGGACCTGCACGTGGCGGATCAGGGCGTTGTGGATGACGATGTTCTTGGTCTTGAGCGTGGCCTTGAGCGACTCGGTGAGGTCGGTCTGAAACTTCTCGCGTCCCTCGCCGACGATGAAGTCGGTGGCGCGGTAGGCGGAGCCCTTGAGCCGAGAGATGCTCAGCACCTGGGGCATGATGATGTTGTCCACCAGCACGGTGAGGTCGCCGTAGTCTCGGAAGGTTCGGGCGATGTCGGAGGCGAGCAGCTCGAACTCGACGGTCATGTCGAGCGAGATCTGGAACCCGTCGCGCGAGGGGAACTCGACGAACTGAGCCAGGACGAAGGCGGGAGCGGATTCGACGTCCGCCTGCGGGACGCGGCCGGGCTTGCCCGCAGCGACGGGGTCCGCGGTGCGTGAACTCGAACTCCACGACATGCGTTGACGCAGGTTCGCAACCTGTTCCTTGTCGGAGGCCACGTCGAGCTGCTGCTGGGCGTATTCCTCGCGTTTGGCGCGGTTCTTGTCCACGACGTTCTGCGTGAGCTGCCCCACTGCCTCGTTGAACCGCGTGTTGTCCATCGCCTTGGTCAACACCTCCGAGCCGATCTTGCCCAGAAGCGAGACCTGATTGACGCCGATCTCGAGCACGTCGATCTTGAACTGCTTGGGATTGACGTAGTAGAGCCCCGGTTGAAGCACGTCGGCGCGGATGCCCATCTGGTTGCCGGTGGCGAACTCGCCGTGCGGCGCCTGCTCGCCCGAGAGCGATGTCACCACGCCGATGTACCCGATGGGGATGCTGACGGCGTCGACCAGGTCGACACGGTAGCCGTAGGGATTCAGGCGATACTTCCCCGGGCCGAGCACCTGTCGCTGGATGCCCTTCTGCCCCGCGTCGGCGAGGAACTGACCCTCGGGCAGAGCGGAGCCGACCTTCGAGGTGACGATGCCCACCTGACCGTTGGGGACTTCGATGAGCGGACGGATTTCGTGATCGTAGAGGACCGGGTTGAGGAAGTGACGACCCTCGCCGAGCACCCGCTCGCGCACGCCCAGTTCGCCGTCCTTGGCGAGGATGCGTTCCGCGGGCAGGGGCGAGCCGGTCTTGGCCACGACGATGGCCATGTGATTGGCCGGGACGTAGAACCGGCAGAAGCCCCAGAGCCACACGCCGTAGCACACCGCGAGGAACCAGACGAGTCGAAGGACGCCGGAGAAGATGATGCGAGCTTTCATCGCGTGGCCTCCGTGTTCGAGGGGGAGAGGGCGCGGAGCCAGCCAGCCAGACCCTGGGGATCGTCGTTGGTGAGGATGCTGCCGATGCGCGGCGCGATCCTGAGGTAGAGCTCGTTGCGAGCGACGTTGATGCCGCTGCCGAAGGCCTGGACCAGCTGCGCCACGACGGACGCCTCGGCGAGATTGCGCAGGCGGATCACCTCCTGCTCCGCGCCCGCGGTGAGCAGCATCGACTGCGCCTGCGCGGTGGCGGCTTCGTTCTCGAGCTTCACCACCTCCAATTGCTTCTGGTACTCCAGCAGGCTCACCGACTGGTTCTGCTTGGCGAGGATCACCGCGCGGATGCGAGCCGTGTCCGCCCGCACCTTCTCGCGGTTCTGCTCGGCGAGCATCTCCTGCTTGGTCAGCTCCGCCTGCGAGCGCGCCCGCTCGATCTGCTGGTCGAACTTGCGAGCCTCCTGCACCGCCACTTCACGGTCACGGATGACGCTGGCGATCTCCTCCGGGGCGGAGATGTTGCGGATGAGCACCGACTTGATGAGCACGCCCCACGGGGCGCACTGCTCACGCAGGTGACCGTCGAGGTTGTCCTGGAACTTCTGCCTCGTCTCGCCCACGATGAAGTTGATCGCCGGGCTTTTGCTGCCCTCGATGCGTGAGAAACCACGGGCGCGGGGCAGGATCAACTTCCGCAGGATGTCCTCCATGTCGCCCACGCGGTGGGTCAGTTCCGCCGCCATCTCGCGCTGCACCGCCCACTCGATCGTGCCCTCCACGTGCACGGTGAAACCATCGGCGGTGAAGAAGCTGATCGAGTCCTCGCCGCTCATCTCGAATCGCTGGCTCTGCAGACTCACGGGGACCACGGTGAACTCGTAGGGGTTGAGGTAGTAGGTGCCCGGGTCGAGCACGTCGGTGAGCACGCCCTTGAACCCCGGGGGCACGGTGAGCCCGCCGTTGCCGGCGGGGGTCGCGCCACCGCCCAGCGCGTCGTTCCCCACGAGTGACACTTTCACACCCACGCTGCCGGGCTTGACCGTCACCGCGTCGAAGAGCTGCACCGTGAAGGCCAGCGGATTCAGCACATGTTTGCCCGGCGGAAGCACGGCGCGCTCGATGCCCTTGACGCCTTCTTCCACGAGCACCTGCCCCGCCTGCGGGTCGCCGCCGAAGAGCCGGGTCACCACGCCCAGCTTCCCCGCGGGGATGTCGGTCATCGGGACGATGAGCCAGTCCCAGGTGTAGGGGTTGTAGAAGTAGCGACCGCTCTTGAGCGTTTCGAGTTGCACTCCCTTCTGGTCGGGCGAAGTCGCCACGATCTGGCCCGAGGGCAGGTCCGTCCCGGTCTTGCGGATCAGCACCGCCAACTCATCGGGCCCCGGCTCGATCCGCCACCAGTACCAAATCCACACCGGCAGGAACATCACGACAAGGATCAACAGGATGATCCACGTCGCCCGCCAAAGCGCCTTGAACGGGATCGGCTGCCGCGATCGGGTGGGCCTGATCTCCGACGGTGGCTCCAGAGGTTCATCGTCCGACATGACCAGGTCTCCTGTGAGATGCCCCCCGACTTGAGTGCAGCATAACCACCGTGCTCACGCAGGCAACACCTCAGACGTGCGGGATGATTCAGGGTTCCCGGTTCGCGACAGGGAAGGAGCTTTTACCACAGAGCACACGAAGAACACTGAGAAATTCAATGAGAGGGAATTGAGAACCCTCGAAGGAACCAGAGATGCACGCAGATACACACGGATTGAAATCCAAGTCTTTCTCTGTGCTCTCCGTGTGCTCTGTGGTGAACTCTCTTCTGCCCAGCGTTCACGGCTCGGTCAACGCCCGCTTGATCGCCGCTTCCGCCAGGGGGACCGTGGCTTTGTCCATCCGGTCCAGGGCCTGATGGAAGGCCTCCGCGTCGGGATGTTCCTGTGTGAGCATCGCCTCGACCGCAGCGACCTCGCGCTCCACGGTCGCGCGATACTCCGCGTCGAGCGTGGGGCCGACCTTCTCCAGTTGCCGTCGGATCTGGCGGATGTCCAGCCGCGCTTGATTGCGAAGGTCGATCAAGCGGTGCGCGGTCATGTCCTCCCTGGCGTGGGCGAAGCTCTGCGCTTCGATCCGCGACACTTCCTCCCTCGTCAGCCCGTGATTGGGGATGATCTGGATCGCGGCGCTCTTCTCGCTGCGTCGCTCCACGGCGGTGACGCTCAGCACGCCGTTGGCGTCCACCAGGAACGTCACCTCGATCTTAGGCAGCCCCGCGGGCATCGGCGGAATCCCCCGCAGCTCGAATCGCCCCAGCGAGCGACAATCCTTCACCAGCTCGCGCTCGCCCTGCAGCACATGGATCATCACGTTGGTCTGCCCCTCGGCGTGGGTGGTGAACATCTCGGTGGCGCGGCAGGGGATCGTTGAGTTGGCGAGGATGAGCTTGGCGACCGCGCCGCCGAGCGTCTCGATCCCCAGCGACAAGGGGATCACGTCCAGCAGCAGCGTGTCCCGGCGAAGCCCCATGAGGATCGACGCCTGCACCGCAGCCCCCAGCGCCACCACTTCGTCGGGGTTCAGCGCGGTGTAGGGCTCGCTGCCGAAAAACTCGCGCACACGCTCACGCACCAGCGGGATGCGCGTGGACCCGCCGACCATCACCACGCGCTCGATCTGGTCCGCGCTGAGCTTGGCGGAGCGCAGCGCCTCGTGGCAGCAGTCGATGGCGCGTTGCAGCCAGGGGGCGATCATGCCCTGAAGTTCATCGCGGGTGAACGTTCGGCGATAAGTGCGATCCGAAGCGATTGCAATCTCGATGGCGACGCTGGTTTCCGTGGACAGGCGAATCTTCGTCGCCTCAGCGAGATTGCGGAAGGCCTGCCGGGTCGCGGGCGGGAACTCGATATCGCCGCCGAATTGCTCGCGAATCTCTTTCTGAAACAGCTCGACGATCATGCGGTCCACGTCGTCGCCGCCTAAGTGCGTATCGCCCGCGGTGGCGAGCACCTGATCGACCGTGCCCTGCTCGGTCTGACGCAGCCGGATGATCGAGACGTCGAACGTGCCGCCGCCGAGATCGAAGACCGCCACCGTGTGGGAGGAGGGGGTTGGGGGTTGGGGGTTGGGGGTTGGAGAATCCGCCTGCGGCTTGGCGCAAAGTTCGGGCTTGAACTTCGCACTGATCGAAACCGAGCCGTCCCTCTTTCTGCTGCTCGTCTGCTCCCCGATCTCCGAACCACGGTCCCCGTACCCCAGCCCGTACGCCAGCGCCGCCGCGGTGGGCTCGTTGACGATGCGCACGACCTCCAGGCCGGCGAGTCTGCCCGCGTCGCGCGTGGCCTGACGCTGGGCGTCGTCGAAGTAGGCGGGCACGGTGATCACCGCTTTGCGCACCGCACAGCCCAGCGCCGCCTCGGCACGCTGCTTGAGCTCCCGAAGAATCACCGCGCTGACTTCCGGGGGCGAGAGCACGTGCGACCCGATCTTCACTCTTGCGGTGCGGTTGGCGCCCTCGACCACTTCGTAAGGCAGGTAGGCCAGTTCGCCTTGTGCGTCCGCCAATCCTCGACCCATCAGCCGCTTGATCGAGAAGACCGTGTGCGTGGGGAACTCCACCGCGTGGCGGCGAGCCTCGTGCCCGATGCTCATGACCTTGCCCGACTCGGGATCGAAGCGCACCACGCTGGGCAGCAGGTTCCGCGGCTCGTCCCCGGCGCCGGCGGCGGCGGGCAGGATCCGCGGCCCCGCCTCGTCGCACCACGCCGCCAGGCTGTTGGTCGTTCCCAGGTCAATGCCTATGATGGGTTCCGTTTTCGCTGCGTCCATCGCCGTCCAGTTTAGGCTCCGCCATGTACGAAGTCACCGTCCATCGTGTCTTCTCCGCTGGCCACGCGATCCGGCTCTACGACGGATCGCTCGAACCCTTCCACGGGCACAACTGGACGGTCGAGCTCTGCGTGGCCGCCGCCATGCTCGACGACATCGAGGTGGTCATGGACTTCCACGCCCTGGAGAAGGCGGTGGACGCCCTGATCCTCCGCGTGAACAACCGAAGCTTCAACGAGATTCCCCCTTTCGCCGACGGATCGGGCGGACTGAACATCAACCCCACCGCCGAACGCATCGCCTGGTGGTTCGCCACGGAGGTGGCGCAGCAGCTGCCGCGAAACGTGGAACTCACCTGCGTCCGGATCGGCGAAGCCCCCGGCTGCGTGGCGACGTATCGGCCTTAAGTGGAATGGGACCACAGATACACACAGATGCACACGGATGAGTGACGGGGATGCGTATCCGTGTGCATCTGTGTGAATCCGTGGTTTCGTCATTCTTTCGTCCGCGTGCTCATCGCTGTGGTGGCGATTGTCGGGCTAGCACTGTCGGTCTATCTCACCTTCGCGGCGTGGGAGCAGCAGGCGCGTCCGGTGGGCTGCGGTCCGGGATCGGGCTGCGCCGCGGTGCTGAGCAGTCGCTGGGCCAACGTCGTGGGCGTGCCGGTGTCGGCACCCGCAGCCGCGGTGTACGCAGCCGCCCTGGTCGTGCTGCTCTGCCCTGTGCGGACCCCGCCGGGTGAGCGTGGCCGATGGAGTTGGCTTCTCTTCTGCGCCACCCTGACGTTGCTGGCGGCGCTCTGGTTCACCGCCCTGCAGTGGCTGGTGCTTGGCCGCGCCTGCGCCTGGTGCATGACCACGCACCTGGCGGGCATGGTCTTCGCCGGGCTGGTGTTCACCAGCGCTCCGCTCGCCACCCTTCGCCCGCGCCGCGTCGTGGCGCCGATGCTCGCGGGCCTGCTGCTCGTGGCGGGATTGGCGACGACGCAACTGCTCGTGGAGCCTCGCACGCCTCCGCTGCGCGTGGCGATCGGCGGCGAGGTGGAACTCGACGTGACCGGCTCGCCCATCATCGGGCCTCGCGATGCGCCGCGCAAACTCGTGATGCTCTTCGACTACGCCTGCCCGCACTGCAGGACCATGCACCAGCACCTCATCGACGCGGTGGATCAGGTCCAAGGCCTGTCGGTGGTGCTCGTGCCCGTCCCGCTCAACGCCGGGTGCAACGCGATGATCGACTACGAAGAGGCACGATTCGCTCACTCCTGCGAGCTGGCACGGACCGCCCTGGCCGTGTGGCGAGCGGCGCCGGCGACCTACTTCGAGTTCGACCGCTGGCTCTTCGCGCAGGAGCAACCGCCCACCGCCGCCGCGGCGCGACTCGAGGCGCAGCGTCTGCTGGGTCCGGATCAGTTCGACGTCGCGTGGGACTCGCCCTGGCCCGACGACCAGATCCGCCGCAACGTCGAGCTGCACCGCCGACTCCTGGGCGAGCCGCTGCCGCTGCTGCTGGGGCGGGGACTGCCCAGCGTGGAGCGAAGCGTGACGCTCGAGGAACTGCTCTCGCTGCTGGGCAACGAGGGGTCCGCTGGGTCTATGATGGAGCCAGAAGGAGGCCCGCGATGAGCGTGGCGAGGAGCGATCCGACCCTGGGCCGGGATGATCTCGCACTGCTGGAGGAGACCGCTGCGGCGTGCGCCGCGGTCCGACGTGAGGTGTCGCGCGTGGTCGTGGGCCAGGAGCAGGCGGTGACGCTGCTGCTCACCTCGGTGCTGGCGCAGGGGCACACGCTGCTCGTGGGCGTGCCGGGATTGGCCAAAACGCTGCTGGTGCGCACGCTCGCCGCGGCCCTGGGCTGGAGCTTCAAACGCATCCAGTTCACGCCCGACATGATGCCCGCGGACGTGATCGGCGTGGAACTGCTCGAAGACGAACCGGCCACGGGTGCTCGGCGGATGCGCTTCCATCCCGGACCCATCTTCGCCAACCTGGTGCTGGCGGACGAGATCAACCGCACCCCGCCCAAGACCCAGGCCGCCCTGCTCGAAGCCATGCAGGAATTGCAGGTCACCAGCCTCGGCGCCACCCACGCGCTGCACCGGCCCTTCATCGTCCTGGCCACGCAGAACCCCATCGAGCAGGAGGGCACCTACCCGCTTCCCGAGGCGCAGCTCGACCGCTTCATGTTCAGCCTGCGGATGGACTACCCCAGCGTCGCGGAGGAAGAGCGGATCGTCGCGGCCGACCCGCCCGTGGACGTGGCCCCCGTGCTCCACGCCGCCCGGGCGCTGGCGATGCAGGACCTGGTGCGACGCATGCCCGCCTCGGACTTCGCGGTCCGCCACGCGGTGGCGCTGACGCGGGCGACCCGGCCCACCGACGCCAGCGCTTCGGACTTCGTCCGTCGCCACGTCGAGTGGGGCGCCGGCCCGCGCGCCGCCCAGCACCTGCTGCTGGCGGGCAAGGCGCTGGCCGCCCTCGAAGCGCAGCCCACCGTCTCGCTCCGACACCTGCGACAGGCGGCGCCCTTCGTCCTGCGTCACCGCGTGCTGCCCAACTTCACCGCCGCCGGCGAGGGGCTCGACGCCGCGGCGGTCGTGGAGCACGTGCTGCGTCACACCCCCGAACCGGCGTGAGTCCCATGTTCAGCCCGGCGGAAATCGCACAGTTGCGTCGCCTGCGCCTCGCCGCGCCCCCCAACGCTCGCGGGCACTACGCCGGCCAGCACGCCCGCGCCTTCGCCGCCGCCGGTGGCGTGGAGTTCCACGACCACCGCGCCTACCAGTTCGGCGACTCGCCCGCGCAGGTGGACTGGAAGGTCTACGCCCGCAGCGACCGCCTCTACGTCCGACGCTTCGAGCAGCGTCACGCGATGAACGTCCACCTCGTCGTCGACGCTTCCGCCTCGATGGCCTATGGAGAGAGGGGTCGGTCGGCCGCTCCCTGCTCCAAGTTCGCCTTCGCCGCAAGGCTCGCCGCCGCGATCGCGCTTGTCGCGCAGCGTCAGGGCGACCCGGTGTCTCTGACGCTCGCGCACCCGGAGCAGCCCGTGTCACTCGGGCCCGCGACCCACGAGGCGCACCTGCGAAGGCTTCTGGACGTGCTGGCTTCGGCCACGCCCCGCGGCGGCCCAGCCCTGCTTGATTCGCTTCAGGCCCGACGCGCCAGGCACGGGCTGCTGGTGATCGTCAGCGATCTGCTCGACGACCCGCCCGCCCTGCTCCGCGCCATCGCCCGGGCACGAAGCGGCGCCATGCTGCTTCACGTCCTTCACCCCCACGAGCTGAACCTCCCCGGCCAGGAGCCCACGCGGTTCATCGACAGCGAGACCGCCCGCGCCTTGTTCGTGCACACCCCGCAGGTCGCCACGCTCTATCGGCGGCGCATCGGGGCGCTCGTCGATTCCTGGCGTCAAGCCGCCTTGCGACGCGGCTGGCGCTACGTCCTGGCGCCGACCGACCGATGCCCGCTCCGCACCCTCGCCTGCTTCCTCGAACGCCGCGGAGCAGGCTGGTGAGAACCGCCCCGTGCTGACCCTGACCGCTCCAACCCTGCTCGCCGGACTGAGCCTGCTGGCGCTGCCGGTGCTGGCGCACCTCTGGCGTGAACGAGCGCGGCGCGAGCTTCTGTTCCCCACGGTCCGGCTGCTCCAGGAGGCGCTGGCGCAGGATTCGCAGCGTCGCCGATGGCGCGACGCACTGCTGCTGTTGCTGCGCTGCGTCGCTGTGGCGGTGGTGGTGCTGGCTTTCGCCGGCCCTCGATGGCAGTCCTCTCGCGCCGGCGCCGGCCAGCAGACGCCCAGCGTGGCGGTCGTTCTGGACGGCAGCGCCTCGATGCGGCAACTCATCGACGGTACGCCCGCCTGGCGAAGCATCGCGGACGTCGCGCGACGCTTCGCGGCCCCGACCACGCGATGGGTGCTGGCGCGGTCCCAGCCACGCCCGCTGGCGGCACCGGAAGCCTACGAACCGGGCGAGGAGCGTGCCGACCTCAACGCCGCCGTGGCGCACGCCCGCGCCATGCTCCAGGATGCGCCGGGGCCGCGTCGCGTCGTGGTCGTCTCCGATCTGCAGGCGAGCAACTGGGACGACCTGGCCGCGGACGAGATCGTGAACGTCGCACCCGCTCCGCCGGGCAACGTGGGCCTGCGTGACCCGCGCGCCACGCCCCGACGCGCCACGGTCGGAGCGCCGGTGCGTCTGACCGTGACGCTGCGCCTCAACGCAGCCGCAGCCCGCGTCGCCCCTCTGGAGTGCCGCGTCCAGGGGAACCCGATCGGGCAGCGCAGCGGAACCCTCGACCCGGGCGCCGACGCCTCGTGGTCGTTCGATTTCACGCCCCCGCGCGAGGGCGAAGTCGAGGTGGAGTTCCGCACAGGGCCCGACGGTCTGGACGCGGACAATCGCGCCTTTCTCGTGCTGCAGGTTTTGCCCCGGCAGCGCATCGCGCTGCTCTCCGGGGCCTCCGAACTCCAGGCCGAATCGACTGGGTACTTCCTTCAGCGCGCGCTCTCGCCTAACGCCGACAGTCCGCTCCAGACCCTGCGCCTGAACGAGAGCGCTCTGGATGAGCGCGTCACCGCGGCAATTCTCTGCGACCACGACGAGCCGCCCAGCACCGCGGTGCTCGACTGGGTCGCCGCGGGGGGCCACCTCCTGGTGATCCCCCAGCGGACGGAGATCACCGGGCCCCGTCGGCTCAGCGCCACGCCGCTCCACGCCGCATGGACGCCCGACCTCACCGACGAGGCGTTCCTGGCGCTGTCGAACGTCGTGGTCCAACGCAGCGCCGCACTGCCCTCCGCCGACCAGACGCTGCTTCAATTCGACGACGCCTCGCCGGCACTGACGGCGCAGTCGCTCAGACGCGGCCGCATCCTGCGCCTGGCGTTCAGCGCCGCGCCGACCAGCTCGGACCTCGCGTCGCACGGCATCTTCGTGGCCTATTTCCAATCGCTGCTAAGGCACCTGGTTCGAGACGACTCCGCCGCGGCGGCGCTGACCGGACAGACGGTGACGCTTCCGGTGACGGGGCTGGACCCGGGTCAGAGTGTCATCGTGCGCGACCCTGAGAACCGCGAGCGTCCCGCCCTGGTGCAGGCGCACCACGCTGGTTACGCCGTACGCCTCGATCCGCTGCAACGCGTGGGATTCCATCGCGTGGAGCAGGCCGGCGCGACACTCCGCACCGTCGCGGTCAACCTCGACCCGCGCGAAAGCGAGCTGACCCAGGCGGTTCCGCGGGCCTCGCCCACCGCGTCTGAGGCCGCGGCGAGCGCCCGGGTTTCTGCGGTCGACCTCTCCGCGGCGCTGCTGCTGGCGGCGGCGGCGGTCCTGGCGGTCGAGTCGTGCCTGGTCGGAGCGCTACGCCGATGATCCCCGCGTGGACCGACATCCTCTGGCAGCCGATGCTGCCCCCGACGTGGATCACGCTTCTCGCCGCGACGCTGGCGGCCTTGGCGCTGCCGCACTTCCTGAGGGTCTTGACGCTCCGACCCGTGGCTGCCTGCGCGCTGCTGGCGCTGCGCTTCGGCGCGATCGCGTCCCTGGCGGTCGTGCTGCTCGGACCGCATCGGCCCTCGCAGGCCAAGCCCACACTCCGCAAGCCCTCGGTGGTGATCGTGGTGGACACGTCCGCATCGATGCTCACGCCCGACTGTGGCGGACGCTCTCGCCTCGACGCGGCGATGCAGGACACGCTCGGGCGCGACACCCTCGAGGCCTTGCGTTCCCAGTTTGACGTGAGCCTCCTTGCGCTGGGCGAGGCGCTGAACCCCATGGTCTATCCCCATACTCCGATTCAACCGCGTTCGCCCCTGGTGTCGCACCTGACCGCGATGCTCGGGTCGCTGTCGGTGTCGCAGCCGCGGCCCGCAGCGATGGTGCTCCTGAGCGACGGGCGCGACACGGAGGGAGCCTCACCCCAGACCGCGGCGCGGGCGGCGCTGAGCGCGGCAGTGCCCATCCACACCTTGACGCTCGGCCACGCCAGCACCCGACGCGACCTCTGGCTCCGCATCGACCCGGTGCAGAGTCAGTGGACCGCGGGACGGCAGGGCCTGATTCGATTGACGCTCGGACACGTCGGGCTGTCGGGCGCTCGAGCGCGACTGACCACCGACTTCGCTCCGCCGCGGGACATCGACCTGACCGACCAGGAGCAAGTCACCGTGGACCTTCCGTGGACGCCATCCCATGCGGGCGAAGTCGTCTTAAGTGCATCAGTCGCGCCGCTGGTGGGCGAGGAAGACGCCCGCAACAACGACCAGTCGCTCACGCTCACCGTGCAGCCCGGGCGGCTGCGCATCCTTCTGACGCAGGGCGCAGCGAGCTGGGAGGCGAAGTTCATCGCGCAGTCGCTGCGGCGGGATCCACGCATCGACCTGGTGACCGTGGCGCAGCCCGCGCCCGGCCGACGCCTGCGCGTGGTCACGGGCGAGGACCCCGGCGAAGAACTGGCCAAGTACGACCTGGTGATCCTCGGCGAGGGCGCGGCCCCCGCGGACCTGCACGACTACGTTGACGCGGGCGGCAAACTCGTCTTGCTCGCGCGGACAAACTCTCCGCTCTCGCCGCTGCGACTGGACGATCGCCCAACGCACTCCGCACCATGGGACTGGACGCCCAACGCCTTGTCCACGCGCTGGGCCCAGGAGCTAAGCAGCAGCCAGCGCCCGATGACGCTACAGGCTGTGGCGGCCCAGGCGTCGGCGGCGCCGGGCGCGAGCGTGCTGGCCACCGCCCGCATCGGCGACCGCACCGTCCCGCTGCTGGCGGTGCGCCGCTTTGGACGCGGGACCGTCGCGGCGTTCAACGGCTCTGAGACCTGGCGATGGAGCCTCTCGCCACGGGACGCCGGCCTGCACGAGACCTTCTGGCACGGGCTGGTCCACTTCCTCACCGCGCCCGACGCTGCGCCCCGGCTCGAACCGTGGTCCCTCGCCCTCTCGCGCCTCACGCTCACGGTGACGCAGACGCTCGACATCGAGGTCGTCCGCCGATGGGGGCCGCAGACCCCGCCGCCGACGCTGACCATTACCGGCGCCGACGGCGTCGCCCTCGAACCGCTCCTCACGCCCCTCGACACGGACCGCTGGGCCGCCGCATGGTCCCCGAGCGCTGCGGGCCTCTGGACCCTCGAACTCACGGGCCAACCCCACACGCGTCAGCACGTCCTGGTGCGCCCTGACGACACGGAGAGTCGTGACGTGCGCGCCGATCCGAGCTTCATGCGTGAGCTGGCGCAGGCCTCGGGCGGCCAGGCGCTGGAGGCCCTGGAGGCGACCGCGCTTGCGACTCTCGCCACGCCGCCTTCGGACGCGTCCGCCGCTGAGCCGCCGCGTCCCGTGTGGCGCAGCGCCTGGGTGATGTCGCTGCCGCTGCTGGCGTTGGGCCTGGAGTGGCTGGGTCGGCGAAGGATGGGCTGGCCATGAGCGGCCATGGACTGCGACGGCTTCTGCGACGCACCGAACTGGCGCTGCTGGCCGCGGCGGGCCTGCGCGGCCTGCTGCTGGGCGTGGCGATCCTCGGCGCGTTTGACCTGCTGGAATGGAGCCTGGGCGCGGGCTGCGGTCTGGCGAGCGTCGTCCTCACGATTCTCCTGGCTCGATCTCACCGAACCGCGCCCTGCCTGGCACGGTTATTCGAGCGCCGCGCGGGCATGCGCGATAACGAACTGACCAACGCGTGGTGGCTGCAGGTTCAGCCTCGCGGCAGTGAAGCGCTGCGGCAGCGCGTACTGCGGCGCGGCGACGAACTGGCGGCGGCCCTGCAACCCTTCTCGCTGGTGGATCGCCGATCGCTGCTGCTCTGCGCCGTGCCGGCGGCGGCGATGCTGGCGTGGTCCGCGCTGCGCTTCGCCGCTTCCGAACCTCAGCCGCGACTCCTCGAGGCGCGACTCTCAATCGCGCAAGAGCCTGCCTCGCCGATGCGCGGGCAGGAGCTGCGCGGCCAGGAGCAGTCGCCCGCGACGATCGCGGTCCGCGCCAATGTCCCGCTGCGCGGCGCGGTGCTGGAAATGACGCAGGACGGAGCGACGGTGCTTCGCGTGGAACTGAGGCCCGACCGCGCCGACCCACGCCGCGCCTCGGGCGACTTCGCCCTGCCGCTGGCGGATCGGTACAGCCTGCGGCTGCTCCCGGCGTCGGGCGGCGAGACAGGGTCGTTGGTGGCCGGGCCGATCACGCCGACCGGTCGGCCCTCGCTCGCCCAGTCGCCACGGGGCGCCGGCGAGGAAGGCGGCGGGCAGGGCCAGGGCGAATCACGAGGTCAAGGCCCCGGGTCGCCCACCCCCGACGCCGCCGTGGCGCAGGGCACCGCCACGGACACGCTCGATCCCGCCGCGGACATACAATCCGAGGCGGCGTCGCTCGCGGGCGTGCCGCCGGCTTACCGAGCCGCGGCAGCCGCTTACTTCCGTCGCCTGGCCTCGGACACTCCCCCATGAGCAATCGCGTTTCGATCCTCGTGCTCCTGATCCTGCTCGCCGCGCCCGCGCTGGGCGAAGACCGCGCCACGGTCCGCGTGGCGAACCTCATCTACGCCGGCTCGAAATCGGCGCGGTGCTTCTCGCACGAGTTCCTCAACCTCGCCCGACGGGACGCCAAGCTCGAGACCGAGGGCGAATTCCGTCGCGTCCGACTCGACGACGCGGAACTCTTCGAGTTCCCCTTCGCGGTGATCAGCGGCGAAGGCGCCTTCGAGTTCAGCCCCGAGGAGCGCGCCCAGCTCAAGAAGTACGTGGAGTCGGGCGGGTTCCTGCTGGTCTCGGCCGGCTGCTCCAGCCCGTCGTGGGACGTGAGCTTCCGTAAAGAGCTTGAGCGTGTCTTCCCCAAGCGCGAGCTCAAGGACATCCAGCCCGATCACGCTCTTTTCCGCAGCGTCTACGAGATCGACGCCCTGCGCGGCAAGCGCATCTCCAGCCGACCCAAGCTCGAGGGCCTCACGCTCGACGACCGTTTGGCGCTGGTCTATTCCGCCGACGGACTGAACGATCCGGACACCGCGGGCAAGGGCTGCTGCTGCTGCGGGGGCAACGAGATCCTCAACGCCCGACAGGTGAACGTGAACATCCTCGTCTACGCGATGACGCACTGATCGGGGGAGGGGCCACGGGCGCACGAGTTCCAACGCGAAGACGCGAAGCAAGTCGTCAACCCCGACCCGCCGCCAAATCGCCCAGCACCCTCTCGTACTCGCGCGTAAACCCCGCCTCGTCGCACAGCGGCGAAGCAGCCACGCGCTGGCGCAGCTCGCCCCGCAGCGCCACGAGAGCGTCGGTGTCGCAGGCGATGCGGAGATACTCCTCCTCGTCGCGTGCGACCCACTGCGGGAAGCCCGCCTGCGTGAGCACGCTGGCACCCATGCGGCCGGCGTAACTCTTCCACGCCAGCGTCACGGTGGGAACGCCCATCCAGAGCGCCTCGCAGACCGTGGTGTGGCCGGAGTAGGGGAAGGTGTCCAGCGCGACATCGATCTCGCGGTAAGAGTGGATCGGACGCTGACCACGCTGGCCCGTGCGGTGAAGGACAAGGCGGTCCATGGTGACGCCGCGGCCGGTGAAGGCGGCGAGCAGCTCATTCACGAACGAGCCTGTGACGGTCTGGCGCGCGATGAGCAGTCTCGACCCCGGCACGCGACGCAGCAGCTCGCACCAGAGCGCGATGACCCGCGGGTTGATCTTTGCGGGATTCGCAAGCGTGCCGAAGGTGACGCACCCGTTTCGGTCACAGGGTGGCGGGCCTGCCTCCCCCGCGTCGGACGGGGCACGATAGACCGCCACGCCGCGCGGCAGCCTGACGAGCCTTTCGACGTGGGGCGTCTCCAAGCCCGGGGGATCGGCAATGGCGTCGGTCAGGCGATAGTCGAACGCGGCAAGTCCCGTGGTGTGAGGGTAGCCCAGGTAGGTGACCAGCCGCGGCGCGGGCTTGCGCGCCAGGGCGCGCAGTCGGTTGCCCGCGGTGTGCCCGGAGACGTCGATGAGGATGTCCAGGCGGTCGCGACGGATCGTTGCCGCCAGTTCCGCGTCGCTCAGGCCCATCACGTCGCGCCAGTGAGCCGCGGCGGCGCGGTAGCGCTCGGTCACGTCGTCGCGCCTCTGGACATTGCTGTAGCACCAGATCTCGCACCCGCGGGGGTCGTGCCGCTGCAGCAAGGGAAGCAGGAAGTGACTCACCGCGTGGTTGCGGAAGTCCGCCGAGACGTAGCCCACGCGCAGCGGACGACCCGAACGGGGGACGATCTCAAAGGGCGTCGCGTCGCGCAGCGAGGCGTAACGCGCACCCCAGCGCCGGTGCTCCTCGAAGACCTCGACGGGGCTGGCGTTCACGTCGTAGTTGAGCGTGAAGAGCAGTGTGCGATGAGCCTCGTCGTGTTCGGGGTCCCGCGCCAGCAACTCGCGGCACGAGGCGAGGGCGAACTCGACCATCGATGGATCGCCCTGCTCGCGCACGAGATTGACGAGCGACAGCAGGGCGTGGGGGTCCTGGGGCGCAAGGCGGCGGGCTTCGCGGAAGGACGCCAGCGCCGCGTCCACCTCGCCCAACTGGGATTGAAGATGTCCCAGCCCCAGATGAGCGGGCACCGACGACGGGTCGAGCGACAGCGCCCGCAGGTAGTTCTCCCGCGCCGCTGGGATGTCGCCACTGTCCAACTGGGCGTGCGCCAGGCTCGTCGTCGCCGAGACGTTGCCGGGCTCAAGTTCCAGCGCGATCGCCAGGTGGTGGGCCGCCAGCGCCGGCCGCCCCAATCCGCGGAGCGCCGCGGCGAGATTGACGTGGGCGGGGGCGAGCTTTGGGTCCAGCTCCACCGCGCGACGCCCATGCGTTACCGCCTCGTCGAGCGATCCGCCCAGCCGCAACGCGTGACAAAGATTGCTGTGCGCCCCGGCCAGGCGATCGTTCAGTCGCAGCGCCTGACGGTACGCCGCGACGGCGCCGTCGAGGTCGCCGGCGAGGCGCAGGACACGTCCGAGGGTCAGGTGAAACGAGGCGTCGTCGGGCCCGGCTGCCACCGCGCGGCGCGCGGCGTCCAGAGCCGCCGGGACATGACCGTCCTCCAGCTCGATGTTCGCCAGCACGTGCAGCACGTCCGCCTGCTCGCCCGCCTGGCGCAGCACTTCGTGCGCGAGCGACCGCGCCGTGTCGAAACGCCGGGCGCGGTAGTGCCCGAGGATCGCCTCGAAGGCCTGACGCAGCGTCGCCATGCCCTAGACCTCCAGCACCAGTTCCATCGTGGGCAACGCCCGGTCAAGAATGAAGCGAAAGTAGACACAGAGCAACTGATTGGCACGCCGAACCGCAACTTCCTCCGCCGCGATCCTGAGGTCATCCCGGACCGCCCTGAGCAGCGTCACGGTTTCATGCCGGACGCGCCAACTGGTGTTGCTGTCGAGGGTGTCGGATGCGGTCAGCCCACCGGCTCGTGCATCGAAGGTGTAGGAGGCAGCCTCGGTCAAAGGTTGGCCCGCGCGCACGTCCTGGTCCAGTTGGGGACGGTACCCCGTGTCGGCGAGCAGCGCCCACTGGAAGCGCAGCAAACCAGGTTCAAGGGCGCTGGGGTCTGCGAACTCGCGGAGCAGAGCGCCGAGAATGGCGAAGGCGCCCGGGTGCGGGTCGTGGTCCGCCAGCATCGCCTGGCAGAGGTCCACAGCGTAGAGCGCCCGGTGCTGGGCCGGGAGTTGATCGCGCAGATGGCGGTGCGTCTGCTGCAGGTCCCACTCGGTGAGGGTGGCGAGGTCGGAGGTGGGTCGGACAGTGGCGACGACCTGGCCGAGCGTCAAAAGCTCAAATCCGCCGCTGAACCTTGCGACGCTCGAGGGCGAGAGTCGCTTGGAGCCCTTGGCCAACCCGCGCAGCTTGCCCTGCTCCCGGGTGAGCAACGTCACCAGCTGGCTGGTCTCGGACCAGTCGGTGCATCGCAGGACGATGGCCTGATCGATGACCCGCGGCATCGGCTCAATGCTCCGGGCGCATGGGAGAAGAGCGCTGGCAGAATCTCACCACAGAACACACAAAGAACTTGGAGTTTGCCATCTATTGGAATCTCCAGACGCGACGACTATCTCGACCCTGGGTGCCCTGTGTGCCCTGTGGCGAAAATTCGACTCAGACCACTCCCGCCAACTGCTGACGGACGGCGGCCAGTTCCCGCTCGGCGGCGGCGAGTTGGTCGCGGGTCTGCTTGACGAGGTGAGGCGGCGCCTTGTCGGTGTAGGCCTTGTTCGCCAGACGTCCGTTCAGGGCGGCGATGGATTTTTGTATCTCCGCTTCACGCTTGTTCAGGCGTGAGCGTTCCTCGTCGGCGTTGACCAGGCTGTGCAGATAGATTTCGATCTCGCCCACCACGGCCACGGCAGCGTCGGCGGGCTTCTCGACCTTAGGGCCGATCTCTCGTCCGACGCAGCCCGTGAGCGTCTCGACCAGCGTGCGGTGGGGCAGGAGGTGCTGCGCCACGAAGGCGGGGACCTTGGCGGACATGTCCAAGGGCTTCTTCGGCGGCACCTTGTAGGTCGTGCGCGTCTCACGGATCGCGCCGACCACGCGCTGCAGCGTCTGGAACTCCTGTTCCGCCGGGTCGCTCACGAGCGAAGCGTCGGCGCGGGGCCAGGCGGACTTCACCAGCAGTTCACGCCCCGCGTGCAGCGCCTCAAAGAGCCGTTCGGTGACGAAGGGCATCACTGGATGCAGCAGCCGAAGGATGGCATCGATGCAGGAGCGAAGGACCTGCTGCTGGGCGGGGTCGTTCTTGACGGTGGGCTTGATGGCTTCGAGGTACCAGTCGCAGAAGTCGCGCCAGACGAACTCGTAGAGCGTCTGGGCGTAGAGGCTGAACTCGTAGGATTCGAGGTCGGCGTTGACCTGGGCGATGGTGCGGTGCAGGCGCGAGAGAATCCAGCGGTCCACGAGCGAAGACGCGGACGCCGGGGTCGAGGACGACCCGGCTCGCTCGTCGAGGTAGGTCATCGCGAAGCGCACCGCGTTCCAGAGTTTGTTGGCGAAGTTTCGGCCCTCGTCGAACTTGTCGCTGGTGTTGCGTCCGGTGGATTCGTCCTTGACCACGGGCAGTCGCACGTCCTGCGTGTTGGTGGTCATCTTCGCCAGGGTGAAGCGCATGGCGTCGGAGCCGTGGCTGTGGATGATGTCCACCGGGTCCACGCCGTTGCCCAGCGACTTGCTCATGCGCCGCCCCTGCCCGTCGAGGATGGTGGCGTGGATGAAGACGTCGGTGAAGGGCAGGCAGGAGCGGAAGAAAAGGTTGAACATCACCATGCGCGAGACCCAGAGGGTGATGATGTCACGCCCGGTGGAGAGCACGGAGGAGGGGTTCCACGTTTTCAGCTCGTCGGTTTCGTGAGGCCAACCCATCGTGGAGATGGGCCAGAGGGCTGAGGAGAACCAAGTATCGAGCACGTCGGGATCGCGGGTGAAACCGTCGGCTTCGAGCCTGGAGATCAATTGCGGATCGTCTTTGCGAAGACAGACGTAGTTTACGCCGTTGCTATCGTGCAGCGCCACATCAGCACTGCGCCACTTCGCCAGATCGCCCGATTCTTTGCTCCACACCGGGATGCGGTGGCCCCACCAGAGTTGGCGGGAGATGCACCAGTCGCGGATGTTCTCGTGCCACGTCCGGAAGGTTTGGGCGTAGCGGTCGGGGATGAAACGGAGGCGGCCTTCCAGATTGGTCCCCGGTGAGTCGCCGGGGGCTAACTTCGACGATCCCTGCATTGCACGCAGCGCGGCGCCCGCCAGTCGGTCGTCGGTCACCTTCACGTACCACTGATCGCTCAGGTAGGGCTCGATGGGCACGTGCGAGCGGTAGCTGTGGCCCACGACGTGGCGGTAGGGCTTGACGTCGGCGAGCAGGTGATTGCTGCGAAACCACTCGACGATGGCTTCGCGGGCTTCGTAACGGTCCAGGCCCAGGAGGAACGTTGCGCCGGCCGCCGGGGCCGAGGACGGCCCGACTCGCTCGATCCATTCTTCCGGGGGCCAGCCGTGCTGGTCGGAGATGGACCCGTCGGGTGCCATGACATTGATCAGCGGCAGGTTGTACTTGCGTCCCAGCTCGTAGTCGTTGGGGTCGTGGGCGGGGGTGACCTTGAGAAAACCCGAGGAAAAGCGGGCTTTTTCGTCGCCCGATTCGGGGTCGGGCAGGACGACGTAATCGTCCTCGATGATGGGGATCACACGGTTGACGATGGGCAGACGCACGCGCTTGCCGCGCAATCCGGGGGCGCGCGGGTCGCGCGGGTTCACCGCCACCGCGGTGTCGCCGAGCATGGTTTCGGGGCGCGTGGTGGCGACGGTGAGGAAACCGCTGCCGTCGTCGAGCGGGTACTTGAGGTACCAGAAGTGGCCGTCGATCTCTTCGTTCTCCACTTCGTCGTCCGCCAGCGCGGTCTGAGTGGCGGGGTCCCAGTTGACCAGTCGTTTGCCACGGTAGATCAGGCCCGCCTGAAAGAGTCGGAAGAAGGCCTCGCGCACGGCGGCGGCGCAGACTTCGTCCATGGTGAAGCGCTGGCGTTCCCAGTCGCAGGAACAGCCCATGGCTTTGAGCTGACTGGTGATACGGGCTTCGTACTCGTCCTTCCAGGCTTGGATGAGCTGGACGAACTCCTCGCGGGAGAAGTCGGTGCGCTTCTTGCCACGCTCTGCCAGGACGCGTTTCTCGACGACGGTCTGCGTGGCGATGCCGGCGTGGTCGGTGCCGGGCATCCAGAGGACGTTGTCGCCCGCCATGCGACGCCAGCGGATGAGGATGTCCTGGAGCGTGTTATTGAGCGCGTGGCCCATATGCAGGGCGCCGGTGACGTTGGGCGGCGGGATGACGATGCAGAAGGGCTTTCGCGCCAAAGCCGGGCTGTCCACAGCTCTGTGCGGCTGGGCATGAAACGCGCCGGCCGCACTCCAACGCTGCGCCACCGCGGGCTCCACGTCGGCGGGCACGTACTTGGGGGGGAGTTCGAGGGTCATTCGGGGCCGGTTTTTCGTGGATTTGGTCGCCGCAGATTCCTGACGTCCTCTAAGTCTTTCGACCGACCCGTTGCCTGCTTGTTGCGGATGAGGTGATCCCTGGAAATGAGAGGAACGTTCACTCCGTCGATGTCGAACTCCATGCGACAGGACCAGGCTTCATCAAAAGTGACCGCGTCCAGCGAGGTGAGCAGGTCGATACGGTGAGGCGGGCGACCCATCTGATAGATCAAACCCATGCGCGCAAAATCCTCGGGCGACACATCGTGGAGCGGGGCGCCGAACGTGGTCAGCGCCTGCCAAAGTCGTTGAGCATTCTGGGGAGTGGGGCGGACCCAGATATCGATGTCGCCTGTGGCCCTGGGACGATGGTGGACGCCCACCGCATAGCCACCGACCACGAGAAACTCAACGCCAGACTTTCGCAACTGGCCAAGCATGTCGCGGAAGTCGTCGCTGAGTTGAAGTTTCGGGTCTGAAGGCATATGCACTCTGACTGATGATGTCCACCATCACGAATCGTTGGGCTGGGGTGAGCCGAAGCAGTTCATCCTCGTCCGCGGCGTCGGCTTCCTCGAAGGAGTTGAACTTGCGGACCACCCAGTGGCTGCGGTCTTTCTTGACCATGAGGTCATTCTACCTGCTCTTGCGTTTGCGCTGCTTGAAGGCGGGGCGGTCGGGCTTGCGGGGGAGCGAGAGTTGCGGGGCGTGGCCGGCGGACATCGACGCCAGGTCCGCGCCGCCCAGGCCCACCATCGCTTTGAGCTTCTGCAGTCGGCTCAGGCCCGAGAGCTGCTGGCCCATCTGGCTGACCATGTGGAAGCCCTTGACCAGTTGCGAGACGTCGCCCGCGTCGGTGCCCGAGCCTTTGGCAATCCTGCGGCGGCGCGAGGGGTCGATCAGGTCCGGGTCGCGTCGCTCGCGCGGCGTCATCGAACAGATGATCGCCTCGGTGCGGTCGAGTTGCTTGTCGTCCAGGTCCAGGTCCTTGAGCTGCTGGCCTACGCCCGGGAGCATCCCGAGCAGGCTCTTCATCGAGCCCATCTTGCGGATCATCTTAATCTGCTGCAGGAAGTCGTCCATGGTCATGCGACCCTTGGCGAGCTTCTCCTGCATCGCCAGGGCCTGTTCCTCGGAGACCTGCTCCTGCGCCTTTTCGACGAGGCTCACCACGTCGCCCATGCCCAGGATGCGTGAGGCCACGCGCGGGGCGTGGAACTCTTCCAGCGCCTCGAGCTTCTCGCCCACGCCCATGAACTTGATGGGCTTTCCGGTGATGTGACGGACGCTCAGCGCCGCTCCGCCACGGGTGTCGGAGTCGAACTTGGTGACGATGACGCCGTCGAGCTCGAGCTGGTCGTTGAATGCCTTGGCGGAGTTCACCGCGTCCTGCCCGGTCATGGCGTCGATCACGAGCATAATCTGGTGCGGCTGGATCGCGGCGTTGACCTGGCGCAGCTCGCCCATCAGGTCGTCGTTGACGTGCAGGCGGCCGGCGGTATCGAGGATCAGCACGTCGCACTTTTCGCGGCGCGCCTTGTTGAGCGCGTTGCGGCAGACGGTCACCGCCACGCCCACCGCTTTGCCGTACTCGGCGCACTTGTCAGGCTCGGCGTAAAAGTGGACGCTGCCGGTGCCGGGCGCTTCGTCGCGCACCTGGCGGGCGAGGATCTCCAGCTGATGCACGGCGGCGGGACGCTGCAGGTCGGCGGCGGCGAGCATGACGCTCTTGTTCTTCTTCTTGAGGTACGCCGCGAGCTTGCCGCAGGTGGTCGTCTTGCCCGAGCCTTGCAGCCCGCACATCATCACCACGGTCGGCCCGGGCTGAACGTAGAGCAGGCCCGGCTCCTCGCCCTCCTGGCCCATGAGCGCCGCCAGCTCGTCGTAGACGATCTTGATCATCTGCTGCCCCGGACGCAGGCTCGCCAGCACCTCCTGCCCGGTGGCTTTGACCATCACGCTGTCGGTGAAGGAACGGACCACGTCCTGGTGAACGTCGGCCTCGAGCAGGGCTGTGCGCACCTGCTCCATCGCTTCACGCACGTTCGACTCGCTGATCTTGCCCCGGCCCGAGAGCTGGCGGAAGACCTCGGAGAACTTGTCCGAAAGCACGCTGAACATGGCGGGCATCTTACAATATGGTCGATGGCCGAAGCGCCGACCCCGCCCTCGACCCACCGCCTGGCGAACTGGCTCAACCGCCCGCTTCGACCCCGGACCATCCTGCTCTGCATGCTCACCCTCCTGGGCGCGCTGGCGGCGGTGGTGTGGAACGCGCAGCGGACTACGGAGCACCCGCTACGCCACTTCGAGGATGGACCGCAGCCGAGCGATCGGCTCTCGCCCGCGGCGGTGGTGATGACGCAGCTCGCGGCGCTGAGGCGGTCCGACACGCCGCTGCCCGACGCGGGGATCGCCATCGCGTTTCGCTTCGCCTCGCCCGCCAATCGGGCGCAGGTCGGCCCGCTCGAGCGTTTCATCGAGCTGGTCAAGGCTGAGCCCTACAACGCCATGCTCGGGCATCGCAGCGTGGAGCTGGGCCCGATGCTCAGCGACGGGCGGATCGCGCGTCAGCCCGTGCGCCTGATCACGGCTTCCGGGGGCGAAGCGGTGTTCCTCTTCATCCTCTCGAAGCAGACCGCCGCGCCCGTGCTCGACTGCTGGATGACCGACGCGGTGATCCCGGTGAGCCCGACGGACGCGCACGAGCCGCGGCCCAGGCACGATCCGCGGGGGGAACCGATCTGACGAACTTGAGGCGCTTCGTTCATGAGTGATCGCACCGAGGTCGCGGTGATCGGCGGCGGCGCAGCGGGGCTGGCGGCGGCGATCTTCGCTTGCGGGGGCCGGCGCGTGGTCGTGCTCGACGGGGCGCCGCGGCTGGGGGCGAAGATCCTCGTCTCCGGCGGGGGCCGTTGTAACGTCACGCACGATCACGTCACCGCGGACGACTTCTTCGCGGCCCGACCGTTTGTGCGTCACGTGCTCGCGGCTTTCGACGAGCGCGACGCGGTGGAGTGGTTCGCCTCGATGGGCGTGAGGCTCAAGACCGAGGACACGGGCAAGCTCTTCCCGACCACGGACAGCGCGCGGACCGTGCTCGAGGCGCTGCTGCGACGCTGCGGCGAGCTGGGCGTGGAGATTCTGACCAGCCACCGCGTGCGTGAAGTCCGTCGCAACACACACGGATTCGAGGTGCTTCACAGCCGCGGCGTCCTCGCCGCGGAGCGCGTCGTGCTCGCCACCGGCGGTCGGTCACTGCCCAAGACCGGCAGCGACGGCGAGGGCTGGCGGATCGCTCAATCCCTGGGCCACACGGTCACGCCGACTCACGCGGCGTTGGTGCCTCTGACCCTCTCTCCGCACTTCTTTCACGAATCGCTCTCGGGCCTGTCGTGCGTGGTGGAACTGACCACGGTGGCGCGGGGCAAGCGCATCGACCGTCGCACGGGCAGCCTGCTCTGGACGCACTTCGGGGTCAGCGGCCCGGTGGTGATGGACGCCAGCCGATGCTGGGTGATCGCGCAGGCGCAGGGCACGGGGCCGGTGTTGCGCTGCTCGTTCGCGCCGGGGCTGGAGTTTGCGCAGGTGGAGCGCGTCCTGATCGATGCGGCGAGCGCGACTCCCAAGCGCAGTTGCGTCACGGTGGTGAGCGATCTGGCGACGGGTCGGCTGGCGGAAGCGCTGCTGGTCTACTCCGGGATCGAGCCGACGCTGCCGATGGGGCAGCTGCCGCGCGAGCTGCGTCGCAAGCTCGTCCACACGCTCACCGCCCTGGAGTTGCCGGTGGAGGACTTCCGGGGCTGGAACTACGCCGAGGTCACGGCCGGGGGCGTGCCGCTCAAGGAAGTGGACCACCGCACGATGGAGTCCAAGCTCGTGCCCGGTCTGCACCTGGTCGGCGAAGTGCTCGACTGCGACGGGCGCATCGGGGGCTTTAACTTCCAGTGGGCGTGGTCCACCGGGTTCGTGGCGGGGATGGCGATGAGACGGACGCCCGGCGCGGCTCGCTAGCCGATCTTTACACGGTCTGCAGGTCGCGTTGCATGTCCGCCCACTGCGCCTGACCCAGCTCCTTGATGCGTGAATCGTCCCATTTTTCGAGCTTCCTGTAGCTCGGATGGCCCGGGCGGTCCTCGCAGGGATTGTGCTTGGTGTTGTAGCAGCAGATCAGCGTCCAACGCGGGTCGGCGCTCGTGTTCTGGTCGCTGCGATGCAGCGTGTTGGCGTGGAAGAACAACGCGGTGCCCGGCTGCATCTCGGCGTAGACCAGCTCCTGATGTTTCAGCGCCAGCTCCACTCGCTTCGGATCGGCGCCGACCTGCGTGCCGTAGGTCCCGTGCTCGACGCGACCGAGCTTGTGCGAACCCCGGATGACCTGCAGACAGCCATTGCCCTTGTACGCACGGTCCACCGCGATCATCACCGAGATCATGTCCGGGTAGAGACACTGGTTGTGATACCAGTAGCCGTAGTCCTGGTGCCACTCCCACGCCCCGCCCACGCGCGGCTCCTTGACCATCATCTTGTAGTGGTAGAGGTACACCTCGTCGTCCATGAACCTCTCACAGTTGTCGACGATGCATCGACTGTGGCAGAAACCGTTGTAGATGTCCTGCCGATCGGTGTCGGCGGTGAGCCAGAGTTTGGACTCGCCGCCCTGCGTGTCCTTGGCGGCGTGAACCTGCTTGGCCTTCTCGCGGTCGCCCCGACCGATCTTGAGCAACAGGTCCATCTCCTGCGCATCGAAAAGATCGGGCACCATGAGATATCCGTCGCGGTTGAACTGGGCGATCTGTTCGGCGGTGGCGGTGAATCGGGCGGGCATGGGGGTCTCCGGGGGTTGGGGTTTAGAAGGGTTGCAGCGCTCGATCGATGGCGGCCAGTTGACGCAGACCGACCTCAAGAATCCTTGCATCCTCCAGCGGCTGCACCGGGTCGAACTTCAGATGGTCGGCATTCAGAAACGCGGGATTGCCCTGCAGGGCGTAGCAGCAGATCAACGACCAGCGCGGGAACTCGCTGGTGTTCTTGTCGGAGCGGTGGAGCGTGTTGCCGTGGAAGAACAGGGCGTCGCCCGGTTCCATCTCGCAGTGGACGAGTTCGAGATGCTTCATCAGCGCCTCGACGCGCGCCAGGTCGGCTCCGGTCTGGCCGCCGGTGACGCCGTGCTCGATGCGACCGCAACGGTTCGACCCGCGCAGCACCTGCAGGCAGCCGTTGATCTTCGTGGCACGATCCACGGAGATGTAACACGACGCCAGGTCGGGGAAGAGATAGCCCTCGTGGCGGTACCAGTAGCCATAGTCCTGATGCCACTCCCACGCTCCGCCGACGCGTGGCTCCTTGACCATCATCTTGTGGTGGAAGTGACAGACGCGTCCGCCCACGAGCGCCTGCATCGGCTCCACCACGCGGCGCGAGGCGGCGATGGCGGAGTAGATGTCATCGTTGAGCTGCGCGTCGAGCCAGAGTTTCGAGGCGCCGCCGGTGGCGTCGTGGGCGGCGTGCACCTGATTGGCCTTCTCCCGATCACCGCGGCCGACCTTCAGCAGCAGGTCCATCTCCTGCGCGTCGAAGAGTTGCCGCGCCATGACGTAGCCGTCCTGATTGAACTGGCGCACGTGTTCGGCGTTGGGGGCGAATCGGGGCATGGCTGGCTCCTGCATCATCTTGCTTCACTGGACCGAACCCGGAACGGGGAATAATACATTTATGCTTGCTCGCCACCCATCCACCCGAGGGCTGAAAAACTGTACAATTCTGCTGCCATGCCCAGAGCCGCCCGACCCGAGCGTGCCCACCACGGCTACGCCACGCTGCCCATGACCGGGCACTTTTACGAGCGTCTGGGTTACGGCACGGAACGCCCCGGTGGACGACGCGACTGGCTGGTCATCTACACCCTCGCGGGCGCCGGTCGCTTCACGCACGCCCAGGGCGAGTTCCTCGCCCACGAGCACGACGTGGTGCTCATCAAGCCCGGCACGCCGCACGGCTACTTCGCGGTCCAGAGCGACCCGCCGTGGGACCTGCTCTGGGCCCACTTCCTGCCCCCCGCGCCCTGGCACGTGTTTCTCGACTGGCCCGAGGTCTCCCCGGGCATGATGATGCTCCATCTGCAATCTCCCGATGCTCAACGCCGAGCGGTGGCGGCGCTCGAAGAAGCGGTGCGCCTGATGCGCGGCTACGTCAGTCGGCAATCGCAGCTGGCCATGAGCAGCATCGAGACCGCCCTGCTCTGGTGCGACACGCAGAACCCCCACACGCAGCGCGGCAGGCTCGACGTCCGCATCCGCACCGCGATGGACCAGCTCTCACGCAACCTGCAGCAGCGCTTCACGCTCGCGGGCATGGCACGCCTCTGCCACCTCTCGCCCTCGCGTTTTGCGCACCTTTTCAAGCAGCAGACCGGTCAAACCCCGATCCACTTCCTCGAACAGCAGCGCATGGCACGTGCCCGAGAGCTTCTCGAACTCACCAGCTACCCCGTGGCTCAGGTGGCGGAGATGGTGGGCTACGACAGCGCCTTCTACTTCACCCGGCGGTTCACGCTCGCCAGCGGGATGAGCCCGCGCATGTACCGCCGCCGCACCGCCCGGCTGCAGTCCGCCTGATGTCGCGCCCGACGATATCCCCCGTGTTAGAATCGTCGCCATGATCTGCGACGAATGCCAGGCCCTCTACGAGGAAGTGGGCGACCGCGTCCGCAAGGAGGCGGTCTTCGCCAAGGTGCGTCGCACCGACGACATGCTGCGCTGCAAGGCGCGACTCGTGAAGTCCGAGGCGACCTACTTCGCCGAGGTCAACGACGCCCACGACACCGTCTACGTCGGGCTGGCCACGCCCGACCGCTGGCTCTCCGAGTCCATCGAGGCCGACCTCCTGTTCAAGGGCGACAAGATCGAAGAACTGCTCGAAGAGGAGCTCGTGGACCGCGGGATCGAGGAGCCCCCGGCGCGCGTCGAACATTTCCGTAACGACGCCAGGCAGTACGTCTTCCGCTCGCCTCTGCCCAAGCCCGCCAACGCCAAGCTCGACAGCGAGATCATGATCGACCGGGTGACCCGAACGCTCCTGGCCTACGAGGCGGCGTTTCGACAGCTCGGCGATATGACCGGCGACGAAGCCAAGCCCTAGCGGTATGATGCGAAGTGATGATGGATGGATGGATGATGATTGGTGATCGATGATGTGAGAAAAGAATCGTTGCGACGCGGCTCTGACATCATCAATCATCATTCATCCATCATCGATCACTCCTCTTGATCCGAGATTCTCATGCGCGTCCTCATGCTCGGCTGGGAGTTCCCGCCTTTCATCAGCGGCGGTCTGGGCACCGCCTGTCACGGGCTGACCCGTGCGCTGGGTCGCCAGGGCGTCGAGGTCGTCTTCGTCCTGCCCAAAGCCGTCTCGCCCAACACGCCCTCGCACGTCAAGCTCCTGCCCCGCGCCACCGCCAACGGCACGCTCGCGTCGCACGCCGCCGACCTGCCCTCTCTCAACGACGTGCTCAGCAGCCAGGAGTACGCTCCGGGGAAGTCGCTCGAGCACGTCACGTTCCGGGTCGTCCCCTCCGCGGTCGCCAACCCCTACCAGGCCGCCGCTGCGGAGCAGGACGTCACGCCACAGCAGAAGCGCGTGCAACGCGCCCGGCTCATGGAGTTGATTGGCGAAGGGCGCTTGGGCCCCGGGCTCTCCGCCCGTGCCGCCTTCGCGGCCTCGCGCTTCGATCCCGGTCAGAACCCGATGTACGCCGGCGACATGCTGGTGGAGAGCAAACGCTACGCCGACCTGTGCGTCCGCATCGCGCTGCGTGAGACCTTCGACGTCATCCACGCCCACGACTGGATGAGCTTCCCCGCCGGTCTGGCCGTCGCCGCCGTCACCGG
Source organism: uncultured Phycisphaera sp. (assembly GCA_964496285.1). Lineage (GTDB taxonomy): Bacteria > Planctomycetota > Phycisphaerae > Phycisphaerales > Phycisphaeraceae > CAZBXW01. The sequence continues at coordinate 114,560 of CAZBXW010000007.1, forward strand.
CAAGCCCTTCATCGCCCACGTCCACTCCACCGAGTACGACCGCTCCGGCGTCCATATCAACCAGCCCATCTACGACCTCGAACGCCGCGGTGTTCACGGCGCCCTGCGCGTCATCGCCGTCTCGCACCTGACGAAATCCATTCTCCAGCACCGCTACCACCTCGACCCCGAGAAGATCGAGGTCGTCTACAACGGCATCGAGACCGACGGCGGCGTCCCCACGCTCCGCTCCTTGGGTCGCGGCATGATCCGCAAGGGCGACAAGATCGTGCTCTTCCTGGGCCGAATCACCCTGCAGAAGGGCCCGGAGTACTTCGTCGCCGCCGCCAGGAAGGTCTTGGAGAAAATCGAACACGTGAAGTTCGTCATGGCCGGCTCGGGCGACAAAATCCGCGAGGTCATGGACCTCGCCGAGCAGCAAGGCATCGGCTCGAAAATCATCTTCACCGGGTTCCTCCGCGGCAAGGACGTCGAACGCGTCTTCCGCGCCGCGGATGTCTACGTCATGCCCAGCGTCTCCGAGCCCTTCGGCATCGCCCCGCTCGAAGCCATCTCCCACGACGTGCCCGTGATCCTCTCCAAGCAGTCCGGCGTCTCGGAAGTGCTCACCCACGTGCTCAAGGTCGACTTCTGGGACGTGGAGGACATCGCCAACAAGATCATCGCTGTACTCAAGCATCCCCCGCTCTCCTCCACGCTCCGCGAACACGCCGACATCGAGCTGCGCAAGCTCACCTGGGACGACGCCGCTGGCAAATGCGTCAACGTCTATCACGACGCCCTGAAACTCATCCCGCTCTGACGCCGCTCGCGGCTTAGCGCTTTTCTTCTCGTGACCACCTCACCGGGTTGAGGACAACCCGGCTCGGATGGCGGTCGATACAATCCTCGCCCATGACGTCAAGCATTCCCCTCTGGCCCGGGCCCGCTCCCGCTGCTCCGCATCCGCTTCAAGCTCCGACGGATCGCAACCCCGGCGACCATCCGAGCCTCACGCCCATGCTCCTCGAGGACAGCCAGGAACACCCCTTGGTCCTCGTGCTGCCCGGCGGAGGCTACGGCGCCCTGGCACCGCACGAAGCCGACCCCGTCGCCCAAGCGTTCCGTCAACGGGGCTTCCACGCCGCGGTGCTGCGTTACCGACTCGCCCCGCGCTACCGCCATCCCGCGATGCTCAACGACGCCCAGCGTGCCATGCGGATCATCCGTTCCAACGCCGCCGCCTGGAAGATCAAGTCTGGCAAGGTCGCGGTGCTGGGCTTCTCCGCCGGCGGACACCTCGCCTCCACTCTCGCGCTGCACCACAACAAGTGGACCAACCCGCACGACGACCTGGCGGCCACTCAAAGCGCTCGCCCCGACGCCGCGGTCCTCTGCTACGCCGTGCTCGACTTCATCCACTACACCCACCAAGGCAGCCGCGACGCCCTGCTCCCCGAACCCCGCGACGCCGTCCTCACCACCCTGCTCAGTTCCAGTTCCGCGGTGACCCCGCAGTGCCCCCCCACCTTCCTCTGGCACACCAGCGACGACGCGGGCGTCCCCGTCCAGGCCGCCTTCGCCTTCGCCTCGCTCTGCCGCGACCACAAAGTCCCCGTCGAACTTCACGCCTACGAGTCCGGCCCCCACGGCATCGGCCTGGCGCCCGACCACCCCCAAGCCCGCCAATGGCCCGACCTCGCCGCCGCGTTCCTCCAGCGGCATCTCAACGCTTGATCATGCGCCATGAAGAATCTGATCCTCGATGGACATCTGGATTTGGCGTGGAACGCGCTGGCGTTTGATCGGGATGTCACCCGGCCGCTGGCGGAGATTCGGCGCAATGATCGGAAGTTCGAGGGGGCGTCGCGCGGGCGGTCCACGGTGAGCCTCGTGGAGATGCGGCGCGGAGGCGTTGGACTTTGTTTGGGCACCTTACTCGCCCGTGCTTTTAATCCCCGCAGGGTGAGAGGCAGATCGCGCACGCACCGCGGGGTCGTGCTGCGCCAGAGCATCGACTATGTGAATCAGGACGCCGCCAGCGCGGTGGCGCACGGGCAGTTGGCGTACTACCGACTCCTGCAACGGAGAGGGGAGATCGTCCTCATCGCCAACCGGGGGCAGCTCGACAAACACTGGAAATCGTGGGCCAACGCCACGCCCGCGCAACGGATGAAGCTGCCGGTGGGCGTGGTGCTGAGCATGGAAGGGGCGGACCCGATCCTGGACGAAGCGGACGCGGCATCCTGGTGGGACGCGGGGCTGCGCACGCTGTGCCTGGCGCACTACGGCTGGAGCGCCTACGCGATGGGGACCGGCGGGGATGGACCGCTCACGCCACGGGGTAAGCGGTTGGTGCGGACGCTGGACAAGCTGGGCTACGCGCTGGACCTCGTGCATACCGCTGACCGTGCCGTGTCGCAGTGTCTGGAGTTGTTCACCGGCAATGTCTTTGTCAGTCACGCCAACAGTCGCACGCTCGTTCCGGGGGATCGGCAGCTCAGCGACGCGCAGGTGCGCGCCATCGCGGAGCGGCAAGGGGTGATCGGGATAGCGTTATTCGATCCGATGCTGCGGAGCAAGGGCAGAGCGACGCTGCGCGACGTGGCGGACCACATCGATCACTTCTGCCAGTTGCTCGGGCAGTGCAAGAGTGTGGGCATCGGGAGCGACCTGGACGGAGGCTTCGGCAGGGAGCAGACGCCGCGCGGTCTGAACAGCATCGCCGACCTGCACAAGCTCGGCGATCTCCTGCAGCCTCGCGGTTATCCCGCGCAGGACCTCGAAGCAATCCTGCACGGTAATTTCCTGCGATTTCTGCGAGGGGCGATGCCCACGAAGTGATCTATAAGAACTTCACCACCGCGTGCAGGGCTTGGGCCAGGTCGTCGATGTCCGCGGGGGTGTTGTAGACGTAGAAGCTGGCGCGGACGGTGGGCAGGAGCTTGAGCGACTCGTGCAGCGGCTGAGCGCAGTGGAACCCGGAGCGGACCATGATGTTGGATCGATTCGAGAGCATGCGTGCCACGCCGTGCGCTTCGAGGCCCACGATGTTGAAGGCGACGCTGGCGCCGCGGTGTGAGGGATCGGTGGGGCCTACGACGCGGAGGTTCTTCACCGTGGCGAGTTTTTTCAATGCGTAGGCGGTCAGTTCGTGGTCGTGCCGGGCCACCGCGTCCATGCCCAGTTGGTCGAGGTAGTCCACCGCGGTGCCCCAGCCGATGACCGCTTCGATGGCGGGCGTGCCTGCCTCGAACTTGCCGGGGGCGTCCTGCAAGGTGTAGTGGTCGGCGTGGACCTGATCCACGATGTGCCCGCCCAGGTGCAATGGGGTCATCCTGCTGAGCAGGTCGTGCTTGCCAAAGAGCGCCCCCACGCCGCCGGGGCCGAGCATCTTGTGGCTGGAAAACACGAGGAAATCCACGTCCAGGTCGCGCACGTTGATGGGCAGGTGGGGCACCGACTGCGCCCCGTCGAGCAGCACCCGCGCGCCGGCGTCGTGCGCCATGCGGACGATCTCTTTGACCGGTGCGATCGTGCCCAGGGCGTTGCTCACGTGCGAGAAGGCCACGAGGTCCGCGCCCTGTTTCAGTGCTGCGCGAAGTGCGTCCAGGTCGATTCGGCCCATCGCGTCCACGGGGATGACCTGTGCACCCTCGCCGTAGCCCCAGGGCAGGAGGTTGCTGTGATGCTCCAAGGCGGTGGTGAGGGTGCGTTTGATCCACGGGCAGCACTTGCGGACGAGGTTGATGGCCTCGGTGGTCCCGCGGGTGAAGACGATCTCGTGCTCGTCGGCGTGGATAAATCGCGCCAGGTTCCGCCTCGTGCCCTCGTAGAGATCAGTGGCTTCCTCCGCCAGCAGGTGGACCGCGCGATGCACGTTGGCGGTGTGGTGGGTGTAGAACCCGGTGACCGCGTCGATGACGGCTTGCGGGCGGAGCGAGGTGGCGACGCTGTCGAGGTAGACGAGCCGACGGTCCTCGACGCGGCGATGCAGGATCGGGAAATCGGCGGCGATGTCATCCCAGTTTTTCATAGGTGCACGACTTCACAAAGCGGAACTTGCCGCTCTCTTCGGGGCGAATCGTTTTGGAGGGGAAAACTTTGACCACAGCGTCCTGTCCGAGAAAAGACCGCGTCTCGCGGGTCAGTCTGTCCACCTCGAGCGTGACGCCCTGCGGGGGTACGACGAGCAGTTCGAAGTTTCGCGGCCGCTTCTCGACGAGTTGGAAATCCTGCACGTCGGGGCGCGGGTAGAAGAAGTCCATGACGCGGTCGTTGGTGAACACCTCGCCGGTGTCGGCGACGAGCGTGTCCTGCCATCGGCCCTCGACGACGATGCGGGGCGAAGCGCGACCGCAGGGACAGGGTTCGCTGGTGAGGCGGCCCACGTCGCCGATCTCGTAGCGGACGAAAGGCATGGCACGGTTGGTCAGGTCGGTGACGAGCACCTTGCCCAGTTCGTTGTCCCTGGCGGGGCGACCGTGGCGGACGATCTCGATGACGAAGAGGTCCATGAAGAGGTGCAGGCCCGACTGCTGCGGACAGTCGCAGGCCATGTCGCCGAACTCGGCCGAGCCGTAGTCCTCGCGGTATCTGCCGGTGAACGCGCGTTCGATGGCGCGGCGCATCTCGGGGCTGACGGAGGAGCCCATCGGTTTGACCGCGGCGACCGGAAGCGGGGGCAGTTGCCCGCGCTGGACGTAGCGCGCCAGTTGCAGCAGGTAGGTGGGCAGCGCCTAGAGCATGCGCGGCTGGTCCCTGCGGAGTCGCTGGACATAGTCGTCGAGTTTATCGTCGGGCAGGGCGGTGCCTCGCATGCCAAAGGGCGGGTAGGTTCGGCGGCGATAGACCCAGCCTCGTTCGATCAGGCCGCGCAGGTCGCTCACGGCGTTGCGATTGCGGGACCTGGGATCGCGGACCATCTTCCAGACGTGGGGCAGGACGCCGGTGTCGGTCTGGCCTTCGTCGCCACAGACCACGTTGCAGATGTTGGGCGGGATCTCCGCGGAGACCTGACCCAGGTGATAGTCGCCCGAGAGGTGCATGGCGCGGACCGCCGAGGCGCGGACCGCGTCGCGCTTGGCGAAGTCGTGGATGGCCATGAGTCGGTTGGCGGTGCCGCGGGTGGAGACGTAATGCCAATCGCTGCGCGGGATGTCGTCGGCGGTGACGCCGTCGGGGAAGGCACGCTGGATCATCGCCTTGGTGGTGAGGGGGAATCGTGTGAGGTCGTCGAGGGACCGGAGGTCGTCGGGTCTGACGCCCGCGGCGTCGAAGGCCTGACGATGCAGCGCGACATGCTCGTAGGCGTGGCGCACCGTGTCGCGCAGGCGTTCAAATTGGTGATGGCGCTGCTCGTCCAGGGACAAGCGCTCGAAGCGGCGCATGCGACGGTAGAGCGTCCAGAAGCGCGAGCGTGTCAGGCGTGAGACCGCGGGCATCGCGACGTGCTCGAGCATCAGGCTGTAGAGCGACGAAGCGATCGGTGAACCCTCAAAAGTCGGTCGAATCGTTTGCCGTCAAGACTCCCAAGCCCAGACCCATGTTATCGGCGATTTCAGGCGAGCGGTTCCGCCAACGCCTGGGGAAAGGTGACTTCGAGCCAGACGGTGTCGGCGAGGAGCTGGACGTGGGCGTCCTTCATGCCCGCGGGCAGGAGCAGGGTTTGTCCGCGTTCGAAGGGGATGGGCGCGTCGAAGCCTGCGAGTTTGAACTGACCCTTGCCCTGCAGCACCATCCACACCGCGGGCTGATCGTAGGGAATCTCCTGCTCGTAGCTCTCGATCATGCGGACCTTCTCGATGCGGAAGAAATCGCACAGGCACAGGCGGCTGACGGTGGTGAACATGCCCGCGACGTGGCTGCGTTTTTCGTGGCGCGCCACTTCCGGGGGGCCGAACTCGATGCACTGCAGCGCCTGCTCGACGTGCAGTTCGCGTCCGGTGCGACCCCAATCAAAAACGCGGAAGGTGGTGTCGCTGGGCGTTTGCACTTCGGCCACCAGAATGCCCGCGCCGAGAGCGTGGCAGGTTCCGCTGGGCAGGTAATGACAGTCGCCGGGCTTGACGGGGACGCGGATCAAGAGCTCCTCGACGCCGCCGGAGCGGATGGCGGAACGGAAATGCTCGGGGGTGACGCCGGGCTTGACGCCTTTGTAGATGGCGCTTCCGGGGGCGGCGTCGAGGATGTACCAGGCTTCGCTTTTCAGGTGCGCCCCCGGATGCGTGCGGGCGTAGTCGGGGCTTGGATGGACCTGCACGGAGAGGTGCTCGCCGGCGTCGAGGTACTTGACGAGAAGAGGGAAGTCGCCACCGGAAGTGGGCTGCAGGCGGCCGAGCAGTCGTGGGCCGAGACGTTGCATGGCGTCGTGGAGCGTCATGCCCGCGAGTGGACCGTTGACGATGAGGCTGCGTTCGGCTCCGCCGCCCCCGCCGGATGCGGAGGTCGAACCCAGGTCCGCCAGCTCCCAGGATTCACCGATCTTCGTGAAAGAGTCGCCCGGGAGTTTTCGTCCCAGCGACTCCAGGCGACGCCCACCCCAGACCTTTTCCTTGTAAATAGGCTGGAAAATCAGCGGATACGGTGCGTCGAGGTCGCTCATACCGGGCATGGTAACGCCACGGAGCGCAGGCGTCAGCACACGATCGGTGCAAGCAGGCTCTTGAAATGCGTGGCCAGGCTCCGAACAATAGAAGCAGCAACCCAGGAGGCCCGCCATGAAACGCAAATGCATCGTCATCGTCGCCGCCGTCGCTTGTCTGACGACATTGGGATTTGCGCAGGCTCAAGAGCGGATCGTCTCGGGCACCGCGTCTGAGCTGATCTCGAAGTACTCCAACGCCCAGGCGGGCACGAGCGGCCGCGTGGTGCGCAGCGCCCCGGTGCTGCGCGCGAGCTATCAAGCGCCGGTGCAGGTGCAGGTGGCGCCGCCGCGAGGCAGCTACGCAGCTCAGTCGGCGCGCGTCGTGAGCAACCCGACCGCGGACCTCGGTCGGCCGGCGGTTTACACCCGCGACACGATCGACACGCAGCCGAGCAACTATCGCGTGGTGGAACGTGATTCGCTCTACGACGAACCCGAGCCGGTGGTGCGCTCGGTCAGTTCGTATCACGACGAGGGGGACCGTTACGAGCAGCACTACCAGCCCGCGTCGCACAGCAGCGGTTACGTCTACTTCTCGTCGGGCAGCTGTTACCCGCGCCGTTATCACTGCTATCCACGCTACTACTACGTGCCATGCTACTACTACGCTCCGCGCTACTACTACCCGCGGTATCACCATTACCCACGTTCGAGCTGGGGCTACAGTCACTGGAACAGTTGGGGCGGCTGCGGGAGCGGAAGCAGCGTGAGCGTGGGCGTGTGGTTCGGCTTCTGAACGCTGCATTCTGGCGCAAAGCAAGAAGCCCACGGTGTCGCGCCGTGGGCTTCTGTGTTGGGTGCGTCAGGACGCGGGGGTCAGATGTACTCGTTGAGGATGTTCTCGATGAGTTCCTGTCGTCCGGAGGGGACGGAGGCGACGTTGTTCTGCAGCGCGATCTGTTCGAGCTTGGCGAAGTTGGTCCTGCCCTTCTCGATATCCCGGCCCAGGGGCGAATCCCAGTCGCTGTAGCGCTGGGCGACGAGGCGATCGATGCGTCCGTCCTTGAGCATGGCGGCGGCGATCTTCAGGCCACGGGCGAAGGCGTCCATCCCGCCGATGTGGGCGTGGAACAAGTCCACCGGATCGACCGACTGTCGCCGCACCTTGGCGTCGAAGTTCAGCCCGCCGGACTTGAACCCGCCGTAACGCAGCAGCACCGAGGCGATCATCGTGGTGTCGTAAAGGTCAGTGGGGAACTGATCGGTGTCCCAGCCCAGGAGCATGTCGCCGCGGTTGGCGTCGATGGACCCGAGCAGGCCGTTGCTCCCCGCGTACTCGAGCTCGTGATGCACGCTGTGGCCGGCAAGCGTGGCGTGGTTGGTCTCGATGTTCAGCTGCAGATGGTCCACCAGATCGTACTTCATCAGGAAAGCGTGGCAGGCAGCCGCGTCGAAATCGTACTGGTGCTTGGTGGGTTCCTTGGGCTTAGGCTCGATGAAGAACTGCCCCCGGAAACCGATGTTCTTCTTGTAATCCACCGCCATGTGCAGCAGCGTGGCGAGGTGGTCCAGCTCGCGTTTCATGTCGGTGTTGAGCAGCGTATCGTAACCCTCGCGTCCGCCCCAGAAGACGTAGCCCGCGCCGCCGAGTTTCTTGGTGCATTCCAAGGCCTTCTTCACCTGCGCCGCCGCGTGGGCGAAGACTTTGGCGGAGACGCTGGTGCCCGCGCCGCTCATGTAGCGCGGGTGCGAGAAAAGATTGGCGGTGCCCCAGAGGAGCTTCACGCCGGTCTCGCGCTGAAGCTTGGCAGCGAGCGCGACGATCTCGTCGAGTCGGTCGTTGGTCTGGCTGAGCGTCTCCGCCTCGGGGGCGATGTCGCGGTCGTGGAAGCACCAATAGCCCACGCCGAGCTTGGAGATGAACTCGAAGTTGGCGTGCATGGTGTTGCGAGCGATGTCCATCTCGTCAGCGCCCTGGTTCCAGGGCATTCGGCGGCAGCCTGGGCCGAACGGATCGCCGCCGCTGTTCTTCATCGTGTGCCAGTAGCAGACCGCGAAGCGGAAGTGCTGCTCCATGGTCTTGCCCGCGACTTTCTCGCTGGGGTTGTAGTGCTTGAAGGCCAGCGGATTCCGCGAGTCTGGGCCTTCGTACTTGATCTTCTTGACGCCGGGGAAGTATTCCTTGGGCATGGCGATTTCCTTGGGGAGGGGGGTTGAAAGATGTCCGCAAATGAGCCTCGAGAAAGGAGAGGATATCGCAGGACACGAGGCAGGGGAAGCGGGGTCGGGGTCCGCTCACCTCAGCCCTCGCCCGGTGCGCAAGGGTGTTTTCAGTACAGCATAAGCGTCGCGGACTTAGCCCCGGGTCAGTGACCCGCGGCTAAATGTTGTCACGATCGCGGTGGCGTTGAAGCAAGAGGTTGTTCGCCCGATCGATTCTTCGTGTCCAATTCGGACGGTGAATCCTTCCCAAAAACTTCCTTGATGCACTCGAGCATCATGTACCCATGGCCCGCTGTCGGAGCAACGATGCCGCCTTCGCCGAACTCGTTCCATGCATAGATCGTGAATGCCTTCTGCCGGGTGCCGTCCGTCCTCGGCAAGCCCAGCGAAGGATTTCTGGACAACGCGTCTTCCACCGCTTTAAGTTCGTCAGTGAACTGCGTGCGTGTCGGGAATGCGAAGAATGTGCGATGGTGAGCGGCGCCATGAGGGTGGGCCCAGGGACGCGGGTTCCAGCCCGCGGCGACATAGGGCATCCAGGGAATCGGATCGTTCACGCGGTTGTTCACCGCGGTCTGTCTCTGACGGGCAACCAGTGAGTATGGGTAGTCCTCGGGCTGTGGCTCGACCTTGGGGACACACATGTATGTCGCTGTGAAGTCGAACAGGTCCGCGGGTGGCCACGCTTTCCCCAGAGGCGGCGTCTGCCCTGAGACTCCGACGCCGATGATCATCTCGCCCAGCCCTGCTTTGCGGACGGCGTTGCGCAGCGTGTCCAGGCGTTGGCGACAGAGCGCCAGGTCGTCGTTGTGTGTCCGCAAGAATTGGGTCACGCTGTGGACCTTGAACACGAGTCTGCCGTCCACGCGGAGGTAACTGGGATGTTTCATCGCCGCCACCCAGGTTGATACGCAGTCGTTCCACTGGGCTTCATCCCGGGCGCTGAAGTTCGCTGCGTTACAGTACTCGATACAGAACTTCATCTCCCGAGCGTTCTTCGAGGCGATGAAAGTTTCAAGCCCCCGGTTCAATCGCGGAGCGTTTTTCGCCTCAGCGCTTCCGGGCATCGGGAAGTAGTAGAGAATCGCGAAGAAGTCGACTCCGTGACTTGCCGCTGCCAGGATCTCGCGATCCATCGTCGCCTGATCGTTGTATTCGCCCAGCAGCGGGACGCGGCCGGGATACTTCGGGCGCCAGTCGGGGTCGTCGGCTCGCCATCCCTGTCCGTGCCACTTGTTCGGCAACTCCTCCCACCACCCCGCGAAGTAGTTGACTCCCACGAGCGTGGCGTCGGTCCCTCGCGGCAGGGTCGCCGTCCCGTCGGCATGCACCAGCCCTGCGAGGACCAGTACACAATGCATGGTTGTCAAGACTCTCATGTTCATGGGTGCTCCGACTTCGCCCCGGGTCAATGACCCGGGGCCAAATGTTGTGTTGAAGCACGAGCGGGGGAGGTGTACGGTTAATGCACGCCGTGTTCGCCGAGCCAGCGTTCGGCGTCGATGGCGGCCTTGCAGCCCATGCCCGCGGCGGTGACGGCCTGGCGATAGACCGCGTCGGCGCAGTCGCCGGCGACGAAGACGCCCTCGATGCTGGTCATGGAACGGTGCGGCACGGGCATCACGACGTAGCCCTTTTCGTCCAGCGCCACGCCGGTGTTCTGGAGAAACCCGGTGGCGGGGGTGTGACCGATGGCGACGAACAGGCCCTTGATGGGCAGGTCGCTCAGCTCGCCGGTCTTGACGTTTTTCAGTCGGACCGCTTCGACTTTGTCCTGGCCCAGCACGTCGGCGACAACGCTGTTCCACACCGGCTGCGCTTTGGGGTTGTCGAGGATGCGTTTCTGCATCACCTTGCTGGCGCGGAACTCTTCGCGGCGATGGATGACGTAGACCTTCGAGGCGAACTTGGTGAGGTAGCTGGCTTCTTCCAGAGCGGTGTCTCCGCCGCCGACGACGGCCAGGGGCTGGTTGCGGAAGACGGGCAGCGCGCCGTCGCACACGGCACAGGCGCTCACCCCTCCGCCGGTCATGGCCAGGCGTTTCTCGTTGGGCAGTCCCAGCCAGTTGGCGGTGGCGCCGGTGGCGAGGATGACGGCGCGGGCTTTGACGGTTTGGCCGGTGGAGGTCCTGAGCGTGAAGGGACGACCGGAGAAATCGCAGGAGTCGATGTCCTGGCTTTGGATGCGGGTGCCGAAGCGTGTGGCCTGCTGCTTGAAGTCCTCCATCATCTGCGGGCCCATGACGCCCTTGGGGTAGCCGGGGTAGTTTTCCACGTCGGTGGTGAGCATGAGCTGCCCGCCGGGGAGCATCAGCGAAGGGGTCTGCTTGGGGACGCCTTCGTAGACCACAGGCATGAGATTGGCGCGGGCAGCGTAGATGGCAGCGGTCCAGCCTGCGGGGCCCGAGCCGATGATCACCACGTTCTCGACGCCGTCCGCGGGGGTCTGAGGCACAACGGGAGAATGATCACTCATAGTGAGGCGATTGTAGCGTGGAGCGACAAGCCGGGCGGATGGCAGAGCTTGCGTTGACGGCGCTCAGCGCTGGCGAGGGTGTCGCCAAGGGCGGCGGCGAGGAGGTCCCGACTTGCTTGCGGAGGAAAAGAAAACCCGGACGCGTAGCGTCCGGGCTGTGGGGTTAGTAGGGAGTGCTCGCGATTCCTGCGTGGTTCACCGGCGGCGGCGCAGCGACAAGGCCAGAGCAGCCACCGCTGCAGCGCCGAGCGCGACGCTCAACGGCTCGGGCACAGTCGTCTGACCGCTACCGGTGTCGCCGCCTTCGTCCTCGCCTCCGTCGGGAATCTCCACGCCCGACTCGTTATTGCCATCAGTGGGACCGTCGTTCTCGCCTTCGTCCTCACCGGTGGTTTCGCCTTCGTCTTCACCGGTCGTCTCGCCTTCGTCTTCACCGGTCGTCTCGCCTTCGTCTTCACCGGTCGTCTCGCCTTCGTCTTCGCCGGTGGTCTCGCCTTCGTCCTCACCGGTGGTCGTACCCTCG